>NZ_JAULBC010000009.1:0-165801 GCF_041060425.1 Danxiaibacter flavus
ACCCTATAATCTTAGTAGTATTTTTTGAGCCGCTAATTTATTGAAATCAACCTGCTTATAAACAACTTTTTCAAAGAACTCTTATTTCAACGACATTGATTCACTATTCACTATTCACTATTCACTATTCACTATTCACTATTCACTATTCACTATTCACTATTCACTATTCACTATTCACCATTCCCTATCTTTACCAGTCTCACAAACTTACCGTGTTTGCATTAATTAAAATACATTAAACGATGAAACGAATCTGGCTGGCCTTAATTCTGTGTAATATATGGGTGATGACCTGTGCTCAGACTGTATCAGAAAAAACAAATTCGGCGGTACAAAGTTTGTTGAAAGACGAACAGATGAAGCACGCTTTGATGGCGCTTTACATTGTTGAGACAAAAACAGGCCGGCCAGTATATGCACTGAATGAAGAAACTGGTGTTGCTCCGGCCAGCACGCAAAAAGTAATTACATCAACTGCTGCATTGTCATTGTTAAGCGAGAATTATCAGTATAGTACAGAGGTATTTTATGACGGAAATATCGAACAGGGCATTTTAAACGGCAGTTTGCATATAGTTGGTCACGGCGACCCGACACTTGGCAGTTGGAGATTTAAGGGAAGGAAGGAAAATGATTTTATTGACACGGTAATAGCAACCCTGAAAGCTAAAGGTGTTAAAAGCGTAAGTGGTGGGATATATTGCCACAACGGAGATTTTGAAACACAAACCCTGCCCGGTGGATGGATATGGGATGATATTGGTAATTATTACGGGGCAGGCATTGCCGCCCTTAACTGGCACGAAAACCAGTATGATCTTTATTTAAAGCCGGGAAAAAATGTTGGAGATTCAGTTGGTATTATAAAAACTCAACCGGCATTGTACAATGTTCATCTTACAAGCGAAGCAACAACAGGCTCGGCCGGCAGCGGTGATAATGGGTTTATTTATTTGCCTCCTTATGCCAACGAAGGTTTTGTGCGGGGCACCGTTCCGGCGGGTTCATCGACGTTTACTATTTCCGGCTCAATACCTGATCCTGCGATGTGTTTGGCTTTATTTGTTGCTGAACAATTGAGGAAAAACAATATTGAAGTAAGCGGCGCCGCCCAGGTAACGAAAAGCCAATCACCTGGTAGCAGCATCGGTCAAAAATTACTATCATATTATTCTCCTTCTTTAGATAGCATTGTCTATCACTTCCTGCAAAAAAGCATTAATCTGTACGGGGAAGCTTTGTTGAAAACAATGGCATACATAAAAGATGGAAAGGGCTCTACGGAAAAAGGTATTGAATTACTACAGCAATTCTGGAAGGAAAGGGGCATAGATAAAGATGCGCTGAATATTTTGGACGGCAGTGGGCTGTCTCCACAAAACCGCGTATCAGCAAAAGCGTTGGTTAGTGTGTTGCAATATGCAAAAGATCAGTCCTGGTTTAAAAGTTTTTATGCAGGACTGCCATTGTACAACAATATGAAGATGAAAAGTGGCTCTATAGGTGGTTCACGGGCTTTTACCGGATACCATACTTCCAAACAGGGCACACAATATACCTTTGCGATTGTGATCAATAACTACAGCGGAAGTTCATCTGCAATTGTTCAGAAAATGTATAAGGTGTTAAACCAGATTTTATAAGGTTACATAATCTTGTGGCTTTTAGTTAATAGCTGTCATTTTCAAATAACCATAAACTATTACGATCAGATCCATACCCGGGAGACCTCTCCGATCGTGCGAATGACAGTTGAATTAATAATGTTCTTTTCATTGCCGTTCCGCTTTAGCGAACGGAAAATGGAAATTATGGAATATGGCTTTAGCCATAAATACCAGCATTTGTGGCTAAAGCCATATTTAAGATATCAATTACTATCCGTCAGCTGAAGCAGACGGCAATGAATTGAATCAATAGAGCTCGGCAGATTAAATCTATGCCATTCCGTTTTTGATTGCTCTACCCAATCCCCGTCGATGTTACTATTCCCGCTGTAGAGGTCTCCCAAAATTGACGATGCATGCTTGACTAAACCGCATTGATTGCGTAATCAATAAAGAATTACTGAGATTTAATTTGTTGCAATTGTTCCTTCAAAAATTATCCCGTTATAAATATCATTCAGCGCTAGTGTTACCGGAATGGTCGAAAGCGCTAGCTCCTGTTCAGGCTCTGTCAGTTCTTCCATTTCCCAGGTTCCACCGATTCTTCGTCTGCTAACCTTCACATTCATGCTGTTACTGTCAACAAAAGCCATTTCTTGCAATGAAGGAATCTGCATGTAGATAAATTGTTTCCGGCCCAAATCGTAGTCTGCAGTTCCTTTAGATAATACTTCAATAATGATCTGTGGGTTGAGTAATGTATCAAAAGTTTTATCCAGCATTTGTTCTTTCTGGCAGAGAATTACAAGATCAGGGTAGAAGTAACTTTTTGCGTTTTTTACAGAAAGGCGAAGATCATTGGTGAGAACTTCGCAGGCTTTGTCTTTGAGTTTTACAAAAAGTTCACCTTGTAATTTACTCACCAATCTTACATGTCTTAGCCTTGCTCCAGCCATTGCATACACACCTTCATATGCCCGGTTCATGGGCAACAACTCTCCGTTGATATACTCATGCTTCTCCGTAGCGTTGCGTTCAAATTCAAGATATTCTTCGGGTGTCATAGACTGTTTGTAATAGGCGAGGGCCGGTTCTTTAATTTCCATTGTTAAGGGGTTTATGGGTTAATTGTTATATCAATGTTGCTTTCTTAAGACGTTGTAAAAACTGAGCTTGTCATATCTGCGTGCTTCGTAAATCCTACCTAATTATAAATAAGCTATTGCTGAAAATACGGCGCTAGCTTTTCATGCAGCTTCGGCGGCATATGCGTTTTTTTCCATGTTTTTGTCTCGAGGAAATACAATTTTACATTGCCGGATGTGAGCATTTTTCCACTTTCATTATATACTTCCTGGTGGAATTCAATCTTATGATCAACAGGCATTTCGCGGATCTGCGTTTTGATCGTAATAAGATCATCATATGTAGCAGGGCGCAAATATTTAATGCTTAACTCAATCACCGGCATCATCACGCCTTCATTTTCCATATCCTTATACGTATAACCCAGTTGTCGTATGCTTTCAACCCTTCCCACTTCAAAATACTGCGCATAATTACCATAATAAACGACGTTCATCTGGTCTGTCTCCGCATAACGCACGCGCACCTGGGTAATTGATTCGTACATATAGCTATTAATTCGTGTTGTAAAGATATTTTCTACCTGTTGATCATGCCGTCCACGCTAACTCTGCCCGGTCCGCAAAACAGCAACGTGATCATTGCGGTTAAATAAACCAGCGCCAGCTCAGAATCCATCAACGGCTTGCCTTTATCATGCCCAAATATGATCACCAGGAACATAATGATCAGCGGAATAACCATCATACGGGTAAATAATCCGAGTATGATGAACATACTGCAGAATATTTCTGCAAACAAAACAAGAATAAGAGAAAACCTCGATCCTATTCCCATAAAATTATAAAACTGGTATTGTAATGTAGCAAAGCTCATTAGCTTCGGAAGTCCATGTTTAAGTAATAAACAAAGGCCAAAAGTGAGCCTTACCAACAGCATGCTAAAATTGAAGGCTGCGCTGCTATAGTTGATGCTAAAGAATTTTCTCATCTTACAACATTTGTTTTTCTGCCGGATATAAATTTTTCAAAACTAAAGTAAACTTTTTACTTAAGCTAAGTGGTTGTAACACAACATTTTTATTCTGTCTCAGCCCTTTTCTGCCATTTGTGGATACAAACACATATATAGTTTAACTTTCAAACGTAACAAAAAACATTGCAAACATCTTGCACATTACGAATTGTGCAAAAGTAAGTCATCTTTAAACTTTATCCACATATAAACATGTAATGGCCTTGCTGCCTGCATCCTTGCTACCTTTAGCGCGTTTTTTGCGTTTTATTAAGAATGCCCTTGAAATATTTCATAATCTAATTCGTTCCGTCAGAGTATGATCCAAAGTGTAAAAAAAATCTGTATTGGAAGTGCTTTTGTTGTGTGCGGCTTAACAACGCAGGCGCAATTTACAAAGGCCAACGACGATCCTGATGCCAACTTCAAGCTTGCTAAAGAGTTTTATCAGAAAGATCAGTTTAGTCTTGCGTACCCGTTATTCAAAATGTTGAATGAAAAGGCTGACGCAAACAGCAGCATTCCTGTTACTATCCAGCTCGAATCAAAATATTATTCGCTCGTTTGTGGCTTGCAGCTTAATGACGTTACTGCGGAAGAAAAAGCAAAAGAATTTATTGCAATAGAGCATAATACGCCGCGGATTGAAATGCTGTGCTATCATCTTGCAGAGTACTATTATCGCAAGAAAAAGTTTGCCGAAGCGCTGGATTATTATGAAAAAACAACGCCGGAAAACCTCAGCAACCGTGAGATTGCCAGCATGAAATTTCATAAGGGCTATGCCTATTTTACCATGCAGCGTTTTAACGATGCGAAGCCATTGTTTAATGCAATAAGACAGATCCCTTCCGATCCTAATTATTATGATGCCAATTATTATTATGGTTTTATCTGCTTTAACGAGAAAAACTACAAAGAGGCATTGAGTGCGTTTAAGTTGGTTGATGGTCAGCCGTCTTACCAAAATATTGTTCCATATTACGTTGCAGAGATCCATTACTTTAATGGAGATAGAGATAAAGCCATTGAGTACGGTGAGAAAGCAATTGCAAAGGGCGGCCAGTTTTACGACCTGCGCTTAAGGCAGTTGGTTGGTCACGCTTACTTCGAGAAAAAAGAATTTGCAAAAGCGCTTCCTTATCTTGAAAAATATGTAAGCAGTACTGAAAAAGTAAGCCGTGAGGATTTATATGAATTGTCTTACTGCTACTATGATGCGCAGCAATGGAAAAAATCCATCGCCGGGTTTAAAGAATTAGGTGGCAAAGAAGATTCACTTTCACAGAACAGCATGTATTTGCTGGCTGATGCCTATTTAAAAACAAACCAGAAGGCCAGTGCAAGAAATGCATTTTTGTTTTGCGAATTAAATAGCAGCAATCTTATCCAGAAAGAAATCTCCAAATTCAATTACGGAAAGCTTTCTTACGAACTGGGTTACCAGGATGTTGCGTTGAATGAATTAAGAGAATTTGTTACTACTTATCCTAAAGCTGACAATGCTCCTGAAGCCAAAGAATTATTAGTGAGCTTACTGGCAAATACAAACAATTACAAAGACGCGCTGGAATTGTTCGAAAGCCTGAGTGTGCAAAGCGAAGCAGTTAAGCGCCTGTATCCGCGGATCTTATGCGGAAGGGCAGTTGAACTGATCAATGACCAGCAATTGGCCCAGGCTGATGCGTTGCTGGATAAAGTGCTTACGCTTGCTCCCTACAACCAGAACCAGTTGCCTTTTGTGAATTTCTGGAAAGGCGAGATTGCATACAGAACAAACAAGTATGATGCGGCTATTAACTACATGGAAACATATCTGAACGCATCTTCAAGTTTGGGCGAAGTTACACCTGTAAACGCCCGGTATGTTTTAGGCTACAGCAATCTTAAACAGGAAAATTATTATAAAGCGCTGCAATATTTTCAGCAAATAACTACTTCCGTTTCTGCATCTTCGGATAACATTTCCCAGGATGCTTATGTGCGCAGCGCTGATTGCTATTTCATGGATAAGAAGTTCCCGAAAGCTTTGCAGATGTATGAAACAGTGCTGAACAACAATTTGCCTGCAGCAGACTACGCGCTGTATCAAAAGGCGATTATTTCCGGCGCTTCAAATAAGTATGCTGAAAAAATCAGCCTGATGCAATCACTTGCGCAGCGTTATCCTCAATCCTCCCTGATCGCGGATGCGAATATGGAGATTGCGAATGCGTATATGGCAAATGAAGATTTCCAAAGTGCAATAAGTCCATTGAACAATTTGCTAAAAAATGGCAACGATGCGTATAAACCGCAGGCATATCTGAAGCTGGGCGTGGTGTATTACAATCTGAATAATAGCACTGAAGCACTAAATAATTTCAAAAAGCTGGTTTCTGCTTATCCTAATTCTGATGAAAGTGACGAGGCTGTTGACTATATAAGAGGCATTTTTGTTGACCAGCAAAAGCCATCTGAATATGTTGCATTCATGCGTCAGAATGGAAAGAACGTAAGCTATAGCGAAGAGGATTCGTTAAACTACGTTACGGCTAATATCGCTTACGAAAACAAAAGCTACGAAACTGCTTTAAGCGGATTGACCGGGTACCTGAAACAGTATCCTGATGGGCGTTATGTAATTGACGCAAGTTTCCAGGTTGCAGAGATCTATAATGGCAAAAAGAGCTTTGACAATGCAATAAAATATTATGATGCAGTTGCTGCCAAAGCGCCAAACAGATATGCTGAAGCGAGTGCTTTGCAGGCTGCCCGCATTAGTTATTTTGAGCTGAAGGATTATGAGCGTGCTGAAAAATATTTTACACAACTAAAAGGCCTTGCTGTTACTCCTGAAAATAAACAGGAAAGCATGAAGGGATTGTTACGTTGCCAGTATAAATTATCCAAATGGACAGAAGCTGTTCCTAATGCAGAAGAGTTGTTGAAAGAGAAAGGTACTGCGACAGATGATAGGATGATGGCTAATATGATTCTTGCCAAGAATTACCAGAACAACAACAATCTTGAAGATGCTTCTATTGCTTACAAGCAGGTGATTCAACTGGGTAAATCAGAATATGCGGCAGAAGCCAGGTATCGTGTTGCTGAAATTCTGTTCGCCCAGAATAAATTTCCTGAAGCTGAAAAGGCCGGTTTTGAAGTGATCAATAAGGCGGGTTCGTACGACTACTGGATCACAAAGGCCTATATACTTTTGGGTGATGTGTACTTTAAGCAAAAGGATTACTTCAATGCAGAAGCTACGCTGAAAAGTGTGGCAGAAAACGCAACTGATGCTTCTCTGAAGAAAGAAGCAACCAAATTGCTTGATGATGTAATTGCAGAAAAAAATCAGAACAGTAAGGTAGATCCATCCTGATCATTGAATTTAAAACATTACAATTATTGGGATGAATCAGGTTAAGGTTCATCTGCCAAAAAATAAAAGACAAGGCATGAAAAAGTTTATTATAATCCTACTTCTTATATCAACTTCTGCAACGTTGTTTGCGCAGAAACCCAGGAAAAAATCTTCGAAAGGCAAGGCTCAGACGCATACCCAGGCAAAGAAGAAAACTTCTTCCCAAACCAGCCAGAAACCGGCTGCCCAGCCTGACGTAAAGGAGGACAATTCGCCAAAGAATGTGGTAGTAACTTCCTCTTTTAAACCAACATTGAAAACCGTTTCTAAAATAAATTTTACCGCGGCATCGCCAACGCCTGATACCTCAAGAAAAGTGGCGCCATACGATATTCCTGCGCAAAACTTATTCTTTGCTTATCAGCCTACTCCGCTGAAGCCGTTGGCTGCACATATTGATTCGACAATTGTGTGGGAGAATAAGAACTATATAAAAGCTGGCTACGGCAACTACACAACACCTTACCTGGAAGCCGGCGTTTCGTTGGGTGACGGAACACAATCTGTTGTTAACATACATGCGAAGCACGTTTCATCTAAAGGGAGTCTGCCTTTTCAGGATGCCAGTAAAACATCCGCTGATGTAACGGGTATTTTTAGTTCGGCAAATAACCAGAACGAATGGACAGGTAAGCTGTTTTTTGATAACAATACACAGTATCAGTATGGATTTCAGCCGGACAGCTTAAAATTTCAGAAAGATGATCTGCGCCAGCGGTTTACGCTTTTCGGAGCAAAGATCGGGCTGCGTAATAAAACCGAAAATGCGTACGGTGTTAGCTATAATCCTAATATCTATGCCGATTTCTTCCAGGATAATCATGGTGCAAATGAACAGAATTTTGTGTTGAATGCACCAATCGAAAAATCCATAGGAAAAATTGTTTCTCTGAAACTTGGATTTACCGCAGACTATACCGGTTATAAAAGAGACACTGCAGCCAAAATAAACAATAACCTGTTTTTATTAACTCCCGCGGTGCATTTTAAAACACCCGGTGTTAACATCGTTGCCGGTTTTAATCCAACATGGGATAATACCATATTCCACTGGTTGCCAAACTTTACTGCCGACATTAAGATCAAAGGTGAAAAATTCATTTTGCAGGGGGGATGGATCGGGTACTTTAATAAGACCAACTACCGTACACTTGCGGAAACCAATCCATGGCTGGCTCAGCCTACTTTCCTGAATAATGTGCGCATCAATGAACAATATGCCGGGTTCAAGGGATCGGCAGGCAGTCATTTTACTTACAACGCAAGAGTATCAGCGCTTAAATTCAATAACCAGCCTTTGTTTGTGAACGATTCTATAACCGGTAAAGCGTTTGAGGTGGTTAATGAATCAGAAATGAAGGCTTTACGCGTACATGGAGAAATTGGATATACCGTAGAAGAGAAATTTTCTTTATTGGGTGGTTTAACAATGACTCAGTACAGTAACCTGAAAGACAATGAAAAAGCATGGGGCCTTTTGCCGCTTGAAATAAACGGTGCGCTGCGCTGGCATATAACAAAAGATCTTCAGTTTAAAAGTGATGTATATTTCTGGGACGGAGCCCGATATCGCAATGCGCAGATGGGCGCCGGAAAGCTTGATCCTGCATTTGATTTAAACGCTGGTGTGGAATTTGCTGTAATACCCAAATTGAACGTGTGGTTACAGTTCAATAACATTTTTAACAACAAATATGAGCGTTGGCATCAATATGAAGTATTAGGCTTCAATGTTCTTGCAGGCGTTGTATATTCGTTCGGGCAAAAATAATTTCCATGCGCAACGTTTTGTATAACTATTTGATCTTGAATAACAGATTGGCAATTCCGGGAGTCGGTGTTTTCACGGTGGAACAAGTTCCTGCCAGGCTTGATTTTGTAAATAAAACACTGCTTGCCCCCCTATCAGTTATCAGATTCAGCCTGGAAAATATTAATTCAGCCGACAGGCAGTTTTATCAGTTCCTGGCGCGAACGCTCAGGGTAGATGAAACAACTGCCATTCGCCGTTTCAACGATTTTGCTTTCGATCTGAAAAATGACCTTGCTACAATGGGTGAGGCGGAATTACCAGGAATAGGCAAACTGATCAAAGCCTTTTCGAACACCTACACTTTTCATGCTGAAAATGTGGATGAAGAATTTTTTCCGGAAATAAGCGTTGAACGCGTGATCCGCGAAAAAGCTTCTCACACCATCCTGGTTGGAGAAGCCGAAAAAACTTCTGATGAAATGCTGGAAATTCTTTCAGACCGTTCTGCGAATAACCGTTGGTGGATTTATGCAATCATTCTTGGCGTGCTGGGTATCGGACTCATTACTTATTACTACCTCACGCACAGCGTGAATGTTTAGTTCAAAATTAAACCTATTATAAAAAGCCGGGAACGAAGTTTTCCGGCTTTTTTCTATTATAATTGTCATGCGTGAATGAAGTTATCGTCACTCACTGTTTACATCTGCCTCCGTCTGTAAAACAATAAATACAGTTACACAGAGCTTCACGGAGAACACATAGTTACACAGAGAATTTCATCCAAACATCTCCCAAAGATGGCAATACTTGCTAACTAAGTGAAACACATTGTCAACTGTCAATTTTCAATTGTCAATTAGTGCCCCTAACGTAAGGGTGAATTTTTTTTCAAAAAAATAGTCTATTAAATTGGTGGACTATTTATTTTGTCCTAACATTGCATTGAAATTGATTTAGACATGCCAACTTCTTCTTTTATAATAATGCGATGTTGTTGCGCCTTCCGAATGTGCACTATCTAATGTGCAGGGGGTTTTTCTAATTCCCACAAACCCGTTTATACTTCTGTTTCATCAATTAACACTAAGAAATTATGTCAACTATTATAGCCGGCAGGCAAAAACTACATCCTGTTGATTACGTATCTGCAAGAACCCGTCATTTTGGATATTATCCCTTAATTAAAGGAAACACCATCCCTGGGTTTTATTTACATGCTGAAGATGGTATCGCAAGACACCTGGCTTCAGGTTCACTGGCAAATGAATTGATTATTTCTGTCCAGGATTTCCTGGATTGCCAGCAACCACTGGTGCTTGTTTTTTACAATGCGCAACTGGGAAAAATTCCTGATATCAAAGCCCTGGAAAGTTTGCAGGCAGATGTACAGGTAATGGGGGGAAAGCTTGTAGTATTGACCAATACACCAGCACGTTATTTCAAAAAAGCAATCAGGCATAAAAATTCTCTTACTATTTTCTACGACCGTGATAACGCAATTGCAGAGCAGTTTGGTTTGTATGATGCGTTTAATCCGCTATGGCAATGGGTTTCCGGCGTAGAACACGACGATCTTGCTTTGCCTGCATATTATGTGGTTACACCAGACAGGCAAATAGCTTACCATCATATTGACTACAATCTCACTTCTTTTAAGGAAGGGATTTCGGGTCAGCCTTTTATAAGTGATCTGCTTACAGAAGTATATCGTTCAAGTCAGCAATTCAATTATCAGCCTGTACAGTACAGGTCTGTATCATAAAAGTGCGGCATTGCCGGTTGGCCATAGGAGCGTTTGATTCGCCGGCAATGCTTGTTCATCTGGTATTTGTTTTCAGCAGAATACAATTTTCATTGTCAGCCAGAAATCGAATGGCTGACATTAGCTTCAACATATTTCCAACAGCACAATAATTTCTAATGCACATGCAATTGGATAGTATGCTATTTCCCTATTATATAGTTGCTTCTTCGTTTTTTCGTGTTAATAAGTTTACCCTTAACATTCTTGCATTTGCAGTGCCTTTGTTTATTGGCCTTATGCTGATTGAATTTTTAGTCGCCACACATAAAAAGCTGGCTTATTTCAACCTGCACAATACAATTGCCAACGTTAGTGTTGGTATTGCCGAAAGGCTTTGTGATATATTGGTGACTGCGGGCTTTTTTTTTGTGTATGATTATGTTCAGAAGCATTATGGCCTGTTGAACATAAAACCGGGACTGTTACTTTGGATCTTGTTGCTTTTGTGTACTGATTTTCTCTGGTATTGGTATCACCGTTTGGCGCACGAAATAAATGTATTGTGGGCCGTGCATGTTGTTCATCATCAAAGTGAAGATTTTAATTACAGTGTCTCTGCGCGAATCACGGTTTTCCAGGCATTTGTCCGTACCGGGTTCTGGATCATTCTTCCATTGATTGGCTTTCCTGCCTCAATGATCACCACCATGTTGTTGATTCACGGCATTTATCCATTTTTTATTCATACGAGGTTAATCGGTAAACTTGGTATACTTGAGTATATCCTGGTAACTCCGTCGCATCACCGCGTGCACCATGCGAGTAATGATAAATACCTTGATAAGAACTACGGCGACGTATTTATCATATGGGACAAATTGTTCGGAACATTTCAGAAGGAGGAAGAAGAGCCCGTTTATGGATTAACCAAACCGTTGAATACTTACAGCTTTTTATGGCAGCATTTTCATTTTTATATTGAGCTATGGTTGGGAATGAAGGCGCAAAAAGGTTTTGTAAACAAAATGAAAGTGCTGTTTGGCCGCCCCGAACATTTCGACGCTTCACTAAGAGAGGAAGCGGAAGCAATCTTCCACATAAAGCAGAATACGGAACAAATCACCAGGCCACTCAATCGTTATGTAATATGGCAAATGATCATATTACTGACGAGTCTTTTTGTTTTCATTCTTTTTGAACAATATTTTCCAATCTCTCTTAAAATATTCTTTACCATTTCAGTTGTGCTAACCCTTATCAATTGCGGCGCCATTATGGAACAAAAGCATTGGATCTTTCACGTGGAATTACTAAGATTTACTGCATTGCTCCTCATTCCGCTTTTTTACAATCACTATTACATCGATCTCGTTGCTATGGTGTTATTAACTGCGGTTGTAGTCATTCTTCCCTTAAAATATTACAGCTCGCTGGAGAGCAGGTATTTGCAGATTGTTTATAAGACCGTAAGACCGTAAGACCAAAAAAAGACGTGTAAGATTGTAAGACAGTAAGATCGTAAGATAAGCGGAGTGCAAAAAAAAGAAAACCGCAGATCAATAGGTAGGGTAACCCAATGATCTGCGGTTTTGTTTTTGTGTAAAGTATCAGAACCGAAATAGTAATCACTGTCTCATTCTCAACAGCCCCTCTTACGTGTCTTACTGTCTTACTGTCTTACGGTCTTGATAGCGTCTTAATTGAAGACTTTCTTCAATAAATCTGTCGTCCTCGCTGCAGGATCTTTTCTGATGAGCTTTTCCTGGTCGCCGATTTCGTGGAAGATGCCGTCCATGGCTTTAGATGTAACGTAGGCGGATAGATCCGGATTTAATTTTTCGCCGCCGAAAAAGTTGACTTTGTTGTAAGCATTTACCACATCGGTCCAGTATTTAGTTGCGTCAACCTTACTTAAGGAATTTTCTATAACAGGTTTAAATGCCGCAGTAAGCGGATCTGTTGTTTTTGTTTTAAGATAATGTGTCGCGGAAGTATCACCACCTTTAAGAATACCCCAGGCATCCTGAATGGTCATTTGTTTAACCGCATTCAGGAAAATTGGTGCAGCACTCTTGGTTGCATCTTCTGCTGCACGGTTCATGGACAGGATTGCGTCGTCCACCAGTTTGCCCATCCCAACGCTCCTCAACGTTTTTTCCACTTTTTGTGCTTCAGGAGGTAGCAGAACCTTTATCGCTGCATTTTTAAAAAAGCCATCTGCGGCAGAAAGTTTGTTTGTGCCTGTTTCAATTCCTTTATTCAAGGCTTCTTTTAGACCATCGGATACATCCAGTGTGCTTAAAGAATCCTTACCGGAACCGGTTACTTTTCCCAAAATGGAACCAAGGGAGTTAGAAGAGCTTTTGTTAGTGTCAGAAGATGTTTTAAACAGATCTTTTAATTTTTGCGCCTGAACATTGCTTACAGCCAGGGCTAATAGTAGTACATAGAAAAAATTTCGCATAGAAATAAAATAAAAGCCAAATATAATCAGACAGTTAGCAAACAACTCGTTAATACTGCTGTTGGCAGCAATGCGAGAAAGTCATTTAAGCTTAACGGGCTGTTTTTGTCGCCGAAATGCTCGACCCGTACATTTTTTCATTCGTTAATCATGCTTATCTTTCCGCATGCAAATTTCTATTTGGGAAAAGGAAAGCTTTTTTGCAAACCGCGATATCCTCATTATTGGAGCCGGCCTGGTTGGTTTATGGACGGCTTATGAGATCAAAAAGAGAAATCCATCAATCAATATCCTCATTATTGAAAAAGGAATTGTGCCAACAGGGGCATCCACCCGCAATGCAGGATTTGCCTGCTTTGGCAGTCCGACTGAATTGCTGCATGACTTTGATACCCAGGGCAAGGACGACACTTTGAAAGTTGTTGAAATGCGGTTCAAAGGCATTGAAAAAATCAAACGTCTTTTTGTTCGCGGCGTTATCGACTATGATAATTGTGGTGGCTTTGAATGCCTGGACAATCAAAAAAATGATATTAGCGCCATTAAGAGCAGGCTGCCGGAGCTGAACCTGTTATTAAAAGATGTTACCGGTGCATCAGAAACATATACCTGGGCCGATGAAAAGCTTGATACATTTGGTCTTGCCGGGTTTGATGCCCTCATCGAAAATGGTTTTGAAAGCAGTTTACACAGCGGTAAGTTATTGATGGCATTTGTAAAGTTTGTGCAAAGCATGGGCGTGGATATTTTGCCGGGGGTAGAAGTTGCTGGCTGGACGGAAGTTTCAAAAGGCGTTGAGCTGGAAGCCTCTTATCAGATCAACAACCAAAAAGAGAAGCTTAAATTTTTTGGGCGTAACCTTATCGTATGTTGTAATGCCTTTACAAATAGCCTTTTGCCGGAACTGAAAGTGTCGCCGGAACGCGGACAGGTTATAGTTACCAGTCCAATTCCACATCTTCCGTTACACGGAACATTCCATTATGATGAAGGCTTTTATTATTTCAGAAATATTGGAAACCGCATATTGCTTGGGGGTGCCAGGAACTCTGCTTTTGAGGAAGAACACACGGATCGTTTAACCGAAACTCCCGGTATCCAGAAAAAACTGGAAGATTTTCTGCGGGATCATATCGCCGGCGATTACGAGTATACAATCGATTTCAGATGGAGCGGAATAATGGGCTTTACCCAAAACAAGCAGCCTGTAATTCACCATGTGAGCGATAGGGTACATGCTGTTGTTTCCTGCAATGGTATGGGGGTTGCTTTGTCTCCTGTTGTTGCCGAGAAAGTTGCAGAATCGCTTTTTAAGTAGCGTTGATCGCGCAAAATATATAGTGACCGTTAACATTTACACTTTCTTTTTCCGTATACATTTGTCCGGTGTTTTGGACAAAATTTGTCCGGAGTAAAAATAAATGGATGAAAAACTTAATCAGGTGCATTTTAGTTTCGGGAGTCATTGGTTTGGCCGCTTGCGGTAATGGCACGGAAAGTTCAGATACATCAAAAGACAGTGGAAGCGCTGCTACAAACCCTGTCTCATACGTTCCTCCTGCAATACAATATAATGTTATTAAAGTGTATCCGCATGATACATCTTCTTATACACAGGGGTTGATTTGGTATAATAATACGTTGTATGAAGGAACCGGCCTAAAGGAAAAAAGCAAGTTGCTGAAAGTAGATCTTAACACAGGAAAACAGAATCAGCAGGTAAAACTGGATAATGAATATTTTGGAGAAGGGATCACTATTTTAAATAATAAAATATACCAGCTAACCTGGCAGGAACATAAAGTGTTTGTGTACGATTTGAATACTTTTAAAAAAGTACAGGAGTTTGAATGGCCATATGACGGTTGGGGATTGACGAACAATGGCAAAGAGCTGATAATAAGTACAGGAGGCAATAATTTATATTTTGTAGATCCTGCTACGTTTAAAATACTAAAAACAGTTGGTGTTTCTAATAATTATGGGCCTGTTTCCGACATAAACGAGCTGGAATATGTGAACGGGTTTGTATATGCCAACATTTATGAGACTGACAATATTATAAAAATCAATCCGGAGACGGGTGCTGTGGTTGGGAAATTAGACCTCACTGACATATTAAGCAAAAACGGAGTGGTTTACAATCGTGAGCAGATTGGTCCTAATACAGGCAATGTATTAAACGGAATTGCTTTCGACAGCGCGAAGAACAGTTTTTATGTTACCGGTAAATGCTGGCCGGCATTGTTTGAGATAAAGCTTAACTAAGCTTAAAGCCTAAAGCGCAAAGCTTAAAACCGGCTGTTTATAGTTCAAAGCTGATGATTGTATACGAAAGTCGCAATCGTCAGCTTTTTTATTTTAGCTTAAAGCCCAAAGCGTAACCCCTAAAGCGTAAAGCCTAAAACTGCTGTTGAAAATATAAAGCTGATGACTGTTAGTGAAAGATACGACCATCAGCTTTTTTTATAGCCTAAAGCTCAGTACTTAAAATCGAGTTGAACGAATGAACTTTTTAATATTAACTATTAAGGAAGAAGCATCTGAACAATTAGGTTGTAACAAGTACGGCATCGAATCCAAAATTGAACAGTAGTTCTAAGCTTTAGGCTTTGGGCTTTGAGCTTTCTTAATAACATATATCACCGAACTGCATTTCTTCGCGTCAACCCATGCTTTCCTGTTGGATGCAAGTGCGGTAGAAACAGCGCCAACCATGTTGCTTTTCCCGTTTTTATACTGCTCGCTTAACATGCTCACATAGAAACTGTCGAACCACATGGGTATATAATTGGTGACAGTAAAACCGTGTGATTGCATCAGGCGCTGCATACAATCCGGCGAAAAATGGTACAAATGCCTGGGTACATCATAAGCTGCCCAGTATTGCCCGTATTTTTCCGCATCGTAGCTGGTATAATTGGGTACAGCTATTATTAATGTCCCGTTGGACTCTAAGATTCTGTGAAAGGTGTCAATGTAGCCGTGAAGATCATGAACATGTTCCAATACATGCCACATCGTGATCACATTAAAAGAATTCTCTGGTAAATTATATAGCGTGTCAGGTGTTTGAAGTTGCAAGCCATAATTTTTTAACGCATTCTCGCGCGCAACGTCGTCCGGTTCCAGCGCAGTTACCTGCCAGCCGTCCAATTTCATTGTATTGGCAAAAGCGCCGGTGCCTGCGCCGATATCCAAAAGCGCTCCTTTTGAATTGTTATTGACCTGGTTAAGCAGCTTTTTTTTAGACTGAAGCGTGTAATTTCGCACTATATGGTACAACCTGTTAATGAACCCTTTTTTCACATCCGAATGAGAGATGTAATCATTACTTTTATAGTATGCCCCAATGTCTTCCTGGCCAGGTATATGCTGTGTAAACCTGCCGGAACAGTTGTTGCAATGCCAGATATCAAAGTCTTTTTGGCTAACAGTATTATCTTTAGCAGTTAAAACTTTTATTATATTGTCGCTTTTACAAAAAGGACACGCCGTATATGTGATAATTTCACTCATCGGTGGCAAAGAAAGCAAAGTTTCAGTTAAAAAAAGACTGGCTTTCGGTATCAATTTTTAAACGAACGCATCTTTAGTTAATTTAACCCGGTTAAATGATGAGCAAGGCAAACGGAAATATCAATAGAGGACTTAAGAAGGTTGGATTTTTTCTGCCTTTTACGTGGTATGGTTTCCTGTTTATGGCCGCAGTTTATATCTGTTACCGCTGGCTTGGCACACAACAGCAACAACCGGATTCCTCTTTTGGGGACATTTTTGCACTTTTAATAAAGGTTGCTACCTGGTTTATTGTGGCGGTTCTAACGCTAGCGTTCCTTTCCGTTTTGTTATCCTACCTGTTCTTCCTGTTCAAAAAGAAAAAGCAGCAGGCGGAATTTTCTATTGAAACCGTAGCTGGTAAAACTTCGGGCAGAAGAAGATTGCAAATGCTTCGCATGGTTCTTGAGCCTGTATTAAAGCCGCTGCTCGGCTTTGTAAAATTGAGAATACAGTACGACGAAGAGCATTTTTCAGATAAGTTCTCCCTGGTTGAAAAAGCGTTCAATAAGCTCATCAATACAAGACTGGAGGGCACATACAATTGGCCACTTCCGGAAATAAAGGAATACAAGCTGAAAAATGTAATTATCTACTTTGAAGACTTTTTTCAATTCTTTTCACTGGCGGTTCAACTTCCGGCCAACAGCCGCTTTTATACCCAGCCATTTGAAAAGACTAAAGATATATTTGATGCATCTCCCCGTAAAACAGAGGAGACTAATACCAGAATTGAAGAGATCAAACGAATAGAAGGCGAATATCTTAATTACAAGAATTTTGAGGATAACGATGACGTAAGGCGCATTGTTTGGAAGATCTATGCAAAAAATAAAGAACTGGTAGTTCGTATTCCGGAAATTCTTGATCCTTATGCTTCGCATATGTATCTCTATGCATCCTTCTTCAGCAATTATGATATTGAAGGAAATGATGTAGTTAATATTCCTTTTTTAAACTATTACAAAACAGTATTGTGGAGCGTTTACCAGCAACTTGTTAAGAAAGGATTCGATGTAAAATATATACCGGACCAGGTTTTACCGTTGCATTATTCCACAGATGAGCAGCAAAATGTGCGGTATAATATTAGCACCAGCCGCTGGCAGACAGATAAGGACCTGCTTTCTTTTGTAAAAACGAACGAGGCAGCCATGGTTGTTGTATCATCTCTCAGTAACGCAGAAGAAGTGGCGCAGTTGGCTGAAAGTTATGGAGATGAAATAGTGATCGTCTTCGTAAGATTAAGCAATGGCCTGCGTAAACAATATGTTACGGACTGGTTACAATGGGTATTTATTCAGCAGGAAAAAAATGATCTTGCTGTTTACAGAACACGCTGGAGTGTTTCAACCCTGAAATCAAAAATGCTGAAGAACGAGAAAAAAATAAAGGCTATTCTCGAAAAATATAATAAGCCGGTAACTGTATAGGCATAATGCCTGCGCGGATCAGGTTTGTTAACGATGTAACCAAGGATATTGAATATGAAGGCAATTAAGAAATATAGCTGGAAGAAAGTATTTGCTCAATTATTGTTGCTGGGCCTGCCAACGGTAGCGCTTGCGGTGTATATGCTGTGGGACGTTAACCAGTTCTACAATATTCTTCGCAACGATTATATTAAACAAAGCATCTTTTTTGCTTCTGGCCTGGGCGCAGCCACCGTTTTTTACGGATACCGCTTTCGCTTTTTGCCAACGGCAGTTATTCTGTTTGCCGGTTTGTACTTTGCCTATCAGTATATTAACCGGACTGCTTTTGGTGAATTTGATACCTTCTTTATTACCATTCAATTCTTCATCTTCTGTATACTTTTCTCCATTGGATGGCTTGCCGGTTATGGATTTTCACGAAGCCGGTACTTTACTGTTTTCTGGGCAGTGTTTCTTTTATCGGCCCAGATTGTTATAGTCAGTAAGATAACAGATATCAAAGCCACCACACTTATTAATGCATTCATTCCTATCATGGCTTATGCGGTGTACATTATTTACACGGCTGAGCTGATCAGGAATATGAATGATGATGATAAGTTTTTCGGCTGGTTCCTCGTTAAAAGAATGCTTGGTTTTGCGGTTGTGCTGGCGCTAATGTTGCTTGGTGTGGTAAACATATTCCAACGCGATTTTGCCGGTATTGAAAAAGAATGGGGGAATGCAAAAGGCAACTACGACAAGAACAAGAGCAATAGTGAGAACATGACCAAGGAGAATAAGGATGGCACTATTGGCAATAAAGATCAAACCAAATTAACCGGAAATCTTAACAAGGGAAAGCGGCTTGTTTTTGTGGCGAGGCTGGATAATTTTTTCCGCGATGGAAAAACACCCAATCCATTATATTTTACAGCATACTATTATACAAGGTTTGATACGCTGACGCAGACTTTTGAAATAGATCCGCAAATGCCTGAAAACGACCTGTTCAGGCCCAATCCGTCAAAAATACCGTTATACTTTGCAAAGACAGATTCAACAGTCATCAAGAATACACGGGCAACAAAGAGCAGGAAAGTGGTTACGACAGATGTGTACAAGGTATTGTTGTCGCCGGATGAATACATCGCGCCGGCAACGGCATTTTTCTGCCAGCCGCTCCCGGTTCCTAATGAATATAAAGATCAGTTCAAGAGCGCATACAGAGCTAAAATGTGGGTGAGTGATCTGAACAGTGCATACTTTATTTATAATCCTGCAGGCAATCAAATGCTGGAAGAATTTCAGCAGCAACGTTTTGATGTGTTACGCAGCATAAAAACGCAGGACTATACGCCGTTGGATAAAAAGTTCATGCAGTACTACACTTACATGCCGAATGATGAAGAGTATGCAAAGATCAGGTCGCTGGCCGCGGAAATAACAAAAGATGCAAAGACTCCGGTTGATAAGATGATTGCTATTCGCAATTACTTTTTAGGTAAAGATGAATTCGGCCAACCACTTTTTAAATATTCGGATAATCCGGGTATTCCGGGCTTGCCGAGTGCCAATAAATTGACCTATTTCTTATTAGAAAACAGGAAAGGATACTGTGCATATTTTGCCGGAGCAACCTTGTTCCTGCTTCGCTCATTGGGTATTCCTTCACGTGTGGCTGCCGGTTTTTTAACTGTTGACAGAAGCAGTAAAAATCCGGGTTGGTATTGGTTCTACGAAGATCAGGCGCACGCATGGGTACAGGTGTATTTTCCCGGTTATGGTTGGGTAGATTTTGATACCACTGTTCCGGATGCAAATACACAGCAATCGCCTCAGCCGGATGGTACGCCGCCGCTCAATATGCAGCAGGCTTATCTTGTTGCTGACGGAAATGTGGTAAGTGTAGATACTGTTACCAAAAAAGTGGTGATGGATGTAAACCAGTTGTTGTATCATGACGAAAGCTATGCCGTTAAAAATCCTGAGCGTGTTGAGTTTGATGCCTCCGTTGCAACTGTATCAAGAGATACAGGCACTGTGCGTCTTTCTGCGTTAACGAAGGATATGCATATTACCGCGGCATCGTTTGCTGAAGCATTAAAAGAATTGAAACCGGGATCGAATGATAGTATGCGATCCATTCTCAAAAAAGTGCCGAATCCGGTTCCTGTCGATGAGATAAAGATCATAGATCCTGAAGCTGAAGCAAAACAGAAAAAGAAAGAACAGGCTATTCAAACACAGCCGGTGGACTGGATGAATGTTTTGTGGTTAACATTGATCGTTATTGGAGGTTTGGCTTTACTGGTAATTATAACTCCATACTTAATCTGGCAGTATTTATATGCAAAAGCTAAAGGTGCAAAAGATCCTTCTGCAAAAGCGTATAGTAGCTATCGTGCGGCGCTGTATTATACCAACCAGCTGGGGTACAGCAGAACCAATCAATCGCCTGAACAATTTGCAAGGCATATTGATCAGTCTTTCGGTACAGGCTTTGTGCCATTCAGCAGGATCTATCAGAAATTGAAATACAGTGGCATGCCGTTAACGGCAACTGAGCAGGAAACCGTGAACAGTTTCATTGTTCCGTTTGTAAAAAATGTGAGAGAGAAAATTCCGTTTAAAACAAGATTTAGCAGGTTCGTGAACATTTATAACACAATACAATACTTTCAGCAACCCAAAATAGGTTAAGCATGGAGCAAATCATACAAATAGATGAAGCGTTGGCCAATATTGATAAATTGGTGAACAATATTGAAAGAGTAATTCGTGGCAAGCACAGACAAATTCAGTTTGTACTTACTGCGCTGCTGGCAAAGGGGCATGTACTTATGGAGGACAATCCCGGTACCGGCAAAACCGTGATGGCAAAAACGCTTGCACAAAGTATTGCGAGCCGCCACAGTGAGCATGGCGTTAACTTCAAACGTATTCAGTTTACGCCTGACTTGTTGCCGATGGATCTCCTCGGTTCTCATATTTACGACGAAGATCAAAAGGAGTTTATCTTCAAAAAAGGTCCTTTGTTCTGTAATGTATTGCTGGCGGATGAGATCAACCGTGCTTCTCCCAAAGTGCAATCAGCATTGCTGGAGTGTATGGCTGAAAACCAGATCACCATCGGTGAAACGACTTTTCCTCTGGAAAAATTATTCTTTACGATAGCCACGCAGAACCCGGTTGAGATGGAAGGAACCTATCCATTGCCTGCCGCACAGCTCGATCGTTTTTACATCAAGCTGACGTTTGGCTATGTGGATGAGGATACCGAGCTGGACATCTACAAAGATTATTTAGGCATACAAAACAATCTGCAACATATTGAGCAGGTGTTAAGCATGGAAGAGATCCTGTTCCTGCAGGAAGAAGCTTCAAAAGTGTATGTTCATGATGAAATAATTGCAACAGCCCGCAATATTGTGTGGGATACAAGAAGACACCCGGATATTACTTTAGGTGCTTCTACGCGTAGTGGTATTACCTTGCTGAAATGCTTAAAAGCTTATGCACTGGTAAAGGGACGCACATTTGTAACAGAAGATGATCTGCAACAATTGGTTGGACCAGTTTTGGATCATCGCCTTATTTACAGAAACAGAGACGCAAAACATAAGGCCCTTCCTTCAATCCTTGACAAGGAACTGAGCCGGCTGAGTAAGTTGAAGTTGCAAGCGACGGTTTAATTATCAATTGAAAATTGATAATTGACAATTGAAAATGGGAAGTCGCTTATGCAGTGCTTAAGCCGATGGTTTATGCGATGTAATAGTTTGGGGGTAAATAGCTAATAGCTGAAAGCTGACTGCTGAAAGCTCATTAAAGATGCAACAAAAGATTAGAAATATAATGGTCCGAATAAAGGCTGGAAATGTTTGCATGATTTGTTGTTATGCGATGTTAACCTTATGCCTTGGCATTCAGTTTTCTTATGGGCAGGGTAATGATGCTGCACGTTATGAAATTGATGCGAAGCGTATTGGTGTGAGTATGACTGATAAAGACGCGTTGCCACGCAGCCGCGAGTTCATCCGGCTGGATAGCACTTATTATGTCGGCTGGATGTATGAAGGCGTTTACAAATATGACAGAAGTGCTGATTACGCTGGCTACAAAAACGCCATACCTGCTTTGCAAAAGGCGTTGCATTTAATGGATAAGGACTTTGGTAGTACACTGAAGAACATGTATTCCTCTATCGTATTCTTTGCATCCAATGTTCAGCGCTACCAGGATCTGTTCGCTATTACAAATGCATTACAGGCCTGCTACGACAACCTGGAAATGCCTGATTCTGTAATGGCACTTTTGGATAAGATCGATTCTTATCGTTTCCGTAAAGATTATTTTGGTGTGTATTACCACCGCGCCTGGACGTATCACCGCAATCGTTTTTATACTGCAAAAGATCATCCTTTTTTAGAAAACTCCATCGAAGCAAACGAGAAGAAAGCTTTTGACTGGTGTTACAGAGGCTTTGGATTTATAAGCCGGTATAAGGACGAGAATGATCAGTGGTTCGGTCCGATGCAGGCACAAAACGATAAGCAGGTAATTTATCACTATCTCGCTTTATTGCATTGCTATAATAAGAACTACGACAGCAGTGAATATTATTATCGTAAGCTGGAAGAGGGTGGGGGCATTAGCTATAATAACTACGCCAATATGCAGCATGAGATAGGAAAATTTGCAAACGCTATTCAGTATTTCAATATGGATCTGAATAAAAGCTACCTGCGAATGCTGCGTGAGCCTTATTATTATTTGCCCGAACTACACGTTTATGGCGGCCGCACAAAAGAAGCCATTGGCATGTGCCAACAAATTATTCAGAACGTTGGATCGACACCCGGATTCGGATGGTATAATATCGCTTTAGGAAGAAGTTATTTGTATGATGGCCAGTTAGACAGTTGTGAAATAGCACTGGATAAAGCAGCCAACTTTAAAGAAATGCATATTGGTACAACACTTACACAAAGCCAGTATGATTTTTCAATCAACTTGTTAAAAGTTGAGTTGATAGACAGAAAGATCTCCCAGATCAAATTTTTAGATAAAGGTTGGTGGTATTCTCCTGCTGCTTTGTATAAGATTGCTGCGTTGAAAGTTGAAAAGATGATGGCTGAGTATGTAGTGGTGAACGAACTGGCTTATAACCCTGAACGCAACAGGCTGGTATATGATCTGTTTTGCGGTGAAGCTACGACTAGTTACGATGAAGCCTGGTACCTGCTGAAAGAGTTTAGTCCTAAGTATTTTCAAAAGAAATATGAAACGTACCAGCAACAGGATCCAAGAGCGAATGTGCAACGTTACTTTAAATTGTTTACCGCCAACTTCAAATGGGAGGGAGGTAATAAGCAAGGCGCAAAAGACGATTACGAAAATTTACTGCGAACAACTGTCGCAGATACAGCCAACGAAAAGTTGTTTGTCGGGCGATTATATGAAGGTCTAAGCAAAGCCTTTAAGAAAGATGGCCGGGCAAGTACATATAGCCTGTACCGTAATGGCATGGTTGAGAATTATCCGCAACTGGTTCCATTTTCGGGTGTAACAATGAATATGATACTAAACACAAACGGGGAAAATGATGCGGTTACGCAACAAATAATAAAAGATATTAAGAATACTGATATCAATTGGGTAACCCAAAGCGATGGTTACACACCTTCAGCTACAGTTACCTTCAACAAGAAAGGAAACAAATATGAGGCTGTTATCAATGTTCGCAGTTCTTCCGGTAAAGCTGTTGTAACCAATGAACGATTGATCTTTGGAAAAGCTGACGGAGTGGGAAGTGAGCTTGCGCTTCGTTTTTTTGGCAAAGGAGGAAGCCTGGTATTTGAACCGCCTGTAATGCCGGAGAAAAAATCGTAATAATACTCACTGAACAGAAATACAATAAAAACCTGATGTTGCTATAAGGCAGCACCAGGTTTTTTAGTTGGTGCAATAAGGGTGATATTGATACTTGAATTGAAGAGGATGTCGAAATCTTTATTTAAACCGCTTTATTTCTGCTCAACCAAAGCGGTTGATTCTTGCAGGGCGTTACTCACCATCTCATGCAGCGTGCTGATGTCAAACGGCTTTTGTAAAAAATGATCGGCTGTCGCTTCCCTCGCAAGGTTTTCTATATTGTTGTTAGCACTAAAAAAGATCACGGGAATGTGCTTCGTCTCTTTATCGGCTTTAATCAATTGCGTTGCCTTGATGCCTCCAATGTCCGGAATCCAGTTATCCATAAGTATAACATCCGGTTGAAATGTTTTTACCTTCTGAAGTATATCTATACAATTTGTCTGGGTAATTATGTCAAACCCTTTGCTTTTCAATATGATGGCACAAACCTCCAGTATATCAGGATCGTCATCAAAAATTGCCACTCGTTTACGCATAAATGATCTAGTTTGTTACAGGAATACGATATATATGTGGTTTTTTTTCCACATAAGCAGTATTTTCTAAACCACATATTATGTATGAGCATCAGAGATTTGAGTTTTTAAAGCGCCGTGTGACGGTATATAAATACCTCTAATGTCTCTTTTTTTTAATGCTGCCAACTATAAAAGGGTGTTTAGTAATGTATATTCCACAAATATTATGCAGCATTCTCAGGTCAACTTTCGAACAGGTAAAAAATAGGTGAAAGAAATAGTATAGCCTGTGGTATTTTCTAAAGTACCCTGAAAGCGTATTCGCGGAAAGCAGTACGCTAAAATCCAGTATTTATAAGGACATTCCGCCATCAACCGTAATAACCTGGCCGGTAATAAACGTGTTGGTCATAAGCTGAATAATAATTTTCGCTATATCATTTGCCGTTCCAATCCGGCCAACCGGCGATGATTCCGCATATTGATTGAAGGTTGCGATTCTGACCTCTTCGGGCAAAAAGTTCCACCATGGCGTATCAATCACCCCGGGTGACACCGCATTTACTCTCGTCGGCTTCAGTTCTTTGGCAAGAATGGGAACAACAGCTTCCAGGGCAGCATTGATAGCCGCGAGGCCCGCGACTCCTGGCACACGTGCATGCGCACTTACTGCCGTAATAAAACATACACTGCCGCCTGGTACAAGGTGTGGCAAGGCAGCTTTTAGCGTTTGCAGTTGGGGAAATAGTTTTTCTTCAAAACCTGCACGTAACTGCGAAAGGTCAAGATCTTTAAAAAATCCGCCGCCTTTGGCTCCGCTTAATGCAAGCAAAAGGTGGTCGATGTTGCCCGTCGTTTCCATAAATGATTTCAATGAGTTCCCGTCAGAAGAATCTATAGCGCTTCCCTTTACAGTTTCCGGGAGTTGAGACAGCGCTGCTTTCAATTTTTCTTCATTACGACCTGTAATAATAACTTCAACATTGCCTTCCGCAAGCATCTTCGCGGTTGCAAATCCAATTCCGGATGTGCCGCCTGCAATAACTACTTTCATATTTATTTGATTTATAGCGTAAAACTAGCCGGCATGCTCCGGTAGGATTGTGCATTTCTTGCTGTTCGTTTTGCAATTCTTGCTATACAGGTTGAATGCCTATACAGATAGTCCGGTAATGTTGAGCATAGGGTTTGGAAGGAGTTATTCCGCTAAATTGCTCAAACCCGGGTATGCCTTGTATAATTTGATAGCCGCTGTCTTTCACCCACTTTTTCTTTACATACATGGCGTAGTCTGTTAACACCTTATAATTTCCCAATACGGGGATTTGTGCTATGGTGACTCCTCCAAGATTGTTGCAGACTTTGTCTTTTACCGGCCTGCTAACGCGGATGCCTGCCATATAGCGGCATTTGTCAAGCGGCGTTGAAAAAGGAGAGTCAAGAAAAACGCCGTAATATTCGGGATGCCTGTATGAAAGTTCGTTTGCAAAAGCCCAGTTATGTAATTGATGAAAAGTTTTGATAATACCTTCCTCGTCATTCAGAAGTATAATTTCACCTGCGATTGCGAGCGGCGGTAATCTTGTTATTGAAACGGGATATTGTTGAACGTCCGGAGCGTATTCGTTGGTTCTGTCCTGTATGATTTGCAATGCTTGCTTACGGTATTCTGCTGCGGATGTATTGTACTTTGATTTGAAGGAGCGTGCAAAAACAGATTGGGAACTAAAGCCGCAGTCTATTGCAATTGCATAAATGGACTTGTCCGGATAAAACAAAAGCTCTTTGGTAGATTGTTCAAGGCGCAGGCGGATCAAATATTGCAGGGGTGGCTCACCAACATGCTCTTTGAATAACCTGTGAAAATGATACGGTGAGTAATGGGCTTCGGCTGCAAGTTTTTCTAATGAAAGATTTTCTGTAAAGTGCTTGTGAATATAATGTAGTATATGTTTAATCGCTTCCACTAATAACAAATATAGGATGTTATTGGTGGAAGCGACTGGTATTGAACTGATCTTGTGTATTAACTTATCTGGCTGTTATTGAGAAACTTCTTTATACAAGCCAATCTCACTGATTGTTGGATTCAATCTTGCGCCGGTTATTTTGAAACGTAACTTTTGTGCAGACAGTGCATCAAATTTGATGATACGTTTATAACCGATAGTTGTTCCTTTTGCAACAGTTTTCCATTCGTTGTTAATAAATGCTTCCAGTTCGAATGATTCAACTCTTTGTCCTATTGCAATATTTTCCTGCAACTGTAGTAAGTTAAATTCTTTTGCAGCAGGAAGGCTGATTTCAAAAATTGCGGTTGATTGATTTTTGTCTGCCTGCCAGTAAGTATCATACTTACTATCAGTAATGCTTTTTACCTGTTTGCCATTAACGCTCACAGCAGCTCCCTTTAGAATATTATTGCCGAAGCTTTTATCTCTTAATGCTTTCCAGCCTTGAAGATTCTTGACATCGCTGTCGCTTAGCAATCCTCTTTTGTCAGGGGGAATATTCAGCAGCAATACGCCATTACGTCCAACAGATGCGTAATAGATATCCATCAGTTTTTCAGGTGACTTTACTTTGCTGTCTTCGTTTTCATGATAGAACCAACCTGGCCTGATCGAAACATCTGTTTCCGCAGGGTACCAAACCAATCCTTTTGCTTTGGTGATCTTGTCCCTGCCGCCAATGTCATCGCCGGTCATATCCCCGGAAGGTTTAAATGCAAGGTCTTTTTGAGAACCCGCACTAATGGCGCTTTGGTCGAGATTGTTAGCAGGCACTACGCTCCATTCTGTTTCACGACCGTAGCCGGATTCTGTGCCAACCCATCTTACATCCGGTCCCATAATAGCAATTACTGCTTGTGGCTGCAGTTTACGAATGAGGTTATACCATCTGTCAAAATCATATACCTGCTTTTTGCCGTTAGGACCTTCGCCATTTGCTCCATCAAACCAAACTTCGTCAACCCGCCCATAGTTAGTGAGTAATTCAGTGAGCTGGTTTACAAAATAAGTGTTGTACTCTTCAGTTCCATATTTGGGATTGTTTCTGTCCCATGGTGATAAATAAACACCGAAGCCAATGCCGTATTGTTTGCATGCATCGGAGACTTCTTTAACCACATCTCCCTTGCCATTTTTCCAGGGACTGCTTTTTACGGAGTGATCCGTGTATTTGCTTGGCCACAAGCAAAATCCATCATGATGTTTTGCAGTGATGATCACTTGTTTAATGCCGGCCTCTTTGCAAGTGCGAACCCATTGTTTGGCATCCAGTTGAGTAGGATTAAATATTGCCGGGTCTTCTTTTCCATCGCCCCATTCCCTTCCTGTAAATGTATTTACGCCGAAGTGGAAGAATGCTGTCAGTTCAAGTTGTTGCCAACGGAGCTGCCTTGCCGTAGGAATTACATTGGCAGCCTTTGATACGATTTGTTCTTCTGTGTCTGTGGGCTGAATGATGGCATAATTTGATTTTGATTGCGAAATAGCCGCAGTAGTCATTATACTACATAAAGCAATGCCCGTAATAATTTTACTTGTTTGCATTATTGTTTTTCTTTTTAAATCAGGTCTAAAATGCTGTTGCGACTTGCAGTTAAATTGCTTTATCACATGGCCGCGCGTTCGACAAAATAAGAAGAATAAAACATTCCCCAGTTGCTCGATTTTAGCAAAGAATTGGTGATAAGTGAGAATGTCGCAAATAAAAAGACCGCCTCAATTGCTGAGACGGTCATGTTTTTTCTCGCGGTAATGTTTCACGCAATTAGGTAAAAGTTTCACGCAACGAACGCCAAGAAGCAACGACGCAACGCCGGATATCCAAATGTTTAAAGTCTTATCGTCGCGCCGCCGCCCCGCCGCGCCCGCTGCGAGAAAAGAAAAAGGTTTCACGCAACGAACGCCAAGAAGCAGCGACGCAGCGATATTTATTAAGTTGAAACGTCTAAAAACTTATCGTCGCGCCGCCGCCCCGCCGCGCCCGCCGCGAGAAAAGAAAAGGTTTCACGCAACGACCGCAAAGGAGCAACGACGCAACGCCAACTATTTGAATTAATGCACTTAAAGTTTCGCTGCGCCGCCGCCCCGCCGCGAGAAAAGAAAAAGGTTTCACGCAACGAACGCAAAGGAGCAACGACGCAACGCCAACTATTTGAGTTGATGCACTTAAAGTTTCGCTGCGCCGCCGCCCCGCTGTGCCCGCCGCGAGAAAAGAAGAAGGTTTCACGCAACGATCGCCAAGGAGCAACGACGCAACGCCAACTATTTGAATTAATGCACTTAAAGTTTCGCTGCGCCGCCGCCCCGCCGCGCCCGCCGCGAGAAAAGAAGAAAATTTCACGCAACGATCGCTAAGAAGCAGCGACGCAACGATATTTATTAAGTTGAAACGTCTAAGAACTTATCGCTGCGCCGCCGCCCCGCCGTGCCAGTCGCGAGAAAAGAAAAAGGTTTCACTCAACGATCGCCAAGAAGCAGCGACGCAACGGTATTTATTAAGTTGAAACTTCTAAAAACTTATCGCCGCGCCGCCGCCTCGCCGTGCCCGCCGCGAGAAAAGAAGAAAATTTCACGCAACGATCGCCAAGAAGCAGCGACGCAATGGTATTTATTAAGTTGAAACGTCTAAGAACTTATCGCCGCGCCGCCGCCCTGCCGCGTCCGCTGCGTGAAACAACAGACGCCCAGGCGTGAAATACTAATGCAGTGTAGGGTCAAAGCTTCCGCCCCAGTCTACATTCTGTTGAAGGTTTTGGTTTTTTACCAAAACGCTCTGTGGAATAGGGAAGAAGTAATACTTATCTGGCAATGAATTCACTTTTACGCCGGCCTGTGGTGCCTGCAATATGGAATATTTGAAATTGCTTTCAGTAAGCGTGTTATTATCAGCCGCTGTCTTAGCCTCAGTTAATGGCATTTCAGCACCATTGGCCTCAATTGCAATCGCTTCAACACCGTGTTTGGTTCCATTGTCGAGCACACTGAACATGCGCCAGCGTCTCAGATCCCAAAAACGGAAGCCTTCAAAGCAAAGCTCAATATTGCGTTCATCCACAATCGCCTGGCGCATTTGCTGTCTGTTGGCTGCAGAAATGCCATAGTTGCCGTCTGCTCCGGGTTCAATGCCAGCCCTGCTTCTTATTTGTTTAAGAATATCCATTGCATCAGCCAAATGTCCTGTTTCATTTGCCGCTTCGGCATAGTTAAGCATCACTTCTGCAAAGCGCATTAGCACAAAATCCACATCATATTGCTGCACCTGTGCCTGCGTGAGCACTTGCTTGGAGCCCTTCAGAATAAAAAAGCCTGTATACCGGTCGTTATTGGTTGATTTGTCCGAAGAGTTTGGATTGATGCCATAATTGTCCAACGCATTGGCTATGCCAACCGAAGTATATTGTCTGTAACCGACAGTTGTGCCGGCTACGGGGTATTGTTTGGCGTTCCAAACGGCTGACTTTTCAAAACGGGGATCCCTGTTCTGCCAGTAAGATTGAAGCAGCTGGTCTTCTGACTTATAATATTTGCCGGATGGATCATTGAATTGTTTGCCATCTTTCATCGGAAATGCTCTTACGAGTTCCCATGTAGGACAGGTGGATGCATTGCCACGGCTTAAAGATCCCGGTCTTATCGTTTCATCCCATGCTGCTACTTTATTCGGATACAGATTGATCACAGAAAACACCACTTCGCTATTGCGCTCATTAAGAAAAATTCCCGAATAGTCGTCTGTAAGTTTATATCCCTGGGCAGTCAGATCATCGTATGCTTTTTTGTTTGCAGTATAGGCATTGGTCCAATAAGTGTTATCCCAGGGGTTGGAAGGGTTGAACTGTGGAGAGGCCATATACAATAATACTTTTGCCTTAAACGCAGTAGCAAAATTTCCGTCAATTTTACCCCAGTCTGCAGATGCCGGCAAAATGTGTTTTGGAAGCAATGCAATTGCTGAATCAATATCTTTCACCATCAGATCAAAACACTCTTTGGTAGAGTTACGGGGAACAGCAAGTGTATCAGTGTACCTGTCCTGGGGCTTTGTAAGATAAGGCACACCACCATAAGCTCTTACCATCCCAAAATAAGTATATGCACGCAGAAAATAAGCCTGGCCCATTATCTGGTCCTTTACATTTTTAGCTAAAGAACCGTTGGGTACATCAACGATCGCCTGGTTGATTAAACGCATGGTTGTATAATTCCAGCCGCTGTATGCATCACCTATTACCGAGCTGGCACTGTTGGTGATTGTAATGGCGTCCGGTGGAAAAACAATGCCGGATAACTGGTCGCTTGTTCTGTCAGCAGAAGCTCTCCAGTTACCAAATACCGGATAAATATTGGCAAGGTATGCATTGGCAAGATTGGCATCATTCCAAACCTGGTCCGGACTGTAGTTGTTAAGATCTTCTACATCCAGAACTTTGGAACAGCTTGTTGCTATTGCGATTGTATAAAGGAAGAAAATAATTTTTTTCATCGTAGAAATTTTAGTGTTATTCTTAACCGTACTTATCAAAACCTGATGTTTGCACCAATAGTGAATGTTTTCATGATCGGATAAGAATCATAGTTGTCCTGTTCGGGATCCTGGAACTCTTTCATTTTAGAGAACGTGAGCAGGTTGGTTCCGTTAATAAAGAATTGAGTCTGTAAAACTTTTATGCGTGAGAGCCATTTTGCCGGGAGGTTATACGCAATATTCAGGTTACGTAGCCTAAGATATCCGCCGTTCCTTATCCAAAAAGAAGAACCATCTCCACCGGCTTCAGCCCAGTTCTGGCCTACAACACGCGGGTATTTTCCGTTGGGATTTTCAGGTGTCCAAACATCCCCGGCCCAGATGGGGTAATATGTTCTGAAGTTGCCTCCCCATTGACGCATACCTGGTCCGTCAAGGTTGCTGATCATGCGATCATAAGCGCTTACACCCTGGAAGTGCGCATCAAATGAAAATCCTTTCCATGACACGTTAAAGCCCATCCCAAAGTTGATGCGTGGAGATCCATTCTTGCTGAGTAGTTGCACGTCATTTGCATCAACCTTTCCGTCTGCACCTGGTTTGTACGCGTCACCTCTCACGTCCTCGAAAAGTAATGCGCCCAAATAAGGTGTTCTTCCAAATTGTTTAAAGTCGCTGTGAAGAAGTTCATCTAACTGATCCTGCGTGCGTATAATGCCTTTGGCTTTATAACCAAAGATCCTGTTGGCGGGTTGACCAACTGCATTGCGGAAGGCCTGTGCGCCGCCGGGTTGATAGTCCGGGCTTTGATCTAATACATCCCAACGGTCAATTGCATAGCCAATGTTACCATAAACAGAATAATTGATTTTGCTTCCTGGAATCATGTCTCTCCATTCAGCAGAAAATTCACCACCACGGAATGATCTTGCAGCATAGTTTTCCGGGGCAAGAGTCTGACCATAGTTGTCCGGCAATGTAACGGTACGTGCACCAAGGATGTTCGTCATTTTGTTTACAAACACATCTACCTTACCCGAAAGCCTGTTTTGCAATGTGGCAAAATCAAGACCTATGTTGGCATTGGTGATGGTGGCCCATGTAAGGTTAGGGTTAGGCGTAGCCCCCGGGCCGATACCTGTATATAGGTTGTTGCCCCATATATAAGAGCCGGTGTTCTGATAAGTGTAGCGATAGGAGAATGGCGCAATTTTATTGTTGTTCACATCCAGGTCGTTACCCGTTGTTCCATATGATGCTCTCAGCTTCAACTCATCTACCCAGCTAACGCTATTCTTGAAGAAAGACTCCTGTGATATTCTCCATCCCACAGAAGCTGAAGGGAAGAAGCCCCAGCGTTTCTTTGGAGGGAAAAGCGTATTACCATCATAACGGAAAGAGAACTCGGCTATATAGCGTTTGTCAAAAGAATAGTTAAAGCGGCCAATCCACGATTGCCTTGCACCGTTTTGCTCGTAGCCTGTACCATAGCGATTGGTTGCGTCATTTGAATAAGCAAACATCTGGTCAATAGGTGCAATAGGTTGCTGTGCTTTTGCTGTTGCACTGGTTAGGCCGGTTTCAGCCTGCTCATACACCAATAACCCGTCAACTGAATGTTTCCGGAAATTGCGGTTATAAGTCAGGTAGCCGTCTATCTGATAGTTCCATCCATTCTGCATATTATACTGCATGAAAGGGCTGTTTTGACTAAACGTGAATATGTTTGTCTTATTCGGATCGGGCGGGCCAGGAATAAAACGGTTGCCATCAGGATCAGCAGAAATAAAAACATAGTTGGTCTGATAGGTTAAGAACCATTTACGCATGTAATCATTGGCTTCATAATTTGCCATCACTTTTGCAGCCAGTCCCGGAATTAATTTATGCAGTTTAATATCAAGTGTTGCAATGGTATTCAACTGTCTTCTTCTTGTTTTGATATAACGCTGTCCTTCAACCTGGTCAATTACGTTCCATGCCTGCCAGCTACCCATTGGCGTTTGTACAGGGTAACGGGTAATTTCATTTGCAGGAGAGCCATCTGCATTCAGATAAAATGGATATAACTTAGGCCAGTTGAAAGTAACCCTGTAAAAGTCTCCCACGTTATAATCGTCATCTCCGGTGAAGGGCCAGTAAAAACGATCAGGGTTTTGCTGAGCTGCTGAAACATTCAGGTTAAGCTTTATGTCATCAGAAATTTTTGCTGTAACGTTGGTCCTCAAATTATATTTACCATAATCAAGATTGATGTAAGATCCTTTGTCATTCGTATAGCTTAGCATGGAATAATAAGTGATCTTATCGCTACCGCCATTTACACTCAACATGTATTTCTGTGTTTGAGGATTGCGCCAGATCCAGTCATTTACATTGTAGTTCCGGTTTTTAAAATAGTCAAACTCAGCCTGGCCGTTCGGCAAGGTTGCACTGTTAAACTCAGCAACGCGGTTCTGATAGATCAGTTCATCTGTGGCAGTAGTTTTGTTGGACAACAATTCCTGCGTAGGTTTTCCCGTAGTATAAGAAGCCTGGAAGTTGAACACAGGTTTTCCAATAGTTCCGCTTTTAGTTGTAACCATAATTACACCATTACCTGCGCGTGAACCATATATTGAAGCAGTTGCCGCATCTTTAAGAATGCTCATCTGGTCAATTTCATTTGGATCGAGCGCATCAAAAGCTGTTTTATCTCTCAGTATACCATCAATAACATACAATGGGTCTCCAAAACTTCCCCTGATCCTGATGGCAGATGTTGCACCCGCGAGGCCTGAAGTATTGGTTACGTTAACACCGGGTGCGCGTCCAGCCAAAGCATTGGACAGATTGCTCACGGGAACATCAGTTAACTTACTCATGGTGACTGTTGAAATGGCTCCGGTCACATTTGTTTTTTTCTGAGTACCATAACCAACTACCACTACCTCACCTAATTCGGCACTGCTGCTTTTCAACGCAATGGTTAAGTTGGAGCGCTGAGCTACGATTGATTCTGAATAGCTTATATATCCAACTGACGAGAACAACAATACATCACCGTTATCAGCACTTATTTCGAACTTACCGGCCTCATCGGTAAATACACCACCTGGTTTGTTTTTCAGCGTTACACTAACACCGCTGAGTGGCTTATTGGTTTCATCCGTTACAATACCTTTTATTGTTCTTTCTTCCTTGTAAACAGCCTGAAGTTGCAGATTCGAAAGCCTTTCTGCAGATGTTTTGGTTTGATTTTTTGTCAGGACAATATAGCTGTCGACAACCTCAAAATCAATTTTTAACGGTTTGAACAATGCTGTGAATACTTCTCTAAGTTCTTTGTTTTCAGCACTGTACCATACTTTTTTCTCTTTGTCAAGGACATCGCCTGAATAGGAAAAACTTATGTCAGCAGATTTTTCCAGGATCTTCAGTGCGTCCGGGAGTTTTTCTCCTTTAAAATTTACGGTGATCTTTTGATCAAGAACAGATTGACCCTTTCCTTCCCTGGCAAGAGCAGTGTTTAAAATTGCCAGTATAAAAAAGGTTTTAATCGCTGTGATTCTCATAAGCAAAACGATTGAACAGTTTCGTTTTTTGTTCATACATTTAAGTGATTTTGCAGTGAATAATGGTTTACGCAAATCGGCTTAGACGGCTCCGTACCGCTAAGTAATTAAGGTGGCGAGTGCCGCGAACACCGCCATCTTCTCTTGTTAATTTTTGGTTTAATGAATGCTCATGAATCTTTGTTTTTTGAAGGATGAATAATTATTTGCTTTTGGTAAAAATGATCTTGTTGTCTTCAATTCTATAATTCGCATTCACTGTTTTACTGATAACATGAAGCATGCTTTCAAGACTTTGAGAGGTTAGCAGTGTAATAGTTATGTCGGTACCCTGAAAATCATTTGCTGTGTATTTGATCTCCACATCAAATCTGCGGGCAACAGCATCAAGTAGTGCCGGGACCGTTACCCTGTCAAAGTGCTGGTTTTTTTCTGTGATCGGTTTGATAACAGCATCGTCAGGCGTGGAAAGACTCCTGGTCTCAATTGTATCCAGTATTGCCAGGTAAGAGCATTGTTGCGACGGCAGCAATACTGCTATTGCTGATGGCTTTTGTTCATCTCCTTTTTTATATACCATCACTTTACCTGTTTTAACGCTAACGGTTATGTTCTTGCTGTCAGGCATTGTAACAATGCTAAAACTTGTGCCTACCACACGCGTAACAACAGAGCCGGTATAAACGTAAAAGGGTTTTGAAGCATCTTTAGCCACCTGGAAAAAAGCGTTACCCGTAAGCGTTACCTCGCGTTTATAGCCCGTGAATATTTTCTCAGCCGTGATCGTGCTCTGAGGTGCAAGATTGATTGCAGTGCCGTCACTCAGATGTATTAACCTGAAATGTGTACTTGTATTGGTTATGATTTGTTTTGACTGTATGTCAGCTTTTGTTTCGGCCAATACCGGCGCAGTATTGTTGACAGGGTCTTTTTTAGAAAGAAAGAAAATTGTTGTCGCAAAAATGACAACGGCAGCAGCGACAGCATAGCGATAAATATTAGTCTTGTGTTTGTATTTAATTGTGACCTCCTTTCCGGAGGTCTGTAATTCCTTTTCTATGTTCTGCCACGTAGATTGCAAAATATCTTGCCTTACAGGTGCGTAGTTCTCCTTTTCTGCTTCGTGCAATTCCTGTACAAGTATTGCAGCTTCGTCTGCAACAGGTTTTTCGTGCGGCGATTCCGCAAAATACTGTTTCCAGTATTCCGCATAAACGCCATTGGGATTCAATATCCACGAAACAAATTTTTCGTCTAGAACAAACTTTTCCAGTTCCGGGTTCATAAGCAATTTAGTATGGTCCGGTACATCAGAGCAAAAAAGTTGTAAAACATACTCAGTGTTTTGGAAGTTTTTTTGAAAAAGATGAAAAAGGTGTGAGGCGTAAGGTGTGAGGTATCAGCTGTCAGGTATCAGGTGTTCAAGAGCGTGATGAAGGGGTGAGGAGGGAAAGAATAAAGTTATTCTGACATGCTATTCTTGCTTAATCGTTGTTCGATATATGTTAAGCTGATGAGGAGAAAGAAATCAGACATCCTCAAATCCTACATCAGACATCAAATTCTGCATCAGGCATTCAGAAATATCAGGCAAAAAAAGCAATCAGTCCAATCAGTACCAAAAATGATATCGCTGGGAATTTCACAGCTTCCTGCCTTAATGTTTTCAACGCACGCTGCATAAGGTTAAGGATAGATTGATAATTCATGCCCATTAAAGCGGTCATTTCAACATAAGAAAAGTTATGATAGAAATGGAGGTGGATCGCTTCACGCTGCCTGGAGCTAAGCTTGCTTAACAGGTCCTGGATAATTTTTGTATTGAGGTTGTTCTGCTCCAATTGAATGGCAAGATGCTCGGGCGTTTCGTGACAGGGGTATTCAAAAATCGCCGGGTTGGAATAATTATCGAGAAATAACGGTACTGCATTGCTGTTGCGTAAAATTCTGTGACGAAGCGTTTTAAACAGGTAAAATTTGGGGTGTTTGGCAATGCCGATCGTTTCGCGATATTTCCAGATCTCAATAAATATGTCCTGGATGCTATCCTTTAAAAGGTTAGCATCGCTTGTCAGTTTACTGCCATAGTTGAACAGGTCCGCTGCGTACATCCGGTAAAGATGTTCGAAGGCAGCAGCATCGCTATGTTTGAGTTTTTTCCATAAAGCTTCACCTGGCTGTTGAAAGTTTTGGTTCATGGCAGTTATCCTCAACCCTTAAGGTAACAACATAAATGAAAGATAATTTAATCAAACGTTTGCGTAGTTAAATGGAAAAGAAAAGTAATATATTAACCCGGCTTTTTTTAAACCATATAAGGCATATAAGAAAATATAAGGCTTCGCTATTTTTTAATGCCTTATATACAACTAGTGAATAGTCAATGGTCAAGATCCGAGCTGGATAAGTAAATACATTCTTGTTGTAGTGTTATCATTATCCTGAGCAAAAGTTCTTATATTTTCTTATATGCCTTATATGGTTTAAAAAACTTCGCTTCGGTCAGCTTTAGCCTTTAGGCTTTATCAATTGTTTACAAAGAAACGTTGGCGTGGCCAACAACTTACTTATATGGTTTAAAATGTTTTTATGCCGTTTTCGGCATGGCTGCACAAATGTGCAAGCATGCTTCACGATTACAACCGAAGGTTTTGGTGAATTAATTCTTTGGTTTAAATTTTGGATCGATGAATTCCCATTCTCTGATTACTGCCGTCTGATGTTCTTTTTGTATGATGCTTTCGAATTGTGCAATGATGTCGGCATGATCTGATGCCAGGTTTGTTGTTTCTTTTTCATCATGCAGCATCTCAAACAGTTCCCAATGGCTCTGCTTGTTTTTGATATCACTCTTTACACCTTTCCAGTTTCCCATGCGGATGGCGATCTGTCCGCTCTTTTCAGGATATTCAAAATATAGGTACTCATGTTTTTTTTGTTTGGCCGGCTGCCCGAGTAGTGTTGGCAGAAAAGACAGGCCATCTGTGTGCCAGTTTGTTTTTGTTGACGTAAGCTCTGTGAGCGTGGCCATCAGATCATACTGAGCAGATATAAGATCGGAGACCTGGCCGGCTTTTATCTTGCCTGGCCATCTGGCTATAAATGGCATTCTGATGCCGCCTTCGTACAGGTCCATTTTTCTTCCTCTTAGTCCTGCTGTTAAATTAAAATATTCTGCATTAACTCCTCCTACATTAAAGGTAGTTCCGTTATCGCTGCTAAACATGACGATGGTGTTGTCGTCCAGATGTAATTCCTTTAGGAGCGCCATTATTTTGCCAACCTGCTTGTCTGTATAGCTGATCATTGCAGCGTAAGTAGAAAGAGGGTAACGGCATGGCGCATATCCGTTTTCTCCATAATAAGGTTGTTCATCAAATTGTCCGATATATTCTTTCACTGCATCATCCGGGGCCTGCAGCGATACATGCGGACCAGTATAAGGAAGGTACAAAAAGAACGGTTCATCCTTGTGGGCTTTTATGAAGGCGAATGTTTTTTCTGCCATTTTAGTACCGCTGTATTCATTACCCTTAAACCTATCAAAATCCTGCGGCGATGCATTTTTTGATAAAGGCTGATGAACGTAGATGTATTTGTTGTTGAGTGTATCTTTTTTTCCATTCTCCCATAAGTGTGTGGGATAAAAATTGTGTGCCTGCTTTTGATCAAGATAACCATAGAAATAATCGAAGCCCTGCTTATTCGGATCACCTGTTGAGTTATTCATTCCTAGTCCCCACTTGCCGATAGCGCCTGTTGCATAGCCTGCCTGTTTCATTAACTGCGCAATTGTGAAGGCTCCTTCAGGCAATGCCATTTGACCACCTTCATCTTCATCAGAGAAACCTCCGAACTCATAGTTGCCTCTTATAAAGCAATGGCCTGAATGCTTTCCCGTTAGCAGTCCGGTTCTGGCCGGCGCACATACCGGGAATGTTGTGTAATGCCGTGTAAAACGCATGCCTTCAGCTCCAAGTTGATCAATGTTCGGCGTTTTTATCTTTTGCTGACCATAGCAACCAAGCTCGCCATAGCCCATATCATCAAGGTAAATGAAGATGACGTTGGGTTTGCGTTGAGCTTGTGCTATTGCCGAAAATGAGATGCATGCAAAAAGAAGAATTGCATATATGGATGCAAAAATTGTATTAGAACTTTTAATTCTTAATTTGAAAATATAAAAGGAATTAAGCATATCGTCTTGTAATAGATAAATGCTAATTTCCTGTTTTGTATTTGATCAGGAGTTGATTTTATTCAGTCAAACGTTTGCGGAAGATTTTTGGTATAGGCTGAAGAATTTTTTTAAACCAGATAAGTTAGAGATCGGCCGCGCCAACGTTTCCTGGTAAATAACTGATTAAGCTTAAAGTCCAAAGCCCAAAGCCTAAAGCCCAAAGCCTAAAGCAGACCGAAGCGAAGTTTTTTAAACCATATAAGGCATATAAGAGCAAATAAGCGCTTTTGCTCAGGATAATGATAACACTTAAACGACAATGTATTTACTTAACCAGCTCGAACCTTCACCATTGACCATTCACTATTCACTAGTTGTATAGAAGAAATATAAGCGCAAATAAGCGCTTTTGCTCACGATAATAATAACAATTAAACGACAATGTATTTACTTAACCAGCTCGAGCCTTCACCATTGACCATTCACTATTCACTAGTTGTATAGAAGTAAGGTGTCGGCCACGCCAACGTTTCTTCGTTGACAACTGATAAAGCTTAAAGCCCAAAGCCTAAAGCTGACCGAAGCGAAGTTTTTTGAACCGTTAAAGGTATATAAGGGCGTACAAGAAGTTACACCGGAGGTCCATCATGGCTAGAGCTGCATACATTTACTCAGCCAGTTTGTATCCTTCACCATTGACCATTCACTATTCACTAGTTGTATAGAAGAAATATAAGCGCAAATAAGCGCTTTTGCTCAGGATAATAATAACACTCAAACGAAAATGTATTTACTTAACCAGCTCGAACCTTCACCATTGACCATTCACTATTCACTAGTTGCATAGAAGTATTGAACCTGCTACTCCCTTATATGCCTTATATGGTTTAAAAGAATTACAATTTATGTTCTATATACTCATTCTCCACACTTCCGTCTGCGTATAGTTTCAGTATTGCATATCCGGGCGCTGTTTCCTGGTAATAATAGGGTGCTGCAGATTTTGTGTCGCCCTTACCCCACCAGAAACCACTCATGGCACCATTACAGAAATAATGAACATCGTTATACCATGCCCTGTCGAGTAAATGCTGGTGTCCGCTCAGGCAGACTTTTACTTTGTCTTTATGCTTGTAAAAGAGTTGTTTTAATTGTTTGTGATCTCCGTGCTGACCACCTTCCCATGAACCTGTAACAGTAAGGATGGGGTAGTGGGACATTAATAAAACGGGTGTATTTGCAGCTAAACTATTGAGGTCATTTTCCAGCCATCTGAGTTGTTCTTCATCTAACGTAATACCCTTGTTGTTGCCGTCGAGAACAATAAAGTGCCATCCTTTTTTGGAGAAGCTGTAATAACGGTTAGGAATTTTCAAACGTTTGGTTACATAGTTAACGCCATACATTTCATCTTCTTTAGAAGGAGCCGCCCACCAAATATCGTGATTGCCGATGCAGCTATACATTTCATATTGCTGAATAGGTTTGCAGCAATCGTCCCACAAATCCCACAGTTCTGTTACCCGTTCTCTCTTTACATTGTCATATGATGCATCATGAATTGAGTCCCCACCGTTTAAAATAAAATCAGGCTTGTGTTTCTTAACTGCTTCTAAACACTTTTTGTAGCGTGCAGGCACATCTTCATCCGGACGTATATGCACATCCGTTATGTGTGCCACGGTTAATACTGGTGACGATTTTTTGAAAGATGCTGTCTCAGCAGCCTTGCTTATTTGTGCTGTTGTTATGGCCGCCGTTGTTAGCGACAGGTTCTGTATAAAATTTCTTCTTTTCATGATTACTAAGCATAAAGCTCAAAGCCTAAAGCTTAAAGCTAGAGCGTAGCCTTCATTGTTTGTTTCCAATGTTAGCCACGCTCATTAGTTTAGAAAATTAATTATTTGTGTTTATCCGGATTGTTACCGTTAATTATTAGCTCTAAAGTTTCAGCCACTGGTTCTAAGCTTTGGGCTTTAAGCTTTCAGCTGTTGATGTGTCAAATGATAAGCTTTAAAGTTTCAGCCACTAGTTCTAAGCTTTAGGCTTTGCGCTTTAAGCTTTCCATCTACCATCCATATGGTTGCTTCAACTGTGGATTTAACACCAACTGTGTTTGCGGAATAGGACGATAGTAGTACTTAGGTTCAATAAAATTACGGGGCTGATCCCTGTCAACAGTAAATGCGATATAGCCAGATGTGCCGTTTGTCAGATAAAAGTTATTGTCCTTTCCATTTGCATCTTTCAAATAGAATTTTGACAATTTCTTTTTTACATCATCCGGTAGATTGTTGATCGGACTTTCATCATTTGGTGAGGCAAGTATTGCAATGTCTGGCTGACCATCACCCGTAACATCAATTCCGCCCAATGCACTAACGTACATGCCTTGCTGTGCATCCTGGAGACGCTTGCCGGCATACCAGCGTTGCAGATCATCAAAGCGCTGACCTTCACATGCCAGTTCAACACGACGTTCTCTTCTTATTTCGAGAATTGCACCTTTATTCAGTCCGCTTACATTAGGGTAGTATTGTGCTAAAACAGGATCAATTTCAGCATTTGCTTTTGTCAGCAATAAATGTGGCATTTGAACACGATCCCTGATCAGGTTGATTGTTTTGTCTACGTCTTCTTGTGTAATAGTTCCGGATTCGGCTTTCGCTTCAGCATACACAAGCAGTGCTTCAGCGTAACGGAAGATAGGAAGAGAGGTATAGTCTAAAACCCAACCTTGTCTTTGTGCAGGATCACGAGGATAAAATTTTACCTGGTCATATTCTCCAAGATTTGGTTTGGCTATATAAGGATCTCCATTTGCGCCATTGGTTGAAAAGCCCGGAGGTGCAATGGTTTCAGCCAAACGTGGATCGCGGTTGACAAATACTTCAGTGAAGGTTTTTTTGTCATAGCCAGGAACTGAAGTAAATGGAGTGCCGTCTTTCATCAAAAATGATTCCATCAGGCTGCGGCTTAAGGACCATGTCCAGCCAAGCACAACGTGTGTGTTGTTTCCGCCCCCCAATGCTTTGTCGTAGCTGGCCCATTGAATCATTTCATTGTTTCCTGAAAGACTGGTACTCGCAAACAGATTGCGAAAATCCGTAGCTCCGTTTCCTGTAGAAGTGAGACTGAATTTACCGCTTTGCATCAGCTGCTGGCTTGCCCACACTGCTTTATCAAGGAAGCGTTGGTAATCGTTACTCAATCCTATTTCAGCATGATATTTTCTGTAAGTGCCTTCGTACAAACAGATGCGCGCCATCAATGCAAGTGCACTCCACTGCGTAACTCTTGTTCTATTGCCCTCAGTTGGTTTGATATAGGTTGTTGAGTATGTAAGATCATTCAGCATGGAATCTACAACAACTGCCCTTGGGGTGGCCGGCAGATATAAGCTGCTGTCGCCAGCGGGCATTGCGTGTGAAAACCATGGAACATCAGAATATCTTTTCACTTTGCTGAAATAGAACCAGGCCCGGAAAAACTTGGCAATGCCAATGTAATGGTTGATGGCAGCAGTGTCTCCCTGCGCTTTACCTGCATGATCTAACATGTAGTTGATATTACGCAAGCTGCCCCAATCGCTCCATCCGCCAACATTTGCGGGCGTTATAGAACCGCGCACCAATTGATCTGTTTCTCCGCCACCGCTGTAGCTGGAGATATTGTCAGAGTTCAGATCGTCATAGCCAAACTGCAATTGGCTATAAAAACTGTTGGAATAAGTTTCGAGATCCTGTGGAGTATTGAAAAAAGTTTCTGAAGTCACATTCGATTGTGGAGCCCGCTGCAGAAAATCTTTTTTGCAGGAAAAAAGCCCCGTAGTAACCGATAGTATCGCTGCTATATAAATTGTTTTCTTCATGATGTACGAGGTTAACAATTAGAAATTGAAGTTTAAACCCAATGAATATGTTTTCTGGAAAGGATATACAGTGCCGTCCAATCCTTCGGGATCGAGATTTGCTTTCAGATGTTTGATGGTAAACAAATTCTCTGCACTCACATAAAAGCGGAGCTTGTTTATTTTCCACTTCTGCGTTAATGAAAGCGGCAATGAATAACCAATGGTTAAATTCTTAAGGCGGAGATATGCTGCGTTTTGCAAGTATCTTGTTTGAGGAGCGCCAAGCTCGCTGGCATCTTCCGCTATGTAAGATTTAACTCTTGGGAAATATCCATTAGGTGTTTCCGGTGTCCAATGATCAAGGTTGTGTTCCTGTATGTTGGTCCATGGCTGGGCATAGATCCCCCAGAAATAGTGATTGCTTGGATTCGGATACCAGTCGCGCTTACCAATGCCTTGCGCAAACACGCGAAGATCAAATCCTTTATAGTCTGCGGTGAATTGGAAACTGTAATTATAGTGTGGCGCATTGTTGCCAATTATCTTTTTATCACCGGGGTTGCTTACGGTGTTATTGCCATAATCAACTTTTCCATCATTATTCAGGTCTTTAAACTTCAAGTCTCCCACATAAAATTTATACTGCTGATCATCAGAGCCAACCGCGGTCTGGTCCGCATGTTTCTGAATATCTTCATCATTTTGGAAAAAGCCTTCTGTTGTCAATCCCCAAATTTCACCAATTTGCATGCCTTCATAGTAATCACTTAGAATCTTGTTGGGATTGTCATACTTTGTAATGAAAGCTTTGCTATCACCAAGTGTAAAGCGCAGTGAATACAGGAATGGCGAAGATGCGAGTCTGAATTGATCTCTCCAGCTGGCAGTTAATTCCCATCCTTTGGTTTTTAAGTTAGCTGCATTTGTTTGTGGCTCAGATGCGCCGAAGGTTCCGGGCAGCGTTTTACTTTTAGTAAGCATGCCTTCAGTGTAGCGTGTGTACCAGTCAAAATTCAACTCAAGTTTGTTGTTAAGGAAGGCCATGTCAGTTCCGAAGTTTACCGTCTTTACAGTTTCCCATGTTAACGTTGGCGAAACAACTGCAGGCTGACTTACACCGATAGGTCGCTGTCCATCCAGTACACTTGCGATCTGGCCTGCCGGCATCGACGGAATATATGGATAAACGTAGGCTGGGTTATTGTATTGGTTGGCATTCAAAGCCTGGTTACCCAAAGATCCGTAAGAGGCGCGAAGCTTGAACAGATCCATACGGATAGAACGGCTAATATTACCAAAGAAGTTTTCCTTAGACACTACCCATGCTCCTGATGCTGACGGGAAGAATCCCCATCTGTCATTTGAAGGGAAGCGTGAGGTTCCGTCATAGCGACCATTCAGTTCAACTATATATTTATTGTCAAAGATATAATTGAGGCGATAGAAAAGACCTCTGACAGCCCAGTCGGTAATGGTGCTTCCCTGTGTAATTGTACCTGTAGCAACTTGTGTGTTGGGAATAGAAGTACTGATCAGGTTGTTGCGTTGTACCCAGAAATAATTGCGGTACCAGTATTCCTGGTTAAATCCTGCGAGCGCCTGTAAGAAATGTTTCTGCGCAAAGGTTTTATGAAAATCAGTATAAACGTTATAGACGTTATAGTTTATAGCGCCTTCTTCATTTTTTGCCCATGTTGTGTTACCTCCATCCGCGGAATAAATATAACCCAGCGGTTGGGTAGGTCCATTTCTGTAAGGCACCGGTACGTTAAATCCGTTTGTTGTTGCATTTGTTCTTCTGTAGGAAGCTTCTCCTTTAACGGTCCAGGTGTCTTTTATCAAAGAGATCTCAGCATTGATGTTTGCGAGAACATCATTTGTATTGGTGGTAGTTCTTCCTCCATCCTGCAATGTCCCCAGTAAAGAAGCGCCATCAGCAGTCCATGTACCATCCGGATTTTTAGGGACCGATAAAGAAGGTGTTCTGTTTACGTTGTGAAAATAAAGGTAAGATGAGTTGTAAGTAGGCATGTCGTACTTACTTACGGTGAATGTTGTGTTGGTACCCAGCTTGAACCATTTGGTAACCTGGTAAGTACCGTTTCCACGCAGGTTGTAACGGTTGTATATATCAGTGCCATATCTGAGCAAACCATCCTGTTGATAGTAGCCCGCAGACATGTAATAAGACAGCTTATTTGTTTTTTGTGAAAGACTTACATTACCTGTATAGGCTGGTGCAGACTTGCGGTATGCTTCATTCATCCAGTTGGTTGAACCGTAATAGGCCCATTTGTTGGGATCTGTCGGATCAACAATTACTGCAGGGAGGGAAGGGTCTTTTGATCTTTTAGCTGCATATTCCCTTACTGCATCAGGATACAAATCATACAGAGGTGTGGCTGCGTCATGTTTGTATTGCATCACCGTTAATGGATCTGTTACTATTTTAGGAAGACTACCGGCATCACGTACAGCATAATTGAAATCTGCGCTAACCTGGAGCTTTTCGGATTTAGCAGTTTTCGTCGTGATCAATACAACACCAAAGGCTGCGCGTGCTCCATAAATAGCTGAGGCCGCCGCATCTTTTAATACTGAAACGCTCTCTACATCAGCGGGGTTTAAACGGGTGAGTTCATCAGGTCTTACCGGAACGTTATCAACCAAAATAAATGCATCGCCACCTGTTAAAGATGTATATCCTCTCACATTAAATGCAGGTGCATCGGTAGGTCTTCCACTTACCGGAGTAATGTTCAGGTTGGGGATCAATCCTTCCAATCCTGCGCCAACGCTGTTGATAGGCCTGCTTTCCAACTCTTTGGATGATACAGATTGAACCGCACCACTCAGATTTACTTTTTTCTGCTTGCCGTAACCAACTACAACAATTTCAGAAAGATCGTTATTGGCTTCTTTCAGCTTTACAATGATTGAATTGGTAATGCCCTGCTTAAGTGCATAGTTTTTAATTGCTTTTAATTCATAACCAACATGTGTGAACTGCAGGTTGTACTTTAGCGAAGCATCCAGGTTTTCAAATATAAAAACACCATCTTCATTTGTCTGTGTTGCATGGCTTACATTACCGGCCTTCAATTCAACTGAAACACCATTTAGCGCTTCTCCTTTTTCGCTTTGTATTAAACCCTTTATGGTTGCAGCTTTGTTCTGCCCAAAAACGGGTAAGGTTAAATAACAACTAAGAAACAGAAGCAATAACATGGAAGACGCGCGACCAAGGTACGGCCTCTTCTTGCGCAGTTTGTCTTTTTTCATTTTGTTTTTGTTTTTGCAATGAGTTCGGTTGGCGTTAATTTTTGATAACGCCAAAAGCTAACGGGATTAATTAAGGGATTAGGGCATAGGTATCCTTTACACGTCAGGGCCCGTGCGTGTTTAAGTCTTTTTATGTATTTTGATTACTGATTTTTCTGAAACAGGAAACTGTTTGCGGTCCTGGTTATTGTAAATCCATTTAATAAAGCAATGTTCTGCAGAATGTTTTCCGGCGATTCATTTGGTTCTATCAATCCTGTAAAGTCAAGCGTGTCAATCTCTGCATCTTTATATTGAATAGAAATATTGTATACTTCTTCCAGTTTTTTGAATACGTTTTTCAATGGCTCGTTGGTGAAGTCCATTCCCGTGCTGGTGTTTTGTTGAACTTTGGCAGGTGGTACTTCTGCAACTTTTTCAGACACTATCTTTTCCGGTTCGTCTTTCATGTTTTGAAGAACAGTTTCAAAGGTCTGCATGTTTACTGTAATCTCCTGGCCCGGTACCAGGTAAACATCCTGCATTTGTTTGGCTGCATCTGTTTGTTTAACCACAACCTTACCTGTATATAGTGTCACAGTTACATTCTTATCCTTTCTGTATGCCTTTATTGTGAAGGATGTACCGAGCGCTGTTGTTGATATGTCCTTGCTATACACAATAAAAGGACGCTGTTTGTTTTTTGCAACAGTAAAGAACGCTTCACCTTCCAGGTAGATTTCGCGCTTTACATCATCAAATTTTTCCTTGTACCTGATCAGCGATCCGGGATTTATGTTCACAGCCGATCCATCTGGCAGCGCCACTTTTAAATTTTTTGTACCATCGTTCTTTACAACCTTTAGCTGCGCAATGGTTGGTAGTGTTGCTACTTTTTGAGTCTGCTTTGCTACTTCATGCTCGTGGTTGACCTTCGTGAATAACCAAAATACACCAATTACAAGAATAACTACCGCTGCAGCGGCAACGCGGAATAATATGCTCGGTATGTTGTTATTTTTTTTATATGTTGCCCTTTCAACAGCTTTCAGCATTTCCTCAGCTTCTTTCCCGCTGTGCGTGTTTTGCGGGATTGTTAGATTGTTCCACTCTTCACCTGAAAAATACACATCCATCAATGCCGGGTTTTCACTAAGCATTTTTGTTACATACTCAGCTTCTTCCCTGGTGCATTTGTTTGCAAGAAATTTTTCTATCAGTTCTTTAGACAAGTTCAATGGAATGTGGTGTTTATAATAATACGATTGAAGAAGGCCCTACCCGTAATGGAGGAAAAAATATTTTTTAAACCATATAAGGCCTATAAGAAAATATAAGGTTTTTTAGGAAATGATGAATAAGTCAAAAGTAAAAAGTAGAAAATGTAGAAAAGGCTTCAGTATGCGAAAGACTGCAAAGTGAAAGGCTCTTGGGTCGTTGCTTACATGCTCTTATATGCCTTCTATACAACTAGTGAATAGTGAATGGTCAATGGTGAAGGTCCGAGCTGGTTAAGTAAATATATTGTCGTTTAAGTGTTATTATTATCTTGAGTAAAAGCTCTTATTTGCTCTTATATGCCTTATATGGTTTAAAAAACTTCGCTTCGGTCAGCTTTAGGCTTTAGGCTTTGGGCTTTAAGCTTTATCAATTGTTTACAAAGAAACGTTGGCGCCCGACACCTTACTTATATGGTTCAAAAAATCCCTTATATGGTTCAAAAAAAAGCAGACAATACTTTCCTTAATTGTTTAAGCGCGAGGGAAATATGTTTTTCAACTGTGCGGTCTGAGATCTCCAGTTTACCCGCTATTTGTTTGTATGAAAATCCATGCAGCCTGCTAAGTACAAAGATCTGCTTGCGAACAGGAGGGAGGCTGTTTAGCGCATTTATAATGTTTTTTTCTGTATCAACTTCCGTAACAGGGTGAACAAACTCTTCCTTGCTTTCTTTCAATACATACAACTGCGCTTTTCGTTGCTGTGCTTTTGCACGGAGCGTGTCAATCAACGTAGTTCTGGCTATTCTGAACAATTGCGTTTCCAGTGAAAGGTCTTCGGAGAGTGTATGCCGGTAATCCCAAAGCTTGATAAAAGTGAGTTGTGTAAGCTCTTTGCTCAAAGCTTCGTCCTTTACCTTAAGCATAAAGTATTGGTACGCTTTCGGCTGCCATTGCAGAAAAGTTTCCCGGAATACAACATGATCCCCCGCTTTTATGTAATTAACAATACTCACTCTTTTCAAATAAAATCCAGCGCAATTTGCAACTATCTGTTTGTTCTATGGCATTAAATCATTGTAAACAAAAATCGTTCTGGTCTTTGCTAAAACGCGCCGGCATTGGTATTCAACAGTTAGATTCTGAAACAAATTAGTTGAATAAATCAGATTTTAAAATATCAAACGTTTGCGTAAGTTAATGTGTGCATTGGACACCAGGTAAGTCTCTCATGCATATAAAGTCGCTGTCTTTCTTAAGATCCTTTATAAGCTGATGCAGCCTCTCCTGCATGCATGTGCCCGAATGTCTCTTTATATAAAAAGGAATATTGTATTGCGTGATTTCTGTGAATTCCCACGGATGAAAATAAAGTGACAGGTATCCGTCTTTCTTCAACGTATGGATGGCCATTTTTTTATAAATAGCATAAGGAAGATTTTTGAATGCCAGCCAGAATAACGGGATCCGGAAATTGCTACTTACGGAAACCGGTACATTAACCACACCCAGTTGCTTGTATAGAGTTCTGGGTTTACTGAGGTTGTTATATCTGCCTGGTAGCCATGAAGGGTTTATGGATGAATTATATATGTAACCTGCCTGCTGTACCAGCTCTGGTGATACCGCCTGTAATCTCGGCATACGTAGTCCGATAACTTTTTTGCCTGTAATGTTTTCAAGTGTTATTCTGCTTTCAAGCAAATGCCGTTCTTCGAAGCTTGAATGAAAGAAAGTATGTGATCCTATTTCGTTACTTTCAGATAGCCTCCTGATTTCATCCGGGTATTGGCTGGCAAAATTAGCTGTCGTAAAGAATGTGTATGCCTGATTGTAGATATGTAGCACTTGTTGCAATTTCTTCAAGCCATCATAGCCGGTGTCCATCTGCTCGAGTACAGATATGGCACAACCATATTCAAGCGGAAGATCAAATTCTTCAACATCAAACGTGAGTAGGGTAAACCTGTTCAGTTGCTTCATGCCGGCGATAATTCTTTTTTCAATATTTCTTGCGCGTGTAGAAATTGCCTTTTATGTATCTGCACAATGATAGTAATCCATAGTATGCAGCAAGGCAAAGCTTTTAGCGCGTAGGGTCTTGCGATATGGGTTCTTACCCATGGCGTAAAAATATCGGAATATGAAAAACTTGTTAGCAATAACGCAAATACAAGCATTGCATTAGCCCAGGCGTTCTTCGGTTGCAGAATGTACCAGAGACAAACGGCCGGGAATGCAATAATATAAGTAGGCGATTCTGATCCTGTGCTAAATATTACCGTGAATAGCAATACGGAACACAATATGTATAGTCGCAATGATGTATTGTTAAAGAACCTGTATTGCATGTATTGCGTAGCAAATGCAATTAGCGCTGGAATAATCACAAATGAGTCTTTCAGTGCCGGGAAAAATATTCGCCTGATTAGCCCCATCATCGATATGTCCTGGTAGTCGTTGTGAATATCGAGTCTGATATTCTTTGCTGATTTTTGTATGAGCGCCTGTTTCCAATCACCATAGGATTGCAGGATAAAATCTGCACTCGATATTAGCATTGGAGCGGTAAAAAAAACAATACTCCAAACAATCAGCCACGCAATAAAACGAAGTGGCTTTCCTGAAAAGAAAAAAAATGCCAGCCCTACTATGCCGTATATCTTAATGAATGTTGCTAACAAAAGATAAAATGCAGCATAACCTTCTTTGCCTTTATGCAGCGATGTAAATGTTAGTATGATGCATGCAGCGGTTAATCCGTTTGATTGCAGCCACGATGAGGCAGTCATCATCTCGTGGGAGCTAAGAATGAGGATTGTATTCTGTGCCGTTTTTTCTACTGGAAGATCGCGAATGGCGTAATAAAGCGCACTAACGTTCAGCAATACCCATAATATTACACCAGCCTTATCCGGCAAAAAACTAAATGGAGCCATTACTATGCTGAAGAACGGGCCATAAAGATTGACGTCAGAATACTGCTGTGGGTACTCTATATATAAATTAGTCTGCTGAATGGTGTGCAGATAAACATGTTTGAAGATGATGAAGTTATTGAGTGTATTTCCGCGTACGTTTAGCATAACTGCAATAAGTGACAAACCAAACCATAATGCAATGGCCAGCCCGGTTTTTTTTAGAAATGCTCCCGAGCGAATCCATGCTAAAAACTTATTTATTGTTGTGCTCATCTGTATACTTCTTTAACTATTCAACTGTCTCGGTTTCGCGTGAATGCAAAGTGCTGTTGATATCATATTTTTTGCGATCAGAAATTGTTGTCAGTTTCCGGTTCCTGTTAAACAACAGGTATAAAAAATTTCTGATTTCTGTTTTAATCACACCTGCGTTCATATTTGAGAACTGGATGTTCTCACGCAATGTCAACGGTGCTGGCTTTATGTGCAGACCAAATCTGTACGCTAATTGAACGAATTCGGCGTCTACAAGAAACCTGTTTATGGTTGTGTTTAAAAAAATACTTCTGCCGACGTGATTAAATGCCTTAAGGCCCGATTGTGTGTCTGCAACGGGCAGTCGCAGTAGGAAGCGGTTAAGAAAATTACAGGCTTTGGATATAATGTATCGTTTGAGTGGCAATTTCTTAAAGTATGCCTTATCTCTTTTGCCTACAACAACGTCATATCCTTGCAATAACAGATGGTACATGTCTGCAAGATTGGAATGTACATAAGGAAAATCAAAATCGGTTACTATTACATATTTTCCTCTTGCTGACGCCACGCCTTTTCGCAGGGCATAGCCTTTACCCATGTTGGCGGCGTAAGAAATAAACGAAATATTGCTATGCGATTCTGTAAGTTCCCGGAACTTATATAACAATGATTTGTTCTCAAATCCGTCATTAACAACAATGAACTGAATGTTGAGGCCTGTTAGCTGCATTTTTACCTGCCGGATATTTTTGAGCAGATCATAATGCCAGCTCGACTTAGGTTTGCAGAGGGGTACTACTACACTAAGGTTACAATGTTTCAATTTAAGGGTATTTGCTGCAATTTCCTCAATTTGGATTGAATAGTAAAATTTATATATAAAATTAGCGGAAGAGAGAAAAAAAATAGGTAAAACAGAATAAAAATCAGGTTAGGCGATTATTTCGCTTTTCTTGAGTACCGCCGTGTGCATCAGTTGTAAAAAACGATGCATTTCGTTCATGCCATTCATGTCTTCTGCGATAAGCAGGAAGTTTTTACCGGCCTGCTTTAGACGAGCCCTGTTGGTGCCTGTTTGCAGATAGTGCAATATATTTTTAAAGATGTCTGACTCAAAGTATGGTGAATCATTCTTGTTGATAAAATAGCAACGAAGTGTGTTCTCTTTCAAAGCCATCTTTTCAAAGCCAAGATCTACTGCGAGCCAGCGGCAACGCACGGTAGTGAAAAGATCCTCCACCTGCGGAGGAATAGGGCCAAAACGATCTATCAGCTCATTATGGAAATCCTGCAGATCTTCTTCGTTCTCGCAACTATCCAGTCTTGTGTATAGAGAAAGACGTTCTGTAATGCTCTCTACATAGCTATCGGGAATAAGTATTTCCAGATCTGTATCAATGGTACAATCGCTCACATAATCATCCTGCTTACTGATCTCATCTTTAAAGAGGTCTTTAAATGATGTACGTTTCAATTCGCGGATGGCTTCATCAAGAATTTTCTGATACATTTCAAAACCAATCTCTGCCATAAAGCCGCTCTGATCACCGCCAAGCATATTTCCCGCACCGCGTATATCAAGATCACGCATCGCAATCTGGAAGCCACTTCCAAGATCGCTGAATTGTTCCAATGTCTGCAGGCGTTTACGTGAGTCGGATGGTAATGTACTCATCGGCGGTCCCAATAAATAACAGAACGCTTTCTTGTTGCTTCTGCCCACACGTCCGCGTAACTGGTGAAGATCACTCAATCCAAAATGGTGCGCATTGTTAACGATGATGGTATTAACGTTCGGAATATCCACGCCGCTTTCAACGATGTTTGTACAGATCAGTACGTCATATTTCCGGTCGATAAAATCAAGGATCTTTTCTTCCAGTTCATGGCCTTCCATTTGTCCGTGTGCATATGAAATGCTCAGGTCAGGACATTGCGCCTGGATCAACGCAGCCATCTCTTTCAAACCTTGTACACGGTTATGGATAAAGAAGACCTGTCCGCCGCGTTCTGTTTCATAATAGATCGCATCTCTTATGAATTCCGCGTTGAACACATGAACCTCAGTTTGAATAGGCTGCCTGTTAGGCGGAGGTGTATTGATAATACTTAAGTCACGCGCGCCCATTAATGAGAACTGTAAGGTTCTGGGGATCGGCGTTGCTGTAAGCGTTAAACAGTCAACATTGGTCTTCAGCGTTTTCAGCTTTTCCTTATGCGCCACACCAAACTTCTGCTCCTCATCTATTACCATCAGGCCGAGGTCCTTAAACTTCACTTCCTTGCCCAGCAAACCATGCGTACCTATGATAATATCGATCTTACCTTCTTCAAGTTTCTTTAGTGTTTCCTTTTTCTCTTTAGATGATTTAAAGCGATTGATATAATCCACCGTTACAGGAAAATCTTTCAACCTTTCTTTAAATGTTTTATAGTGCTGAAAAGCAAGGATGGTTGTCGGCACCAAAACGGCAGCCTGTTTGCCATCCACGCATGTTTTGAAAGCTGATCTTATTGCAACCTCAGTTTTACCAAAACCTACATCACCGCACACCAGGCGATCCATCGGTGCGGGCGATTCCATATCTTTCTTTACATCAGCTGTAGCCTTGCTTTGGTCGGGCGTATCTTCATAAATAAAGCTTGCTTCCAGCTCAGTTTGCATATAATTGTCCGGAGTATGTGCAAAGCCTGTCTGCGCCTTGCGCTGAGCGTACAATTTTATCAGGTCGAAGGCAATTTCTTTAACCTTCGTTTTGGTTTTTTCTTTCAGCCTGTTCCAAACGTCACTACCCAGTTTGTTGATCTTGGGCGTTGTGCCCTCTTTACCGGTATACTTGGAGATCTTGTGCAGCGAGTTGATATTCACATACAGAATATCGCCATCCTTATAAATAATGCGGACAGCCTCCTGTAACTTGCCATTCACCTCAAGTTTTTGTAGACCACTATAAGTGCCCACACCGTGATCAATATGCGTTACATAGTCTCCTGGCTGAAGCTCCCGTAATGTACGGATGGTAAGCGCCTTGTTCTTGTTATAAGCCTGCTTAACACGGTATTTGTGGTATCGTTGGAAGATCTGGTGATCCGTATAACAGACAACTTTCAGGTCCTCATCAATAAAGCCTTCGTGAATGCTGGTTGCCAACGGAGTAAATTGGATCTCAGTATTAAGATCAGTAAAAATCGTGTTCAGTCTTTCCAGCTGTTTGGCCTGTTCAGCAAATATGTAAATGCTATAACCTTTGCTTTCGTGATCTTTCAGGTCCTTGATCAGCAGATCAAATTGTCTGTTGAAAGCGGGCTGCGGCCTGGTGTTGAATTCAATTTCACTTGTAGACAACTGAGGCTTGTAGCCAAATTCAACGATGTGACGTTGTTGCACCTGTCTTTCAATAGTTGCAGCCGGAACAAAATCTTCCAGCCTTACTTCTTTGAGAATTTTTGTTTCATCCTCATCATCTTCATAAGTGGGTTTGGACTTATTGCCTACAGTGCTATCCTGCGACAATTTTTCAAGAAACTGTCCAAGATCCATTTCCTCTTCTTCCAACTGTTCCTTAATCACATCCCAATCTTTCAGCCACACGATCGTGTTCTCAGGCAGATATTCCAGCAGTGAAATTTTTTCATTGCTGTCAAACTGCGTTTCAATATTCGGGATGATAGAAACCTGCAACAATTTGCGTTCACTCAACTGTGTCTCGGGATCAAATATGCGGATGCTATCCACTTCATTGCCGAATAACTCAACACGGTATGGCTTCTCATTGCCGAAAGAATAGATATCAAGAATACCTCCGCGTAAAGCAAACTGGCCCGGCTCGTACACAAAATCCGTGCGCACAAAGCCATACATTACAAACAATTCCATGATGCCGTTCAGGTCAATGGTATCGTTTGCTTTTATATGAATGATGTTGCCACTAAGTGTTTTAGGAAGAACTACTTTTTCAAACAATGCTTCGGGATAGGTAACAATAATCTTCTTGTTACCGCCAGCGGAAAGTTTGGTCAGCGCTTCAGTACGAAGCATGACATGGGACGAATTTAGCAGCTTAAAGTTCTTCCTGTTTTTGAAGGAAGATGGAAAATAGAACAGATCGAGCGCGTTCGTCAGGTTTTCCAATGTGTTGTGGAAATAGGCTGCTTCTTCGGCGTCGTTCAGTACTACTAAGTGATTGAGCTGCTGTGTGGAAGCGTGTGTAAATACGCCGGTTACGATAAATTCGGCGCTGCTCCCCTGTAGGTTTTTAAGAAAGATATGCTGGGTATCGGCAAATGTCAGCCTGTCCGCCAATTGAAAAAGGCGGGGGTTCTGTTGATATTTCTCCAGTAACTCGCTTAAATTCATAAAACCGGCCGCAAAGATAATGGATTTGCCGCAAAGGCGCTAAGGCAGAAAGAAGCACAAAGGGATAAACCACGGAGACAATACGGCACAGGTGAAACACAACGATTTAGCCACGAACGCGCTAAGATGGAAGGAAGCACAAAGGGTAAACGACGGAGACAATACGGCACAAAGAGTCACGGCGTATAATTTACGCGGACGTTGCGTCGCCTCTTCTTTGCGTTCGCCGCGAGAAACTTCTCTTCCGCGAGAAAAAAGTTTTAAGCATTAGGCGTTAGGCTTTTCGCTTTCCTCCCTTTTTCTCGAATCAAAGTTTTGACTTTTAACTTTTTAATTTTGACTTTGAGTTTCTTCGCGTCGCCGCTTCTTTCCGTTTCGCCGCGAGAAATCTCTCCTCCGCGGAAAAAAGGTTTTGGGCTTTGAGCTTTAGGCTTTGGGCTTTAAGGTTTCCTCACTTGCTTCGTCAGCTTTAGCGTGAAAAATAAAAGAATTGCCAGTACAATCGCCAGCGTTACCCAAAGCACGCCTTTGTTTAAAAAAACAGAATTTTTCACATCGGATTTAGGCTGTTGAACAGATTTAATTTCTCCGATGGCTAAACGCTTTATTTGAGCGGGAATGCTGTCTTTAAAACTCTGCAGTTCGTATGATGGCGATTGTAGCACGGGATCTCCCATAAAGAGGGAATAGCTTTTCTTCGCATCGAGGTAAGCGATCAGTTCTTTCGCTGACTGATATGTGTGCAAACTTTTAATTACAAGGGGCGGATTGTCTTCGTTCTCAATTTTTATTATAAACTTTTTCGTGTTAAAGGCGGGAATTACAAAGCTGTTGTCGATATTTGATGAAAGCTCAAAGTATTCAGTTGAATTCACATTAGATATCGTAATTTTTCTTTTGAAGAACTTTGGTGCCTCAACCGCGAGCGCGACTTTTTCAATGTGATAAAAATTTTCGTTGGTTACGGTGATATAAGTGTTTTTATCGGAGCTATCTTTTTGAACAAAGGAAAGCTGCGGTGTGGCAATGTAAGCGCCGGTTGTCGGTGTAGCTTTCTCCAGGATCTGCGTTGTGGCTGAAAGTATTTGCAACGGTGCCTCTTTGCCGTTGTTGATGATCAGTTTAAAGTATGCGTATTGGTTTGCGGGGAAACTCAGATCCTGCAGATAGAAATCCTCTTTGCCGGCATTGTCTTTTTTGAAGTTGATATTCTCCAGAATGGTAAACCACTGCTTCTCATCATTACTTCCCCGGAGCGTTGCGTAACGCTGCACATCTGCATTCTTTATCTGAAGTGTCATTTCATTCAACAACGTCCCCGTTCTGTTTTGGATGATGATTTCTGATCTTCCGCTGTCCGTTGTCCTGTTTTGAACAATGGGCATTGGAACACCGGATACATGGGGTTGTTGGGCAAATGTATTCCTGATAAGAAAGGGCACCTGCGTATTGTGATCATCCATGATGCGTATATCACTGAAGTCATTTTTTATATGACTACTCAGTTCGGGCGTAATATTAATCGCGTAGAAGCCGCTGGAATCAATCTTCTGGACAGATGCTTCATATTTAAAATGTTGAGCACTGCTTTGTGCGAACGCAACAAGTGATGCTACAACAATCATAATCGCTTTGAAATGTCCTTTCAATAAATTATTAGACTTCATTTTCTGTTGGTCTGTCATCTAAAATAATTTTCTTTAAACGTTGGTACATAAATGATACTGAAAGAAGCAATATGCCCAGTAAAATAAACGCCGCGATTTTTCCGCCGGGTGAAATATTGCTGAGATCATTTACAAAAAGCTTTAAAATAGTAACACCAAAAATACTGAGCGCTATAACACGCAGCGTTTTGTTGTGATGGCGGAACCCCAGCCAGATAATTATAAAGGATGAAATGCCCAATAAAATGCTTAGTCCGGCTTTAGCAAAAATTCTTTCCGCCACATCTATGGATCCCGGTCCTCTGTAATACAACCACACATACAAATGTTGCATCTCAATGCTCAGAACCAGGATTATTGCAAGTGTTATGACCCAGGTAATAGCACGCATGCTCTTTTTATACGGTTCTTGATCAGCCGAGATATGCCGGATCAGGTTGTTTATAATCAGGCATAAAAAGACAACACTGATAATGTGTGCAACAAAATGTATTTTATGTTGATTTGCAGTTAGCGAGGTTTTCTCCAGATCATATACGCCGGGGATGTTAAAGAGATAAATAAACAGCAAAACGCCCGGAACAACAATGCGCAGGGTATTGGATGTGCTAATGTTAAACCTGCGGAACAAGATGTATAACACCACTGCAAATGCAAAAATATACAACGGAACATAAATGCTGGTTAGTGATACATCAGGGTATCTTTGCGTATACTGATCAACAACTTCAAAAAGACCTGCAAGGAATACAATAATGGATGCAGCTGTTACATAAAATAGCTGTGCAGTTTTATTGGTGACGGGCCGGATATAAAAAGTGTCTATCTGTTTTCTCAATAACAGAAATACGATGAATAATGCCGATGCTACAACTGTTCCGGTAATAAATGCCTTGTTGGTAATTACAGGAACTATGCGGCCGCTTCCATAAACATTCATCCAATCCATTACAAGGCTGATGATAGTAAGAACCGTTATGATGGCAGAAGCTATTTTAAACAGCGGGATCGCCGATCTTTGATGCAGCCAGTATAAAACAACAATTTCTGCTGACCAGAAGAGTGTGATATAGTTACCTTTTAACTGAACGGGGGCAGCAAGCGAAATGAAAGATAATGTGATGCCTATCAGCAGGTAAATAAAATTGCGGTCGGCATTCTGTCTTTTAAATATAGCGTATGATAGAGCGAGATTGATTAATCCCAAACCAGCGGTAAACAATCCCTTGTATTCACTTGTAGATGTCTTTCCTGCCAAAAGATACATGCCCGCTGCATAATAGGCGAGGTTAATGCTCAAGAGCATTATAAAATCAAACGCGTGCAACCTGCCTTTTTTTGCCACATGATAGATCAGGGTCATCACAATGAACATGCAATAGAAGATGGATGCAAAGATGAAGGCACCCACGCGCGGAAGCGTGGATGAGCTTTCATTGATCAGCCAGCCCGCATAAAGAATAACAGTGAAGAAGAATGCAATGAAGTTAAGTGGCCGCCATTGCTTGTAATTTGCCAGCACAATTAATCCGGCATTTAAAATAGCAATATAGGTGAACAGTACAATATAGTTGCCATGACCGGTACTAACCAGAAGCGGCGTAATAAATCCGCCAATTGTAGCGATAACAGCCAGCTCCAGGCGGTTGTAAAGAATGGATAAAATGACGGCAAAAACTGTGATCACCACCATGATTACAAAAGCAACCGTTTGAGAAAATAAATGGTATTGATGAAAGGCGAATGCAATTGTGAAATAGAAAACTGCTAAACCACCACCGGCAAGAACAGAGCTGAATGAGCGGTAATTTTTGCTGAGTTTATGTGCCAGTGCAATTAAAATTCCGCCGCACAAAAGCCCGATACAAACACGGCCGATCTCGTTGATCCAATCCTGGTCAATGGCATATTTTACAAAGAAGGCGATGCCCAGTACAAGAATGGCGATCCCTATTTTGTTGATCAGGTTTTCCCCGATGAATTTCTCAATGTCGGGATTTTTTGCCAGCCAGTTGCTGAAAAAGCCCGGGCGTTCTTCGGCATGTTGAACTGCAGCATGAACCCGAGGTGCAGGAGCACTTTCCCATTCAACAGGAGGAAAGTCAACAACGGACGATTCCGCTTCTGCCACTGGCTCTGGTATTATTGTAAGTGCGGGTGTTATTGGTTCTTCTATGATTGAAACCGGAGAAGGTGGAACCGTTGCTTCAGTCTCCGGTTGTACCGTTTGAGGAATATTGCTATCCTGCGCGGGGGCCGGAACAAACTTATCTTTCAGTTGTACGATTTCTTTCTCGAGAGATCTCAGATGTTGTTTCAGATCTGTTGTGAGATCTTTTTGTGCCGACACTTTTGATAATAAAATGCCGATCATTACGAGCAATACTATCAGGAGAAATATTTCCATTGGTTGTGGGTTTGTTTTTGGGCGCTAAATAAGGGTTCTCTTAAAACTTGAAAAGTAAGGGAAAAAATTGATGTTGTAAAACGATGAGATTTCCATAAGCGAGGCAGGTGGCCTTTCATTACTTAAGCCTCGCTGCGCCGCCGCTTCGTTGCATTCGCCGCGTGAAACCTCATCCCTCGCGCGAACAGTTTTAAGCTTTAGGCTTTGGGCTTTAAGCTTTAACCTTCCTCCATCCTTCTTATTTTTGCCGGGAAAAATGTAACTTAAGAAAAATTATAACTATGCTTGAACCATGGAGAACAGGCAAGGTCATCAGGATTGAAGATATTACTCCCATTACCAAAAGGTTCTGGATTGCAGTAGATGATCTGGAGCGTTTTGATTTTAAGCCCGGACAATTTGTAACACTTGATCTGCCAATTGATGAAAAACGCAATAAAAGATGGAGAAGCTATTCCATTGCTTCCTGGCCCGATGGTACGAATGTGATTGAACTGGTGATTGTATTGCTGGAAGGAGGACGCGGTACCCACTATTTGTTCAATGAAGTGAGCGAAGGGAGTGAGCTGACATTACGCGGTCCGCAGGGTGTTTTTACGTTGCCGGAATCGCTTGAAAAGGACATGTTTCTGATTTGCACCGGAACAGGCATTGCGCCGTTCAGATCCATGGTTAATTATATTCACCAGCATAATGTTCCGCACAGGGATATTCACCTCATTTTTGGCTGTCGCAGAACAATGGATTGTCTTTATGGTGTTGAAATGAAAGCGCTTGAAAAAGAACTGGAGGGCTTCTCCTACATCCCGACTTTTTCCCGCGAGCATGACAATCCCGCCGACATCCGCAAAGGGTACGTACATGCGGTTTACGAAGAAATTGTTACAAAGAATCAACTGGCTCCCGCATCATTCTATCTCTGCGGCTGGAAAGACATGATCGATCAGGCGAAGGAGAAGATCCTGAGTTTTGGGTATGATAAGCATGATATTCATTTGGAGTTGTATGGGTAGACAGCTGTCAGCTATTAGCTATCAGCTGTCAGCTGGTGTTGTCGCCAGAAAATGAATTGAAGCATATTGAATAAAGTAAAAGAGGAAACAATAATTTGTCTCCTCTTTTTTATACGTGTTATTTCGGCAGGCGTCAGGCTGGCAATTAATAGCTATCAGTAAGCGTTATCGCAGAATATCTAACTCTTGACACAGCTAAAAATAAAAAGAGGAAACAACGATCGGTTTCCTCTTTTTTATAAGCCAATATTTTCATCCGGCGTCATAGCTAAGCTAATAGCTCATAGCTGAAAGCTGACAGCTAAAGCGTAATCAGATCCAGCACCTTCGCCTTAATCTCACTAATATGTATCCTTTCCTGCTGCATGCTGTCGCGGTGGCGGATGGTAACGGTTTGATCTTCTTTTGTCTGGTGGTCTACAGTAATGCAGAATGGCGTACCGATTGCATCCTGTCTGCGGTAGCGTTTACCAATTGCATCTTTTTCTTCGTAGAAACAACGGAAATGAGGTTTGCAGGTATTCATAATTTCCCTTGCAATTTCCGGTAGGCCATCTTTCTTGGTTAATGGCATAATGCCCAGCTTAATTGGCGCGATAGCCGGAGGCAAATGCAATACAACACGGCTGTCTGGGCTACCATCTTCTTTGGTCCAGGTTTCTTCCTCATAAGCGTGAGAAAGGATCAGCAGGAACATCCTGTCAAGACCAATAGAAGTTTCAATTACATAAGGCACATAATGCTGGTTGATCTCGGTATCAAAATACGTCAGTTTTTTACCGCTGTATTTCTGGTGATTGCCCAGGTCAAAGTCAGTACGTGAGTGAATACCCTCCACTTCTTTAAAGCCGATCGGGAATTCATATTCAATATCAAGCGCCGCATCAGCGTAGTGCGCTAATTTAACGTGATCGTGAAAACGGTATTTGTCAGCCGGAATGCCCAGGCTTAAATGCCATTTCAAACGGGTTTCTTTCCAGTAGTCGTACCATTCCTTTTGCGTGCCAGGCTTAATGAAGAATTGCATTTCCATCTGCTCAAACTCACGCATACGGAAAATAAACTGGCGTGCAACGATCTCGTTACGGAAAGCCTTACCAATCTGTGCAATACCAAAAGGAATTTTCATCCTCGCAGTTTTCTGCACATTCAGAAAGTTTACGAAGATGCCCTGCGCTGTTTCTGGTCGCAGGTAAATGGTATCAGCTTCATCAGAAACAGAACCTATTTGGGTCGAGAACATCAGGTTAAACTGACGGATCTCTGTCCAGTTGCTGGTTTCGCTTACAGCACAAACAATTTTGTTGTCTTCTATCAATTTTTTCAGTCCGGCAAAATCATCATTTGCCAGCAGCTGATCCATGGTTGCCAGCAGTTCATCGGCCTGCTTTTCGCCATCAGCGCCTTTTTCTTTCAGTTTATCAGCATGAGCTTCAATCAGGTGATCAACGCGGTAGCGTTTTTTGCTATCCTTGTTGTCAATCATCGGATCGCTGAAATTATCAACGTGACCGCTTGCTTTCCAGGTAGTTGGATGCATGAAAATGGCAGCATCAATACCCACAATGTTCTCGTGCATCTGGGTCATGCTTTTCCACCAATAGTCGCGGATGTTCTTTTTTAATTCGCTTCCATGGGGACCGTAATCATACACGGCACTCAATCCATCGTAAATTTCACTACTTGGAAAAACAAAGCCATACTCCTTGGCATGGGATATAATTGATTGAAATCTATTGTTGTCTTGTACGCTCATAGGGCGCAAAGATAGGGGGTAGGCAGCATTCATGTTTCACGCAAAAAGGCGAAAGTTTCACGAAAAGTTCGCGCGGACGGTGTTGTTTCACGCGGCGGACGCAAAGAAGCAGCGGCGCAGCGACGGTTGCGACTGCCCTCAGAACTTAACGAAATTCGGCAGTCATAACAACCTCGCACAAAAAAAGCTGAAGATCTCTTGTCTTCAGCTTGTATAAAGAAAATGTATTAAATGTAATTGTTCTCGTTTCTGGCCGCCTTCTCGCTTTTTCGTTCTCAAAAAAACTTTGTGCTTCTTCGCGCTTTTGTGCCGTCGTGTTTTTAATCTCCGTGCCTCGCCTGTGCGACTCTGTCTCCGTGGTTTATCCCTTTGTGCTGCTTTGCGCCTTAGCGCCTTTGTGGCAACAAAATCGTGTCTCGCCTGTGCCGCCCTGTCTCCGTGGTTCAAAACCCGCGCGTCAGCGCTATTCTTCCAATCTGTCTCTCTCTTCCATTTTCTTGTAAGCCATGATGAATACGGCACCCAGGTTTTTGTATGGTGGCACGTAATCATCAAACAGCGTATTGTGCGCGAATCTTTTTTCCAGGTTGCTCCACATGCCCGGCCAGTCGAGGTCCTTGCCCTGGCGCAGCGTTTCCACTATCGCGCTGATCATCGGCATATTAATAAGTCCGCTACCTGTTTGCTTACTCGAAATAATCTGGGCGGTAGGGCAAGTGTTAAGCACTGTGCTCAGGCTCTGGTATCCGCCACAGCTACCCAGCAACACAACCTTGGCAGACGGCGCCAGTTGCTGTAATGTGGAAATAAGGTAATAGCTATGCCCGCGGTGAATGACCATTGTCGGATCAAGCCCTTTATCTGTAAGGTATTGGCCAAGTGCAGCCTGCGCATCAGCATCAAGTCCTTTGGTTTCATCCAGTGGCCTGTTAGAATAGATAGAAATAGGTGTTCCTTTTGTGGAGCGCACTTCCACCCATTTCGCAGAAGGAATTATTTTCCAGTTGCCGTTGCTCATGTTGCTAAGAAAGCTATTAAATACGTTCGTGCCGTCTTTATCGCCGTAGAAGAACTGCTGAATAATAATTCTTCCTGTGCCATCCTTCATCATGGCATTCGGCATGGAGTATACCGGCGGAATACCCAGTGTGGCGGTCAAATCAATCTTGTTGTTCGGATCAATTGACTGGAAGATGGTATTTAATATTCCGTAAATGCGCGTAGCTTTTACATTCTTGGTCTTTTGTGCCTGCTCCAGGTTATATTGTACCTGGCTCAGGATAAGTCTTTTGATGGCGGGATCTTTAATGCTTGAATAAGAGTTGGCCACATCCACCGCATCTTCCAGGTTCTGCGTTTTATCAAGACCGCGCACAAACGCCACCATTAGCATTTCTGCGTTCTGCTTATCCATTCTACCTAAAAAGTTATCTAATGTGTTATAGTTGGCAGCCATCTTGATCCACTTTTTAAAGTGATCGAAATACACGCTCATCAACAGGCTGTCACCTTTCTGCATCTTGCCTTTCCAGATACGAGGATAAACACCATTTACATAGCTGGATGTATAAATTTCTTCTTCTCCTAAAACTGCCATGTAATAAAGTTCCTGCGGGGTAAGCTTTTCAATGCTTTTAAAGCGGATGTTGTCTGGTTTTTCATGCAGACCATTGATCTCATTGATATACACTTCTTTGGCTTTAAAGCGCAAACGGTTCGTGAGCGTTTGCATGGCCATCGGAGTATCTCTTTTAATTACACGCGATGCATAATCCAGTTCAGTTCTGACAAGCAGGCTATAATACTTTTCATCATTATCCATCACACTCTCAATCTCTTCAAAGGTCGTCTTTCCTTTATACAGATTGTCCAGGAAGGGGAAATACTGACGGCCGGTTTTCATCTTGGCCATCTTGTAAATAATCTTCACTAACGGATCATTCACGCTGCCTATTTTTCCGGCAAATGAATTGGTTGCCGCGGCATAGGTGTACAGATTTTCCTGTTGTGTGCGGGCTGCTTTTATAATTAAACTGTCAGCAAAAGGCAGGTTTGGCTTTTCGCTTAAAGTCGGCAATATGCGTTCCGGGTATTTGGACAGATATTTTGCCATCAGGTCGTTTCTGCAGGCTTGTGCATCAACATTGTCTTTAAACGCGATGCTATTTATCAGCATATTACCTGTTTCATAAGCATTTTTCTGAATGAGGGGTAATATGCTTTGGTGCTGCATTTCAAGATCCATGGCTGATTTAAAATCCTTAACCAGTTGTGGCAATGCATTGCCTTTTACCTGTTTTTGCCTGTATTGCGAAATATAGGCCGTAAGCACTTCATTCAATCCGCGAAGAAATTTGATCTTGGTATTCGCGTCAGTTGAAGCATTGCCTTCTATTTCATTCTGTAAATTATCGATGCCTACCGTGGCTGCGTAGGTTATCTGGTTGTTTAGATCATCATCAGAAGAAGGGGCAAATTTGTCGTCCTGTTTACCGTCCAGTGTGAAAAGTGTTCTTTGTGACTGGTTGATATTTTCATGAAACATCTTCCTCATCAAAGGTATATCCTGTCCTGTGGTACCGGTTGTCTGGGCAGAAGCAAAAAAATTAATAAAGACTACAAAACCTGATAATAAAAGTACTCTCATCCTGTCGGTTAAATTTTTTGTACAAATGCAAAAATACTACCAATTATTTGTTTAGGCGGGCATTAGCGCGGTGTGCCGCTTCAGGAAAAATAGTGTTATTTTAGTTAACAATAATATAATGAAGCATTGGCTAAGCATCAAGCCTGTAAAATTATTTTTGTGTAAACATATTGTTAAATGGAAAACAAAGCAAAAAAGGTATTGATAGCAGATGATGAGCGTGATATTCTGGAAATTATCAGTTACAATTTAAGCAAGGAGGGATATGAGCTTTATACTGCAAAAGATGGGAATGAGGCGATTGAAAAAGCTAAGCAGATCAATCCCGATCTGATTATCCTGGATATTATGATGCCTTATAAAACAGGCGTTGAGGTTTGTGAGATCCTGCGTGCCCAACCCGCTTTTCAAAACACATTAATAATATTTCTTACTGCGCTTAGCGATGAAGCATCTCAGATTAAAGGACTTGAGACCGGTGCCGATGACTATGTGAGCAAACCCATTAGCCCGAAGGTGCTTGTGAGTCGGGTTAACGCAATATTTCGCCGTTTAAACAAGGAGGAAAGCGGCAAGGCGATCACCGTTGGTGATATAACAATTGATCCGATCAGGTTTGTGGTTTCTATCAACGGAAATGATGTTATTCTTGCCAAGAAGGAGTTTGAACTGCTGCATTTGCTTGCATCGCGCCCTGGCCGGGTGTTTCTGAGAAATGAGATTCTGAGCCAGGTTTGGGGAGCTGATGTGATTGTGGGTGACAGGACTATTGATGTTCATATAAGAAAGATCAGACAAAAATTAGGCATAGATTGTATCACAACCGTGAAAGGTGTAGGGTATAAATTTGAATTATAGTCTTATATTCGATGGTTGCATGCCCTCGTAGAGTATTCATGCAACCATACCGAATATAAAACAATGTGCCTCTTTTACTATGTTTACAGCTAAGAACTTTTCACCCAACCAGTTATCTGCATTAACGGCCCTTCTTCTTTCCGTCCCGATTGGTATAGCATTTTACGTAATTCACAATAAGATCTGGATCGCGGTAATTGCACTGCTTATTATCTTTTTAGGAAGCTACATGTTGATTCGATCTGTACTGGAAAAGTTTATATATCGCAAAATAAAGCTCATTTATAAGTTTATTTATCAGACCAAAGCCAGTAAGAAAGAAGAGATGTACTACAAATACATTCTTCCTAAGAAAAGCATTGATGAGGTAAGGGCAGATGTGGAAAAATGGGCTGAGCAACGCAAAAATGAAATTGAAATACTCCGCAGTAATGAAGCCTACCGCAAAGAGTTTTTACAGAACCTCGCGCACGAGTTCAAGACGCCCATTTTTGCAATACAGGGTTACGTAGATACCTTGTTGAACGGTGCACTTGAAAATCCGGATGTGAATGTTCGCTTCCTGGAAAATGCTTCGCGGAACATTGACAGAATGGTGAACCTTGTAAGCGATCTTGATGAAATATCCAAACTGGAAAGCGGGGAACAACCTTTATACAAACAGAATTTTGTAATACAGGACCTCGTTAAAGAAGTTGTAGAATCACTTACTATTAAGCTGGCTGAGCGCAATATCAAATTCAGCATTAAGAAGGGATGCGAATTGCCCGTGACTGTTTTTGCTGACAAAGAAAAGATTCGCCAGGTATTGATCAACCTGATTGAAAATGCCGCAAAATATGGTAAGCAGAACGGCAATATTGTAGCCAGTATTTATAATACTGATGAAAAGCATGTGCTGGTTGAAATAAGCGACGACGGAATTGGTATTGCCGAAGAACATTTACCCCGCATTTTTGAACGATTCTACAGAACAGACAGGGGACGTAGCCGCGACGTTGGTGGCACCGGCCTTGGTCTTGCCATTTGCAAACACATTATTGAAGCGCACGACCAAAGCATGCATGTACGGAGCAAGCTTGACGTAGGAACAACTATAGGCTTTACGCTTGACGGCAGACAGGGAACAAAAGTGAATGGCGAGCAGGTGGAGAGGCAGAAGGCGTAGAAAGTTGTACGTTATAAGTTATACGTTTTACGTTGAAGGTGAGGGATAGGTTTAAGGTGTGAGGCGTGAGGAATGAAGTTAGAATTCTGGGTCAAATTGAAAATATCCAGTGATGAGAATGAGCAAACAGGTGCGGAGGTGCCAAAGCTGATAGCTCAAAGCTGATGGCTAATAGCTGTATGTCAACAATCCATTCCAACGCATCCACTGAAATCGACAAGTATATTGATGAAATGCCTGCCTTCGCAAAGGCTATCTGCGACAAGCTGCGAACAATAATTTTAAAGGCTGATAAGGAAATTGTTGAAGACTGGAAGTGGGGACCAAACTACCAGTTAAATGGAATGCTTTGCGGCTACGGTGCTTTTAAAGCGCATGTAAAGTTCACCTTCTTCAACGGTTGTGCGATGAAGGATGAAAACAGACTGTTTAACCACTGCGTGGACAATGAATTCAGCCGCTCTATTAAATACACTGATGTAAGTGAAGTTGACGCGAAACTGATCACTGCTTATGTAAAAGATTCTATCGCTGTTAATAAAGAGGGATTTAAACGACAGGTAACTCAAAAAGAAATAGAAACACCCGCCGATCTGCAAAAGGCACTTGATAAAAACAAAGCTGCAAAAAAATACTTCGAAGATCTTTCCTACGGATACAAAAAAGAATATGTTGAACACATTAATTCCGCCAAACGCGAAGAAACCCGAAATGAACGGATAGTTAAGGTAGTTGCATTGTGTGGAGAGGGGAGGACGTTGAATGATAAGTATAAGAAGTGATACTTGTAAGTTTTACGTAATACGTTGATTGGAGCGAAGGTGTATCCGCTAATACGGTGCAATGCCCTACTTTTGCTGTTTGCAATTTTCACTATTCACTATTCACCATTGACTTGTAATGACCGCGATACATTGCAGTTGTACGTTATAAGTTGATTAGAGCGAAGATGTCACCACTGCTGGTCGCTATGCCTTACTTTTGCTGTTTCAATTTTCACTATTCACTTTTCACCATTGACTTAAATGCCCAATCATTTTTTCAAATTCAAACAATTCACCGTTTACCAGGATAAGTGTGCAATGAAAGTGTGTACCGATGCGTGTCTGTTTGGTGGTTGGTTGGCGAATAAAGCTGATCTTGCTTCTGGGAAACATGTGTTGGATATTGGTGCGGGAACAGGATTGCTATCGTTAATGCTTGCGCAGAAATTGCAGGAAGCGAAGATTGATGCGGTTGAAATTGATTTGCATGCGGCGGAGCAGGCAAGGGAAAATTTTGGCGGATCAGATTGGTCTGCAAGGTTGAATTTGATAAATATGCCGGTACAAGAATTAAAGCCGGAAATAAAATATGACTTGATTATCTCCAATCCCCCCTTTTTTGAAAACGATCTGAAAAGCAATGATCATAAACGCAACCTGGCCCTGCACAGCACGGCTTTAGGCTTGGATGAGTTATTTGATTTTGTAAATGGCCACCTGGATGACAATGGTTCTTTTGCTGTATTGATCCCATATCATAGAACGCAAGAATGTCTTCATTTGGCCAGCCAGCGCAGCTTTCATTTAGCAGAAAGTGTACTAGTGAAACAAACTCCCAGACATGATTTCTTCCGAAGTATGTTATTGTTTAGAAAACAACCATCCGAAGCAGTAGAAAACGTGATTGTTATTAAGGATGCGAGCAATGCTTATACTGATGAGTTTGTAGGGTTGCTAAAAAACTATTATCTGCATTTATAAACAGTTTTTTTACCACAGAGTACACAGAGTTTTTTTCACTGAGTTGCACTGAGATGCTCTGTGCAACTCAGTGTCATAACTCCTTTACCTCTGTGGTTAAAAAAACTCTTGCACATTTTCAATTGTCAACTAATGCAACGCGTAGTCGCTTAAGTATTCAAAGTGCTCCGTCAACTTCCCCTTCCTCAAAATCGTCGCTTTCTCAATTATTTCATTCCCATCCCTTACCAGATCGCCCAGCACATGTTTAATCAATTGTTCTCCAAAATACCTGCTTGCATCACGAGGCAACTCATTCGGTAAATTTCCTACAGCCATTACATCCACGCTTTCGGGTAAATAAGGCGCGGTTTTTTCGAAAGTTTGTCTGTTCACACCATAAACCGGATCGCTGATCACTGCGTCGCCAAGATTGCAGGGAACACTTCCATTTTTATCATCAGTAATATCCGCTATCGTGCTGATCCGGAAGGATTTATCTTTTAATGCTTCCATCTCAAACAACCGCGGCATGTTTGGCGTCCAGTAAATGCCATTCATAAGAATATCAGCTTGCGAATAGTAATTTTCAAACAGGCAATCGTATTCCTCTGGATGATTGTGAAAATGCTCCCGGTTATATTTTCCGGTTGCACGATGCCGGTATAGACCGGCTCCCTTTAAATGCACATAAACCGGGTAGGCAAACTCTTTACTTAAAAAATCATCCTCTTCAACATCCTGCACATCCATCAGGTTCATGATCTCTAATATACCGTGTGCCACACGACCACTGCCCGTCACGACAATTTTTATATTGGGTAACTTTAAACCAAAATAAGTATGGATGAGTGCACGGTAGTCCTTGCTTTTGTACACCCTGCCGAGCGAAAACTGACCCGTGCGATTGCCGTACGCCATAATACCATTGTGTGCACCCACAATTCCAGCAAAAAAGCCAAAGCCAATGATCCGCTGACCGTCCTCATGTTCCAGGCATTCATAATCAATCAGCGTAATATTTTTATCCATCATTGCATGCATCAACGCCTGGTTATATGATTGTTTCTTTTTGGTGTGCGAAAAGAAAACATAGGTTTTATCGGGAATTAACATGCTAACGGGCACTTCCTTTATGCCGAACATAATATCGCAATCACTCACATCTTCCTGAACGGTAATGCCGGCGAGTTCGTATTCCTTATCCGTAAAGCACCTTGTAGCGCTGCTTTGCACGGTAATAGTACATCCCGGTAAATTCTTCTGCAGCCATTTGCATTGGGCGGGCGTAAGAGCCACACGTTCGTCCGACGGAGTTTTTCCTTCTCTGATAAGCGCAATAGCTGGCATTGGCATAATTTTGTTCTAAAGTAATCGATATTTTTTATCAGGCGAATACGCTCAGGGGAATATTGTAATGAATAACACTATGAATTATTTTGAATTATTTGAACTGCCGGTAAACCTTAAACCCGAAAAGGCGCATGTAAAAAAGAAGTTTTATGAACTAAGCAGGCAGTACCATCCGGATTTTTTTACTAATGAAAATGAGGAGGCCCAGGCCGAAGCGCTTGAAAAGTCATCTTTGGTAAACAAAGCTTTCAAAACTTTTCAGAATGAGGATGAAACCATTAAATATGTACTTCAGATAAAAGGTCTGCTGGAAGAAGATGAAAAATTTCAGCTTCCCAACGATTTTTTAATGGAAATGATGGACCTGAATGAAAGTGTAATGGACGCTGAAATTGAAGGAAACATAGGCCAGATGGCCGCTGCGGAGGCGCAGATTGAGCAATTTAAAAATGAAATATATGAACCTGTTCAGCAAATTGTGGAGGATTATAAGGAAGGTGTTACTACCGAAAAAGAGCTGTTGCAAGTAAAAACTTATTATTATAAGAAAAAATATCTTAACAGGATTTTGGCCGGATTAAGATGATGCACTAATATTGCAGCCCGTTTCGGAGGTCCGGTTACCGGAAAGAGCCGAAAATGGTAGTAAAGCCCAGATGGCGGAATTGGTAGACGCGCTAGACTCAAAATCTGGTTCTCGCAAGGGAGTGCAGGTTCGATTCCTGTTCTGGGCACGGTAAAAAGCCTGTAATCATAGATTTCAGGCTTTTTTATTTGCGCTGTTTTTCAAGGGGCGAACCGTTGCCGAAATATATCAAAAGGCTGTTTGCATGAACTTTACTCAAACTGTCTTTAAAACCAATGTTTTCAGGGATAATATTAAATCTGGCAAGATTACATCCTACGATCTGATTGATGAGGATCAGCCATAAAATCTGCGATCAACAGATTAGCAACAACCTGTGCTGCCCGGCTATCTCCTTTGGTGCACGGTGAACACATGGAAGAACCTGACTTTCGGGATGGTCAACCGCCAGGCGCCACAGATTACCAAGGCCTAAGATTATCGGACGAGCACCGGGTTTTGCCTGGTAGTGCAAGTCAAAGAAATGGTCGCTTAAGAATAATTCAAAATCCTCCTCCGCTCCATGATATAGCTTTTTGAGTTCTTCACGTATCTCAGGAATAAGTACTTTCTGTTGAGCCTGTGCATTGGGCAATATCTCACTTGACGAGCCGTAGTAGGTGCACAAAATGGTATCGGTTGGTATGGGCGAACGATCTACATGAAAGGAATAGACATCGGTCGGGAAAAATGGGTAGCTATCGTCCCGATCATAATGTTTGATCACATTAAGAACGGGCGATGCACCGCGCGCTTTCAATAGTTTCAGGTCATTTAAAAGAATCTCACGGGCGAGTTGTCCCTGTTGGCTTAGCTGAAGCTCAAGAAGCTCCTCTGGTTCAATTTCCGTTATGTTTCCGCTTAGCGCTACTTTTCCCACGATCTCAGAAAAATCACCCATTAGTTGACGAGTCCAGCAAATCGCGTTTACCGATTTATTAAATGGCGTAGCAACAAAGTCTTGAAAATTTGAGACGTAGAGAACCTGTTCCCCGGCATGAGATGAATATGTCATAACAGGCAATGTAAAAATAAATGCGCAAAGCTTAGATAACGACGAATGTTTATGTCTGAAATCAATTCATTGTATTAGTCCGTAGGACTTTAAGTTTAATAGAAACCCCAAAAAAACAGGCCTATCTTGTCCGTAGGACATTAACCTCTTTTATTTGATTAAAGTCATAAGGGGTCAGGATGTTCTCAATTTGGATATTTCTATTAAGCTTAATTCCCCACGGGAAAAACTGTCACTATTGTGAAATTTGTCATTGGCACGATAGAAGATGTCTCCCCGAATATTTGGACTAGTGGTGATGGTTTATAAGTGCTTGTATTCGAAAACCCATTAAATAAATGGATCGAGTTAAAATTTCTTCTTAATTTTACATAACTAGTTATGTAATCAATTATATTATTATGAATTTATTTGAAAGGACCGGTAAAATGGCATTGGGAAGTCGACTGCGTCTTCTTACAGCAAGAATAACCGCCGATGCGGCCAAAATTTACGAGTTGTATGATAACGAGTTTTCTCCGAAGTGGTTTCCGGTGTTTTTTGTTCTTTACCAGGATGGTGAAAAAACAATTACAGAAATAGCAGATGAAATTGGCCACTCGCAGCCATCAGTAACCAAAATAATTAAGGAAATGGAGGTGGCTGGCCTGGTTTTTACCAATATTGAATCGAAAGACAAACGTAGAAACCTGGTGGGACTTACCGCAAAAGGAACAACGCTTTCTGCAAGAATCAAGATTCAAACTGCCGACATAGATATTGCAATTGAAGAGATTACCAAAGAAGCTTCACACGACCTTTGGGAAGCTTTAGCAGAATGGGAATTTTTGCTTGATAAAAAGTCGCTACTGAAAAGAGTTCAGGAACAAAAGAAGCTGCGTGAGAGTAAAGACGTGCGCATTGTTGATTACACACCGCAATACAAAACTGCATTCAAGGCCCTTAATGAAGAATGGATATCCGCCTACTTTGAAATGGAGGAAGCTGACTACAAAGCACTGGATAATCCAGAAGAGTATATCTTAAATAGGGGAGGAAGAATTTTTGTAGCGCTTTACAAAGACGAGCCGCTTGGGGTTTGTGCTTTAATAAAAACGGATGATCCTGGTTACGATTTTGAACTGGCAAAAATGGCTGTTTCTCCTAAAGGCCAGGGTAAAAGCATTGGTTATTTGCTCGGAAAAGAAGCTATCAATAAAGCCAGGGAACTCAGAGCCTCAAAAATCTACCTCGAAAGCAATACTATTCTAAAGCCCGCTATTAACCTTTATTACAAATTAGGTTTTCAAAAAATAGCAGGCCGTACAACACCATACAAACGTTGCAATATTCAGATGGAATTAGATTTAAAAGGGTAGACTATGGACAATGAAAACTTGTAAATCCTTCTTGGCGCAAGCATGCAGTCGCGATATTTGCGCGGCCTACTTATGCTGAATGCATCCAGTTTGCTAAGATTTATTTATACCCCCTTGGTATTGCACATTTAGGCCGACCGCCGTTGTTGGTGTGTCGGGCTGGCGATGAGTGCGTGCACACCAGCAACAATTTTCGGTGTTCACCTTTTTTGTGCAAGTAAAGTGCAAGAAGCCGAGCAAGAATACTACTCCGCACTGAATGCTGTCGTTTTTTTGTGCTGAGCAAAAAATGCCTTTGTAAATAATAAAAGTCCTTTGCGACAGATAATAATCATTCGCCAAATTGGTGCTATGCCTGAATTAGCTAATGTTATTGAAGATGTGTTGCAACCTGCTTATGTTGTTGGTACGCTTTCACACTTTTCCTTCGCTGCATACCAACAACGGCGATCGGCTTAAATGTGCAACAAGACCAAGGAGATGATGTAGAATAAAGAACTTGCGGTTGTAATGAATTAGGACATCCATCTTGGTGCAAGCATGCAGTAGAGCTATGTGCGTTGCGTACTTTCTATCCATGTTGGTATCGAATATGTAGACTGACCGCAGTTTCTACTCCCCTGGTATTGCACACTTAGGCTGACCGCCGTTGTTGCGTGTGTCGGGCTGGCGATGAGTGTGTGCACACCAACAACAGGTTTCGGTGTTTACTTTTTTTGTGCAAGTAAACAGCAAGAAGCCGACCAAGATAACTACCCCGCACTAATTGCATTCGTTTTTTTGTGGGGAGCAAAGAATGCCTTTGTAGATAATAAAAAGACATTTTGCCAAACATATAATCATTCGCCAAATTAGTGCAATGCTTTCGCCAATACAGTTAAATATGTGTTGCAACCTACTTATGTTGTTGGTACGCTTTCACACTTTTCCTTTGCTGCATACCAACAACGGCGATCTGCGTGGACGTGTAACAAGATCAATTCTAAAGACTTCCCCTTACTTGTGCCAAGTCAATCCATTGGTCCAGGGTTTTTTGAAGGGAACTTTTACAAAAGGAAGGAATTAAAAGACACTATTTCAATGATGCAGCTCAGTTTCAACAGCCTCTGTCAACTACTTTAATTTATCCAATATCTTCTGCAGCAATTCTACTTTTTCTTTTTCAGCCTGCAATAATCTTTCATACAGCTTTCTGTTTTCCGTTACTTCTTCTTGCCATTTGTCAAACGGGTTGAAATTGCATTTATAGTTTTGTGCATATGCAACGGCTTCATCACTAAACGTGTTCGAAATAATATTCACCGCAGCCCCTTCATCAAGATTTTGAATGGCCTGTACGGGTACTTTTAGCACTGCAGCCACCTGTTTCAATAGATCTTCCTCAATCACTTCCTTTTGTTCCAGAAGCGATATTTTACGCTGGTTCCAATCGTCACCAAGTTCCATTGCCAACCCTTCCTGCTTAAGGCCGAGCATTTCTCTAAAATGCCTTATGTTACGGCCCTGGTGTATTGTTTTTTCCATTTTAATAAGTGCTGATATGGGCAAATATAATAAAAGCTTATAAGGTAAAATAGCTGATAAAGAACCGGTAATTCAACGCTTTCTCTTTATAAAATTTTATTGACTATTAAAACACCAGGTTGATGGCTATTCAAATAAATCAACCTGCCCTGTAGATGCCTGCACTGCTTTCCATTGAAAACTTTCAGGATCCATAGATTTTTTGCGGCTGGTTAAAAGTTCAATAGGCACGTGTATAAATCTGTCATGCATGTATCCTATCACCAACCCTGTTTTTCCCGCCATTGCTGCGTGAACAGCGTTACGGGCAAACATATCGCAGAGTATAGCGTCTTCCGAATTGGCCGCGCTGCTGCGAATAATATAACTGGGATCAATGTAGCGCATCACTATCGGACTGTTTTCGCTTTTAAAATATTGTTCGATAGCACCCTTCAGGAATAGTCCTATATCTTTAGACTTAACATTTCCGGAGTCATCTTTTTTCAATTCATCCGCGGCAAATAAATCCTGTCCGGCTCCTTCGGCCACTACGACCAATGCATGTGAGCGATCAATAATCCGTTCTTTTAATGCAGCAAGAAATCCATCCAGTTTAAAAGACGCTTCAGGAAGAAGGGCAAAGTTTACGTCCTGGCAGGAAACCGTTGCACCGGCGGCCACAAAACCTGCATGTCTTCCCATAAGTTTTACCAACGCAATGCCATTCTCTACACTGATTGCCTCGTTGTGTGCATTACTCAAAACTCTACTTGCTTCCGAAACCGCTGTCATATAGCCGAAAGTTCTGGTAACAAAAGCCACATCATTATCAATTGTCTTTGGAACGCCCACTACTGCAAGCGGGTAACCTCTTTTTTTTGCTTCCTGGAATAATGCATTACCGCCTCGCTGGGTGCCATCACCACCTACGGTAAAAATTATATTTACTCCCCGTTGAATAAGATTATCTACTGCAACAGGAATATCCACCGGGCCTCTCGAAGTGCCTAAAACTGTTCCCCCTTCTTTGTGAATGTTATGAACAAATTCCGGTGTAAGCACAATAGGTTCCTTTCCTTTTGCGGGATCCAAACCCTGGTACCCACCACGAAAACCAAGTACCTCTTTTATTCCATAGGCGTGATGCAGCTCCAGGAATAATGATCTGATCACATTGTTTAAGCCGGGACAAAGGCCGCCACAGGTAATAATGCCGGCGCGCGTATGCTTCGGATCAAAAAATAATTTGGAACGGGGGCCAGCCAATTCGAATGTCAACGCTTCTTTTGCAGTTGAGGTTGGATCTATTACTATATTCTCAGGAATTCGAAGACTATCGCTAATGCTATGACCTATCGGAGATTCAAATGTTGCTTCACCCAAAACAGTTATATTCATTGTTTCAATAGATTTAATTTTATAAAGGTGCTTTCTGGCTAACCAGAAAATGCGAAGCCAATAAAATTTTATTCAAAACTTCGGGGCTGAAATTTCTTCCGCCCAATTCAGTAATAACAGTGAATCATAAATTTTGTTCCGCATTTGCGGGTAAAGATCGATTTGAAATTCGGTTCTTCGCCAGGCCTGGAACATTGCACAATGTATTATCGAAAACCACTCTATCAGGCTTCAAACCTATGACTTAAACTAATTGGAAGTAACCAATTTAAAACTAATAAACTTACGTTGAAAGGCCTAATTCAGGGTTAAAAATTATGTTATCATAACATCTGAAAATAAGCGCATTAAAAAACTGCTATACACATTAACTCCGCAATAAGTAAAGTCGTGACGCTTCCGGGAAAAAAGCCAAATCTCCTAAGATTTGATGCATTTCACAGCATGTGAGGAAATTGAATTGAAATATTCTTTCACTGCAGTAAGAACAAGGAAATATTATCTTTAATCTTTCTTCCTTTTAAAACTACCGGTTATGCTCAATCAAATTAAAACCTTCCAGGGAAATGCGCTTGCGCTCGAGTTAACAGAAACATTTACTGAAGCCGACGCCCAGTTAATAAAACAACTTTTTGAAGAAAAATTAAACGCGGGTTATGAACATGTGAACATATTGATCAAGGTAAAAGACATGTCCGTTATGAGACATATGGATCTAAAAGCCTTTTTAGAAGGCGAGTTATGGGGATTCAGACACTTTCGCAAAATAGGACGTTGTGCCGTGGTTGCACATTCTGATTTTATAAGGTCTGTAGTGAAAATTGAAAACAAAGTTCTTCATTTGGCTAATCCAGCTCTTGAAGAAAAGTACTTTGATACGGAGGAATTAGATGAAGCACTGAAATTTATAAGTGCAGAGGAATGATAGTAATTCCTGTCTGCGCAGGATAAAAAAACCGCAAGTTTAGTTTTGCGGTTTTTTGCATTTACACGAATAACGAGGTTCTAAAGAATATTATTTCCTGGTAAAAGATTTTGGTATTTACTACAATTCAATCACTTCACCTTCCCTTGCCGCATCTTTCTTGGTATATGAAACACCATCAATCTTAAGTCCTTTATTGTTTAGCAACGTGATAGTGCCGCCTTCATTAGATAATTGCGCACCATTTCCGTTCAATCGTACCTTTAAGGTTTCACCTGCTTCTATGATTACATTGCCCAGACTTTGCGTTTTTTTCTGCCTGTCTGATATTTTCCAGCCTGACAGATTTATGTCGTTGCGGCTCTTGTTCAGGAGTATGACAAATTCTTTTCCCTTGTCACCGCCAACCGGATTTATCATGGCCCCAATAATTCTTACCAGAGAAGTATTTTCAGGATGGTCGTCACCGCCACCCGGTATATCGTTAAGGGAATCGCCTGTTTGATCACTGGTATGGAAAGACTGGGATTGAAATGCTGTAAAAACTGCTGCCCATTGATTTCTAGAGGCATAGTGAAAGATAAGGCCGCCATCCTGGTACACACCATTATCTTTCTTGTACTTGCCTGATCTGTTTCCCTGGTTCATGTGTATGTCATGAATGCCGGTGCTTGGATTTATCTCTTTGAAATATTGATCGGCTCCTTTTTTATCTTGCCAATGTTGTCCGAAAGCATAAATAATTGCCGTTTCATCTTTTATGGCTCGTTGCACAAAGAAATCAACACGTTCATTCAGATCATTGTCAGCTCCCGGTATATTTGATGCGAGCGGCTTCATTTGCTTGATATCAAAAAGATTGCTTCTGACAAAATCGAGCGCCAACCCTTCCGGTTTTGATTTTAAGGGCGTAAAGCCGTCAGCGAGATTTGCCTGTTCAATTTCGTCGGTAATGTTATGATGAAAATTATCATTTGCATAAAACAACACCTGGCTCGGTGCCTCGCTCGATTTTGTATTAATAGCTATTCTATGTGGTTCATTTCCTCTGTTGACGAGAATTTGAAAATGCTCGTTGCGTGCGGTGGCGAGGATGCGATCTATCGCTTTGCCTTTTAGTACGCCATAATTTTGAATGGGCATGATGAAAATTTTTATTGGTATTTAGTTGATAAGTATTTTCTTCTCCTCGGTTTCAATGCCTGTAGCTGCTAACAGGCGCACTACCTTTCAGCAATCATGTCCGGTTGGCAAAAGGATGCAAAAAATCATCAGTATTCTTAGTCAGATCAATTTTCTGTGTCTGGAATGCTGATAAAATTTGCAGGCATGGGGTGTGTTTTGAATCGGGATAAGGATGTTCATAATGTTAAAAGATTACAGGTTGAAAGAGTGCTGTAAACTTATAACTGTATTTGTTTATTGTCAATGGGAAAAAACACAGTGGTTCTCGGTTTTTTGTCTTTATTTTTAAAATATTTTCATTCAATTGGTTTCTTCATAGTTATATATGATATTAATGCCAAATCATTTTTTTAATCCTCAGTTTGGTTAAGCCTAAAAAAAAAGCCTGTAATCATTAATTACAGGCTTTTTTGTGCTATTCCAGATTGGATTCATGCTAACGCCATATCAACCGAAAATCGTTATAATTTGATTTAGAAAAAGGCGACAGGATTGCACTTCATCGTTTTGAATTTTGACTTTTTACTTTTGACTTAATTCAAGATTTCGAACCTAATCTTGCGCCACGTAAGTCTGTGCTATAACTCCTTTCGGAAAAGCCTTTACCTCTGCCAATTTCAGGTAAAGCGGAATTTGCAAACCGGTGAAGATTGGCAGTCCCGAACCTAATGCGACAGGATGGATGGCCATGTGGTATTCGTCAATAAGACCTGTTGCTATCAGGCTCTGCATAAATCCCGCACCGCCAATCGCTACGATCGGTTTGCCTGAGTCGGCTTTAAGTTTCGTGATCGTTTCAGCAAGATCGCCATCAAAAACCTGCGCTTTGGCCCAGGATGCTATGGCTGGCGATTGTTCACCTTTAGCCGTTTGCAGGCAATCGGCGGGTTTAAATCCATTCTTTGTAAAAACGGCCTTCGGGATCTCGTTCATCGGTGCAGCAAAAGGTCCGGTCGCAGTCGGCCAGTAAGGCGCCATATTCTCAAACGATTTCCTTCCCATGATAATCAGTCCAGCCTGCCGGATTTGGTCCACACTCCAGGCCGCTGACTCTTCGTCCCCGGTCTTAAAAATCCAATCATTCTTGCCATCGGGAACAGCTACGAAACCGTCGAGCGAGACGGACATTTTCATGATCAACTTTCGCATATTAACTGATTTGTGTTTTACAAATGTACCGGGCTTCCTATCAAAACAAAATGGGCTGCAACGACAATCTAAAGGGGTGATTACGACCATCTCTTTCGTTTGTTGAATAGATTTAATGTAACCACTTTAAGGATGGGATAAAATGGCTCAGCAGTCTTTAACAGAATTTCTTGTAATCCGTCGATGTCTAGCGAAGCTAACATCAGGTACAGTAAAAAAGACAGTAATTGCCAATCACATGCTTTTGCGATTTGTCGAAATTAGGTCTGCGAAAATCAAATGGCGTCGACATTATTTCCCTGAAAATGTAAAAACTATCTCAAAATAAAGACTCCCCGCTTGGGAGGGGCATGATAGATAAAGCTTCCTAAAACAATTTGTAGAACCGGTTTGCTTGTATAATCGTGGTAGCACTTTGGAGAGGCGATGGCATGGCAAAACGCCCGGAGGGTTCGTGTTTGCCTTGAATTTTCTTTGTTACTTTCTTTTTTTCAAGAAAAAGAAAGTAAAAGACAATCACTAATGCTCTAAGTCAATAGTAGAATAAAATGGACAAAACTGTCTCGTGACTGGTTCAGATCAGGTCACCAAATTATCATGAAAATCACCAATGCCTGGCACATTAAAAAAGCCTGCAATCATCAATTACAGGCTTTTATATACTAACTTGTTGATGTGCGAATTTGCACGCGGCTCTCTACCAAATCTTCAACCTCGCCGAATCTGCCAAATACATTTTATCCCCCGGTTGTACATGGAATGCATCGTAGAAATGTGTTGAATTCATGAGCGGGCCATTTACGCGCCACATGGGTGGTGAGTGCGGATTGTTGTTGATCCACAAACGGAGGAATTCATCTTTCATCTTCACACGCCAGATGCGCGCAACAGAGATGAAAAACCGCTGGTCGGGAGTGAAGCCACCGATGGTTGCAGTATCCTGACCTTGTTTGGTTAATTTAAAAGCATCATATGCAATAGCTACGCCGCCTACATCTGCAGTATTTTCACCAACTGTTAATGCCCCTTTTATATGCAATGTGTCCAGCACGGTAAATGAACTATAAAGATTGATTACCTGTTGTGTTTTGGCTTTGAACTTTGCGTAATCATCCTTCGTCCACCAGTTGGTTACGTTGCCATTTTTGTCAAACTGCGCGCCCTGGTCGTCAAAAGCGTGGGTCATTTCATGTCCTATTACCATGCCGATGCCACCATAATTGAGTGCATCATCGGCAGCGTCGTCAAAATAAGGTGTCTGTAAAATGCCCGCAGGAAAAACAATCTCATTTGCAAACGGATTGTAATACGCGGTGACTGTCGGAGGTGTGGTAAACCATTCAGTTTTGTCAACAGGCTTATTCAGTTTAGCTAATTGATATTGATAGCTGTTGGCAGCAGCCGAAACAATATTTTCAAAGTATTTATCGCGGGCAATAGTCACTTTGCTGTAGTCTTTCCATTTGTCAGGATAGCCAATTTTTTTCGTGATGGCATACAGCTTTTCTTTCGCTTTTGTTTTGGTGCTGTCGCTCATCCAGTCGAGCTTATTGATTCTCGCTTCAAATGCTTTCTGCAGATTGTTCACCAATTCAAGCATGCGCTTCTTTGCATCTTCGGTAAAATATTTTTTTACATACAATTGAGCAAGCGCTTCACCAAGTGATTGATCAACCGCATCAGCTATTATTTCACCACGTGATTTTTGTACAGCCTGTCCCGAGATCACTTTGGTAAATTCAAACGCGGCATCAACAAAAGGTTTGCTTAACACATTTGCATACGTGTTGATAGAATATGCTTTCAGGTAAGTTTTCCAGTCGGTGATGGGAATGGATTTCAGCAATACATTGAGCTTGTTATAATAAGCTGGTTGCGACACGTCAATAGAATCCGTTTTGGCGCCGAGGTTGTCCAGTAAACTTATCCAGCCAATATCCGGATGTTTTTTTGCCAAATCAGCAACAGGTATTTTATTGTAATTGGCATTTACATCGCGCAGTTCAATATTCGTTCTGTGTGAAGATGCCAATTGCTTGTCGATGCCATAAACAACATCCGCATTTTTCTTTGCGGTTGCGGCATCGGTTCCCGTTAGTTCAAACAAAGTGGCGAGATATTGTTTGTATGCTGCCTGTATGCTAAGGCTTGATGGATCTGTTTTGAAATAATAATCCCGCTCAGGTAAACCAATACCGGCTTGCGAAACATGCCCGATATTCATGCTGCTGTTTTTATTATCGGGACCTACACCGAAAGAGATAATAGAAACATTGTTAACTTTTGCTTCGTCTGCTACAAACTTCATCAAAGAAGGAACGTCGGTAATGCCGTCGATACGTGTGAGCACTGGCTTAATTGGATCATTACCACGTTTGTTGACGGTTGTAGTATCCATACCTGATGCATAAAAGTCACCCACTTTTTGCTCAATGCTTCCGTCAGTGTTTTTGGCTTTTGAAACGCTGTCAAGGATGCCTTGCAGGCGCAATCGTTGTGGATAATTCATAAACATATACGCGCCCACGCCGGCCTGGGAACCGGGGATCTGCGCTGTATCATACCACTTGCCATTCACGTACCTGAAAAAATCATTGCCAGGTTTTATCGTTGAATCTATTCCTTTTATGTCGACAAATGCTTTGTTGGCACTCTTTTCAGAAGCATTGTTGCATGCTCCCAGAAACAAGATTGCCGCAAGGGGAAGCGACCATTTTTTCATAATTAAAAATTAGTTATGTATAAAGATAATCATCTTCGTTGTGACAAGAATAATGAATATACTACCGACTAATCCCGAAGCCCGTTCTGTCAGGCGGGCTTCGGGATTGGCTTGATTTTATTCTAAACGCATTCTCTACAAAATGTTGCATCAATCCATTTATCTTTAACGGCATCGCATTTATGTACACGCAAAGTTGAATCATGGAATTAATTGTAATTACTCCTCCAACAGATATTAAAGACGAAGTTGCATCTGTAAAAGAAATGCTTGAAAGCGGATTAGATAGGCTTCATCTGCGAAAAGAAAATTCAGATATTGATGCATATAGAAATTATCTTCATCAAATACCTGCTGTTTTTCATACGCAGGTTTCTATTCACGAGTATCCTGAACTGTTAAATGAATTTCCTTTGATTGGGTTTCATTGTAAAGCAATTGTATGGAAGGATGAAAAGAAATTAAAAGAAGTGCTTTCTTGTTCTTCGTCCTCAACAATATCAGCTTCTTTTCATTCATGGGAAGAAGTAATGCAAGCGCCATACGATTTCGATTATGGCTTTGTAAGCCCGGTGTTTGATAGTATCTCTAAATCAGACTATCCTGCAAATATTGATATAACAAAATTGAAGGCGACAAGACAGTATCTAAGTAGCAATCAAAAGAACGCTCCCAAAATATTTGCCTTAGGTGGTATAGATGCTGCCAAAATAGCACAGTTAGACCATACTGGTTTTGACGGAGTAGCAATCTTGGGGATAGTTTGGCGGTCTGATAATTGTTTAGCTGCATTTGAAACTATACATCGTCAAATAAAGGGTTTGCAGTAGTATTTATTCCTGAAATTCCATTTTCTAAACTGTACACTTCTTTAAAACCATTGTTGACCAATAATTCCATAGCCGTCCGGCTTCTTACACCTGCGGCACAATACAAGACGGTCGTTATCTTGGGATCCATTTGTTGGAAGTTGTCTTTAAAAGTGGACAAAGGAATATTTAATCCGCCGATATTTCTGATTTTGTGTTCTTCTTTTTCCCGCACATCAACAAGTTGAACTATGGAATTTTCTAACACTTCTTTCAATCTTGTAAAACTGATCGCTTCGCCTTTTGAGGAGCAGACCGCAGATTGTTGCCGTAGATGAGTGATATTTTTATTGGAAGGATTTTTACTGAATTGAAGCACTTGCGTTTGCATGGTTGCCACATCCATCACCCATAATTTGCCAGATAGAACTTCTCCGTGTTGGGTAATTATTTTGATTACTTCATTGGCCTGGATAGTTCCGATAATTCCGGGTAAAGATGCAACCACGCCAATGGTAGCACAATTAGGAACTTCATCAACGTTCGGTGCTTCAGGAAACAAGCAGCGATAAGTCGGGCCATCATTGTAATTGAAAACAGCAACCTGCCCCTCAAACTTATAGATCGAGCCGAAAACCAAAGGCTTGTTCAACATCACGCAGGCGTCATTTACCATGTAGCGGGTGGCGAAATTATCCGAGCCATCTACCACTATGTCGTAAGGCTTTATTATCTCTAATGCATTGTCCGAACTAATAAAAACTGTGTGTGCTTCAATTGTTACAAAGGGATTCAATTGTTCAATCCGTGCTTTTGCTACAACGGCTTTGGGCTTGCTGACATCCGCTGATGTATAGAGGATTTGCCTTTGCAAATTGCTTTCCTCCACCACATCGCCATCAACAATGCCAAGGGTTCCTACACCTGCAGCAGCAAGGTATTGCAGAACCGGGCACCCCAATCCGCCGGCGCCAATCACCAATACCTTTGCAGCCTGTAATTTTAGTTGTCCGGGTACTCCAATTTCGGGCAATATTAATTGCCGTTGATATCTTGCCTGCTCTTTTTGTGAAAGCATGATGATGCGCTTTTATTTAGTTACACAAATGACTCCCAATCCTTCCATACAGCTTTGTAACCTTTGCCATGCACCATTTGCACAATTTCTGCCGGGCTCCTGCTGTCGTCAATTTCAAATTGTTCCAAAGATTCTACCTCAGTGACATATCCTCCCGGATTTGTTTTAGATCCTGCACTCATGCTCGTAATTCCTAATTGAATGATATGATCTCTGAATTTTTCATTTTCACGGGTGGAGATAGATAATTCAACTTCTTCATTGAATATGCGCCATGCGCAGATCAATTGTGCCAACTCTCTGTCACTCATTACGACTTTAGGTTCTATCAGGCCTTCTGCCGGTCTTAACCGTGGAAATGAAATACTGTATTTCGTTTGCCAATAAGTTTTCTCCAGGTAATTTAAATGCATTGCTGTAAAAAAGCTATCTGTGCGCCAGTCCTCCAAACCAATCAATACACCCAGGCCTATTTTATGAATACCAGCTTTACCTAAACGGTCAGGCGTTGCGAGGCGGTAACTGAAGTTTGATTTTTTTCCTTTAGTATGATGGATCTTGTAATCAGCTTTGTGATAGGTCTCCTGGTACACCAACACAGCATGTAACCCCGCTTCAATCAGTGCTTCATAATCTTCCTGTTCCATCGGCTGCACTTCTATACTTACCTGTGCGAAATGCGGCTTCAGCAAAGCAATTGCATTCCTGATATAATCAACACCTACCGTTTTGCTGGCCTCACCTGTAACCAATAAAATATGTTTAAAACCCTGCTCTTTCAGATACATGGCCTCCTGCATGATTTCAAATGGTGTTAATGTTTTTCGCTTTAATTTATTATCATAACTAAAGCCACAGTAGGTGCAAATATTTTGGCATTCGTTGGACAGATATAATGGTGCATATAACTGAATTGTTTTGCCAAAACGCTTCTGTGTTAACTTATGACTCAGCTGTGCCATCGGCTCTAAGAAGGCTAAAGCAGCGGGGGAAATAAGCGCTTTGAAATCTTCAAGTGAACGTTTACTTTTTTGCAAAGCCGTTCTTACATCAGCTGCAGTTTTTGTGTAAATGCTTTCCTTAATGCTATTCCAGCACAGCGTATCAAACTGTTCAAGAAACATACACGTACAATTTATAGTTCAGATAAAAATGAAGTAAGCGGGCTGCTTGCATCGGCTGCATTGCGTTCTGCTCCTAAACCGGCGAGATAGCCCGTCCGGCCCGCTGTTACAGCATGCTTAAATGCTTGCGCCATGGCTACAGGATTGGCCGCTACGGCTATGGCTGTATTTACCAATACGGCATCTGCTCCCAATTCCATTGCTGCAGCCGCATGGCTTGGCGCGCCGATGCCAGCGTCGACAATTACAGGAACATTGCTTTGCTCAATAATGATCTCTAAAAAGTCTTTTGTTCTTAATCCTTTGTTGGTGCCAATAGGAGCCCCCAGCGGCATTACCGCTGCCACGCCAACCTCTTCAAGCCGTTTGCATAAAACAGGATCGGCATGTATGTAAGGCAATACTATAAAACCCAGTTTCACCAGTTCTTCCGCTGCCTTTAAAGTCTCCACCGGGTCCGGTAATAAATATTTTGGATCGGGATGGATCTCCAGTTTCAACCAGTTTGTCTGCAAAGCCTCCCTTGCCAGTTGGGCTGCAAATACCGCTTCTTTTGCATTTCTTACGCCGGATGTATTGGGCAACAATGCAATCGATCCGGGTTGTAAGTAAGAGAGAATATCCTCTTCTTTGTCTTCGCTGTCTATTCTTTTTAATGCAACGGTAGCCAACTCCGTTCCGCTCGCTGTCAATGCATGTTGCATTAATTGATGGTCGCCAAATTTTCCGGTGCCTGTAAAAAGGCGGCTATTGAATTTCTTACCGGCTATGATAAGCGTATCGTTCATTGTTTTTCCTTTAAGTTGGGGTTAAACATTTGTGAGGCTGACTGCATAGAAGCTTTTTACTTAGCCTGTTTAATTTTGACTTACATTAAGCCGCACACAGATCAACGAATTTTTGCGCTGTTCCCTGGATATCTTTTTCATTTGCAATGGCACCAGATACAGCCACGCCATACAATCCTGTTTGGAATAAGGCTGGTATGTCTTCAGCTTCAATTCCTCCAATACCTATTACAGGTGGAATCACAATATTTTTTTGTTTCAGTGAATTGAAAATGTCCTGATAACCTTCAAGTCCAAGTATCGGGCTCAATTTCTTTTTGGTGACAGTAAAACGATATGGACCTAAGCCAATGTAGTCTGCCTGAGATTGCGCCGCAATAGCAATGATGTCTTCCATTGTATTCGCAGTACAACCAATAATAAAATCATTTCCTAATAAGGCCCTTGCTTCATTCAAAGGCATATCTTCTTTTCCTATATGAATGCCATCAGCTTTAATCTCCAGCGCCAGTTCCACGTTATCATCAATAATCAATTTGGCGCCATAATGTTTGCAAACCTGTTGAACTTTTAATGCTTCGGTTTTATATGCCTCGTGACTAACATTTTTTAATCGCAGTTGCACCCATCGTACACCGCCGCTACAAGCTTGTTCTGCTAATGCTACAGTTGTAGTTATAAATTGAAGTTTTTCTATCATGGTAAGAATGAATGTTATTGATAATGGTTCTTTACATTTCATTGTTGTCCGGCTAAAGTTGAACAAGTTGATCAAGATCCTTGTCGAATAATAGTCGCACGAATTTTTATCAGGCTAATCCCGAAGCCCGCCTGACCGGACGGGCAGGGGATGGAATTATTAGAACGGCATACAATCCTGTATTTAAAACCCAAATGGTTGACATTTTATAATGCCACCCCGTCGGGGTTAGAATAAATAGAGTGGGCATTTGCTATAATAATTTCATCCCCTGCCCGTCCGGTCAGGCGGGCTTCGGGATTATACAAATCGTGTCTAGTGTCTTAATAAACTAAACTCAATTGACGCGATCAAGTCAAATAAAATGCCCTTGCAAATTTTTAGTCGGTTACTTTTCAAGATAATGTGTGCATTCCGGCTATGTTTCTTAGACTGCTGCAAAAAATGAACGTGCCGGAAACAGGGTACTTCGTACTTCGTAATTCGTACTTCGTAATTCGTACTTGAGCTCCCCTAGCTGTAAATTTCCGCGCCCTGTTCTCTAAACTCTTTTGCTTTTTCCAACATGCCTTCAGCTAACTCCTTTGTTTGCTGCTCGCTATATTCCCGGATGTCCTGTGTAATTTTCATGGAACAGAAATGTGGTCCGCACATGGAACAGAAATGTGCAATTTTCGCGCCTTCTGCAGGCAATGTTTCATCGTGGAAGGAACGGGCTGTATCGGGGTCTAGCGATAAATTAAACTGGTCTTCCCATCTAAACTCAAACCTGGCTTTACTTAAAGCATTGTCGCGGTATTGTGCGCCCGGATGTCCTTTCGCAAGATCTGCGGCATGTGCCGCAATTTTGTAAGCAATAACACCATCCTTCACATCTTTTTTATTAGGTAAGCCCAAATGTTCCTTTGGCGTTACATAGCAAAGCATGGCAGTACCATACCAGCCGATCATGGCCGCGCCAATGGCTGAAGTTATATGGTCATAGCCCGGTGCTATATCAGTAGTTAAAGGACCTAATGTGTAGAAGGGCGCTTCATGACATTCCTTCAATTGCTTATCCATATTTTCTTTTATCAGGTGCATAGGGACATGGCCGGGACCTTCAATCATTACCTGTACATCATGCTTCCACGCAATTTTGGTAAGTTCACCCAGCGTTTCCAGTTCTGCGAATTGAGCCGCGTCATTGGCATCGGCAATTGAGCCGGGACGCAAGCCGTCGCCTAATGAAAAACTTACATCATAAGCTTTCATTATTTCGCAGATCTCTTCAAAATGCGTATACAAGAAATTCTCTTTATGATGAGCCAGGCACCATTTTGCCATAATGCTTCCGCCTCTTGAAACAATGCCTGTTGTACGTTTTGCAGTAAGTGGAATATAGCGGAGTAAAACGCCGGCATGAATAGTAAAATAATCAACGCCTTGTTCAGCCTGTTCAATCAATGTATCCTTAAAGATCTCCCATGTAAGGTCTTCTGCTTTGCCATTCACTTTTTCCAATGCCTGGTAAATGGGTACAGTGCCAACAGGAACCGGGCAATTGCGGATAATCCATTCCCTGGTTTCATGAATATTCTTTCCGGTCGATAAATCCATTAGTGTATCTCCACCCCAACGGCAGCTCCATACAGCTTTATCCACTTCTTCTTCAATGGAAGAGGTAACAACAGAGTTACCAATATTCGTATTGATCTTCACCAAAAAATTACGGCCAATGATCATTGGTTCGCTCTCCGGATGGTTGATGTTAGAAGGGATGATGGCTCTTCCCGCAGCTACTTCGTCACGCACAAATTCAGGTGTAATTTTTTTTAAGGGGGTGTTGGCGCCAAAGCTATTGCCTGGATGCTGTTGGCTTAGCGATTCATCGGATAACGCTTCTATTTGTTGATTTTCACGAATGGCAATGTATTCCATTTCAGGCGTGATGATGCCTTTCCGTGCATAATGCAATTGCGTTACATTTTTTCCCGACTTTGCTTTATATGGTTTTTGAATGTGCTCAAATTGTAACGGCTTAAGTTTTTCATCATTCAACCGTTTATTGCTGTATCCGGAGGAAAATCCGGATAGTTTTTCTACATCACCTCTTTGTACAATCCATTCTTCGCGAAGCCTTGTCAGTCCTTTCTTTAAATCTATGCCAACATCCGGGTCAGTGTAAGGGCCACTGGTATCGTACACAGTGACGGGTACGTTAGGTACTACTTCTTCTTTTATGGAAGAAATGCGAACGCTGTCGCCCAATGCAATTTCCCGCATGGCCACTTTGATGTTATGCAACTTGCCTGTTATGTATATTTTCCTCGAACCGGTAAGCGGTGCACGCATTTCCATGTTCTCGTAAGAAGATGGTATTTTATCTTTTTGCATATTGTATAAGTGTTGTGTAAATGAGAAGGTTAATTGATGAGAAGGTGTCATCCTCCTTGTGATGCCTTTATGATAACCAATGCATCGTTATGCTCCAGTATATAAGATTCCCAATCTTTTTTTGGAATGACAATATTGTTAACGGCGATGGCAACACCATTCAGGGAGTTAATTTGTAAGGCTTGCAGCGCGAGGGAAAGTGTCAGATGGTCGGCAATTTCCTGCGGTTTGCTGTTCAGCAAAATATTCATGGCATCTTGTTTAAGGTGAAAAGAAAAATGAACAATAAACTTTAGGAAATACAAAAACAGAGAACTCAGATGAGCACTTTTCCCTTCGCAGGCATTATCCTGATCAGGTTAAAAAGGGTATAATCTCAGCCGTGTTTACGGCACCCCTAAAGCACTGCGAAAATAGAAGTTTTATTTAAGAAAAAAAGAAATGAGAAAAAAATGGGGGTAGATTATTTTAAAATTATGCTTAAATTGAATTTCTGCTGATTACACTTTGCTGCCTAATCCTTGTGTTGCCTGAACCTGATCAGCTGGTCTTTCGATTTAAATATCTGTATAATTTTTGTTTATGATCAACACTACTGTGTTAAGTAGGGTGCGAATTGCTGTTGCATGTCTATTTGTAATTTCATCATGTAAGCAGTCTGCCCGTTCTTATCAGAAAATCGTTTTAAAAAATTATATAACGGACACAGTTCCTTATGGTGCCAACGGCTTAGTTGTGCATTTTAATGAACGCGGTGATGGAGTGAAATTTTCGTCTATTAACACAATAGATTCAGTAAAAGTTGGCACAGTTCAGTTACAGGATTTGTCAGGCATTTCGTCTTCAATAAACGAGAAAACGGAGTTGAACAGTTCATTTAAAGTTGCTTTAATTTATGGATCAAAATATAAGTGGATCTGTTTTGATACTGACAATGATGGGAATTTCGAAAACGAAGAATTGCAGCGCTTGGACACTTTTAAAAACTCTGTTGTAATAAAAAATGTGGATTTGTATGATGGAGAAATTCATCGGAAGCGTGATGTTATTGCTAAGTATGCAATTACACCAATTAACACTGACGGGATAGTTGTTTTTCCTTATTATCACGTTGGAAATTTTATAGTTGACAGCATTGAATTCAAGTTTGCTTTATGCGCTTCTTTTTTTGCAGCTGAGTATAATCGTGAATCCGCAATTTTGTTTATAAATAATGCAAATGAGCCATTTAAAAATCCAAAAGAGCATCCGGTAAAATACAAGGTTGGAGACACTATTTATTTCTCATCTAAATCCTTTCGTTTTGCTGTAGTTTCAAAAGGCGGCGATACAATAAGCCTGGAAGAACTTACAGATAACGCCCTACACTATGGTATTGAGCCTGGGCAATATGCATTTCCAATACAGGCGACTGACATTTCTAATGGTCGTACTTTCACTATAGGGAAGAGTGGAAAGTATACATTGATTGATTTCTGGGGTACCTGGTGCGGACCTTGCAAAGAAATAATGCCCGAATTAAAAGCATTGTATAGACAGGCAGCAGAAAAGAACTTTGATATAGTTAGCGTTGCATTTGATAGTTCGATGAAAGACGTAGCAAACTATATTCAGGATGAAAACGTAAAATGGATAAATCTGTTTGACGACAGGAATAATAGTGTGATTTGCAAGAAATTTAAGATAGAAGCCTTTCCTACTTTGATTTTATTAGATGAAAGTGGAAAGATTGTTTTCCGCGAAATAGGTAATCAAAAAGGAATGGAAATGGCCCGGCGCATTTTGCTGAGATAACTAAATCTGCAATTATTTCTTATAATTTGAATATTCATTCGAAGTAATTATTTCTGCGTTACGCCCCAGTATTCTAATACTCATCGTGGTTTCTTCTTGTAAGGGGAGATACTGATCAGTTTTTTCAATGTAGATATAAGTAGTATTTACCATCATATAATCGGCTTTGAAGACCTTAACCTTAAAGGGCTCCTCGCTTATGACTTCCGATCGTTCCAATCTTCCATTTTTCTTGTTAATGTAAAGCGTAACGGGGAAGTCTTTCATGAAATTATTGTCTGCCACCAAAGTGGAGGTATCGTAGTGGTAAGATACAATCAGGTAGTCAGCATCGTCTTTTAAAATCCGGTATGAGGTGCTGTCCGGCTTAGCAATAGGAATTTGTTGATTATGTTCCTTATTAAATAGTTTTTTGTCGGTTTTAGATGGAGCTCCGCCGTTCACACTTACAAGTTCCCACCGCTCGGCTGCATTTTTTGCCGGATGATACTTTTCCTCGGTAACTTTTTTTTGACCGCCGGTAATTAATGTCGCATGCACTGTATAAGAATAGTCCGCAGCGTTTTGCTTTGCATTTGAGTCAAGGATTATTGTTGAGATATTATATTTCTTAAATGTCTCGATCACCGCTGACTTTTGCGCGAATATGAAAGATTTGCCCATTAGAAAAGATGAAACCAGTATTAGTTTTTTCATAAAAATTCTATCGGTTAATATACTTTAATCCTGATTTTGTACGGGTTTTGATCAGGTTATATTTATAAAAATATACTTTGATTTGAAAGATAACAGTCCCGCATTGCCGTACTTTTAGCCATTTTCTGTAATTCGTAAATCAATTTCCCTATTTTGAAAACACAATTATACGTGAATCCTAATTTGCAGGCTCAAAAAACAACCGTCACATTTACAGGGCGTTGCTCAAATAAAATCAGTTATTCACGAGATGAAACAATTATTCCTGGGAATCTTTACACTTGCGACTTTTTCTTTGCATGCGCAAAAAAATATTTTTTTCGACCAGTCTTATTGGAAAACAAACCCCGATCTGGCTTCAGTTCAGGCAGAGGTAACAAAAGGCAACAATCCTTCCGAATCCAACAGAATGGGAATGGATGCAGTTGTATACGCCATCAACGCAAAGGCATCGCCTGGTGTCATCAAATACCTGCTGGATCAAAAAGGCAATGAAGTTGATAAGCTTACCCACGATAGCCGTACCTATTTGTTTTGGGCAGCCAGCAAAGGAAATACCGAAGTGATCGAATACCTGATTTCCAAAGGAGCAAAATTGAATGTAGAAGATAGCCACGGTATGACGCCAATTAGTTTTGCTGCAAGTTCCGGACAGGCCGATACAAAAGTTTATGACGCACTTTTAAGGGCTGGAGCAAATGTTAAAGAACGCAATAATGACGGCGCCAGCTTGTTGTTGTTAGCAATACCAAACGACAATGATTTGTCACTGACAAACTATTTTATATCCAAAGGTCTTTCATTGAGCGATGTAGATGCGGCCGGAAACACTGCATTTAACTATGCGGCAAAAGCTGGCAACATCAACCTTATGAAAGCGCTTATTCAAAAAGGTGTAAAGTACAGTGATAATGCAATGATCATGGCTGCACAGGGAACCAGGGCAAGTGCCAACGGAATAGAAGTTTACCAGTTTCTTGAAACTCTGAAAATTAAACCCAATGCAATTAACCGTAACGGTGAGAACGCATTGCATTATGTTGCACGTAAGCCAAAACAGGAAGAGATCATTAAATATTTTATCTCAAAAGGCGTGGATGTAAATCAGGTTGATAAAGATGGCAACACTGCATTTATGAATGCCGCTGCAGCTAACAGAGATACAGCAACACTAGAGTTGCTTGTTTCCCGTGTAAAAAATATCAACCAGGTAAATAAAAAAGGTGTTTCTGCTTTGGATATGGCTGTGCGCGGCAATTCTGCGGATGTTGTTGCCTTGTTGATTGGTAAAGGTGCAGGCATGAACGCTGTTGATGCAGACGGAAATAACCTTGCTTATTATCTTATCCAGTCTTACAATCCGCAAGCATTCGAAAGAGGGGCTGCCAACGGCGGTACAAGGGCAGATGATTTTGGTTTGAAGCTAAAACTGTTGCAGGACAAAGGCTTCAACTTTACCGCTCCGCAAAAAGATGGAAATACATTGTATCATCTCGCAGTAACGAAAAATGACCTGTCGCTTCTTAAGCGTATTGAAAAACTTAATGTGGATGTTAACGCAAAAAATAAAGAAGGGTTGACTCCGCTGCATAAAGCTGCAATGGTTTCCAGGGATAATGAAATTCTGAAATATTTGTTATCAATAGGTGCACAAAAAGAAGCAACGACTGAGTTTAAAGAAACGGCTTACGAGTTGGCAAAGGAGAACGAATCTTTTTCAAAAAATAATGTTTCGGTTGATTTTTTAAAATAGTATAGATGAAGAATTCTTATAAGTTAGTTGTGATCATTGCTGTGTTGTTCTTACAGGTTGTTACAGGATACGGACAAAAGGGTGGGAGTATAAAATATAAATGCATGGTGCAAATGACCAACTATATGGGCGAAGGAGCTTATATAGTTGTGTCCCTCATTGATAGCAAAGGTGCATACGAGAAAACGCTTTATGTAATGGGTTCTGACAAAAAATGGTACAAGAACTTAAAATCATGGCATAAAGCCTTTTCACAGAAACCATCGAACATAAGTGCTGTTACCGGTGCTTCTGTGGCAAGTGGTGATCGTAGTGTGACGATATTAGAAATTGAAAACGCGAAAATAAATGCTGGCTATAAACTGAGATTTGAAACAGCGGTAGAAGATAAAGCTTACAATGAAAAGGACATTGAAGTTCCATTGACTGCCGAAGGATTATCTGTAAAAACTGAAGGAACAGGTTATATACGCTACGTTCGGTTTAGCCCCAATAATTAATTTACAACATGACGATTTCTGTATGGAGATACAGCCACTTTGCCCTGGCTGTATCTTCTTTTATTTTTATAGCCCTTGCAGCAATTACCGGCATTATGCTGGCTTTTGAGCCAGTAGTAGAAAAAGTGCCAACGTACAGGGCTGCTGGTTTTAATAAGATCACCGTTGCGGAAGTCGTTCCTGCAATGAAAAAGTCTTTTGCAGAAGTAACCGAGCTTAAAGTTGATGCCAATCAGTTTGTTCTTGTGAAAGGTGTTGATACAGCCGGGAAAAATATTTTTGTTTATGTAGATCCGAAATCCGGAAAGTTATTGGCTTCAGTTCCTAAAAAAAATGAATTCTTTCAATGGGTAACTGATTTTCACCGCTCTCTTTTCCTGCATGAAACCGGCCGGCTGTTTGTGGGTATTACAGCTTTTTTACTTTTGTTGATCGCTATATCGGGTACGGTTTTGGTAATTCAGCGTCAGCGCGGTGTTAAGCGTTTTTTTTCAAGAGTAGTTAAAGAAAATTTTGCCCAGTATTACCACGTCGTGCTGGGACGCTTGTCACTCATCGTTATTTTGATCATCGCACTAACGGGCACGTATTTGTCATTGGCCCGGTTTCATGTATTTCCTGAGAAGAAAATAGTGCACAAGATCAATTTTAATGAAATAAAGTCAGAGCCGGCAATTCCTGCTGAAGCTTTTGCAATCTTTAAAAACATTCCCCTTTCGGGCGTTCAATCCATTGAGTGGCCTTTTTCAGATGATCCAGAAGATTATTACACGCTTAAGCTAAACGATCGTGAAATAGTGGTCAATCAATTTACAGGGGAGTTGCTTAGTGAGATCCGTTATCCGGTTACAGAGATAATGGCTAATTTTAGCCTTGATCTGCACACCGGCAGAACAAGTGCAGTTTGGGCTATCATATTAGCGATAGCGGCTGGTAATATTCTCTTTTTTATCTATTCCGGATTTGCAATAACATTAAAACGAACTGCAGGAAAGATCAGGAATATGTACAATGCAGAAGAATGCCGTTTCATTATTCTTGTCGGATCTGAAAATGGCAGCACTATGCGTTTTGCAAAAGCGGTGCATCAGCAATTGATAAAAAACGGAGAGACCTCATTTCTTACTGATCTGAACCGCTATAATGTTTTTCCAGGGGCTGAACATATCGTTATTCTTACTTCGACATATGGATTGGGGGATGCACCTGCTAATGCAAAAAAGTTTGCCTCACTTCTTTCAAAACATCCGCAATCTAAGCATGTGAATTTTTCTGTGGTGGGTTTTGGCTCTCATGCATACCCTGACTTTTGCCGCTTTGCATTTGAAGCCAACAACCTGCTGGCGGAACAATCCTGGGCTGCCCCGTTACTCGAGATTCATACGGTAAGTGATAAGTCTCCGGAGCAATTTGGACAGTGGTTTGAAACATGGTCACAACAAGCTGGCTTACCTGATCTCGTATTGCCTGAGAATTTTCAACAAAAACCGGCAGGCTTGCAACGTATGACGGTAATGGAGAAAACTGAACTAACACATAACGGCGGTTCGTTTTTAGTTAAGCTGAAACCATCCTGGCTTGCAAGATTTAATTCGGGTGACCTGTTGGCAGTTTATCCTGCAAATGATCACAGGGAAAGATTTTATTCTATCGGAAAAATTGATAGCTTGATTCAACTTAGTGTGAAGCTGCATGAAGGAGGGGTAGGATCCGGCTATTTGTATGGACTTGTTGAAGGGCAGGAGTTCGAAGCAAAGATTATTTCCAATGCTCATTTTCAATTTCCGCAAAAAGCGAAGAAGGTTGTGATGATATCTAACGGTACCGGCATTGCGCCGTTCCTTGGTATGATTGATCAGAATGGCAAAAAAACGGATTGTCATTTGTACTGCGGATTTCGTGATGCAGCATCTTTCGGGCTTTATAAGGAAAGCCTGGAGAATAATCAGCAAGAGAAAAAACTGGCCGGATTACATGTCGCATATTCCCGGGAAGGAAAAAAACAGTACGTAAAAGATTTACTTGTCCGTGATGCGGAATTTATTGCCAAAGTACTTGCTGATAATGGTGTGCTGATGTTATGTGGATCGCTGGCAATGCAGCACGACGTGATAGCATTTCTGGATGAATTATGCAAAGCAAAAAATGGGAAAAGCATCAGCTTTTATCAGTCGCACGAACAGGTGTTGATGGATTGCTATTAACGCTTTTTCGGCTGACTATAAACGCAGTTTTTTCCTGAGCTTTAAATTTTTAGAAGTGATAACCTGTCCATCGTCGGTGATCATAATGCAACTGTAATCAGGATATTGTTGCAGTAGCGCAAGTCCTTTGTCTTTGCCCAACACCATAAGTGATGTGCTAAAACCATTGGCTGTTTCTGTGCCTGGCCCAAACACCGTTACACTCGAAAGGCCTGTTACCGGATAGCCGGTGGAAGGATTGATGATATGCGAATATCTCCTTCCGTCAAATACTACAAATTTTTCGTAGCTGCCAGACGTTGTTACAGAGCCTTCGCGCAGCGGAACAACTGCGAATAGCTTATCATTGTGAAACGGATTTGTGATACCAATGTTCCAGTCCTTACCATTCGGTTGCTTGCCCCAGGTACTCATATCACCTGATCCATTTACAATACCTGCCTTAATTCCTTTGACAATCATCATTTCCCTGCATTTATCTGCGGCGTAGCCTTCACCCAGGGCGCCAAAACCAATTTTCATACCCGGTAGCTTTAAAAAGATAGTGGAGTTAATACTATCGAGGATGATGTTTTTGTAGCCCACTTTTTCCACTGATTTTTTAACGGCTTCGGGCGAAGGCATTTCCGTCATTGATCCGTCGAATTTCCATATCCTGTCCATTGCTGCAAAGCTTATGTCAAAAGCACCGTTTGTTATTTCGGAAAAATGAATGGCTCTTTTTGCGAGGTCAAAAACTTCTTTGTCCACCTTAACAGGCCGGATGCCGGCGTTACTGTTGACCTGTGAGATCTGTGTTTCGGGCTTCCAATCTGATATGAGGTATTCTATCCTTGTGACTTCACCGATTACAGTGTCGATATAACGTTCTGCAGATAGAGAATCGTTTGCTACGATGGAGATGTCAAAGCGGCTGCCCATCAATTTCACTGTTCTTTTTCGCAAGACCTGAGCGTTGACAGTGCATACAATGCAAAGAAACAAACCTGGCAGAAGATATTTCATAACGGGCGATTGTTGTAACCAATTCGGCGCAAGTTATTGTAAGTGTTGGATTGTGGGATGGCTTTATAATAACTTTTGCGCGATTTTATCAAACACACAACAGAAAGTGGATGTAACAACGGCCATGGATTGATGTAGCCGCAGAATTTGCTGAGTAACAGAAGCTAATTATTATAATGTTTGCACTGCTGGTTGTTGCAAAACCCATGGCTGTGCTTTTTTTGCGATGAAATAAGCCATAATAATATTCGGTACCCAGCATAGCCAGGCTACAAATAGGTAAGCTTTAATGAAGTCATGAAACAACATGGTTAATAATGGAAGATAAATCCGTAGTGTAACCGCCGCAAAACAAGCTGCATAACTATAGATCATCATTTTTTGATGCAGGTTAATGTTGCCGGATCTCACTGATGTGTATGCTATAAGGGTAGTTGTAAACCAAATTGCTCCGAGGCTCATAAATCCGGAAGAGGCTATCATTCCCCCTGTGGCGTATGTTGCTATGTAAATACCTGCAAGCGAACTAAGCAGGACACATGTTACATAAATTTTACCAAGCATACGATGAATCTGCATCCTAGTCAATCGAAGACGCCGGTTAAATTGGGGCCAGCCCGTGAGCAGGGCAATGCCGCCACCAACGATGTGTATGTAAAATCCAACATTGTATAATGCGCTTAACAAAAGCGTATCACTTTTAGATCGCAACAGGCCGAATCTCGTTCCGAAAATAAAATATGCAACCGGGTAAAGGCTGACAATTGTGGCAAGGATGGCAATTGCAATTTTTGAAATTCTGAGTGTCATAGTGCAGCTTAAAGGTTGTGGTGTTGGATAAAGTTACAGAATAATATTTTTTGTGTAGAGGCCGGATTTCGCCATCATGTAATGTCAAAGGTAAAAGCGTCAATTCTGCGCCCTCTGTGAAAATAACTCAATGAGCTTTGTGGTAAAAATCTGTGCTTCCGTGTCTCAGTTGCCACACAAACCCAAAACTCATTTTTAATCTGTACAAAAGTCAAAACGACGTATATTCATGCTAACTGATTGTCTTTCTAAAAACGCATTGCTTTATCATTTGTCAACTTAACCATACAACCAGCATATCATGCAACACAAAACCATTGCCTGCTTTATTTTCCTCTTCACCATATTGTTTAACACACACAAATCCTCCGCGCAGGTTCCTGCAGGTACAAATGTGGATGAGTCGAAAGTAAAACCATATACACTACCCGACCCTTTGCAAATGCAAGATGGAAAAAAAGTAACGAATGTAAATGACTGGAACAACATACAGCGCCCTTATATCTATCATTTATTTGAAGAAAATGTATACGGAAGAATTCCCCGGATAAAATTGACCCAAACATTCCGCGTGCGCGAAACAGGCGATGCAATTGGCGGCTTGGCCACACGCAAACAGATAAGGATTTATTTAAGTACCGCCGATACATCAGCGTTTATTGATCTGCTGTTGTATTTGCCAAAGAGTAAAACAAAAGCTCCTGTGTTTGTCGGTTATAATTTTAACGGTAATCAAACGGTGCAAGCTGATCCGGCGATTTTTATTTCAGAGAACCCATTACGCGACTCCCGGTTAAAAAATGCAGATGGTACAGCAAGTGATTCAACGCGCGGTATAGCTAGCAACAGCTGGGATGTGAAAAATATAATTAAAAATGGTATCGGCTTAGTTACAGCATACTACGGAGATATAGAAGTGGATACAAAAGATGGCTGGCAAACCGGTATAAGAACCAAACTGAAAGATGAGCTGAAAATACAACCGGCTGAGTGGAGCGCAATCAGTGCGTGGGCCTGGGGACTTATGCGTATTATGGACTACCTGGAACAGGATAGTAACATAGATGCTAAACATGTGGCGTTGTTTGGCCATTCCCGGCTGGGTAAGACCGCCTTGTGGACCGGTGCCACTGACCAGCGTTTCGCAATGGTGATCTCCAATGAATCTGGCGAAGGCGGGGCCGCGCTTGCAAGAAGGAATTATGGAGAAACAATAAAAGATCTGAATGAAAGATTCCCGCATTGGTTTGTAGGGAAATACAGGACCTATAACAACAACGCCAGCGCTATGCCTGTTGATCAGCATATGCTGTTGTCGTTAATAGCTCCGAGACCGTTGTATGTTGCAAGTGCAGAAGATGATCAATGGTCCGATCCGAAAGGAGAATTTTTGAGTGCTGTAAATGCGGCGAGTGTTTACGCTTTGTTTGGAAAGAAGGGATTAGGGACTGATAAAATGCCGCCACTAAATACCTCCGTTGGTAATACCATTCGTTATCATGAAAGAACAGGTAAACACGCCGTTACCGAATTCGACTGGCAGCAGTATATTAAGTTTGTGAATGAACAATTCAAATGAGGCTGGATTAATTGATAATTGAAAGTCATTATTGTCCGACTAAAATCGACATAAAATAGCCTGTAACACTTTGCTAGCAAAGGATACAAGGCAAAAAAACAGTATTCAAAAAGCGGGGTAGCACCCCTCTTTTTTTTATGGTGAAAAAGCTATTGATGTTCCGTACATTTTTCTCCATGCTTTATAAGAGTCCTTAATAAATTCGAATAGATCTATATAACTGGTTAAATGTAATCTTATAACGGTAATCATATTAGCGAAAGATTTCTTTGTTGCAGATTTCTTTCTTATAACCACCATCAATAGTTGTGCTATTAGTACACAGTATACCTGCATTTTGATGGCATTAGGACTTTCGCCCCAAAAATACCGCAACGGAAAGTTCTGCTTTAACTGTTTAAAGAGTAATTCAATCAGCCAGCGGTTTTTATAGATTGCTGCAATCTGTTCAGCTTTTGCAGTAAAATTATTAGTAACGAATACATACTCCTTCCCTTCGTCTGTTTTGTAAATGATACGCCTTAGCTTTAAACGACCCAAATTCTTATTTACCTCCTTAACTGCTACCGTAATGTATTGTTCTTTAAGCACGCCTTTAGCCTTCTTTCTCTTTGTTACGTCCTTTAAAACTTTTGTCACATGAAAATCTGCGTTTTCCCTCATGCGTGTAACAAACCATATCTGCAACTCCGTCCATTTTGCATATAGAAGATGTACATTATAGCCTTTATCAAATACCAACCAGCTTTTGGGCCGTAATTTCAAATCATATAGAAATTTACGGTCATTTTCCTTTGCTTCGGTAATTCTTGCAAACTCTGTTACTCCGCTAAATGCATCCATCATTGCATGCACTTTGATGCCTCCTTTTTTACGCGATCCGTCTTTTGGATTGCGGCCTGCCCCCTGAAGCATATCACTAAATAATTGAATAGTAGTGCTATCAATAATTTTCAGATTCCGAATGCTTAATCCCTTTAACCGGCTGTCCGAGATAAAACTATGGTAACGCTTGAGCAATTGCTGATAAATAGTCTCAAAGACCTGATAATGCCGATTCGTATTCGCGTTTGATAATGTGCTACGTGCCGGAGCGTGATCTAACCCTAAATGCGACAGTTTGCCTTCACATCCCAGCAGCCCCTCACAAAGCTCCCGCAAACCATTGCAATAGCTATATACACCATACAACAAGCTTACTAAATGTACACGCAAAGGCAGCTTTTTATAGTATCTGTTAGACCTATGCTTCTTTCCGGCTGCATTAATTAATGACGCTGGAATCAAATCTAATATCTGAGATAAATCGGCTGTCCGACAAATTTTCTAACTTCGCTCATTAGTTAAAGTTTTTGTGTGGTAACTCAAACTTAACTAATCGAGGCGGCTCTTGATGGGCTGCCTTTTTTTTATTTTTTGAGAGATTTTAGTCGGACAATAGTGATTGAAAGTTGAAAATTGATAATGAAGGGAAATCTCTGTGGTTCTCCGTGTCTACTCCTGTATTCCTCTGTGTAACTATTATAGATTTCAAAGACGGCAATTGTAGATTTATTTAACGTGGTTTAATAGCCACTGAGCACTGAAACACGGGATTTATTCGCACATTCGCACATCTGCACATTCGCACATTCATTTTCAACTTTCAATTGAACAAATTTTCTTAACCCTAACATAATACAACCCTAACGTATAAAAGCTGGATTTTTGCGCGGAATTTTACCCGAGAGCAACCATGAGTGACATTGAAGCACTTACACAAAGTGACCAGTCTGTGTTCAACCGGCTGTTTGATGAGCATCACAAACCGTTGTATTATTTCTTTATAAAATATACCGGTTGTGCTGAAGATGCAGAAGATCTTGTTCAGCAGACATTCATCAAAATATGGCAGGGGAGAGCAGGCTTATCCTTACAATATACTTTTTCCCAGCAACTATTTAGTGTGGCCAAAAGCTGCATGATAGATCATTTCCGCAAGCAACAAAAGCAAACTGCGCTGCGTGTTGAATATCTCGCTGATGCCAACACAAAGGAGCCGTCCGTTACCATAACAGACTTCGATCTGGAACATCGCATCGATAAGGCTATCGAGCATTTACCACCCGGTCGTCGCAAGGTCTTTCGCATGAGTCGTATTGAAGGCTTCACTTACCAGGAAATTGCCGACCAGTTATCCCTCTCCGTCAAAACTGTCGAATCGCAGATACACAAGGCGATAAAGCAGTTGAGAAAGGCGTTGAATATTTTTTAGTGAATGGTGAAATAGTGAATGGTCAATAGTCAATAGTCAAATGTGCATCATCATACGCTGATTCGATGCCTTACCAGAAGCGAGCATAAAGCAAAGAATATCAAATGAGATCATAAACGTGTAGGCAAATTCTCCAGCTGCCTGCATCTTTCACCATTCACTATTGACCATTGACTATTGTTACCAAATTGTTACCCGTAAGGGTTCCCCATTTTTTCATCGTAGTACATACAGAAGAGTAACATGATACTTACCAGACAAGCACTAGACCGCTTCTTACAAAATACCTGCAGTGAGCAGGAGGCTGAATACGTTCGGCAATACCTGTCACGCAATCCGGAGATAGCAAAGGTGCTGCTTGAAAAGGAGGGTCCGGAGGTATATGAAGGACGAGAGTTGGAAGAATCTGTAAGTAACAGGATGAAATTGTTTATTCATCAGCAAACAGTTCATCGCGCCAGAGTGAGAAGGCTAGTAAGAATGGCTGGCGCAGTAGCAGCTTCTTTATTGATCATTGTTGCTGGTATGTTCTGGTACAGAACTGCAAATAACGCATCGCCGGTTAATATTGCGGGAAACATTGTGAAAGGGAATCCACTGTTCTACCAAAATCAAACAAACACCACGAAAACCGTTTGGTTGGCAGACAGTACAAGAGTGCTTCTTTATAGTAATGCAACGCTGCAGTTGGATACGGTTTATAATCAAAAAGACAGGCGCATAGAGATGACCGGGGAAGCTGACTTTTTTGTAGCTCATAATAAACAAAAACCTTTTGTGGTGAAGAGTGGCGCGTATACAACAACTGCATTAGGAACAGCTTTTAAAGTTGTTTCGGGCAACGCGCATAAAGCCATGACCGTTAGGTTGTTTAATGGAAAGGTGAAAATTGAGCATATTGATAGTTTGGGCAAAAAGCTTCTTGCGGTACTAAATCCGGGAGAGGAGGTAATGGTTCAGGATGGATTCGCAACAGTAAAAAACAGGAAGATTATTCCTGAAATAAAAAAAAGAACGCAAAGTAGCGTGCCAAACGGAGGATCGATAGTTGCCACCAGGGGGGGCTTCAGTGTAGTTAAGATGGCCTTACCATTGGTGCTGATGAAATTAGAGAAAGAATATCATGCATCGATTCAATTCAATGAAAGAGAACTGGCGGGCATAAGTGTGACAGCAACATTCAGTTCAAAAGAAACTATTACATCAATACTAGAACAGATAACGTTACTAAATAACCTCAATCTCTCTAAAAACGAAACGACCTACTTCATAACAAAAGAGTAATCATGTATTTATTACTATAGCAAAAACTCCTGGGAAGGGAGAGGGCAATGTATTGTCCTAACTAACTCAAGAACCAAACAGAACAATTATGAAACATTGGCTAACCGTCATGCTCTTATGCGTGAGCATGTGGTCTTTTGCCCAGACGCAGCCCCTGTCTGTAACGGGTATTGTAAAAAGCGAACAGGGTGAATTATTGGAAGGCGTTACCGTTGTTGCACGGCAGGGCAATACAGGCGGTAACAAAAGCATTACGACAACTAATGCAAAAGGTTATTTTAAGTTCGCCGGACTTCCACAATCAGCACACTATTCATTTTCCTTCTCTTATGTCGGCTACCAGGCACATGAATTGAATGATTATGAAGTAAAGCAGGGTTCAACGCTTAACCTTATTGTGCAGTTAAAGAAAGGTAATGACAGTCTTACACAGGTTGTTGTTACAGGTTACGGAACCCAGAAGAAAGTAAACACAACCGGTGCCGTTGATCAGATCGGTGCCGAATATTTTGAAGACAGGCCAATGCCTAATATTACGCGCGGCTTGCAGGGTGCTGTTGCCAACCTGAATATTAAAATGACGGATGGTAAGCCTACACGTAGTGCAACATACAATGTTCGCGGTGCTACTTCTATCGGCTCTGGCGGTAGTGCACTGGTGTTGATTGATGGTGTTCCCGGTGATCCTGCTACTTTAAATCCTAATGACGTAGAGAGCGTGTCAGTTTTGAAGGATGCATCATCGGCGGCCATCTATGGTGCAAGAGGTGCGTACGGCGTGGTATTGATTACTACACGTTCTCCTAAAAAAGACAAGATGCAGGTTACTTATAGCGGTAACTATTCTATTAATGAGCGTACAACAACACCAGATCTTGTATCTAATGGTTACGAATGGGCAAAGAACTTCGATGAAGCTTTTTATTCATGGAACGATTATTTGTCTCATCCGCAAACAATCAACTCTCAGCTAGGATTTTCATTGGCATATCTCGATTCACTGAAAGCCCACAATGATAATCCTTCTTTGCCGCAAACAACGATCGATCCGCAAACAGGAAAATATCAATATTTTGCAAATACTGATTGGTTCAAAGAACTGTATAAGGACAACAATCCTTCTACTGAACATGCCATCAGCGTGGGCGGCGGAAGCGACAAGGTGAGTTACCTTGTTAGCGGACGTTATTACCACCAGGATGGGATCTTCCGTTATAACAGCGACAACTTCAACCGCTATAACCTGCGTGTAAAAGGAAGTGCTAAAGTGAACGACTGGCTTACATTAAATAGTAACACAGACTTTAGCAGCTACAACTACCGTTATCCATTGACTTCAGTAGGCGGTGTTAACGCTGTGTGGAGATTGATGGCGGTTACAGCGTTCCCCGTGTCGCCAATGTTGAACCCTGATGGAACCATGTCTATCGTTGGTGCTTATTCCATCGGTGATTTCTACTATGGTAAAAGTTATTCAGAAGCCAGGCAGAATTTTATTCGTAACACGCTGGGCTTTACTGCTAACGTTATTAAAAACAAGTTTACCATCAAAGGCGACTTCTCTTATCTCTTCACAAACACAACAGAGCAACGTAAGTTCTTCACGGTGCCTTATAGCATCAAGCCAAATGAGACCATTACTTCAGGTCTGAATTATCTGTCTAATGGCACGAATAACGAAAACTATTATGTTGCCAACTTGTATGGTGATTACGTACAGTCGTTCGGTAATCATACTATTAAAGTAATTGGTGGTTGGAATCTTGAATACGATCAGATTAAAAACAATTTTGCTCAACGCGATGGTTTGCTGGTTGATAATTTACCAGACTTTAACCTGGCCAGCGGTTTAAACTATAAACTTACCGGTGGTGGTACAGAATGGTCAACAGTTGGTTTGTTCTACAGGGCGAACTATTCTTTTAAAAACCGTTACCTGTTTGAATTGAACGGACGTTATGATGGCTCTTCCAAATTCCCGGAAAGCCAGCGTTTCGGCTTCTTTCCCTCTGCTTCAGCAGGATGGAAAATTTCAGAAGAATCATTTATGCAGTCTACCCGCGGATGGTTGGATAACCTGAAATTACGTGGGTCTTACGGTTCACTCGGTAATGGTAACATTGCTCCTTACTCGTTCATTGAAACCATCGGCGCCTCGACAAGCGGAACGATTGTTAACGGCGTATTCCCCGCGTACATTCAAAAGCCAGGCGTGTTGCCAAATGGTCTTACCTGGGAAAAGTCAACAACACTCAATGGTGGTTTGGATATCGAAGTATTACAGCGCAGGTTGTCACTTAGTGCTGATATCTATCAACGTAAAACAACTGGTATGATCACTGCCGGACAACCTTTACCTGCTGTTTTTGGTGCAGCAGTACCTAAAGGCAACTATGCTGATATGGTTACAAAAGGTTGGGAGCTGACATTGAACTGGACGGACAGAATACAAATGCGCAAACCGTTAACTTATAGCTTGCGTGTTACACTTGCTGACAACGTTGCTACGATCACTAAGTTTTATAACCCCAATAAACTGTTGTCTACCTATTATGAAGGGCAACGCGTAGGGGATATCTGGGGCTTTGAAACAGAAGGCTTCTTTAATTCTTCAGAAGAGATTGCAAAACACGCAGATCAGAGTTATTTCGTTGTGTCAAACAACAACAAACTATTGCCCGGTGACATCAAGTTTGCTGATAGAAATGGAGATGGCAAAGTAAATAACGGAAAGAATACAGTAACTGACCCGGGTGATATGCGTGTGATCGGTAATTCATCAATCCGTTTCCCGTATGGTATTACTGGTGGTGTTGACTGGAATAATTTCTCATTGTCATTTTTCTTCCAGGGTGTAGGACAGAGGGACTGGTATCCTTCAACTGAGGCTGCTTATTTCTGGGGACAGTCTAACAGGCCATACTCATTCCTGCCAACATTTAACCTGAATCGTTGGTCAGAAGAGAAGCCTGATCAAAATGCATATTTCCCCCGTTATCGTGGCTATACAGCATTGTCCGGTACCCGTGAACTTGCTGTGGCACAAACACGCTATCTGCAGAATGCAAGCTATATCAGGTTGAAAACATTAACCATTGGTTACTCTCTTCCTCAATCTGTATTGAAACGCATGCACATGACTATGTTCAGGATTTATGTTACAGGTCAGAATCTTTGGACATACTCACCTATGTACAAGATCACGAAGAACTTCGATCCTGAAGTGATTGAAGGTTCTGATCCTGAGATTAACTCTGGCGGTGGTGATGGTTTCTCTTATCCAATGCAGAAAAGCTATACCATCGGTGTGAATCTTAGCTTCTAGTGGAAAAATAACAGGAAACAAATTGAAACGAAGTCTCTAACCACAGATAAAAATCATCAAATGAAACAACGAATAATAACAGCCCTGCTCGTTTTAATGGCAGGCACATCATGTACAAAATTCCTGGATAAAACACCGTTGGATAAACTCACTCCGGACCAGGCTTTTTCTACTGAGAATAATTTACAGCTCTATATCAATTCCTTTTATACACAAATGTTGCCTGATGGCCCTGCGATCTATAAAGGTGACGTAATGGCTGATATCACAGTGCCCAATACAGTTCCTGCTTATGTTGCGGGAAGAGTAACGCCGATAGAAGCAACAGGTTGGACCTGGGATAACCTGCGTAACGTAAACTATTTCCTTGACCATTATGATAATCCTTCGATCTCAACCAAAGCGAGAAATCACTATGGAGGAATCGCTCACTTCTTTCGCGCATACTTTTACTACAACATGGTAAAACAGTTCGGCGATGTGCCCTGGTACAGCCATGCTTTAGCAGTAGACGATTCAGCGTTATACAAAGCCCGAGATTCACGTGCAGTTGTAATGGATTCAGTGTTGGCTGATCTGAATTTTGCTGTGGCCAACATTTATGATACAAAGGATAATTCTGCAACGCAGGTCACCAAATGGGTAGCACTGGCATATAAAAGCAGGATCTGTTTGTTTGAAGGCACATTCCGCAAATACCATCCTGAGGCAAAATTGAGTTCTTCAGCTGATAAGTTCTTGCAGGAAGCTGCGGATGCTGCATCTCAATTGATGAAAAGTGGTCAGTACAAATTACAGAGTTCGGGGGCAACGGAGAAAGATTATCGTAGCCTGTTTATTAGTGAGAATCCTGTTTCTGCCGAAGTGATCCTTGCAGCAGTATACAATAACTCTTTGAAAAAATGGCATGATGCAGCATGGTGGTACAACAGTGCAACTTTGGGTAATCGTCTGGGTCTCTCCAAGAGTTTTGTAAATACATATCTGGCGTCAGATGGTACTGCATTTACCAACAAAAGTGGTTACGATACTTTGCAGTTCCAGGATGAAGTAAAGAACAGGGATAAGCGTTTACAACAGACCATCCGTATGGGTGATTATAAAAGAACTGATGGATCTCCGGCTCCTCCTGATTTTACTGTAACCTACTCTGGCTACCAGATCCAGAAGTTCTCGCTGGATGACAAGTATTTTGATACCAGGACAGAAAGCTACAACTCAATTCCCATTATACGTTATGCAGAAGTATTGCTGAACTATGCGGAGGCAAAAGCAGAGTTGGGCACATTTACGGCCGATGATTGGAACAACACAGCAGGTGCACTGCGTACACGTGCAGGAGTGAAAAATAACGGACTGCCTGTTGACGTAGATGCTTACATGAAAGCAAACTTCTTCTCTGATATCTCAAGCCCGGTTATTATGGAAATCAGAAGGGAAAGAGGTGTGGAGCTGGCTTGCGAAGGCAACCGCTATGATGATCTGAGAAGATGGAAAGCCGGTAAATTGTTGGAAAGAGTATATGACGGGATCTATGTTCCTGCAAAAGGCCAGTTGCTGGATTTGAACGGAGATGGGAAATATGATGTTTGCTTTGTGGATAAAGTTCCGGCCGACAAAGTAAGCGGCGTCGTATATTTTCAGTTGGATAACAATACTTCTAAATTGTCACAAGGTGATAAAGGCAACCTGATCTGGTTAAGCAATATCACCAAGAAATACGAAGACAAAAAGTATCTCTATCCTATTCCTTATAACGAAATTATTCTCAATCCTAATTTAGTACAAAATCCCGGATGGGAATAACTGTTGGTGCAAGGCATGGCAAAAAGCCATGCCTTTTTTAAGTACGAATGATGAAGTACGAAGTACGCAGGTGCGGTTTCGTAGTTTTTCCTTAATAATTTCCCATTAGCCAGGGTTGAATGCAGATAGCAGACAGTCCATAGCTTAAAAATTCTCTCATGATAAAATCTATTGTTGCTGGCCTTGGCGTGTTGGCTATAAGCTTGCAGTTAAATGCACAGGAAGAAGAGCATTCCCGTAAAATGAACCTGCCCGATGTTCCCGGTTATTATACACTGAAGTGTGATTTTCACATGCATACCGTATTCTCAGACGGACATGTGTGGCCAAGTTTTCGTGTAAATGAAGCGCAGCAGGATGGGCTTGATGCTATTTCGCTGACTGAGCATATTGACTATGAAGGCCATCCCGATGAAATTACAAGAAACTACAATCGCTCTTATGAGATTGCGAGAGCGTCTGCTGCTAAAAGCGGATTGCTGATCGTCAGAGGTGCCGAAATATCTCCAAGGGTGCCTCCTTATCATAACAATGCGCTCTTTCTTTCCGATGCCAACATAATACCATCTCCGTATATGAAAGATTGGAAGAAAAAATTTGTAATGAAAGACAGCATTGCCCACGACGAGCTGATGGCGCCGTTTCTTGCTGTACAAAAGCAGGATGCATTCGTGAGCTATAATCATCCGGGCTACTCGTGGTGGGATAAGAAGGACACAAGCATCTTTACCGCCTTTCACAAAGAACTATTGGAGAAGAAAATTTTAAAAGGCGTTGAAGTAGTTAATTCTGGTGTTTATAACATTATTGCGCACCGCATTGCCATGCAATACAACCTGACCATGTTGTGTAATACGGATGAACATTATGATATGTATGCCCGTTACTATAAATCTCACAGACCAGTTACGCTGGTGTTTGCAAAAGAAAAGACAGAAGCGGCAATTAAGGAAGCACTAGAACAAAAAAGAACTGCCCTGTATTTTGGTGAATACATCATTGCCCGTGAAAAAGAAGCCGAGGCATTTTTCAAAGCGTCTTTAAATGTAAAAACAGAGGCAAAGGTTCGTAACGGAGAGCCTATTGCTATGTTGCGGATCTTTAATAAGTCAGATATTCCATATCGCGTCAAAGCCAGCACAGATTTTAATATAGAAGGATTTCCCTTGGGGCAGGCTGTGTTAACGCCACATGATACGACTACTTTTATCCTGAAGGCGATGTTCTCTTCTCCGGTTTCTACAAAACTTAAGATGGATGTCAATAATATACTTGTTTCACCGGATGAGCCTTTGCATACAAGTTTTGATCTTATCTTAGACGAGAAGAAAAAATAATTGGAAAGGAATTACAGGTAACTGTAATTAAGGTATTGCTAAAAGTAAAATTGTATATCATGATTCGACAGGCAGATCCTTTTTTGAAAAGCGCTTTTATTGGGTTGTTTGCTGTGGTGCTGGCCTCATCCGGCTGTAGTAAAAAACAACATTTGGCAGCATCTTCATCCGGAAGGAACGAATTGCGTGTAATGACTTATAACATTCATCACGCGAATCCGCCCTCAAAAAACGGCTATATAGATGTGGCTGCTGTTGCTAAAGTAATTAAAGAGCAACATCCTGATTTTGTAGCGTTGCAAGAGATTGACGTGAATACCAAAAGAAGTGGTTTGAATGAAGCTGCACAACTGGCGTCTCAAACAGGCATGAATTTCTATTTTGCCAAAGCGATCGATTACGACGGTGGATTGTATGGTGTCGCTGTTCTGTCCAAATTTCCACTATTGGACGGCCGTACAATTTCCTTGCCTACATTACCCGGCACAAAAGGCGAGCCTCGCGTTCTGGCAGTGGCCGAAGCAAGGATTTCAGACAATAAAACAATGTTGTTTGCATCCACACATCTCGATGCACAGAAAGATGATCAGAATAGGTTGGCGCAGATCCGTGTAATTGTTGACAGCCTGTCAAAATTGAACGGGCCAATTATCATCGGTGGCGATTTTAATGCAACGCCGGAAAGCGAGGTCGTAAAAATTCTTGATCAACATTTTACCCGCACATGTGTAACCGGTTGTGGCAACACCATTCCCCAAATCAATCCAAAGAAAACAATTGATTTCATCGCATTCCGCGGTGACGATAAATTGAAGGTAACATCGCACAAGGTGATTGATGAACAATATGCATCAGATCATTTGCCGGTGGTGGCAACGATTGGGTTTTAACCGGTGCGACGCGTAGAGACGTTGCACTGCAACGTCTCCAACGTGATCATGTTTTATATATTTGTTTCTGATGATACGACGAGACGTTGCATTGCGCGGAGACGTTGCATTGCAACGTCTCTATCTGTATTTTAATTTTAATTGTTCCTCCTCCATATCCAGCAACATCAAATATTTCCTGATCACGGCATCATCAATCACAATATCCTCGTTCCATTTGTGCAGCCAATCACGTTGTTTTTCTATCAATTTAAGAGACGCATTTTTAAAATCATCTTGTAATTGGTGGTCCTTGTTCATATCCTCGCCCTGTTTCCATTTCGCTTCAAGGAAATGTAATACAGGATTGGCATTGATCTCTTCTGAATATTCATGTTGCAAAAAACGCCTGCTTTTTTCAGCCAGCCTGCGTGCAACCTCCGCCTCCTGCTCTTCCTCGGATAAAAAATGATCCGGGTCTTCCATTTTCAAAAGGCGTATTAATTTGGGCAAGGTAAGTCCTTGCACGACCAATGTCAGTAATATTACAATAAAGGTGATAAACAATATCAGATTCCTCTGCGGAAAGGGAGCGCTGTTATTTGTAACAATTGGAATTGATAAGGCCGCAGCGAGAGAAACCACGCCACGCATGCCAGCCCACCCAAAAATAAGGGGTGCCTTTAGTCCCGGCCTGGGATCTGCTGTTGTAATAAAGCGACTAATAAAAACGGTGAAGAAAGATGCCCCGATTGCACATAAGATCCTCGCGACCATTAAAATGGCTGTAATTACAACACCGTAACCGATAGCTGCTCTGAGACTAATTCCGTCAAGTCCTTTTATAATAATAGGTAGTTCCAGCCCGATTAATATAAAAACCAGTCCGTTTAGAATAAATCCAAGCGCGGACCAGACACTTGCTCCTTTTAGCCTGCTGCTATGGCTCAAAAAAAGATGCGACTTTGCTGATAAAAATAACCCGCCACTTACTACAGCCAGGACACCTGATACATGAATCATTTCAGCCGTTATATACATAACGTAAGGTGTAATGATAGTTAGCGCAATGTCCGTGTTATCATCGGTTGGCAGTAATTTGTGTATATAGAAGAATAAGTAGCCGATGGCAATTCCAATTGCGATTCCGGCAATAATTACCCAAAAGAAACTTACAACAGCTTCGTGAAATACAAAGCGTCCTGTGCTTACTGCAATCAGAGCAAAGCGAAAAACAATAAGGCTGGATGCGTCGTTCAACAAGCTTTCACCTTCAATGATAGAAGCCATGCGACGTGGAACCTTTACGTATTTTAAAATTGCGGCTGCACTAACGGCATCCGGCGGCGATACAATTCCTCCCAACAAAAATCCCAATGCCAGTGTAAAGCCTGGAATAATGCTGCTTGCAACCAGGGCAACAACCAACGAGGTGACCAACACAATGAGAAATGCAAAACTTCCTATTACTCTCCTCCAGCGCCATAGTTCTTTCCATGATGTGTACCACGCAGCTTCGTACAGCAATGGTGGTAGAAAGATCACAAATATTAATTCGGGATCAATACTAAAGCTGGGAAAGTAAGGTACAAAGCTTACAAGCAGGCCGCATACAATAAGCATAATCGGGTAGGCAATTCTTATTTTGTTTGCCAGCATGATCAGTAATAATGTAAGACCTATAATGCAGATATATTGTAATGCAGTAATTATCATGAAGATTTATTTAAAATGACGATTAATAGGAGCGTTTTGGCGTTTGATGCTTTTTGAACGATTTAATTTACTACAATCATTTTAAATCAAGAAAAATGTGGAACGGTTGAATAATGTGTGGATGATTTAAAAAATGTGTTGAATTGAATTAGGCGGTATTTTTGCGATTGATTGTGGTGACGTTGTAATCCGTAGAGACGTTGCATTGCAACGTCTCTACGGATGGAACGCAATCATACAATTGACAACAATTATTAACCACCCAAACCCCCAACATGAACCCTAAATTCCGCGGCAAATACCGCATCGAATCTGCACGATTAAAAGGCTGGGATTACCGCAACGCCGGCGCTTATTTCATTACCATCTGCACAAAAAAACGCATGCATTATTTTGGAGCCATTGTAGATGGTGTAATGCAATTAAACGATATCGGACGAGCCGCCGAAAAATATTGGGCAGAAATTCCGGATCATTTTTCGGTTGTTGCATTGGGGAATTTTGTGGTGATGCCGAATCATGTGCATGGGGTGTTGATTATTCGGGAATGTGGCGCGGATGTAGAGACGTTGCATTGCAACGTCTCTACGCATTGCAACGTCTCCACGATGTCCACATCAAATAATATCAATGACAAAAACCACCCCATGTCCCAAATATCCCCGTTATCCGGATCCATTTCAACCATCATTCGTTCCTATAAATCAATTGTTTCAAAGATGGTTCGTCAACAATTTGATGCGTCATTTGAATGGCAGGCACGTTTTCACGATCACATCATTCGCGATCAACGCGCCTATGAGGCAATAGAATATTATATTGAAAATAATCCGGCCAATTGGCAGCGCGACACATTAAATAGCGATTGTAAAAAGTAGTGGCTTTAAAAAGTTATGCAGGCAATGCGGATTTTAATGATAAAAAAACATCTACAATAAACCTGCGATTTACAAGAACTGCGGGAGGCAATTTCAAAAGGTACTAACTTCGGCATTCCTTGGAATGCCTATTTGCTTTCCAATTCGATGCCCAATAAATCAAAAATGCCTTTTTGTCCCCTGGCTGTTATAATTAGCTCCCTTGAAAACTGTACTCTTTTAAACCAGTTTTTCTCAAGCATCTTAGCAAGGAGAAGTGCGCCGATTTGTCCCGCAATATGTGGCCGTCTTTCGCTCCAGTCAAGACATTGGCGGGCAACAGGGCGACGTTGGGATGTAATTTCGTCTTTTGCGATATCGAAATCTGCAAGCCATTTCCATCCTTTTGCTGTAACAGTGTAGGAGTCTTCCGACGAGGTAATTAATTTCCGTGATGTTAGTTCCTCTGCAATTTTTACGCCTACATAACCTGCAAGGTGATCATAACAGGTTCTGCAATAGCGAACGCCAGTTGGTGTTTCAGTTTGTTTGGCTTTGCCAGGTAGTTGGTGACTGGCAAGGTTGGCAAGAGATTCAACTGCGTATGCAACTTCTGGTGTTGCAAACGAAAAATAACGGTGCCGCCCTTGTGATTCTGCCTTTAGCAGGTTCGCGTCAAGAAGTTTTGCAAGATGATTACTGGCTGAAGTTGGAGAAATGTCAGCAGCCACGGCTAATTCGCTCGCAGTATATGCTTTACCATCCAGTAGATTCCAGAGCATTCTTGCGCGGCTGGGTTCACAAACCAGCGAAGATAATTCGATAAACTTTTCTTCTACCATCACAATTCAGTTTAAAATGAAATATGAATGTAGCAAAAGTTTTTGTTTTGCATGTAAAGAGTGAAATTATGATCGTAGTAATTTTTGAAGTTGAGCCTGCAAAAGTAAAGTGGGACGAATACATAAATATGGCAGCCGAGCTTTACGATGAGTTAACAGAAGTTGAAGGATTCATTTCTGTTGAAAGATTCAAAAGCATAAGGGATGAGACAAAGCTTCTTTCACTTTCTTTTTGGAAAGATGAAGAAAGTGTAGCCAACTGGCGAAATGCAATTCGTCATCGTGCTGCACAGGAAAAAGGAAGAGTATCTGTTTTTCGAAACTACCGTTTGCGTGTCGCAAATGTGATACGGGATTATGGTATGGAAGAACGAGATGGAGTAGAGACATTGCATTGCAACGTCTCTGCGAGCGATACCACACTATTTCATCATAAATAAAATAGTTAACCATGAAGGATATAGAAATTTTGCTGGAGAATAGTCCGGGACAACTTGCATTATTAGGAGAGACATTAGGTAAGAATAATATTAGTCTTGAAGGAGGTGGCGTGTTTCAAAATGGAGAAAATTCCATTGCGCATTTTCTTGTAGCGGAAGCTGATAAAGCCAAAGAAGTTTTGGCGAAAGAAGGGATAGTTGTAAATAAAATAAACGAAGTAGTGATTCAGAAATTAAGACAAGACGTTCCGGGGCAACTTGGCATGTTTTGCAGAAAGATGGCAAATGCAGGCGTAAATATTCTTGTTCAGTACAGCGATCATTCAAATCAACTAATCATTGTTGTAGATGATATACTTAAAGCGAAAATCGTATCTGATGAATGGAAGAGGCAATGTTAGATGTAGGTTTTTAGATGTACGATGTGCTTGATGTCTGATTTCTTGATGTTCATCTATCGCTTCGATAAAGTTTTAGGCTTTAAGCTTTGGGCTTTAAGCTGACAGACGGAACATGTGACCTCCCTTGCTTCAATACACGTACAACGTACAACTTATAACTTACAACCCAGCTGCTTTGCCCTTTAACCATTAAGCTTTATTTTAGCATTTTAGTAAGGCTAATCAATCTGGCATTATGGAGTTCGGCATAAGTACTTTTGGAGAAATAGAAGCAGATAATCTCTCCGGCAATGCTATCAATGCGGGCCGCCGTGTTCAGCAATTAATTGACGAAGCAAAGCTGGCAGACCGGCTTGGGTTGGATGTCTTTGCATTAGGTGAGCATCACCGGCCGGATTATGTAGTATCTGCACCCGAAATAATTCTTTCTGCTATTGCAAGTGTTACCAAAAACATTAAGCTTACAAGTGCTGTAACGGTTCTAAGCTCGGCAGATCCTGTAAGGGTATTTCAGAATTTCGCAACTTTGGATTTAGTGTCAAATGGCCGTGCAGAAATTATGGCCGGTCGTGGTTCTTTCATCGAATCTTTTCCATTGTTTGGTTTTGACCTGGAAGATTACAATTCTTTGTTTTCAGAGAAGCTCGAACTGTTGTTACAAATAAACAATAACGAGCATGTAACCTGGCACGGGAAGCATCGCTCCGCATTGCAAAATGCCGGAGTTTACCCGCGTCCTTACCAGCAACGCTTGCCAATTTGGATTGCTGTTGGGGGAACACCAGCTTCAGTAATCCGTGCGGGTTCATTTAATTTGCCCGTAACAATTGCCATACTCGGCGGCGAGCCGGAACGATTTGCACCGCTGGTTGACTTATACAGATCTTCCGCCAAAAGAGCCGGATTTGATCCTGCTCAATTACAGCTTTGCATTAATGAGCATACTTATATTGCAGATACCTCAGAACAGGCTTCCGATGAATTCTGGCCCGTCTATGAGACGGTGATGAACCGCGTTGGGAAGGAGAGAGGATGGTCGCCAATAACAAGAGATTATTTTGAATATCTCCGATCGCCGGTTGGTTCTTTGCTGGTGGGCAGTGCAGACGAAGTTGCTGAAAAGCTTATAAAGCAATATTCTATCTTTCACAACACCCGTTTTCTTGCGCAGACGATCATGGGAAATATTGCGCATCAAAAAATGCTTCATTCAATTGAATTGTTCGCTGGTAAAGTAGTACCGGCGGTAAAGGCTGCAATAAAATAACGGACATGGCTTTTTGAAACGATATGATACTTGATTTATCGCTTATTGATTCGGAAGAAAACCAGATTTTGCACTTTATTTCGCGGAAACGCCTCCCCAATCTTCAGGTGCAACGTCTGCTATAGTTTGTGAAAATGTCCAGATATGTCCTCCAATATCAACGGTGGTATATTGACGTTCACCATAAGGAAAATCTGCAGGGGGTAGAACTACCCGCGCACCTTTTTTTACCACATGCTCGTGATGCTTATCCACATCGGTAATGCGCACCATTAATGATTGCGTTTGTGGCTTAGGCTTATGATCTTCTGTTTCTTCCGGAAGTGCACTTATCGCTATGGCCCCATTGTCAAATTCCAGCTGTGCACGATGATTCCCGATGCGCCAGCGTTCTTTAAACCAAAATGTCTGGCAAAGCCATTCAATGGCAGCCTGAACGTCAGTATATCCCAGGACGGGAATGATAGAGCAGTCGGGCATTGATCGATTTTGAAGATATAGATGTGTATTTTTCATTTTTGTGTAGAAGTTATGTTGACTGATAAATAGTATTGCCAAAATCACGGTCAGCGAAAGAATTAGAGAAAGATAGTGCCAGTCATCATTTTTTACAAGTCCTTATTTAGGCAAAACCGAACACGAGTATATCAAAACCGAACACCATTGAAAGCCTGTTCTATAAGAACATGTTGATTATGAATCAAATAAACACTGGCATTTAATTGGAAATGGAGTAACTTAATATTTGCTTTCTCATTCAACAGTTAATTACGCAACCTATGCTTAGAAGCTATTTTAAAACAGCTATAAGGAATTTATCCCGGCATAAAGTGTATACCGTTATTAATATTTCGGGACTTGCTATTGGTCTCGCCGCATTTTGGTTGATTGTATTGTATGTAGGTGATGAAATCAGTTTCGATCGCTATAACGAAAATGCGGATCGCATAGTCAGAGTGGTTCAGCATGCAAGATGGGCTGGTAATGAAATACATGAAGCGCCCACTTCTGCTCCTTTTGCACCTGAACTTAAAGAACATTTTCCTGAAATTGAGGAAGCAACCCGCATTATAACTGAAGGTAATGGCATCATCAAGTATGGCGATAAAACAATTAAGGTGGATGATATGGTGTTCGCGGATAAGAACATATTTAATGTCTTCACGTTTCCTTTTTTGTATGGCAATGCAGAAACGGCACTTGCTTCACCCGGATCAATTGTGATTACGGAAGAACTTGCGACTGCACTGTTCGGTAGTACAGCGAATGCATTGAATCAAACCATCTATTTAGACAATAATGAACCGAATAAAATAACAGGAGTTATCAAGGATATCCCGCAGAATTCTCATCTCCGTTTTCGTGGCATTCGTGTGCTTGCACCTGATTACACTGCTGGTTGGCAAAACTTTAATTTGTACACTTACCTGTTATTAAAAAAAGGAACAGATTATAAAGCCCTTGAAACGAAAATGCCGCAGTTTGCCGCTGAAACAATTCAGAAGCTTATGAGGATTGATGACTATCGAATAGAGCTACAGCCACTTACCTCTATTCACCTTCATTCCAATTTAGCGTTTGAAGTAAGTGCCAATGGAAGTATTAAAAGGATTTACATGTTTGTTGCTATTGCTGCGCTCATATTGATCATTGCGATCATCAATTACATGAATCTCGCTACAGCACGTTCTTCATCACGCATACGGGAAGTGGGTACACGTAAAGCAATTGGTTCTGGAAGAACAGCCCTTGCGACTATGTTTATGTTTGAATCTGTGCTTGTAACAATTTTAGCTGCATGTGCTGCAGTCTTGCTGGTTACCGTTGCATTGCCTTTCTTTAACACGCTTACAGGAAAATTGTTGTCAATATGGAGGTTTGGAAAGATGAATACCCTGGTTGTTCTGGCTGCCTTCTCTTTAATCGTCGGCATTGTAAGCGGATTGTATCCATCGCTGTTTTTATCCCGTTTTAAAACTATCCCTGCGCTTAAAGGCCAGATGGGGAATATGTTCGCAAGCATAGTTTTCAGAAAATCGCTCGTCGTATTTCAATTTGTTATTACAGTTGTAATGATCTGTGGTTCAGTAATAATCTACAGACAATTGAATTATGCGTTAAAAGCCGACCTGGGATTTAATAAGGAGCAGGTACTTACATTTCATATTGATGACCGGAATGTAAGAAACCAAACAGCGGCTTTAAAAGCTCAATTAATGCAGAATCCAGCAATTGAAAATGTTGCTATGGCCGGCAATCCGATTGGGAATAATGACATAGGTGGATTAGGTTATTATTTCGAAACGGAGCAAGGAGATTTTGCAACTAACACTACAATAGCAGAAGAGTTAATGATAGATGCTGACTATTTGCCTGCGATGGACATAAAACTTTTGCAGGGAAGAAATTTTTCAGCAAACATAACATCCGATAAATACGGCGCAGCAATGATTAATGAAACCCTGATGAATCAATTAGGGTGGAAGAATGCCGTAGGAAAAAAGCTGAAGTTCAGGATTGATGATAAAGGTACAACCGCAGAAAGAACTGTGGTAGGTGTAATCAAAGATTTCCATACTTATTCCTTACAGCATAAGGTTGAACCGATGGTTATGCTGATGCCTCCTGCACCTTCCGAAGAAGACAATGTATATGTGAAGATTGCTAAAGGAAAAACCGCAGCAGCGCTGGATTATATTACGAAAGCCTTTCAGAAGTTTGATAAACAAAATACGCCTCAGTTCCATTTTCTTGATGCGAATTTTGCAAGACAATATGCCGCAGAGAAGAAGCAGGGTGAGATTGCATTAATATTCACGGTGCTTGCTGTTATCATTGCATGCCTTGGATTGTTTGGGTTGGCCACATTTACTGCTGCACAACGGGTTAAAGAAATCGGCATACGGAAAGTGCTCGGTGCAAGCGCTGCAAGTATTGTGCAAATGCTTTCCAAAGACTTTTTAAAACTTGTGGCAATTGCTTCTATAATTGCTTTTCCTATTGCCTGGCTTGCTATGAATCAATGGTTGCAAGGATTCGCTTATCGTATAGATATTGAGTGGTGGATATTTATTGCAGCAGGTATCCTTGTGCTTTTAATTGCATTAGCCACAATAGGATTTCAATCACTTCGGGCTGCTTCAGCTAATCCTGTAGAAAGTTTGCGGAATGAGTAGTAGATGTGTTAAGGTTTCATGAGTTTTAATTTCGTGGTTCGTGAGACACGAGCCACGGCGATAGTAAATGCGTTAAGGTTTCATTGTTTACAGTTTGGTAAGGAGTTTATGTGGTTGAATTCTTGCGCCATTAAATAAATACAGTCTTACGTGAGTTTTAATTTCGTGGTTCGTGAGGCACGAGCCACGGCGATAAAATAGTATATGTCATTACCCTCACGCCGGGGTTTATCTCTCGAACCTTTTCAACGCCGCCGAGGTTCGTGTCTCACGAACCTTTTCTTGTATGATTTCCCCGTTTTTTATATATCTACCTTGAGTAGATTAATGCTCCTAAACGCCCTACATTGCTTTCTCAACCCTATCACAAATGTCAAATGAGATTTTTACCCCTCATCGTAAATCCTATATGTCGACTGGCGAAATATTTTTCTGGACAGCAACCATAAACAGTTGGCAATTACTTTTATGGGATGATAGATACAAAAATGTAATTGTCAATTCCTTGCGCTATTTAAGTGAAAAAGGAAAGATAGACTTGTTCGCTTTCGTAATAATGCCAAATCATATCCATTTGATCTGGCGGACGAATGAGCTAAATGGCAAAGAAACTGCTCAGGGATCCTTTTTAAAATTCACTGCTCATGAGTTCAGGCGAATGTTGCTTAACGAAGACGGACGCGAGTTGAAGAAGTATGCGGTAACTGCTCACAATAAACGACATGAGTTTTGGCAGCGGGATTCTTTGGCTATTCATTTGTACTCCGGAAAGGTAGCGTACCAGAAAATGAATTATATACATAATAACCCCGTTACTGAACGCTGGAAATTGGTTAAAGACCCTTGTGATTATATTTATTCTTCAGCGTCCTTTTATGAGAAAGGTGAAAAACGTTACGATTTTTTAGAGGATTTGCGGAATGAGTTTTAGTGGTTTTGTATGGTTTTAATTTCGTGGTTCGTGAGACACGAACCACGGCGATAAGCATATGTCATTGCGACCAAGCCAAGGTTCGTCTTACAAACCTTTTCAACGCCAAGGTTCGTGTTTCACGAACCTTTTCTTTCCATAACTATACTGCCAGCGCACACCATTTGATTTCTTCGATTTTTATTTAAATACAGTGAGTAGACCGAAATTCCGAAACACTTTACTTGCTTTCTCAGTTCTATTTCTGAGCCCTGGTTCGTGTCTGGCGAAATCAAGAAGAATTGAAAGCAATTACATGGGTCTTAGAGTCCCGTTATAAATAACTTAACCACCATTGGGAATGTGTTGCTCTGTATTTGCTGAACCGTTTGCAAGGTTTGTATAGAAGAACAACAAGGCCTATCCAGATAAGGTATACAACCGGTAGTTCAAATCCAAAATGGAAAGGCCTGAATACTGCAAATGAATTAGGATCAACCGCTTCTTTAAACCTGTGACCACTTGCAAAGAACACAATCATGCAGAGAACATGTATACTGTAAAAATGGATGATATAATAAAAGAAGGGTACTTTGCCGTAAACAGTAAAAATATCAGTAAGCTTACTTCGTCTCTTTTCAAAAAATGCAAGCAATAAAATAGAAGGGCCTATCGTCATGCAAGAGAAGACGATAGAGGGCGGATACTTGGTTGTGTTTAAAAAAGAAAGAAAAGTTGTGATGTTATCTTTTTGTGTAGACCATGGCGCCGGATCCCCATATGAATTAAGCAACCTTAAAATAATGAAAGCGGCAACTGTCGTCAATCCGATAACTGTTAATAATCGTTGGCGTCTTGCTGAATCTACTGTCTTATTGAATATCCTGCCTGCGGAATAACCCAAAAGCATAACGCCTGTCCATGGAATTGCGGTGTAAAAAACTAAAAACATCCTGTTGCTGCTTATTGGAAAAACGCCGCGCGGCCCCACTACGAGCAGCTGAAACAGTTTGCCGGCAGTGGTGGTATCGGATACTTTTACGTAGTCAAATATATTATGGCCGAGAAAAATTACAGCGCCGGTTATTAGAATTACTAATGGTGAAGTGCCAACAAATAGGCCAAGAATAATCATGCTAAGGCCGATGGCCCAGATTACCTGAAGTATAATAATGTTATAGAACGGGTTAAATGTGATGCCAAATGTTACAACCACCATTTCAACAAGTATCAGCCACAATCCGCGTTTTATAAGAAACGACCGCAGCTCAGCTTTTGTCTTTTTTAACCCTGAGAGGTAAGCGGAGATACCTGAAAGGAAGACGAAGGTTGGTGCGCAAAAATGGGTTACCCACCTCGTGAAAAATAGCAGGGGAGTGGTCGTAGCCATATCTGTGGGGTCTCCGTCCATTCCATGTATATGGAAAAAATCCCTTACATGGTCCAGCGCCATAATGATCATTATAATGCCTCTGAGAATATCTACGGATTGTATTCTGTATTTCAGAGCAGTAGCAGAAGGCTCCTGTATAAGCTTATTTGGTTGCAAAGCAGTACGATTTATATACAAAGTAATGAAAATTACTTCGTCAATCATAACGTCGTCACTAAACCCATTTTAGACGAATCAGTAAAAAAGGCATAAGTATATTGTTGTACTTATGCCTTTTTATTAACTAACGGTTATCTGATAAAAGCTTGAGTGTTTTAATTGTATGGTCTGTTTTTAGTTGAAGAATATAGATTCCTGAAGCGAGGTACGGCATTTGCCAACGAATGCTGTGATTACCTGCGGTAGTAATCTGATTTGCGATAATAGTAGATACTATCCTGCCTGTTGCTGCATTGACAACAACAAGTTGCACGCGACTTTGTGCAGGTAGATAGAAATGAACAGTAGTAGAAGCGTTAACCGGATTTGGATAAGCGGTCAACGAAACTTCATTTTCCTTTTCCTGATTATAACCAGCTTTGTCTGTTTGTTGGTGCAGGTTGTTTCCAAAAGCTTTTCTGGCAATAGCCGCGCTACTTTGAATTGTTATTGATGCCTGATCATCTTCTGCCGGATTGTGGTTGTTAGGCGATGAATCCGGATCAGATTGGTCTGTAAGAATTACTTCTGCTGTATTGGTAATATTGCCGGTTTGGGTAACTGTGGCGGTAATGGTAATATATGCCTTTGCACCTTTGAAGAGGTGATTGATTTTCCACGTGCCATTGCTTGCAGTGTATGTTCCGGCGGATATTTTCACCGCATTAAATGTTAATCCGGCTGGAGCTATTTCACTCAGAATAATGTTTGTTGCAGTTGCCGGACCGCGGTTGAACAATATGCCTGTAATGGTTACCTGATCGCCGGGAGCTGCCTGTAACGTGCTTGCGGTGAGACTGAGCTCAAGATCAGCCTGTGTTGTTTGGAGTGATTTTACATTTACTGATGACTGATCATCCTCTGTAGAAATGCCATTGTCAGGAGATGAATCGGGATCTGGTTGATCACTTGCTGCAACTTCAGCCGTGTTTGTTAATGTTCCCGGGATCATTGTAGTTGCATTGATCATGAGTGTTTCACTTGCTCCTGCAGTTAATTGACTTACAGTCCATATGCCTGTTGTAATATCAAAACTTCCTGCTGATGCGATTACTTTATTAAATACCAATCCTTTTGATGACAGATCTTTTACAGCTATGCCTGTTGCTGTTTCCGGTCCTTTGTTGGACAAGGTTATAGTAAAGTTTACATCATCTCCGGATACAACGATGGCCTTGTCTACTTGCTTGTTAAGCTCAAGATCCGCGGGCTTGGTTAGCAATGATCTGATTACAACGGTGGCCTGGTCATCTTCATTCGGGTTGTTATTTCCCGGCGAAGAATCGGTGTCCTTTTGATCGCTTGCAACCACTTCGGCAGTGTTTTCAAATACGCCATCTTTTGTGGTATTACCAGTAAAAGTGGCTACAGCATGAGCTCCCTTGAACAAATGGTTAAGTTTCCAAATGCCTGTTGTTGCATTGTAAGTACCAGCTGAAACTTTTACATTGGTTAAACTGACAGCTGATGGAATTATATCACGCACCTGGATATTTGTAGCTGTTGCCGGTCCCCTGTTAAATATAGAGATGGTGAAAATGATCTGATCTCCTACACCAACCTGCGTTCTGTTTGCGGTCTTGGTAATTTCCAGATCAGCCTCAGCACCTTGTTGTGGTGTAACCTGAACGGTTACTGTGGCCTGGTCATCTTCATTTGGATTATGATTATTCGGTGAAGAATCCGGATCTGGCTGTCCGGCAGCAGTAACTTCCGCAGTATTGGTTATGTTGCCAGTCTGTGTTGTTGTACCTGTAGCAGTCAATGTTGCCTGTCCACCGCTAACAACTGAGCCAACGGCCCAAACGCTTGTGTTTTTATCGTAAACGCCGGTAGATGTAGTTACATCGGTAATGCTAATGCCTGCCGGAATTTTATCAGTCACAACAATGCCTGTTCCGTTAGCCGGTCCTTTGTTGCTTAAGGTCACTGTAAAAACAACGGTGCCTCCAACGGTAATTTGAGACTTATCCACCTTTTTCGTCAACTCAAGATCTGCGCTTTCAGGAGTGCCTTCAGCCTGAATACACTTGCTAAACTCGCTGGTGTTATTGTTGGCATCTGTTGCAGTGGCCGTAACTGAAGCGCCGTTAGCAAGGGTTACTCCGTTAATCAGCGCTACAAATGTTGCGTTACCACCTCCGTCAGTAGTCACCTGTTTTGAGCCAATCAATATTTGTCCTTCTCCAAAGCCGGATGGGCTGCAATGATCGTTCGTGAAAAACTGAATGTTAAATATTGTATTCGCGGTGCTGTTTAAAGTGCCTGCAATTGAAGTGCTTCCGCCGCTGGAATTGACCGATGTGAGCACAGGAAAATTTTGCAGGTTATTGGGGCCTGTGTCTGCGTCTCCATTATCGTTAGCAGTAACACCATCATTGCCGAGATCAATTCCCAGTGTTGCATTTCCAAAGATGGAATTTGAAGTAAGCGATGTCCCGGTTCCGTTACCCGCAAGTACAACACCAGTTTTATTTCCACTTATAATATTGTTGGTCACGGTTCCAACTGCTGCATCCAACATAACAATGCCATTGCCGTTATTTTCGATTGTGTCGTTGTCAATGCTTGCTTCTGTTGCTCCGTCAAGAACAATTCCCGCACCAGTGTTGTCTGTTATTTTGCTGTTGGTTACACTATGTCTCAGGTTAATGTTCAGAAAATAAAGTGTTACATCAATGTCTTTGTTTCTGGTAGCATTAATTCTGTCTACTTCAACCCGGAATATATCCAGGCTGCTCTTTTCTCCCATGAGGCGCAATGCAGCCGCAGCGTTTAATGAAAAGTCACTTCCTCCGTTTATTTTTAAATCTCCCTTTGCACCAGCTGAAGCGGCAAGGCCCAAAGCGAGTCCATCTTTCCCATTGCTGCTTCCGGTAATTTTACTAAGTGTAAATACAACCTCTGCCTGTGCATCAAGATGTACGTTGCCTTTCATGCCTTCCGCCCCATTCTGAAGATAAAGATCTCCATTTACTATAATGCTGGCCTTAACGCCTGCTGCAAAATCCACTGCATAGGCACAACCAACACCCGCGTTTAATTTCCATTCATTGTTATTTAATTGTTTTGTACCGGCAGAACGGAACTTAATGTTACCACCGTTCTGGCCATTAAGAACTGTGTCACCTGTTATTAGCCAGTTAATGGTACTGTTAATCGACTCATCAATCATGAGACCGGTTGAGTTTTTAAAGTGGATATTGTCCTGGTAGTTAACCGTTATAACGCGTCCCTGTCCGAACGTAAATTTCGATCCTATTTTTACATCACCATTAATCTGATTTTTCTTGATGTCGTAGGTGCTGTTTGCGTCAAGAAAAATATCCATCCCAACGTCACCAATATTAGTGATGATGTTTCCCGTCACAGTTAGTAGCTCTCCGCTACGCGCGAAAATACCTGCAAGGAATTTCGCAGTTGTTCCATCCCTTCCGACAAAATTTCCTTCCACGCGTACGCCTTTGGAAAGGCTTCCCTGCACAGTAATACCGTTGTTTTGGCCCACTATTTTATTTCCCTGATTGGTGCCCGTTCCCCCTATATTATTCTGCGGAGCATTGTCGTTTTGTATACCACCCTGACCGTTGGGTAGAAAATTATTTTCTAAAAAATTCTGTCCTATCTTATTGCCATAGAGATTGTTGCCAGTAGCTCTGTTTGTCTGTCCAATCACTGTAGTATCCGGTCCGGCAATGCGAATGCCATAACCGCCGTTGCTACAGATAACGTTGCCATCCAGTACACCTGAACCGCCGATAAGATTATTGGGTGTGTTGTCTATGAATATACCATCTCCGCCGTTTCCTGCTGCTACTGTCCCAGTGCTGTCCGTTCCTATAAAATTGTAATGAACATTGTGGCCGCCATCGCCAATTGGTGTGCCTGAAATATAAATACCGTTGCTGGCAAAGTTGTTAATAATGAAAAATGAAATATCAGATTTTCCGCCAAGCAGTTTTAATCCCATCGCACCGGCACCAGCCTGGCTGCCGTTTATTTCAATTCGGCGGGAAGGGCCAACAGTGTTAAGCCCCACTATGGTAACGGACCCCAGCACGGGCGGTAAAGCACCATTTCCTGAGCTACCAACCATAATAACAATGCTGCCTGAACCGGGTGCATTTGGAATTGCGAAAATGATAGTATTGTGATCAAGGTTGCGGTTGGCATTGTGATTTTGTATTGCCGCACGAAACGTGCATTGATCTCCCGGCGTGTTGGGATCAGCATCGCAATGGCCATCGCTGAAGTCGTTGCCATCCGGATCTTCTGCATCACCCAAAGTGTTTACAACAAACGTTTGGCCCGTTTGTGCATGCAGTTTTTCCGTTATGATTTGTGACGTGATCAAGGGTGCGAGACCCATTATTAAAAAGACCCGCAGGAAATTTCGTAGTCTTGCTGTTATACAGTGTAATCTGGTGTTTTTTACCAGTTGCAACTGGCTAATAGAAGGGATCGGATAGCCGGGCTTAGCTTTTTCTTGCGGAAGCAGCCCTGTAAGCATTTTCATTTTGTTGTTTTTGAAATGAAAAATTTTAAGCAAACAGTGATTAACAGACACAAGAATTACAGACCAGCTGAAGTGGTTTCCGATGGGGATTGTTTAATGAAAGATTCGGTAATACAAAAAGATGCATTACACAATTCGGCAGCGTTAACCTTAGCCTTTGGTTATTTATACAAGGCTTGTGGAATAACTTAATCAGTGGCGTGTGGCCAGGCTATTGGTAAATACTATGGAGAAGATAAAGAGGCTATGGTCAAATCAATCGAATACGCTACTAAGTTACAAAAAACGGCAGGCTATTGCAAATGTTTAGGCAGCTGTTTGGCTGTAAAATATTGACATGGTATAATAATTTTAATTCTATCTATTTTGCTGGATGCCAGGGGAACAAGCGGAACGGGGCATTTTAACTTAAAAAGATCCGTTCCAAAATGTGCATAACTGTGATGTTTTTGCGTTAATATTTTACGCGGTACAACACTATTGCAGGATCTACAAATTGTTGCTCATTATACTTGTCTCGAAAATCCGTAATATTACATCCGGAGGCAAGAGAAGCTAATGTAAAAAGCATGTAACCGGCAATAAAAAAGTCGGGTAGCCTTGATGAATATCTGTTGCAATCTCATAAGTTTGAATAAATCTTGAATCTTGTCATATAAAGTAACCATTGCTGACATAGCCAAAGAGCTAAATACAACAGCAGCCACCGTATCCAGGGCTCTAAACAATCACCCCGCAATAAGCGATGAAACCAAACATCGCGTGGCTGAGGCGGCCGAACGTCTGCATTACAAACCCAATAAAATAGCATCATCGCTTCGATCGGGTAAGTCATTCTCCATCGGCGTGATCATCCCGAGTGCTGAGATCAACTTCTTTGGTTCGGTAGTACATGGTATAGAAAACCTTGCTAACATCAACGGATACAACGTTTTGATCTACCAGACAAACGAATCCAGGGATTTTGAGGTTAAAGGGCTGGAAACTTTTTTATCTGCGCGTGTAGATGGCATTCTCGCCTCTATTGCCAAAGAAACGTCTGATTACTCTCACTTTATCGATATTAAACAAAGAGGCATTCCAATTGTTTTTTTCGACCGTGCAAACGATGATCTTGGAATATCTTCTGTTGTGGTTGACGACTATCGTGGCGGATATCTTGCCACCGAGCACCTGATAGAACAAGGTTACCGTAGAATTGCCCATATTTCAGGGCCTCAGCATATTAAGATCTTCAACGACCGGTTAAAGGGGTACATGGGGGCTTTGCAGGCACATAACATAAAAGTTGATTTTGATCTTGTTTATGCCGGTGATGTTTCTATTGAAGCCGGAAAAGCCGCAATAAAGCACATGATGGAGTTACCCCATCCGCCGGACGCTGTTTTTGCTGTGGAAGATTTTACAGCACTTGGCGCGATTAAAGAACTGAAAGACAGAAACATAAAGATCCCCGAACAGTTTGGTGTTATCGGTTTCGCAAACGAGTTATTTGGGGAACATATTACACCAAGCCTTTCAACAATTGATCAACAGACAGTAAATATGGGTAAGGAATCTTTCCGCCTGCTATTGGAGCTCATCAATACAAATAAAAGCAAGGCCGGTAAAGAAGCCAAACTTCAAAAAGTAGTACTGAAACCCGTGCCTATTTTCAGACAGTCATCCGCAAAGCGATAAGAAGGATAGTGTTGATGAACCACTAAGCCACAAAGGACACAAAGCGGCACAAAGGTAGATTTCGTTAATTCTTCGTGCGTTTTGGTGTTCTTCGTGTCTTCGTGTTTCAAAAAACCAGCTGAAAGCTGATAGCTGACAGCTCAAAGCTATTCTTTATTTCTTCGTGCGCCTTAGAATCTTCGTGTCTCCGTGTTTCAAAAAAACAGCTGACAGCTTTTAGCTGTTGTCAATTCTTCTACAAATCTTTATTTTACATTGCTAAACTTACATGTATGCCAATAAGAATGGTCGATGATCCGGATGATCAGTATGATAATAGCGGTGAAAATACAGGTGGCGGCGGTGGTCGTGGTGGTGGAGGTGGCGGACTGTTTCAGTTTCTGCCACTCATCCTGGGACTACTAATCCGCAAGCCCATATTGCTTGTGCTTGTACTGGCGGTAGGTGGATTCTTTTATCTGAAAGGTGGATGTAATATGGCCGGACTGCAACAACAGGCTGCGGCGGCATTTAGTACAGGTGGAAACCTCGACCCCAAACAATTTGAGAAAGCGCCTGTTTATGAAGCGTTAGATGACAGTAAGAACAACCTTCCCGAAGCAGTGTCGCTTGCAAAGTTTGCTCCTAACAGGCTTGATCAGGGCCACCAGGGAAGTTGTGTAGCCTGGAGCAGTGCTTACGGTGCAAGGTCAATTCTTGAGGCAGAAAGAACAGGAAAAGATCCCAATTCAGTTGCATTCAGTCCTTCTTTTTTATACAATCAAATTGGTCTTGATGGCTGCCAGGGTAGCTACATTATACGCGCTATGGAGAACATGACGCAGGTGGGAGCTGTTCCATTCAATGCTTTTCCTTATGATGAAAACGATTGTGAGCGTCAGCCAAATCCGCAATTGAAACAGGAAGCGTCACAATTTCGCATGCTTGGATTTACGCGCCTTACAGATGGTGACAAGATAAACGCGCTTGATCTCCGCGCAATAAAAGAACACCTGGCAAGGGATGTGCCTGTGGTAATTGGTATGATGGTAGGCGGCAGCTTTATGCAGGGTATGATGGGGCAGGATGTATGGCATCCTAATGACGACGACTATAATCAAATAGGATTTGGTGGACATGCTATGTGTGTTGTAGGTTATGATGATCGCAAAGAAGGCGGAGCTTTTCAGATTATGAATAGCTGGGGAAGTGATTGGGGCAACAATGGCATTGCCTGGGTACGCTACAAAGATTTCAAACATTTTGTAAGAGAAGCATATGGCGTAAATCCTATGCCAAAAGAAGGACTTGCTGCATCCCGCGACCTGGATGTAAGCATAGGGTTGGTTGAAGGCAAAACAAAAAGTTATATTCCGCTGCAATTAAAGAGTGGTAATATTTTTCAAACAAAACAACCGATCATTAAAGGCACCCAGTTTAAAATGGAAGTAAAAAATACTTCAGAGTGTTATGTCTATGTATTGGGGAAGGAAACAGATGGAAGCAGCTATGTGTTGTTCCCATATCCCAGCAGGCAGGATCCAACAAAAACCAAATTCTCGCCTTACTGTGGCATCACCGGATACAGACTTTTTCCAAGAGGCATGAGCATGATGGCAGATAGCATTGGAACGAAAGATTATATGGCGGTAGTTATAAGCAAAGATTCTTTAAATGTATTTCAACTGAACAATGCCGTAAACAGCAGCAGGAGTGCGGGATTTGAGCAGGCTGTAAGCAGTGCTGTTAAACGTCAGTCAATTAGTGGTGTTACTTTTTCAAATACTTCAGAAGGCACCATATCATTTAAAACCAACGCCGGCGATAAAAGCGCTGTTGCGTGTATTGTAGAAATAGACAAGCAGTAAAAAGCTATCAGCTATCAGCTTTTGGCCTGTCGCAATTGGTGTTCTTCCAACAAGAAATAGTAATAAAAGCCGTAATTAAGTGTCGTGTGGCACTGTATCACTCATACAATCTTCAATTCTTAATTACGGCTTATGTTCTAAAAAAAACTTCCATCCAATTTTTTTCGGATCTTACTCGTCTTACGGTCTAACATGTCTTACGATCTTACGGTCTTCTTATTAAATTTGCCTCATGTTTAATAAACCTTCTACACCATTCTTACAGGTCTTACACGTCTTACATGTTTTACGGTCTTACTGTCGTACGATCTTACGGTCTTACGGTCTTACCATCTTTCTCTGTATTTCTTTCTTCAAGTCATTGGCAAATGATTCCCTGATCTATCACCCCGGAGCCAACGCGGTAAAAGATATAGCTGAAGTTGTTGTAAAAGCCAAAGCAGAAAAGAAACATGTATTGATAATGGCAGGCGGCAACTGGTGTACCTGGTGTTACAGATTTGACAGGATTGCGACTGCTGACCGGCAGGTGGATTCTCTTATTCAGGCCAACTATATTGTTTACCATCTCAATTATAGCAAGGAAAACAAAAACGATGCGGTTTTTGCACAATATGGATATCCGCAGAGATTTGGCTTTCCTGTATTTATTATTCTTGACGCGGAAGGTAAGCGCATACAGACCCAAAATTCATCTTATCTTGAGCAAAATAATTACTATAGTAAAGAGAAGGTGATGGACTTTCTGAAAGATTGGTCGCCGGCTGCTTTAGATCCTAAAAACTATCCCTGATGTCCCGTGTTCAAAAGAAATGGTTGTATTTCGTTCTTGTTTTGATCAACATTCCAGTGGGTTTACTTAGCCGTTTTGCACCGCATTTGCCATTTATAGTGAAAGAATATGGAGGTGATGTTTTTTCTGCCAGTTGCATATTTTTCGGCGTGCGTTTTCTCGCTGTAAATAAAAAGCTAAGCTGGGTTGCAGTGGTAAGCTACTTAGTATGTATGGCAATAGAAACTTCACAACTGTGCCAGGCGCCGTGGTTAAACAAAATAAGACACACATTCCCGTTTGGAATTTTATTGGGATACGGCTTCTTATGGAGCGACTGTCTTTGTTATGCAGTTGGCGTATTAATAGCATTATGTATTGCCATAAGTTGCGAAAAAGCATTACCGTTAGTCTTAAGGCCTTCTGAAAGCCTTTAGGCTTGTATCGTCATTTAACGGTTGTTGTATCCTGGATGCGGCTTATTATGACTGCCGGTACGAATTATTGGTTTTAATTGAACTAATCTCTAACAATAGTTTGAGTATTGTCATAAGTGCTGCCAATAACCAGGGCCGCGCATGCAAGTGCAAGATCTTTCAGCATATTTACAAAAGATATGGCCTGCAGTTCTTTGTCACCAGCATCCATGTACCCTCTCAGGTGAATGGTTATCACAAAGATGATCAACATGAGTGCCAGCAAATAACCCGCAAGTTTTACTTTTCTGTTAATGATAAAAGCAATGGCGGCAAGAATGAAAGCTGTGCCTACTATATACACCCAGATCTTTCCACCTGGAATAAAGCTGGGAACCATGATAGCTAAATTTTCCGGATCCAGGAAGTGTTTTATGCCGAAGATGGCGAGGACTATACCAAAGCCAATGATGGCAATCCTCGAAATGATTGCGTTATTCATACGACAAGGTTTTAGTAATGAGAAGTTACAAAAAAAGCACGTAATTACAACGACTTATTTTTAACCGGTAAGATGTTAGCGCTTATATTTTAATGTTAAACTAAGGTACATGTATATCAAATACACCAACGGTTTGGCCTTTATGCAGACATTGGTGCATCTGCTGAAAAGCAGATTAACATCTAACCCGGCTTTGAAAAGAATATTATTATAATTGTTGTAGCATGCTACCGGGCCGGGCAAATGAAAATCTTTTAACTGTTTATATTGCACTGTTGTATTAACTTGTCGCGCTGCAAAGTTGTGGTCATAAATAAAATTTGTTGTTATGAAGATTGCTTTTCACGGAGCTACACGTACGGTTACGGGATCAAAACATTTACTAACTCTTAAAAAAGGCACGCAGATACTTCTTGACTGCGGTATGTTCCAGGGAATGGGGCAGGAGACAGATGTGTTAAATGCAACATTTGGGTTTGACGCCAGCGAAGTGAATTATTTATTGCTGTCGCATGCACACATCGATCATTCAGGACTAATTCCCAAATTGGTAAAGGAAGGTTTTAAAGGAAGGATATTCTGCACGCCAGCAACTATGGATCTCGCTGAAATATTGCTCGAAGATTCGGCAGAAATACAGCACGATGATATAAAGTTTATCAACAAAAAAAGAGCTAAGCAAGGCAAACCCCCGATTGAACCATTATATACATTGGAAAATGCGCAGGACGCATTGCCTCTCTTTGAAACAGTACCATACGGCAAATGGGTTACGATAGAGCCGGGGCTTGAAGTTTTGTACACAGATGCGGGCCATATCATTGGCAGTGCTGCTGTTCACCTGAAAGTAACAGAAGAAGGCAAGACAACTCATTTGACGTTTAGCGGGGATGTGGGCCGCTATCGCGACATCATACTCCGTTCGCCTGATGTATTTCCTCAGGCAGATTATATTATTATTGAAAGCACATATGGAAGCAGCTTGCATGAAGATGTTTTTAATACGCCGGATATTCTTTTCGACTGGATCCAAAAAACCTGTGTTGAAAGAAAAGGCAAATTGATTATCCCTGCATTTAGTGTTGGACGAACGCAGGAGCTGCTATATTTTCTTAACCAGCTTAGCATAGAAAACAGGTTGCCTAAAATTCCTGTTTATGTAGACAGTCCTCTAAGCCGCGAGGCAACCGATGTAGTAAAGAGCCATCCTGAAAACTTCAACAACCGCATCAAGAAATTATTGCAGGTAGATGACGATCCGTTTGATTTTGAAGGACTCCGCTTTACAAAAAGTGTAGATGAAAGTAAACTGATAAACGAATACCACGGCCCCTGCATTATTATCTCTGCAAGTGGTATGGCTGATGCAGGAAGGATCAAGCATCATATTCTTAATAACATCGGCGACAAACGCAATACTATTTTAATAGTCGGCTATTGTGAGCCCAATTCATTAGGGGGCAGGTTGATGAATGGAGCCAAACAAGTTCGCATCTTCGGAGATTACTATGATGTCGTTGCCGAGGTAGGCATTATGCGCAGCATGAGTGCGCACGGCGATTACGACGATCTTTCGCAGTTCCTGGCATGTCAAAATCTTGCTGAAGTAAAAACATTATTCCTTGTGCATGGTGAGTATGATGTACAACAGGAATTTCAACGCCGTCTTTATAAGAAGGGATTAAAACATATTGAGATTCCTGAATTGCATGAGGTGTTTGGGTTGAGTTAAATCAACCCTTTTAATCATATTTTAAGAAATATTTTTTTCCCTTGAGAATTTCTCTGCAATAACTTAATTATCAACTTTTTTGAGATAAATGTTAATTTGACATTTTTTTTGCTGATTAAATAAATTAACATTACTTTTATCCTAAGAATACTGAGATCGCCGCTAAAATGTGGCCGATTGTGTGTCATGTGAATAAGTGTTAATGCTAATTGCCTATATGAAAAAGCTGCCAAAGAACATGCTAAAACTAACGACTGAATTATCTGATTTTCCACTTTTCGAACGAGGAGCCTGTACCATTAAGTCTCGGAAGCTGATCTAGTTCCGGCATCATTTCACTAGTACGAGCATGCTGAAAAGTATGTAGTTTTTATTTACCGTTTTTAATAAATAACCTAAAACTTCTGCCTGATGTGTTTAAATCTGTTTAATGACTCCTAAAGGGTTTCGTAATCGATTACTTAATTGAAATACCTTTTATAACTCATTATTATTGCCATGAAAAAATTGCACTATCGCTTTTGCAAGGTAGGTGCCATATGCGGCTTAACTATGCTTGGGTTAACTGCCACATTTGGGCCGGTTTACGCAAAAGATCCAAAAAAAATTTACAGACCCGCGGACAAGACAATCACGGGTAAAATTACGGATGAAAAAGGTGCCCCTTTAGCCAACGTAAGTGTCATGGTTAAGGGTACTACAAGGGGTGTCACCACCAACGAAGCCGGTGAATTTAGTATTACGGCTGATGAAAAAGCTGTATTGGTTATTAACTACATTGGCTTTAAAGGACAGGAAGTGTCCGTTGCCAATAAAAGCAGCGTCAGCATTCAATTAGCATCTGATGCAGCCAAACTGGAGGATGTGGTTGTGGTAGGTTATGGAGCGCAAAAGAAAGTTACTGTTACTGGTGCCGTTGCCCAGGTTAAGGGTACAGAATTGGAAAAAGCTCCTACCGTTAACCTTTCAAATTCGCTGGCAGGTCGTTTGCCAGGTATTAGCGCGGTACAATCAAGTGGTGAGCCTGGATACGACGGTTCATCTATTCGTGTGAGAGGTACCAATACTTTAGGAAACACTTCTGCGCTTATAGTGGTAGACGGTGTACCGGATATTGCTGGTGGTCTTGAGCGTATCAATCCCGCAGATATCGAAAGTATGTCTGTGTTGAAAGATGCGTCTGCCGCTATCTATGGAGCCAGAGCGGCTAATGGCGTTATCCTTATCACTACCAAACATGGTAAATCAGGAAAGCCACAGTTATCATATACACTTAACCAGGGATGGTCTCAGCCAACACGCATTCCCAAAATGTCAAATGCTGTAGAATATGCTGATATCAACAACCTGACTACCATTTATAATGGCCTTGCCGATTACTCTTCAGAATGGGGGGCAGCATACGAGGCACTTAAATCAACTGGTACGTATAAATCAAGTGATGGCCAGGTGACTATTACAGCTCCTTTTCAGCCTGGTGATGTTAAAAAATATGCGGACGGTTCAGATCCCTGGGGACATCCAAATACAGACTGGTTTGGAACAACTTTGAAAACCTGGTCTCCGCAAAGTAAACAAACACTCCAGATCAATGGAGGCAACGAAGCAGTAAGATACCTTGCATCTTTAGGGTACACTAACCAGGATGGCTATTACAAAAATTCGGCAACAGGTTATAAGCAGTATGATATGCGTATTAACATGGATGCCAGGATCAATAAATACATCAATACCTCACTTGGTTTTACTGCACGTGAGGAATCTCGGTTCTTCCCGACAGAATCTGCAGGATCTATCTTCAGGATGATGATGAGAGGTCGTCCTACCGATCCTGAAGTATGGCCAAATGGTTTGCCTGGTCCGGATATTGAAAACGGTCAAAATCCAATTGTGATCACCACTAACCAAACTGGTTATGACAAAGACAAAAGGGATTATTTCCAGTCGAATGGTAAAGTTGAAGTGTTGATACCCTGGGTAGACGGTTTGAAAGTTACCGGTACAGCTACACTTAATAAAGAAATTCAACGTACTAAACGATGGGCTACACCGTGGTATCTGTATTTCTGGGATCATGTAACTTATGAGGCAGATGGTGTAACGCCATTGCTGACAAAGAATATGCGTTCTACGTTTACTACTCCGCAATTAAGTCAGGGAGATGCAAATTATCTTGATATTCTTCTTTCTGGTTTTGTGAATTACGATCACAATTTTGGAAACCATAACATCAGCTTAATGGCTGCGGTAACAAAAGAAACACACGACGAAGATGATTTTAATGCATATCGTACCAACTTCATTTCTCCAGCTGTTGACCAGTTATTTGCCGGTGGTACTGCCGGTCAGAATGTTGGTGGTTCAGCATACAATCGCGCTCGCTTAAGCTATTTCGGAAGGGCTGCCTACAACTATAAGGAAAAATATATGGCAGAATTCCTTTGGAGATATGATGGTTCTTATCTGTTCCCTCCTGAGCATCGCTGGGGCTTTTTCCCTGGTTTGTTGGCTGGTTGGAGAATTTCTGAAGAGAACTTCTTTAAGAACAACGTAAACTTTGTAAGCAATTTGAAATTGAGGGCCTCATGGGGACAAATGGGTAATGACCAGGTTTATTATGGTGGCGTATTGAAAGAATATCAGTACTTATCAACATATGCTTTCGGATCTTATCCTATCAATGGCTCTGCATTCAAAACGTTATATGAGACTGTATTGCCTAACCCTAACTTTACATGGGAAGTGGCAAACAACACCGATATAGGTCTTGAAGGTGCATTGTTTAAAAATGCGATCAATTTTGAGTTTGACTGGTTCTACAACAAGCGTACAAACATCCTGTGGCCTAAACAAGGTTCAACTCCGGGTTCTGCAGGTATCGCTGGCATCCTTCCTCCAACAAACATAGGTAGTGTTGAAAATAAAGGCTACGAGTTCAAAGTTGGTTATAACGGACGTATTAATGATCTTACCTTCAACGTAAGTGTGAATGGTGGATATGCTCAGAACAAGATCTTGTCTTTTGATGAAGCTCCAGGTGCTCCTGACTGGCAAAAGGCTACAGGACATCCATTCACTTCAAACGGTGGTACTGCCTTTATCGCCTATCAGTATGATGGTGTATTCAGAGACCAAAAAGATATTGATGCTAATACCATCGATTATACTTTCCGCGACAAATTATTGCCTGGCGACATGAAGTTCAAAGATGTGAATCATGACGGCAAAATTAATGGTGATGACCAGGTAAGACTGGATAAAACACAAGATCCTAAATTTACCGGCGGTCTGGCTATTAACATGCAATACAAAGGTTTTGATCTTTCTATTCTGTTCCAGGGTGCAACTGGTGGACTTCTTTATTTCGGTACTGAGTCTGGAGATATAGGTAACTATCTTAAATACAGTTATGATCATCAGTGGAGACCCGATGCTCCAAGCAGCGTGGATCCAAGATTACCAAACAGGAACGATACTTACTTCACTAACTTCTCTGACCACGGAAACAACACATATTTCCTAAGAAACAGCGATTATCTGCGTTTGAAAAACGTGGAGTTGGGTTACAACTTCTCTCCAAAGCTGTTGAAATATGCTGGCATCAGCAATTTCAGATTATACGTGAATGGCTTGAACCTGGTAACCTGGGATAAAATGAAGATCTGGGATCCTGAATCAACAAGTGGCAGCGGTCAGTACTATCCGCAGGCAAGAATTTTAAGCGGCGGTTTAAGAGTAACCTTCTAAAATGAATTACTATGAAAAGAAGATATAAATATATATTACCAGCGATAATGGGTATAGGGGTTGCTGTCTCCTCCTGTAAAACGGATTTCCTGAATACACAGCCGCTTAACCAGATTTCGTCTGATGTGACATGGACGGATGGTAACCTGTCAGAGGCTTTCGTTACCAATATTTACAACGGGTTGGGTAATGGAGGTATTGATGAACAGCAGCTTTCATCTTTATCAGATGAAGCTATATTTACCCATGCCGGTCGTGGTATTAACATTGTAAACGAAGGCTCACTGGATCCTTCTACTCCAGGGTGGGTAAGTGGAACTTATGCCTGGAATAATATGTACAGTTATATAAGGGCTACCAACATCTCGCTTGAGAACCTTAGAACACCAGGTTTTGACAACAAAGATCTGAGTGATCGTTTACAGGGAGAAGCACATTTTCTCCGCGCGTATTATTTTCAACAGATAGTTCGCTATTATGGTGCAGCACCAATTATAGATCGTTCATATGGATTAAATGAGGATTATTCTGCAGCTCGCAACACTTATGAAGAGTGTGTTAATTTTATTGTAAAGGACTGCGACAGTGCTGCTTTGTTGCTTGGTGGTAAAAGTATTGCAAAAGGAAGAGCTACAGTTGCCGCAGCACTCGCGTTGAAATCAAGAGTGCTTACGTATGCCGCTAGTGACTTACATGACGTGCCAACGGCCAAATCTAAATCAGCAGTAATCGCTAGCTACTCCAATCCTGAATTAATTGGATATGTGAGTGGAGACAGAACTGCCAGGTGGACGGCTGCAAGAGACGCGTCTAAAGCTGCTATAGACGCTGGTGGCGGTGGTTATATGATGAATTTAACTGCACCCGTAAGCAAAGACGTTGCCATTAGAAATTACGTTTCAATGTCAATGGGAGGCGGCAGCAAAAGCCCAGATGTAGACGCCTCTGCAGGTATTGAACTACTTTTCGCCAGGTATTTCACACCTGACATGTATACAGGCGGTCCTGGAGGTGATGGTACTTCCGTAGGGCTGGATAATGGACCTAACGGTTACCACAATTGGGCTGGTAATACCCCTATCCAACAAATGGTAGACGATTATGAAATGATGGATGGAACTAAATTTAGTTGGTCTAATACAGCTCAAAAAGCAAAGCCATACGAAAACAGGGATCCTCGTTTTTACGCTACTATTTTATATGATGGTGCGGGCTGGAAAACACGTAGCAAGATTACTTCTAACCCGGATCCTGTTAACCAGATCCAAAGCGGTAAATATCAAATGGTTGCGGGTGGCGCAGTGGTTGCAGGTCTTGATACCCGCCAAAGTGTTGTCGAAAACTGGAACGGTAGCTGGACTGGTTACTACCAGCGTAAGTTTATAGACGTCGATGATGCTGTTGTAGATAACAACACAAGGCAGTTCCTCCCCTGGCCGATTTTAAGAAATACGGAAGTTGTATTCAACTACATCGAAGCCTTAATTGAACTTCATCAGGACGCCGAAGCCCAAACATGGTTAAATAAGATCAGGTTTAGAGCTGGTATGCCGGCTGTAACGGAAACGGGTACAGCTCTTAGAGATCGCTACAGGAATGAAAGAAGAGTTGAAATGGCATTCGAAGAGCAGCGTTATCATGATGCCAGAAGATGGATGATCGCTCCCACAACGCTAGGTCGCAAGTGCCAGTATATCGCGGTTACTGGTATGTTAAAATCCGGAGCCGTTGCGCCGGCCACTTACAAATATGATCCTACAATTTATGATTACACCTATGCTCCGTTCGAGGATAACAGCCTTGAAAACAGGAAATGGGTGGATAAAATGTATTTCAGACCAATTGTGAGGGATGAGATGAATAAAAATGCAAAACTTATTCAGAATCCAGGCTATTAACAATTGCTCTTTTTCATTTAAATTTAAACCTATGCCGCATTACAACCGGCATAGGTTTTTTACTTTAGCGCGTATTTCAAATATTAAATCTTTTTTGCTTGACTAACTTATCCCCAATCAAAATACTACTGCTGGTGTCCGTATGTACGTCTTGTTTTTTTGCGTGTTCAACCGGATCGAACAAAAAAGAAGAAGCGCAATTGTTTACACTTTTATCTGAAAGCAAAACACATGTGAACTTCACTAACAAGCTAGAGGAAGGACTAAACACCAATGTATTGATGTACGAATATTTTTACAATGGAGGTGGTGTTGCCGTGGCTGATTTGAACAATGATGGTCTGGACGACATTTATTTTTCTTCGAACATGGAGGAAAACAAGCTCTATCTCAACAAAGGGAAAATGGAGTTTGAAGATATTACTGATGAAGCGAATGTTGCGGGAAGATATCAGCCGTGGAAAACGGGTGTAACTATGGCTGATGTAAATGGAGATGGTAAGGTAGATATCTTTTTATGTTATTCCGGCAACGTTAAAGGTATTGACCGGGTTAACCAATTATTTATCAATGAAGGAAATGATGCAAAGGGCATTCCGCATTTTACAGAGAGAGCAAAGGAGTATGGCTTAACCGATTCTTCGCACTCCACACAAGCATTCTTTTTTGATTATGACCGTGATGGCGACCTTGATCTTTTACTACTCAATCATAATCCGCAAAACCTTCCCATCCTGGATGAAGCGAGTACTGCTGCTTTGATAAGCCAGGAAAATCCTTCGATTGGTATAAGGTTGTATAAAAATGATAAAAATCTATTTCACGATATAACTGGTCAGTCTGGCATTTCTAGCTCATCGCTTACATATGGTCTCGGTGCTGGCATTGCTGATATTGATGGTGACGGATGGCAGGATATTTATATTTCAAACGACTATGGTGTGCCTGATTATTTATACATCAATAATAAGAATGGTTCATTCACCAATAAGCTTCCTCAAATGATTCAGCATATTTCTCATTTTTCGATGGGAAATGATGTGGCTGATATGAACAATGATGGTTTTCCTGATATTCTTACGTTGGACATGTTGCCTGAAGGAAACAAAAGGCAAAAACTTCTTTTTGCACCTGATAATTATGAAAAGTTTGATTTGAGTTTAAGAACCGGCTTTTATTATCAGTACATGCGAAATATGCTACAATTAAACAACGGCAATGGAACTTTCAGTGAAATAGGCCAGTTGGCTGGTATTTCTAATACGGACTGGAGTTGGGCGCCGTTGATGGCTGATTATGATAATGACGGCTGGAAAGACTTGTTGGTAACAAATGGCTACCTGCGCGACTTTACTAATATGGATTTCATGAAGTACATGAACGATTACATCAAAAGCCAGGGAAGATTAAAAAGAGAAGAAGTACTCGAACTCGTTCATCAAATACCTTCGTCTAACGTAGACAACTATTTGTTTAAAAACAATGGCGATCTTACGTTTAAAGATGTAAGTAAACAGTGGGGGATAAAAATGCCGTCTAATAGCAATGGTGCTGTCTATGCAGATTTAGACAATGATGGAGATCTTGATCTCATAATCAACAATATTGACAAACCTGCATTTATATATCAAAACGAATCAGATAAACAAAAAGATAATCGCTTTTTGCAGGTTAAACTAATTGGTGCGGCAGGCAACACACAAGGGTTAGGAGCTAAAGTGCGTGTGTTTAGTAAAGGAAAGCAACAGTATGTTGAGCAAATGCCAGCAAGAGGTTATCAGTCGAGTGTGTCACCAATCGTTCATTTCGGGTTGGGCAAGGATTCACTGGTGGATTCTATCAGCGTTACCTGGTTGAGTGGTAAACAGCAAACGCTTATAAACGTCAAGGCAAACCAGTTGCTCTCGGTTGATGAGAAAAATGCAAATCAGGAAGCCACACCACTTCAGCCGGTAAAACCAGCTTTCACAGAAACAGTATCGCCTGTTAACTATGTCAATCAGTCTAACAATATAAATGATTTCAAACGCCAGCCGTTAATGGTAAATCCGGTTTCCTTTAATGGGCCATGTCTTGTAAAGGGCGATGTTAACGGAGATGGGCTTGACGATATTTATGCCGGAGGCGGCGGTGGTCAGGCTGCATCCTTATTCCTGCAGCAAAAAAATGGTTCATTTGTCAAAAGCGTACAACCTGCATTTGAGGCAGATAAATTGTCTGAAGATGCTGATGCCGCAATATTTGATGCTAACGGTGATGGCTTTGCTGATATTTATGTAAGCAGCGGTGGGTATCATAATTATTTGCCCGAAGATCCGTTGTTGCAGGACAGGCTATATCTTAATAATGGGAAAGGATTGTTTCAAAAGGCAACTGACGCGTTGCCTCAAATGAAGGTTAGCAAGAGTTGTGTAAAAGTTGCTGATATTAATGGCGATGGACACCCTGATCTTTTTGTCGGCGGAAGAGTAATTCCGGGCAGATATCCTGAAACACCTGAAAGTTATTTGTTGATCAACGACGGCAAAGGGCATTTCTCCGATCAGATAAATACATTGGCGCCAACACTTCAGAAAATTGGAATGGTAACTGATGCAGCCTGGGCAGATATGAATAACGATCATGTTGCTGATCTGATAGTTACCGGTGAATGGATGCCTGTTACTGTTTTCATCAATAATAAGGGCAAGCTTGAAAATAAAACACAGGAATACTTTGCTAAAAATTATTCCGGCTGGTGGAACAGATTACTTGTTGGTGATTTCAATGGCGATGGCAGAACGGATATTATTGCGGGCAATATGGGATTGAATACGCAATGCAAGGTCAGCGAGAGCGAGCCTGCTGAAATGTATTACAAAGATTTTGATGATAATGGAGCTGTTGATCCGGTATTGTGCTTTTATATTCAGGGCAAAAGTTATCCTTATCTCACACGCGATGAACTGCTGGATCAGATGAGCTCAATGCGTACGAAATTCACAGATTACAAAGGGTATGCGGATGCGGGAGTAAAAGATATATTTTCTTCTGAGGAGTTAAAATCTGCAGGTCATCTTCAGGCAAACTTTCTTAAAACCGCATATTTTGAAAGTGAAGGCAACGGCAAATTGCGCGAAAAAGAACTACCCTTACAGGTACAATTCTCGCCTGTGTTTTCGATCACATCTTTGGATTATGATAGTGACGGACAGCAGGATCTTTTGTTCTGCGGTAATATAAACCGTGCGCGTTTACGGTTTGGAAAATATGATGCCAACTATGGAGTTTTGCTTAAGGGAGACGGAAAGGGCAATTTTAAATACATCAATCAACAGCAATCCGGTTTTCAATTGAAGGGCGATGTTCGTTGTGTGCTAAACTTCAATAACACGTTGTTATTCGGAATAAATCAACAGCCACTGAAAGCCTATAAAACAACAATGAAGTAATGATTATGAAAAGGTGTCTGGTATTTACAAAAAAGATTTTATGCATAACAGGTTTTGCTGCTGTTATATTTTCTTGCAAGACAGAAAACAAGTTTCATCCAAAATTTAAATCACAAGACGTTAGCAATGTGTTGGATCAAATGACGGTGCTCATGGTACACGACATTACGAATCCGCCACTGGCTGCCCGTTTCTTTTCTTATGTATGTCTTGCCGGGTATGAAGTGGTTTCTCAGAATGATACTGCTTTTAAAAGTATGCATGGCCGCATAAATGGTTATCCGGATTTAAAGAAGCCTGATTCAATCAAAGGTTATTCATACCAGCTTAGTGCATTGTTGGCAATGATGGAGACTGCAAAAAAAATGCAGCCTTCCGGAAAATCATTTGAAGTATACGAAAAGCGGTTTATTGATTCATGTAGCAGAGCCGGCTATTCTGACAGGGAAATTGAAAACTCACAACGGTATGCCTTGGCAATATCCAAAGCAATTCTTAAATATGCCAAGGCTGATGGCTATTCTAAAATAAGTAACTATCCGCGTTACACGCCATTGGAAAAGGAGGGAAGCTGGTATCCCACGCCGCCCGCATTTATGCCTGCAGTAGAGCCTTACTTTAACACGGTAAGACCTTTTACGCTTGACTCTGCATCGCAGTTTAAACCGGTGCCTCCGATAGCTTATTCAACAGATAAGAATTCTCCTTTTTATAAATTGCTGATACAAAATCACCCGGAGCCTGCGTCAGAAGATCACAGGCAGATAGCTGCATTCTGGGATTGTAATCCTTTTGCTGTTCAGGATGACGGACATCTTATGATGGGGGTCAAGAAAATTTCGCCGGGCGCTCACTGGCTTGGCATTGCAGGTATAGCTTGCGCCAAAGCGGGCAAATCATTTGAGGATGGAATGCTTATTAATACTTCCGTTGCCATGGGATTGATGGATGCTTTTATGTGCTGCTGGGATGAAAAATTCAGAAGCAACCGTATTCGTCCTGAAACGGCTATCCGGAAACTGATGGATCCGCAATGGAAGCCGCTATTGCAAACACCGCCTTTTCCCGAATATTTAAGCGGTCACTCGGTTGCGTCTTCTGCTTCTGCAACTATTCTCACGCATTATTTTGGTGACAACTTTGCTTATGTGGACACGATAGAAGTAAAATATGGACTGCCTTCACGTTCTTTTACTTCGTTTAAAGCGGCTGCGCAGGAAGCAGGTATATCAAGATTGTATGGCGGCATTCATTTTATTGATGCCATAACCAATGGTGCAGAACAGGGCTCGAAAATAGGCGACTGGGTATTGAATAAAATAAAATAAGACTTATCATAAAACGGCCCTGTGCAAGCAGGGCCGTTTTTATTTAAATTAAGAACAGGTTTTCCCGTTGAATGTATTTTGCACTTCGCTCTACGCAGTTCAATGCGTCCGGAACATAATTATTTCCCTGTTCTACAAACATGTGTTTTACACCGGCTTTATTTGCATCAGGCATTATGGTTCTGAAATCAATTGTACCATCTCCAACTGCGGTATGTAGATCTGGATTGTTTTTATCCATGTCCTTAATGTGCCATATTACAAAACGGCCTGGCTGAAGTTCAAACCATTCATGTGGTTTTTTGGCAGATGCCCGCGACATCCAGTACAAGTCGGCTTCTAATTTAACCAGGGATGGATCGGTTTCATTCAGAATAACGTCATAGCCAATCTGTCCGTTATGATCAACAAACTCAAAATCGTGATTATGATATGCCAGTTGTAACCCGCCTTTTTTAATTTGCTCACCAATAGTATTTAAGACCTGCGCTAAATGTTTGAATTTTTCCATACTGCGCCAACTCGGATCAAGCCAGGGCCAGACGATATAATCCTGTTTAAGAGTGTGCGCTCCATCAATGCACTGGTCGACATATCGCTTCATATCATCCTGTGTTGAATTTCCGAGGATATACTTGTCTAGATCATAATGGCCGCTGGATGTAGTAATGTTGTTATCCGCCAGCATTTGCGCAAATACTTTTGGATCCTGACCATAATAAGTCTTTCCGTTAAATCCGTAAGTTTCGGCTTCCCGGTATCTGAAGCCGGAAATTTTTTGGAGTGTTCCTTTTAGGTCGGCAGCGAGCGGGTCTCTTATGGTGTAAAATTGCAATCCCAGTTTGTATTCTTTTTTAAACATGTTCCCGGGTTGCATGATCGTGGTTGCAGTTAGCAGGGCTGCCTGTTTAATAAAACTTCTTCTTGTTTGCATGTAGGTTAAGTGTTTTGGTCTATGGTAAAGTATTCAATGGCAATTAAGATTGGTATGAAAAAAGGCTTGTGCAAGCTAGCCAAAACATTCTGAGGAAGTGGTATGCATTTGATTCAAATCAGGTAATCAAATGTTAACCAGGGAACGCCATATGTCATTACTTCTTTGTTAATGGTTCATATCAATATAAGAAATTGAAATTGGTACGGGTAATCGATTGCATTACAAGAAGTTAAATGTGTATATCTCCGGATGAGGGCACGATGTTATCCACAAAAAATCAGTTTGTCGGCTCATTTGTCCACTTAACGACGATTTTGTTCCTCTCATCGACTATGGACCGGGGTGGCCGCCATCTTAATGTATTTTTGTTTTACAAACGATGAAAGAAATATCTGAGAGAAAAAGTGGTGAGGAGAAAATAAAATAAATTGTTCGTCGTTTATCAAACCGTCCTATTACTTACAAAATAAACAAAAGTGTGTTGCAATTGCAGCACATTTTTTTTTGCCCCTACGGGAGCTGTGAACCACGGAGGCACAGCGGCACGGCGATACACGGAGAAATGCTTGCGTGGTAATCAGCTAAACTATCGCCGTATTTCGTTTTGTCGTTAGTGTCTCCGTGGTTTAAATCGCTCGTGTTTCTTCGTGTCGCTCGTGCCTCCGTGGTTCCAAACTTCGTGCTTTTTTCTGTCTTCGCGTCTTCGTGGAATCCCGTCGTGTTTCTTCGTGTCGTTCGTGCCTCCGTGGTTCCAAACTTTGTGCTTTTTTCTGTCTTCGCGTCTTCGTGGCAATCCCGTCGTGTTTCTTCTTGTCGCTCGTGCCTCCGTGGTTCCAAACTTTGAGCTTCTTTCTGTCTTCGCGTCTTCGTGGCAATCCCGTCGTGTTTCTTCTTGTCGCTCGTGCCTCCGTGGTTCCAAACTTTGTGCTTCTTTCCGTCTCCGCGTCTTCGTGGCAATCCCGTCGTGTTCCTTCGTGTCGCTCGTGCCTCCGTGGTTCCAAACTTTGTGCTTCTTTCTGTCTTCGCGTCTTCGTGGCAATCCCGTCGTGTTTCACCGTGCCACCGTGCCTCCGTGGTTCAAAAACAAAAATCCCGAACACTTCTCAGTATCCGGGACTTAACTTTTACCTTTCCTTGTAGAGCGTACGGGAATCGAACCCGTGATTCCTCCGTGAAAGGGAGGCGTCTTAACCCCTTGACCAACGCTCCTTGTTTGTTTTGGGAGTGCAAAAATAGGCGTGATTTTAATTCCAGCAAATTTTTTTCACTTTTTTTGAAAACTTTTTTTCAGTTGCTAAAATAGATATCTCTTTAAACCCTTTGCAGGAAAGAGGTTCAGCCTGTAAAAAGAATTTCAAATATAACGGACAAGTATTGCCGTTGAACAAAATGAACGCAGGATTGTTGTTTTCAGGAGCAAAAAATTATCATACTATTTCAGTGTAATACATGTAAATTCGCGGTGCCTTTTAAAAAAACTTAAACACATTAACAAATGAGTACAGTAAAAGTAGCAATCAATGGATTTGGACGTATCGGCCGTTTGGTATACCGTCAGATCTATAACATGGAAGGAATTGACGTAGTAGCGATCAATGACTTAACCAGTCCAAAAGTTCTAGCTCACCTTTTGAAATATGATAGCGCGCAGGGTCGTTTCGATGCTGACGTAAAAGCAACTGAAAACTCTATCGTTGTAAATGGCGAAGAAGTTAAGATCTATGCGCAGAAAAATCCGGCTGAAATTGCCTGGGGATCACACGATGTTGACGTGGTTTTAGAATGTACTGGTTTCTTTGCAGACAAAACAAAAGCTGAAGCACACTTAACTGCTGGTGCTAAACGCGTTGTTATCTCTGCTCCTGCAACCGGTGATCTTAAAACTATCGTTTACAACGTAAACCATACCATCCTTGATGGTAGCGAAACAATCATTAGCTGTGCATCTTGTACAACTAACTGTCTTGCTCCAATGGCACAGGTTCTGGAAGAAAAATACGGTATCGTTAACGGTTTAATGACAACTATCCACGCTTACACCAACGATCAGAATACACAAGATGCTCCTCACGCTAAAGGTGATCTTCGCCGTGCACGTGCTGCAGCTCAAAACATTGTTCCTAACAGCACTGGTGCTGCTAAAGCAATCGGCCTGGTACTGCCTAGCCTGAAGGGTAAACTGGATGGTTCTGCTCAGCGTGTTCCAACAATCACTGGCTCTTTAACAGAATTAACTGCTGTATTAGCTAAAAAAGTGACTGTAGACGAAATTAACGCAGCTATGAAAGCCGCTACAAACGAAAGCTACGGATATACTGAAGACGAAATCGTAAGTACAGATATCATCGGAAGCACTTTCGGTTCTCTGTTCGATGCAACACAAACCCGCGTTCAGACTGTAGGCGATGTTCAGTTGGTTCGTACAGTAAGCTGGTACGACAACGAAATGAGCTATGTTAGCCAGCTCGTTCGTACTGTAAAATATTTCGCAGGTTTGATCAGCAAATAAGCATATAACTCAATCAAAAAGGAATGGACTATCTTAATGTAGCAAGCAATACAAGATGTTTAAGCCTTTTCCATTTTTGATTTGAACATATTGGCCGCAGTAATAACACTGCGGCTTTTTATTTATATTTGAGCAATTGTGTCAGCGTCATTCGGAATTTCGCCCGGGTATTTAATATGTTTTATGCTTGCCGCGAATTTCCCCGCTACAAATGGCCCTATCCTTATTCCTGAAACTTGAAATCATAATATTATGAGCAAATTCGCCAACCACAACTTCGCTGGTCAAAAAGCTTTGATACGCGTAGATTTTAATGTGCCACTTGATAAACAAACTTTGGCTATAACTGATGATACAAGAATCCGCGCCGCATTGCCTACTATCAAAAAGATATTGGGTGATGGAGGAAGCGTAATACTGATGAGTCATCTTGGTCGTCCGAAAGAAGGCCCTGAAGACAAATACTCTTTAAAACATCTGATCAATCACCTGGGTGAATTGCTGGGACTAAAAGTTGAATTTGCTGATGACTGCATCGGCGAGCAGGCTGTGCAAAAAGCAGCTGCTTTACAACCCGGACAAGTATTGCTACTTGAAAATCTTCGCTTCTACAAACAGGAAGAAAAAGGTGATGAGGGTTTCGCTGAAAAATTGTCAAAACTGGGAGATGTGTACGTAAACGATGCATTTGGCACAGCACACCGTGCGCACGCATCTACTGCCGTTATTGCTAAATTCTTCCCCGGTGATAAAAAAATGTTTGGTTTGTTGATGGAAGGAGAGGTGAGCAGTGCAGAAAAAGTCTTACATAATTCAGAAAAACCTTTTGTGGCCATTATCGGCGGTGCAAAAGTGAGCGACAAAATTCTCATACTTGAAAATTTGCTGGAAAGAGCAACTGATATTATTATCGGTGGAGGTATGGCGTATACTTTCTTTAAAGCACAGGGCGGAAACATCGGTAACTCCCTTTGCGAAGAGGACAGATTGGAAACAGCAAAAGAAATCCTGAAAAAGGCTGAAGAAAAAGGAGTTTGCATTCACCTGCCAAGCGACTCTGTGATAGCAGATAAATTTGATGCAGAAGCAAATACATCCGCAGCACCAAGCAACAATATACCTGATGGCTGGTTAGGCCTGGATATCGGACAAAATGCCTGCGAGCAATTCTGCAATGTGATTAAAGAATCAAAAACCATTTTGTGGAATGGTCCGATGGGTGTATTTGAAATGCACAAATTCCAGCATGGAACCAAGGCTGTTGCAACTGCTGTTGCTGAAGCTACCCAGGATGGCGCATTCTCTCTTGTTGGTGGTGGGGACAGTGTTGCTGCCGTTAATCAATTTGGATATGCTGATAAGGTAAGTTACGTTAGTACCGGCGGCGGCGCAATGCTTGAATACTTTGAAGGTAAAGTGTTGCCAGGTATCGCAGCCATAAACGAATAATAATCCCGGTTTAAAATAGTTGTACAAAGCCACATCAAATGTGGCTTTGTCTTTTTTAGGACTATAACGTTTTTTTACGCAGCTGAATAAAACGAAGCGTATTCAGATATGAGTACTTCGTAAATCGAGCTTTTATTTTTCTTTCCGGCGTAATGCCCGCTCCAAACTCCTTAATCATGTCCTGTTACAATAATGCCAAACGCTCAGTCTTTTTTCTGGAAGCATATCAGTATGCGCTATGATAAAAGTGTTTTCAGAAATTGATATTCATCTTCTGTGATAGTTCCCTTGTCTTTAAGAATAGTTAGTCCCTTAAGCTTCGACAGCCCGCTAGGTATAGCAGGACGGTGATTGGGCTCTTGGCTGGTGTGAGTTATTGGAATAGAAATTTGGTTTCTAACATGTCTTTTGTCTTTCCGAAGACTGGTATCTGGCTTTCGCGTGTTTCGAAATAAAAAAAGAAATATCACAGATATTAACAGAGAGCTATACATGCATGACATTGAAATGCTGGCAGGGATATTTATGTTGTGTTTTATTAATTTGAAGAGGATGAGAAGCTGCGATGTAATAGCTGCGATCGTGACAATGATGCGGCTTTTACGCGTGAATGATTTGGAAGTATTTCCACGCAAGATGATCGTTACAATAATCAGAAACGACATACTTGCACCAATGCTATATAGATCAATATTCTCCTGGGGAAAATCAAACCTTTTGAAAAACAGGTTGGCAATAGCGGACAGCATATTCGAAGTAAAGCCTGCCGCTGCGATAAAAAGCATCATCCGGCGTTGTTTATTCGCAGGTAAAATTGCCATGCCGTTTCTTTTGCTGCTAACTTACAGGCAACTGATAAGCAGGTCAATCAATATTTATTATTTGCGGGATAAGGTTTATTTTTTGCAGAGGATTGTAAATACGCGAAGTATAGAGTATCTTTTAAGAGCCGTACTTCATCAATTCCTAACCAATGAGACAGATTTTAGTCATAACACTACTGTTTGTAATAAGTATTGAATGTTATAGCCAACAAAAACAACTGGACTCTCTTCTCCTGCTTCTTAAGAATCAGACAAAAGAAGACACTGTAAGGTTAAGTCTGCTGAACAAAGTCGCTTACATATATTATTCGCTTGATCCAGCCAGGGGAGAAGCTGTTTCGGATGCGCAGATTTCGCTTGCGCAAACATTGAATCAACCGCTAATGCTTGGCGAAGGATATTTGAACAAGGGCATTAATTTATCAGCACAAGGCAGAAATGAAGATGCATTTCCTGCATACAATAAAGCGGCGGATATATTTTCCACAAACAAAAAAGAGGGCAAGGTTGCAAATGTGTTTGGTAATATCGGAATTGCTTACTCAAACATTTCAAACTATCCGAAAGCCATCGAGTATCAGCAAAAAGCACTGGATATTCATATGGCACGGAAGGATAGTGTTTCTGTGGCCCATGCCTACAACAGTCTTGGCGTCAATTATATGTTTCTTTCCAATTATCCCAAATCACTTGAATATTACGACAAGGCCCTGAAGATTTACGAACAGAAAGATCAGAAAAAAAGTGTCGCCATGACGCTTGCGAACATCGGCCTTATTTATAACCGGTTGGCTAACTATCACAAAGCACTGGAATATCAAAAACGAGCCTATGCTATCAATGAAGAAATGGATAATAAGCTCTTAATGGCAAACACCATCGGCAACATGGGGTCCATTTATGATGCATTGGATAGTTTGACAACGGCGCGTGAGTATTTTATTAGAAGTTATGAGTTATATAAATCTCTGGGCAACACGGCGGGGCAGGCGCGGGGCCTGTTGAACATCGGTATGATTAATCAGGAAATGAAAAAATATGCGATCAGCAACGATTACCTTAACCAGGCATTGCATTTGTTCCGCTCAATAAATGATAAAACAAATAAAACCATCACGCTAAATGCACTCAGTGAAAATTACATGGATGCGCCGTCTTCCGTTTGGTTGCCGGGTGATAACAATCGTGCTTACAGGTTAAAAATGGCAGATGCTTACTTACAGGAAAGCCTTGGAACTGCAAGAGAAATAGAAGATGTGGAGCTACAAAGTTTTGCCTGGAAGGATATAAGCAAGTTGTACGAGCACCAGGGAAAATTTAATAAGGCGCTGGAGGCTTACAAGCAGTTTACAATTTTGAGGGATAGCATTGTTAATGACAGCATTAAACAGGAGGTTACTCAGAAGGAAATGCTTTTTGGCTTTGAAAAAAAAGAAGCGTTGATAAAGGCCGACAATGAAAAAAAGCAAACGGTTGCAGCGGCACAGGTCAGGCATCAAAAACTGGTCCGTAACATAACACTACTAAGCGCTTTCGGTGTGCTGCTTGCTGCTGCGATTATTTTTCTGTTTTATAAACGCAGAAAAGACGCCGAAGAACAAAAGAAGGAGGCTGATATAAAAGCCCAGGTGGCCGAGACCGAGATGAAGGCCCTGCGATCTCAAATGAATCCGCATTTTATTTTCAATTCGCTTAACTCAATAGGAGACTATATAACAAGAAATGATATTTCTTCCGCCAATTTCTACCTCGGAAAATTTGCGAAGGTAATGAGGATGATCCTTGAAAATTCCGAACAAAAAGAAGTAAGTCTTGCCGATGATTTAAAAGTGCTCGAACTATACATGCAGTTAGAAGCAGTACGCATGAAAGAGAAGTTTTCGTATGAGATAATCATAGATGGTGATATTGATGTTGAAAACACACTCATCCCCCCAATGATCCTTCAGCCATTTGTTGAAAACAGTATTTGGCATGGCATATCACAAAAAAATGGCAACGGCAAAATAATCATCCGTATTCAAAAACAAGATGAGATGCTCAATTGTATAGTAGAAGACAATGGAGTAGGCTTTGATCCGGTTGTAGCGGAAGAAAAAACAGAAACAAAAAGATCGCTGGGGATGAAGATTACCAAAGCCCGGTTAGATCTGCTGAATAAATTCAAAAAATCAAAAGCGTCCATTGAACTGGTTAAACAGGTTGAGGGAGTGCGGGTGGAAGTAAAATTGCCATTGGAGCTAAGTTTCTGAGCTATGATTAGAGCAATTATAATTGACGATGAAGAACATTGCGTAAGCAGACTGAATGATTTGCTTGGTCGTTATTGTTCTTCATTTATTTCAGTGCAAGGATCATTCAGTACTGTGGACGATGGTATTGCTGCAATTAATGCATTGCAACCGGATTTGATATTTCTCGATGTTCAGATACATGATAAGACGGGTTTCGATTTGCTGAGACATTTCAAGAATTTGCCTTGCGAAGTAATTTTTACTACTGCTTTCGAAAAATATGCGATACAAGCTTTTAAATTCAGTGCCATTGATTATTTATTAAAACCGGTGGATAAAGATGATCTTTTGCAGGCAGTTGAAAAATTGAACGGCAAATTACAGCTGCAACAAACCCAGCAGAAATTCAATGTATTGCTGAGCAATCTTCAAAACCTGAGTGGGCAATCAAAGAAGATTGTTATTCCCACAATCAACGGACTGGTATTTGTGCCGGTTTCGGATATTATCCGCTGTGAAAGCTCCGTAAACTATACAACCATCTTTTTGAAGGATAAGCAAAAGATAACCGTGGCCAAAACGCTGAAAGAGTTTGAGGAACTGCTTATACCGTACAAGTTTTTCAGAGTGCACAATTCTCATCTCATTAACCTCACACACGTAAAGGAGTATCATAAAGGCAAAGGCGGATTTATCTACATGGCAGATAATACTGAAATCGAAGTCTCCACCCGTCGCAAAGATGATTTTTTAAAAGTACTTGCCGATTTGTAAAACAATTGATCTATACAATCTCCTGTTATCAGATTATTTTATTATCTTAAACTTTCATAACCACTTATTAGGGATGGTGTTGAGTCGATCGCTTATATGCCATATTAAAAAACAACCAGGATGAAACTGATAATCAGAAACGCAATTTTCGCAGGCGCCTTCGTATTTTGCTTTAAAGCCTTTGCATTTCCGGGTAAGGAAAAAGACATCATAACAGTAAAGAAAGATCCGCAACAGAATAAAGTCGAAATATTGGCCAACGGCCAGAAGTTTACGGAATTTATATATCCTGATTCAATGGAGAAGCCGGTGCTTTATCCAATCTATGCTTCGGACGGAGAATTGATCACACGCGGCTTCCCCGTTGCACCACGTGAACATGATCCGGTTGATCATCCACATCATATTGGCTTATGGTTGAATTATGAAAATGTGAATGGATTGGATTTTTGGAATAATTCTTTTGCGATCCCGGCCGACAAGAAGAATAAATATGGTTGGATAAAAACCAATAAGATCATCGAAACCAAAGATGGAAAAACAGGCGTATTAACATATGCCGCTTCATGGCAGAACCAACAGAAGGAAGAACTTCTCCAGGAAAAAACAAGCTTCTATTTTTCTGCAGAAGGAAGTATAAGGATCATCGACAGGATCACAACGCTCACTGCTACGCGCGATGTTTCTTTTCCGGATGTGAAGGACGGAATGCTTGGCTTAAGAGTAACACACGAGCTGGAATTGCCATCTAAAGACAACAAAGAATTTATTGATAACAAGGGCAACATAACAAAAGTAAAACCCTCAGACGATCTTGTTACAGGAAATTACCTTACAGCAAATAATAAGCATGGCGATAGTGCATGGGGTACCCGGTCTCCCTGGTGCATGCTGTATGGTAAAAAGGGTGCAGATACAATTAGTATAGCGATTATTGATCATCCGGGTAATGTTGGCTATCCAACTTACTGGCACGCCCGCGGATACGGACTTTTCGCAGCCAATCCTTTAGGACAGAAGGTATTTAGCAATGGTAAAGAGCAACTGAACTATTCTCTTAACAAAGGCCAGTCCGTTACCTTCCGTTACAGGGTTGTGATAAACGCAGGAAAAGAAAGATTAAGTGGTAAGGAAATGAAAAAATTATCTGATCAGTTTCAGTCAGCATACAAATAATGAGCACAAATTCTTTTTTGTTTTGCAAAATGATTAATTTCGAAATGTAAATCAACTTGTTAGGCATGTATGCAATCTTCATAAGTTCTTTTTTCGCATACAGCTTAAACAAATGAGAGATGGTTATTGTAATTATCTGTGTTGTTTAATCCGGATTTGAATGACGGTTCAATTCCCTTCTCATTCCTGACACAACATCGATTAAGCCATCTTGGTCCTTAACGTTAAAAATTATCTACATGAAAACAAAAAATCTTGCATTAGTCGTAATTATAGCATTGGTTGTAATATTGGGTGGCTGCGGCTGTAGCAGTTACAACGGTTTGGTAAAAGGAGATCAGGATGTGAAGACTTCCTGGAGTAACGTTGAAACAAACTATCAAAGAAGAACTGATTTGTATAACAGCGTTATCAAAACGATTGAAGGTTCTGCCAACTTTGAAAAATCAACATTGAAGGAAGTGCTTGATGCCCGCGCAAGAGCAACCAGCGTAACCGTAAATATTGATGATCCTCAGTCTTTGGAAAAATATCAGCAGGCACAGGGGCAGTTACAAGGGGCATTCGGCAGACTGATGGCAGTGGCAGAAGCTTATCCCGATTTAAAAACAACACAGTCGTTCAGAGATTTTCAGGCACAGATTGAAGGTACTGAAAACAGGATCAATATTGCACGCAGAGATTACAATTCAACTGTAAACACGTACAATCTCAAAGTAAAGACTTTCCCTAACAATATTTTCGCCGGGTTCTTCCGTTTTTCTGAAAAGCCATATTACAAGGCTGATCCCGGTTCTGAAAAGGCTCCTGATATTCAATTCAATATTAAGTAGTCGCATGTCTTTATTCAAACGCAAACCGGAAAAGTTCTTCTCGCCTGAAGAAAATGAAAAAATAGTTGAAGCAATCAGGCAGGCAGAACGCATTACCAGCGGCGAGGTCCGTGTATTTGTAGAAAGTCGCTGTCGCTTTGTAAATCCACTCGACAGAGCCTCAGAGATTTTCTACGGCCTTAAAATGGAACAAACGGAGCTCCGTAATGGAGTGCTTATATATGTTGCATTGCGGGATAAACAACTCGCAATGTTTGCAGATGAAGGCATCTACCAGAAAGCCGGAAAGGAATTCTGGAATGACGAGGTGCGAACCATGTTATCCCACTTCAACAAAGAGAATTATGCGGATGGGTTAGCTAAAGTCATTGGCGATACCGGAGCTGTTCTCGCAACTCATTTTCCTGTAGATGTTAATAAGGATAAGAATGAACTGCCAGACGACATTGTGTTCGGTCGGTAATCTACTTTATTATTAAGTTAAGCCGGCTGACCTTGTTCATGACATTTCACTGATTCTATGATTTTGTAAACAGGCTTTTAGCGGATGAAAAAAATATTGCTCATACTTATATTGTTGGTCACTGCCGGAATGGTTTTTTCACAGCAGGTGTTGAAGAAGCCTGTTCCCCCAAGGCTGGTGAATGATGAAGCCAACGTATTGTCCCCCGAACAAAAAGATATATTGGAGCGACAACTGGTTGCGCTCGACGATAGTACCTCAAATCAGATAGCGATTGTCACTATTCCAACGTTAGGTGATGTGCCCATAGAAGATTATGCGGTAAAGCTTTTCAGGGAATGGGGGATTGGTAACAAGAAAACCAACAATGGTATATTAATCCTGGTAGCGGTTCAGGACAGAAGAATGCGCATAGAAGTGGGGTATGGTTTGGAGGGCGCGATACCGGATGTAGTTACAAAGAATATTATAGAAAGTGATTTGGCTCCCAATTTCCGGCAGCAGAATTATTACCGCGGTTTTGTTGAAGCAATTTCCTCCCTGAGCAAAGCGGCAGCTGGAGAATACAAAGTACAAAGACAAAAGAAACCTGAGCGTGGTGGTGGTTCAATAATTGGCATAATCGTTATTATAATCATCATTCTTTTCTTTGTTGGAGGTAGTCGCGGTGGTGGACGTGGAGGCGGAATGATGAGCAGGCGCGGTTACAGAGGTTTTATTCCTCCGATATGGATTGGTGGCGGAGGCTTCGGCGGCGGCGGCTGGGGTGGCGGTGGTGGAGGCGGCGGCTTCGGTGGATTTGGTGGCGGAAGCAGCGGCGGCGGCGGCGCCAGCGGCGGATGGTAGAAAGTCAAAAGTCAAAATTCAAAAGTAAAAAGGCTCGACAGGCCGATAAAAAAAGAGCATCCCGATAAGTCGCGATGCTCTTTTTTATTATTGAAAATTTTTCCCTTCCTCCCTCAGTTTACATTGGCCCGTTCGTACATTTTCCATTTGTACAGCCACATTTGCAAATTCGCACATTTGCCCATCCGCACATTGTCAATTTTCAATTTTCAACTTTCAATTAAATTTAAGTTTGTCCTTCATATACTTCAATTGCTTTTTAATATCCGAAGCATTTGAAGCCGAAACCATTTCGTGTTCTTTTTTGGTTTGAACATATGAAACAGCATTCTTTAAATCCTCTTCGAAATTGCTTGCATATGGTGCTGCTACTTTTTTAAAGCTGGCAACTTCGTCAATGCCTTTTTTAAACAGACCGGTGTCCTCAACATTGGCCAGGTAAGTAACAAAGAGAACGCAATTGGTCATCTTATCAATAAAATTGGAGGTGTTAAATCTTGAAAGCTGTTCATCAAAATCCTTATCTGTTTTTGTAAGCACGCTAACATTTTCAACAGCATCTGCCAGGTTATCTTTCATGTCCTTCATTAATTCAGGTAGAAGGGAAACAGCTTTCTGAATATTCAGCATTGATAACGCTTTAAGCGAGGCCCCCGCTACTGAATAAGAAGAGTCGTGAACATTTTTTAAAAAGAAAGGTTCATATTGCTTGTTTCTTAGTGCACCTAATACGTCAATTGCCGCAGCCCTGTTGGGGCGATACTCATCATTGGTAGCAAGTGAATCTACCTTTTGGAGAAACACTTCGCTTATTTTCGAAGCAACAAGTCCCTTCAATGCGATATTTCTTATATCCGAATATTTGTCATCCAGCGCAGCGAATATCAGTTCGCTGGCTTTGGGATTATCAAAATGCTGTAGGCAATATTCTACGGCTTCTCTCCGGTCAACATAAGTAGCTGCATATTTGTAACCATAAATATATTCGTCAAGCGTTTTGTGATCGTCCTTAAACGCGACCAGTATTTTATCAGCGTCAACATTAATCAGGTCAGGTTTTGTGGCGCTGCTGAAATTAAAAGTATCTGCTTTGCTCTTTATCCAAACCGTATAACGGCTTTTTGGTCCGCCCGAATAAACATCAATTGCAACCGGAAAAGAAAATAATTTATTGTTGCTCTGGGTTTGCTTAATAATGGCCTGCGCAGTTTGTTTTTCTGCATCATATTTATAACTGATATCCAAATATGGATTGCCACTGCCATAATACCATTGATTAAAGAACCAGTTAAGGTCCTTGCCGCTAATCTGTTCCAATGCAAGACGCAGATCCTGTGCTTCGGCATTTCCGAACTGATGTGTTTTGAGATATAAATTCAATCCCGCAAAAAAAGCATCATCGCCAAGGTAGTTCCGGAGCATGTGTAGAATGCGGCCACCTTTCTGATAGCTCACATTGTCAAACATGTCTTCCTTATCACGGTAATGAAATCTTACAAGATCCTTTTCCTGGCTGTCTGAAAAAAGATAACTCTGCAGCGCCTGGTAATTGGCTTTATCTGCATCATCCTTTCCATATTTGTATTCCCTCCACAGATATTCACTGTAGTCGGCAAAGCTTTCGTTCACCGTAAGGTTGCTCCAGCTTTCAGCAGTTACAAGATCTCCAAACCATTGATGGAATAATTCATGTGAAACATAATCTTCAAACCTGTTACCATCTGTAAGTTGTCTTGCATTCTGCTGTAAGGCATCCGTATGCAATGTTGCTGTTGTATTTTCCATCGCTCCGCTTACATAGTTGCGGCCGGTTATCTGCGCGTATTTTTGCCAGGGATATTCATAATTCAGTTTCTTTGAAAAGAAGTCGATCATCTCGGGTGTGTTGCCAAATATTTTACGTGCTACACTTTCGTAATCCTTTTCTACGTAGTAGCTAACTTCTTTGCCTTTGTACGAATCCTTCACTATCGCATAATCGCCAACACCCATAAAGAACAGATAAGGTGAGTGAGGCAGGTCCATTTTCCAATAATCGGTTCTCGTTCCGTCTGAATTCTTTTTCTGGCTTATCAGCAAGCCATTGGACAGTGTGACATATTTATCCGGAACGGTCATATATATTTCTTCTGTCGTTTTTTGATTGGGTTTATCAATTATGGGACACCACACACTGGTTGCTTCCGTTTCGCCCTGCGTCCATATTTGCACCGGCTTTTCTTTATCGGTTCCTTTTGGATTAATAAAATATAGCCCTTTGTCATCAGTTATCGCCATGCTGCCGTGGCTTTTCATTTCATTGGGTTTGGATATATAACTGATATAGATTGTATATTTTTCATCCTTATGATAAGTCCTGTCAAGTTTTATCCTGAGTTTCAGACTATCATAGCGGTACTGGAGCGATTGTTTTTTATCCTCTGCAATTAGCGCCACTTCATCAATCTCCATTCCCTTTGCATCAAGTGTCAGAGAATCTGTGTCATAAAAATGTGGATGCAACGTAATCCATGCTTTGCCGTACAAATAGCTTTTGTCATAATCAAAACGAACGTCAAGCTTTGTATGCACCAAATCATTTATTTTAGTAGGGGTAGCCCGGTAAATGGTTTTCCAGGAGTTATCACCATCACGCTGGGCGGATACGGTTAAAACGATCAGCAAAAAGGCCAGAGAAAAAAAATAAATCTTCTGCATTCGCGGGTTTAATTTGGTGTAAAGTAAAAGACCTCAATCGAATAAACACAAATTATTATGTGAAAGGTTAAAATGGCCCGGTTATAGCTTCTAAATAGAAACAGTGTATTTAAATTTTCATTTAGCTTTGTCAAAAACGGAATTGTATAATGAAGTTGAAAGTCTTATTAAAAGGTTTAGCATTGTCCGTATTCTTTCTGGTTCTTACTTTAAAAGGTTTTACGCAGAAGAATTATTTTATATATATACAGGCTGATAACAAGCAACCCTTCTACCTTGTCATGAATCAAAAGAAATTGAATTCATCACCAATAGGCTATCTGATAGTTCCGAAGCTTGCTCCGGATGAATATAAAGTGCAGTTAGGGTTTCCGGATAACCAGGCTCCCGAGCAGGACTTTGTGATCAAGGTTGATAAAAAAGATGCCGGTTATGCCTTAAAGAAATTCGACAACGGCTGGGGACTATTCAATTTTCAGACGATGGATGTAATCATGGGGGTTCCCAGGGAAGCGGCAACCACGGCCCCGCCAGCCACTACAAGTGTTGAGCCGGCCGGACAAACCATTCCCGAGACGACTTCAGCCCCGACTGATAAAAAAGTGGAAACAAAGACCGCACCCAAAAAGAATGCTTTTGGTGACATGCTTTCAGATGCAATGAACGATCCTGACCTGGCCGGTTCAATTGTTGCAACTGAAGCTGTAGTAGCCGCGGCTGCGCCGAAAACTAAGGCACCGCCAAAAGGAACTAAGCAAAAAACACCAGCGACAAAACATGCTGAGACAACTAAAAAACAACCGGAAGACAAGAAGGAAACCCAACAACCAGAAACAGTTGCTGCAGCAGTACCACCTCCCGATTCTTCAGTTGCAGCTATCGCACCACCCGACGCACCGGTAAATACAACGGCAGCGATCAACGAAACGTATGATGCCGCTGGAACTAAAGGGGTAATTAAATTATCCGAACTGAGTGATGAGAAAGGGGTAGACCTGGTCTTTCTGGATTTCAACAGTAAATCAAGCGACACAATAAGATTGTTTATTCCGGCCGAATTAGCTCAGGATTCTACAGATACAACCGTTTTAGCTGTTGCGAAGCCAACAGAAGAAAAGAGAACTGCAGAAGAAACCAAAGTGTACAATCCAAACGAAAAACCTCTCGCTTCTGCAAATAACGACACGTCCGTTGCTGAAAATAAAGCCGACAGTGGAGCAAAAGGTATAAATAATCCTTTTTTTGATAAATCAGCACAGCCATCCGGCGCAGCTGCTGCGGCAGTTGCTGTAACCGCTGAAAAACCTTCTGAAAAGAAAACGGATTCAGTTTCGGGTGCATCACCATCTCCCGTTGCAGATGAACCCAAAGCGCCTTCAGCAATGGTGAACAACCAATGTACCAAAATGGCAACCGACGAAGACCTTATCAAGTGGAAGAAAAAAATGATATCTGCCAATGGGGACAAAGGCATGTTACAGGCAGTTAAGAAATTAATGTCAGGCAAGTGCCTTACAACAGATCAGGTAAAAGAGCTGGGCGGATTGTTCCTTAGCGATGAGGGCCGGTATAACTTTTTTGACGAGGCATATTTATATACCTACGATTTTGGCAAATACCCCGTGTTAGAAAACCAACTGTTCGATAGTTACTACAAAAAACGTTTCAAGGCGATTCTTCGCTTTTAATATTAAAATGAATGGCATCGTTAATGATGCCATTTTTTTATTTTTGACTTTTTACTTTTGAATTTATTATGCGTTATTTCCTTGAAGTTTCTTACAAAGGCACCAGGTACAATGGATTCCAGGTGCAGGACAATGCGCATACCATCCAATCAGAAGTAGCCCGTGCGCTCGAAATAGTCAATCGGTCCAAATTTGAACTTACCGGTTCATCACGTACAGATGCAGGTGTTCATGCGTTGCAGAATTTCTTCCATTTTGACACGGATCTGGAGCTGGCCGACAAAATGCTCTACAATTTAAATGCAGTGCTTCCTCCGGATATTGTAGCAAAAAGTATAAAGCCGGTTGGTCCCGAAGCGCATTGCCGTTTTAATGCGGTTGCCCGGGAGTATAAATACTTCGTTTATCAGTCCAAGTCTCCCTTTCTTGACGATCGTGCTTACTATTTTCCGTTTAAGCTCGATATAGAAAAACTGCATAAAGCTGCAGCCGTTATTCAGGGATATACTGATTTTACTTCTTTCTCCAAACGCAATACCCAGGTTAAAACCTTTCAGTGCGCTATCATGCGCTCACAGTGGATGTATGAAAATGGTTGTCTTGTCTATAATGTAAAAGCCAACCGTTTCCTAAGGGGAATGGTTCGTGGACTGGTGGGCACAATGCTAAAAGTAGGAAGAGGAGCGTGGTCAATTTCTGATTTGGAAACAATAATCGAAGCCAAAGATTGCACGAAAGCCGATTTTTCAACACCACCCCATGGTCTCTTCCTTGTAGAAGTATCCTATCCGTCCGATCAGCTATAATCCAATTCTTTGTAAACTCATTTTGTACTTCCTCCACATCGTACCCGCCCGAATGTGCCGTTCGGTACGGGCGGGCATCTAAAATCGTACATCGTACATACACCTTGTCTTAATACTTCCGCTTCTTTGTAAACTCATTTTGTACTTCCTCCACATCGTACCCGCCCGAACGTGCCGTTCGGTACGGGCGGGCATCCAAAATCGTACATCGTACATACACCTCGTCTTGTCCGGGCTGCATTACTACTATTTAGCCGCTGTTGTGTCACTCACTTGTACTTTCGGTAATGCTATTCATCGTGGCTGGGGCATCTAAAATCGTCGGGAAAAACATTTTGGAACGGAATAAGTGTGTCGAAACGACTTCCCCGCCCCAATGACTGCATTTTTTAAGCTGGCTTTCAGCCCGAAAATTTCATTTTTTCGTCTGAAAAGGTTATTTTTATTGTCTGCCTTAATATTTTTTTAATTCTGAAATCCTTGCCCACATTGTGTTTCCCATCATTAAGAAATTATTATTTCAAAAAAGATTTGGAAACAATCATTCTGCTCCTATCTTTGCACCCCGCAAATGAAAAAGAGGTATAGTAGAGAGGGATAAGGCGGTAGAAAAAAGTTCTTTAAAAGCGAGGCAGGCAGGGAAAAAAAAGAGAAAAAAAGTAGAAAAAAGATTTGGTGAGAATGTAAAAACTGCTACCTTTGCAACCCCAATCAAAACGAGGTAATCGAAAGAAAGCCAGGGAGATAGGGAGAAGAAAAAAAGAAGTTCTAAGACATTAAGATGAGACGATAAAAAGGGTCTAAAGAGGTTCAAATCCTCGGTCATCTGCAACGTTCTGCGGCGGGTCGTAAGACTCAAAGTAAGAATACAAGTTCTTTGAAAGAATGGAAGCAACAGTACGTAAATAGTAATATTTATGGTAAGGTAAGCGATTAAACAATTAAATTATATCCGACGTTAATTTTCGAGAGAAAAATATAGTCAAGGATATCAAACTTTTTTACAATGGAGAGTTTGATCCTGGCTCAGGATGAACGCTAGCGGCAGGCTTAATACATGCAAGTCGAGGGGCAGCACATTATAGCAATATAAGGGTGGCGACCGGCAAACGGGTGCGGAACACGTACGCAACCTTCCTTTAAGCGGGGGATAGCCCAGAGAAATTTGGATTAATACCCCATAGAATAATTGAATGGCATCATTTGATTATTAAAGATACGTCACTTAAAGATGGGCGTGCGGCTGATTAGGTAGTTGGCGGGGTAACGGCCCACCAAGCCTTCGATCAGTAACTGGTGTGAGAGCATGACCAGTCACACGGGCACTGAGACACGGGCCCGACTCCTACGGGAGGCAGCAGTAAGGAATATTGGTCAATGGACGCAAGTCTGAACCAGCCATGCCGCGTGGAGGATGAAGGTCCTCTGGATTGTAAACTTCTTTTATCTGGGACGAAAAAGGGTCTTTCTAGATCAACTGACGGTACCAGATGAATAAGCACCGGCTAACTCCGTGCCAGCAGCCGCGGTAATACGGAGGGTGCAAGCGTTATCCGGATTCACTGGGTTTAAAGGGTGCGTAGGCGGGTATGTAAGTCAGTGGTGAAATCCCCGAGCTTAACTCGGGAACTGCCATTGATACTATATATCTTGAATGTTCTGGAGGTATGCGGAATATGTCATGTAGCGGTGAAATGCTTAGAGATGACATAGAACACCTATTGCGAAGGCAGCATGCTACGGAAATATTGACGCTGAGGCACGAAAGTGTGGGGATCAAACAGGATTAGATACCCTGGTAGTCCACACCGTAAACGATGGATACTCGACATACGCGATACACAGTGTGTGTCTGAGCGAAAGCATTAAGTATCCCACCTGGGAAGTACGACCGCAAGGTTGAAACTCAAAGGAATTGGCGGGGGTCCGCACAAGCGGTGGAGCATGTGGTTTAATTCGATGATACGCGAGGAACCTTACCTGGGCTAGAATGCATTTTGACCGCCGGTGAAAGCTGGTTTTATAGCAATATACAGAATGTAAGGTGCTGCATGGCTGTCGTCAGCTCGTGCCGTGAGGTGTTGGGTTAAGTCCCGCAACGAGCGCAACCCCTATCATTAGTTGCCATCAGGTAAAGCTGGGAACTCTAATGAAACTGCCGTCGTAAGACGCGAGGAAGGAGGGGATGATGTCAAGTCATCATGGCCTTTATGCCCAGGGCTACACACGTGCTACAATGGGCGCTACAAAGGGCTGCCACTTGGCGACAAGGAGCTAATCCCAAAAAAGCGCTCTCAGTTCAGATCGCAGTCTGCAACTCGACTGCGTGAAGCTGGAATCGCTAGTAATCGTATATCAGCAATGATACGGTGAATACGTTCCCGGACCTTGCACACACCGCCCGTCAAGCCATGAAAGCCGGGGGGGCCTGAAGTCGGTAACCGAAAGGAACTGCCTAGGGTAAAACTGGTAATTGGGGCTAAGTCGTAACAAGGTAGCCGTACCGGAAGGTGCGGCTGGAATACCTCCTTTTTAGAGACACGCTATCTTTTTAATTGTTGCTTCTTCTTCCTTCAATTTATTGAAGGATCATTCTTAAAATAAAACCAAAGTAGTTGATAGCCAAATGTTGTACGGCGATCTGTAGTGCCAGGGTGCAGCCACAAGAGCAAAGCATAAAGGCGTCAAAAACAAACAGACCCGTAGCTCAGTTGGTTAGAGCGCTACACTGATAATGTAGAGGTCACCAGTTCAACTCTGGTCGGGTCTACACCAAAGCTCAAAGCAGAAAGCTTAAAGCCCCAAGCATTAGGCCCAAAGCCAATAGCAACAAATGGGGGGTTAGCTCAGCTGGCTAGAGCATCTGCCTTGCACGCAGAGGGTCATCGGTTCGACTCCGATATCCTCCACCAAAAAAGCCGAAAGCTAAAAGCGTAAAGCTTAAAGCCAGGCAAACAAGAAAAGTTCTTTACAGTAATTAAGATGTAGACATCAGGTCTGAAGGTTCATAACCTTAACATCAGCAACGTTTTAGGCTTTGAGCTTTATGCTTTAAGCTTATGACACAAGTTCTTTGACATATTGGGAAAGCGATCTCACAAGAGATTGTCGATAGAAATATCGCAAAACATTTAAATTTTTTAAAGCGAATAAGGGCGCATGGTGGATGCCTTGGGTCTGAGAGGCGAAGAAGGACGTGGTAAGCTGCGAAAAGCTACGGGGAGCTGCACACAAGCATTATATCCGTAGATCTCCGAATGGGACAACCCATACCGATGAAGTCGGTATACTCGAAAGAGAGCCAACCTCCTGAACTGAAACATCTAAGTAGGGAGAGGAAAAGAAAATAACAATGATTCCCTTAGTAGTGGCGAGCGAAAAGGGAAGAGCCCAAACTTTTGGAGCGTGCTCCAAGAGGGTTGTAGGACTGCATTTAGAAACTGTTATCAAGTAGAATCAGCTGGAAAGTTGAGCCATAGAGGGTGAAAGCCCCGTAAACAGAAATTAACAGGGACGCGCAGTATCCTGAGTAATGCGGGACCGGAGGAATCTTGCATGAAACTGCCAGCACCATCTGGTAAGGCTAAATACTCCTCAGACACCGATAGTGAACCAGTACCGTAAGGGAAAGGTGAAAAGCACCCCGAACAGGGGAGTGAAATAGTACCTGAAACCGTGCGCCTACAAGCGGTCGGAGTACCCGCAGCAATGCGTGGTATGACGGCGTGCCTTTTGCATAATGAGCCTACGAGTTGCTCCTCACTGGCAAGGTTAAGTTCTTTTGTAACGGAGCCGAAGCGAAAGCGAGTCCAAATAGGGCGCTAAGTCAGTGGGGGCAGACGCGAAACTTTGTGATCTATCCATGGGCAGGTTGAAGTTCTGGTAACACAGAATGGAGGACCGAACCCGTTGACGTTGAAAAGTCTTGGGATGACCTGTGGATAGGGGTGAAAGGCCAATCAAACTGAGAGATAGCTCGTTCTCCCCGAAATGTTTTTAGGAACAGCCTCGTATATTGAAGTTTAGCAGAGGTAGAGCTACTGATTGGGCTAGGGGGCTTCACCGCCTACCAAACCCTGACAAACTCCGAATGCTGCTAAATATCTACGGGAGTGAGGCTGCGGGCGCTAAGGTCCGTGGCCGAGAGGGAAATAACCCAGATTAGCAACTAAGGTCCCTAATACATAGTTAAGTTGATCAAACGAGGTGGGACTTCAATAACAGCCAGGATGTTTGCTTGGAAGCAGCAATTCATTTAAAGAGTGCGTAACAGCTCACTGGTCGAGAGGTCCTGCACGGAAAATAATCGGGCATCAAACTATGAACCGAAGTTCTAAACTCAAGCTTAAGTGCGCGAGTGGTAGGGGAGCATTGAAAACTGCATTGAAGGTGATGGGCGACCATTGCTGGAGCGTTTTCAAAAGAAAATGTAGGCATAAGTAACGATAAATGGAGTGAAAAACTCCATCGCCGAAAGTCTAAGGGTTCCTGATCAACGTTAATCGGATCAGGGTTAGTCTGGTCCTTAGGAAAACCCGAAAGGGGCATCTGATGGAAAGAAGGTTAATATTCCTTCACCTGCTATACATTAAAAGTGACGGATGACCGTGGTGATTGCGTACTGACGGAATAGTGCGCTGAGCTGAATCTTCGGAGGAGGCGAAATCATAAAAGTTGTCCCGAGAAAAGCGAGTATGGCAGCCAGTACCGCAAACCGACACAGGTAGACGGGATGAGTATTCTAAGGCGCTCGGGTGAGCCGTGGAGAAGGAACTAGGCAAATTGACGCTGTAACTTCGGGATAAAGCGTACCATAGCGATATGGTCTCAGTAAAATGGTTCAACCAACTGTTTAACAAAAACACAGGGCCCTGCAAAATCGAAAGATGACGTATAGAGCCTGATACCTGCCCGGTGCCGGAAGGTTAAGGAAGGATGTTCGGAGCAATCCAAAGCTTCTGACTGAAGCCCCGGTAAACGGCGGCCGTAACTATAACGGTCCTAAGGTAGCGAAATTCCTTGTCGGGTAAGTTCCGACCTGCACGAATGGTCTAATGAGTTGAACACTGTCTCCTCCACGAGCCCGGTGAAATTGTAGTATCGGTGAAGATGCCGGTTACCCGCCACGGGACGGAAAGACCCCGTGAACCTTCACTACAACTTTGCATTGATTTTGAGTAACAAATGTGTAGGATAGTTGGGAGACTATGAAGCAGTGTCGCCAGGCATTGTGGAGTCAACGTTGAAATACCAACCTTTTGTTACTTAGAACCTAATCCCTAACGGGAGACATTGCATGGTGGGTAGTTTGACTGGGGTGGTCGCCTCCTAAAAAGTAACGGAGGCTCGCAAAGGTACCCTCAGTACGGTTGGTAATCGTACGCAGAGCGCATTAGTATAAGGGTGCTTGACTGTGAGACAGACAAGTCGAGCAGGAGCGAAAGCTGGCTAAAGTGATCCGGTGGTTCTGCATGGAAGGGCCATCGCTCAAAGGATAAAAGGTACTCCGGGGATAACAGGCTGATCTTACCCAAGAGCTCATATCGACGGTAAGGTTTGGCACCTCGATGTCGGTTCGTCACATCCTGGGGCTGGAGAAGGTCCCAAGGGTTCGGCTGTTCGCCGATTAAAGTGGCACGTGAACTGGGTTCAGAACGTCGCAAGACAGTTCGGTCCCTATCTGTGGTGGGCGCTAGTAAATTGAGAGGACGTGACCTTAGTACGAGAGGACCGGGTCGCACGTACCGCTGGTGTATCTGTTGTGGTGCCAACTGCAATGCAGAGTAGCTATGTACGGACAGGATAAACGCTGAAAGCATCTAAGCGTGAAACCTTCCTCAAGATGAGTTTACTTTTAAGGGTCGTCAGAGACGATGACGTTGATAGGCTACAGGTATACAGATGGTAACATCAAAGCCGAGTAGTACTAATTACCCGTAAGCTTTAATTTTTTTCTCTTGCAATGCGCAGAGAAACCCTCTTGTGACAAGCAATCCCAATATGACCTTATTTACGTAAATACGTTGCATGCAACGTATTTACAACCTTCTTATGGTGATTTTACCGAGGGTGTTCACCTCTTCCCATTCCGAACAGAGTAGTTAAGCCCCTCATGGCCGATGGTACTGCACTATCATGCGGGAGAGTAGGTAGTTGCCATATTCTTTTAAAAGCCTCACTTCTAGTGGGGCTTTTTTATTGAGAGCCAGTCCTAATAGTAGAGACTATCACCTCAAAAAGATCTTTAAAAAAAAGAATAAAAATCCACCGCTAACTTGGCCGGTAACTATAAGCCCCTTATCTTTGCACCCCGCAAATGAAAAAGAGGTATAGTAGAGAGGGATAAGGCGGTAGAAAAAAGTTCTTTAAAAGCGAGGCAGGCAGGGAAAAAAAAGAG
>NZ_JAULBC010000009.1:165901-234716 GCF_041060425.1 Danxiaibacter flavus
TTAAGCCCCTCATGGCCGATGGTACTGCACTATCATGCGGGAGAGTAGGTAGTTGCCATATTCTTTTAAAAGCCTCACTTCTAGTGGGGCTTTTTTATTTTATACCATTGACGTAAACAAGCATGCCCTTATCTCGGAGCTGGATTTGTCATCATCATTTTTTCTGCCCATCTCAATCAGACATAACCAGTGCCCCCCCGCTAGTATTGACGCAATTTTTATTAGTACATATTTTCCTCAGTTTAATTCATCTCTGGTCAGTAATCAAATCGAATAATGCCCAGGAAATAAGCTATCTATTTTGATCATGAACTAAAGGGCTACATACACAGTTTTTTGTCATTTTTTTAATAGCATAATAACAAGCTCATAGCCGAATTTTTCACTGATTTTTCCCATTGCTTCGTTAGATTTGTTACATGCGTATTTTTCTATTGCTTGGCATATTGACTGCTGGATATTTTCAACGTGAAACTTGGCTAAAGAAACAGATCAGTGGTTTTGCTCAGGGTACAACTTATCACATTACTTATTATTCTGGTGATACAAGTATTACTCAAGCTAACGTAGACAGTGTCTTAAATTCAATTGACAGTTCTCTTTCGATCTACAAACCGTACTCCACAATTACACGATTTAATCAGTCCGAGAAAGGAACTGTAATTGATGCGCATTTTATCAAGGTCTTCAATAAATCAATAGAAACATACAAGGCTACAAATGGTCTTTTCGATATTACAGTAGCTCCTCTTGTTACCGCCTGGGGATTTGGCGCAAAAAAGAATAATAGCATGCCTGATTCGGCTCAAATAGAGCAATTGAAAGAATGTGTAAGTTCTGATCTTTTGAAACTGGAGGGAAATTTTTTGAGGAAGGAGAAGCCGTGTGTTCAGGTTGATGTAAATGGTATTGCTCAGGGTTATACCGTGGATGTGCTTGCTGATTATTTTGAAAGTCGGGGCATTACAAATTACATAATAGAAGTAGGCGGTGAAATAAGAGTTAGTGGCAGAAAAATGCCATCAGGAGAAGAAATGAAAATTGGTATTGAATCTCCAGGCGATGATGAGATTGCTCCGGAAATCATGCAGCAGGTTGTCAAACTGAAAACCGGCGCAATAACAACCTCCGGAAACTATCGAAAGTACTATGAAAGTGACGGAAAGCGGGTCTCTCACCTTATTGATCCCAGAACCGGCTATTCACTGCAGAATGAAATGATTAGTGTTACTGTATATGCAAAAGATGCCATCACGGCAGATGCATATGATAATGCGCTAATGACAATGGGAAGGGATAGTGCTTTGAGGTTTGTAGAGAACAGAAATGATATTGCGGCATATATGATTTATAAAAGAAAAGATGGCGTTGTAGCTGATACGGCGACTTCAAAATTTTATGAACTGATGAAACAATGATTCACATAACTTTAAAACTAAAATAAATCACTCTAACGATGATCCGAAGAAACTTCATTAAACAAGGCGGTCTTTTAGCCGGCGGTTTGTTATTACATAATCAGATGGTAAAAGCATTTTCTTCCAGCGCAGTTGAAGACAAAATAACAGTTGGTGTTATTGGTTGTGGAGACAGAGGGAAGGGAGTTATGCAAATGATTAATGAACTTCCTGACGAGTTTAACATCGTGGCCATTTGTGATGTGATGGATTTTAGAATTGAAGAAGCAAAAAAACAAAATCCTTCCGCTAATTATAAAGTGTATAAAGATTACAAAGCGCTGCTGGATGATAAGTCCATCCAGGCAGTATTGATTGCCGTTCCTTTGTATTTGCACCACGATATGGCTGTAGATGCATTAAAAGCCGGTAAGCATGTATATCTTGAAAAGACTATGACCTTTACTATTCCTCAGGCAGAGAACCTGGTTAAGGTGGCAAAACAATATCCAAAACAAACCTTGCAGGTTGGGCATCAGTACAGGTATTCTCCCTTATATTTTAAAGTTAAGGAGTATGTAGAAAAAGATTACCTGGGTAAAGTAACACAGATCGATTGTCGCTGGGACAGAAACTGGAACTGGCGCAGACCTGTACCTTCTGGCTTGTCTGATAAAGTAATCAACTGGAGGATGTATAAGGCTTATTCCGGCGGTCTGGCTGCAGAATTATTGTCGCACCAAATGGATTTTATCAATTGGGCATTTAATACGCATCCGGATGAAGTATTTGGAACAGGAGGCATAGATTTTTATAAGGATGGCAGGGAAACCTATGATAACCTGCAAGTGGTGCTGCGGTATAATAACGCAGGCATGATTGGAAACTTCGGTGCAACCTGCGGTAATGCTCATGATGGATATATATTTAAAATAAAAGGCACAAAGGGTGCTATTCATTTATTGGTTAATGACGGCATCTATTATCCCGAGCCAGGTCACAGAAAAGAACTGGAGACTGTTGACGGCGTTACTGCCGCCACAAAAATTGAATGGAACAAAGAAGGCGGTGTGCCCATTTTAAAAGAAAAATTGAAAGACGGCACATGGTATGCGTTGAAAGATTTTTATAAGAGCATTACCACAAAAACGCCTCCTGCATCAAATGTATTAACAGGAGCAACTACTGCGTTCTGTGTACATCTTGCTAACAATGCGGCTTATTCAAATACCGTACAAAATTGGAAAAATGAGTACACTCTTGCGTAAGGAATAGTACATATTATAAACAGCTTATAAACAAGAAGGCAAAATCATAGATGATTTTGCCTTCTTGTTTATTGTAAAGATTAACTAATATCCCTGGTAAATAACTATACTTTGGGTTCCCAGCCTTTCTCATATTCTCTTCTCCATAATTTCATTGCGTCTTTATTATTGGTTATATGACCATTTGAGGGATCACAGTGCAGTGTTGAATTGGAGCGCTGTGCAATATTGGCCAGATGGCAAAGAAGCACGCTCTTATGGCCTTCGGTTGCAGGCGAGTTAAGCGTAGCTTCACCCTTTATACTTTTAATAAAATTATTGAAGTGATATAGATCCAGATTGCCGGTTGCACTTACAGGATTTGTCGGATCTGCTTTTTCATCGCTCTTTACTTCCTTTACAAGCTTATTAGCAACATCAAATACCTTATAGTCGCCGCCACCGTAATTCACAAGTGTGCCCTTGTCACCATAAATAATAAAGCCTCTTCCTGCTCCTTCAACAGGGAAAATATTGCAGCTTCTGCTTTCCCATGAAATTGATTTGGAATCGCCGAATTCAAAACTGGCTACTTGCGTATCCGGTGTTTGCCAATCATCTTTAAATGCATATCTACCACCTGAAGATGTTACCTGAGTAGGGTAATCAACTCCTAAAAACCATCTGCAGCAATCTATTTCGTGCGTACCGTTGTTGCAGGCTTCTCCTGTACCCCAATGCCAGAACCAGTGCCAGTTGTAATGCACCAGGTTGTCCTGGTAATCTCTGCGGGGTGCCGGACCTTGCCACAATTCAAAATCAAGCGTAGAAGGAACTGCTACTTTCTTGCCAATGCCAATGCTCTTGCGGTTATTGGCATACCATGCTTTAGCAAAGTATGCGTTACCAATAATACCCTCGCGTACCTCTTTTGCCGCTTGTATTAGCGTTGGCATCGAGCGGCGCTGGTTGCCCATTTGTATCAGCTTATTGTATTTCTTCATGGCTTCCCCGAGAAGTTCTCCTTCGTAGGGATTCTGTCCACAAGGCTTTTCAACATAGACGTGCTTATCGTGCGACACGCCGAGAATGGCTGCCGGAGCATGCCAGTGATCGGGCGCAGCAATGATCAATGCATCAAAATCTTTCTGGGCAACAAGTTTTCTAATATCTTTTACAATGCCGGGTTTGCGTGGCGCTTTTTTCAATGCCTCCAGGCCGTTCCCAATTGCCTTTTCTTCAACATCACATATATACCCAACTTCTACATTTTCCAATTCAGAATAACATTTAGCCAGGTATGCACCGCGGCTGTTTACGCCCATTACAGCTACGATAACCTTATTGCTGGGAGCATTTTTCCCAAATACCGGAAAGTTAAGAATAGTAAGGCCTGCTGTAGCCAGAGAAGTGTTTTTTATAAATGTTCTTCGTTGCATATGGCATAAATAATTAAATGTTACTAAATGTATAATTATTTTTGGAAGTAGATATGAGCCAAATGAGACTAATTAAATTTATTCGAGGAGTTACAAACTTTTTTCGGTTGCCATGAAAAAAATTTCAATAAAAGATATTGCATCGAAGGCCGGCGTTTCAGTTTCTACGGTATCCTTTGTTTTAAACAATAAAGCAAAGGAAATGCGTATAAGTGATGAAAAGGTTCAGATCGTTAAGAAGATAGCTGCCGAAGCTGGTTATAAACCGAACCTCCTTGCAAAAAGTCTTCGGACCGGCAAAACGAAAACCATTGGTTTGATGATAGACGATATTTCCAATAATTTCTTTGCCAGTATAGCAAAAGTGATTGAACTGGAGGCCAAGAAGCTTGGATATAAAGTGTTTTATTGCAGTACCGAAAATGATCCTGTACGTGCCAAAGAAATCCTGCAGTTACTGGAAGATGCTCACGTAGACGGATTTATTATAACGCCTACTGAAAAGCTGCAGACAGAAATAAAGAGACTGTTACAAATAAACAAGAAAGTTGTACTGCTGGACAGGTATTTTCCCGACATAAACGCCACCTGCATAATGGTCGACAGCTATAAGGGCGCCTATGATGCAACCAGCTTGCTGCTGAAGAAAGGTTATAAAACAATAGCACTTGTTTCAAATGACCTGCACATGATTCAAATGCAACAACGCGAAAATGGTTACAGGGACGCCTTAAAAGCAATGAAGATTAAATACGATCAAAAATTAGTGACCAGGCTGCATTATATTGGAGGTGAAGAGGAAGATATGGTTGACAGGCTGGTTGATTTTTTTGAACGTTGCCCTGATGCTGATGCTGTATTCTTTTTGAATAATTCATTAGGGATTGTAGGATTGAAAGCACTTCGGAAACTTGAATATAAAATAGGCAAGGATATAGCTGTTATAAGCTTTGATGATAATCTTGTATTTGCGCTGAACACACCTGCTATCAGCGTTGTATCACAGCCAATACAGGATATAGGGACACAGGCAGTGGAGCTTCTCATCAGATCAATAGAGGAGGGTAAATCGTTGCCCGGAAAGACTATTTTAAAATCAGGGAAGGTTATTGTTCGTGAATCATTTTGATCCCACAAATACATTTAAATATAAACGAAAAAAAGCAGGCAAAAAAGCCTGCTTCTTTGTAGTTAAACATAGGAATAAGTTATAGCTCATTGCCATTATGGTCAACTGTTAATACCGGTATATTCGATTTGTATGACAATAATTTTTGTGTGATCTTATTCCACAGTCCGGGAAGGCAATACTCCTTCATGGAGGTAATCATAATAAGATCTGCATTTATTTTCTTTGAAAAATCGAGCGTTGCTTTTGCAAGGTTCTTTCCCTCAAGTATAAAAGATTGTACGGGAATTGTAGTAAGGCTTTGAATGATTTCAAGCGTATCATTTAAGATAGGAATGTCTGCACCGTTGTCTTTCTTTAATGACAATACATAGATGGTTGATTTAAAGTAGCGGCCCAGCATGGCTGCAAACCTTATTCTACGCATGGGCACATGATCATGCAATGGCAATACGATCTTTTTAAAATGACTAATCAACCCACTTGAGCGAACAGCCAGTACAGGAACATTCGTTTTTCTTGCAAGCGAACTGATGGAAACTGTTGACCATATTCTGTGAAGTAAATTAAATCGTGACAAACCTTTGATCACAAGATCCATTTTGTATTTGTCAATATAATCGGCGAGCACCGCCTGCGGGTGTCCATGTAACACACTTATCTCAATTTTACCACCGCTGCATAAATGATTTTCATACTGCGCTTTTAGCAATGCCAGTTTTTTGCCGGCATACTCCATGTCGGTTGTTGCATCGTAACTCCATACATACCCGGTATCACTTCCAATAACAGGTATTGCAAACGACGATACTACATGCACCAGGTGAATGTTACATGTAAATGTATTTGCAAGTTCTATTGCCTTGGCTATAGCCCATTTACTACGGGCAGTGAAATCAACGGGAACTAAAATATTGTATAAAGTGTTTGGCATGGGCAATATTTTTTGGGGTTAAACAATTTGGTTATTCTATTTCATTTAGTATTGATTGAAACTTGTATTCGTTAATTTCCTTCGTTGCCATTTTTTTAAGGATGTCATCCTTTGAACAAAATGCAAATCCTTTACCTGCGTGTCCTACAATGCATCTGTCGTCCTTACTATCTCCAATGGCAATGCAGTTTTTAAATTTCACATTGTACTTTTCACAGGCATACTGCATCGCATTCGTTTTGCAATATGCATGTCCGCAATTGCTGTCGGGCGAGGCGAAGAAATAAGATGGCATATTTACTTCACCTGTTGCCTTTCCTTCGAATAATTCCAACTGATTTGCATAAGAAAAATCAGCACCGATATTTTTCATAAGATAATTTGTTATCAATGTATAGCTGTTGCTGATTATGCCGACAGTATAGCCTCTTTCCTTAAGAGCACTGATAACGGGTTTAACATCTTCTACTATCTCAATGTTGTGGACTACGTCAAGCAATTCGTCAATCGTTCTTCCCTTTAATAAAAGTCCGATGTGTTTTGTAAGGATGATGGGGTCTGTATCTCTTTCCCTTAGATCTTCAAGTTTAGCAGAAAAGCCGAACTTTTTTGCACAGGCATCAATGAACCTGCCTTTTAAAATTGTATCGTCCATGTCGAATATAGCCATTTTTTTGAAGCTGGCTAATTTTTCCTGCAAAACATCGTGCATCTGCCTGTTAATTTCTTCCAGGGATTTAACATATTCTTCATCTACCTCAGTTGGATTTTGCTGTTGTGTCTTGGCAATGATTGCTTTTGCAACCTCCTTACTCATTTTTCCGAGTGCTTCCCAGGGCTTACTCTTATTTTCTATATAGCCAATATTAACTTCTTTAATTCTGGCTTTCATCAAATACATATCTATTAAAATGCCAACATCAACGCCATAGTCGTTATAAAACTTTATTCTGTCAAAAAAGTTCTTTTTTCCAGCGATCATTCCGCTTAATGGTTGAGAAAAATGGGCGAGACCAGGATAAAATATTGTGAGTAATGGCTTTGCAACGAGCTCTGTTACACGCCCGGCATTTCTAGCGAAAGTACCTTTTACAAAATCGACCTCATTTAGCAACAACGGCTCCGTTAACAGCGCAATTGTTTCGTCAGGATAGGGATTTATATCCCCATCAAGAAATACCAGTATTTCATTTGAAGCCTTATTAATGCCATCTCTCATCGAGATGCCTTTTCCCCGGGTTTCGCTGATGACCACAGTAGCACCACCAGAAGTAGCTTCTGCAACTGTGTTATCTTCTGATTTGTCATCCACCACAATAACTTCATTTACCAGGGGATTTTGCAAGCAAAACAGTACAATGCTTTTAATCGTTTTTTCTTCATTTAGTGCGGGGATAATAACACTCACCATAAAATTTCCTCCCAATTTTATTTTGTTTAGTTTTCCGGTTAAGAACAAACGCTCTGTTAATGCTATTGGTGCGCGTATTTACGCAAATGATCAGGTAATGCTATGAAGGCCTTCAAAGATAGTGGTTATCATTTATAATAATTCAAGCCCGTAAACACCGAAAAATTTTAAAAAGGCGGGTAAAACACTGATAATTCAACCTGGGATTGCGGAAGATCTAAAAAGCTTTTAAAGAGAGAACAAAGCCTCATAATTATTATTGCAGGCTTGTTAATTCATATAGGATTTGGGAGGAGATGGTGCTTTTGTCATTTTTTTCCAGTACCAAATTGATGGCAAAGAAAAAGTCCGGCATAAGCCGGACTTAACATGAATTGAGACTTTATTCTAATGTGATGATTAATAACGGTTGTATCCACCGCCGCCTTCGCCACGGTTGCGATTGTATCCGCCACCGCCGCCACCGCGGTTGAAGCCGCCACCGCCGCCGCCACGGTTAAATCCACCGCCGCCGCCGCCGAAGCTTTTCTTTTTAAATCCACCACCGCCACCATTGTCTTGTTTTGGTGCAGACTCGTTTACAACAATCTTACGGCCAGAGATCTCGCTTTCGTGCAGTTCGCTGATAGCTTGTCTCGCTGCGCTTTCATCACCCATTTCAACAAAGCCGAAGCCTTTGCTACGGTTGTTATTAAATTTGTCGGTAATAATTTTTGCGGAAACAACTTCTCCGTAAGGTGAGAATAAATTGTACAAATCATCACTGGTCATGTTCCAGTTAAGGTTTCCAACGTAAATGTTCATGGTAAAAAATTAAATAAATAAATAAAACCAAAAATTCAGTAGCCCAAGAAACCAAAAACATTTACGCTAAACGTTAAGGAAAAATGGAAGAACTGCATCTTGGATGATACAAAATTGTAAAAAAAATTTGGGATTTTCCAATATTTTTTTTAAGAATTTCCATTAAAAAACGCCTTAAAATGAAGCTTTTTTGCGATGTTCTTGCGTTATTTCAAAGAAGTTACAGAAATTAAAAATGAAGTTAAAATAATTAGCGTTCAATTGCTACTTTTGCGCCCTAATTAAAACTTTAAAACGATTATATGGCAACAACTTCTGATATCAGCCGTGGTATGATCTTGAAGCTGGATGGTAGTTTGTATACCGTTATTGAATTTGGCGAAAATAAAACCGCGAGAGCCGCAGCTAAAGTTTGGGCCAAATTGAAAGGGGTTGACAACAAACGCTCTATTGAAAAAACCTGGAACAGCGGTGAGAACATTTACCCGGTTCGTGTAGAAAAGAAAGCATTTCAGTATTTATATAAGGATGAATCGGGCTATAACCTGATGAACAACGAAACTTTTGAGCAAATTGCCCTGGAGGAAGAGATGATTGATGCTCCTCAGTTTCTGAAAGATGGAAGCGAGGTTTTTGTATTTATTAATACAGAAACCGAACAACCAATAGGAGCTGAGTTACCTGAAAAAATAGTTGTGCAGGTTACTTATTGCGAGCCCGGGTTAAAAGGCGATACCGCAACCAGGGCTTTAAAACCAGCTACTGTTGAAACGGGTGCAACCGTGCAGGTACCTTTATTTGTGAACGACGGAGAGCTTATACGTGTAAACACCAAAACTGGTGAGTACGTAGAAAGAGTAAAGGAATAATATTGTTTTTCTGCAATTATTGTGAAGGATGGCCCAAACCATCCTTTTTTAGTCAGCGTATACAAAAGTAAAAAACACCAAAAAACATAAGATTTTTAGCTTTTTTGCCTATTTTGCCACTCATTTTGGGTAAAAAAGCCATTAAATTAATCCAAACTCCAAAATCTGTCGTATGGACTATAAACAAATTCAGGAGTTGATAAAGCTTATCAACAAGAGCAACATCGGAGAAGTAAGCATAGAGGAAAAGGACTTTAAAATTACTATCAAACAAAAAGAAGAACCGGCTCAAACCCTTGTAGCTGCGCCTATGGCACAGCCAACTTATATGCAGGCTCCGGCTTTTTCGCAAGCACCTGCTCTATCATCTGCTCCGCTACAGGAACAGCCCAGGGCCGCGGCATCAGCTGCAGAACCCAAAGCTGACAACCTGATAACGATCAAGAGCCCGATGATCGGAACTTTCTATCGTAAATCAGCTCCCGACAAACCCAGCTTTGTAGAAGTGGGAGATGATGTAGCCCCGGGTAAAGTTGTATGCATTATTGAAGCAATGAAGCTTTTCAACGAAATTGAAAGTGAAGTAAGCGGTAAAATTGTAAAAATTCTGGTTGATGACGCCAGCCCGGTAGAATACGATCAACCACTGTTTTTAGTAGAACCATAAAATAATCTGAAATATGGCAGCTTGACGATCTGAAATTGGAAACCCACTTTCATTTTATCAGGTTGCTTTTTTTTAATTATCATTTTTCAGATTATTTAATCTTCAAATTTTCAAATTGATTAAATGTTTAAGAAAGTACTTATAGCCAATCGTGGTGAAATTGCATTGCGTGTTATACGCACATGCAGGGAGATGGGCATTAAAACTGTTGCAGTTTATTCCACCGCAGATAAAGATAGTCTGCATGTAAAATTTGCCGATGAAGCGGTTTGTATTGGTAAACCCCAAAGCACTGATTCTTATTTAAATATTCCTCACATAATGGCAGCGGCGGAAATTACCAATGCTGACGCTATTCACCCCGGCTACGGTTTTTTAGCTGAAAATGCCAAATTCTCGCAGATCTGTGCTGATCATAACATTAAGTTCATCGGGCCAACTCCCGAAATGATCAACAAGATGGGCGATAAAATGACGGCGAAAGAAACCATGATCAAAGCTGGAGTACCTGTTATCCCTGGAAGTGACGGGTTGCTTGAAAGTCTGGAACAAGCAAAAGAGCTAGCAAAAAAAGTTGTTGGATACCCTGTTATATTGAAAGCTACTGCCGGTGGTGGAGGCAAGGGGATGCGCGTTGTATGGCGCGAAGATGAGATGGAAAGAGCTTACAACACTGCAAAAGCAGAAGCCGGTGCCGCATTTAAAAATGACGGGATCTATATGGAGAAGTTCGTTGAAGAACCTCGCCATATTGAAATTCAGGTTGCGGGTGACAGGTATGGAACTGTTTGTCATCTAAGCGAAAGAGACTGCTCTATTCAGCGCCGCCACCAAAAACTGGTAGAAGAATCTCCTTCCCCCTTTATGACGCCTGAGCTCAGAAAGAAAATGGGAGAGGCAGCGATTAAAGCAGCCAGCGCAATCAACTACGAAAGCGTTGGTACCATTGAATTTCTTGTAGACAAGCACCGCAATTTCTATTTCATGGAAATGAACACACGTATCCAGGTAGAACATTGCGTAACTGAAGAAGTGATCAATTTTGACCTCATAAAAGAGCAGATAAAAATTGCAATGGGCGAGAAGATCTCCGGAATGAATTATGAGCCGCAAATGCACGCAATCGAATGCCGGATAAATGCAGAGGATCCATATAATGACTTTCGTCCTTCTCCCGGAAAAATAACTATTCTAAACACTCCTGGCGGGCACGGCGTACGTGTTGACAGCCATGTATATGCAGGATACGTTATTCCTCCTTATTATGACTCAATGATTGGTAAACTGATCACTATTGCGCGCACACGCGAGGAAGCGATCAACACAATGTATCGTGCGCTGAGTGAGTATGTTATCGAAGGTGTGAAAACAACCATTCCGTTTCACCTCCAGTTAATGCAGAATGAAGATTTCCGCAATGGAGATTTTAATACAAAGTTTTTGGAATCATTTGAAATGAAACCAATGTAAAATTTACAATACAGACTTGTTAAAAAAAAGCTGCATCAGGTTCTGGTGCGGCTTTTTTTATGCGGCTTTGTGGCACCTTTTTTTGCCATCAGGAGGAACGGTGACGAATGTCATAAATTAAAGAAAAGTCCTGCAATAGTTTTGCCCCCGTAATAGAATTTACCTGGCCTCAACGATCGCAATGTCATTCGACTATTAATGAGTATAGTATGGCTTCGGGCTTTTTTACACCGTCAGAGATTACGAAATATGTGGTAGAAACAGGTTACAAAAAATCCATTTTACCTGCAAAAAAAATGTTGCTTTTAAGCATTATGGCAGGTATTTTTCTCTCTCTGGCTGCCCATGGAACAGTAATAGCGTCACACAATATACAATACCCCGGAACTGCGAGAATTGTGAGCGCTATTATTTTTCCCGTGGGACTTGTTCTTATTCTTTTAAGCGGCTGTGAGTTATTTACCGGCAACTGTCTCATTATAGTTAGCTGTCTGCAGAAAAAGGCCAGGTGGCAATATTTTATGAAGAGCCTTCTCCTTGTTTATCTGGGAAATCTAATAGGTTCATTGGTTGTTGTGCTTTGTCTCTCATGGTTTAACAAAATAAGTCATACCGATCCGTTAATCAGTGCATATAATATAAAAGTTGCTGCATACAAAAGTACTCTAACCCCGGTTGCAGCTTTGGTTTCAGCAATCTTTGCCAATTTACTTGTATGTATGGGAGTATGGTTGTGTTATGCTGCAAAAGACATATCAGGAAAAATTATGGGGGCTTTTTATCCCATTTTCTTATTTATCGTTCTGGGCCTGGAGCACGTTGTTGCCAACATGTATTATATCCCTATGGGACTGTTGGCGAAAAATGACGTGGCCGGTATTCAGGCCGCTACAAAGCTTGGCGTTTCTGCTGAAAAATTATCTCGTCTGACATTATCCAACTCAATCATAAACAATTTTATTCCCGCCACTATCGGAAACATTGTTGGCGGAGCTATTGCTGTTGGTGCATTTTTCTGGCTCGTGTTTTTAAAGGATGATAACCCTGTTGTTTTTAGAACGAAAATGAATGACAGGCAGCCAGAACTACTTCATGAAGAAGCGTAGGCTTTTTTTTGTCACCCGATTTCGATCACATTAAAATACATAACTATGAACACGGAAGTCCAGCCAAAAGAGTTTGTAAAAGGAGCGTGGAATATTACGATTGATCCTGCTGATTTTGTTCAAAAAAATATCAGGCCTTATGAGGGAGATGCTGCCTTTCTGGAAGGGCCGACAGATCGGACGCTACACGTTTGGAAAGCAGCTCAGCTGGCATTGCGCGAAGAACGGATCAACAAAGGCTGTCGTGCGATTGATACTGAAGTTATATCAAACATAACTTCACATAAACCCGGATATATAAGGAGGGACGACGAGATAATTGTAGGGTTGCAGACAGATGAAATATTGAAACGGGCAATGAAACCTTTTGGTGGTATGAAGCTCGTGCAAGGAGCGGTTGAAGAACGTGGGCTGGAGGTATCCAAACGTGTTCTTGATATATTTAACTATGCGCGAAGCCACAACCAGGCGGTGTTTGATGCATATGATAGTGAGATACGTGCATACCGTTCTAACCATGTGTTGACAGGATTGCCCGATAATTATGCGCGTGGACGTATTATCGGCGATTTTCGTCGCATGGCCCTATACGGGGCAGCTCAACTCATAGAAGCTAAAAAAATGGATTTTGCTCATGTAGGGGGTGAAATGACAGAGCATAAAGTGAGATTAAGAGAAGAACTGTCGCAGCAAATAGCAGCGTTAAAAGATATGATAACCATGGCTGGCTCATACGGTATTGATATTACCCATCCTGCACAAAATGCGTATGAAGCGGTTCAATGGACATATATTGCATATCTCGCTGCTGTTAAAGAGCAAGATGGAGCTGCAATGTCGCTTGGAAATGTGTCATCGTTCCTTGATATCTACATCGAACGTGATCTTGAAACGGGCTTAATAACCGAAGCTGAAGCACAGGAGTTAATAGATCAGTTTGTGATGAAACTTCGCCTGGTTCGTCATCTAAGGCCTGCATCCTATGACGAAATATTTGGTGGTGATCCAACGTGGGTAACTGAATCAATAGGTGGGCAACTTCATGATGGCCGGACAAAAGTTACTAAAACTTCATTCAGATTCCTGCAAACGCTTTACAATCTGGGACCGGCACCAGAGCCCAATCTTACCGTGTTATGGTCAAATGATCTGCCCGAAGGGTTTAAAAAATTCTGTGCACAGGTATCCATTGATACCTCTTCCGTGCAATATGAAAATGATGATCTGATGCGCAAGGTGCGCGGCTCAGATGATTACGGTATTGCGTGTTGTGTTTCTTACCAACCAATAGGCAAACGCATTCAGCATTTTGGCGCTCGTGCTAATCTGCCCAAAGCCTTGTTGATTGCCTTAAATGAAGGACGCGAAGAAGAAAAAGGAACGTTGATCATTAACGGAATTGCGGCGGTGCCGGATGGCGCATTGGATTATGATACCGTAATGTGCAGATTTAAATACGCATTGAGCCAGTTGGCAAGAGTGTATGCCAAAGCAATGTATATTATACATTACATGCACGATAAGTATTATTACGAAAGAGCGCAAATGGCGGTTGTTGATACTGATCCCGGCATTGATATAGCCTATGGTGCTGCAGGCATTTCCATCATTGCTGATTCGCTGAGTGCAATAAAGTATGCTAAGGTTATTCCGATAAGAAACGACAAAGGACTTACAACCGATTTTAAAATTGAAGGTGATTATCCAAAATACGGCAATGATGATGATCGTGTTGACAGTATAGCGCAGGAAATAACATCCTTTTTCATTAATGAGTTACGCAGGCACGATACGTATAAAGACGCAATACCTACGCTATCTTTATTAACCATTACGTCTAATGTAATGTACGGAAAGAATACAGGTGCTACGCCTGATTGCCGCAAAGCCGGAGAGTCATTTGCGCCGGGAGCAAACCCGATGCACGGCCGTGATTGCACCGGAGCTATTGCATCCTTAAATTCTGTTAGCAAGTTAAATTACGAAGATGCACAGGATGGCATATCCAATACATTCTCAATGGTTCCTAAATCGCTTGGCAGCACCAGGGAAGATCAGATTGATAATCTTGTAGCAACAATGGGTGGGTATTTTGGCCGCGGTGCACATCACCTGAACGTGAATGTGCTCAATCGGGAAACGCTGATGGATGCATATGAAAATCCCGAAAAATATCCGCAGTTAACAATCCGTGTTTCCGGTTATGCGGTGAATTTTGTAAGGTTGTCAAAAGCCCATCAGCTGGAAGTGATTGCCCGTACTTTCCATGAGAACATGTGAGGGAGCCTCAAAACTAAATAGTTGATTGTATCGCCAGGTATAATCACAACGACAATAGTATTAGTCACCTTGGTTTTTATTTAGAAGAGGTAGCATTTGATTAAGATGCTGCCTCTTATCCTGTGTAAAAGCGAAACACCATGTATTCCTCTATTAGCGAATCCGGCACAGATATGCTGGTTATTAAAGATCCTCATAGCATTCGCATTCATTCTTTAGAAACATTCGGTACGCACGATGGCCCTGGTATTCGAATGGTCGTTTTTGTTCAGGGCTGTCAGTTCCGTTGTTTATATTGTCAAAACCCGGATACGTTAAGTATGGCAGGTGGTACGTTGGTTTCGATTGACGAGTTGGTGCGGCGTGCAATTAATCAGAAAACTTATTTTGGCAACAAAGGAGGAGTTACAGTATCGGGCGGAGAACCTTTGCTGCAACGAACTAAACTGATCACATTTTTTAAAGAACTGCATGACAATAATATAAATACCTGTCTTGATTCTAATGGCCGGTTACTGGATGATGATGTGAAAGAACTTCTTTCACACGCTGATCTTTTGCTACTGGATGTAAAACATATCAACGATGAGTGGCATCATAAATTGACCGGAGTATCCAATAAGCCAACATTGAGACTGGCTGAATATTGCGAAAGCATTGGCCAGCGTATGTGGTTGAGATATGTACTGGTGCCCGGCTGGAGCGACCAACCTGAATTTCTTTTAGAATGGGCACAACATTTTGAAAATTATAAAACTATTGAGAAGGTTGAAATAATTCCCTATCACAAACTCGGTGTGCACAAATGGGAGTTACTGGGAATGCCTTATCAATTATCCGAAACCAAAGTCCCATCAACAGAAATCAAAGAAATGGCATTGAATATCTTTCAACAGCATTTTTCCAATGTGATCTTGAAATAATTAATAATGGTTTAATTAGCCTGTTTTTATATAAAAGGAAAATATGATAATTTAATGGCTGCGAATGTTATTTTTATGTGTGCTAAAACTTTCAGCCCAATCCTTTCCGATATTTATACAAAAGCAAGCTAATGGAAAACAACGTAATACTTCAGATCAGCAGCCGTATCAAAGAAAAGCGAAAAGAAAAAAAGATCACTTTACAATCATTAGCAGAAGAGGCCGGTGTGACAAAAGGACTGATTTCACAAATAGAAAACAACCGGACAGTACCTTCCCTTACAGTTTTGCTAAGCATCATCAAAGCGTTACACGTAGACCTGAACGAATTTTTTGAGAACCTCGGAGACAGGGTGGGAGCTGATCCGATATTAATCAGTAATAGCGAATACGAAACCATAGAGAAAGAACATACTGTTGGTTCTTATTACAACCGTATTTTAAGTTTTAAACTCAATGGCAAGCTGATTGATATTATAATATACCGGCAGGAAAAAAATGCCAAACGCAGTTTTGTATCAAGCAATGCACATGAGTTTAATTATATGATATCAGGCTCCATGCAATATACAATAGAAGACAAAATGTATATTTTACACGAAGGGGATTCTTTTTATTATGATGCGCGCAAACCACATCTTACAACCTGCCTTTCAGAAACTGATTATACAATGTTGGTCATCTATTTCTTCGATGAAGAATAAATAACCAGGTAATATTTAAGATAACGGAGCAGACTGACGAAGAGGGGTCTGCTTTTTTGTTTTCATCCAATTCATATTTCATGAACCTGAACATATCAGTTCTCTCCATGAGCAGGTTTAAATTTTATTAAAAAAAATAAAATGGAATCGAAAGCTTTAATTTAACAAATATTCTTTTTAAGTTTAGTATTAGTAAAATTATCATATTGTTAAGTGTGTAAAGTTTACAATTACTTCACTTTTTGTTAATGTGATTTTGTAGGCTAAGGTATTGAGGGGCTATACTTTTACAGCAGTTTACAAAACTACCTACGATATGAAGCACCCTTCTATTCACTACTTGAAGAGCTGTATACTATTGCTTACAGCTTGTTTTTTTTCCGTTATTTCATTTGGGCAGGACGTTACTATTAAAGGTAAAGTCGCCGAAACAACAACCGGTAAATCTATATCCGGTGCAACAGTTGCTGTTGCTAAAACTTCAAAAGTTACCACTTCCGGTAACGATGGTTCTTTTTCAATTAAAGCAAAGCAAGGCGATCAGTTAGTTGTATCATTTCTTGGATACGCTGACACTACAATAGCCATTGCAGATGCAAGTACATTTTTGGAGATAGCACTTTCTCCAAGTGTTAAACAACTGAATGATATAGTTGTAACAGCCCTGGGTGTTAAAAAGGAAGTTAAGAAAATTGGTTATGCCGTTCAGGAAGTAAAAGGTGAAGACCTGGTGAAAGCCAGGGACCAGAATCCAATTAGCGGCTTAACCGGTAAGGTTGCTGGTCTTTCCGTTGGCCCTTCTGCTGAAATGCTTAGAAAGCCTACTGTATTGCTCAGAGGTAATGAAATTACCCTATATGTAGTTGATGGTATTCCTATCAGTTCTGATACATGGAATATCAGCCCAGACGATATAGAAACTTACACTGTATTAAAAGGACCCACTGCTGCGTCTCTTTATGGTAGCCGTGCTCAATATGGTGCGATCCTGATCACAACAAAGAAAGGATTGAAACGTAAAGGCTACACTGTTGAGTTCAACTCTACCAATTCTTTCGATAAAGGTTTTATCGCGTTCCCACGTACGCAGGATGAATACGGTGGTGGTGAAAACGCCCTGTATGCTTTTGGTGATGGTAAAGGTGGTGGTTTAAATGATAATGACTATGATGTATGGGGGCCGCGTTTTGAGGGCCAGTTAATTCCTCAGTATGATGGTAAGTACGATCCTAATACGACTTATACTACTACATTTCCGGGTGGTTTAAAATTTACAGGACACACTCAACCTACTCCTTACGTCGCAAGGGGAAAGGATAATATGAACCGCTTTCTTAGAACAGGTTTCCAAACAACGAACAACCTTTCTTTAAGCACAAGTGGTGATAACTACAATATGCGTTTTTCTGTATCTCAGTCATATCAGCAAAGCATTATACCTAACATGTATTTGAACATTACCAACTTTAACATGTATGGTTCTTACAATGTTAGCAAGAAATTTAAACTGGAAGCAAACATCAACTACAACAGGCAATACACGCCCAACTTTCCGGATGTTGATTATGGCCCCAACAGTTTGATCTATAACATGTCTGTTTGGACAGGCGCTGACTGGGATGTAACTGCACCAGATATTACAGGTATATGGCAACCAGGTAAGGTTGGTACCCAATCTATTTTCGCGGAATACCAGCGTTATCACAATCCATGGTTCATGGTGAAGGAATGGTTAAGAGGTCATTACAAGACAGATATTTACGGGTACATTGCGGGTAACTATAAATTCAATGACAATCTGAATCTTACTGCGCGTACACAAATCACAGGTTACGACCTGCTTCGCTCGGAAAAAATGCCATATTCTGCGCACCCTTACGGACGTGAACAGAATATGGGCGATTACAGAGAAGATAGAAGAAACCTTTTTGAAAACAACACAGAGCTTCAATTAAACTATAATTATAACATTGGTCGCTTTCTTAATCTTTCCGGTTTAGTTGGTGGTAACATCCGCACATTTGGATATAACTCAAACTTTACTTCTACTGATTATTTAACCGTTCCTAATGTATACAGTTTCAGCAACTCTTTGAACCCTGTTCAGGCGAGCAGCTTTAATTCAGACATGCGCGTGTATAGTGCTTATTATTCTTTAGATGCGTCATTGGGTAAATATGCAACAGTAGCAGTAACCGGTCGCGTGGATAAATCATCTGCGCTTCCTTCATCGCATGATAGTTATTTTTATCCCAGCGTTTCTGTGGCTTCTGTGATCTCAGATTATGTGAAGCTTCCTGACTTTATCTCCATGTTGAAGGTGAGAGGTTCATACGCTGCAGTGCACGGTGATAAGACATCATCAACCGTTGGTGTAGCTCCGTTTAATACCATTACAGCCTTCGGTGCAAACCCTGGCGGTACATCGTTGTATGATTATCCGTTGGATTACGGCAATAACTATTTATCTCCTTATGGCGGCCCGGATTATGCGCTTTCAGCAGTTTATTCAACAAGCAAACCTTATAATAATCAAACAGCAGCTTATTACACCAGCAATATTTACGATCCGAATATCAGAACCTTCAATCGTGTGAATTTTGAAGGTGGTTTTGATATCAGGTTCCTGAAAAACAGGTTGGGATTAAGTGCCACAGGTTTTCAGTATATAGATGGCCCACAGATCCTGGCAAACCCAATCTCTTCTGCAACCGGATATAGCTACTACTACATCAACGCACTGAAAACAAAGAAGACAGGTTACGAATTATCTCTTAGTGGAAATCCTATAAAGACCCGCAACGGTCTTAACTGGGATGTGTTAGTGAACTGGAGCACCTTCCAGGACAAGTTTGAAGAATTACCTCCGGGACAGGATACTTATAATACATTCTTTCACAAAGGTGATCGCGTAGACAAATTTTATTCAAGTGCATTCGTGAGAACTGAGGATGGACAGATCATTAACGATGCGGCTGGCAAACCACTTACTCCCAATCGTGTGAGTCAGTTCATGGGATATCTGAATGCAGATTTTCAGTGGAGCATTTATAACAAATTAAGTTGGAAAGGATTGTCTGTTGGCTTCCAGTTCGACGGAAGTGTTGGTGGTGTTACAACTGACTATATGCACAACAAAACAATGCGTGGTGGCAGAAATATTGAAACAGCAGAAGGTAAGTTGGGCGATGCCAGAAAATCTGATGCCAACCACGCAGGTGATGTAACCGGAAACTATAAAGGTATTTATGTTGGCGAAGGTGTGGTTGTTTCAAATGGTGCAAGCATTAACTATGATTCGAAGACTGGTGAAATCATCAACTACAAAGATCTCCAGTTTGCACCGAATACACAAACTACTCAGGTGCAGGATTATGTAAGTAAATATTATGGCGTTTCAGAAGCTAACCTGATGAGCAAAACATTTGCAAAACTTCGTGAAGTAACAATTGGTTATGATCTTCCTCAAACATGGTTGAAAAACACCTTTATCAATAAAGTAAGTGTGTCTTTGGTTGGCCGTAACCTGATCTACTTCTACAAAGATCAGCGCTTTAAAGATGTTGATCTTGACCAGTACAACTATGCTTTGGGTGGTACAGCGTTGCAATCGCCTACAACACGCAGGTTTGGTTTTAACGTAAATGTTGTCTTCTAGTTTCCAGTTAAAATCAGTTAATCAATACTTTTTTGTGCGATGGATTTTGGAGGATAGACAAAAAAGATAAAACGCAAAAAAACAATGAAAAAGATAATCCACATACTCATATTTCCGGTACTTATAATTATGATAGGTACGGGTTGTAAAAAGAGCTTCGACACTTTGAATCAGAACCCCAATAAACCTACATCCGTTCCTTCATCTTTGCTGCTCAACGGCATATTGAACGATATCTATGACGGACCCGCTGGTGATTACGAAAAATGGGGTCAATACTTCTTACAGAATTATGATTACTACGGTAATAATAAATATGAATTTGGTTCTGGAGCTGACTACTATGCCACTCTGCGCAATGTGATAAAAATGGAAGAAGAAGCTGTAAAGTCTGGTCTTCCTGCGGGCAATGCGTACGAGGCTATGGCCAAGTTTTTAAAAGCATATCTTTTCGTAAAGATGAGTCTTGAAATGGGCGATCTGCCAATGAACAACGCGTTAAGAGGTTCAGCGGATCTTACACCTGTGTATAATACGCAAAAAGAAGTTTTTCAGCAGGCATTCGTTTGGCTTGATAGCGCTAATCTGCAACTTGGCAAGCTGGTAGCCGCAGGAGAAACATCTTTAAGTGGTGATATTTATTTCAGCGACAACAATATCGCACATTGGCAAAAAGTAACAAATGCTTTCAGGTTAAGAGCCCTGATTCATTTAAGCAAAAAAGTTACTGATGCTGATCTGAAAATAAAAGAGCAGTTTGCTGCCATAGTTCAGAATCCAACTCAGTATCCTTTAATGGATGGCAGTGGGGACAATTTTCAATATACCTTCATTCACCCGACAAATGATTATCCTCAAAATCCCGGGTCTTTTGGTTTCAATGCGCTGCGTGAAAATTGCTCTGCAACATATGTAGGCTTGCTTACCAAATTTAAAGATCCAAGGGTTTATATGACCACAGAGCCTGCGAGTGCCTTAGTTGCGGCAGGTACGCCTCCAACAAGTTACAATGCTTTTGTTGGTGCAGATCCCGGGGAAGATCTTGGTATCATGTATGTAAAAGCAAATGCCGGACAATATTCACTCATCAACAGACACTATTATTATGAAACATATACAGCAGAGCCAAGTGTGCAGGTTGGCTATCCTGAAATGTGTTTCAATATAGCAGAAGCAATAAACAGAGGTTGGATTGCGGCTGGCCCTAAAGGCAATGCTGAATATTATTACCAGGAAGGTATTAAAGCATCCAGAGCTTCATATGGTATTCCGGTGACTGGTAATATGACTGTGTACTTCCTGAAATCAGGTAGCCCTGGTAGTTCCGCAGTGTATAACACCTATACTGCTGCTGTTGACTATGACACATACTATAATCAACCTTTAGTAAAATATTCAGGAAATAACGGTACAGGATTGACGCAAATATTACAGCAAAGATACATTGCACTGTTTCGTCACTCAGGATTGGAGTCTTATTACACTTATCGCAGAACGGGCGTTCCAACCTTTACAACAGGACCAGGAACAGGTAACAGCGGACGTATAGCTATGCGCTTTCAATATCCCAATATTGAAAAGGTTGCCAATGCTGAAAATTACCAGGCAGCACTGCAAGCTCAATATGGAGGTAATGATGACATCAATGGTTTAATGTGGTTGCTCAAATAAGCTTTCTTAAATAAAATATTTTTAAGCAGACACATGGTATTTGTACCAGGTGTCTGCTTTATTAAAATTAGCTTCATGAAAAAAATATTGATCGTTGTGCTTTCTGCTGTCATCACAGTTTCATCGTTTGCACAAAAACACAAGACGGAAAATGTTGTAATCGTAACGCTGGATGGCATGCGTTGGCAGGAAATATTTAACGGAGCTGATTCGGCTTTGATCGCAAGCAAGGAATTTACACATGATTATTCCGGGATTGTAAAAAAATACTGGAACAACAACACGGAAGAAAGAAGAAAATTGCTGTTCCCTTTTCTATGGAGCACAGTTGTTTCTAAAGGGCAGTTGTATGGCAACAGGGCGTATGGAAATTATGTAAATGTTACCAACCCTTACTGGTTTTCTTATCCAGGCTACAATGAGATATTTACCGGCTATCCAGATACCGCTGTAAACTCAAACGACAAGATTTTAAACAAGAATGAAAATGTGCTTGAGTTCATTAATAAACAACCCGGCTTCAAGAATAAAGTAGCTGCATTCTCCACGTGGGATTGCTTTCCTTATATCTTAAACGAACAAAGAAGTGGTGTGTATGTAAACTCAGATTTGAGCACGCTGAAATTTGACAATAGTAATCTTAAACTGATTAATGATATTCAATTTTTAACGCCTATGCCAAGTGGTGCAAGGCCCGATATACTTACATACGCTGCCGGGAGAGAATACCTTAAGAATTTTAATCCCAGGGTGTTGTACATCGCTTTTGATGAGACAGACCATTTTGCGCATGAGGGATCATATGACCTTTATTTGGGAGCCGCTCACGCAGAGGATGGCATGCTGGCTGATCTGTGGAATACCCTGCAATCTAATCCTCAATATAAAGACAAGACAACGCTGATTGTTACCTGTGATCATGGACGGGGGGATGTCGTGAAGAGTCAGTGGAGATCACACGGCAGTGATATCAAAGGTGCTGATCAGATCTGGTTGGCGGTTATCGGACCAGACACCAAGCCATTGGGTGAAGTTAGAACAAGCGGACAGTTATACCAAAGACAATGGGCTACTACAATCGCCTCATTACTTGGACTTCAATTCAAACCATCGCATCCAGTAATGGAACCTGTTCAGGCGGTTTTGAAATAACATAAAACGTAGCGCCTGAACGACAAGTAGCAGGGTGATTGTCGTCTCAAAGAAAAGTAGTATTTTTTAGAACTGTTTTCAACTAACCAGAAAAACACTCGTATGAAATATCCGGTAGAATTGGTTGTGTTTGATATAGCAGGAACAACCGTTAAAGACAACGGAGAAATAGTAGTGGCTTTTCATGATGCCATGAAGGAATATGGCTATAGTATTCCCATCGGTACGATCGGTTTGTTGATGGGTTATAAAAAACCTGAAGCAATAAGAATGATGCTGGATGAATATGAGCCGGATACAGCAAAGGTTACTCCTGAGTTTGTTGATGCAATACACGAACGCTTTCTGGAGTTGATGATAGAATATTATTCAACTACCAATGATCTGAGTCCTTTACCTCATGTGGAAGAGGTATTTAAATACCTGAAAGATAAAAGTATTAAAGTCGGACTTGACACGGGTTTCTCCAGGGATATTACCGATGTAATTATTGACAGGTTAGGCTGGGTGAGAGATGGAAAGATTGATTATGTAGAGTCGAGCGATGAAGTGCCCGCCGGAAGGCCTCAGCCCTATATGATTCAACGTATGATGGCGGAAGCCGGGATAGAAGATTCTTCCAAAGTAATTAAACTGGGCGATACTGAAGTTGATGTAAATGAAGGTAAGAACGCCGGGTGCCTTTTTTCGATTGCTGTTACTACCGGTGCTTTTACAAAAGAGCAACTGGAGCTGTATGAACCTTCATTCATAATTGATGAGTTAAAGGAACTGATTAACATTCTTGAAAATTAAAAAAGGGTTTGCATGTTTATTTACAAGCAGTGGCAGGATAAGTTGAAAACGATGCCTGCATGGTTTATATCAATATACGCGGCCGTTTGTGCCTTTGGTGTTTACTTCTGTATGTATGCGTTTAGAAAACCGTTTACAGCAGCAAGTTTCCATGGTATGAGCTTTATGCATATTGAGTATAAAGTGTGGTTGGTTACTGCGCAGGTAATAGGTTATATGCTAAGCAAATTCTACGGTATAAAATTTATATCGGGAATGAAAGGCGAAAAAAGGGCTTCGACAATTGTTTTGTTAATCACAATAGGGTGGATCGCGTTATTGTTATTTGCTATTACTCCCGCGCCTTATAATATCATATTCCTGTTGATCAATGGTTTTCCGTTGGGAATGGTGTGGGGGCTTACATTCAGTTTTTTAGAAGGCAGAAGGGCAACAGAGTTCATGGGTGCCGTATTGTCTATCAGTTTTATATTTTCATCAGGTGTTGTTAAAAGTGCCGGTAAATCTGTTGTGTTAGACTGGCACGTAACAGAAACATGGATGCCCTTTATAACGGGGGCACTCTTTATGCTGCCGATGATCATTTTTACCTGGTTGTTAAATCACACGCCACCGCCTACGGCAAAAGATGTACAGAGCCGGAGCATACGTAAACCAATGAGCGCAAAAGAAAGAGCCGAGTTTCTGTCTATGTTTATGCCGGGCATTGTAATTATTGTTACTACCTATGTGCTGCTTACAGTATTGCGTGATTTTCGCGACAACTTTGCCAATGAACTTTGGACCGAGCTTGGTTATGCTAACAACGCGGCGATTTTCACCAGGACAGAAATTCCTGTGTCAGTAATCGTATTGGCTTGTATGAGTTTACTCATCCTGGTAAAAAGCAACATCAAAGCTTTTATGATCAATCACTACATCGTAATGTTTGGTTATGCACTTACACTTGGCGCGACAATATGTTTCAGTAAACATATGATTGACCCGGTAGTTTGGATGACACTTATTGGCACGGGTCTGTATCTCAGTTATGTACCATTCAACGCACTATATTTTGAACGAATGATTGCCAGTTACCGCGTTAATAGCAACGTAGGGTTTATCATGTATATAGCTGATTCATTCGGTTATCTCGGCAGTGTGCTTGTATTGTTTATAAAAGAATTTAGCGGAATGCATTTATCCTGGACCGCTTTCTTTATAAAAGCCATCATCGTCGTTACTACTATTGGCATAGTAGGTACATTTATGGCTTCAATTTATTTCAGGAGAAAATATTTATCACGTCAATCATCTATTCAAACGTCTTATGCCTAAAAAAAGTGCAATTGTTGTCGGAGCCGGAATAGTAGGGCTTGCCATTACCAGAAGTCTTGCAGAAAGAGGTTACCAGGTTATTGTTTTTGAACGTAATGAAAAAGCGGTTAGTGCATCTATTCGCAATTTTGGAATGGTATGGCCAATTGGTCAGCCGCTCGGTCAAATGTATGAAAGAGCTTTGATGAGCAAACGCATCTGGAAAGAAGTGTGTGAAGGAGCGGGGCTTTGGTATAATGAAGTCGGTAGTTTGCATCTTGCACATAGCGACCTTGAATGGAAAGTGATCAATGAAATTGCTGATACAACAAAAGATCAGCGACCAGTAAAAATATTGTCTGCCGGTGAAGCACTGCACAAAAGTGGTGCCGTTAATCCGGATGGTTTAAAAGGAGCTTTGTGGAGTGAAGATGAAATGATCGTTGAATCCCGCGTTGCCATCGAAAGAATACCAGGTTATTTAACGGAGAAGTATGGCGTCAACTTTAATTTCAGTACAGCCGTGACCGCAATTCAGTATCCATCTGTTACTGCGGCTAACAAAGAATACAGTGCTGACGAAATTTATGTTTGCAGCGGCGCTGATTTTGAAACGTTGTATCCGGAAATTTTCATCGCTAATAATTTTACCAAGTGTAAACTTCAGATGATGCGATTAACTGCGCAACCGGAGGGATGGAGGATTGGACCTTCACTTTGTGGCGGTTTGTCTCTTATTCATTATAAAGGTTTCGAAGTAGCAGCATCATTGCCGGAATTGAAAGCTCATTACCAGGAGACGATGGCGGATTATCTCCATTGGGGAATTCACGTAATGGTTTCTCAAAATGCGGAGAGCGAATTGACGATTGGCGATAGTCACGAATATGGATTGGTATTCGATCCGTTTGATAAACAGTTCATCAATCAACTGATCATCGACTACATGAAGAAGTTCGCCCAATTTAAAGATTGGAATATGATTCAGAGTTGGCACGGCATTTATCCAAAGATGACCGATGGCAGAACAGACTTTATTTATACTCCCGAAGAAGGTGTTACAATCGTTAACGGACTGGGCGGCGCCGGCATGACCTTAAGTTTTGGTTTAGCAGAAGAAGTGATCAGTGGAAAATTACAACCAGTCAATGCGCAAACTTCTTTAGCAACATCTTAAATAGGATCTAAGTATTTCTAGTGTGTAAATAGCTGACGATTAACTTGTTAACCAAGTCCGTCGGCTTTTTTTCTTTATGAAATCCAGCATGAATTTTACTTAAAGCGAAGATTTATCAAGGCATGAATAGTCAATTAGTTAGCGTTTATCCGTTATTTATACTGAGAAAAAACATAATTATAACATTTTAAGGCAACGGAAATCTTTTCAATATGTTAAAATGAATTACCTTTGCGCCCTAAAAATCGACGAGCCCGGTTTTTAATAAAACAACAAAAACATTCATCATTTTATGGCTGATCTTAAATTACAACGCAACTTTGGTATTGCCGCGCACATTGATGCCGGTAAAACCACTACAACTGAGCGTATCTTGCGCTACACCGGTATGATCCACAAAATTGGAGAAGTACACGATGGCGGCGCTACCACTGACTGGATGGAGCAGGAAAAAGAAAGAGGTATTACCATTACCTCAGCAGCTGTAAGTTGCCAGTGGAATTTCCCTACTCAACAGGGTAAAGCAACTCCTGACACAAAAAAATATTATTTCAATATCATCGATACTCCGGGCCACGTGGACTTTACCGTTGAGGTAGAGCGTTCTATGCGTGTACTGGATGGTCTGATCGCTTTGTTCTCTGCTGTTGATGGTGTTGAGCCTCAATCTGAGACTGTATGGCGCCAGGCTAACCGTTATGGTGTTCCCCGCATCGGTTTCGTAAATAAAATGGACCGTGCTGGTGCTGACTTCCTGAACGTTGTAAAACAAGTAAGAGAAATGTTGGGTGCTAAAGCTGTGCCTTTGCAGTTGCCTATCGGTGCTGAAGACAACTTTAAAGGTGTGGTTGACCTTATCCAGATGAAAGGTATTATTTGGGATGACGCTACTGAAGGTATGACTTACAATGAAGTGCCTATTCCTGATGATATGAAGGAGGATGTTGAATACTGGAGAGCACAATTAATTGAAGCTGTGGCTGAGTATGATGATCAACTGATGGAGAAATTCTTCGATGATCCAAACTCTATCTCAGAAGCTGAAGTTCACGAAGCAATCCGTAAAGCTGCTATCGATCTTAGCATCGTTCCGATGATGTGTGGTAGCTCTTTCAAAAATAAAGGCGTTCAAACTGCATTAGATGCTGTATGTCGCTACCTTCCTTCTCCTTTGGATCTGCCTGATACTGTAGGTACTGATCCTGACAGCGGAGAAGAGATCACTCGTAAGCCTAGCGCGAAAGAACCTTTCGCAGCGTTGGCTTTCAAAATCATGACCGATCCTTTCGTAGGTCGTCTGGCATTCTTCCGTTGTTATAGCGGACATTTGGATGCGGGTTCTTATGTTAAGAACATGCGTAGCGGTAAAAACGAGCGTATCAGCCGTATCATGAAAATGTTCGCAAACAAACAAAACCCAATTGATTTCATTGAAGCTGGTGATATTGCTGCGGCAGTAGGTTTCAAAGAAATTAAAACAGGTGACACGCTTTGTGATGAAAACCATCCTATCGTTCTTGAAAACATGTTCATTCCTGAGCCGGTAATCGCTGTAGCGGTTGAACCTAAAACTCAGGCTGACGTTGACAAAATGGGTATGGCGATCGCTAAACTGATCGAAGAAGATCCTACATTGAGAGTTAAGACTGACGAAGATACTGGTCAGACTATCCTTTCAGGTATGGGTGAGTTACACCTTGAGATCATCATCGATCGTATGCGTCGTGAGTTTAAAGTAGAAGTTAACCAGGGTAATCCTCAGGTTGCTTATAAAGAAGCATTCGGAAATACTATCGAGCACCGTGAAGTGTTGAAGAAACAGTCTGGTGGTCGTGGTAAATTCGCCGACATCCAATTCTCTATCGGCCCTGCTGATGAAGAATGGCTGAAAGCAAACGAAGGAAAAAGCTTCCAGTTTGTTAACGATATCTTCGGTGGATCTATTCCTAAAGAGTTTATCCCTGCAATCAGCAAGGGCTTTGAAACCGCAATGGGAACGGGTGTACTTGCAGGTTATCCTGTAAACAACATGAAAGTTCGCGTATTCGATGGTAGTTACCACGATGTGGATTCTGACTCTATGTCTTTCGAACTTTGTGCAAAATCAGGCTTCCGTGAAGCTGGTAAAAAAGCAAAACCAACTTTGCTTGAGCCAATCATGAAAGTTGAGGTTACTACTCCTGACCAATACATGGGTGACGTTACAGGTGACTTGAACCGTCGTCGCGGTATGTTGGAAGGTATGGACAGCCGTAACAACGCACAGGTAATTAAAGCTAAAGTTCCATTGAGCGAAATGTTCGGTTATGTAACGCAATTGCGTTCATTAAGCTCCGGACGTGCAGCTTCAATCATGGAATTCAGCCACTATTCTCCTGCTCCGAACAACATCGCTGAAGAAGTGATCGCTAAGAGCAAAGGGAAAGTGAAAGTTGAAGACTAATAACCAAGTTTCAATCTTGACTTCATATAAAGCTCCGCTGAAAAGCGGGGCTTTTTTTTTGAACCACGGAGGCTCGGCGACACAAAGAGGCACGACGTTTTAGTCAATTGACAATGGAAAATTGATAGTTGAAAATGGTCCGCGGTTTCATAGTTCTTAGTGAACGTTATCATCGTGTACTTCTCTTGGTTCAAAAAACAAAACTTTGACGGCTTAAACTGATTCATCATTTTCAATTGTCAAATTTTAATTGTCAATTAAAAAATCCTCCGTGCCACATTGTGTCGCCCTGTCTCCGTGGTTATAAAACGCAAACGTTTGCTTACCTGTCTTTTCCCCAATTCCCTTATCTTGAAGCAGATATAAAGAGTATTTACATAAAACCTCCTCCGTTATGAAGTATGCTGCTGTATGTTTTCTCTGTTGTATGACGTTTGCCTTTGCCAGTGCTCAAAGCCAGGCTCCGTTAGATTATAATGAAATGGCGGACCCGAGTCCGGTTGATAGTGCTTCGTGGAATGCTATGCCTGCCGACAGGCTGATTAGTTTTGGTGATGTAGATGTGCGTTATTCAAAAAGACAAGTGCCCGCTCTTCAGCAACCAACAACTACATGGAAGACTATTGCCTGGAAAAATGAAAGGGTACATACACAGTTCGTTGTAGCATCCCGCAAGAAAATATTTCAATTGCAGGTGGAAGCCGGAAGTTTAACTGACGGCAAAGGAAATAACATAAATGCGGCTAACGTTAAAACCGGGTTTGTACGTTATGTGATGACAGATGAGTTGAATAAAGACGGCGGCGGCTGCGGTTTCAGGCCTGATACCAGGGCTTTTGATTCTTCGCTTGTTGCCGATGGCATCGATTTTATTCCGGTTAAAAACGTTACAGCTTATTCTGTGCAGCCTGTTTGGCTAAGTGTGAAAGTGCCGGCAAATGCGCCTGCAGGAAACTATACCGGAACAATCAAGGTGAAGCAATATGGGGGAGAAGTGTTGCAGACGCTTTCTTATTCAGTTGAAGTAAAGAATTATACTTTACCTGATCCCAAAGACTGGACATTCTATCTTGATCTCTGGCAAAATCCATTTTCTATCGCACGTGTGCACGGCGTACAATGCTGGTCGGATGAGCATTTTGCTATCATGCAACCTTATATGAAAAGCCTGGCTAATGCCGGGCAGAAAGTCATTACCGTTAGTATGATCTATGATCCGTGGAATGAACAAACCGAAGATCCTTTCTATAGCATGATCAAATGGACCAAAAAGAAAAACGGCAGCTGGACTTATGATTATACCATTTTTGACAAATGGGTAAACTTTATGATGGCGCAGGGAATAAACAAGGCCATTAACTGCTACAGCATGATTCCGTGGGGATTGAATTTCAAATATTACGATGAAACCATTGGGCGTGATACATTTATCATTGCAAAAGCCGGTTCTCCTGAGTATAACGCTCATTGGAAACCAATGCTGGCCGATTTTGCAAAACACTTAAAAGAGAAAGGCTGGTTCAATAAAACTGCGATTGCAATGGATGAGCGCGAGATGAAAGATATGCAACAGGCAATAGCGCTGATCAAGAGCGTTGATAAAAACTTCAGGGTTTCACTTGCAGGTAACTATCATCCCGAAATACAACAGGATATCGACGATTATTGTATCGCATCTGCACACAACTTTCCGGATGATGTAAGAAAGCAGCGCGAAAAGGCTGGAATGATTTCTACTTACTATACTTGTTGCGTAGAAGGTTTTCCAAATACCTTCACCTTTTCGCCCCCTGCGGAAGCTGCATGGATTGGCTGGTATGCAGCAAACAAAAACTTTGATGGTTACTTAAGATGGGCCTATAATAGTTGGACGGCAAATCCATTAACTGATTCACGTTTCAGAACCTGGGCTGCAGGAGATACGTACCTTGTTTATCCCGGTCCGCGTTCTTCCATTCGTTTTGAGCGTTTGATCGAAGGCATTCAGGATAACGAAAAGATCCGCGTGCTCAAAAGCACATTTGCAAAGAACAAAGACAATCAGAAGTTGCAGCAACTCAATGCAATGTTGGCTCCGTTTGAAATTGCAGATATAAAAAGCAAAGGCGCCGCCGTTATGTTGAATGAAGGAAAGGCTGCGCTGAATCAGTTCTAGCGCGAGAGGAAAATCAAAGTCAAAAGTAAAAATTCCCCGCCTGAACGTCGGGCAGGAAAAGTCAAAAAAAGGGTGCGAAAAACTTCACTGTTTTTGCACCCTTTTTGATTAAATATTTTTCTAGTTAAAATTAATAATCAAACACCGCATAGGGCTTTTGACTTTTTACTTTTGAATTTTGACTTTTCTAAACTACTCCGCCCATTAACGGATCACTTTTCGTCGGTTTGCCATTTTCCACGCGACCGGCATATCGCCTGGCGTGTTCTTCAAAGCCTTTCACTCGCGCGGTGAAATCATACCAGTTATGGCTTTTTGATGTGTCTATGATAACTGTAATACTGCTGCCTGCATTAACATTGATTGATCGTTTGGCTGACTTATAAGCATTGTCAATTATTTCAATAACCTGTCCTTTAGCAGAGGCGTTTCTAATAAATAACTGAACGTTGCCTGTTAGTTTCTTCTTGTCATTTTTTTCAAGTTCGTACTTACAGGAGATCTCAGTTATTGGATCTTTGCTATTGCCAATAAATTCGCGATAGAAGCCGTTAGGTCCGTATACCCGAAGATGATAGGATTGGTTCTCAAATGAACTTAACGACCACTCATCGGTAATAGTATCACCTGCGGCTACAGCATAAGACCAGGTTTTCACCGGTTGAAGTGACTTTTCTCCATTCTCATTAGCTTGTAGGTACTTACCCGGTGCATATATATTAAATGGAACGCCGGAAGCCTTTGTTCCAAATACGTCAGTCGCAGCAGTTAGCTGAATACGGAATATTTGCTTGTCTCCCGATAAATTGCCGTCAACATAAATTTCATATGGCAGAACACAGGATGACCGAATGCCTTTTTCCTGTTTCGGCATGTATGGTGAAGAAGAAGGGTTCTGGTTAATCTGCTGAACTTCTTCTTTAGTTAACAACTTGAAGTCAGAAGGCAGTTTTTTGAATTGCGCCTTATGAATACTTTCAAGAACGGCGTCCTTTGCCAGGAATTCCGGCTGAGCGATCTTCTCCCCGTTATATGGTCTGAATACTGAAGTTAGATCTCCGCAAACGGTTCTTCTCCAGTCTGTTATATTTGATTCTGTAATTTCCTTTTTTAGTTTGTGTTGAAGAAAAATTTCAAGAAACTGCAGGTTGGATGTATGATCGAATACTTCAGAATTAACCCATCCACCGCGGCTCCACGGCGAAGCAATAACTAAAGGAACACGATAGCCTAAACCTATAGGGCTTTCTCTTGAATATTTTTTAGGCTTGCGTTTTAGTTCCTGTTCCATCGTTACCCACTCTGCTCTCGTATCAATACCTTTCGAAACAGTGCCGGTATCTTTTCTTTCAAAATGAGGTGCCACAAATGGGGGAACGTGGTCAAAACAACCATCATTTTCATCATAGGTCAAAATGAAAATTGTCTTCTTCCATACTTCCGGATTTTGCGTTAGTATATCCAGCACTTCTGATACATACCAGGCACCATACCACGGCGCACCGGGGTGGTCAGAAAAGTTTTCCGGCGCCACTAACCAGGATACGGTTGGCAGCTTACCATTTTTTACGTCTTCTCTGAATTGATGCAACACATCACCCTTTGGAACCTTCATTCCACGCTCCACCGTTCCATCGTTGTATTTCAACGTGGACAGCTCTCTGTAGTAAGGATCATTCACGTTTGTTGTGAATGCTTTGCTGTGAATGTTCTGGTGCAGTTGCGACAACTTTGCAAAATTTTCAGGAGTATATTTCTGAAGGTCTTCCTGTAAAGAGGTAAGCGCTTCTTTTTTCTCCTTTAGCTGTTTTTCAAGTTTAGCTTTGTTGTCATCACTCGCCGGTAACACAGCAATTTGTTCTTCAAGCTTTTTTATTTCGCCAGGTAATATGTTCACCTGTTTTTGTGCATACAATAAATGTGTCTTAGAGAAACGAACATTATATTGAGTAAACCATTCAATCGGGTTGTCTGTAAAGTTTGCCAGCCATCCATCTTCTTCTCCTTCAAAACCAGAATCAAGACTTATTTCATTCTGATAGATCTTCCATGAGACATTGTTTTCTTCAAGTCTTTCGGGAAAAGTTTTCCAATGCGCTTCCGCACCATAATCTACTTCTTCGTTTCTGATGTTCGCCTGCACATCGCCATTTTGTTCTTCACGAACAGTTCCTGTCCAGAAATACAAACGGTTGGGTGTTGTTCCGGTTAGTGAAGAACAAAAATGCTGATCGCAAACAGTAAATGCATCTGCAAGCGCATAATAGAAAGGAATGTCTTCGCGATTGTAATAGCCCATCGTCATTGGCATATCCGCGAATTCTTTGTGTCCGGATTTTTTTACATCAAGCCATTTGTCGTATTTACCATCATTGCGGGCATCCACCTGGTTTTCCCACGAATGTGGTAATGAGCTCATCCATGTAGCTTTCGTATCCTTTATATTCAGGCGAAAAGGTGCGTATGTTTCACCTTTTTCGTTGTATTGTGCCCAAACCAGATTTTTGTTTGGAAGATTTATGGCCCGTGGGTCATTAAAGCCACGTACCCCCTGCAATGTGCCATAGCAATGATCAAACGATCTGTTTTCCTGCATTAGAAAAACAATATGTTCTGCATCAAGGTAAGTACTTCCTTCTGCAGGATTTATAGCCAATGCCTTTTGTACAGAAGCAGGCAAAGCATTCCATAATCCCGCTCCGCCTGATAACAATGCAGCTTTCTTTAGAAATTCCCTTCTTGAATCCATTGAAAGAAAATTTGTTGGTTGTTATTGAAAATTCAAAAAATTAAAAAGTTGATAATGGTTATCCTTCACAAGCATCAACAATCATCATGGGGATAGCCACTCATGCGTATTGTTAATTTCAGTATTATGAATATACAACAATGACACGAATAAGCATACGCCAGCCACTCGTGCCAATACACCAGTGCTAAAAATAGGACTAATCAATAAGACAAGCGGGGGTACAATAAATCTTTATAAAAGCTTAAAGAAGCGTTGCTGATCAGCAATGTCTGCCAACAAAATATTACGTTATAAAGGGAAAACAATTTGAATGGATAAACCGGTTTTTTGAGCGGCATTCCGTTAAATCATCCGCTTAATCACTTTCAGTTTATGCGTTCTTTCGTTGGTATCAACGTTAATGATGCCATTACTGTCCAGCTTATCTAATCTTACTCGACCGGACGAGTGAATAATTTCATCATTGTTTAAAATAATTCCTACATGTGTTATTCTTCCTTCTTCATTATCAAAGAAGGCGAGGTCCCCACACGCCGCATCTGCAATATTTGCTACTTCATTTCCTTGCTCAGCCTGCTGATAAGCATCCCTTTTTAAAGGAATGTTCATCATTTTAAACACTTGTTGTGTAAAGCCGCTGCAGTCAATGCCACTGTTGCTTTTTCCTCCCCACAGGTAGGGCGTGTTTATATACAACATTGCAAGGCTCTTGATGATGTAGTAATCCCTGGGCAGACTGCCAAGATTCCATATCATCGGTTCATCGTACAACAGGTTGAAATGAGCAGTTTCAATTTTTTTGTAAACAGGGGTCGCAATAGGCAGGAAAAGTTTATCATCCTTAAAAATGGCCTTGCTGCCCGGCTTGTAGATATAACCAAGCGGAGCTGTCTGCGTCATTTTTTTGGAAACTTTATCTAACTGGGAATTTTGAACCCAACCTTCATAGTCATCGTATAAGCATTTCACTTTACTGAAGGTCTTTTCTGTTTCGGTGATTTCAACAAACTCACCAAACAATAATTGGCTCACCATTTCACTGGTATGTGACGGAGCTTTTCTGATAGGACTAATGGATACAATACAAACGCCAAATGTCATTAGCGAAATTTTTTGCCGTTAAGTTATGGAATTATATATATGTTGCATCTTTATTAGGAAAAATTTTTATAGCTGCCAGTGGATACTAACAGGTACAGACATATCAACGACGGTGAATTACTGGAAAAATTCTATGAGACGAAGGATAACCAGTGGCTTGGTATGTTGTTTCAACGCTATACCTTGTTGCTTTTGGGTGTTTGCATGAAGTATTTAAAAAATGAAGAGGAAGCGCGTGATTGTGTTCAACAGGTATTCTTAAAAGCAATTACAGAGTTGCATAAATATGAAGTGGAGTATTTTAAGAGCTGGCTTTATACCATAGCCCGCAATCATTGCCTGATGCGGCTGAGGGATAGGCAGGGCAAAATTCCACGGGAGTTAAATGAGTCTTTACCTGTGGCCGCGGAAGAAATAGACACTAAGGGACTTGAGGAGAAAGAAAACCTGTTTGATAATATAGAACTGGCACTTGAAGAGTTGAATGAAGACCAGAAAACCTGTGTAACTTTATTTTATCTTCAAAAGAAAAGCTATCAGCAAATTGTAGATACCACCAATTATACTTTGTTGCAGGTAAAAAGTCACATACAGAATGGGAAAAGAAATTTGAAATTATTGGTAGAAAAGAAATTGAAGAAAGTATAATGTCAAACAATAATAACATATTGCCCAATTTCAGTAGTGTGACTGAAGAACAAATGCTTAACTATTTGAAAGGCAACTTACCACCCGAAGAATTGCACGAAATAGAAAAGCTGATGGTTGAATCAGATTTTGTAAATGACGCGGTTGAAGGCTTACAACAATTTGGCTCCGATGCCCAAATGGAGGCTTATGTTAAACAGCTAAACACACAGTTACATCAACAATTAAGCGACCGCAAAGCAAAAAAAGAAAGGCGAAGCATAAAAAACATGCAATGGACAATAATTGCCGTTGTAATTGTGCTATTGCTTTGTTTGCTTGGTTATGCTGTTATCACGTTATACCAGCGCACTCACTAAAGTTTCTCCGGCCATGCTTTTATATTATTCCAATGCAACAGGGCGATTGAATCGGCCTTTTGGCATCCGGGTTTATCAGCACAAAAAAAATCTCAAAAAACTTAATTAAACGTTTGTTTGAATTAAACGGTTGTTTAACTTTGCACTGTTATAGTCACTGAATGAACGCGGAAAAGAAAGAACAAATAATGAATGCTGCCGTAGAGCTCTTTGCTGTTAAGGGGTTTGAGGGTACGTCGGTAAGGGAACTTGCTTCAAAAGCCGGTGTAAACCTTGCGATGATCAATTATTATTTTGGTTCGAAAGAGAAGCTTTTTGAAAATATTGTTGAATGTAAAGCAGTCAATACGCGGGAAGAACTGGAAGAGATTGCGAAGGACAAGGAGTTGGATGAAATTGGGAAAATAGACAAAATGGTTGACAACTACGTGAGACGCCTTTTTTGTAACAGGTATTTTCACCGGGTCATTCATCATGAACTGATGCTGAACCAACGGGAAGAGCTTCAGAATATAATAGTGACGAAACTGTTTCCAAACAGCAATATTATAAAAGGTGTTCTCGAAGATGGCATAAAAAAGGGCGTATTTAAAAAGGTAGATATCGAACTAACTATCGCCTCGCTTGTTGGTACAGTTAACCAGGTGCTTTTGTCGAAGAAGTTTTGTAATAAAATGATGAGCAAACCTGAAAATTATGTCCCTTACGATGATGAGAAGTTCATAAAACGGGTATCGGATCACATAAAATCACTTATGCGCTCGCATATACTTAAATAAACTTATTATAACTTTTTTACAGTTGGTTAGGGTGAAACCGGGCGGCTTTTAATTAAAAAGCTGCCCTTTTTTTATGTTAGATGTACGGTGTAAGATGTACGGTGTACGGTGTAAGATGTACGATGTATGGTGTGCGATGTTTGATGTGCTGCTCCTTATCCCTCATACCTCATGCCTCACACCTCATACTCCATAGCTAATAGCTCACAGCTGATAGCTAACAGCTAAAGATGGAACCACACCGGTGTTTTATCTTCCGGATCCGCGTTGTAATTAATGCATAGCTCTTCGCCTTTTTTTATTGGCTTTATAGCTTTCACGCTTATTGTGCTTGCTTCAAAATCCATTTCGTACTCGCAGTTGGCTGAATAGTCATGATTGTACATGGACACATAACCCAGCGCTACACAACCCTGTTTACGGGTTTTTCCCCATTCAAATATATAGTGGTACAATTTGGTTTCTTCTATGGCTTTACGCTCGGAAGCACTTAGAACAATTACCGGTGAAATTTCTAAAATAGTGTCAGCATCTATGTTTTCGGTTGCAAATACGCCGCGGCCACCTTTGCCGCCCTTCGGGCTCGGCGCAATAACTAAGCTTGGTAGGATCATTATTGAATTTAAGATTTGAAATTTGAGATTTGAAATGTGGTGTTTCGTTTAGAAAAATAAGTTGGCAAAATAAGTAAAGCAGGTTGAAAATAATAATTTCAAATATGAAATTTCAAATCTCAAATTTCAAATCCCCAAATCTATCCTTAATTTGCACGCATGAGCTACGAGTTTGAGCAATTATCCCTGGCAGAACAGTTTGAGCAGCTTATGGCCAAAAACGATAAGCTGGAAATGCGTGACTTTTTAAATCACCAGAACATTAGTGATGTCGCGGAATTGCTGAACGAGTATCCTGAATTTGAAGCACAGATCATTGCAAACATGGCCATACACAGGGCCGTTAGCGTTTTTAAAATCCTTGATCTTACTGCTCAGAAACGCATTGTAAGAGAACTGCCATCCTTCAAAACTGCCGAACTGCTGAATGAATTGCCCGCGGATGACAGAACTGACTTTTTGGAAGAACTGCCCAAAGAAGTAATTCGCGACCTGATCAAGTTACTGGATCCTGAAGAACGTAAGATCACATTATCCCTTCTGGGTTATCCCGATGACAGTGTTGGGCGCCTGATGACGCCGGACTATGTTTATGTATATGCTGACAACACGGTAGAAGAAGTATTTTCAACCATCAGAAAATTCGCGAAAAACAGTGAGACTGTTGACGTTATTTATATCATCAATGAAAATAGTGAACTGATTGATGATATCAGGATAAGGGATGTAATTCTTGCTGCACCCGATAAACGTATTGATGAACTGATTGATGGCCGCGTTATTGCCCTAAACGTAAACGATGACCAGGAGCATGCACAACAGGTGTTTAAAATGAACAACCGCGTGGCCCTTCCCGTTACCGATAACAATAATATTCTGCTGGGAATTGTTACCATTGATGACATGCTTTGGGTTGCGAACGAAGAATATAGCGAAGACATTCAAAAGATAGGTGGTACCGAGGCGCTTGATGAACCTTATCTTGAAATCTCTTTTTTTAAATTGATTAAAAAAAGGGTGGGCTGGCTGATCGTGCTGTTTTTAAGTGAAATGTTAACTGCAACTGCGATGGCTTATTTCGCGGATGAGATAGAGAAAGCGGTAGTGCTGTCCATTTTTGTTCCGTTGATTATGTCCAGCGGAGGTAACAGCGGCTCGCAGGCTTCTACGCTTATCATCCAGGCAATGGCTGTAGGGGAGATAGCGATAGCCGACTGGTGGCGGGTAATGCGCCGCGAGATCTTTAGTGGTCTTATGCTGGGAAGCATTCTCGGTTTGATAGGCTTTCTGCGTATTTGCGTGTGGCATCTTTTAATGAATCATGGTGTAATACAAGATCTATATGGTCCACACTGGATGCTGATCGGTTTTACCGTAGGAATTTCTCTTATCGGCGTTGTGTTGTGGGGAACGTTGTCCGGATCTATGCTCCCAATAATTCTAAAAAGACTTGGCGCTGACCCTGCAGTTTCTTCCGCGCCGTTTGTGGCAACGTTGGTAGACGTTACCGGGCTGGTAATTTATTTTAGTGTGGCGTATTTGTTTTTGCAGGGACTGCTTTTGTAGCCATCAGCTGTCAGCTATGAGCGATTAGCTAGTTTCAACTATCCTGATAGCTATTCGTCAAATAAATGATTTATAGACGTGTGAAGTAGCGTAGATCTGAACGAACTCTCCGCAACTACATAATTAAACCGGAATTCTTAATATAATAAATCACGCATTTTATTCAATAGGAGAATGCAAGCTTCTAGCTAGCCAATTCAAGCTGATTGTGGCAACGTTGGTAGACGTTACCGGGCTGGTAATTTATTTTAGTGTGGCGTATTTGTTTTTGCAGGGACTGCTGTTGTAGCTGTCAGCTATGAGCGATTAGCTAGTTTCAACTATCCTGATAGCTATTCGTCAAATAAATGATTTATAGCGTGTGAAGTAGCGTAGATCTGAACGAACTCTTCGCAACTACATAATTAAACCGGAATTCTTAATATAATAAATCACGCATTTTATTCAATAGGAGAATTCAGCTTCTAGCTAGCCAATTCAAGCTGATTGTGGCAACGTTGGTAGACGTTACCGGGCTGGTAATTTATTTTAGTGTGGCGTATTTGTTTTTGCAGGGACTTCTTTTGTAGCTATCAGCTATGAGCTGTTAGCTGGTTTCAACTATCCTGATAGCTATTCGTCAAATAAATGATTTATAGACGTGTGAAGTAGCGTAGATCTGAACGAACTCTTCGCAACTACATAATTAAACCGGAATGCTTAATATAATAAATCACGCATTTTATTCAATAGGAGAATGCAAGCTTCTAGCTAGCCAATTCAAGCTAATTGTGGCAACGTTGGTAGACGTTACCGGGCTGGTAATTTATTTTAGTGTGGCGTATTTGTTTTTGCAGGGACTTCTTTTTGTAGCTATCAGCTGTCAGCTATGAGCGATTAGCTAGTTTCAACTATCCTGATAGCTATTCGTCAAATAAATGATTTATAGACGTGTGAAGTAGCGTAGATCTGAACGAACTCTTCGCAACTACATAATTAAACCGGAATTCTTAATATAATAAATCACGCATTTTCTTCAATAGGAGAATGCAAGCTTCTAGCTAGCCAATTCAAGCTGATTGTGGCAACGTTGGTAGACGTTACCGGGCTGGTAATTTATTTTAGTGTGGCGTATTTGTTTTTGCAGGGACTTCTTTTTGTAGCTATCAGCTGTCAGCTATGAGCTGTTATCTAGTTTCAACTATCCTGATAGCTATTCGTCAAATAAATGATTTATAGACGTGTGAAGTAGCGTAGATCTGAACGAACTCTTCGCAACTACATAATTAAACCGGAATGTTTAATATAATAAACCACGCATTTTATTCAATAGGAGAATGCAAGCTTCTAGCTAGCCAATTCAAGCTGATAGCTCATAGCTGACAGCTGATAGCTCCCTACCATTCCAGTAACTCCTTCAAATGCTCCTTTATCCTGAAGTTCCATTCTTCTTTCAAAATACTTAGCACAATAGAGTCCCGGCGGCCACCATCACGGTTAGGCATGTTGCTTCTTAATATGCCGTCTACGGTGCAGCCAATGCGTTTCATCGCGGCAACACTTCTGCTGTTCAAAACATCCGCGCGAAACTCAACACGCTCCATTTGCAATGTTTCAAATGCGTACTTCAACAACAGGTATTTACAATGTCTGTTCAGACCCGTACCCTGAAAATCTTTTCCATACCATGTATAGCCTAGCTGAAGGGTTTGAAATGGAAGATTGATGTCGTAAAAACGTGTGGTGCCGGCATACTTTTCCTGGAGCTTGTCATAAACAATAAACGGGTATTCTTTGCCTTCGTTTCTACCGTCAATAGCCAGTTTCATATAATTCCTCAGGCCTTCAACTCCTGCTGCGCTTACAAGAGAAAATTTCCAGATATGCGGCTCGTTTAATGCAAAAGGTAACAGGTTCGGGTGGTCATCCATGCTAAGCGGTCTCAGCAATACTCTTTCATTTTCTAGTATAATGTTCTCCGGAAAACTTTCCAATACAGGCATATTATCAAATTTGATGGATTAAGATGTCTTCAAAAATAACAAAGCAATTACAGAAGCAGAAAATAAAGGGAGAATGTTAGCCAGATGTTTAGTACCGATATTTATAATGATTTTAATTAATGCAAACGTTTGATATTTTTTAAAATGGCTATCTTTCACCCTTTATTTTTTTTCACCAGATATTAAAATTGAATTTTTTATGTGTGGAATTGTTGGATATGTTGGGCATAAGGAAGCTTATCCCATAGTATTAAAAGGACTAAAACGATTAGAGTACCGGGGATATGACAGTGCTGGCGTTGCTTTACTGAACGGGGGGCTCAAAGTGTATAAGAAAAAAGGAAAGGTAGCAGAGCTGGAAGAATCTGTAGTGGGAAAAGATCTGCATAGCAACATAGCTATCGGTCATACAAGATGGGCCACACACGGCGAGCCGAATGATAGAAATGCGCACCCCCACATATCTCAAAGCGGCGAGATCGCAATGATCCATAACGGTATTATCGAGAATTATGCGCAAATAAAAAGAGAGCTTGTGGCCAAGGGCTATTCTTTTAAAAGCGATACAGATACAGAAGTATTATTGAATTTTATTGATGATATTAAACAGCACAACGAATGCTCTCTTGAAGAGGCTGTGCGGATTGCATTGAAACGTATTGTTGGTGCGTATTGCATTTTACTGATACACAAAGATGACCCGGAAACAATTATTGCTGCGAGAAAGGGTAGCCCGCTGGTGATCGGCATAGGAAAGGGCGAACATTTTCTGGCATCCGATGCGTCGCCAATTATTGAATATACCAAGGAAGTTGTTTATGTGAACGACTATGAGATTGCGATTGTACGGCCGGATGAACTTATCCTGAAAAACCTGGGTAATGAAAAGCAAACGCCTTTCATTACAGAGCTCGACATGGAACTTGCTGCAATTGAAAAAGGTGGTTATGATCATTTCATGCTGAAAGAAATTTTTGAACAGCCGCAAACGATTTATGATTGCTTACGGGGCAGGCTTGACGCAGACAAGGGAATGATTACAATGAGTGGCATTGAAAAATATGCTGAACAGATCATGAATGCTAACCGGATTATGATAGTTGCCTGTGGAACTAGCTGGCATGCGGGTTTGGTTGCAGAATACATTTTTGAAGAGCTCTGCCGCATACCGGTAGAAGTGGAATATGCATCAGAATTCAGGTATCGAAACCCGGTAGTGCATCAGGGGGATGTTATTATTGCAATTTCTCAAAGCGGAGAAACCGCGGACACACTTGTAGCCATAGAGAACGCCAAAGAGAACGGTGCGATCATTCTGGGTGTGGTGAATGCCGTTGGATCATCTATTTCAAGATTGTCACACGCGGGCGCCTATACGCACGCGGGGCCCGAGATAGGCGTAGCCAGTACAAAGGCATTTACAGCACAGCTCGCGGTTCTTACAATGATCGCTTTAAAAATAGCACATAAAAAAGGAACGATATCTATCGAAAAATATTCAATACTCTGTAAAGAACTGGCCGAAGTGCCTGACAAAGTAGCCGAGGTTTTAAAGCTGGATGATAGCATTAGGTTACTGGCTGAGAAATATAAAGACGCCTATGACTTTCTTTATCTCGGCCGCGGTTATAACTTTCCCATTGCATTAGAAGGCGCACTCAAATTAAAAGAGATTTCTTACATACATGCAGAAGGATATCCGGCTGCAGAAATGAAGCACGGTCCCATCGCATTGGTGGATGAACATTTGCCTGTTGTGTTTGTGGCAACAAAAGATGCTTATCATGAGAAGGTGGTAAGCAATATGCAGGAGATCAAAGCAAGAAAGGGCAAAGTAATTGCGGTAATAACTGAAGGAGACACCGTTACTCCATCCATTGCAGATGATGTAATTATCCTGCCGCCGGCCCATGAAATTATTGCGCCGATGCTAAGCGTAATTCCATTACAGTTGTTGGCTTATCATATCGGCGTTGCAAAAGGTTATGATGTAGATAAGCCGAGGAATTTGGCAAAAAGCGTTACGGTCGAGTAGGTCAATAGTGAATGGTCAATAGTGAAAGGTGAAAGGTGGGAGAGCAAAACTGATAGAAAACCGTTCAATATTAAATTTGAGTTTGTTTATCGCAGTAAAGCGAGATTGCATAAAACAAAAGGGCTCGCACATTTCACTATTCACCATTCACCATTCACGATCGTCCCCTCTCATCACAAATCACAACCTCTTCCTATGTCTCAGAATTTAATAAAAAAAGTACCGTTTTCGTCGTTAGGTAACGGCTTTATACCAACCCAGTTTTTACCGGAAGGAAAGGATGAATATCATCTGCGGAACATACAAAACAGGAGTGGTATCGACTATAGACGTTTAACAGCATATGAAATTGAAGTGCTCGTTCGCAACGGTAATACCAGTGCGGATTGGAACATGATACTGGTAAGCGATGCATTTAATCCTGAACTTGTTAAGAACTGTAAGTTTTATGGCCTGGTGCGCATCGGCAAACTTGAGCCATACTGTTTAGAATACAGTGATCTGATCATGCCTGTGGGCCTATATAACTCAACAATCATTAGTTGCGATTTTGGCGATAACGTTGTCATTGATAATGTAAATTATTTATCACATTATATCATCGGCAACGAAGTGATGATTGTGAAAGTGAATGAACTTTCAACAACCAATCACGCAAAGTTTGGTAATGGAATAGTTAAACATGGCGAAGATGAAAGCATTCGCATCTGGCTTGAGATATGCAACGAGAATGGCGGCAGGAGTGTTATTCCGTTTAACAGCATGGTGCCGGGGGATGCCTGGTTATGGAGCAAGTACAGAGAAGATGAAGTGATGCTTAAAAAGTTTGTTGAATTTACCGAGCATGAATTTGATATACAACGCGGTTATTATGGCAAGATTGGCGACCGGACGATTATTAAAAACACGCATATTGTAAAGGATGTCTGGATTGGCAGCGATGCCTACATTAAAGGTGCCAATAAGCTCAAAAACCTCACGATCAATTCAGGGCCTGAAGGCCGTTCCCAGATTGGCGAAGGCTGTGAATTGGTAAATGGAATTGTTGGATTTGGCTGCAGGATCTTTTATGGCGTAAAAGCCGTTCGTTTCGTAATGGCATCTCATTCCCAATTAAAATATGGCGCAAGGTTGATCAATTCATATCTTGGTAACAACGCAACTATCTCATGTTGCGAAGTGCTGAATTCATTGATATTTCCAGCACACGAGCAGCATCACAATAACTCGTTTCTGTGCGCGGCGGTTGTTATGGGACAAAGCAATATTCCTGCAGGCGCCACAATCGGTTCTAATCACAATTCAAGAAGTCCGGATGGAGAAATCATAACAGGGCGTGGCTTTTGGCCGGGATTATGTGTGAGTCTGAAACACAACTCAAGATTTGCCTGCTTTACAATTCTGGCTAAAGGTGATTATTCTTACGAACTTGATATACCAATTCCTTTTTCACTTGTCAGTAACGATCTGGCTAATAACCGGCTGGTCGTTATGCCCGCATACTGGTTCATGTACAACATGTATGCAATGGCGCGCAATGCGTGGAAGTATGTAGACCGCGATAAACGTGTTGAACGCATACAAAAAATAGAATACGATTTTCTTGCACCTGACAGTGTGAATGAAATGTTCAATGCGCTGCGGGTTTTTGAAACCGAAACGGGCCGGGCATTTTTCAGGATGGAGAATCCAACGCTTGTTGTTGACGATGCAGACTGCAGAGAGCAGGGATTTGAATTATTGTCGAAGCAAAAACCAGTAGTAAATGATCTGGAAGTAATGGCCGAAGGCTTTGAAAATAATAAACGCAAAACCGTTATCATTAAGATTCAACAGTCGTATAATATCTTCCGCCAGATGATTGAATATTATGGAATGACCCAGCTGATAGCATTTATGCAAAATGAAGATATTACTGATATTCAGCAAAGCTTTAAAAAGCTACCGCATATTGGTGAAAGAAATAACTGGTTGAATGTTGGGGGGCAACTTATTCCTTCTGACGAAGTTGATGTTTTAAGAAAGAATATACGTGAAGGTGCAATTGATTCGTGGAATGATCTGCATGATGAGTATGTACGACTGGGGGAAGCGTATGCGAATCTTAAGTTGGTCCATGCGCTCGCTTCTTTGCAGGAAGTCTCTGGCATACAGATCAAAACAGTAAGTAAGGAAACATTCAATGAATTACTGGATAAAACAGTGGCAACCAAAAAGTGGATAACTGAAAATATTAAAACATCCCGCTCAAAAGATTACACGAACCCATTTCGTAAAATGATTTATGATAGCCAGGAAGAAATGGATAAAGTATTGGGAAAACTTGATGATAACAGCTTCATCAATCAGCAGCAACAAGCGTTTGAGGAGTTTGTCGCACTCGCACAGCAACTGAAGTTATAAGTTGTAAGTTATACGTTGTACGTTGTACGTTTTAGCCCTTGTAATTAATATACCATGGGAAAAAACGTACAACGCACTCCTTAAAACAGTTCTTCCCTTAAATAAACCAACAACGTACCACGTATAACTTAAAACTATCTTTCGCTTCGATAAATGTATAACGTACAACTTACAACGTACACCTCCTTACAACTTCACATTCAGCGACAGCATATAATTAATCCCCGCCATCGGGAAATAGTAGTTGTCATTAACCTTTACGTTGTTGCTGATATACGGATAGGCTGCACCGTTAGATTCATACATTCTGTTAAACACATTATTCACCTGGGCGGCAATGTTCCATTCTTTAAACAATAGATGTTTGATGGTGTAAATGGCGCGAACATCCTGTGTATAGTAATCGCTGATCTTTCTTGTGTTATCCTGTGTGTTGTCAAGATATTGTTTGCCAACATATTTGCTTAGCAGGCTGAGCTGAAAATTAGCACATGGCAAAAAGTTAATCGAGCCATTGGCAATAATAGATGGTGAAAAAGAAATATCTACATTTTTATGTTCATAGCCCACCTGTTTGCCATTATCGTAGTCATCAAGGTATTCAGTAAACGCTTTGATCTTGTTACGACTGAAAGTAGCGCCTGCATTAATGTTCAGCCAGTTGGTAATAACTGCGCCGGCCTGTAATTCTATGCCTGCACGATAGCTTTCAGGCGTATTTGTTCTTGTATATGCACCTACATCATTCATTTTTCCGGTTAATACCAACTGATCTTTATACATCATGTAATAGAACGTTGCACCGAAATTAAAGTGGCTGTATTTTTTTTCGACTGCCAGCTCAAAGTCTTGCAGTTGCTCTGCTTTAGGTTGGTCCACAGGGTTTGCTTCAAAATCATCCCTGTTAGGTTCTTTGCCTGCCACTGCATAGCTGGCATAAGCGGTCCATCCGTTATTGGTATAAGTTATGCCTGCTTTTGGATTAAAGAAGTTGAAAGGCCTTCTTATGTAAAGAGACGGATTGTCCTTAAAGCCGTCCATCTTGTACAACACATACCTGTATTGTGCATCCGCAAATATGCTCCATTGATTGTTAAAGCTGTGCAACCATTTTGCGTACACATTTATGTCAGTCTTATAGGCGTTGTTATCATACCATTGATAGTCGGACGGAACGCCGCCAAATTCAGCCCACAATACTTTCCCATAATGGCCACCATCATATTTGTTCCAGCCGCCACCAAAAGTCAGTTCATTATTTTGTTTTTTATAATGAAGGGAAAATACCTGTCCATAAAAATAGTTGTCAAGCCATTGCCTTTGTATAAGATCAGTTTGTGTAATGGTATCGCCATTAAAAACAACATTGTTCAATCCGTAGTCAGTATAATTTCTTTTGCCTTTGTATTCCTCATAATAACCTTTGCCGTGCACGAGAAAAGTGGCAATGTTGAACGAAAGGTTATTGTTGATGGCCTGATTTACGAATAGCTGATAATGGTCCTGCTGGTAATTATCTGTTTGATTATCGTAAGGAGCTCCAGGCTTATCTGTTCCCAGTGAATTATACGTCCTATCTGTTGATAGCATACTTTCCGGAACTCCGTTCCATGCCTGGTATGTTTTTTCTTTACCGGAGATAATATTGAATCTTACAGACGTTTTTTTGTTTACATAAGCAGTAGAAAAATAGAATGACTGCAGGTTGCTGCTCGCCCTGTCAATATATCCGTCGCTGCTTATGCGGCTAAGACGTGCATCAACTGTAAAGTGATCATTGATCAAACCGCTTCCTACTTTGATGGTGTTTTTCCAACTGTTGAATGAGCCGTAGCTGTTATTGGACTCGGCATAAGCCTTGTCATTGAACTCATTGGTGCTAAGGTTAATTGTTGCGCCAAAAGTTCCTGAGCCATTGGTAGAAGTTCCTATACCGCGTTGAATTTGTATGGAGTTAACAGAAGATATTGCATCTGGCATATCCACGAAAAATGTGCCCTGACTTTCGGCATCGTTGTAAGGAATACCGTTTAACGTTACGTTGATGCGTGTTGCATCAGTACCCCTGATACGAATACCCGTGTAGCCAATGCCAGTGCCGGCATCTGAGTTAACCACAACGGAAGGTGTTTGGTTAAGGATAAAAGGAAGGTCCTGCCCAATATTATTTTTCTCGATCTCAGCTTTAGCAAGGTTGGTTTTCGTGAACGGGCTTTTGTCGGTTGCACGCAAAGCCTTTACCTCTAATGGTTCGAGGAAAAAATTGTTATCCTCCATAACGACATCAATAACAACATCGCTGTTGTCAACTGAAATATTTTTCGAAACCTTTTTCTTCCCGACAAATTCAAGATTAAGTGATCCCGATGAATTGTTAGAAAGTCCGGAGATGGCAAATGATCCATCTTCCTGGCTTATCGTTGACCGTGTTTTTCCTTTAACGTCGCTAAATACTGCACTTACACCTTTCAGTGCCTGGTGTTGTGTGTCGGTTACTTTTCCTCTGACGGAAAACTGTGCATGAACAAAAATAACAGTAGACAGAGCTGTTAGTGTTCCCAAAAGTTTCTTCATGTTCCTAATTTGTATTAATCAAATTTTGGGAACAGGGAATTGCTGTGGAGAGGACAAATAAAAGAAGTTCTTCGCCTTTCCCTTCGCAGGAATTACCCTGTTCAGGTTCTACGGGTATAATCTCAGCCTTCTTTCGAAAGCACCCCGAGGAAATCACCAACGGACCGCAGATTGCCGGTGATTTTTCAACCACAAAGTAACACCTCAAGTTCTATTCAAAACAAATATTAAAAGTTTGCATGCGAGAAAGCAAGCTTAAAGCCTAAAGCTCAAAGCCTAAAACTTAAGAGCTATACACAACTCTTGACGTGATTTTTTTGAGACTGAGCAAGCGAATGACGGGAAATTTGCCTTCTTAGCCAGTATTCAAAAACATGACAGTAAAAGTTTTAAGCTTTGAGCTTTAGGCTTTAAGCTTGAAACTACTTTTTTGTATCTTCCTGTAACCTTTTTCAAAAAAAATCGTTGAACAGCAAACATATATTCCTTATGAAGAAGTTTTTGATTTTGACAGGTTTACTTTTCCTGAGCATAATGGTGCTGAAAGCTCAAAACCTGGTTTACGACCCTAACGCCAGTATTAGAACCGTTGATAAATTTAACGGCGTGAGTGTAGGTGGCGGCATTAACCTGTATTTGTCACAGGGCAAAGAGCAGGGTGTTGCAGTTAGTGCTGGTGAGGATAAGTTTACGGCTAAAATAAAAACTGAAGTAAAAAATGGCGTCCTGAAGATCTACCTCGAAAATGGATTTTGGAACGGATGGAGCTGGGGTAATAAGAAAATCAAAGCATATGTAACTGTCACAGATTTGAACTTCCTTGACCTCAGTGGTGGCTCTGTGGGTAAAATTGCTGACCCCATAAACGTAAATAACCTGAAAATGGAATTAAGTGGAGGAAGCATTGCTGAAGGCAAGTTTACAGGGAACAGTTTAAACATAGATTTAAGTGGCGGCAGCATCGCGAAATTGGATGGCGCTTTTGACGCTGCAAGCATCGAAGCCAGCGGTGGTAGCATTTTTAAAGATTTTGCAATTGCCGTAAACAATTGTAATGTGGATGCGTCCGGAGGATCTGTGATCAACATCACCATCAATAAAGCGTTAAAAGCCGATGCCAGCGGAGGAAGTATAATCCATTACAAAGGAACAGGTGTTATTATGAGTGTTGATGCGAGCGGAGGTTCTAGCATTAAAAAGCAGGATTAGTTAATTGAAAATTGAAAGTTGACAATTGAAAATTAGGAATGGATGTATTTCATTATCAATTGTCAATTTTCCACTGTCAATTAAAAAATATTCTAGAATATTTTGGCTGGTAACAATTATCCCCCTACATTTGCAATCTCAAATCGCGAAGTAGAGCAGCGGTAGCTCGTCGGGCTCATAACCCGAAGGTCGGAGGTTCGAACCCTCCCTTCGCAACCAGAAGGCCTCGCAAGAGGCCTTAACTATTTAAAAACTAATCTGATAGGTTTTCATCTGTTAGAGGCCGTAAGGTATAAATGAATAATTGCAGAGCCTCTTAGAGGCTTTTGTGATTTATAATGGTTGTACCGGACGTTTGCACTTGCGGCAATCGTTTTGATTTGTTACTTTTTATTGTTGATTTGAAAATGAAAGCAGGTTTTGTAAACATATTTGGTAAACCTAATGCAGGCAAAAGCACTTTGCTTAATGCTTTGCTGGGCGAAAAACTTGCGATTGTTTCATCAAAAGTGCAAACAACAAGGCATCGCATTAAAGGTTTCTTAACAGAGCCGGGGAAGTACCAGGTGATCTTTTCAGACACACCGGGAATCATCGAACCCAAATACAAGCTGCACGAAAAAATGATGCACAGCGTAAAAAGTGCGTTGGAAGATGCGGATGTTGCCCTTTTGATCGTTGATGCAAATGATGATATACAGGAAAATCACCAGCTGTTCAGCTCACTTAAACTAAAAGTTCCTTCTATTGTTGTTGTAAACAAAGCTGACAAGGCATCGAAGGGCAAGCTGGAAGAAGTAATATCATTTTTTGGCAATCAACGGTATTGTAAGAAGATAGTTTCTATTTCTGCGTTGAAAAAGGCGAATCTTGAGCAACTTCTTGAAGCTATCATTGAACTAATGCCGGAGGGTGAATCTTTTTATAGCGAGGATGATTTGACCGATCTGCCTACCAAGTTTTTTGTCGCGGAGATGATCCGTGAAAAGATCTATGAACTTTTCGGTGATGAGATACCTTACCATACCGCGGTAATGGTCAATGAATTTAAAGAGAAGGATACATTAATAAAAATTCAGGCAGACATTATCGTTCAGCGCGAAAGCCAGAAAGCAATACTGATCGGAGAGAAGGGAAGTATGATTAAAAAGATCGGAACACTAGCAAGAACAGATATTGAAAATTTCCTTCAGCAAAAAATATTTCTTCAGTTGTTTGTTAAGGTGCGTCCGAAGTGGCGTGATAACGACATGCAATTGAAAGAGTACGGATACCATTAAGGAGTAAGGTTTAAGGTGTGAGGCATAAGGTTCGGGGTTAGACAGTGTCTGCCTGATACCTGAAACCTGCTACCTGACGCCCATAAACAATTTTAAGATTATGAGTTTTACAGTAGCAATAGTAGGAAGGCCAAATGTTGGAAAAAGTACATTTTTCAACCGCTTGCTTGAACAACGCAAGGCGATTGTAGATGATGTGAGTGGCGTTACACGTGACAGGCAGTATGGCATTACCGACTGGAGCGGTAAAACATTCAATGTTATTGATACCGGTGGATTTGTTCATGATGGAACGGACGTGTTTGAAGTTGAAATCCGCAAACAGGTGAAAATCGCTATTGAAGAGGCTGATGCGATCATCTTTATGACTGATTCAGCTATCGGGATTACCGATCTCGACGAAGCTGTTGCGGATCTTTTGCGTCGTGCTACGAAACCTGTATTCCTTGTTGTAAATAAAGTTGACAACAATAACCGCTATCTTGAAGGGACTGAATTTTACAGCCTCGGTTTTGAAAATACATACTTCGTCAGCAGTATGAGTGGCAGCGGTACCGGCGAGTTGCTTGATGCTGTTACAGCGCTGATTACTGAAGAAGAATCAGAAGACACTGTGCGCGTTGGTGAGCTTCCAAAATTCGCTATCATTGGACAGCCTAACGTTGGTAAATCTTCTCTTTTGAATGCTCTTATAGGAGAGGAGAGAACTATCGTGAGCGATATTGCAGGAACAACGAGAGATACCATTCACACGCATTATAAACTTTTCCAAAAGGAATTTGTCCTTATTGATACTGCCGGTATAAGAAAGAAGAGTAAAGAAAAAGATGATCTTGAATTTTATTCCATCATCCGAGCCATTAAAGCGATGGATGAGGCGGATGTGTGCTTATTGATAATCGATGCTGAAAAAGGTATTACAGCGCAGGATATAAGCATCTATTCACTGGCTGCAAGAAAAGGTAAAGGAATTGTTGTGTTGGTGAATAAATGGGATCTGGTAGAGAAAGAAACCAATACCGCGCGTGATTATGAAAAAGAATTAAAGAAACGCCTGGCTCCATTTAACGATGTGCCATTTATCTTTATATCTGCCAAAGAAAAAACAAGAATTTTCAAAGCTATCGAAGCAGCCCTGCAGGTATTTGAGAATAAAACCCGTAAGATCTCAACCAGTGAATTGAATGAGGTAATGCTTAAAGCTGTTGAATCTTATCACGCACCGGTTGTGCGCGGTCATTCCATCAAAATAAAATACGTAACACAGTTACCTACACATGTGCCGTCATTTGCATTCTTTTGCAACTTCCCCGACGACATCAAGCAACCTTACAAAAATTATCTTGAAAATAAGCTACGAGAGAACTTTGACTTTTCAGGTATACCGGTGAGGTTGTTCTTTAGGAAAAAATAGCAAGACAGTAAGATAGTAAGACAGTAAGAAAGGTGTTACTGCTGACTTTGAATTTTGTGTTTTATTGTAGTTGTAATTGCAAGAATTTGGGATATTTCGTTATGCAACTGAGAGATCCTTTCGTCGGTAACTATGTTGCTGTCTTGAAGCATCTCCAGCCAAAATTGAGTTTCGTCAGCCTCCTCCACAACAATACATATTTTACTGAAAAATTCTGCTTTTGAACGTCCTCTACATGCAGATCTGAAATTTGCAGCTACAGACGTAGCCGATCTTACTAATTGCCGGGCCAAAATCTTTGCGGATTCTATCCTAGGCAAATCATTGCTGAGAAAAATAACTTTTAATGCAAAGTCTTTAGTTCGTCGTCTTAACTGTTCGTTGAAGTCGGCATTTGACATTTTCATAAGGGTATTTTAGGCCTTCACAAGTTATTCTTATTATCATACCGCAATCGTATCTTATCGTACAAAAAAAAGACGTGCAAATGATTAGTCTGCACGTCTCTTACTATCTTACACGTCTTACTCTCTTACTATCTTCCTCAACTTCTGCTTGCCATTTGATCCACTTGCGCTTCTAATTTGTGTTGTTCTTGCAGGCGTTTTAGCTTACGTCCGTAAGAAAGTTTGGTTATTAATACAAACAATACAGGAACTACGAAGATCGCGAGGGTAGTGGCTGCCAGCATACCGCCAAATACGGTCCATCCGATTGTCTGACGTGACTGAGCCGCGGCACCGCTTGCAAATGCCAGCGGTAATACGCCGAGGATAAATGCCAGTGAGGTCATGATGATCGGACGTAAACGTAGCTGCACAGCCTGCAATGTTGCGTGAACTATATCAATACCACGGTCCACCCTTTCCTTTGCAAACTCAACAATCAGGATCGCGTTCTTCGCTGCAAGACCGATCAGTGTGATCAGACCGATTTGTGCGTAAACGTTATTGGTAATGTTCGGCAACAGCGTTAGTGTTATAATTGATCCTAAGGCACCAATAGGAACCGCGAACAATACAGAGAATGGTATTGACCAGCTTTCATACAATGCCGCAAGGAACAGGAATACGAACACAATAGAAATCGCGAAGATTATACCGGTGCTGCTTCCCGCTTTGATCTCTTCACGGCTCATGCCGGAAAACTCATAGCCATAACCTTCCGGTAAAGTTTGCGCGGCCACTTCTTTCAAGGCGTCAATTGCCTGACCACTACTAAAACCTGGTTTTGGCGTTCCATTGAATTCTATTGAACGATAGATATTGTAGTGAGAAATAACTGCAGGGTTTTCTACCAGTTTTGTTGTTACCAACGAACTCATCGGTATCATGTTGCCCTGGCTGTTTCTTACATAATAATTCTGAAAATCGTTGAGTGATGTACGGAACGAACTGTCCGCCTGTGCCATTACACGGAAGTTTCTTCCGTATAAGTTGAAGTCATTTACGTAACTACTACCTAATAAAGTAGACATGGTCGCATAAACATCCGAAACAAGTACACCCAATTTTTTGGCCTGGTCTTTATTTACGTCAACGCGGTACGTAGGCGTTTTTGTTGAGAAGAAGGTAAAAGCAACACCAATCTCCGGACGTTTCATTAACTCCATTTGGAACTTTTGTGCAACCTTTTCAAATTGTTGAATACTATCTGTACTGGTTGTTTGCTGTAATTCGAATGTAAAACCGGATGTTTGTCCAAGGCCCGGAATGGCAGGTGGCGCAATAGGCAGCACGCGCGCCTCTTTAATGTCTCCGGTCTTCATCATGATCTGTTTTATCACCCCTTGCAACTCTTCATCCTTAGATGTACGTTTGCTCCATGGTTTCAAACTCACGAACATGGTACCGGAGTTTGATTTGTTGGAGAAGCTGATAACGTTCAAACCTGCGAGACCACCTACAACCGCCACAGAGGGGATCGACTGCACTCTTGCCATCAGGTCCTTCATCATCGCAACGTTTCTTGTTGTTGAAGTACCTTCCGGCATTTCATACGTCACATACAGACGACCTTCGTCTTCTGTAGGAATGAATCCTGTTGGTTTGTTTTGAAACAGGAAGAACAAACCAACAAACAAACAAACCATCATCACGAGAACATATGGCGTTCTTTTTATCCATTTACCAACACCACGGGTGTATTTATGAGATACATTTTCAAACCACCTGTTGAAAGCAGCAAAGAACTTTTCCAACAGATTCTTTTTTGCAGTTTCATCTTTCGAAGGCTTCAACATTAATGTACATAAAGCCGGGGTGAGTGATAACGCAACAAAGGCAGAGATAATCACAGATACCGCAATGGTAATAGCGAACTGCTGATACAACCGGCCTACGATACCTGGTACAAAGCTCACCGGTACGAATACTGCAGCAAGGATTAACGCAATTGCCACAACCGGTCCCGAGATATCGCGCATCGCTTTTTGCGTAGCCTCTTTAGGCGAGATCTTTTCATGGTCAATATAGTGTTGTACCGCTTCAACCACCACAATGGCATCATCCACTACAATACCAATCGCCAACACAAATGCGAACAGCGTTAGCGTGTTGATGGTAAAGCCAAATGGTATAAAGAAGATAAATGTACCGATCAGCGAAACCGGGATCGCCAGTACCGGAATAAGCGTAGCGCGCCAGTTCTGAAGGAACATGAATACCACAAACACTACAAGAATAAGTGCTTCAACAAGTGTATGGAGTACTTCTTCGATAGACACTCTTACTACGGATGCAGTTTCAAGTGGTACAAGGTAATCAACATCAGGTGGGAACGTCTTCTTCATTTGCGTAAGTGTCTTATTAATACCATCATACGTGTCAAGCGCATTGGCACCCGGGGCCTGATAAATCAGGATGAAGGCACATGGCTTACCGTTTACAAATGAATTATTTCCGTAGTCGAATTTTCCAAGTTCAACCCTTGCCACATCCCTCAAACGAACTATACTTGAATTGCCTGGATTTGTTCTTACAATAATATCTTCAAACTGAGCCTGCGTGTTGATGCGGCTGTTTGTTAGTACGCTGTATTCAAAACTTTGGGCAGTAGGTTGAGGGTTACCACCAATGGTTCCCGCAGCTACCTGCAGGTTCTGTTCGGTCAACGAGCCGATAATGTCTTGCGGTGTTAAGTTTAATGCCGCCAGTTTCTTTGGATCAAGCCACACACGCATCCCAAAGTCATCTGACCTCGTGAATATATCACCCACGCCTTTTACACGTAACAAGGCATCTTTAAGATAAATATTTGCATAGTTACCAAGAAACGTTGCATCATGTGTACCATTAGGTGAATACAATGCAAGCGCCATCATAATGCTTGGGTTACGTTTACGCGTGGTAAGCCCCAAACGTTTAACGGCATCTGGTAAGGTAGGTTCCGCAACGCTTACACGGTTTTGCACGTCAAGTGTTGCGATATTAATATCTGTTCCTACTTCAAAGTTTACAGTAATGCTGCTCTGGCCGCTACTGGTACTGTTACTCGTCATGTAAGTCATGCCGGGTGTACCATTCACCTGCGTTTCAATTGCAGTGGTCGTAGTTTGCTCAACAGTTTGAGCATCGGCACCAATAAAGTTGCCGGCAATAGAAACCGTTGGCGGTGTAATATCAGGATACTGTGCAACAGGCAGTGTTGTCATCGAAATTAACCCCACCAGCACAATCACTATTGAAATTACAATAGCCGTCACAGGTCGTTTTATAAAAGTATCTGCTATCATCTGCTTTAGTTATAATTAATGCCTATCAAAAAGGTGTAAGGTATAAGGTGTCAGGTAATACATCGTACATCGTACATCGTACACCGTACATTGTACACCAGCTTATTTTTTCTGCTGCTGAGGTGCGCCCGGTTGCTGTGGAGGAGCGGTTGTTATAACTGCACCCTCACGAAGATTTTGTACACCCTGCACAACAATTTTTTGTCCTGCTTCTAAACCATCTTTTATTATCACGTTTGTTCCTATCTGTTTACCCAAATGCACCTTGTGTTGGGCAACCTTGCTGCTGTCGCCAACCGTATATACAAAGAACTCACCCAGTTGCTCAGTAACAGCTTTATGAGGAATAATAACTGAAGGCGTAGAGCTACTGTTCTTAACTTTTACAACCGTGTTCATACCGGCTTTTAGCAGGTTTTTGTCATTTGGGAATACAAGCCTTGTTTTAATTGTGCCGGTTTGTGGATCTACGGCACGGTCAATTAAGCTGATCTTTCCAGGCTGAGGATATACATCGCTTCCAAATGCAATAATGAATGTCGAATCTTTTGGATCATTCTTTTGTTGCAATTGTGAAAATCTGTAGATCTCTCTTTGGTCAACGGCAAAGTCAACAGCCATCGGGTTATCAGTAGAAACAGTGTTTAATACGGTTTGACCCGCTACAACTGAAGTGCCCACTTTTACAAGTGAAATACCAATGGTGCCGCTGAATGGTGCATAGATGGTAGAGAATTTAACATTGGCCTGTACGCTGTTAACAGTTGCTTTTGCTGCTGCAACTTGTTTCTTCGCAGCTTCCAGTGCGGCATCAGCATAGTCTACCTGTTGCTTGGCTATCGCATCGTTTTTATCAAGCTCATGATAACGGTCCGCGTCTTTCTGCGCTTTTATAAGATTGGTTTCCTGTACCTGTAAATTGGCTACAGACTGCTGATAGTTAGCATCGTATATCTGTGCATCTATCGTATACAGTTTTTGTCCTTTGCTTACTTTGTCCCCATCTTTAAAAAAGATGCCGGTAATATAACCACTCACCTGCGCGGTTAATTGAATTTGATTTAAAGCCGTTAGAGTGCCCGGGTACTCATCGTAGTAAACGGCGTTTGTAGTTGTAACGTCTGCAACGGTAACCGGTATTGCTGCCGGAGCCTGCTGTTGCTGTTGTTGTTTGCCGCCACAGGATGCAAGTATTATCAATCCTGCCAAATTAAAACCTGCCCAACGTAATCTATGTTTCATAAAATATAACGGGTTTACTTTTATTAATATTGAATGGTTCCTAAAGCCTGTTGTACATCCAGTTTACTGCTTAACAACTGGTACAGGGCATTTATATAATTGATTTCTGCAGAGCGCAGATCAGATTCTGCTGTTATTACTTCCAGGTATGCTTTAACACCTGATTTGTATTGTAGCTGGATAGTATTGTACACATCTTGCGCAAGCTCAAGATTCTCTTTTAAAGCATTGTAACTCGCAAGGCTGCTTTTGTATCCCGCCATAGCCTGGGTAAATTGTGAACTGATGGCATTTTTAAGAGAAATAAAATCATAATCAACGCGCTTCAATTCCAGCTCTGCCTGTTTAATCTGCTGAGTTCGCTTGGTGCCCTGAAATATAGGCCACGCAACGGAGAAGCCTCCAAAAGAACTTGGATATGTCTGGTTGTAAAGCTCAGAAAATTTATTGCTCTGAAAGTTGTAATTGTATTGAGCAAAAGCGCTTACACTTGGAATGTAACTCCATTTGTAATACTTAAGATTATCCTCCTGTAATTTTTTCGCTGTCTGCAACTGTTGAAATTCTATTCTGTTTTGGTAAGTAACAGTTTGAAGCGTATCTACAAATGCATCTTTTTCCATGGTTGTGGTGTCGTATTGCAGCTTCAATATAGAATCAGAAGGATAGCCCATCTGCTCTTTCAGGTAAGCATATTTAGCTTTTAATCCTTCCTCCGCACTTTTTTTCTGTGCCTGGGAATTGTTTAATGCAATTGTTGCGCGCTTATAATCTGTTTTGTCAACAATGCCAGCTTTGTATTGACTTGTTGCGTCTTTAAGACTTTGTTTCAGTCGTACAATATCATCGTTTAAAAGGTCGATTTGTTGTGTGGTAAGCAACACGTCATAAAAAGCCTTGCTCACTGCGACTGTAGTAGAGATCTTATTGTTTACTGTATTCTGCTGGCTTTGAGTGCGTACATCTTTGGCACTCCGTTTTGCCAGTAAAACATCTTTGTTGAAGATAGTCTGGTTTAAAACAAACTGCCCTGCAGAGGTATTATCAACACCGAATTTAATAAGTTGACCGTTGATGACTGATTGTTGTAATTGAAAGTTGCGTTGAAAATTATAGGCAAAATTCACTTGTGGGTACCAGTCAGCCAGTTTGGCTTTAATTTGTCTTTCTGTAATCTGCTCATCCAGCAATGCCTGTTGAACAACGGGTTGCTTAGCCAATGCATATTGCACACAATTTTGCAGTGTGGCGCTTTGCATGGTTGAGTCTTTCATTTGTCCGTTTACGTTATTTATAAAAGCCATCAATAACGTTGCACTAATTATTATACTTCTTATCATACACAATCTTAATAGTCTTTATACTCAATCAAAAAAATATTACTACTACGGTCAATAACCATATTGCCGTTGCATCGAAGGTTTGGCGTTAGGGGAAACGGTTGACTGGGGGTTACTTAAATAAATCGCAAATGTAAGGCTAACTGGTAATTTAAATCAAACGTTTGTTTAATTTTTTTGAAAATTTCATACGAAAGCTACGTTTCCGGGCTTTATGCAGATGTAAATATTGTTTTTGTCGACAAAATCTGCCAATGGTGACAAAGCTACATGCATATCAAAATCATAAACGTTCAGTAGTTATCTTTCAGGTTTATTAAGCGGTTCTGCTGTCTAAAATTTGAATACTACATGAAAAAATTAATTGCTTTTTTGGCGTGCCTGCCTTTTTTGGTAACTGCATATGCTCAACAATTTCGTTACGATCTTTCCTTTCCTAATCTGCGGCATCACGAAGCGCAAATATCATTAACGGCAATTTCGGTAAAGAAAGGTCAGCCGGCAATTTTCCGGATGAGCCGTTCATCTCCCGGCCGTTATGCTACTCACGAGTTTGGAAAGAATGTATATAACGTGAAAGCGTTTGGCAGGGATGGCAAGCAAATTGAAATTAACAAAACAGACGGTGATGTATATGAAGTGCCTGATCATGATGGTTGGATAAAGGTAGAGTACACATTGTTCGCAAATTATGCGGACGGAACTTATGCCTGCGTGGACGAAAATACAGTGCATTTAAACATGCCTGCTACATTAATGTGGATGAAAGGTATGGATAAAGATAGTGCTTTAATACAAGTGCATTTTTCTGTTCCTGCAGGCAAACAATGGAAAGTTGCTACACAATTAAAACCAACCGACGAACCTTTTACATTTACTGCTCCGGGTTTTCAATACTTAATGGATAGCCCTGCAAAACTGGGTGATCTTAAATTTGCCGGCTGGACGATTCAAAACAAAAACGGCGCACAATACAAATTCAGACTGGCTCTTGAAGCCAATGCCGATCAACAGCAGACTGATGCCTTCGGGGAAAAAGTAAAAAGAATAACACAAGAAGCGCAGGCTGTGTTTGGTGAAACACCCGCGTATGATTTTGGAACTTACACCTTTATAGCCAGTATGAATCCATATGTACATGGTGATGGCATGGAGCACAGAAATTCAACAATGATAACTTCCGGCGGTGCATTTACCGGTGCCAATAACCAACTGGGCGTATTTTCACACGAATTTTTTCATTGCTGGAATGTAGAACGGATCCGTCCGAAAACACTGGAGCCTTTCAATTTTGAGAAGAGTAATATGAGCAATGAGCTTTGGCTGGCAGAAGGGTTTACGCAGTATTTTGGTGATCTCATTTTAAAGCGTTGCGATTTTACGGCGTTGAATGACTGGGCCAATACAATGGCTTATTATATCAATGAAAAAGAAAATACGCCCGGAGGAACGTTATACTCTCCGGTTGACAATAGCCGTACTGCTGTATTCAGAGATGCTGGAGTGTCGATCGACAGAACTAACTATCCCAATATGTTTACTTCGTATTACACTTATGGTGCAGCAATTGCGCTTGCTCTGGACATTGAGTTGCGTACAAAATTCAATTTGTCGCTCGACGATTTTATGAGAGCAATGTGGAAATCATACGGAAAAACTGAGCATCCATATACCTTACAGGATGTTAGAAAAACTTTGCAGCAGTTAACACAGAACGATCAGTTTGCAAAAACATTTTATGAAAAATATATAACCGGTCATGAGTCTTTCGATTATGCAACCGGCCTTGCAAAGCTTGGTTTAAATGTTCACGTTGACGGAACGCCGTGGATAGGAAGATTATCTTTACGAGATGACAAACCAATAATTACGAACACAGTAGTAAAAAATACGCCGTTGTATGATGCCGGATTGGATATCGATGATGAAATAGTAACTCTTGACAACAATGCAATAAAAAAACTGGATGATGTTAAAAAGATCATTAACTCACATAAACCCGGTGACGTTATATCCATTGTATACAAGCACAGGGAGCAGGAGCAAACATCAACCATTAAGATTGCAGCTTCTCCGCTGATAAGTCTTTCAGTTTCTGATGATTCAGGCACTACCGCCGTTCGCGACAAATGGCTGGGTTCAGCAGTAAAATAATGGCAAAACAGCATAAACAAGGGGAATGATTTAACAAATCATTCCCCTTGCCTTATTATAATAACTGAAGCCTGCCGGCTAATAATCTCAGGAAAAAGCAACCAGAACATCGGGTGCGTCGTCTTTAAAGGTATGGCTTAGCAAATGCATTAACAGCGTTGTGCGCCCGAAATTTGACACGGTCTTTGTAAAGTTCTTAGTAACTTTATAATACAGCCATTTCACGCCTGGCATTGATATTTAGAGCGGTTAACGGGAAAATGTTCATCAAAAAATCTTTTTTATGAGCGCTATTTCAAAACTGCACCTCGACCATTCTTCCTCATTAAGGCAGCCTATGTGGCTAACCATATTGCGTATTGCGTTAGGAGGAATGTTGTTCATTAAAGGTATCATGTTTATACAGGATACTTCAAAGTTGGAAGCTATTCTTACAGCCAATCGATTATTACGAAATTATACGCCTTTAGCGTCACAAATCATTGCGTGGGTTAACTTACTGGGGGGACTGTTCATTCTCACAGGATTTCTTACCAGGCTGTTTTGTCTGCTGAATATTCCAATCCTTATTGGTGCAGTATTCTTTGTAAATCTGCCAAATCTTCCAAAACAGACTAGCCCATTCGAATTGGTGTTTTCAATTGTGATCCTGGTAATGCTTGTACTGTTCTTTATTGAAGGAAGCGGACGTTTATCTGCGGATGAATATTTCAGAACGTATTATAAGGATGTGAGGTAAATGTACGGTGTTAGATGTACGATGTACGATGTACGATGTTAGATGTGTGATGTACAATGTGAGTTAGGTACGAGGTTAGAAGTACGAAGTACGTTGAGTTTAACAGCTTCCGTTAGCATATGCTGGTTAATATTGCGGCAGTGAAGAAGTCTTATATTTCATACCTCATGCCTGAAACCTGAAACCTAATACCTGATACCTTAAAGCTGACAGCTCATAGTTGAAAGCTTATAGCACAAAAAAACCGGGGCAATAAATGCGCCCGGTTTTCTATTAAAACTCCATGAACACTAATTAGAAGCCAGGATTATTTGGCAACAAGTTCGGGTTGATGTCCGTTTCTTGTTTTGGAACAGGGAACAGGCGTTGTTTCTCTGCGAATGTTGCACCCCATACGGTTTTATGTCCAACAAAATCGTCCCAGTTGCCTGTTACGTCGTTATGTACTTTAAGCGTACGGATCATATCGAACCACATTTTGTTTTCGAAGCAAAGCTCATAATAACGTTGAAGCCATACCTCTTTTTCAAATGCATCTTTGCTTAATGTGCCGATAGGAGCGAGTTTAGCTCTTGCACGGATAGCATTAACAGCAGCGGTAGCAGTTGCATTCGGTCCGTTTTCTGCACGGTTAGAAGCTTCAGCATACATTAACATTACATCAGCCAAACGATATACAGAATAATTCAGGTCAGATTTTACTGTATTAGTTACCGCTGTTGAATCAAACCATTTGTAGATGTAATGGTGCTTAAAGTTAACAATCTGCCCAGTCTTTGCATTTGGGTAGCTGGTGTAGAAGAACTGTCTTTCAGCAACTCTTTTATCCCCAGGTTGAAATGATGCAATAAATTGATCTGTTGGCAAAACAGAACCATATTCATCAGAATACTTAGAAATACCTGAGTAGTTAGGAATAGTAAGCGGCGTCAACGGATTGGTAGACGGAACGCTGGCTGCATACTGAACCTGTAAAATGAACTCTTTGGTATTTTTGTTTGCAGGGTTGATCATGTCTGTGTACTCCGGGAACAAGCTATAACCACCGTTCTGCATAACACTAAGAGAGTGTTTGGCAGACTCAGCATAGTATTGATCACCACCTTTGATCGCCTGTCCTGCATAAGTTAAATAAACATCCGCAAGCAGAGACTCGATAGCACCCATTGATACTTTTCCTGTATTATCCTGCCATGGCAAAGTTGATTTTTCCGCAATCAAAAGATCCGGGATAATCACACTGTCATATATATTCTTTGCCGGGCTACGAGGAACGTTCAGATTCAGATCTTTAGGTACTGTAGTTACCATTGGAACTGCTCCGTACATTCTTACCAGGAAGAAATAATATAAAGCTCTCATGGTGCGAACCTCCGCAAGCATATTATTTTTCTGCTCGTCAGTTAAACCCGGTGCAACGATTCCAGGGATCTGTTCAAGTGCTTCATTACAAGAACCTACGCCCAGGTACATCTGCTGCCACCAGGTATCAACATAAAATGAAGTGTTGTTGTAGCTGAGATTCTGAAAGTTTACAAAACCTGTTTGACCAAGATCGCTATTGGATTTACCGGTCATAAACTCCATCAGGTTCCATGTGTTACCACCATAAGATGATGGTTGACCAGCCAGCAAGCCCTGCATGTATTTATAGGCTGAGTTGGCATAAGCTCTGGCAACTTTTGTGCTCGATACATCCGAATCCGGAGTTAAAAAATAAGTGGGCTTTTCTTCCAGGAACTTCTTACAGGAGCACGCGAAAAGTATAACGCCTAATATTATAAAGTTTTTTATCGTCTTCATGATCTTCGTTTTAAATGATTAGAAATTAAGTGTTAAACCTAAGTTCCATACTCGTGGACGTGGATAAGAGAAGAAATCCATGTTCTGTGAGAAGTTGCCGTTGTTTCCGTAGCTGGAGTTAAACGTATCAACTTCAGGATCGTAACCAGTGTATTTGGTAATTACAAACAGATTCTGAACACTTGCATAAACACGTAAACGCTGAATTTTCATTTTCTGCAGTGCAGCAACTGGTAAGTTGTAACCTAATACAAAGTTTTGACCGCGGATGAAAGAACCATCTTCTACCCACCATGTATCAAAATGGGAATCCTGTGCAAACTTGTAGTTGCGCACTTGTGAGATCATGGTGTTTTGATTATCAGGAGTCCAGCCATTTAACACAGTTTTCAGGCTGTTCGCAATTGTCTGTCTGTCTTCAGAAGAGTGTTTAAATGTAGCTGCAGTGTTTACACCTTCAACAAAACGGATGTCAAAAGAGAAATCCCAGTTCTTATAGTTAATGGTGCTGGTGAAAGTTCCTGTCCATTTCGGGTACATACGGCCGATGATGCTGTAGTAATTGCTTCCATCTGCATTGTAAATATATTTTCTATCGCCAACATGCAAGCCATGGCTTGCTGCAAGATCAGCTTCTTTATCGCTATATGTTCCCAATCTTGTCATACCATAGAATGAACCGATTGGCTCGCCTACGCGAAGAACGTTTGATTGGCCAAGGAAGTTAGGACCAGGGAAAATGTCTGCACCGTTTGAGTTCAGCTTCAATATTTTATTCTTGTTAGATGCAAAAATGAAGTTGGTGCTCCATGTGAAATTCTTGGTTTTTACGTTGATGGTATTCAGTGCAACTTCTATACCTGCGTTTCTAACAGATCCAATGTTTCTAACCACATTGGCATTTGTCATACCAGCTGACCAGGGAATTGGTGTTTGCAACAGCAGATCTTTGGTAACACGATTGTAGTAGTCAACAGTCAAATTAATGCGATCTTTAAATAAGCCCAATTCGATACCTGCATCAAACTGCTGTGATTTTTCCCATTTCAAATTAGGGTTGCCAATGTACTGTGGCTGTAAAGTTGAAACCTGTGTATTGCCAAGAATTGTTGTGCTTGGCTGGATCTGAGCAATAGACTGATAGTTACCAATTTCCTGGTTACCAGTGAAGCCGTAGCTTGCGCGTAATTTAAGATTGCTAATGTTTTTGCTGTTCTTCATGAAATCTTCCTGGGAAACGCGCCATGCACCACCCAGAGATGGGAAGTAACCGTATTTGTTATTTTTACCGAACCTTGAAGATCCATCCGCACGGAATGTACCGGTAAACATGTACTTCTCGTCAATGTTGTAAAATACGCGGGCATAATACGAATTCATCTGGAATCCATAATCCTGCGACTCGTTTGCACTTCTTACAGTTCCAGCCTGTTGGTAATGCCATTGGAAGATGTCATCTATAAAGTTTTGTGTCTCTGATCTTACACGCTCAGTATAAGTTTTGTTCCATGATGCTCCTACCAGGGCAGTAAGTCTTTGACGATCGTTGATTTTATGGTTCCATGTAAGATAGTTCTCAGACTGCCAGTAAGTATTCATGTAGGCGTTAATGTTAGCTACGCCACCCTGATCTTGCGATAAGTGTGCAAGATTTTGAGAGGAGTAGAAGTTGTTTTTCTGAGAACTAAGGTTAAAGCCGAAATCGGTTTTGAAATCAAGTTCTTTTGTAATGTGGAACAACAGATAGGCATTGCCTAATGTTTGCATGTTGTTGTTGATCGTGTACCTGTTTGTTGCAATATTAACAGGGTTTGGACCACCTTCAAGACCGGCGATGTCATTATTACCGGCCCATGTACCATCAGGATATTTAACCGGAACCAGTGCAACCTCTTCGGTTACCATTCTAGGTACGTTCAAACCTCCATTACCATCAGAAACCACGCGTTGCTGACTTTTGATTACGGATAAGTTACCACCCACGCGTAACCAGCTTTTAACGTCATTATCCATCGTAATTCTTGCAGAGTAGCGTTTGAACCATGATTGAATCATCAAACCATTCTGATCTAAATAACCCAGGGAAACACTGTACAAAGATTTGTCGTTACCTCCCTGGAAATTAAGGTTATGACTCTGTGAATAGGCAGGTTTGTATACTTCATTTTCCCAGTTGGTATTGTATAAAGGTTTGTCGTTTGCATCAAATAACAACGGAAGATCGTGGTGGTTCATTTGAACAGGAGGCACCTGAACTTGTCCCAATGGGTCAAATTTCTGTCCGTTTGCATAAGACTCATTGTAGATTTTCACGAACTCTTCAGAGTTAAGTGTAGGCAGGTGGCGATACAATTCGTTCCTGTTTACGTTAACATCATAAGTAACCCTTGTTGCGCCTGCACGTCCACGTCTGGTAGTGATCATGATAACGCCATTAGCGCCACGTGAACCGTAAATAGCGGTTGAAGACGCATCTTTTAAAACCTCTAATGATGCAATATCATTAGGGTTGATTGAGTTGGGATCAACACCAATAACACCGTCAACCACATACAGTGGGTTAAGTGAGGAGTTGATAGAACCCAAACCGCGTACGCGTACTTTTGCACCATCACCAGGAGCGTTGCTGTTTACACTAACTTCCACACCGGCAATTTTACCTTGTAACGCCTGTGTTACGTTGGCCACTGGTTTATCCATCAGTTGCTCGCCTTTGATGCCAACAACAGCACCGGTTAAATCAGATTTTTTTACTGTACCATATCCAATCACTACTATATCGTTCAGAGAGTTCACAACTTCGACTAATCTTACATCATGTGAAGAGGTCGTGCCCACTGTGACATCCTGCGATGTAAAACCGGTATATGAGAACGTGAGAACCGATTTGGAGTTTGGAGCCTGTAGCGTATAGTTACCATTTTCATCTGTAGTAGTACCAGTAGTTGTGCCCTTAAGTTGCACACTTACACCTGGCAAAGGCTCGGCAGTTCTGGCATTAAAAACGCGGCCTGTAACTTTTTGCTGCGCCATTGCATTTATTGCCAAAAAAGCAAATAGAATGAGTTGCAAAATTTTTTGCTTCATAAACAATCTTTTTAGAAGTCAATTATATTGGGAAATATTAAGTCAGTTTTTTCTATACAATCTGCGTTGCATAAACGTTTGGTGCCATTAGGCAAATAGTGTCATGGAGGAAAAAACTCTTCGTCAACAACGGGAGGGGCCCTTAACGGAACGGTTACTTTGTCTTTCAATGTTAGCATATATGCATGGTTTATCTTTTAAAGATGGATGATCAGCCTGTGTCCTTTACTGTTCCTTCTTTACCTCTGCATATTTGTTGCATGGCGTTTTCATATAGCAGTTCATCTTTATTGTTTACGGGGTTACACCCGCGTTTAAAAAATGCAATATCGTTTTAGCAATATGTGAAAAAATAATGATGGCGAAAGCTTCACAATCAACCATATTCGCATTTTTCTGATTGCTGATAACCTTTGTTTCCTTTTGTTACGGTCTAAAAACAATAGCTGTAGCTACTCCGGAATGCCTTTGGTTTATTTCGCATCTCGAATACATTCCTCATAAGGCCGGAGTAAAAAGTAATGAGTAAAACATCCTTACAGTTAGCGCCGGATAATATAACGCCCGCTGGTCAGGTACATTTGTTAAACTCAAAATATAGTGTAATAAAAGCCCGGGAAAGATATCATACGGCAATCCACCTTCCAAGCATTTAGTTATGGCTTTTATTCTTTACAAACGATTTGCGTTTACCTTGCTAAATCGTGTAAGTAAACATAGAACAATTTTTGCTCAATGGCAAATTTTTATGTTCGAACATACCAAATTTCTTATACAAATAATTTACGTAGTGCATCATTTAAGTTTGATATTTTAAATAAATGTAAATAGTATGCCCATGAGTACAAGTTGATAATCATGATCTGATACAATTTTTGTTTGTTGTGCGGATTAGAAACAACAATTGTGCCTGCGAAATAAAAGGCAGCATGATAGAAGGTTATCTTTCGAAGAATCCAAGCAAACCGCGTATGAAAAATGGCAGGCGAAAGAAGCGTTGAGTATGATTAATCTTCCATGAAATCTTCCAGGTCTCTTCTTTGTTTTTTAGTCGGGCGTCCAATTTTGCTCAGGCGTTTACCGGTGTTAAATGCGGATACCTGGAATTCTTTTTTATCCACTTCTTCAGGAGGAGTCAGGTCCACATAATATTTTATAGCCTCACTGTATTGTACACGGTGGTCCAATAGTCCGGTTACTTTAATGATCCATTTTCTTGCTTCAGCCCTTATTTCGTATTCATCGTTAACATGTACTGTTTTTGCTGCCTTAACAAGATCTCCGTTAAATCTTACTTTCCCTTTATCGCACGCCTCTGCCGCAATACTTCTCGTCTTAAAAATTCTTATCGACCAGAGGTATTTATCTATGCGCAGTTTTTCTTTTGTTTCGCTCATTTTGAAGTGAATGGTGAATAGTCAATGATGAATCGTCAATGGTGAATAGTCAATAGTGAAAGGTGAAGCAGCTTTTAGTTTCTGCAAACTGCTTTACAGTTTTACTTTCTTCTTTTAATCTTTTTGTCTCCTTCTCTCCCTCTTACATGTCCTACGCGTCTTACGAACTTACTATCTTACTGTCTTACTATCTTACTGTCGTGATCCGTGAAAGGTGAAGCAGCTTGCGGGATTGCAGTCTGCTTCACTCTTTTATTATTTTCTTCTGATCTTTTTCTTCTTCTATCATCTTACATGTCTTACACGTCTTACATGTCCTACGGTCTTACGGTCTTACATGTCCTACGGTCTTACGGTCTTACTGTCTTACGGTCTTACGGTCTTCATCTCCGCGTAGTACTTATGAAAGTATGGAATTGTTTCGATGCCCTTATAAAAGTTAAACAGGTTAAATTTCTCGTTGGGGCTATGAAGATTATCGCTGTCCAGTCCAAAGCCAAGGAATACCGTTTTGCAACCAAGTTCGGCTTCAAATAAGGCTGTAATAGGAATGCTTCCGCCGCCCCTTACAGGGATAGGAGGTTTACCGAATGTTTCCTGGATTGCTTTTGATGCAGCTTTAAATTCAATGCTATCTGCGGGTGTCACATACGGATCTCCACCATGATGCGGATTTGCTTTTACTTCAACATACTCAGGCGCAATTTTTTTCAGGTGGTTGATAACCAATTCTGTAATTTTTTCATGTTGCTGATTGGGCACCAGTCTGCAACTGATCTTAGCAAATGCTTTTGACGGAAGAACTGTTTTTGCGCCTTCACCGGTATAGCCGCCCCAAATTCCGTTTAATTCAAGTGTCGGACGAATGCCGGTGCGTTCGTTTGTAGTATAACCTTTTTCGCCCCATAAAGCTTTAACACCAAGGTCTTTTTTGTATTCTTCTTCGTCATATGGTGCTTTTGCCATTTCAGCTCGTTCTGCTTCGCTGGCAATCTGCACATCATCATAAAAGTTTGGAATAGTTATATGGTTGTTCTCATCATGTAGACTGGCAATCATTTTTGCAAGGATAGTTATCGGATTGGCTACAGCACCTCCGTAAACACCACTGTGAAGATCCCTGTTCGGGCCTGTAACTTCTACCTCAATATAGCTTAAGCCTCTAACACCAACATCTATACTTGGATTTTCCATGCTTAACATTGCGGTATCACTTATCAGGATAACATCCGCCTTCAGCAGATCCTTGTGTGCTTTTACAAACTCACCCAGGTTGTTTGATCCGATTTCTTCTTCACCTTCAATCAGGAATTTAATGTTAACAGGAAGCGTATTGGTTTTCACCATCGTTTCCAGCGCTTTAACATGCATGTAAAACTGCCCTTTATCATCACAGGCGCCACGCGCATATATTTTGCCATCTTTAATAACCGGTTCAAAAGGACCACTGTGCCATAACTCAAGCGGATCGGGCGGCTGAACGTCGTAGTGACCATATACCAGTACTGTAGGTAAAGAAGCATCAATTATTTTCTCTCCGTACACTACGGGATGGCCGGCGGTAGGGTAGATATCAACTTTGTCTGCACCTGCTTCCAGTAATCTCTGCTTAACCTTGTCTGCACAGGCAAGCATATCCTGTTTGTGTTCGCTTCTTGCGCTTACGCTTGGCATACGAAGTAACTCTAATAATTCATCCAGGAAACGTTGCTTGTTCTGCTCCTGATATTCTTTCCATCCTTGCATGACCTGTAATTTAAATTGATTAAAGAAAAATTCTATCAGCTATCAGCTATCAGCTATCAGCTATCAGCTATCAGCTATCAGCTATCAGCTATCAGCTATCAGCTATCAGCTATCAGCTATCAGCTATCAGC
>NZ_JAULBC010000010.1:0-220455 GCF_041060425.1 Danxiaibacter flavus
AGCTATGTTATCAATGTTGCTAAACGGTGATTGCCTAAACCAGAAAGCCTTCCTGGCTATGGAGCAGAGGCTCCTGAATATCTGGCATGGCAACGGAGTCTCCGTAGTAGTCGGAGCAAGGGAAAGCCTTGTACAGGGCGAAGGGAGACAGCTGGTATCATTTAAGATCACCAAAGGAAAATGTGAGAGACATTGAGAGATCCTTTGGTAATTTTAAACAGTCTGTCGAAGCACAGCAACCTTGAGTGCTATAAGTTCCAACGCATTTACCGCACACTGTTCAATGCAAATATGTTCTATGAGGCCTACCAACGTATCTACGCAAAACCAGGCAATATGTCTCCCGGCTCAGATGGTAGCACCATTGACAAAATGAGCCTTGAGCGCATCAGCAATCTCATAGAAAAACTGCGCACTGAACAATACAAGCCCACACCAGTAAGAAGGATCTACATCCTCAAGAAGAACGGTAAACAACGTCCCATCGGTATACCTTCATTTGACGACAAACTCGTGCAGGAAGTGATACGCATGATCCTGGAAGCCATATTCGAGAAGCAGTTCGACAACAGCTCTCACGGTTTTCGGCCACACAAAAGCTGCCACACCGCACTTAAACAGGTTCACAACAGGTTTACCGGAGTCAAGTGGTTCATAGAGGGTGATATTGAAGGGTTCTTTGACAACATCAACCACGACACGATGATTTGCATACTGCGCCACCGCATAGCAGACGAACGTTTTCTGCGGCTGATAAGAAAGTTCTTAAACGCTGGTTACCTGGAGGATTGGAAGTATCATAAAACTTTCAGCGGTACACCTCAGGGAGGTATAGTCAGCCCGATCCTGGCAAATATTTACCTGGATCAGCTGGATAAGTATATAAGGCAATATATAGCGGTATTTGACGAAGGAAAAAGACGTGAGCAGAACGAAGCCTATCATAAGCTGTCCAGGCAAAAAGCAAAACTATTATACAAGTTTGACAGGCTCCGCGATTTGCAGATCAGGAAGGAAAGGATTGAGAAGGTTAAGATTGTAGAATCACAGAGAAAGTTGCTATCATCAGGCAACGAAATGGACAGTAGATATAAACGCCTTAAATATGTTAGATATGCAGATGATTTTCTAATCGGTATTATTGGCAGTAAACGCGACTGTGAGCAAATTAAAGCAGACATACAACAATATCTGAAAGAAAACTTGAACCTCACTTTATCAGCAGAAAAGACACTGATCACCCAATCAAATAAAGCGGCGCGTTTCCTGGGGTATGATGTTAGTATCCGTAAGAGCAATCATACGAAAAGAACAAAGGACGGCCATCTTATGAGAACATTCCAGAGCAAAGTCATATTGGATGTTCCTAATAAGACAATATTGAAAAAATTATTTTCATACGAAGCCGTCAAGCTGATCTATGATCATAATGGTGAGAAGTGGAAACCTACAAAACGCATCAAACTGCAAAACAACGATGACCTGGAAATTTTAAATGCATACAATACAGAAATAAAGGGGTTTACCAACTATTACCGCATTGCCAACAACAGCTCTGCCCTGCACGACTTTCGGTACATAATGGAATATAGCATGTACAAAACGTTCGCAGCAAAATACCGCACCACTGTAGGGAAAATCAGGTCTAAATACCGACACGGTAAAGACTTTGCAGTGACCTATACAGGCAAGAACGGTGTGGTCAAGCGAAATGTTTTTCGCAAAGAAAGCTTCCAGCGCGTTAGCTACAGCACATTAGTAACCGATAACCTTCCCAACACAATTACCGTGTCAGCCAGGACTAGCCTGATAGATAGATTGCAGGCTCAAACATGCGAAGCCTGTGGAGCAACAAATCAGCTACAAATGCATCACGTCAGAAAACTAAAAGACTTACAGGGGAATGAGCCATGGAAAATTCTAATGATTGCCAGACGGCGCAAAACGCTCGCTGTCTGTTACAGCTGTCATCGGAAAATACATAATGGCAAAATGGATTGAAGATACCGGTGGAAAGCCGTATGCATTGAGAGGTGCACGTACGGTTTGGAGGCGAGTGCTTGGAAACCTGCTATAGTAATATGGTAAGGCGCCGGGCACTTAGCCTACGCGTGAAACAAGATGCCCTTGCAATTGAACTGGGTGACGACTGGAACCAGAAAAAGGTGTCTATGTTAGAAGCTAAGGCTGAAATAGAACCGGCTTTATTGGAGAAAGTTGCAAACGCATTAAAAGTACCGAAAGAAGCGATTGAGAATTTTGATACGGAGAAAGCTATCAACATTTTTTCGGGAACTTTTAACTACCATGATAATGACAACGCTTCTATTGTTAGTAACAATGCGATAGTTAACCCACTAGACAAAATTTTAGAACTACACAAAGAGAAAGAAGCATTGTTTGAAAGAATGCTGAAGGAAAAAGATGAAATGATTGCAAGGCTGGAAAGCTTGCTGAAGAAATAAAAAGATGACTTTTGACTTTAAGTAGAGGTGTCCGTTTCCTCCCATTCTTTAATGTCCATGAAACGACGTAGCCAGTTCAATGCCTTGTGTCGCTCAAAAGCTGCAGTTCGGTCTATATCCGTTGTGTCTTCTTTGCCATTAAATAAAAGGTCTCGGAAATAAGATGTTGTCAACTCGTAAAAGATGTTTTCTTCAAATATTTCTTCCGGGTTTCTGTAGGAAAGATTGTTCAAAAAGTCCTGTATACTACCTCCTAAGGGGGCAACATTTCCAAAGAAGTCTTCCAATTGCATATCAGTGGCTGAACTACTGGGCGAAGGTAGCTCCTTTACAAGATTTAGCGACCAAGCTAAAATGTAGGCAGCTTCCAATTGCCATGAAAATTCATTGAGTTGTTCTTGATTAGCTTCGGCTCCTTCTAAATATTCCGCTTCTTTATAGCCAATATGTTGCCAAATGTTCTCATTTTTCAACCAATTAGCAATGCCGTCCTTTTTTGCCGGCTCTTCAACTGCATAAACAATTGCGTATAGAATCATGATCCTGCATCCCACCTCATAAGGCGTCGCAAATGCTTTGTTATCGAACATGAGGTAACGTAAAAAAGTTATTGAAGTATCGGATATACCATGCATCCTAAGCTTATGCTCAATTCTTTTTTTTCGCCCCTGTAGCGTTTCCTTGAGTGTCGTCATGCTGTTGTAGTCAATGGTTGAGTATTTGGTATATTTAAGTTCCGTGTATTGTCATTCCAGACTAGTGCCATTTGCTTGTCACTCAATTACGCCATTCTCTTTCAAAACCTTTATAAAATCGTCACACTTGTTTTTTTCGTTTCCGTAAATATGGATATAAAAGGCTGCTTTGTCAAACCATGTGCCTTTATGCACTACAAGCTCATCGGTTCTTAACCAAGCATCATAATCATCATTTTTTGTGGAAAGCCCTCTAAAATCTTTAGTGAAGATTTGAAACTTCTCTTGACTAACCAACTTAAAAAAGAATGGATTCTCATACCAGTTTGTCAGCAGGTTTTCTAATGAGTAAGTTTCTAACATCTTTTCAAACGAGGAAAATATAATATTAACTGTTTCCAGGTTATTATCGTATACACCTATCTGCCCCTTTTCGTCGATGACAAAATTATATTGAGCTGTCTCATGTTCGCCACATCCAAAATAATAATGCTCATTTAATTTGATAAAGTCTGCAGGAGACTTTGTTGAAATATCTTTTTTAGAAAAAAGCTGTGCCTTAAATGTTTGGGTTGGCTTGTTTACAATTGTTAGAATAAGACCTGAAAAATTAGTTTGAAATTGAACAACTTTTTCAAATGCCGGAATGTCTTGATTTAATAGATATTTTTCAACCTCCTCTTTTCCCGATGTCCAGGCAAAATCTCGCTTTAAGGCATCAAGGTATTTATATGTTTTATTGGACAAGTGCATTGTTTGGGCTGTCACTAAAATCGCATGATACGGCTTAAGGCTTTGCGGAAGTATCTGTAATGCTTTTGCTTAGCGGCTATATCGCAAAACCAATATTTTGTACTGTTATGTTTTGTTTGTAGCCCTTTTAATTAGTCCACCAATTAGATTAATTACAAAGGCAGCCTGTCCAAGTAAAAATGTGGTCACAATTGGCAGGAAAATTAATAATTGTTTATGTTGCTGCTCTTGTCGAGTTTCATAGGCGATAATTTCTTTCCTCGAAGTCGGTACTCTAGACTCATACCATAAACCAGCTGATAATATTAAAATCAAAACGACAAGCGTCGATATAATATGGAACCAAGTTAAATACCTTGTCCAAAGAATCCTGTTTGTTAGTTTATAAATTGTCCAGATGAGTAGAAATCCTAAAGCTAACAGCCATACCGGGTAAACAGCCGACACAACAAAATAAGTGTCATGTAAATGAAAATCAATGCTATTTCTCCAGGTAAAAAACGGAAAAATGAAAAGTAGAATGGTTGTCAGAAGAAAAAGGTCAAAAGGCTGTCTCGGCAATCCTATTTTGAAATTTGTTTTCATAAGCTTCAACTTGTCTTGGCAAGAATGGTTTTGAGAGATCACCTCGTCACAGTCGACGATGTTAATTTTTCAGATCCAATATTTTCGATATAGTCGTGTCTCTATCGTCATTAACAAATTGCTGTAATTGCTGGCGTGTCGCGGAATCGATTTTAGTTTGGTTAAGTTTATTCAACAGATAAGTTGCTTTCTTTCTGTCATTTAACATTACGTGTAATAGGATTCTATTGCTTTGTAGCATCATGTAATCACTATTTGTGGAATTCATTGTATCCAAAGCTTTATCACAAATAGATAATGAGTTCAAAAAAAGTTGCTGTGCTACAATTGTGTCGTTTGTTTTTCTATGAAGAATCCCAGAAATTAAATACAAATCATGAGCTTCTGGTTTTATGCGGCTCGCATTGTCAATTGCGGTTATTGCTTTTCTAAATTCCCTCAATGAACAAAGGAACGCCACCTTGTTATAGTAAGCAAGAAAGTTATTTTTGTCAATATTTGTTGCACTATCCAGTAAACTTAAAGCTTTCCTACAGCTGTCTTCATTGTCAAGGTATTTGCCCAATTCCATCGCCTTAAAATTCAACTTTGAGGATAACGGAGGTAACGGATATTTAGCCGCTTGATCTTTGCAGCCCATAAGACAGAGGAGAAATAAAAAATTTGCTATAGATTTTCGAGTCGTCATATTATTGTGCTAACGTTTTAGGACCTTGCTTTTGTGGCCGCTTTAGCATTCCATCAGCCCGAACAGTAGGTTATTCAGATAAGCTTTTTATAAAGTCGGTGAAAGATAAAGCTACATAAGAAACATTGTCAACATAATGTCCGTCTTGCAATTCCGTTTCGCCTTCATGTTCCCAGAAAAAAACTTGTCCGTAATTTTCGGGGTGCAAAGACATGATAAACAAATTGCCAAAAGGGTCTGTCGCAATGGGAAAAGTACTTAAAGGAAGCCTGTTTAAGAACTGGTTGATGTGCTTGTATAAACTTGCATAATAGTCGCCATTGTGCATGCCAAGAATATAGGTCACAATCGTTGCTGGCGTCTGTAGCCGGCCTTTTAAAGGTTTGCCACCGTTGTAATCGAGCAAAAACTTTTTGTAGTCTTCGGGAAGTTCTATTTGGTTGATGTTCTCAAAGTCTGTCAATTCTTCTAATGAAAGTCTGCCAAACTGATTGGGATTGGTCACCATGATATTGGTTAAATATTATTATTTGTTATTCTAACAATCCTATGTCATTGGCTTTTTCTAATCTTTATAAAGGCATAAAACCATTTCCTAAACTTTTTTCATCCATACCAACAAACGAATAGTGTCGTGGTAAATACCAACCAATAGTTTGCATTACACTTCTGTAGGTGTTTTCGTCTTTAAAATTGGCAGGTGTCAAATTAAAAACTATATCTTGTGAAACTCCTTTTCCTCCTTTCCTATGCCGCATCATTAGTAAGACTTTTGGAGCCTTAACACCATTCCTTTTTAGAAATTCTGCAATAAATTGGCGTGTTTGCCTGGGTAGAATTGTTTCTGAAGGCTGCCCAATCATTACTTTTTCATTTTCGGCAATAGTTTCATCGTTTGAATCTCTTGAAAATGGAGTTTCAGTTGTTGTGTAAAATGTCTTGTTTAAATGTAGATTTAAAATGTCTCCATAGGTTAAAACCCAATCTGCACTATTTGGTGTCGGATTTATTACAACACCAAAACCTGACGTCATTAGAAAATCATCTTTCATTCTTTCAATTACATAGCACTGAAAACTTTTACCAGGTTCTGGTAAAAAGAGTTGAAAATATGGAAAGCCGTCAGGTCCGGTTATAACTTGAGGATTGCCACAACGAAAACTTGCTTGTCCAATGTTTTCTAGAAATGTTTGTTGCCACTTTTCATCTCTCTCGTTTCGTGGTGTCTGAACAAGTCTATATATAATGTCTGTCTTGTTTAAGTCCCCAAGATAAGGCTCGGTTTCCTTTGGCACAGATTTTTCGGTTTTGAAAACTGTCTGTGGTTGTTCTTTTTTCTTTAAGAAGTCAAATAATCCCATTGTTAATTTTGAATTGTCTGTTTTTGTAGGGTCTCTCTAAAATAGTTACCAACGTTTTCGGAACTTGCGTTCGTGAATGTAATAGTATTCCGTTAGCCCAGGTTTATTACAAAAGCTTAATCGAATTTCAAATGGTAAGTTTTGTTCGCTACCCACCATGTTACAAGCCAGTGTTGGCTTCCGTTAGCCTCCGTTATGACCTTTTGAATAGTCTTGAAAGCCATGAACCTTTTGTTTGCTCTGTAGCTACAGGTGTGCTTTGAGCTTCCTTCTTTTTATTTGCCACCCTGTCGACAACATATTTTTTAAACGGTGTATCAAACATTAATTGTTCATCTTCATTTGTTGAGATCATAACACCCAAGTGTCTTTTTGCAACCCCAAAAGCAAAGTCCTCCATCATCTGGTCTTCTGTGTAGTCATAAATTTCATCGTTCTTATATGTGCTTCTGAACATTCGCTGCCCATCAATAATTTTTGAATAAACATAAACATTTTCTTCTTCTTCAATTCTGTCACCGTACTCAATTATTGGTTCTCCATTCACAACTTTTTTAAACCGCAGCTTTTGCCCATCTTTCACTAAAGAATATAAATGATAATTCACTGTACTATGGCAAGCTACAGTCAGAATTTCTGAGTCAGGGAATAGGTCTGTCAACACCTTTTCGTAGTCGCTTAGTAAATCAGGAGTTTTAGAAAGCTCTAAAGAAGTTGTAAGCTGATAGTCGTCTGAAATAATCAAACAATCATTGTAGTATCCAAGATTAATTGATTTGTCATTTGGATACATACATTCTTCAAAAGTTGTGTCATCGGAAAATGTAAGGTCTTCAAAACCTAATTTTTTCAAAAGTTCTCCGTCGCTCATTTGCATGGAAGAGTGTTGGATAATTACCATTGATGCTTTAAAGCCCATAATATGTCAATTTTAAATGGTAGCTAACTTTTAAATATGCAGAGTTCTATCAGACTTTGCAACTTTCGCCACTTCTCATTTCCTTTTGATTTGCGATAAAATATCACGATTGCGGCAGTATAAAAATTACTATAGTAATCTTCGCAAATACAATTTACTTTTTGGAAATCTACCCCCCAACAAAGCTCCGCCACCTCGGCCACAGGCGCTGGGCAAGGATTGATATATAAAAAACGCCAATTAAGTTGATTCAACAAATTAAAATCGTTAACCACTAGCCCAAACGCATCAATTCAAAAATCACTGAACAGATACTGCATAAGTGTCGATTAATTTCCAGAAACCCCTCATTACCCCGAGGTGGCCACCTGGGTGCAGATTTCTTGCTAATAGTTACCTGCGTCTAATGTCGTTTCTGACCTCCTGGCCCTCGCAGCGCATTGTAATACTGGTTTATTCTTGCAAAAGTTCTTTCAATTATAACTTTTTGATAAAACCGCGTCCTCTCTTTGGCCCAATTTTTATTGCCATTTTTTCAAAAAAGGAGGTTGCTATGAAACGCGATATTGAAAAATCCGGAAACTGGGGCACAAGGAGATTTTCGGACCCTTTCAGGGATTTTTTTGATATGGGAAATCTATGGCCCGCCTGGTCTGAAAGAAGTTCTTCGCTGCCCGCAGTTAACGTATCCGAAGACGAAAAATGTTACTGCGTAGATGTTGCTGCGCCGGGATTTAAAAAGGAAGACTTTAAAATTAATGTAGACAACGATGTGCTGAGTATCAGCGCTGAAAAGAAAACAGAATCAACAGAGAATGACAAGAACAGGCAATACAGCCGCCGGGAATACAGCTATAGCTCTTTTACCCGTTCTTTCAGGCTCCCGGAAAACGCCAAAGATGATAGCATTGAAGCCCGCTATGAAGATGGCGTTTTGAAGCTGGAAATCCCCAAAACACAGGAAGAAGTAAAAGCATCGAAGGAAATTAAAATAAGCTAATTAACCCGCAGGCGCCGGAAACTACCGGCGCCTTTGTTTGTATTTTGGAAAAAAACCTTCTTTCACTTTTATTGAAATTTTCTGAGGCGTGCCGCAGGAAAAAATTATCCTGTCATTCCATTTATTCCCGAAAAGAACATTCAAACAAAACTGGACTAACAATTGCAGCAAATTATCCGGTTCCGGTTTTTCCGGCAAGCAAATTTGTGTAACACCAAATGCGCTAACGCACATCTCCAAACATTCATCTCCAATCATGCGACATGACTAACGACAATACGCAGGATAAGCAAGAGCAACCAGGCGAACTGCTTGAAACCAGGCGCCAATTTTTAAAACAATCCTCAGCCATCACGGCAATTGCCCTCGTGGCGCCGGCATTGGTTGATGCTGCTGAGAAAAAGCTGGACGAGAAAGCGGCGGATATCTTTGAAAAGGTTCCACTGAGCATTGAGATCAATGGCAAACAGCACCAGCTTTCTGTTGAACCGCGTGTAACACTGCTGGACCTGTTGCGCGAACAACTCCATCTTACCGGCTCCAAAAAAGGGTGCGACTATGGCCAGTGCGGCGCCTGCACCGTTCATGTGAATGGCAAGCGGGTATTGAGCTGCCTGAGCCTGGCCGTTATGCAGGATGGCAAAAAAGTTACAACCATTGAAGGTCTGGCCACCGGCAGTACGCTTCACCCGATGCAACTGGCTTTTATTAAACATGACGGTTTTCAGTGTGGCTATTGCACACCTGGGCAGATCATGTCCGCGGTAGCCTGCATTAACGAGGGGCATGCCGGATCGGATGATGAGATCCGCGAACACATGAGTGGCAACCTATGCCGCTGTGGCGCTTATCACAATATTGTCGCCGCCATTAGGGAAGTAAATGCGAAAGGAGGTAAGTCATGATTGCGTTTGACTATGTTCGTCCGAACTCGGCAAAAGCCGCTGTAGATGCCATCACAAAAGATGCGTCGGCGCAATTTATAGCAGGCGGCAGCAACCTGGTGGATCTGATGAAACACGGTGTGGTTGCTCCGCAAAAACTGGTTGACATTTCCCGCCTTCCGCTTAACTCCATTGAACAGTCCGGTAATAATATTCGAATCGGCGCGCTTTGCCTGAACAGCGAGGTAGCTGAACATGCCTTGATTAAGGAGAAACTTCCTTTGCTGGCACAGGCACTCAATGCGGGCGCTTCACCACAAATAAGAAATATGGCAACGGTTGGCGGCAATATGCTACAAAGAACGCGCTGCACGTATTTTTATGATCTTGCCATGCCGTGTAATAAACGACAGCCGGGCAGTGGCTGCGGCGCATTAAAAGGCTATAACCGCATGCATGCCATTTTTGGCGCGTCGAACAGTTGCATTGCGGTTCACCCTAGCGACATGTGTGTGGCACTGGCTGCGCTGGATGCAACGGTTATTGTTGCCGGAAGCAAGGGAGAAAGAAAGATCAGTTTTGTTGATTTTCACCGTCTGCCGGGCGATACACCGGAAAAAGATACCCACCTGCAAAAAGGAGAACTCATTACTGCCGTTGAAATTCCTGTTAATGATGGTTTCGCCAAACATTCGCTGTACACAAAGGTGCGCGACAGAGCATCTTACGCATTTGCGCTGGTGTCTGTTGCCGCGGCGTTGGATCTTCAAAACAATACCATTCAGCATGTAAGGCTTGCGGCGGGAGGCGTGGCGCATAAACCCTGGCGGTTGATGGCTGCTGAAAAATATCTGAAAGGCAAATCGCCGACGGAAAGCAATTTTAAAGCCGCGGCTGAAGCAGCGATGTCAGCAGCAAAAGGCTATGGCTATAATGACTTTAAATTAACGTTGCTGCCCAACACCATTATTCACACACTCAAAACAATTGCGGGGGTATAGTTATGGGAAAGTTTTTTGAACGTCCGCTTGTGCCAGATGACCTGGACAGGGTTGAGGGTAAAGAAAAAGTTACCGGAACCGCCAGTTATGCTGCCGAATATGATGTACCGGGTGTGCACTACGGCGTGTTGGTGAACAGCAGCATTGCAAAGGGCAAGATCAGCACTCTCAACACAAGGGAAGCAGAAAGGTCGCCCGGAGTTGTGGCTGTGGTAACGCATTTGAATCGTCCGAAAATTCCTTTTTGGGACAATCCACCGGAGCAACAGGACAATAAGCGTGTTGAGGGACAGGAGTTCCGTGTGTTTTTTGACGATACCATTTATTTCGACAGGCAGCCGATCGCGCTGGTGATTGCCGATACATTTGAACGGGCCACTTATGCGGCATCTTTGGTGAAAGCGACTTATAAGAAAGAGTCACCTTCCACCAATATTAAAAACAACCTGGACAAAGCCTTAACCGCAAAGCAGGCGCAGGATTATTCGCGCGGTGACAAGGATGCCCTAAAATCCGCGCCCGTAAAAATAGAAGCGCAATACACCACGCCATTCCAGGTACATAACCCAATGGAGACGCATGCAGCGACGGTTGTTTGGGATGCGCCGGACAAAGTGACCGTGTACAATAAAACGCAGGCGACCAAAATTGCGCAGCAGGATATTATGCGGACGTTTGGGTTAAAAGCCGAAAATGTGATCGTACACTCGCCATACGTGGGCGGCGCTTTTGGCTCTTCCTCACGCGTTTGGCCGGAGGAAATGGCGGCGCTGATCGGCGCGAAAAAATCCGGCAAGCCGGTAAAAGTGATGCTGCGCCGGGATGAGGCTTTTAATATGGTGGGCTACCGGCCCACATCTGTTCAACGTATATCGATTGGCGCGCAGTCGGATGGCACGATGACCGGCATCAATCATGAAGCCTTTGGTTCTACGTCGCAATATGAAAAGTTTGCAGAGCGCATTGTCGATCCCACAAAGGCATTGTATAACTGTGCGAATGTAAGCACCAGTTACCGGCTTGTGCCGCTGGATATGAGTACGCCATGCTGGACAAGAGGTCCGGGTGAAACAAGCGGCTCCTTTGCATTGGAGTCAGCTGTCGATGAATTGTCATATGCTTTGAAGATGGATCCGCTGGAATTACGGTTGAAAAATTTTGCGGAGAAAGATCCGGATAACGGCAAGCCATGGTCAAGCAATTACCTGAAAGAATGTTATGAATCCGGCGCGAAAAAATTTGGCTGGAAGAACAGGAATCCGCAGCCAAAGTCCATGCAGAAAGATGGCTGGTTATTGGGCATGGGCATGGCAGCCGGAATCTATCATGCCGGCCGATCACCCGCAACGGTTAGCGCTACACTCCGTTCAAACGGCACATTGCTGGTGCAGACTTCTGTCGCCGATACAGGTCCTGGTTCCGCAACTATCATGACACAAATAGCAGCTGAAGCAATGAGCATAGATGTGCGAAAAGTAGAATTTCAATGGGGACATTCGACATTGCCGCCTGCACCGGGACAATTTGGTTCGCAAACAACTGCTTCCACCGGCTCCGGCGTGTATGATGCAGTAAAGGCATTGCAGAAAAAGATCGCAGGGATGCTGAGCGGCAAACAAGGCTGGGCTTTTTCCGGATTACCTGTGGAAGACATCTCGTTTGCGGATGAAATGATTGTTGACAAGAACGGCGATAAAGTGAGTTATGATGATGCCTTAAAGGAGTTGTCAGTTAAAGAGATCAAGGCCGAGTTTGAGTCGAAACCAACGGAGGAAAGAGAACAATATTCCGGTTACTCTTTTGCCGCGCATTTTGTGGAAGTGCTGGTGCATCCCGAAACTAAAATGGTGAAGATGAACCGGGTCGTCTGCGCGGTTGACGCCGGCCGCGTCATCAACAAGAAAACTGCCGCCAGCCAGGTGTATGGATCAATGGTTTGGGGAACGGGGATAGCGTTGATGGAGGAAGGCATCCTGGATCATCGTTACGGGCGTTACGTAAATAATGATTTTGCGAATTACCATATTCCGGTAAATGCAGATATCTGCCATGTGGATGTGCTGTTTACAGATAAGCCGGATCCCATTTTGGACCCTATGGGAGCGAAGGGGCTGGGTGAAATTGGATTGGTGGGCTTTGCCGCTGCGGTGGCTAATGCGGTTTACCATGCAACGGGGAAAAGGGTGAGAGATTTGCCGATAACGTTGGATAAACTGTTGTAAGCTGGTTGGAAACATATAAATATTGGGAGTTGACCACTTCGCGTTTTTTTTTTGAACCATATAAGTAAGGTGTTGGCCGCGCCAACGTTTCTTTGTAAACAACTGATAAAGCTTAAAGCCCAAAGCCTAAAGCTGACCGAAGCGAATTTTTTTAAACCATATAAGTCATATAAGGGCGTGTAAGACCTTACCACCCTGGGTTAATGCTGACTAGTGTAGTTTATGCCTACTCAGCCAGTTTGTGCCCTTCACCATTGACTATTCACTAGTTGTATAGAAGGCATGTAAGGGAATATAAGGTTTTCCGCTTCGCGGAATTTTTGGGATTCCGTTTAGTGAACAATTTGAATCGTATAAAAGCGTGTGAGAAATACATTGTTTCAGAGGCTTGTTCTAAATGAAAGCAGACTGCGCTTTTCAACCGAAGCTGAAGGCCTCGAAGCATTAGCATGGGGCAACGCCCTATGAATAAAGGACAAACACAAATAAAATATCTGAAGGGGCGGAAGAAATTGAATCATATAAAAGATGTAAGACAATGTAAGGTTTCCGCTCTGCGGAAGCTCCAGCTTCCGCAGGCTTACTTTATCGCTTGCCGCGATTAATTGTACAATACAAAATCGCCAAATGCGATAGAGTAATGCCACGAAGCCAGGAGGCTTCGCGGAGCGGTTACGGCATAACAGATGCCTGCTGCGCGATAATAGCAACAATTCGTTGTTTGTTACCGGTAGTATCGCTCACAAGCGCAAGAGGGTTGCCTTCGTAACGTTTGTAACCGATAGCTGAAGGATCGTTTCCCGTACTTACCTGTTCAATGCTTTCAATTTTATCCGGAATATTTGCGCCGAACCAATTTTCATCCGGCTTTTGTTTCCATACTACCAGTACCAACTGTTCACCTGCCGCTAATATTTTTCCTGAGCGTGCGCGATCAACGGCGATCCGATTTCCGTATAGGGTCGACATTGTTTGCTGTCGTTTGTTAATGCTGCTTGTAATAACGTGCATGTTATTCACTGAAAAAGATGCGGGTAGTGAAGCCTGATTATTTACAATTTTATCCGGAGCTACCGGAGCCTTGCAAGATGCCATTAATACTACTGCAGCAGATACTATCAATCCTGTTTTCATGGATTAATTTTTTAAAGGTGAGGTGAATACAAAATCCCGATCTGCAACCGGCTTGTGGCAGCCGACACATTCTGAAGTAAACGTGGCGGTTTTGCCATAAGGAATTAATTGCGGCGTTTTAAACCTGGCAAAACCCCAGCCGTGTGTATCTGCATATTTGCGACTATCTTTTATCATGTATTCGATCTGCTTAAAAGCGCCGGTCGTGACATTTCCATCTTTATTTTCTAGCTGGTCCCAGGCGACTTTGGCGAAAATGGTGCCGTCGGGCCATGGATTTATTTTGCCGTCATGAACAGCTTTTACCGCTATGTCATTTCCAAAAATTACGCGCATGGTACCATTGTCGAAGCGGTCTGTGGTGCTGATTGCCTGCCAGTTTTTATAATCGGGCATGTAGGTGATTCCGTTGAGCGTCTTTGGCAATTGTGCAGAATTCATCTTTCCATCTATCCAATTTTGATATTGTTGTTTTGCTGCGTTCTGTTTGGCTGTGTCACCTGGGTGATCTTTGACGGTAGCATTGAGATAATCTTTCAAAATGATCAGGTCTTTTTCTGTTATGTGCGCCTCGCGATGTATTGTCTCATAGTCTTTTAAAGGCATAGCGCCAGCAATTGCCTGGTTTACACTTTCCCAAAGTTTACCGGCACGGTCGGGTGCAGCTATCTTATCCCACTCGGAAAAATTGAGAACAGCACGACCGCTCTTAATGTGTTCGGCAACACGCCAGCTTGCAGGTGAGATCTGATCAAACCAGCGCAATTTCGTTTCGTTAGAATGGCAATCATAACAAGCGCGCCTGAGGATGGCTTTTACTTCTGGCGGAGCCTGTATATCGCTGGTAACAGGTTGCTGCGGTATTGATGGCCGGACAAACTGCAGCGCAATAAAAATTACCAGCAGGGCCGCAAGAATATCGCGGAAGGTTTTTCTTTTTTTCATAGCTGTTCAAAGTTAGACAGGACATTTGGCTTTGTAAACAGAGAGGAAGTTGAAAAGGACAAAACGGGGTTTGAAGTAGACATTTGGAACTGTGAAAGAAAATTTGAACCATATGAGGAATATAAGGACCTGGTTTTGTGCGTCTGATTGTGTCTTTGACTGACGCTGAAGGCTTCAAAGCAATAGCATGGGGCAACGCGCTATGAAAACGATAGCAAAAACAATAAGGCCGTGAAAGGACGGAAGAATTTAAACCATATAAGTAAGGTGTCGGTCGCGCCAACATTTCTTTGTGAACAACTGGTAAAGCTTAAAGCCCAAAGCTGACTGAGGCGAAGTTTTTTGAACCGTATAAGGCACATAAGGGAGTATTAGAAGTTACGCCGGAGGTCAATAATGGCTAGACCAGTATACATTTACCCAGCCAGTTTGTGCCCTTCACCATTGACCATTCACTATTCACCGGTTGCTTGGAGGACATATAAGGGAGTATTAGAGCGTCGCCGCCAGTTTATACTGTTCTTTAAATTATAAAATGACTGCACTTTGACTGAGGCTGAAGGCCTCATAGCACTGGCCCAGGGCAACGCCCCGGGGGAAATAGCAAATGAGAATCAAGCCTGAAGGAGCGGAAGCAAGAACTCCTACATCGGCCTTATCCAAATAGCTTCACCACCGGAAGCCAATAAATGAACATCCAAAACGGTCGAGGCATCTACGGTCAAATGCTTCATGGAAACCTTTGTTCTTACTGGTGATGAAGGATTATCGTAATAGATGGTTGCTTTAAACTTTTTACCAGGTTCAAGAAAAGAACAGTTGAGCTTTAAATCCCTTGCATCATTGTTTGTTATACCTCCAACAAACCATTCATTATTGTGTTTGCGGGCCACGGTAATAAATTTACCAATTTCTCCGTCGAGGATCCGGGTGTCATCCCATACAGTGGGTACATGGTCGAAAAATTCAAGCTCAGGTTCATTCTGTGAATCTTCCGGCTTATCATACCAGTACATGAATTGTAATGGGCTATAATATACTACAGATAAAGCCATCTGGTGTGCTGAAGTGGTTTTAAGAACACGCGCGTTTTGTGTCCCGGCCAGCCTGGGTTTAAGTTCCGGGCGATGATAATAACAGATTGTGTAATCTGCCGGGCCGCACAAAAAACGGGTAAAAGGTAAAACCGTATTGTTGTTTGCATCAGGCATTTCTTCATTGCCTCTTACACCTTCCTGTGTCAGCAGATTTGGATAGGTCCTGCTAAAACCGGTTGGCCTGTATTCGTCATGAATATCCACCATCAAGTGATACTGCGCACATTTTTTCACTGCCTCATGCAACCAAACGGTCCACCGGTGCGAGCCAACATGTACAAATCCAAATTTCAATCCTGCAATTCCCCATTTTTCATACAAAGGAAGCAGCGTGTCCAGGTGTTTTGCCAGGGCACGCTGATTAACGTACAGAAAAACGCCCACGCCTTTTTCTTTCGCATATCTCACAACCTCCTGCAGATCTAAATCATTGTTAGGATTGCGTCGTGGGTCAACATTTACTACCGAGGCGTCGGAGACTGCAGCATATTCATAACCGTACCAGCCTGCATCAAAGTGAATGTATTGTAAATGACGTTTTACGGCAAAATCAACAAGCTCTTTCGCACCTTTTGTTGAAAGGGACATTTCGCGCATGATTTTCCCGGGTTTTATCCAGTCCGTATTTTTTATGGCGCAAGGCGCGTTTAAATTTAGCATCAGGGCATTGTTCTGCAGTAGCCGGGTTTCCTTGTCCGCGATCATTATCACGCGCCAGGGCGTGGCAAAGGGTGTGGTTAGTTCAACTTTATCATACATTGAACAGGTAATTGTGTTGGGTTTAGAAGGATGTAAAGCAAATTTGGTTCTGCAATAATCTACCACCTGTGCTTCGGCGAGGGCAACTTTTACACCATTGCTTAGCGCTAAGGTCAATGGTCTTTCAGCTTCGGATTGCCAGTTGCTTAAAGGCAATAACTGGTAGACTCCCTGTGCATGATCCGTTACCCAAGCCTGCGTTTCAGCAGGCAAAGAAAATTCAGTCAGATCTCTGCTTATGGTGATGTCGGAGCCGCCGGATACGTGTTCAGGAAAGGCGTAACGAAAAGCGATCCCTTCGTCGTAGGCTCTCACTTCTACCTGGATGCATTGTTTCGCATTATTGTTCTTCCAAAAGGAAAACAGCTTCGCATTATAATGATCACGGATAAAATTCTTTTCACCATACACGGGTTTCCACGTAGTATCTGTTTTGGTTGACGTGACGGTTTGTAGTGATAGTTTATCTTTCCAGCCTTCGATGCCTAATGTTGACTGTTTTATAATTTCTTTTTGTTGATAGGTTGTGGTGTAACTCAGTTCTCCGTTCGCCGCAACCGCCAATGAAAACCGGATATTTCCGTTGGGTGATTGCAGGCTCAGCGAATCCTGCGAGTATGTTTGCGTTGTAAGGAAAGTGGTGACGCAACATAAGATCAATATCCTTTTTAAACAGCTATATGGCATTTTTATCAGTTAAGTCGTTAGAAATTTTTTCAATTTATCGCTTCCGGTTCGATTAATCTTCCACCGCAGTAAAAATATTTAAGCAAATTTTCATTTGCGGGCTGAGAGTCACTTCTTTACCCTATAAAACCGGTTCAGGTTTTGATTTTCAATTCAAAACAAATCAATAAACAAATGCATCATCTCTTAATTCTTAACCATTAATCTTTTCATAATTAACATGTATGTCTGAACATATTGACAAACCATTATATTTACTGAAAGGTTTTTCTTAAGCATAATCAGGACAATTACGAAGCCTCTTTCTTTCCAGTCAGGGGCATTTTTAAAACACAGGGCTTCGCCCTGGTGAGGGTTTAAACCATATAAGTAAGGTGTTGGCCGAACCAACGTTTCTTTGTAAACAAATGATAAAGCTTAAAGCTTAAAGCCTAAGGCGGACCGAAGCGAAGTTTTTTTAAACCATATAAGGCATATAAGAAAATATAAGAACTTTTGCTCAGGTTAATAATAACATTGACCACACTAGTTGTATAAAAGGAATATAAGAACAAATAAGAATTTTGCCCAGGATGATAATAACACTTAAACGAGAATACATTTACTTCGCCAGCTCGAGTCTTCACCATTGACCATTCACTATTCACTAGCTGTATAAAAGGCATATAAGAGCAAATAAGAACTTTTGCCCAAGACAATGATAACACTTAAACGAGAATACATTTACTTAGCCAGCTCGAACCTTTCACCATTGACCATTCACTATTCACTAGCTGTATAAAAGGCATATAAGAGCAAATAAGAATTTTGCCCAGGACAATGATAACACTTAAACGAGAATACATTTACGTAGCCAGCTCGAACCTTTCACCATTGACCATTCACTACTCACTAGCTGTATAAAAGGCATATAAGAGCAAATAAGAACTTTTGCCCAGGACAACGATAACACTTAAACGAGAATACATTTACTTAGCCAGCTCGAACCTTTCACCATTGACCATTCACTATTCACTAGCTGTATAGAAGGCATATAATAGAATTTAAGAATTGCTTTATTTGAACTGCGTTTTCTAAATATGCGCAGACTGCAGTTTTGACCGACGCTGAAGGCGTCGAAGCATTAGCATGGGGCAACGCCCCATGAAAAAATAATAATTACAATCAAGCCTGAAGGGGCGCCAACAAAAAAGCCGCCCACAACGGAGCAGCTTTTGGATTTTTATCGAATAGCTTTCAACATAACTCTCTACTTAAATACACCTGTCGACATTACGCGAGTCCAATTGGCAGGCAAGGTTTTCACTCCAAAAATCTTTTCTATTACCAACGCAGTGTTTTTATTAATCCCGGCACACTAAAGCCATCCAATCCAATGATCACTACTCTTTGAGCTTTCTGTGCGTATATAGCGAGGCAGATAACAATTAAGATCAGGAATGATAATCTCTTCAGTCTGTTTTGCCTCATGCTCCGGCTTTTTCTGAGCGAGCACTTTCGTTTGCAGTCTTCACTATTGGCAATAGCTCAAGCAAATCGTTGATAATATATTCCGGATCTGCAGCTTTTAATTGTTCGTAAGTGTGTGCACCGGTAGTAATACCAATATTGATGCTGCAGCCTGCATTCTTTCCTTCTTCAACATCTATCGAAGAATCACCAACTTTAATCACCTCTTTTGCATCGCTTACACCAAGTTGCTTCATAGCATACAGTATCATGTCCGGCTTTGGCCTGTTTTCACCAACATCAGATGCGGTAACAAGCGCGTCAATATCATCACCAATTTTCCAACCGATCTTTTCAACCAATGTCTCAGCAGTTTCCCTGTTGTAACCCGTGTTTAATACCACTTTTATGCCCTGCTGTTTTAATGTATGAAAAAGCCTGGTAGCGTTGCTTTGTTCAAAAATGTCCTGTGTGCGGTAAGCGTTCTCCAATTTTTGCCTGAAATTTTCAAATATTTTGTTGGCAAGGTTATCATCCTGTTTACCAACCAGGGCGAGCACGCTTTTTATTGCCTGCAACTTTTCTTTGCCGGCGCCAACTTCCAAAACCTGTTCAAGCGAAAAATCGAATCCTTCTTCGTTAATGGCTTCACGTACTGTTTTGTACACCACATTGTTTTCATCCACTGTGGTTCCCGCCATGTCAAAAACAACCATTGTAATCATACTATCTTTTTATGAGGTGAATTGTTTAGCCAGCATTGGTTGCCGGTGGTTTGTTTTATTTGTTAATACAACACGTTCATGGCAATAACCTGCACCATCTTGTCTTAAATTCCGCGCGTGCCAACAACTTAATAGGCTGGTCCAGGTTAATCTCAGTCACCAAATATATTTCTTTATACGAAATTATTTTTCTTATAAGTAAATTTTTAATTTTAGCCTTTAAATAATCATTAAGTGATGGAACAGGACTCTTTAGGGCATGGACAATTGGTTTACTATAAAATAGGCGGGCTGATAAGGCAATACAGGAAAGAAAAGGACCTGAAATTGCTCGACCTTTCGGCAATTACCGGCATTAAAAGCGCAATGTTGTCAAAAATTGAAAATGGCCGGATGATTCCTACCATTCCGACACTTTTCACTATTATTAATAAACTGGGGATCCGTCCGGAGACTTTCTTTTCACAACTTAGCACGGAGAGTGATTTTCCTGGTTACTTTTTTCTTCCCAAATCAGGCTTTACGGTTTATGAAAAGGAAGAAAGTGCGATTGGCTTTGAGTATAAATCTATTCTTGAATACAATTTTGAAGGAGGGGCCTTTCAAATATCATTTTTAACACTGCAGCCCGGCGCGAAACGAAGCCAGGTTACCACTGCCGCTTTTGAATTTATTTACGTGCTAAGCGGTAACTTAAAGTATGCGTTAGAAGATAAAATATTTGAACTGAGCGAGGGCGATGCGCTTTTCTTTGACGGAGCCATAGGGCATGTACCTGTTAATGATAGTAATATGACAGTAACGCTGCTGGTATTGTATCTTTTTACGGAACAAGGCAAACCGGGCGGAGGTTTTTGAACCATATAAGTAAAGTGTCGGCCGCGCCAACGTTTCCTGGCAAACAACTGATAAAGCTTAAAGCCCAAAGCCTAAAGCCTAAAGCTGACCGAAGCGAAGTTTTTAAACCATATAAGTAAGGTGTCGGCCGCGCCAACGTTTCTTTGTTAACAACTGATAAAGCTTAAAGCCTAAAGCTGACCGAAGCGAAGTTTTTTAAACCATATAAGGCATATAAGAGCTTTTGCCCAGGATAATAGAAACACTTAAACGACAATATATTTACTTAACCAGTTCGGACCTTCACCATTGACCATTCACTATTCACCAGTTGCATATAAGTAAGGTGTCGGGCGCCAACGTTTCTTTGTAAACACGGATAAAGCTTAAAGCCCAAAGCCTAAAGCTGACCGAAGCGAAGTTTTTTAAACCATTTAAGAAATATAAGAGCAAATAAGAGCTTTTGCCCAGGATAATAATAACACTTAAACGACAATATATTTACTTAACCAGCTCGGACCTTCACCATTGACCATTGACTATTCACCAGTTGCATAGAAGGGATGTAAGAGAATATAAGTTTTTCCGCTTCGCGGAATTTCCAGGTTCCGCAGCCTTACCCTATCACCCACTGCGATTATTGTAAAACACAAATTGGTATAAGAATACAACACTGTATAGACCTGAACGGAGGTTTTTGAACCATATAAGTAAGGTGTCGGGCGCCAACGTTTCTTTGTAAACACGGATAAAGCTTAAAGCCCAAAGCCTAAAGCTGACCGAAGCGAAGTTTTTTAAACCATTTAAGAAATATAAGAGCAAATAAGAGCTTTTGCTTAGGATAATAATAACACTTAAACGACAATATATTTACTTAACCAGCTCGGACCTTCACCATTGACCATTGACTATTCACCAGTTGCATATAAGTAAGGTGTCGGCTGCGCCAACGTTTCTTTGTAAACAACTGAAAAGCTTAAAGCCCAAAGCTGACCGAAGCAAAGTTTTTTAAACCATATAAGGCATATAAGAGCATATAAGAATTTTGCCTACAATAATAATTGCAGTTAAACGACTTTATATTTACTTAGCCAGACCGGACTTTCACCATTGACTATTGACTATTCACTAGTTGTAATAGAAGGGATGTAAGGGAATATAAGTTTTTCCGCTTCACGGAATTTCAGGTGCCGCAGCCTTCTCGATCACCCACTGCGATTAATTGTAAAAGACAAATTGCTATAAGAATACAACACTGTATAGACCTGAGCGGGGGTTTTTGAACCATATAAGTAAGGTGTCGGGCGCCAACGTTTCTTTGTAAACACGGATAAAGCTTAAAGCCCAAAGCCTAAAGCTGACCGAAGCGAAGTTTTTTAAACCATTTAAGAAATATAAGAGCAAATAAGAGCTTTTGCCCAGGATAATAATAACACTTAAACGACAATATATTTACTTAACCAGTTCGGACCTTCACCATTGACCATTGACTATTCACCAGTTGCATAGAAGGGATGTAAGAGAATATAAGTTTTTCCGCTTCGCGGAAATTCCGGTTCAACACGTTGGTTTATTTTATTCGGTGATTGGGTTTTGAGTACAGATCGCGGCAAAAGTAAATTAAGACTGAAAGTCGGAGGCTTAGCAGAGAATAGGTCCGTCGCGTCGACGCCTCTTTGCGCTCGCTGCGTGAAACAAATTTCTTTTTTCTTCAAAACAATGAATCGCTGCAAGCGATAGTGTAAGACTAACAAGCCAGGAGGCTTCGCAGAGCTTGCAGCGGGGACAATTCGCACGTCTTTGCATGAGGCTGAAGGCCTCATATCATTAGCCCGGGGCAATCCACTGGGAAAAATAGCAAACGGTGATCAAGCGGTCAAAGGGCGCAATAAAAATATTAAAATACTGAGGTCTTCAGGAAAAGCCTTTGTATTGTTGATTGAGAGATTGCAAAATTTCTGGTCAGTGATTTCCTATCCTGAACGCGACTTTGCATTTGCCCGTAGGGCATCAAGCTCAATAGTAAATTCGCGTTAGTGCATGTATTGTCCGTAGGACATATACCAATTACACATCACCATCGGGTTTCCGCACCCTATTCGCGTTCAACTTCGGCGCAATAAAAAACAAAAACACACCGCATACGAACAGAAATACAGATAACATTTCCGCCTGCGTAGGATGAAATCCCCAAAAATCATATCGTACATCCACGCGGATTTTTTCAATTGTAAACCGCTCAATGGCGGCGAACATAAGATAGATAGCCGATATTCTTCCGGCCATCCTGATCTGTTTGCGGATCAACATTAAAATGGCAAATAAAAAAAGACAAAGGATCAATTCATATAATGGTGTTGGAAAAACCGGTACCGCCAGTTTGTTGCAATAATCATCCCAGGTGCAATCCTGCATATATATGCCCTTCCTTAACACATTGTGCGGGTAATCGTAGCTCCACAACCACGACGGCAGCCAACCGTAAGGATTAGGATTCGGATTATTTATTCCCCAGTCACCGTCACCCGCTATCTGGCAGCCGATGCGGCCAAGGCCATAGCTCAGCATCAGCGAAGGCGCCAATGCATCGGCCATACGCATACGTTGTACGCCAAACTTGTAATGATAATACCACATAGCAAAAGTGGCGACGATAAAACCACCGAGGTAAGCAAATCCGGTTGACGCGAAAATGTTTTTGATGGGATCATTCAGAAACGCGTTCCAGTTTTCCATCAAGCCAAAAACCTTCGCGCCAATAATGCCGGAAATAGCCGCAACCAATATCGCCTTGGGAACATACTCATGCGGATAAACTGCAATCACTTTTTTCTCCGGCCTGTACAGGCGCTGCATATAACCGACGTACAGCGTCACTGTTGCCCAGATAATTCCTAATAAAACCCCCACCGGTATGTTGCCTTTCCAGGAGAACAGGTATTCTTTATTATCAGTTATCTCATACGGTGTGAACAATAAACCAACCAGTTTAAATCCTGCAAGAAATCCCAGTATCAGGTGAAGTAAAACGCGTTTAATAAGAGTGCGTTTACCAATTGTTATGGTCTTTGTTATATAAGTAAGTTCACGGTTCTTTTCCTTTCGCCTCAGTTCATACCCCCACAGCCAGGCGCCGGGAATAAATGCTAGCGCCATAAAAAAACCGGCGGAGCTGATCACCTTTAAAAAAGGGACATTTATTCCAAACAGCTCTTTTATGACGTAATATAAATTGGGATACATTATTGCTTTCGATCATCTTTATGACGATAGAAATACTATTGCTGTCATAAAGATTTATTCGTTGTAAGAGAATTTTTTATTTGCGGTCATGCCCTGGTAGTCATCCGTTCTGAACGGCACCACCGGCAATCCCTGTCCGTTATACAGGTCAACATCACCCGGGTTACTGCTCCATGCATAGCGCACCGATACAGGTGTTTTAACATCCGGGCCGTATACAACAACGGTGTTCTCACCTTTTACATATGCTTTTGCCCAATGATAAACTTTGTCCGGCCCCGCAACGCTAAACCCACGCACATAACCATATTTATCCCTGCTGGTGAAATTGCCGGTGAAGGTAACGATAATGCTATCTCCAACCACCTGCATGTTTTTATAACGCGGACTCTGATGAATACTATCTATGCCGTATGCCATATTCAATGCAGTTATAGCGAGACGATTGCCGACGGACATTTTATCGTGCGGATGCAGATCATTGGCTTCACCTACATCAATGGTTGTTGCCATGCCGGTATTGGGCAAAGACAATGCCGAAGTCTGTGCTTCGCGAAGCTCGGCCCATTCGCTGTTTCCCGGCTGTTTATCTTCGGGCATAAAGTTGGGAAGCTGAACAAGCAAAAATGGCAGATCTCCCTGGTTAAATTGTTTGCGCCAGTCTTTGATCATCGCTGGCAGCAGATCTTTGTATTCTTCCGCTCTTCCTGCATTGGCCTCGCCCTGGTACCAGGTAAATCCTTTAATGGACAATTGCGTGAGCGGTGCAATGTTCGCATTGTATAAAACAGTTGGCGATCCGAATATGTATGCGTTAGAAACCAATGGTCTTTTAAATGATGAAGCGTTGATCTTTACACCGGTTTTATATTTCCATTCACCCGCCCAATAGGGTGCCCAGAACATATTGAACATGCCGCCCTTTCCGCCTGCATCAAAAACACGCACTACAACAATATTGTCTTTTGGTTTTATGATGTTAGCCGGAATTTTATACGAACGCATATTCTGATTACCATAACCCTCTCCTACTTTAACTCCGTTGATCCAAACAATATCATAGTCATCAACCTGGCCATAATTTATATAGGCATTGCCTGCAAAATCATGCGGAAAAGAATCGAAACTTCTTCTGAACCAAACAGAACCATCATAGTCTTTTAAGTTCTTATCCTCCCAATGCGCAGGAAGATGCATGGTTTGCCAACTTGTTACATCTGTTTCGGATTTGAACCATTCTTCTTTTAATCCCGGATCATCTTTTAAATAATATTTTTTGTTCCAGTCGGCTTTTGTCTTTTCAAAATCATTGTTCATCTCCGCCATGCTTTTATTGGGCGCGAGGTAGAGGTTGTAATAATTATTAAACTGCGGAAACTGGTGAATGGCCTCATTGCTCATCCACTCTTCAATGGCAGTGGCGCCAAGGTTGTCGCTGATCAGTCCGATCGGCACATTCAGATGTTTTTGTAAATAACTTCCAAAGAAGAAACCCACAGCCGCAAAGTCGCCCACATTTTTTTCTGTAGCCATTTTCCATTCACCACCTTTTAATGTATCCTGCGGTGCATAGTCCATTCCAATGCCGGCTGTAAATAAACGGATGTTATTGTTGTTGAAAAAAGAGGTATCTGCCTTCGGGCGCGCGTCACGCGTTTTAAATTGCATATTACTCTGGCCACCGCAGACCCATACATCACCAAACAAAACATTGTCCAGCTCAATTGTATTAGTGCCTTTGATGGTCAATTTGTACGGACCGCCGGCAGGTGTTGCAGGCAGACTTATTTTCCATTTGCCATTTACAGGCGCTGCTTTATAAGAGGCATTATTAAATTCAATCGTAACATTTTCCCCTTTATCCGCAGTTCCCCAAATATTGCAGGGCTTGTCACGTTGAAGCACCATATTACTTTGAAACAGTACCGGCAACTTTACATCAGCTTTTGAATTAAGCGCTGGTATGGAAAACAATATTGCAAATGCGGTTTTTATTGTTCGCTTCATTATTTAGTATTGATCAGACTAAAACTAATTTACTTTTTCGATAGATACTTTGTGTGCTACAGGTTTTGCAAGCTGATACATTTTGTCCGTCATCTCATCCATTTGTTTTTGCACTTTATCCCGCGCTGATTTCTCATGTAGCTCCAGGTATGCATCTTTCTTGCCTCCGATGAACGGATTCTTTTTTGCTTCGGCGATCACCGAATCCGTAATAGCGGGAGTGTCTTTTAAAAATAAACCTCTGTCATACAGAAAATCATAGCTGACCCAATAGAAAGAGCGCAATTTATCCTCAAGATCCTTTCTCTTCAATTGAAGGTCCATTATCTGCTTTGCCTGGTGGTATTGCGGGGTGGTGCTGATCATTGCAAGGTTAACTCCGCCGTTTAATGCAGCGCCGGTATAAGAGCCGATCAACTGCCCGTCGATTTTCAGATTGTAATTGGCTGATTGATCAAGATGCTGAACCTGTAGTAATTCGCTATTAAACTCTTTCGTAAAAGGAATTACATCAAGCGCTTCGTATTGCTTTTGCGGATTCCAAAACACGCGTGCTGTTGAGTCGATCGGGAAAGGAAGTGATTTAGCCAGGTAAGTAAATGCGATATTGTTGTTCTTTTTCTGCAGGCCGGAGATACTTGCATTTTCTGCTTTCAACGTTTTTGCTGCGTTTGCATCAATGACAATATCAGCAATTGGCTTGTTGGCCAATCCCTGTGCTTTAAGAAACAAATAAGCCATCACCAAATGACCAGCATTGCCCGGATGGATCCTGTCAGGGCCGGTGATCGTAAACGCTGTGTCTTTTTGCTGGCCTTTTTTATTGATCTCTGTCATCGGGTAAAAGAGATCTACGAAAGCCCAGTTGTTTTTAGCCGCTTCTTCTTTTTGAAAAGCGCAAATGCCTTCCATGGTTTTAAACTTACCCCAAAAAGGTTCTTTACCATTTTTTACCGTTTCATCATAAGGAGATGAAAGCATCATGATCTTTTTAAGATCTTTTATGCCGTTCAGTTTATCGCGGATGCGCGTGAACCATTTGTAAGAAGTATCAATGGCGGATTTGCGAACGCTGTCCGTTTTATCCTTATGCATCGGGTATTCAAAATAACGGCTGTCATTCATTCCAAAACTTACGGATAGTACAGTTGGTTTTTTAGCCAGTATATCATCATCCAGTCGGACATAGATCTGCCTTGCCACATCTCCCCCAATACCCCCGTTTATTACTTCAATTTTTCTTTCCGGGAAATGGGTGATATAATACAGCCAGATATAAGTTTCGTAAAACCCCGCTTCAGTAATGCTGTTGCCGGCAAATACTACGCGGTCACCTTGTTTAAAAGGTTCAGGAGACTTTTGCGAAAAAGCCGGTGAAAAGAATATTGCGCAAATGCCCAATGTCATTAACCTTGATCTCATAGAATGCTTTTTTAAAAGATAAATCTCCTTACAAGTGTGTTAAAACCCGGTTTACCTCTATCGGGTAGCAAAGGTTAACAAGTTCTGCAACAACGATGCCGCCGGTCGAAAAACAAAGTCGTCCTATATTGACAAACGAAAGTAATCATGATGCACATCATATACTTCGGCTCATGAATACTGCAATAGCTGCTGTTAAAACCGTGAGTTGTGTATAATCAACATGGTAAATTTAAAATTTACACAAACGTTTGTGTTATGAAATATGTCTGAACATGCTTAAATTAGGCGTACATCTCTAATTCTGCATGTATCACCTCCAGACTGACGAACGGCTGCTTGAACTGTTAAGCGACCATGACGATCGTGCCTTCACGGAAATATACGAGCGTTATTGGGAGCAATTGTCTTTATACGTTTTGAAGGTGACCCAATCTTCTGAAGAAGCGAGCGATATTGTACAGGAAATCTTTGTCTCTCTGTGGAAAAGACGCAATGAACTGCAGATTAACGGTCCTCTTTCCGCATACTTAATAAAAGCTGCACGCAATCTTAGCATACGCTATATTGAAAAAAATATCCGCAAACGTAATTTCCTTTCTACACTCAGTAGTCATTTTGTACAGGAAGATTCTTCTACCGAAAGTAAAGTGACATCACATGAACTGGAGTCTGTCGTAATAAAAGCGGTTGACAAACTTCCTCCCAAAATGCGCACGGTTTTTTTGTTGAGCAGGGGCGAAAACCTCTCCCACAAAGAGATTGCAAAGCGTTTGGGTATTGCCGAACGTACCGTAAAAAAACAGGTTGGCAACGCATTGAAGGTCATTCGCACCCAAATGCATATTGTGTTAATCATGGCAATTCCCGTCTTCCATTTCCTCTCAGGCGTATTTTAAAATTTTTTTTCAAATCTTCTACTACCATCGTTCTGTTGCGGGAACTTATATGTGATACGTAAATATCTATCACCCAACTAACCGTTCATGAATCCGCAACAGGCAAAAGAACTCCTGGAAAAATACAGGCTTGGATTATGCACCGAGGAAGAAAAAAACGCAATTGAAGATTGGTTCAATTCTTTAAATGAAGAAGGTTCCTGGCAATGGTCGGAAGATGAACGCAATGTGTTCAAAGAACAATTAAAGAAGCGTATTGATAAGGAAATAACGGATGAGCAGCAAACGCCGGTAAGCAGAATGCGCAGCAACAGGTTTCTAAAGTATGTGGCAGCAGCATCGTTGTTAGCTGTTATTGCAACGGGTGCTTATTTTCTTTTCAATCGATCAGATAAAGAGAAAGAAAAAACGATAGCTGCAACAACCCAGTCATATAAAAATGATGTTAAGCCTGGCACAGATGGCGCTATTCTTACACTGGCCGATGGCCGCCAGGTAATGCTGGATAGTTCCGGAAACACTGTGCCGGTACAGGATGGCAACGTTCAACTGACGAACAAAGACGGAAAACTCACTTATTCGGTTAATGGAGAACAACAAGCGAACGAAGTACTTTCCTATAATACGGTTCAAACGCCAAGAGCGCGGCAGTTCAAATTGCATCTTTCAGATGGAACCAATGTTTGGTTGAACGCTGCTTCATCTATACGCTATCCGGTTGTTTTTGGTAAGAAGGAACGTGTAGTAGAGATAACCGGTGAAGTGTATTTTGAAGTTGCCAAACTGGTTGATGAAACCAATAAACAGCCCGTACCATTTACCGTGCATATACAAAAGGCATCAGGCGACGCGGGTGAAGTTCAGGTGTTGGGAACACACTTTAATATTAATGCATATGATGATGAAGACGATATTAAAACGACGTTGGTTGAAGGAAAAGTAAAAGTAAAAAAACAGCAGGAGGAGGTTTTCCTGTTACCCGGCAACCAGGCAAAAATGGATAAGAAGGGAAAATTTACGGTTGTAAAAGATGCTGATATAACCAATGTAATGGCGTGGAAGAATGGCCTCTTCAGCTTTGATAATGCAGGTGTTCAGGTTGTGATGAACCAGTTGGCGAGATGGTATGATATTGAAGTGGAATATGCTGGTGGAAAAGTACCAAATGATCGTTTCTGGGGAGATATTCAAAGAAATGCGAGACTATCAACTGTATTGAAAATGCTTGAAATAAGCGGGGTGAAGTTTACGCTGGAAGGCAATAAGGTCACCGTTTTAAAATAACTCTTTTCATAACAATCTATCATCACGAAAAACAAACGCTTATGACAAACGAAAGCTAATTTCTCCACTACTCAATTTTTAACAGGTATGGCTCAAAATAAAACCGGAAAGTGTCGGTAGCACTTCCCGGAGTCTTCACGAATGTGAAATGATTTTGGTCATTCCTGTGTAACGCTAATTACTTTCCCACAAAGTGGGAACAGGTATTCTATTAACCAAAATCTAAGTAAAGTTATGTATTCCAAAACTTATTGCATGTCCTTTTTAAAAGGACGTTTTCCCACCGGCCTGCTTGCCATTAACTACTTTAAAAAGGTTTGCGGGAAAACAAACAATACAATTTTTCTCGCTATGAAACTGACCGTTTATATCCTTTTGGTTGCCTGCCTGCAGGTAAGTGCCAAAGGAAGTGCGCAGCGTGTAAGCATTGTAAGAAAGAACGTTGCACTGAAGGAAGTTTTTAAAGAAATTCAGAAGCAAACGGGCTACACGGTATTTTGTAATTATAAGATATTAGAAAAAGCAAAGAACGTTGATGTAGATATTAGCAAAGGTTCCCTGGAAGAACTGCTGAATGCTACGTTAAGAACGCAGGGGCTTGACTACAATATTGAAGAGAAAATGATTGTTGTGTTTGAGAAAAAACAGGATGAAGATGATCTGTTTTTGCCGGGGGCTGCTCTTCCTCCGCCGGCCACCATTATTACAGGAAAGGTACTTGATGAAAACGGAGAAGCCCTTGTTGGTGCATACGTTTTATTGAAGGGAACCAAAACAGGTGTGGCTACAGGTGAAAAGGGAGAGTTTGCGATCAGCATTCCTGATGATGTTGCAAAAGTTCTATTGATCACTTATGTCGGCAAACAGTCGGTAGAAATAAAGCTGGGCGATAAAAGAGAAATAACTGTAAATCTGCTGACATCCATAGAAGATAAACAAGAGGTAATTATTGTAGGTTACGGATCTCAAAAAAGAGAAAACCTGACCGGTTCTGTTGGAACAGTTAAATCTGAAAGGCTGGCTGACAGGCCAACTGCATCGCCGGCAACATTGCTGCAGGGCCTGGCTCCGGGTGTTACCGTTATGCAAAGCGGTGGCTACCCAGGCGCAGGTGCAAGCATCAAAATAAGAGAAGTTGCAACCTGGCAGGGTAGTACTGATCCGTTATATGTGATTGATGGTGTAATTCGTAATGCAAGTGTGTTTGCTTCACTCAATCCCTCAGACATCGACAATCTCAGCTTGTTAAAAGACGCGGCTTCTGCTTCCATTTATGGTATGCAGGCCGGCAATGGTGTTATATTGGTTACAACAAAAAGAGGCAACTCGGATAAAACACAGATCTCCTACAATGGCTCTTACACTACCAATAAGCCAACTGTAAAGCCACCCCGGATGAACGCCTTTGAGGCATACACTTTTGCAAACAAAGCCTTTGCACAGAAAGGTCTTCCGGCAAATGATCCCACTTTCTACAGCGATGATGAACTCGAATATTTTAAAACACATTCCTACGACTGGGTAGATGAGACCTGGAGAGATCCATGGAACACCAACCATGTGCTTTCTATGAGCGGCGGCGCAAAAAATGTACGCTACTATGTATCCGGCGGCTATCTAAGCCAGACAGGTTCCAGTTCTAACAAATACAACAAATATAATTTGCTGGCAAAACTGGATGGACAGATCAATAGTTCGCTCAGCTTTACGCTGGATGTAAATGCTTCCTGGGACAAAGGTGACCGTCCTTATTGGGCATATGATTACGGAGATCCCAACCTGTCAAACATCTACAACCGTCTCTTGATGGTTACGCCGGGCCGTCCTGCGTTTATCAATGGCTTGCCGGTAGGTAACTTTGACAATACAAATACTGCAAACCTGGCAGAAGGTGCGGGTGGTTATATCAGGCCTTATAACTCCAATATCTCTCCTACGTTTCAGTTGAAATATAATATTCCCGGCATTAAAGGGTTGTCAGCTAAAGGAATGTTTGCATACAATACTTACAATGGTTATACAAAAACCTTTGCCAATGCACCCTATATCTATTATTTCAAAACCGCCGGGCAGCACAACCACATCATAACAGATGAGCTTGACTCAGCCAGAACGGGTGGATATAAAATACTTGACCAGGCGCAAACCGCCGGTGCAGGTGCTTCACAGGTATTGTCTGAAACATGGACGATAAACAGCAACTACCAGTTGGATTTTATGTTGAACTACAACCGTGTTTTTGGTGAGCACAACATTTCCGCATTTGTTGCATATGAACAACTAAAAAGCTGGGGTAAATACATTACAGGCAAGGGCAACTATTTTGATAACCTGAACTTCCAGGAATTCAATGGTGCCTCTACATCACCGGCCAATCGCACCGTTTCCGGTAATCAGCAAAACCTTGCCGGACAAGCTTCTTATTTTGGCAGGATTGATTATAACTATGCCAACAAGTATATGCTCGGCGTCACTTTCAGAGCAGACGGTTCCTATATCTTTCCTCCGGAAAACAGATGGGGTTATTTTCCTGCCGCTTCTGCAGCGTGGAATATCTCTAACGAAAACTTTTTTGCGGGCCTGAGAAAAACCATCGATTACATGAAGCTGCGTTTCTCTTATGGCATAACCGGATCAAACAATACAGCAGCCTGGCAATGGCAGCAGAACTATACGTTTAACTCTAATTCCGGCGTATATCTTGGCAACGGAAATCCTCCTTCAACCGTTCTTGGAGGAACCATCAATCCAAACATTACCTGGGAAAAGAACCGCAACTACGACCTTGGTCTTGACGTAAGTATGCCCAACCGGCTGATAAGTGCAACAATTGATTTGTGGGCAAAGAAAACAAAAGACATCCTTGGTCAGCGTAACGCATCAATACCAAGCACTGTCGGTGCCTCACTGCCCGCAGTGAACTATGGTAAAGCATCTGCAAAGGGTATTGAGATCGCCGTTTCGCATGAAAATAAAATTGGCAACGTGTTTTACAGGGTAGGTGCCAACTGGTCCACTTCTACCAATAAATATATTGAAGTAGATCAGGCTGCTTCTGTCAGAGATCCGGAAAATAAAATCGGCAAACCGGTAGCGGGCTGGATAACCGGTTATGTGTCTGAAGGTATTATCAGAACACAGGCAGATGTTGATGCCATACTCAGTAAGAACGGCGCGGGTTTTACCATTTTTGGCAATGCGCCTAAGCCCGGTATGTTGTTGTATAAAGATATCAGAGGTCCGTTGGGTCAGGACAAACCTGATGGCAAAATTGATGGTAATGATGCCATTCCGCTCTCATTCAACGGAATACCAAGAGTGAACTATGGACTCAATTTTACAGTGGGTTGGAAAGGGTTGGATGTAACTGCAATTTTCGCAGGCATAGCAAAGTATGATATCATGCCAACGGATGTATATGTTAGAAGACCATTGCCGGGAAACAATAACCTGAAGATCTGGCAAAATGCATGGACTCCTGAAACAGCCGCTACTGCCGACATGCCCAGCCCTGTGTGGAACGACTGGCAGATAGGTTCTAATGCTGAAGTTGCGTCTACTTTCTGGATGAACAATGGTGCATTCCTGCGCTTAAAATCGCTGATCGTTAACTACAACCTTCCCCAGGCGTGGTTCAGGCATACACAATTGCAAAATGCACGCATTTATTTCAGCGGCGAAAATTTGCATCAATGGAATCATACAGGTTATTATGATCCTGAGCGTGGTGGCGATTTCAGACAGTACCCGCTTATGAAGAGTTTCACTTTCGGGGCAAGTGTGAATTTTTAACCAGAAAACTAACTACAAATGAAAAAGATGAAATCAATCATACAAGCTACGATCGCGCTTATTTCTGCAGCTGTGCTTGGATCGTGCAACAAGGCATTTGATGTGGAACGAGTTGGCGCAGTAACACCAGAACAACAATGGGGATCTCCTGAGTTTATTGAATTCTATATCAATAATTTTTACAACGTGCTTCCGGCGTGGAACCGTAATGAAAATTATTCGGAAGAGGCCGGCACAACTACGTTACCTTCCGCTTTAAAAGGGACTGCACAAACCCAGGACGGTTATCCCGACAGAAGCTGGGACTATTCTTCCGTTAGAGGGCTGAATACTTTTTTTGCTAACATAGAAAATAGCAAGGCGATATTATCAGATGATCAATATAAAGTATTGAAAGGACAGGCCTACTTTTTCAGGGCCTATGTGTATTACAAAATGGTGAAAGTATTGGGCGGAGTGCCTATTATTACTGATGTGCAGGATCCTACATCAGACCCTAAACTCTTAATGGTTGCACGGAATACCAGTCTGGAATGTTTTGATTTTATTGAAAAACAACTGGATTCCGCTGCAATGTTATTGCCTTCCACGTGGGATGCCAACAACACAGGCCGCATTACCAAAGGTGCTGCACTGGCGGTAAAAGGAGAAATGCTGTTGCTAAAAGCCAGCCCCTTGTTCTGCAAAACAAAAAATCCTACGTACTGGACCAATGCTTATAACGCTTTGACCGCTGCAAAGAATGAGCTTGATGCCAATGGATATGGCCTGTATTCCGAAAGTTCTTTAAAAGCAACAGAAAACTGGTGGTACAAAAAGTCAGACGCAGCAAAAGAAATGGTGCTGTATCTGCGCTATAATTTTCCGAATAAGACCAATGGTTTCCAGGCTGCGCAACGCCCGCTGACTGTAAGCTCCGGCGCTGCTGGTGGCGCACAACCGACATGGGAGCTCGTTAAATCTTTTCCGATGAAAAATGGTAAAAGTATTACAGATCCTACCTCGGGTTATAATGAAAAGCAATATTGGAAAGATCGCGATCCGCGCTTTTATACAACCGTTGTGTATAATGGTGCGCAATACGATTTTGCTGGTGTGCCCAACAGAATACAATGGGTGTTCAATGGCATAGCCGGAGATGATGGGTATAAAACATTCAATTATACCGGGTTCTACGCAAGAAAAGAAATTGATACAACACTCAGTTCAACACTCTGGAATAACCAGGCATTTGACTGGCCCATTATCCGCTATGCCGAAGTGCTGTTAAACCTGGCTGAAGCGGCTAATGAAACAGGGCATTCTGCAGATGCAAAAACACTGATGATCAGCGTAAGGCAACGGGCGCATATTAACGCCGGCGCAGGTGATTATGGACTTGCTGCAAATGTTGGCTCGGACTACCAGGCGACGCTCAATGCAATCATGCTGGAACGCCAGGTTGAGTTTACACTTGAAGGAAAACGTTTTTGGGATTTGAGACGCAGACGGATGTTTGGCGTACTTAACAATTACGGCACCATGCACGCATGGGGCCCATATCTCAACAAACAGGCTGCCAAAACCTACGGAATTGATACTACAGGCTCCAACAGCGAAATAGCGCAAAGGCTGAGCAACGTTGTACTCAATCCCGGCAGCATTGATGTGAACAAGTTTTTGCAGGACATTACAAATTATTCTCACGATCCGATCGATATCAGCTCTACCAACCAGATCAATATGAAGGACTACTATTATTTTGGTCCGCTTGATCCGGCATGGATATTACAGGATCCTAATCTTAAACAAAATATCGGTTGGGATAACGGAGACTTCGATCCCACCATTCAATAGTTGAGCAGTTAGGAATAGTGGTGTCACCTCTCGTAGGTGATGCCACTTTAATTTGGACAAGTTCAGATGATCAAAGCTGCAAACCTTGCGCTGTTGATTGCTTCATCCCTTTATCCTGCTTTTAATTATCTCTCTTAACTACTAAGCATGCAAAACAATCTTCTTACAAAAATTGCACGGTACGCCGCCTGTTGTTCGATTTTTGTGACATCATTCATCGTGTCTTCTTTTTCGCCGGCGTCGGATATTACTTTGACTACCGACTGGCTCACCCTGCAGATAAACAATTCAGGAAACATAACTGGTATTGTTTCCAAAATAAATAGCAGGAATTACGGTGCTGCATCTATGCAGTCGCCATTGCTCACTTTGTACAAAGATTCTGTGTACATAAAGCCAACCAAAGCCGTGTACAACGGAGGGAAAAAGCAAATCACCCTTAACTTTTCAAATGGCTCCGTAGCGACAGTTGGTGTTGTTGGGAAAGGTGCCTACCTGCGGTTTGAATTGCAAAAGCTTATGCCACGCAATGGTGTGCAGGCAATAGTTTGGGGGCCATTTGCAACATCTATCCACGAATCAATAGGTGAAACGGTTTGCGTTGTACATGATAACGATTTTGCCGTTGGACTACAGGCTTTGAACATCAATACCATTGAAGGGTTACCGGATGGAAATGATAATGCCGGCGGCGGTAGCTTTATCGATCCCTTACCTGGACAGCATTTGCCGGATTCATTAAAAGATAAGGTCGGCATGCCAGTAGAAGTAAACGTGAATGTAACCGGTGATATGCCTGAATACGTGCGCATGTATCGCGGAAGCGCTGCAGTTAAGAAATCTTATGGAAGCGAGCTAAGATTGTTTTCAAGAGATAGAAGAATTCCGCGTATTGTAAATAATGGCAATGCAGGCAAGCATCAGTATGTGCAACCTGTGGATGTTGATTTTGCCGGCTCGGCCATTGCATTTTTTGGTTGTGAAGAAACAAAAGTCCTGGATGTGATTGGTGAAATAGAAAAGAATGAAAAGTTACCGCATCCCATGCTTAATGGTGAGTGGGTTAAACGGTCACCTGTGCCCGGGCAGGCATACCTGATGTATGAAGGGAAAGACATGACGCAGGGGATGGCTTATGCCGATAGTTGTGGATTTAAACTAATTCATGCGGGTGATTTATTTGAAAGCTGGGGACATTTTGGTCTTCATACTAAACGTTTCCCGCAGGGTGCTGCTGATATTGAAAAACTGACGAATACCGGCTGGCACCGTAACATAGCGTTGGGCGTTCATACGCTCACCATGTTTACGGGTACAAACGATGCGTATATTTCACCCGTTCCAAGCGACAGTCTTGCAAAATCTGGTACAACGTCGTTGTCAAAAGATCTATCGGAGGATGATAAGGACATCTTTATTGATGACCCATCTTTTTTCCGCAATGCTTTTGGAACACATACTGTAAAGATTGGAAAGGAGCTGATTAACTTCCGGGCTGTTTCGACAGAAGCTCCATGGCGCTTACTCGACTGCAAACGCGGTCAGTACAAAACGGCTAAAACAGGGCATAAAGCGGGTGAACGCGTGGACAAGCTTGTAAATAGTGATTACCAGGGCTTTTATCCTGACATTTATTTGCAGGATGCATTTGCCAAAAGACTTGCCACAGTATGTAACACAACCGGGCTCGGACTGATGGATTTTGACGGATACGGAGGCGAATCGCCCACCGGACACGGTACTTATGGCGCCGCCAGGTTTGTGGACCTTTGGTACAGGAGTTTGGATAAATATGTGCTTACCTGTGGCGCAGGAACATTTCATTATTACTGGCATATTTATTCCTTCATGAACTGGGGCGAGCCGTGGTACAACGCCTTACGTCAAAGCCAGGTCAATTACAGAATAGAAAATCAGCGTTATTTTAACCGCAACTATATGCCTCATATGCTGGGGTGGTTTAGCCTTGGTGCAGATTACCGCCCTGAAGAGATTGAATGGATCCAGGCGCGCAGTGCAGCATTTAATGCGGGCTATTTATTGAGAGTTGACGAGAGTATTGAAAAGAATGGATTTAAAACTGATGTTTTTAGTGCGATAAGAGAATGGCAAAGCGCACGAAACGCTAAGGCTTTCTCCAAAGATCAATTGAAACTATTGCAGGATCCAAAGAATGAATTTCATTTGGAAAAGACAGGAGACAAAAGCTGGAATTTATACCCGGTAAATCTTCAATCATCTTATGAGCACAAATTCCGCAGAGTGCAAACAGGTGAACCGGTAAGCACACGTTTAAGTGTACAAAATCCATATGCTGCGCAGCCTGCTAAGCTGTACATCACAATTCAGGCAGAGGAAGGCAATAAGACTGAAACTGTCTCAGCTATAAAAATTGAAATAAACAGTTATCAATCACTGGAAATAGATGAAGCGCTAAAGGCCGGTGACAGAATTGTTGTTGATGGTAAATCAGTTTATAAATGCGACGCTACATGGAACAAGATAAAAGAACTGAAAGTTGCCGGAATTCCGCAATTGAATGCAGGCGTTAACCAGGTTGTTGTAACAAGCGAGTTTTCATCAGAACAGTCTCCACGACTAAAGATGGAATTTAAGTTCGTTGGCGAGCCACAAAAAGTAAAAACCGGGGAATACGCAGGGATGAAAGCACCAAAGGGGGTTAAATAAGTAATCATTATTGTCCGGCTAAATTCAACAAGTGTGACCGCGGTCTTATCGATAATAGTTAGAGATTAACTTTTTGACGAACTAATCCCGAAGCCCGTTCGGTCAGGCGGGCTTCGGGATTGCATACCTCTGCTTATCTTCCTAATTAAAGTAGACGTCGTTAACGTTCGACTTGCACGCCACTTGCCTTTTTGCACTTTTAGTCAGCCAATAGTGAAAAGCAATTACTCATTACAGACAAAAAAACCCGCGGCAGCGTCGCAGGTTTTTTATTTGTGTGTATATGTTTTTATTTCTCGCTGTTAAGAGAACAAAAGTTGCCTGAACCTGGGTACTTCGTACCCGTCCGAATGCGCATTCGGCGCGGGCGGGCTTCGTAACTCGTACTTGTTAATTCAGTCGCTAAAAATATCCATTATTATTCGCCGATTTTGCCGGAACAGGCTCTGTCACCATCCAGTTTTCAGTGATCTTTCCGTTTTCAACCCTGAAAATTTCAACGCGCGCAAATACCTTTCCGTTAGGTGCCACATCTCTTATAAAAAGCCATACAAGGTCGCCATCGGCAGCAACCTGCTTAATATCAACGGTTGTTTTTTCAATACTTTTTGCAGTCAGCATGGTTCTAAGGGCCATTTTCAGCCAATCCCTACCATCTTTTAAAAGCGGATTATGCTGTTTCATATTTTCGGCTACATATTTATCTACAGCGGTAGTGTCTTTGTCGCCCCAAAGTTGCTGATAGAATTCTTTCACCAGTTTTTTGTTGGCGTCAAGTTTTTGTTGTGCTACTTCTGCTGCGCTGGAGGTGAGTGCTGCCGCCGTATCGTTTTTCGCTGTCGTTGACTTGTCGCCAGAATTGTTAGAGCAGGCGGTAAAGAAAACAGATGCCACTAGTGTTGTACAAAGCATTAGCTTAAATGATTTCATTGCTATTGATTTTAAAGTGGATAATTTCTATTATAACAAAATACTAAAAACTTTGATTATTTTTTTAATATGTAACGGTTAAATAGAGGGAGAAATGCATGATTTTGGAAGAAGGGTTAGGGTAAGTACGAAGTACGAACTACGAAGTACGGAAAGAGTTGCCTTGTGATGGTGTTTACAGGCCAGAATTTGCGTTTTATGGTGGAGGCACTAACCGGAAGCAAGAAGTAAAACTTTAAAAAGTGGTAAAAAGGTAATGCACTTTTGCTTCCCGGCATTAGAAAGGGTTTTAATCGGGTTTGCTTTGAGTTTCTGGTTCTTTTGGGTCAGCCAAAAGAACGTGCGATAGATATATTTTTGAATCGTGCGCGCCTGTTCATAAATCTTTCAAGTTTCATAGTGGTTTCTACTATAGAATTAAATGCAGTACTTTGTTACATCTGTGACAGCTGACAGCTCATAGCTGATAGCTCATAGCTAAACCTCTTCCATGAAAAAAGCAATTCTATTTGGCGCCACGGGCTTTATCGGGTCCTTTTTATTACAGGATCTTTTGAATGATGAAAGTTACGATCAGGTAATAGCTGTGGTACGCAAGCGACTTCCGGTAACACATCCAAAACTGGAGATGTTAATTGGTGATTATGCCACGCTTCCATCGATGAAAGAGTCTCTTGTGGGAGACGATATATTTATTTCCATCGGTACAACGAAAAATAAAACGCCTGACCAGGATAAGTATTACGAAATAGATCACGATTACCCATTGCTCGCAGCAACTATTGCGAAGGAAAATGGTGCAAAGGGCGTATTTCTTGTTTCCGCAGTTGGCGCAAATGCGGACTCAAAAATATTTTACATCAGAACAAAAGGCGAAACAGAACGTGATATCATAGCACTGAATTTTGATCACACACATATCTTCCGGCCTTCTATGTTAATGGGTGACAGAAAAAATGAAAACAGGCCACTGGAAAAATTTATGATCGGACTGTTCTCTGTTATCAATCCGCTTTTCATGGGTAACCTTCAAAAATATCGAGGCATTAAAGGTGAGGAAGTTGCTAAAGCTATGCTGAATGCGGCAAAGAAGCCGGCGGGGAAAGTGCAGGTGTATGAGTGGAAGGAAATGAAGGAGTTGTTATAAGTGCTGTGTTGTTTTGGCTTTGGTTAAGGATTGACCGAATGATTCGGCGGCACAATTAAATACAAGGACAGCAACAAAAATATTGTTACACAGACCCACGGAGAACACGCGGAGTTGCACAGAGAATAGGGTTATAGCCTTTACAAATTTCGATCTCGTCATATTCAATACAATTTATACCTGGTCTTCTGCAAAATTCAACAGCACTAAAGTCGGGAGACATCTCCTGCGTGCCAATGACAGATTTCACAACAGTGACAGTTTTTCCCGTAGGGAATTAAGCTTAATAGAAATGTCCGAATTGAGAACATCATAGTCCGTAGGACTTTAACCAAATAAATGGGGTTAATGTCCTACGGACAAGAGAACCTGGTATGTTAGAGTTTCTATTAAACTTTAAGTCCTACGGACTATTGACGAAGTGTACTGTCATCTCTTTTTGATTGTGGCTCACCAAATTCTCAGTCGATGTGACGATGCCGTTGCAACCTTTTTACTATTAGTTTCATCTTGCCAGAAATGCTGCTTGTAATTCATTTTGTTGATGAGCTTTCATCGTCATTTCGACGAATGCAACTGGTTCCCGTCCTAAGCAAGGGAGTCTGATAAATAACCCCGGGGAAGAAGTGAACGGAGACATCAAATAGCATTTTTTATTCAATTAAATCTGTCTGTTATTGCTTAAATTGAGGCATAATTGTATTTGCACGTGCAAAATCCGGCACGACTTTTCGGTCATCATTAATAAAGTTTGCCCGGCTTAAAAGCGATTTGAAGAAACTGAGGTACAACGCGCTGAACAAAGCTGCACAAGGTTCAGTCCTATATGACGCATGATTTAAATCGCGGCAGACGCCATTGTTTAACCCTGTTAATAATGTGCTATGCAGACAATTTACCATCAATTGCCGGCAGACGAAGTTTTGCAAAAACTACAAGCCACTGCTGAAGGTCTTTCCACAGAAGAAGTTAATCGAAGACAGGAAGAGTATGGGTTAAACAAAATCCCTCAGCCAAAATCCAAAACCCTTTTGGGCATTTTTTTCCGGCAATTCCTTAATCCGCTTATTTATGTTTTGATAGCTGCCGCCATTATATCCGCCACAACCGGCGATATTACCGATGCCATTTTTATTACATTCATTATTGTATTTAACGCCATACTTGGTACATACCAGGAGTGGCGCGCGGAAAACAGTGCACAGGCTTTGAAGGATATGGTAAAAGTAAAGTGCCGTGTTAAGCGCGGAGGACACATACTTGAAATAGATTCCGAAGCATTGGTTCCCGGAGATATTGTACTGCTCGAATCCGGTTATAAAGTTCCGGCTGATATGCGGTTACTGGAGGTAAAAGATCTTTCGGTGGAAGAAGCATTACTGACAGGAGAATCCGTTCCGGTCATCAAAAATACAGAGCAGCTGAATGGTGGTGAAGATCTTGCATTGGGTGACAGGTTAAATATGGTGTTTGCTGCCACTACCGTACAAAAGGGGCGCGGTACAGGTATAGTGACCGCTACCGCTGAACACACACAGATCGGTAAAATTGCCGACTCACTTCGCACTACAGAATCAGAGAAGCCGCCTTTGGAAAGACGGATGGAATCCTTTTCAAGAAAGATCAGCATTATTGTGCTCGTTGTTTGTGCAATACTTGGTGTGATAGGTTATTTTGAAGGGACATCTGCCAAAGACATTTTCTTCCTGATGGTTGCGGTAGGCGTTTCCGCTATTCCTGAAGGATTACCGGTGGCCCTGACTGTTGCGCTTTCTATAGGTACAAGACGTATGGCAAGGAGAAATGTGATTGTGCGAAAACTTCCCGCTGTTGAAGGGTTGGGAAGCTGCACGATGATTGCTTCGGACAAGACCGGAACGCTCACAATGGATCAGCAGTCCGTAAAGAAGTTGTACATGCCCAACGGAAAATCCTATGATGTAACAGGCGAGGGTTATAACGGTGAAGGAGAAATCCATGATGATGGCGAAAAGGTTACTGAGATAGATGGGCCATTGCAAAAGTTCCTGATAGCGAGTATTCTATCCAACGAAGGCATTTTAAGAAAGACTGAAAAGGGCTGGGAACATTCAGGCGACGCAGTGGATGTAGCTTTCAGGGCTTTGGCATACAAGATTGGAAAAGATCCCAAATACTTTCAGCAACAGGGTAAACTCAAGGAACTAATTCCGTATGAATCAGAAAGAAAATTTTCTGCAGTGTTTTTCGAAAAAGAGAACAGGCTGTTGTTCGCAATGAAAGGCGCTGTGGAAGTCATACTGAAAAAACTTCCTGCTGAAAAGCAGCAAGAAATCAACCGCGTTGCTGAGCAAATGGCAGCAGACGGTTACAGGGTTTTGGCTTTGGCTGGTGCTGAAGTGGTAGACACTAAAATTGATAATCTTCATTCGCTTGAGTTGCTTGGTCTCATTGGCATGATAGATCCCCTGCGGCCTGAAGCCAGGGAAGCTGTTGAAGAATGTAAACGTGCCGGCATAAATGTGATCATGGTTACAGGAGACCACCCGGCGACCGCGCTTGTCATTGCAAAATCATTGGGTATTGCAGAAAAGCCTGAAGATGTGGCAACAGGCGCAGAATTGTCCGGCACTGAAGGTATGCCCGCAAAAGAACTTGCTCAGAAAATTAAAAATAAAAAAGTGTTTGCCCGGGTGGCACCACTGCAAAAACAAAAGATTGTTGAAGCGATGAAGGCAACCGGCCATTTTATTGCTGTTACCGGCGATGGCGCTAATGATGCACCAGCCCTGAAATCTGCCCATATTGGTGTAGCTATGGGAGCTGGCACTGATCTGGCCAAGGAGGCATCTTCCATTATTGTTACCGACAACAATTTCGCCTCCATTGCTGCCGGTGTGGAAGAAGGGAGGTTTACCTTCGATAATCTTCGCAAGATCATTTACATGTTGCTTTCCACCGGGGCCGCAGAGTTGCTAAGCATCGCATTGGTTATCGTACTGAATATGCCCTTGCCGTTTATCGCGGTGCAGCTATTGTGGCTGAACCTGGTGACAAACGGCATACAGGATATTGCGCTTTCATTTGAAAAAGGTGATTTTGCCGTTATGAACAAACCTCCCCGCAAACCCGGAGAAAGCATTTTTGATAGGCTAATGAACACCCAGATCATCGTTTCAGGTCTTGTAATAGCAGGTGTTGTGTTTGCTGCATGGCATTATATGTTGCTGCAGGGGTTTGATGAAAAGCATGCACGTACAATAGTAGTGATGTTAATGGTATTGATGCAAAACTTTCACGTACTCAATTGCCGGAGTGAAACGAAAAGCATTTTCAAAATTCCCTTCAGCAATAACTATGTATTGATTGCCGGTATAGCCTTGGCACAGGTCGTACACATATCAGCAGCCTATATTCCCGTTCTTAATGATACACTGCAACTGGAGCCGATAAAACTTAAAGAGTGGTTGCTATTGCTGCCAGCCGCAGCCAGCATTATTGGTGTAATGGAAATCTTTAAATGGTGGTGGCGTAGCAGGGAAGGTAAAAAAGAGTTGTGAAAGATGACATTTTAAAAATCTCCTTAAAAATTAATTTTTTTGTTGCGCAACCGAACGATTGCGTATATATTTGCAACTGAACGGTTGCTAATAGTAAAAATTGTATTATGCGGCAAGATATATTTCAGGCAATTGCTGATCCTTCCAGGCGCATGATTTTAAGCCTGATGGCTTTGCTGTTTATGACATTAAATACAATCACTGTGTATTTTAACAGCAGTCGGAAGGTCTTGTCAAAATATTTACAGATCCTTGCCGGGAGCAAGCTCCTTGAACAAAAACAAGGAAGAGAAATTTATTATTATTTCAATCCTCAGAAAATGAAAGAGGTATATAAATGGCTCGAACAATTCAGGCGGTTATGGGAAAAACGCCTGGACAGACTAGACAATGTATTAACTCAAATAAAATCAACAGCAAAATGAGAGACCTTAATAAGATGGAAGTCAAAAAAGACTTATCCAACAAAAAGCTTGTCATCGAACGAAATTTTGAGGCCACCCCTGAACAGGTTTGGATGGCCTGGACACAACCGGAATACCTTGACCAATGGTGGGCGCCGTTGCCATGGCGGGCCGAGACAAAGAGTATGGACTTTAAAGTTGGTGGCCGCTGGCTATACTGCATGGTAGGACCAGATGAAACAAGGCATTGGTGCAGTGTTGACTTTACACGAATTGAAGGTCAGAAAAGCTTTGAAAATATAGATGCCTTTTGTGATGAAAATGGCAACAGGAATTATGATATGCCTGCTATGAAATGGAAGGTTGATTTTGCCGCCAGTGCAACGGGCACAAAAGTTTCTATAGATGTATTGTTTGACAGCGTCGCTGATCTTGAAAAGATTGTTGAAATGGGCTTCCAGGAAGGTTTTGCATCTGCAATGGGCAATTTGGATCATTATTTCAGTACACACTTCAAACTACGCCAGGATTCAAAAACAGGTACTCCCACAAGAGTATGTACTTACCTGAATTTTAACGGTAAAACAGAAGAAGCATTCAATTTTTATAAGAAGGTTTTCAGAGGTGAATTCTCAGGTACAGGTCTTCAACGATTCGGCGACATTGAAGCGCCGCCTGATATGCCGCCGTTGAGTGAAGAAGATAAAAAGCTCATCATTCATGCAGAGCTTACCATTTTGGGCGGACATATTTTAATGGCAACAGATGCGCCTGAAAGCATGGGTTTTAAACTAAAGCCGGGTAATAACATGCACATAAACCTGGAGCCCGAGTCAAGAGAAGAAGCAAAAAGATTGTTCGATGAATTGTCAGAAGGTGGCAAGGTGGACATGCCAATGGCAGATATGTTCTGGGGCGCATATTTCGGGTCATTCTCAGATAAGTACGGTATCAACTGGATGGTTAATTACCAGGAAAAAAATGGGTAGTTTTTTTGAACCATATAAGTAAAGTGTCGGGTGTCAACGTTTCCTGGTAAACAACTGACAAAGCTTAAAGCCCAAAGCCTAAAGCCTAAAGCTGACCGAAGCGAAGTTTTTTAAACCATATAAGGCATATAAGAGCACATAAGAATTTTGCCTGCGATAATAATTGCACTTAAATGACTTTACATTTACTTAGCCAGCTCGAACCTTCACCATTGACCATTCACTATTCACTAGTTGTATAGAAGGCATATAAGAAAATATAAGGTTGTTGACTGGCCTTTATACTTTTATACGCTTTATATGGTTTAATCTTTCAGTGCCGTTAGTTTCTCACATGAATTAGATGCTCGAATGAATATTAGTCTGGGCAAATGATAAAGCTTATATTTTCTTATATGCCTTATATGGTTTAAAATTATTTTGTTATTACTCAGGCGCAGCCTGTGTCATTTCTCTTAATGTTAACCAACCTGTAGGGCTGCTCTTATCCTGTACATAAATCACCATCGAGCGTCCCCTGCCGATACTTGGTTCTCCTCCGTTTTTAGGTGTCGACTTAATCGCGAAGATGGATGTTTGTACGGCTGTCTCTCCGTTAAAGACAGTGCTTTCAACAGTGTTTTCAACAAATTCAACTTTTGTATTTTTAAACCATTCTTCCAGTCCTTTTTCCAGCGCTGCTCGGCCGGTAACAACATTCGTTCCGCCAAAATATTTTATCACTTGTGGGTGATGCAAACTCGCCACTAATGCGGCGTCTCCCTTTGCAAATGCATCAGTAAGCGCAGCGATGTTTTTATCTAACGACTGCCTTAAAGCAATTGAATCAGTTGTGTTTTGTGCATGTGCCTGAATGCTCACAAAACTCATAAGTAAAAACTGCAGTATATTTTTCATATCTGTCTGATGTTATGATTTACGATTGTACCCAGCAAGTGAATTAAATATACTGCGGACTTTCAACGTCTGAAACTCTGGTTGATCAGTAACATACAGGAGTATGTGAAATGCAACAATTAATTGATAAGTGTATGCAGTACGCTCAGCAAAGCTTCGTGGGCTTACTCTTCAGCTCGCAGCAACTTTCTTTAATTGGCTTAATGCCTGATAGCGTGAGCAACCTAAAGTACTTATCTTATGTGTCTTCCATACAACTAGTGAATAGTCAATAGTCAATGGTGAAGGTTCGAGCTGGTGAAGTAAAATGTATTATCGTTTAAGTGTTATTATTATCCTGAGCAAAAGTTCTTATTTGTCCTTATATGCCTTTTATACATTAGTGAATAGTCAATAGTCAATGGTGAAAGTCCGGTCTGGCTAAGTAAATGTAAAGTCGTTTAAGTGCAATTATTATCGCAGGCAAAATTCTTATTTGCTCTTATATGCCTTCTATACAACTGTGAATAGTGAATGGTCAATGGTGAAGGTCCGAGCTGGTTAAGTAAATATATTGTCGTTTAAGTGTTACTATTATCCTGGGCAAAAGCTCTTATTTGCTCTTATATGCCTTATATGGTTTAAAAAACTTCGCTTCGGTCAGCTTTAGGCTTTGGGCTTTAAGCTTTATCAGTTGTTAACAAAGAAACGCTGGCACGGCCGACACCTTACTTCTATGGTTTACAAAACTTCGCTTCGGTCAGCTTTATCTTAGCTCTCCCGGAATCACCACTACACTTTGTTTTCTGCCTTGTCTTAACACTGTCAATTCAATTCTTTTTCCAATCACATCCTCACTCAAATACTTGTGCAGGTTATCAGTTGAGCCAACTGGTTTGCCTTCAAACTCAACAATAATGTCACCAATCCGCAATTGCTGATTGTTCACGTTAGCATCGGGTGTTATCTCAAAAATGTACACACCGGTAGTTGTCTTTAACTGGTTGGCACCAATCATACGCTGCGTTAAGTTGACTGGTTGCGCTGCGATAGCCAGCTTAGCGCGTTTTACTTCACCATGAATAATCAGCTTGCCTGCAATAAAAGCGGCGAGGTTGGACGATACTGCAAAACACAATCCTTGTGCTGCGGATATTACGGCTGTATTAACACCAATAACCTTGCCTTCGGAATTTACTAACGGACCACCACTGTTGCCGGGATTCAAGGCTGCATCAGTCTGAATAACGTCGTCGATCAGGCGTCCGTTATTAGCGCGTAGTGTGCGTCCCAATGCGCTTACTACACCCGCGGTAACAGTATGTTGCAGTCCCATTGGATTGCCAATGGCAATTGCTATCTGGCCCGTTTCCAGTAAATCAGAATTGGCAAACTGTAATGCTCTCAGATCGCCGTCATATACTTTAATAATGGCAATATCCGTTGATGGATCTGTTCCGATCAATACTGCATTCTGCTCTGTTCCGTTTGCAAAGGATGCTTTGATGGAAAGCGCATTTTCAATAACGTGATTGTTTGTTACGATATATCCATCCGTAGAAATCACAAAGCCGGACCCTGAGCCGGGCATTTCTACTTTCTTCTTAGTATTGGGATGGATGGCTTCCTTGATCACTTTAATATGCGCAACAGCTTGCGAAACATGCTTCACTACGCCGGTAACGGTTGAGGAATATGCATCAAGCAATTGCTGGTCTGAAAATGACAGGAACCCGGTTGCATAGTTTTCTTCTTTCATGCTGAAAGAAATTCAACAATTAAACCAATTGAGAAGATGGCAATTTTGGCAGGGGAGATTTGAGAAATTAGATAGTGCTGGAAGTAAGCGCAATTCAAAATCAATTGGTTCGGACAGAAAGGCTCGATACCCATCTTGGCAAAACGTGAAAGGAAAAATGACACAAAGGCACGGCCGTTGGCCGGATTTTTTTGAACCATATAAGAGACATAAAAAAATATAAGGATTGCACCTTACTGAAATGTTTTACAGACATTAACATGAATGAATTATCAAACCGGCGCTGAAGGCGTCAAAACAACGGATATTGAAAAGCCGTATAGACAAAAAATGCAGACTACTCCAAATGAGGATTTTTAAACCATTTAAGAAATAAAGGACATATAAGGATGTCACCGCATTGATGGGTCTTTTCAAAATATCAGGATGATTGAACTGTGAACCGACGCTGAAGGCGTCGAAGCATTAGCATGGGGCAACGCCCCATGAAACATAGCAAAACGCAATCAAGCCCTGTAAGGGCGTAAGCAAAAGCAAAACGCAACATTGTCAAAAAAATCAAGGCTTGCCAACGGCCGTAAATTATATAGCTTCTTCATTACCCAATCGGTAAATGGCTCCGTTTCAAAGCCGTGGTTACGGCTTTTATCGTTATTTTCATTCTATAAAACAATTACCATGCGGCAAAGACAACTTTTTTATGTGCCTGCACTGCTTATGATGGTTGCGTCTTATTCTTGTTCAGGCAATAAGGCCACTCCAAAACCGACGGCAGGCGGAGACAGTACCAAACTTCCTCCCGTAGAAACAAAAGAAGCCAATAGCAAATACAAACCTGCATTTGAAGGACAAACAAGAATAGGCGGCGTAAAAACAACCACTCCTTATAAGGTGGACAAACTTGCCGGCGATCTGGGAAACCCCTGGGCTGTTATCCCAATGCCTGACGGTAGATTGCTGATTTCATTGAAATCCGGTTCCATGCAAATTCATGACGCCAACGGCGAATTGGTTAAAAAGATCACCGGCTTTCCCGCTGTAGATGACAGAGGACAAGGGGGCCAACTTGATGTGGCACTGGATCCCAACTTTGCTACCAACAAAACTATTTACTGGTCCTTTTCTGAAAAATATGGAGTTGGTAACCTGACTTCTGTTGCCAAAGGCCAATTAAATGAAGCAGCCGGGAAGATCGATAACCCAACTGTCATTTTCCGCGCTACACCCGCATTGAACAGTAACCTGCACTTTGGCTCAAGGCTGATCTTTGATAAGGATGGTAATCTTTTTGTGAGTGCCGGTGAAAGATCGATTCTTGAAGGAAGAAGGCAGGCACAATTGCTAAATGCAGGTCTTGGTAAAGTATTTAAAATTACGCCTGATGGAAAACCAGCTCCCGGCAATCCTTTTGCAAGTCAGGCAGGAGCAATGCCAGAGATTTACGCTTATGGCATTCGTAATCCACAAGGCCTGGATATTAACCCGGCGACAGGCGACCTTTGGGAGGCAGAATTTGGTCCGCGTGGTGGTGATGAAATAAATATCATCCGTGCCGGTAAAAATTACGGCTGGCCTGTAATAACCTACGGTATTGAATATAGCGGAGATAAAATTGGTGATGCCATTCAACAAAAAGATGGTATGGAACAGCCGGTTTATTATTGGGATCCTGTGATATCACCAAGTGGCATTAGCTTTTACAAGGGCAATGCAATTCCTGAATGGGAAAACAACCTGTTTATTGCCTGCCTGAGCAGCATGCATATAGACAGACTGGTGATAAAGGACAATAAGGTGGTGGGCGAAGAAAGACTATTGGAAGATAAAAAGGAAAGATTCCGCGACGTTGCGTATGATAAAGGGATGTTATACGCAGTAACAGATGGGGGGAATTTATATAGGATTAGTAAGAAGTAAGTCATTCAAACAGTATAAAAAAGCCCGTGCAAACTAATTGCACGGGCTTTTTTATAATCAAATTGCGTCATTTATGTCGTAATCCTGTCGCAAATTTGTCGCAATCCCCTTAAATTTGTCGTAATAATGACGCAAAAATTTCCCTTAACGCAACTTCAGAGAAAGTAAATGGAATGACAAAGAGTAGCAAAAGAGATATTGATCTTCAACTGGAAGAAATTAAGAGCGCTATAAAGCGTTTTAAAAATGGAGCATCTATTAATGATATTCAATCGGACTCGCAACTAAGTGTTGGTTTGCGGACGTTGCAGAGACGGTTAAAAAAATTGCAGGAACAAGGATATATCGTTAATTCCGGAAATACAAGAGATTCAATTTACCATCTTGCTGAACCACCGCATCCATACGGGGTGAAAAATAGCGGCTCAGTATCCGGGGAACCCGTGGCCTTATCAGCTCAGGGAAAAGAAATTCAAAAAATAGTCTCGAACCCTGAAAAACTACGCCGTCCGGTTAGTTATAATTTCGATTTTTTAAGACTGTACCGGCCTAATATAGACACTTATCTTACCGAAAAAGAGAAGCAGCAACTTTTAGAAACAGGCAAAACAGCCAGGATGAATGAGCCGGCTGGCACGTATGCAAAGGAAATTCTTCAAAGACTACTGATAGATCTTTCGTGGAACTCCAGTCGCCTGGAAGGAAATACTTATTCGTTGCTCGATACCCAGCGCCTTGTTTCATTTGGTGAAGTTGCAGATAACAAATCGCAGATGGAAGCGCAAATGATCCTGAATCATAAAGAGGCGATCGAGTTTCTTGTGCAAGACGCAGATGAAATAGGGTTTAACAGGTATACTATTTTGAATTTACATGCCCTGCTTTCGAATAATCTTCTTCCTGATCCATCGGCATCGGGACGACTCAGAACATTTGGCGTAGGCGTTGCTAAATCTGTCTATACCCCTCTTGCAATGCCTCAACAAATTGAAGAAATGTTCGAGTTAATGCTCAGCAAGGCCGGTCAAATAAAAGATCCTTTTGAGCAGGCATTTTTTATTATGGTTCAATTACCATACCTGCAACCTTTTGATGACGTCAACAAACGCGTATCGCGGCTGGCATCAAATATTTCCCTGAATAATCATAACCTGGCTCCTTTGTCGTTTGTTGATGTACCAGGCGATTTATATATCCAGGGAATGATTGGTATTTATGAGCTGAATCGCGTGGAGTTATTTAAAGATCTGTTTCTATGGTCTTACCAACGGTCGGCTTTGCGGTATGCAGCTTTACGTCAATCATTAGGAGAACCCGATCCTTTTCGTTTACAATATCGCGATGCTATCCGCGCAATAATTTCAACAATAGTGTCGAATGTATTGTCTCCAAAAAGTGCAGCCGGGCGAATTGAGCAGGCTGCTGATGCTTTGCCGGAACAGGACCGGAAAAGGTTTGTTGAAACAGTTAATGCGGAACTGCTTTCTTTACATGACGGTAATTTTGCCCGTTACGGAATTAGGCCATCTCAATTTTCAGCCTGGAAAGAAGCGTGGAATAAGTCAGAGCAATAACTGTTGCCAACGGTTTGCCGTGATTGTATAAAGTCTTACAATTGATAATTGAAAAGGGACAATTGAAAATGTTGTAAGCGAAAGTGAAATTGCTAAATGGCAAAGGTTATATAACGGTATGAAGAATCATTCTGATCATTATCAATTTTCAACTGTCAATTTTCAATTCATTCACTGATCCAAAACTCTATATTATACTCCGTCTCGCCCAGCGTTCCGTTTTTTCCAAAAATAACTTCTTTGCTTTCGGCCGGTTCGCCGTTATCATGACGATTATCCAGCAAAAGTTTTTTTCCGGCATATATTGCTTTAACAGAATATCTTCCTATAGGGATATCGGTAGCCATAAAAGTGCCGGCCACATCTTTGATCGTCTTTTCAATAGATGTGGCGGCGCTGCCATCAATTAATTTTGTATCGAGCGGTGTTAGTATGAGTTTAATCTGCGTTACATCAACATCAGTTCCGAAAGCATAAAGATCTACATGTGCTCCATAAAAACCTCCGTTGCCGGGTTTCGGTCCGGATAACTTCCATGTAAAATTGCGGGTAGTTACTTTGCTTTTGTCAAAGGGGTCAGTGTTATCCGCCTGTAAGTCAAATTTGTAATCCTGGCCGTATGCACTTCTTTCAATTTGAGCTTTTGCGGTCCATGTACCTGCGGGTTCGGCCGGTAGTTTTATGGAATATTTTCCGCTATTGTCCGTTACGCCATACAGGTAAGTATCATACCAAACCGTATGTTCAATAGTTGTCTTAACGCCTTGCAATGGATTGCCATTTTCGTCCATTACCTTGCCGTCAACTTCACCAGAACTATTGTCTGTGTCTTTTTGATTGGAAACACTTTTTGAACATGCAGCCAATGTGAACGGCAGAAAAAACAAGAGTAATAGTGGTTGAAATAAATGTTTCATGCCAATAAAATAACAATGCCGTTGACCGGGTAATTGCGCACCATGACCATCATCGTCAACACGGGCAACGACATCTATAATTTGATAATAAATTTTGTTTGATTTTACTTGTATACAGCTAGAGAATAGTCAATGGTCAAGGTCCGGGCCGGTTAAGTAAATATATTGTCGTTTAAGTGTTATTATTATCCTGGGCAAAAGTTCTCATTTGCTCTTATATTTCTTAAATGGTTCAAAAACCTTCGCTTCGGTCAGCTTTGAGCTTTAGGCTTTAAGCTTTATCAGTTGTTTACAAAGAAACATTAGGCGCGCCCGGCACTTTACTTATATGCAACCAATGCACTGGCAGGGCCTCCCAATTGAATCTTCGTAATTTCCTTAAAGCCTGCTTCTTTTGCCCAGCCTGCAAAATCTTTGGCTGCGTAATCAAAGCCACCAGGCGTTTCAATAAGCATGTTTAAAGACATTAACAGCCCGAATGCATTTTCTTTTCTTTCGTCATCAATAATGTTTTCAATCACAATAAACGCTCCGCCTTCTGGTAATGCATCATAGGCCTTGCCGATGAGCATTTTCTTTTCTTCAAGATTCCAGTCATGCAGAATATTGCCCATTGTAATTAGGTCAGCTTTAGGAAAAGCATCTGTGAAGAAATTTCCGACAGCAGTTTTCACCCTGTCGCTAACACCTGATGCATCAATGTTTCTCTGTGCAACGCGCGCCACAGGAGGCAGATCATATGTTGTAGAATGAATGCCGGGATTAAATGTAGCTATCTGAATGGATAGTTCGCCACTTGCACCACCAATATCAACATGTGTTTTGTATTTAGAGAAATCAAAGCTGCGGGCGAATGCTATAAAATTACTGCGTTGTACGCCAGTCATAGCCCCCATAAATTCTTCAAGTTTACTTTCGTCTTCATACAATTTTTCAAAGATCCCTGCTCCGTGAATTTTTGCTTCGTTTTGCGGTAAGCCTGTTTTAAGACCTTCTTCCAGATCATTCCAGAAGGGAAATAAACGGTTGTTACACATTTCGAGCAATCCGCCTACATAAGAGGATTTTTTCTTGTCAAGGAAAACATCTGTTTCAAGTGTGTTACAGTATTTGGCTTCAGTGCCCGTACCTTCCCTGTACAAAAATTTAAGTGCTACCAACGCATCAAGAAAATCGTACAATCCTCTTTCCTGCAGTCCTAAAGCCTCTTTAATTTGTGTACCCGTTTTGCTGCTTTCGGCAAGCGAAGTAAAAAGATGAAGATTCACTGCAGTAAGCAGCACTTTAGAAGAGAAAAAACTTAATCCCGTTTCCAAAATAGATGCGGGCGTAATTACTACCTGGGCAGACGTTGTTTGTGTTAGCATTTTCTAAGGTTTTTTATTGTTTAAAGTTGATGTTAGTATTGAGGCGTTTCTCAATTGCGGATGCTAAGCTAGTTTACAATTTTACCTCATGCAAGCGAGAATGCAATGAAGTGCTGTTTTGCATGTATGAGCGGCGAAAAAACGCGTACAAAAGAGCAATAGGGCTGCAGGTTTTTTGAAGAAATCAAGCAATAAATTAAAAATGTTATACGTTTTTTTTATTATGCAATCCATTGCATATCAATGCTTTGGCACACAGGTTATAATTTCCGGAGCATATGTTTTTTAAATTGGCAGCAAATTTGCATAGAGCATTCAGAATCTGTACCATATGCTAAGTTGTAATTTATATATAACTAATATTGATCGCCCTTGTATCTACCTATACACTTCAAAATTGTGATTTCTGATTTTAAATAAAAAGCAAAAGTATGATTAGACAACTAAGACTGGCAGGCGTTATTGCCTTGTTTATTGGGAGCGCTGTGGCTTGTAAGAAAAGCGATTCTCCTTCGGGTAAAGCAACAGTAGCGGTGCATTTAACTGATGCGCCGGCCCCGTATGATGAAGTAAACGTTGATGTGCAAAAAGTTGAAATCCATTCAGATCAAAGCGGATGGGTAACACTTGATCTGATACATCCCGGCGTTTACAATCTGCTCGATTTTAGGAATGGCCTCGATACCTTATTGTGTCAAAGCGAGTTGCCTTCCGGAAGTATTTCTCAGATGAGGCTTGTTTTAGGAAGCAACAACTCTGTTGTTGTGGATGGTGCTGAATATGCACTTGCAACGCCTTCTGCTGAACAGAGCGGACTTAAGTTTAATATTCAGCAGGAGCTTGCAGCAAATGGTTCCTACAATATCTGGATCGATTTTGATGCAGCTAAGTCTGTTGTAAAAAAAGGAAACGGAAGTTATAGTCTTAAGCCTGTAGTGCGAGCATATACAGAACAGACCAACGGACGCATAAAAGGAATTGTTCTGCCACTCTCAGCAGGGGCCACAGTGTATGCCATTAATGGCACAGACACGCTTTCCGCTATTCCTGACATTGCAGGGCGCTACATGTTCTCCGGTGTTGCGGAAGGAAATTATACTGTTACAATTGATGCAGCTGCAACCAGCGGATTGTCTGATACAAGTATTTCCAATGTATCAGTTAAGTATGGTCTTATAACCGATGTAGGTATTACCACACTGGTACCATAATATTTTTCGCAGATCCGGCATACCACTTTGCAATAAATGATCGCTTATATGATCCTGAAACAAAAAGCTTAATACAAGCGGTCTGTTGCAAGTGAGCCGGATCTCATTTTTTACAGAGGATCTGTTACAACCGGTATAGATAAATTATACTTTATCTTTGGACCCGTTTTCAAGGAACAAAGAGATTTCAAAGTTTAAATGATTAGCGATGAAGGTTCGGTTACTGTCATTAATAGCTGTCTTAATAATATTTGCATCATGCGATAGTCACATGTATAAAGGCAATTCAGGAAAAATCCCTCCTGGTCAGGCGAAGAAGATGGATGGCAGCCAGTCCGCAAAACCATATGCACCCGGACAGCAAAAGAAAAACTACTAACCTGATGATGTTGGCGGATTTTTTTATTTTGAAAGCGTTTTAAACAATCCCGGCCTTCTCTAAGCTGAAATATTTGAAGCCTGCGTAAAGGCTTGTTGTTGTGATCTGTTTGTAATTCCCGGTGTGAGCGGGAATCCTTTATCCGGATCTCACTGAATGTGTTCCTTTTTTTTGCCACTTTCAAGCACATACTAAAATTACGTTTTGGTAAAATGCCCCATTACTCTTTGGCTGTGTAATAAACTTTGCCGATCTTTTACGAAATTTCCATCTTAACCAGTGAGTTAGAACCATATTGGCTGCTGCGGAAATACTCATTAAACAGAAGCACATGAAAAATGTACTTGTACTCACAGATTTTTCAGACAATGCCCTACAAGCGCTGCGTTATGCCGCGATGCTTGCCAAAACCTACCGGCTTGAAAAGCTGGTTGTGCTTCACAGCTATGACCGTTTCGATGCTCAACCAGGTGGCGAAAACGAAATGGAGCAGGAAAAGAAACGTAAAGCGGATATAATGGCCCAATTGGAAGAATTGCAACACCAGGAGTTATCTAACCTGCAATCAACCAAAATAACAGTCTTGGCGGAAGAGGGTTTTTTAATGGAGAAGATAAACAGGCTGTGTGAAGAAATGAGTATTGACCTTATTGTAGTTGGCGCTACCGGGAAAAGTGGTTGGGAAAGGCATTTTGTAGGATCTGTTGCAATGCAACTGTTGGATGAAGTGAATTATCCCCTGCTGCTGGTACCGCACAGTGCTGTTGTTGAGCCCATTAAATGTGCAGTATTTGCAAGTGATTTGAAAGGATTATTGGAGCCTACTCAGGAACAACTTTCTCCTATCCTTAGTACGTTGGACGCACAAATACTTGTGTTGAATGTGGACAGGAAGGAAAAAGAATTTGGTCCTGAAACGACTTTTGAAATGCGTGATCTTCATTATTATATGGACCATTTTCGCGCTACCTTCTATTTTACAGAAGATGCTGATACGGTTGAAGGGCTGGAACAGTTTGCTGTAGACAGAAACGCATCACTGATTATAACTATTCACAGGCCAAGTGGATGGTTTGAGCGGATCTTTAAATCAAGCGTATCTGAACAGCTGGCGTTGCACACATCGATACCGTTGCTTTGTTTATATGAAGAACGCCGATAGGAATTGATTCTTCTACTGATTTGTTTTTCTTTTCCTGCTAATATCTAACCCTCATCATGAAAAAGGTCTGCCTGTCGTTGTTTACTCTATTGGTTGCATTATTCGGTATTGCTCAAAAACAAATACAAAAAGCGAATGGCCAGTACATCTCCCCCAAGGATATAGAAGGTTCTGTTAATGACTTGATGAAAGCCGGAGATGTTAATGGAATAGCCATAGCTATGATTAATGATAATGTTCCCTCTTACATAAAAGCATTTGGTTATAGCAATGCTGAAAAAGGCATTCCGCTGGATACTGCATCTGCCATGTATGCTGCATCGCTCGCCAAGCCGCTTTTTGCTTACATCGTAATGCAGCTTGTGGACAAAGGTTTTATTGCCCTTGATAAACCGCTATATACTTATCTGCAGAAACCTTTGCCTGAATATAAAGCTTACGCAGATCTTGCCGGAGACGAACGGTGGAAGTTAATAACTGCCCGGCATTGTCTTACCCATACGACTGGATTTCCAAATTGGCGGCAACTAAATCCCAATAACAATAATAAGCTGGAGATATTCTTTACACCCGGTTCGCGCTATGCATATTCAGGGGAAGGTTTGTATCTATTGCAAATGGTTGTGGAAGCTATAACCGGCAAACATTTGGAAACGCTGGCACAGGAGCAAATATTCGAACCCTTCGGCATGTACAACACAAGTTTTGTGTGGCAGCCTTCTTTTGAAAAAAATTATGCAGTCGGTCACAATATGAATGGTGACACCCTTGCGAAGTTCAGGAACAAAGAATCGAATGCAGCAGGCTCGATGGAAACAACCGTTGCCGATTATGCCAGGTTTTTGTCTGCGGTTTTGCAACATAAAGGATTAAGTGAGCAATCATGGAAAGAAATGTTTTCTCGACAGATAGGCATCTTTACCAGACATCAATTTCCCTCATTGAACAATGATACAACAAGTGCAAACAGATCTATTCAATTGTCCTATGGGCTCGGCTGGGGATTATTTAATACGCCATACGGAAGTGCTTTTTTTAAAGAAGGCCATGGTGACGGGTGGGTGCATTACACGATTTGTTTGCCGGATAAAAAATCCGCCTTGCTCATAATGAGCAACAGTGCCAACGGAGAAAGTATTTTTAAAGACCTGGTTGATAAACTGGAAGGTGTTTCTATTCCATGGGAATGGGAAGGTTATTATCCTTACAGGAAGCATGTTACGCTTTCAGAATTTGAATTGAAGAAGTTTGTGGGTCAATATAAAAATGAGCGCATGCGGGCCATTGTTACGCTTGATAAAGGTGTGCTGAAAGTTGAAGTGCCTGATATGGGATTGGGAAAAACCAATTTATATGCAGAAAGCGATCATCACTTTTTTATGAAGACAATGGAAGTGGATCTGGAGTTTAGCATTGATGACGATGGTGTTTCGGAAAAGATACTGGTGAAGGATGAAGGGGAGGAATATGAATTGAGAAGGGTTAAATAGAGCCGGACCTGGATTGGCGAATTGCTCCTGCAGAGCAATTTGTCTGGACCTGGATTTTAGGGATTAGGGGATTGGCGGGATTTTACGGGCGGACTTTCCCTGGGATTCTTGATTGCATAACAACTCACGAGAAATATAATAAAATCAAAATGCTGTATTGACTAACGTAAGCAGCCGGAATTAGCAACAGCAATCCCTTCGATCCGGTAAATCCAGATTCACATACCGAAATTAATGGCTAAGCCGTCAGCATTAATCAAAAGCAATCCAATTAATCCCTCAATCCTAAAAATCCCGGCCCAGACAGTTAATCCGGTAAATCCCGGTCCGGATTGCCGTTCATATAATTTTATGGCCAGCCCTTTTATTGTACTTAAATCGGCCAGAATCCCGGCCTAATTTAGATCAACCTTTCATTTCAAAACAATTTTTTATGCTAACTGTAAAAAGAATATTGCCTGTAATAGCGCTGCTGTTTGTTATTGGCGCAAAGGCGCAGAATTCAAAAGACACCACTCTTAGAAGTATTTTATTGAATCAGCTTAAATCCACACATAACCAGGCCGAATGGTTTGTTCCTGTCAACAATGCCTTACAGGATCTTACACTGGCTCAGGCCACATGGAAACCATCAGACTCAAGTCATTCAATAGCCCAGCTTGCGACGCATCTGCTATTTTGGAACAAAGAGGAGCTGAATAAATTTAACGGCATAAAGAATCCGGATTTCAGTGGAAATAATGAAGAAACGTTTTCCAATCCCGATGAAACAAAATGGAAAGCGGCCATAAAAGAACTGGATGAGGTGTTAACAGGATGGGAAAAAGCAGTTACTGAAGCTGATGAGGCCAAGCTGCAGAAATGGTATAATATTATTGCGCATATCGGAACGCACAATGCTTATCACACAGGTCAAATTATTTATATAAGAAAACAACAGGGCTCATGGAATCCGGAAAAAGGGGTAAAATAGTGCTTTTGTAATTTTTCTCCTGACCGATTTTAATCTGTCAACTAATAGGGAATTAATGTCTGGTTATTATATTTGTTGTGCTAAACCTGAAAAGCAGAAAAAATAAGCCCGGGCCTTATTGCAGTCACAAACGTTCAAATTTCATTCTTCTGCCTCAATGGTTCAAACAAAAAAATAAAAACTAAACTTAGTTTATGAAACATTTAGCCCTATTACTGGTTGCTTTTTCAGCATCTGTTTGTCTTTTTACATCCTGTACCAAAACAACTACTCCTCCGGATGATAAGCATCTGACCAAGAAAGAAATTTTGGTTCAAAAACCCTGGCAGGTTGATGAACTTATTCACAACATTGGCGGTATAAACACGCAGTACATCCGCGGTGGAATAAATACGACAGGCATCGATTATAATCTGCTTCGTTTTGTTTTTAAAGCAGATGGTACAGGAAGTCACACAGACCAGTTCGGAAACACTTATTCCCTCACCTGGAAGTTTTTGACAGCTGCAGAGCAGGATCTGGAATTGACCGTTAACTTACCTACAACCACAACCTATCAGTGGAATCTTGTTGAAATTGCTGATAGTACACTTCACGCGACAGTAAAGATTAAGGATAAGTCCGGAGATATATTGGAGTCGTTTCGTATGACACAAGTGAAATAGAAGATAAAAAAGTAAAAATAAAAAAGACGTGCGGTTAAATATCACACGTCTTTTTTATTTCCCATTCGGATAGCCTGCTACCCCGGAAACTTAATGCTCGCTCCCAGCTGCACACCCCTGTTTGCACGCGTTCTGTGATCGTCCAAAGTAATGTCTGTAAGACCTATACCATATCTTACATAAAAGCCCAGCATTCTGTTGGCATCAATACCCATTCCTAAATTCAAAGCTACGTCAGCAGAAGAATAACCATCTTTAATGCCGATCTTATCGCCATCTGCATATTTGAGATTCGCGCCAACATTGAATCCCAGTTGTGGTCCGAATTCAAAATAAAATTGTTTCACGGGGTGAACCTGGAACATAAACGGAATTTGTATATAATCAAGCGCAATCGTTCTTTGATCCCCGTTAATGGTATAGTATCGTTGTCCCATACCTGCGTAAAGTATTTCGGGTTGAATGCTCCAGAACCTGTCAAGCCTTTTATTGAGAAAAACGCCCGCATGCCCTGTTACCCGGTTGTTTCCGCTTAAATTGCTGAGATCAGTAAAACTCATGCCCCCTTTAATGCCAAATTCTTGTGCTTTTGCAGTGTTTCCCAACAAAAAGAAACAAATAACAGCCACACTTAAAAACAAATGTTTCATAGATGATTTTTAATTCTGATTGCGCCTTAGGCAAACGGTGTGCCAGTTTGTCTACCTGTGTTGGTTATTTTTCGCACTTAATCATTATATTAAGGCATGAAAAAGCTTTTTGTATGTGCCGTGCTTTTATGTTTATCCTGCTGTAAAAACTTCGCACAACAATCCTCTGCCCGCTTTCATGTGCTGGCTATTGCTGAAAACGGAGGACATCATATAGAATATTCGAAAGCCGCTAAGATCTGGTTGAATAAGTTGGCTGCCGACAGCAGTTTTTCAATCGATTACCTGGAAAATGCGAATAGTATTGATGAGGACTTTCTGGCTAAATATCAGCTGTTTATCCAGTTGGACTATCCTCCGTATGGATGGCCTGCAAAAGCCGTTACTGCTTTCCAGGATTATATCGAAAAAGGAAAGGGCGGATGGATCGGATTTCATCATGCTTCGCTGTTGGGTGAATTTGACGGATATCCCATGTGGCAATGGTTTTCAGCATTTATGGGCGGCATTCGCTGGAAGAATTACATTGAAGGTTTTGCCAAAGCGACTGTAAATGTGGAAGACAGAAATCACCCCTGTATAAAGGATCTTCCCACTTCTTTCCCGATTGAAAAAGATGAATGGTACACCTATGATAAAAGTCCCCGCCAAAACGTGCATGTAATTGCCAGCGTGGATGAGAAAAGTTACCAACCAACCTCGGATATTGTGATGGGAGATCATCCGGTAATTTGGACAAACGAACGTGTTAAGGCCCGGAATATCTATATTTTTATGGGGCATTCCCCCGACTTGTTTAATAATGCAGCCTATACAACACTTTTTAAAAATGCGATTTTCTGGGCTGCAACAAAATAACGCTTATGGATGAGTATGATTTTAGCGGCGAATGGATTGGATATTATACGCTGTACTATGAAAACAACATATCTAAGGACTACGCCTTTAAAATAAATATGCAGCTGCAGGATGGTGTGTTAAAAGGCACTTGCGTTGATGATGAAAGCATCATTGTTTTTGACGAGCCCGCAACAATTGACGGCTTTATCGAAGACAATTTTATCAGCTTCATTAAAAAATATCCTTACGCATGGGCCATGGATGAAAATGGCAAGCCGCTGAAATTTAAAGATGTAGCCTCTTATGAAATTCATTATGCGGGCAATTTTGAGAACGGAATATTTTCCGGCTATTGGGAGCTGAGTATTGAGGAAGCAAATGAAAACGGGGAAATAAGCAATATCGATTCGCAGGGGACATGGCAAATGCGAAAAGTATAATACTGGTGCTTCTATTTCAGTAAAAGGATCGTATTACGCCGAGTGGCGCCAACAGGTTGGCGGGTGAAGATCCTCTCTTCGCAATGGTCTTAATGTTTTTGCAACAGTGCCAATAGCTTTCTGTCTAACTTATAACCATTCCAGTCTTCGTACGCAACATCTGCACGGCCTGAATTCAATATACCGAAATCACCAATAAAGTTCCAGATGGCAAAGCCAATGTTGTTTGAGGAAAGAATATCCAGTACATCGCCGAACCAGGCAATAAACACATCGTGCGGTGTTTTATTCCAGCAACCGCATTCTCCGCAATGAACGCCCACGCCTTTATTGGCAAGATCTATCCACGGCTGATAATACTTTTCAAGCATGGAACGTTGCAAGTATTGATCGCCAACCTGTCCCGGCCATTTTGGTTCCGGCAAATGCTCGGGATCTTTGTTGGCCCACGGTGCCTTATAGTGAGAGATTGCATGCGGATAATAACCACGGCAACTCTGCGCAATGGGTAAGTCTGTTATCTCGGTTATCACGGAATTGCCGACGTTGTTTCCATCAGCAATAACAAGGTGATCGGGATTTTCCTTCCGGATTGCCTCCAATGCTCCTTTGGCAACCTTTCTATATACATCGCCTGGTACGGCGCTGGATCTTGAATGTTGATCATTCATATCCTCACGCATACTTGGCTCATTCACCAGGTCGAAACTGATCTTCTTTGAAGAAACGTTTTTGTACTTTTTTGCCCACATGTTCCAATGGAAATAAAAAGCTTTTTGTGCTTCCTCGTCTTTCCACAAATTATATGGCTCATAAAAGCCCGCGTTAATACAATAACCAGGAGCACGATGCAGGTTAAGGCTAACATGAATGTTGTGCTTGTGCGCCAGCATAACAACATTGTCTATTTCATCAATTGCTTTTGGATTGATCTTGTAGACTTCTTCCGGAGTGATATTGCGTGAACGGTCAAAATCCAGGTAATAAGGATATGCAATTGGAAGCCTTACAAAGTCAAAACCCCAGTCGTTCATCCATTTAAAATGATCGTCAGTTGTGGGTTGTTTGGTGGGAACACCATTTGGGTTGAAAAAGTCAAGTAAATTAAAACCCTTCCATTTAGGAAGTTTGTTTGAGGTCAAAGGAGAAGGTGTGGCTAATACTTTTGCTGACAAGCCAAGGCCGGCTGCTGCCAGGCTCGTGTTCCTGATAAAGGTTCTTCGTTGCATGAACAGTTTGGTTGTATGGTTTCAAAAGCAATCATTAAACAGTTTGCGTTTGGCAAACATGTTTGCATTAGCTAAATATAACTAAAACTCCGTGGTTAAAGCTAAATTTAAGCTTATAAACAGATCGTTAGCATAAAATTTCGGGGTGATATTGTAAGTTTATAGAAAGGAGGTGAATCGTGAATAGTCAATAGTCAAAGGTTGAGATTTGCGCCAGGTATTTAAGCTTTCACATTGATTCATCAGACGTGAATCTGTGTAATAAAATTTCCGGGTGGTTATTGTAAGTTTATAGAAAGGAGGTGAATGAGGAAAAAGTAAATGGTGAATCCTGAATCAATGTCGTTTCCTTAAGAGTCTACAAAAAGCAAAACAAGCCTGAATCAGGTACTTCGTAAATCGTACTTGATCAATCTTAGTGTTTCTTACGGAAACGGTATTGAATCGTGAATAGTCATTCGATGTCATTTTCAAATAGAGCGTTTAAATGGCCGATTGTATTTGTTGCGATGATGAGCGTTGAACTTCACGTCGACGCCAGGAGGCATCTCCCGGTATTCAACATGTTGGTGTTTAGGAAACCTATCCTGTCATACCAATGACAGATTTTATAACAGGTGCAATTTTTCCCGTAGGGAATTAAGCTCAATAGAAATGATTGAATCGAGTGTCTCATAGTCCGTTAGGGATTTAACCAAATAAAATGGGTTAATGTCCTACGAACAATAAGGATCTCATATTTTGAGACTTCTATTGAGCTTAAAGCCCTACGGGCTACCAGCAGAAGCGTACTGTCATTTCTTTGATTGTGGCAAGTCAAATTCTCAAATGGAAGTGACGATGTGGGTGCGGCTTCTGGTTATCTTGTTACACATTTTTATTGTTGAAGCATACTCCTTGCGAACACAGTATCAATTCTTCTAACCTAAATCAGATATATATGAAAACGATAGATGCTATTACTAAACCAGTATTATTTGCCCTTCTGTTAACGCTAAGTTTTGTTGCATTGCATGCCCAGGATTCTACAAAAAAGAAGCCTTCCAAAGAAGATATGGTGAAAGAGCTGATCCAAAAGAAAGAATATGTTTTTATCGCACAAATGGCTTTGCCGATGAGCGGCGGATCAAGACAATTGACGACTTATTATGATTTTAAAGTGTATGGAGATACGTTGAAAAGCGATTTGCCTTATTTCGGCCGTTCCTTTTCTGCGCCAATTGATCCAAGCAAGATTGGGATAAATTTTACAACTACAGACTTTGATTACGTTGTTGCCGACCGCAAAAAAGGTGGCTGGGATATTACTATTACTCCACGCAATAATTCAGACTGGAGACAATTTCTCTTAACAGTTTTTACCAACGGATCAGCATCGATGCAGGCGTCGAGCAATAACCGGCAACCAATTTCTTTTAATGGCTATATAGAGGCGAGGAAGGCGAAGAAATAATTAGAGAAGGAATATGGTCGTCTTAAATTGACGGATATTTATTACATTCATCCAAACTAAACCACAGATGCTATTAAGGCTAAAAAGCGTTCTAAAAAAACTTTTGCCAATCGTATTGATTGTTTGTGTAGTTTCAAATGCCCTGGGAGTATTTTTTAAGTTAGGCCATCACGCCGGCGCAGAATTTTTGCTTTTACTCAGTTTGTATTTGTTCTACTTTGCACTAATACTTCTGATCATCAGGGTGTTTAAAATAATATAAGATAGAAGGGCCGGACTTGCCTTCCCGGATGTCCGGCCTTCTTAGCATTTAATTTTCTTCCAACAGCCTTTCTGTAATTTGTTTTGAAGTATTGGCGCCCATTTTTCTTAGCTCTTCAACACGATTGATGATATTTCCCCTGCCGGTTGATAATTGCTTAAAAGCAGTGTCATAAGCACCTGAAGCCTCGTTCAACTTCCTTCCTACTATTTCCAGGTTATCAATAAAACCAACAAACTTATCGTATAACGCCCCAGCTTTGTCGGCGACACTTAACGCATGCCTGTTTTGTTGCTCCACCTTCCACAGGTCAGCTACGATACGTAATACTGCAAATAAGTTGGTAGGACTTACCAACAGTATTTTTTTGTCGTATGCATATTTCCAAAGGGATATGTCGGATTTAACTGCTTCCAGAAATGCGGGCTCAATAGGAATAAATAGCAACACATAATCCAATGCCTGGGCATAACGTGGATAATTCTTTTTAGAAAGTCCGTCAATATGGTTCCGTAATGATCTTATATGCTGCTGAAGAAACTGCTGCTGCCCATCAACCTCTTCACAAGAGAGATATTGTTCCCATGCCACAAGCGACACTTTTGAATCAATGATCACTTTGCGGTTGTCAGGATAAAGAATGGTAATATCAGGTTGCAAACCTTTGCCCGTTTCATCTTTGATAATGTTGCCGGAATTGTCTTTAATAAATTCCTGCACAAAATATTCACGGCCTTTTGTTAATCCGCTGTTCTCCAGTAAACTTTCCAATATCATCTCGCCCCAATTGCCCTGCATTTTTGTGTTGCCTTTCAAAGCTGTTGTAAGATTGTTGGCTTCGAGGCTCACCTGTTGGCTCATTTCAATTAAGCGCTGTACTTCTTTGCCTAGTGAAAACCGTTCTTTGCTTTCTTTGTCATACGTTTCTTCCACTTTTTGCTTGAATTCTACTAATTGACTTTTCAGCGGAGTAATGAGCGCATTCATCTTCTCTTCATTCAGTTGCGTGAATTTCTCGGTTTTCTCTTCCAGAATATTTTGCGCCAGATTTTTGAACTCGAACTTGAAATGTTCCCCAAGTTGCTCTATTTCTTTTTTCTGGTTTTCCAGTTTTTCCTCGGCTGATCTGAATTTTTCTTTAAACATAGCTAACTGGCTCTGCAGCACCTGGTTCTCCATTTGAAACCTTTTGAGGGACTTATGTTCTTCTTCAAGTAACTGACTGCGGCTTTCTGCTTTTGAAACCTGCTGAATCAATAATTCTTTCTCGTTCTGAAGTGATTTGCTTTGAGCTTCAGCCTGTTCTGCAATACCAGTCTGTTGTTGAAGTCTTTCATTCAACACAGATAATTGCTTTATAAATGATGGTCGTTGAAAAAGCCAGGTAAGTAAAACGCCCATAATTAATGCCGCAATGGCAACCGTAACGGTGATTATCATGTCCATATTTCCTCCGGTTTTGTTGTAAACGGCTAAAATGTCATTATATTTTGATGGCATGTTAGTTGTGCTAAAAAATAAAAGCGGGTTGAAAATATGCACATGAGTGCCAAATTTCTTCCAGTCTTAAATAGTATATTATGGAAGCACAAAACAAACGTTTTTCAGAATTGATAAAGGGCGAAAAGCCAGTACTGGTTGATTTTACGGCTGAATGGTGCGGACCTTGTAAAACAATGGCTCCGGTCTTAAAAGATGTGAAACAGCAACTTGGCGAAGCGATCACGATCATCAAAGTTGATGTGGACAAGAATCCGCAAGTAGCGTCCTTTTACAAGATTCAGGGTGTGCCCACATTTATCTTATTTAAGAACGGCGAGATCAAGTGGCGGCAGAGCGGTGCAATGAGCCAGGCACAATTGAAGCAGGCGCTGCAACATTTTTCGTAAAAAGTGAGGGTTGAGGTATCAGGCGTCAGGTACCAGGTTTGAGGTATAAGGTGTAAAATGTAACTTACAGAATCAGTCAGTGTCTAACATTTGCACATTTACATATCCGCACATTCGCACATTAAGATATTCGCAAATTTTCAATTGTCACCTTTCAATTTTCCATTAACCCTGCGTCTCCATTTCCAAACTTCAACCCAAATAACAGAGATAAATGCAACCAACAGGCATATGCCCAGTTGTTGGATGTTGAGTTGCTGCACATGAAAAAAGTTTGCAACCGGAGGAACGTACAGTATGATTGCCGTTAGAAGAATGGTGATTAAAAGAATAATCCGCAGTAGTGCATTCCTGTTGGCAAAACTGCTGACGACTGAATAATAAAAGGATCTGTTAACCAGTGTGAGCCAGATATTCGCAAACAATAAAGTAGTAAATACCATTGCCCTCGTTTCATTTTCTTCGTGCCCCTGGTTTACGCTCAGCTGGTAAACAAACAATACCCCTGCTGTAATTGCAAGCCCTTGAATAAGGCTCAGCCCCATTTCCTTCAATGAGAGAAAGGTTGTTGTAAATGAACGCGGAGGTTGCTGCATTACATTCTTTTCGATTGGCTCATTCTCATAAACAATAGAACAGGTTGGTCCCATAATTACTTCCAGGAAAATAACATGCACTGGTGTAAATATATTTGGATACAGCCATCCAAAAAACAGCGGTAATGATACAGTGAGGATGATGGGAATGTGAATGGAAATGATGTATTGAACTGCACGTTTCAGGTTCGAATATATTTTCCTGCCCATAGCGATCGCATCAATCATTTTTGAAAGATCATCATCTGCCAAAACCAGTGCCGCTGCACCTTTCGCTATTTCAGTTCCCTTCTTTCCCATAGCTATACCAATGTGTGCTGCTTTTAAAGCGGGTCCGTCATTAACACCATCACCGGTCATTGCTACAATTTCATTTTGATCCTTAAGCGCATTAATAATTCGCAGCTTAGCTTCAGGAAACATGCGCGTAAAAATATTAACACGTTTAACTTCCTCTTTTAATTTCTTCTCGTCCATTTCCAACAGCGCTTCTCCATTCAAAATATTTTCCGGGCCACGCAGTCCTGCTTGTGCTGCAATGGCCGTGGTGGTAAATTCGTTATCTCCGGTAATTATTTTTACTTTAATGCCTGCATCATAAAACTGATTAAACACATCCGAAATATTCTTTTTAGGAGGATCATAAAATGCAACCATGCCAAGAAAGTGAAATGGCAGCGTTTGTTGTTTTGCCGGAAACTTGTCTTCCGGATAATCACTTAATGCAACGCCCAGGATCCGGTAGCCTTTCAGTGCTAATTCATTAATAATCTTTTTGATGCTTTTCTGCTCTTCTGGCATAAGATTACTAACAGCAAGGATTGCCTCCGGTGCACCTTTGGCGGCAATGATTCTTTTTCCTTTTGCATTTCGAAATACGTGCGTCATCATCGGTGGTCGGCCATCCAGCGGAAATTCGTGCACCAGCTGAAATGATTTTCGTTCATCAATGTCCGCGAAAGATTCATACACTTTGTGCAGCGCCTTTTCCATCGGGTCAAACGGAACCGGTTCGCTTGCCCACATTGCGACTGTAATTAGGTTTTTTGCTTCTTCAGATTGCCAGTCGTTTTTAAAATAGGTACGTTGTTGCGGCCAAACATGAATGGCTTCCAGTTCCATCCGGTTTTCTGTAATTGTTCCGGTTTTATCTGTGCAGATAACGGTCGCACTTCCCAGTGTTTCAACGGTTCTGATCTGTTTTACGATAATTCCCCTGCGCATTAACCGCCATGCTCCCAATGCCATAAATGTTGTAAAGGCGACAGGAATTTCTTCGGGGAGAATGGACATTGCCAGTGTCAGACCTTTCAGGAAACTATCCAGGATCTGCTTCGAACGGAGATAATTAACCAGCCAGACCAGGACAAAAATGGCGACACCTGCAATGGCCATCCTGGTTACGAAGCTTTTTATCTGTAACTGAAGCGGCGTATCTTCTTCTTTAATGCCGAGCAAAGACTGTCCAAGCTTATTTAATTCTGTTTGCCTGCCAATAGCTGTTACCCTGCATATAGCCATACCCGTTACCACCGCCGTTCCCTGGAATACTTTGCTTTCTTCTCCATTGTTTGATTTTATTACAGCAAATGCTTCACCCGTAAGAATGGATTCATTCACGGAGAAATCCGAAGAGAATACAACCTCGCCATCAGCAGGTATTGATCCTCCTTCTTCAACCAACATAAGGTCATTGAGCACAAGTTCTTCAAGCGCAATTTTTTTGATCAGGCCATTGCGGATAACTTTTACCTGGGGTTGGTTAAGGGTTTCCAGTGCTGCCAATGCTTTCCGGCTTCTGTTGTCCTGGTAGAATTCAATTCCCGAAACAACAATAATGGCCGCAAGCATAAAATAAGCTTCGCCGGTTTCGTGCAGCAAAAAGTAAATTATTGTTGTTGCAATTAACAACAACAGCATCGGTTCTTTTAATGTGTTGATCAGGGCTATCAACCAGTTACTTTCCTTTTCATGCTTCCATTCATTGCTCCCGTTTAATTTCCGGGAAGCAATAACTTCTTCTGTCGTTAAGCCTTTTAAACCTTCGGGAATATTCATCTTCGAATGAGATTATATAATAAAAAGTACTGCGTTTATACCATTTCAACAACTTCCGGCTTCTTATCCGTGTATTTAACGCGTGGCAACCTGAATGCAGGCATAAATGCAATCAAAATTAGAACAGATGACATCAGGAATGCATCCTGTATTGCATATTGTTCAGCCAGCGGCGCAGTATAATTTTTTGTGGTTGTGTAGTAGTTAAATAAATATTGATGCATAATCCCGCTAAGTGCAATGCCGGCAGAGCCGCTCAATTGTTGGGTAAGACTGTACATGGAAGAAGCCTGCGTAGCCTGATGTGGCAATACGGAGCTCATAGCGGTAGATGTAATTGGTGACACAAGCAGGCCCAATCCGCAACCTCTGACTGCCATGGTTAGTAAAATAAACCAGGCCAACGGCTCATTGATCCTGGAAAAGAGAAACATGGATAATGTGAGAATGCCCAGTCCTATCAGTACTTCTCTTCTTGGTCCAAACTTGTCTGACCATGCACCTGCCATCGGTGTAAAGATGGCCATGACAATAGAGTTGGGGAGAATCATTAAACCTGATTGCGTTTCTGAATAATTAAGCAAGCCCTGTAACAAAAAGGGCACGAGAAATAGCCCGCTATACAGTGCGATAGAGCGAACCATAGTTATAAGCATACAGTTGACGAATGTTTTGCTTGCGAAAATATTGAGATCAAAAAGCGGATCCTTACTTTTCCTACATGTTCTTATAAATAAGATCAGCACAACAACCGACAAAATAAAGGTTCCCCACACATAAGGGGATAATGCACCCAAATCGGCTGCCTTTGCCAATGCATATTGAATCAACAGAATGAACAAAGTGAACAGGATAAACCCTGACAAATGAAAATGGATAATTTTTCCTTTTCGCTTTTTTAGAAATCTTAATGAAATAGCTGCTATGATAATAGTTGCAATGCCGATCGGGAGGTTTACCATAAAAATAGAGGGCCATCCGAAGTATTGGGTAAGAATGCCGCCAAGTGTAGGGCCTAAAGCCGGACCCGTTATAGCACCCAATGACCACCAGCCCATTATTGCTCCTCTTTCTTTTTTAGGAAAGACGAGTGTAAGAATGGCCATGGCTGTTGGAGTAATTGCTCCGCCGCCAAACGCCTGGATGGCCCTCGATATAATAAGCATTTCAAGGCTGCGCGATAAGCCGCACAACAAAGAACCTATTACAAAAACAGTGAGACTTGCCAGGTACAACCGGTAAAACCCAAAATTTTGTTTTAGCCAATTGGTGAGTGGCATAAACACGCAAAACCCCAGCATGTAAGAAGTGATTACCCATTCTATATCATCTAAGCCACAATTAAATTCTCTCCGCATTACTGGTAGAGACACATTCACAATACTACTATCAATGCCGGCCATAAAAGTGCCAAGCATTAATGGTAATAGTATGGCGAACTTGTGTTTAACTACCATGCATCTTTTAGATGTTGTAAGTTTTACGTTTTACGTTATACGTTTCCCACCACGAAGGAAGCACAGACTTTATTCAATTCTTCGTGCTCCTTGCTGCCTTCGGGCCTTCGTGGCATACATAGCAACAACACTGTGTTTCGTTGTGTCGTGCTGTCTCTGTGTTTCAATCCTTTGTGCTCCTTTGCGCCTTTGCGTCTTTGTGGCAAAAAATCCGTGTTTCTATGTGTCACCCTGCCTCCGTGGTTACAAATCAATTTTCACACCAAGCACCTTCAGGAAAGCAGCAATAAAAGAAGGATGTCCCGGCCATGCAGGAGAAGTAACAAGATTACCATCCGTTACACTTTCAGATGGTGCTACTGAAACATAAGTGCCACCGGCAAGCTCAACTTCTGGTCCAACTGCGGGATAAGATGTTAACTTTCGTCCGTTTAGGACTTTGGCAGCAGCAAGGATTTGAGGGGCGTGGCAAATGGCTGCGAGGGGTTTGTTGTTGCTGGCAAAATATTGTACGATTTCGAGGACACGTTTGTTGAGACGCAGGTATTCAGGAGCTCTTCCGCCTGCAATTACCAATCCTTCATAATCGGCTTCTTTCACATCATCAAAAGTATAAGTGAGTTGAAAGTGATGGCCGGGCTTTTCTGAATAGGTTTGATCTCCTTCAAAATCATGGATCGCGGTTTTTACGGTGTCGCCTTTCTTTTTATCAGGACAAACAGCGTGTACTTCAAAGCCTACCATTTGTAGCATCTGGAAAGGAACCATTGTTTCGTAATCTTCAGCAAAATCGCCTGTAAGAAAGAGAATTTTTTTCATACTTCTATTTTTGTAGTTATCGAATGAAAGTAATGAAGGGAAGGTTAAAGTTAACTTGTTTAGACGGAAAACTCAACTCAGTTGACAATTGACATTTGAAAATTGACAATGATATGAGCGAAAAATAATCTGCGCCAATTTGTTTAGAGTTTTATTGCAGCTGGTGTAAGTTTGCAACCGCATCGTCACCTCGACGACAGGAGAGGTCTCCCGAATAATTGATCTGATCGTGAGATTTTATATGCATTTGATATTGATAGGTCTTGACTAAACGACATTACATTTTCAATTGTCAATTTTCAATTCTCAATTGAAAAAAATGTCAATTTTCAACTCTCCATTAAAAAAAAGAGCGCCGTTATTAAATAACAGCGCTTGCTCTAAACCAAAACCAATCTGTAAAACTATTTCACTACATCAGCTTTAAATCCGGCCTTTTGAAGTATACTAAGAATATCTTTCTCATGTACTCCTTCACTTTCTATAGTCAATAATTTAGCGGGATTTTGCGTATCCACTTTCCAGTTGCCGGCTCCTGCCGCTTCGTCCAAAAATGGGGTTGCTTTTTCTACGCAACCACTGCAATTAATATTTGTTTTGAATGTTATTGTTTTCATCGTCTTTCGTTTTTTGTGCGGGTTACCGCTCCGTTTAGTTATACAAATTTCGCTTATAGTGATCCCAGTTGCTTTATACAATTCTCCTATTCTGTTATACAATTTACAGGTTAGAGTTTTTTAGCTTTAAGCAGGAGGCTGTTTGCTACAACACTCACCGAGCTCATCGCCATGGCTGCACCTGCAATCATTGGATTTAACAGGAAGCCGTTAACCGGGTAAAGTATTCCCGCCGCGATGGGGATGCCAATTACATTATAAATGAACGCCCAGAACAAATTTTGCTTGATGCTTTGTACGGTCTGTCCGGACAAGCGAATGGCTTTATTTATTTTGGTAAGATCTGAAGATATGATCGTCATAGCCGCCACATCCATTGCAATGTCACTGCCTTTGCCCATTGCTATGCTCACATCAGCCTGCGCAAGCGCATTACTATCATTAATGCCATCACCAACCATGGCGACGGTGTGTCCTTTATGTTGAAGTTCTTTAATAAAAGACGCTTTGTCTGCAGGTAAAACTTCGGCTTTAAAATGTTGAATGCCTGCTTGCTCTGCAATTGCCTTTGCTGTTGCATGATTATCACCGGTAAGCATATACACTTCAATCCCGTTGTTTTGTAATTCTTTCACGGCTTCAGTAGATGACGTTTTTATTTTATCAGCGATAGCAACAATCGCCAGTGCCTCTTTTTCATTTGCAAAAAAGATCACGGTTTTTGCTTCCTTCAACCACAATTGTTCCGCTATAAGAAAATCATCATCTATCTGTATCTTATTTTTTCTAAGCAATTTTTTGTTACCTGCATAAAACTGCGCTCCGTTTACAACGGCTGTAGCCCCGTATCCGGTTACACTTTCAAAATTTGATACGTTGACTGTGGTATCAATATCAAGATGTTTTACTACTGCCTCGGCTAAAGGATGCTCTGATTGTTTTTCAACAGAAGAAAAGATCACAGCATTTGAATCATCATTGCGAAGCCACTTTATATCAGTAACAGCAGGTTTGCCTTCAGTGATCGTACCTGTTTTGTCCAATACGATCACGTCAACCTTTCTGGCGAGCTGCAAACTTTCCGCGTTTTTAATCAGTATTCCATTTTCTGCGCCCTTTCCTACTCCGACCATGATTGCAGTTGGTGTCGCGAGGCCGAGTGCACAAGGACAGGCAATCACCAATACAGTAACCATTGCAAGCAGTCCCTGCGTAAGACCATTTTCTCCGCCCAGCGTAATCCATGCAATAAAAGTCAATACTGCAATAATGATAACTATGGGGACAAAAATGCCGGCGATCTTGTCCACCAGCTTTTGAACCGGTGCCTTACTGCCCTGAGCGTCCTGCACCATTTTTATGATGTGTGCCAGCAATGTATCCGCGCCTACTTTTTCCGCACGGAACTGGAAACTATTCTTCTGATTGATCGTTCCGGCAAATACCTGCGATCCGGTAGTTTTTTCAACCGGCATTGATTCTCCGCTGATCATACTTTCATCTATAAAGGAGCTGCCACTTGCAACTACGCCATCAACAGGAATTTTATCACCCGGTTTTATCAGGATAATATCATCTTTCTTAACCTGGGCTATTGGTATTTCCATATGGTGAGAACCATGGTGAATAACCGTTACCGTTGTTGGTTGCAATCCCATTAATTTTTTTATTGCGGACGAAGTATTTCCTTTAGCTTTTTCTTCCAGCACTTTACCAAGAAGAATAAATGAAATCACCACAGCTGCTGCTTCAAAATAAACATGAGCGTGCAAACCGCGGCTATGCCAGTATTCAGGGAATAATGTATTAAAAACGCTGAACAAATAGGCCACGCCTGTGCTTAAAGCAACAAGTGTATCCATATTAGCTGAGCGGTGCTTAAGTTGCTTCCAGGCATTCACAAAAAAATGCCTTCCGAAAATCAGGATCACCGGCGTGGATAATATCCACGTAATGTAATTGGCGTAGGGTATGTTCATAAAGAACATACTTATCACAACAACAGGCAGCGTTAATGCAATAGCACCAATTGTTTTTTTCTTAAGTGTTGAGAAGCTTTTTTGCTGCAGGGTTTCTAACTCTTTTACTGCATCTGCACTTTCTTCAATCACAAGGTCATAACCGATGGATTGAATAGCTGCTTTCAGCTTTTCCGGCGTAACAATAGTAGGAATATAAGTAACCATTGCACTTGCGTTTGCATAGTTCACTGCGGCATCCACAACGCCTTCCTGGCTTTTTAAAATCGATTCGGTACTGTTTGCGCAGGATGCACAGGTCATGTGCAATACGGGAAAATTTTTCTTAACTGAGGGAACATCGTAGCCTAGATCCTTAATAGCAGAAACGGCGTCTGCAATAACTTCCGGCGTTTCCGCCGTAATTACTGCACGCTGGTTGTTTAATTCAACTTTATGAGAAGTAATTCCTTTAACTTTTGCGAGTCCTTTGTCTATGATCAGGGCACAGTGCTCACTTTCTGCGCCTTCAATCGGTATATATACTTCCGTTGCCATATTAATTAATGTTTGTTCTATGGCAAAGTTCCGAAAGCATATGGGCGGAACTGTTATACAATTATGGGAAAGGGTTACAACATTTTATGCCCGTGAGTCAAGAATACGGATCAATCTCGACGTCGTCTTATTACACTTCGTCAAGGGATTTCCGTTTGTTTTCTTTTATGTTGCGGAAATGTGTGGGTGTAAATCCTGTCACTTTTTTAAATTGACTGCTTAAATGTGCTACGCTGCTGTAGCCCATTTTATAGGCTATTTCAGAGAGCGTTAACTCATTATAAACGATGAGCTCTTTTACACGTTCAATTTTTTGCGCAATGAAATATTTTTCTATGGTAGTTCCTTCTACTTCGGAAAAAAGTGTACTTAAATAGTTGTACTCGTAATGGAGTTCTGCTGAAATTTGTGTGGAAAGATTAAATGGCTTGTCTTCTTCGGAATAATGTACCAGCTTGACAATCACATTTTTGATCTTTTCAATTATCCGGCTTTTTTTGTCGTCTATCACTTCAAAGCCGAGATGCTTTAGTTCATCACTTATTTTGATAAGTTTTTCATTTGATGGAACTTGCTTTACTTCTACTTCCCCAAGATCAACCGTTATGGGTTCAATGCCATTGTGCGCTAATACTTCTTTCACCGCCGTTTTACAACGGTTACAAACCATATTTTTTATATATAACTTCATGAATTTGCACTTGTTTTTACAAATCTATTCAGAATAATCAAACCATCCTTAACTACAGGTTGTTGTATATAAAATCAATAAATATATTACGTAAATCGCGAACATTCTCTTCTTAATTTTATGGTAATAAGCGCGATTAACCTTCTTTTCATTTCATAAAATGCTCATAATTCCTTTACTTTTGCAAATTGCTCTTTTCTGAACGGTTGATGTTTATTCATGGTTTTTTTGGAGAGACGTCACAAACAAATTATAACATCGAATGGCTTTACCGCACCTGGTTAAATACATATATAACAACGGAACTGATGAAGTAATACGCAGAGGGAAAAAAATACACGCGATCGGTAATGTTGAATTGGTTGAATTTGATGATCTTGTAGGCTCCGTTACGCTTCGGGTTAAAGATGATGCTTACTCTACCTACTATAAAGTTTACATAAGCAAATTTAAAGATCCCAAGACGCTGTCTGTGCGTTGCGGTTGTCCCTACAACCTGGGAGAAATATGCCGTCATGAGGCCGCAGCTCTTTTCCAATTACAGGAAATGCTCGATAAGAATTTATTGGGTGATAAAGAGCTCGAATACGATCAAAAACATACTGTAATAAAAATGAAACAGTTGGATCTTAAAATGATCAAACTGTTGACGGCTCAAAATGCACTGGCTGAAGCTGAAAACTATTTACGCAGTAATAAAGCAAATATCATTTCAGCCAAAGATGAGCGGGTGAATGCTGAACTGGAATATGAAGGTGAAATGTTCAGATTGCTCATTCAAAAAAATGAAGAGCGGAATTTTGATACGAGCTGTACCTGTCATTCAGATAGCAAACATCCCTTGTGTGTACACAAAGCAATTCTGCTGCTTCAGCTCTTGAACAGCTTTGGCCCGAATTATTTTGATACTATCCGCAACTGGGATAAAGAAAAAGATAAGCTACTTGGCCTGTATGGTTACTCGCTGGGTGATGATATTGAAGGGAAGTTTGAATTTACATACACCGACGGAAAGCCATTCCTGCGCGTACTCGATCCTACGATAAAACGTGTGGCACCTCCTTCACAGCCTTTACGACCCAAAACGATTATTGAGCCGGATGTAATGGTTGCTGAAACTGAGGTGCAGAAAATACAATACAAAGCTGGTATCGTGATCAGCTATAATGCGCATCAGTATCCTTATGTGCAGCTTGATCTGATACAGGGCGAGGCAAATGAGGACAATACTGGCTACGTTGGTAAGGTTGAAAAACTGGACCTGGCGAAATTTATCAATACTGAGATTTTCAATGAAGATGATAAGGGTGTTGTGCAGCAGTTGCGTAAGCTTTTGCCAGGGGAAGTGAGCAGGTATCTCAACAGGAATTCACCTTTTAGTGGTATCTGGGAAAATATTATCCAGCAACATGATGATGAACTTCCTGAAGAAACACGTCATCTCATCATCGAATATCTTCAGCCCAAATACAAAAAGATTTTTGCAGATATAACTGAAAGCAATTTTGTTTTCTTTTTACCGCAGCGAAAAGCTTTTCAAACTGCGAACCTGCAAAAAATTCAGATAGCAAAGGATTTCATCATACCTGAATTTTCGGTTTATTATACTGAAGGCAACTATGAAATAAAATGTAATGTTCGTTTGCCTGAAGGAGTTTATAGTGTTGGTGATAATGAAATTTCATCTTCACTGATCTATCGGTTCCAGGATACGGTTTATTTATGGCAAAGACCCGAGGATATTGCGGTTATTGAGAAATTTCTCCCCAGTGGAAAATTGATCATCAGCCAGCATGAATGGAATAAGCAGCTGGTTGATTTTATATTACCGCTTACCAAAGAGTATAACGTTCAGTTTGTAAATGTAGAACGTGAAGAAGTAAAAGATACAAAACCGGAAGTAAAGCTTCTTTTAAAAGAGAAGGGCGACTACTTGTTGCTACAACCGGTGTTTAATTATAACGGATACGATATACGGCCGACTGATAAGGAAAAAATCATTCTTCCTTTGATGGATAAGCTTTTGATCGTACACCGCAACACGCAGGCGGAAAATGACCTGTTTGATAAATTATCTAACCTGCATTCCCATTTCATCAGAACAGAGGAGGGCAATACACTTGCCTTAAAAGGTTCTGAAGTACTAAAGAATAATTGGTTCTTCCTGTTTGTTGATGCTGTTAAAGACATGAACATTCCGGTTTTTGGTTTTGAGTCGCTGAAAAACTTCCGCTTTAACACAGCCAAGCCATCAACGAAAATTTACATCAGCAGCCATACTGATTGGTTTGATGCCAAGATCGATATTCATTTCGGCGAACAGAAAGTGACTGTTGCTGATGTGAAAAAAGCGTTGGCTAATAAGCAGCAGTTCGTCCAGTTGCAGGATGGAACACTGGGTATTTTACCTGAAGAGTGGATTAAAAAATACTCGCTGTTGTTCCGCGTGGGTGAAGGAAAAGCATCTCACATCAAGCTGAGCAAATATCATTACAGTGTAATAGAGGAGTTGTATAATCAGCGTGATGAAGAGGAATTGTTCTTCCAGCTGGAGGCTAAGTATGAAAATCTGAAAAACTTCCAGTCAATCCAGGAAATAAGTGCACCGCAACATTTAAAAAATGTATTACGTCCTTACCAGGAGTCTGGCTTCCAGTGGCTGAATTATTTAAGCGGAGTACACTGGGGCGGTATTCTTGCAGATGATATGGGTTTGGGTAAAACGATCCAGGCGTTATCCTTCCTTTATCATTTGAAAGATGTAAATAAAACTTTGAAGGCGCTGGTTGTTTGTCCAACCACGCTGATGTATAACTGGGAAAATGAAATTAAGAAGTTTGCGCCCGGGTTGAAATATTACATTCACCATGGGGGTAGCAGGACTGCTGAATTGATTGTTCACCAGAACATAGATGTCATTATTACAACGTATGGCACGCTGCGTAGTGACATTAAACAATTTGTTGAAGTAGAGTTTGATTATGTTGTACTGGATGAAAGCCAGGCAATTAAAAACCCGGCAAGCAAGGTTACAAAGGCTGCGTGTTTGCTGAAGTCAAAAAACAAACTTTGTTTAAGTGGTACGCCGTTGCAGAACAACACATTTGATATTTATGCACAGATGAATTTCTTAAATCCGGGCATGCTCGGATCAATGGAATTCTTTAAGCAGGAGTTCGCTGTTCCGATCGACAAATTCGGAGAGAAAGAACAAAAGGAACATTTGCGCAAGCTGTTGTTCCCATTCATACTCCGCCGTACCAAAGAGCAGGTGGCGCAAGATCTTCCTGAAAAATCTGAGATGATCCTGTTCTGCGAAATGAGCAAGGAACAGAGAGATATTTATGACGCATTCCGAAACGATTACCGTGATAAGATCTTAGGCGTTGTGGATTCCCAGGGCGTTCAAAAATCTCAGCTCACCATTTTGCAGGGCTTAATGAAATTGCGACAGATCTGTGATAGTCCTGCCATCATGAAAGATGACGAGCAGTATCCAAATGCATCAGTTAAGCTGGAAGAGCTGGGAAGAGAGATCACGGAAAACATCAGTGATCACAAGGCACTCGTATTCTCTCAATTCCTTGGTATGCTTGGCCTGATAAAAGAAAAGCTGAAAGAGCTGGGCGTTGATTACGAATATTTTGATGGAAGCACTTCCGCTCCGGACAGAGAAAAAGCGATTCAGCGTTTCCAGAACGACGAGAATTGTCGCGTTTTTCTCATCTCACTTAAGGCGGGTGGTGTGGGTCTTAACCTTACGGCCGCCGACTATGTGTACATAGTTGATCCGTGGTGGAACCCAGCCGTTGAACAGCAAGCGATTGACCGTACACACCGTATTGGCCAGACAAAAAACATTTTTGCCTACCGCATGATCTGTAAGGATACTGTAGAAGACAAGATCCTGCAATTACAAGAGAAGAAACGTATGCTCGCCGCCGATCTCATTACCGATGATACCGGCTTTGTTAAGAGCCTTACCAGGGAAGATATTGAGTATCTGTTTAGTTAAGATGAGTGGGAAGTTTTACGTGGTACGTTTTACGTTGATCGAAGCGAAACCAAGGACAATTTTAGTTTCCAGAAGGAGTAATTCTAAAAAATTATAAAGTTTTTAAAGGTGCGAGATGATTATCCCGCACCTTTTATTTTATTATAGCCATTATTGTAAAAATAAGTAACTATCAAGCAGACATCATATTATTCCTGCCAGACCTTGCTTATGTCTGATCATTTCTTCGATTGATTGTTCCTTCGAATCAATAAACGTAAAACGTATCACGTAAAACTTACAACGTGCACTAAACAAAGCTTCCCCCCAATTGTTATCACTACAGTAACTTGCCGTTATAATTCGTTTGTCACACTGGTCAATAGTACTTCTGCGTGGTTTGTTGATAATATATTTCACTTCTCTGCTATGTGAAAATTTGAGTTGTTTATTGAAAAACGAATGTTATGAAAAAGTGGAGTTTTTCTAATGGTAACAGCATTTCTATAAGTCTCACATATATGAGTTTAATATGCATGTTTGCATTTACATCATGCGCTACTTCCGGGCCTGCATTTGACGGACCTAATAATGCAAAAAATATCCGGGCAACGGTTTATTTAGATGATAATTCGACTGTTTTTGGTTATCTGTCTTTTTCAAAAAAAAGCAATGCGCTTAACGTACGGATTCCGCAGCAACGAAAAACAATTTCAGTTCCGCTAACAGAAGTGCAGGGCTACAATATGGACGATAATTATTATGCGTATAAACTATTACATCCATCCGGAAAAAACAGGTTAAATAATGATCAGAAATCCTTCAGATCATTTGTAAAACGGCTCACTCCTGAACATTATTTTTTGCAGATATATGAGTACCAGGAAGCAGTTGTTGAGCAGAAAAGTAGACTGACAAAAAACATGATGCACTACTATGTTTCGTTGCCCAATGGAACTAATCCCGACGAAATTTGGGATTTGGAAGGGGAACAGTTCTTCCCCGACTTTCAATCGAAGATGGCGGGCATAGTAAACGAATGCCCTGAACTGGTTCTCAAAATTCAACAAAAGGAAATAGGTTACTATCCCAGGAAAATAAGTTTTAAGAGCAATAATAAATTAAAAGTATTGATGAATATTGCAAATTATTATCAGCAATTCATTGAAAAGAATGAACAGGCAGCGCTATAATTTTCTCCCCGAAAGACCATCCTTACATTCCCGTTGTTTCCCTGAAAGCCTGACAAGAACCGGTGACGTTTCACTTGAAAATTGCATGACACACCTCTCTGATATTTTGGCTCGCAGGCCTAAGGATATTCGATTATAATGTATATATCACTTCTTATAAATTCTACCGCTTAATTATTGAAGCTCACCGCTATTTCAATTACAGTATAGCAGAAAACCGGGAATTTGTCTAGTCAATTCAAGTGAACACCGATTATATTGTTTTAAGTTTAAACTTAATAATAGCTTCATCCATCAAAACAAGCTGTCTGGAGGACTCGACCCGAGGACATTTAAAAAAAGGACGGATGAAAAAAAGCTCTTCGCTCTTACTTCTTTTACTTTTTAGCAGTTTTATCCATGTAATGGCTCAGAGTGGATCTATTAAGGGCGTTTTGAAAGACACAACAGTAAAACAATCGTTGAAGGGCGCAACAGTGAGCGTTTTGGAAAAGACAGATTCCTCAGTTGTCATTTATGGGTTGGCAGAAGATAACGGCATTTTCCTGCTAAAAAATATTCCCGCAGGCCCACATATACTCAGCGTCAGTTTTCAGGGATATGAAACGCATTATAAACAGGTGAACATAGTTGCAGATTCAACTGTAAGTGCGGGTACAATTTATCTTCAGATGGCCGCAAATAATCTTGGTAATGTAACGGTAGAGGCGCCGCCAATTGTAGTAAAAAAAGATACTGTTGAATTTAATGCGTCCATGTTCAAAACAAAGCCTAATGCAAATGCAGAGGACTTGCTAAAAAAGCTGCCCGGTGTTGATGTTGGAACTGATGGAACCGTTAAGGCGCAGGGTGAACAGGTGCAGCGGATTCTTGTGGACGGGAAACGTTTTTTTGGTGATGATCCTAAAATGGCAACCAAAAATCTTCCTCCGGATGTTATTGACAAAATACAGGTTTTTGACGACCTGAGCGATCAAAGCAAGTTCACGGGATTTGACGATGGTAACCGTGTTAAGACCATCAACATTACTACAAAGAAGAACATGCGCAAAGGTTATTTCGGACGCGCAATTGCAGGCGTGGGCAATAAGGGATTGTATGACGAGGCTTTGAATCTTAGCCGGTTTCACGGTGATCAGCAGATCACAATTATCGGGCAGGCAAATAACACCAACAACCAAAACTTTACAACTCAGGATATTCTTGGTGCATCCGGTGGTGGTGGCAGAGGTTATGGCGGAGGTGGAAATAGTGGAGGAGGTGGTCGTGGTGGCGGCGGTGGAATACAACCTACGACCAACAATAACGGGATAACAAAAACTTTTGCCGGCGGGATTAATTACCGGGATGCATGGGGAAAGAATACTGACTTCTCCGGAAGTTATTTCTATAACAACATGCAGGTGCAGAAAGACCAGAACAGTGCAACTGAAAATCTGTACCCTGGAAAGCCCTCGCAGTTTGAGGATAAAGATCAGGCATCAAATAACAGGAACATCAATAACCGGCTTAATCTGAATCTTGAGACAAATTTTGACTCATCCAATTCAATGATCATAAGACCAAATGTAAGCTGGCAGCAATCTGATAATAGTGCACAATCCGTTTCGAATAAGGTTATGAGTGATAAAACGACACCAATAAATAGCTCAGTCGCCAATAGTAACTCATCGCGCAATGGCTATAACGGTAGTGCTGATGTGTTGTTCAGGCATAAATTCAAAAAGAAAGCACGGACTGTGTCGTTTGATTTGAATTTTGGTGGCAGTTCAAATGACGGAAGTGGCAGTAACTATTCATTGAACAAATTTTTTCTGCCAACCGGAGATTCTATAAATACGATCAATCAACAGTATGTAGGTAAATCAAATAGTCAGGGCTTCAGTTCAACAGTCTCCTACACCGAGCCGGTTACCAGGAACTCATTGCTGGAGTTGAATTACAACTATTCGTATAACAAAAACACATCCGACAAAACAACTTACGATTATAATCCCGATGAGCAGAAATATAGCATTATAGACAGCCTGCTGACCAATGCGTACGAAAACACTTATCATTCAAACAGGCTTACATTGAATTATCGCATTCAAAGCCAGAAAATGAATTTAAGCTTTGGATCAGGCGTGCAGTTTGGAGATCTTACAAGCATTAATCGTACAAAAAATCTTGACTTAACACAGCATTACACAAATATTTATCCAACAGCTAATTTCAACTACAGGTTCTCTAAAACATCTAACCTGAGGTTTAATTATTCAGGCAGAACAGCACAGCCGAATGTTCAGCAGTTACAACCTGTAATAGACAATAGTGATCCGATGAACATTCAAGTGGGTAATCCGTTGCTGAAGCAATCATTTACCAATTCGTTCAGATTATTGTATACATCATTTGACAATGTGAAGTTCAGAAATATGTTTGCTTCCGTTAATGCCAGCTTTATTGGCAACGCGATTGTAAATGCAACAATTACTGATTTGAAAACCGGTGTAGATACGTTAATACCGGTGAATATGAACGGCTCATACAATCTGTCTGCTTTTTTCAATTATGGGTTCCAATTGAAAAATCCTAAATCCAATCTCAATTTCACCACAAATTTCAGCGACTCAAGAAGCGTTGGGCTTGTGCGTACATTGGACAGCGTGGGCGTAGCATTGAATAAGCAAAATATCACTACGAATTATACGATCGGAGAATCTATCAAATGGACCACCAATCTGAAAGATAATTTCGATATGAATTTTGTAACGACTCCAACTTATAACATCGCTAAATACTCGATTCAGCCTTCTCAGAACGCCAATTATTTTTCACTCATTCTGGGCGTTGAGCCAACATATTATACCAAGAGTGGATGGGTATTGTCATCTAACTTTAATTATACTTATTACGGTGGCCGCGCAACAGGTTACAATACAAGTGTGCCATTATGGAACGCTTCTGTTGCCAAACAATTATTTAAAAAGAAACAAGGTGAGATCAAATTCACTGTATTTGATCTGTTAAACCAGAATGTAAGCGTAACCCGTAATATAACTGACAACTACGTACAGGACGTCCATACCAAGGTGCTGACAAGATATGCCTTGTTAACCTTTACCTATAACCTCCGCAGTTTTTCCGGAGCTGCTCCGCAGCAAAGAAACAGAATGGGCCCACCCTTCATGCGTGATGGCGGACCTGGCGGAAGACCACCGGGAGGAGGTATGATGATGCCACCGCCACCGCCGGGACAGTAAGCTGTGAGCTATTAGCTATCAGCTTTTAGCCAGCAATATGCCGCCGGGTTGTTTCAAAACCATTTTTAATAGGTAATAGTATTTCTCGTTGAGCATATTAGTTACCTGTTTTTTTTCAGGCGAGACGTTATTTGCGTGTTAAAGAAATAAGGACGGGATTCACCTGCGTATTTCGTACTTCGTAAATCGTACTTCCTAAATCGTACTTCTTTTCGAACCAACTTCTGCAGCAATTTGTTGATTATTTGTACCTTTTGCATGTAAATGCCATTAGAAAGGAGATGGGCTAACACGAATTATGAAAAAGTACCTGACCGGATTTTTCTACTCCATGCCTGTGCAAATGTTGTTTCTTCATTTTAAACGCTACCAGGTATTCCTGGTATTCTGGTACATTCTATTCGCAACAGTTGGTGGCGCATTCTTACAACCTTACGGAGCAAATTCACTATTCCTTGCGCCGGAATATCTTAGCCGCGTAAGTGCTGTAAGTACGGCCATTGTTGGTTTTGCTACGGGAATTTTTGTAATGAGCTGGAACATTACCACCTTTATTCTGCATAGCAGGCATTTTAAATTTCTTGCAACAACATCTCAGCCTTTTCTAAAATATTGTATAAACAATGCAGTCATTCCAATTGCATTTTTAATATACTATTTAATAGTTGCGTACAACTATACCAATAACCAGGAATTAATAGCCTTCGGCGAGTTTGCGGTTCTTTTTAGTGGCTTCACTGTGGGTTTTTTGTTTTCTGTCATTATTGCATTCAGTTATTTCTTCGGGACCGACAGAACCATTTATCATCAATACGCAAGTTTTATTGATACGGCCAACATGAGGTACGCGCTGGCAATTAAAGACAATCCGCTGCCGGCAGAAAAAAACGAAATGCGCATTGATTGGTTCTTTAGTGCGAAACTGCATTTACGTAAGCCAAGGGATGTAAGGCACTACAGTCAGCCGTTTCTTGATGCGATCTTTAAGCGCCATCACCTTGCAGCTGTCTTTGCAATTCTTCTGGCATTTATAATTCTGATAAGCATTGGCTTTTTGTCTGACAATCCTGTTTTCCAGGTGCCCGCGGCGGCCAGTATCATGGTGTTTTTTGCCATCCTTATTGCGTTTGCAGGTGCTGTGGCACTGTTTCTCAGGGGATGGAGTTTTCCTGCATTGCTTATTTTTTATGTGGTGATAAACTGGCTTTATCTTGAAGATATCATAGACCTGAGAAATAAAGCTTATGGACTGGATTATAAAAACAAAAAAGAAAGACCGGTATATGAACGTGAGCAAATTCTTGCTTTAGCGTCAGAAAAAAATGTAAATGATGATAAAGCATACTATGAACAGGTGTTAAACAATTGGAAAGCAAAACAACAGGAAGACAGTCCTGTTGCTGTTGTCATTAACGTGAGTGGCGGAGGAATAAGAAGTGCAGCGTTTACCATGAATGTGCTGCAACGCCTCGATAGTTTGACAAATGGAGAGTTGATGAACCATACAGTGCTTATTACAGGAGCTTCCGGCGGAATGTTAGGTGCTGCATATTTTCGTGAACTGTATCATGAAAAAATGATGGGTAAATCTATTGATCTGCGTGATAAATCTTATGTCGAAAATGTTTCCAGGGACTTGCTGAATCCTTTGTTCTCATCATTTGTTTCCCGCGATCTGGTTGGTCCTGCAAAAAAATTTAAGGTCAACGGTTATGAATATGTAAAAGACAGAGCTTACGCTTTCGAGCAGAAGCTTGATCAGAACACTGGGGGAATATTGAACAAGAAATTGTCTGATTACCTGCAACCTGAAGCGAGTGGACAGATACCGCTGATTTTTTTCAATTCAGTTGTAAGCCGTGATGCCCGTAAAGTAATTATTGCAACACACCCAGCCAGGTTTCTCATGCAGAACCATTCTGATACGGCAAACCTTGTAGCTAACGATCCGGATGCGCTGGATTTTACATCTATGTTTGCCAAACAAAACGCGGGTAACCTGCGTGTGCTTTCGGCATTGCGGATGAATGCAACGTTCCCCTATGCGCTGCCTAATGTATGGCTTCCAACGGATCCGATTATTGATGTTATGGATGCCGGGCTGCGCGATAATTTTGGACAGGAATCATCCATGCGTTTTTTGAATGTATTTGAAAACTGGTTTGAAAAGAATACAAGCAAAGTGCTGTTAATTCAGATTAGGGACAGGAGACTTGGCGATTGGGACAGGCCGTTCGATGCAAACAGCATTATGGGATTTGTAACAAAACCTTTGATGATGTTTCAAAACAACTGGCAACGCTTACAGGATTATTACCAGGGAGACCAGCTTCAATATTTCTACAATGGTTACGGCTCCAACTTTCATCGCATCAGCTTTCAATATGTTCCGCGCCGCAAAGATGCATCTGCATCCATTAGCTTCCACCTGACTGCAAGTGAAAAGGTAGATGTTGCTGCCGCTGTTGAAAATACTTATAACCAGGAGTCTTTTAACACGGTAGTGGGATTAATGAAGTGAGAAAAATTAAAAGTCCGCTTTTAACCAGCATTCTTCATAATTAGCTAAACTATAAAAGCAAAAGACTCACCCTGGGACGCTGTTCTTATGGGTAGCGTGGTGAGTACTGTTATGCAATGTTACATGTTTTTATTTTATATGTAATAGATATTTTGTTAATGAGATAAATTATTTTTTCAATTCTTCTCCGGCTGCTTCATCAATAAACCAATGCAATTCTCCCGGTTCTGGTTTTATCACCTGTGAGGGATAAACCTCGGGCCTGAATTCGCCCTCGATTACATTGTGCAGTACATGCGCCTTGTTTGCGCCTGTAACAAGAAATGCCACGGCTGCCGATTGGTTAACCACGGGTGCCGTCAGTGTTACACGAAACATATCCTGGGAATCAAGCCACAAACTGGTGGTCCATTTTTTTTGTTCATGAATAACATCTGTTTTTCCGGGGAACAGCGATAATGTATGACCGTCATCGCCCATGCCTAACAGAACAACATCAAAAGTGTGCGTTGAGTTGTGAAAATAGTCCGCAAGTATTTGTTCATATTCAATTGCAGATTCTTCATGCGGGATGTCTGTGCGCATGATATGGATATGTTCTTTAGGAACAGGGACATGATCGAGTAATGTATCAAATGCCATTTTTGCGTTGTTTCTTTCATCCGTAAAAGGCACATACCGTTCATCACCCCAGAATATATGCAGCTTGCTCCAGTCTATTTTGTTCTTATATGCATCACTTGCAAGTAACTCGTGTAATTTCTTAGGCGTGCTTCCGCCGGATAACGCAATGGTAAATTTATCCTGGTTTTTTAACGTATTGCTGATACGGTCTACCAACCAGTCGGCTACCTGTCTGCTAAGGTCTTCCGTGTTTTTTGAAATATGAAACTGCATAATGTTATTCTTTTCTTGTTACAAGATTACTTCTTTTTTAGCGTTTCGCCTTGACGTGTTGCGTTCAAAAATGCGTGTGACTGTTGGAGACACGCCTTTTACACTTTACATTTGCTGCAATGAATGAGCCAAATAAAAAACTAATCATCATAACAGCACCTTCCGGGGCTGGCAAAACCTCCATCACAAGATATTTACTTGCGAAATATTCAAACCTGTCCTTTTCTATTTCTGCCGCAACGCGTTTACCTCGGGGTGACGAGAAGAATGGTGTGGAATATTATTTTCTTTCTGTTGAAGAGTTCCAGGATAAAATACAAGAGAATGCTTTTGTTGAATGGGAAATGGTCTATGAAGGAAAATATTATGGTACTTTGAAAAGCGAGCTGGAAAGAATTTGGAGTCATGGTAAAACGCCTATGCTGGATATTGATGTAAAAGGGGCCATTCACGTTCAGCAACAGTTTCCGCATACTTCTCTATCTATCTTCATCGAACCGCCATCTGTAGATGAACTACGCAAGCGCCTCGACAGTCGCGGTACAGAAACCGCCGAAAGTCTTCAGACAAGGGTAAATAAGGCCTCTTACGAAATCTCATTCAAATATCATTTCGACAAAATCATCCTCAACGACAATCTCGATAAAGCCTGCAAGGAAACGGAAGAGGCGATTATGGAGTTTTTGAAGGGGTGAGGGGTGAAGGATAAGGCGTAAGGTATCAGGTATCAGGTATCAGGTTTCAGGCGATTTAAATTCAAAAGTAAAAAGTCTCAAAATTCAAAAACAAAGGTTTTGGCACCACACTTCGTCCACTAGCAACGTACATTAAGCATTATGCATAATAGGATTCTGCTGCACCTAAACATCGTACACCGTACATCTAACACCATTCATAAATAGCAGCCTGTTGCACCTGGGTACTTCGTACTTCGTACCTCGTACTTGATAACACCATCTGGCCGCTCACATCGTACACCGTACCCGCCCGAACGTACCGTCGGTGCGGGCGGGCATCTAACATCGTACATATTCATTATCTTTATCTTCAACCAATCCTCACTCCTCATGTCGTTTCAAAACAGAACGGTTTTTATTACAGGCGCCAGCCGCGGTATAGGTAAAGCGATAGGTTTAAGGCTTGCCGGTGAAGGCGCAAATATTGTGATTGCGGCAAAAAGTGTGAGTGAAGATTCCAGGCTCGGAGGAACCATTTACTCCGCGGCGGAAGAAATGGAAAAGGCCGGTGGAAAGGCGCTGCCTGTGCAGGTGGATATCCGCGATGAGGCTCAAATAGAGACGGCAGTGCAACAAGCCGCTGATGAATTTGGAGGAATAGACATACTGATCAATAACGCATCGGCAATCAATCTTTCCGGCACAGAAAAGCTGGAGACCAGGAAGTTTGATCTTATGCATGATATAAATGTTCGTGGTACTTTTCTCGTCACAAAACATTGCATACCTTATCTGAAAAAATCGCCGGGGGCCCATATATTAACACTTTCGCCGCCGGTTAATCTGAATCCCAAATGGCTTGGTCCGCATGTTGCCTATACACTAAGTAAATATAACATGACGATGATGGCAATGGGCTGGGCGCAGGAATTTGCACAGCACGGAATTGCATCGAACAGTTTATGGCCGAAAACAACCATTGATACTGCAGCAGTAAGAAACTTACTTGGTGGCGAGGCGCTTGCAAAAATGAGCCGCACCACAGATATCCTTGCTGATGCGGCTTATTATATTCTAAATAAAAAAAATCTTCAATACACCGGCCGTTCTTTTATTGATGAAGAAGTGCTTACTGCAGAAGGCATCACCAATTTTGACAAATACGCCGTAACCCCCGGCGGCAAGCTCTACACCGATCTCTTTCTATAGCATCTTTCCTCTTACTCTCTTACGATCTTACTGTCTTTCATCGCTGATGTCTGATTTTTTGATCGCTGATCTCTTCATCTGCGAGAACACAACCAATCATAGACAGCACTTATTCTTACTATCTTACTGTCTTACGATCTTACTGTCTTTCATCGCTGATGTCTGATTTTTTGATCGCTGATCTGTTCATGCGCGGTAACACAACCAATCATAGACAGCACTTATTCTTACTGTCTTACTATCTTACTGTCTTACTATCTTACTGTCTTTCATCGCTGATGTCTGATTTTTTGATCGCTGACCTGTTCATCTGCGAGAACACAACCAATCATAGACAGCACTTATTCTTACTATCTTACTGTCTTACGATCTTACTGTCTTTCATCGCTGATGTCTGATTTTTTGATCGCTGATCTGTTCATGCGCGAGAACACAACCAATCATAGACAGCACTTATTCTTACTGTCTTACTGTCTTACGATCTTACTGTCTTTCATCGCTGATGTCTGATTTTTTGATCGCTGATCTGTTCATGCGCGGTAACACAACCAATCATAGACAGCACTTCTTCTTACTATCTTACTCTCTTACGATCTTACTGTCTTTCATCGCTGATCTGTTCAACTGCGAGAACACAACCAATCATAGACAGCACTTCTTCTTACTATCTTACTGTCTTACGATCTTACGGTCTTACTGTCTTCTACGGCTGTATCAACTCAAAACAGTCCTTTATAATCTCAATATGATACTCATCATCAGCTTCGCGCGGCTCACCATCAATGTGAAACGGCGCATGTTTTAAGTTCCTGATCGTAAGCGAAGGTGTTTGAAAATAAAGCACGTTCTTTTGGGTAATATCGTCAACCAGTTGTTGAAGCTTGTTATTGCCCCTGATCTGTCTGAGAATAGCGAAAGGCAGCCTCGCCTTATTCATTTTTTGTACAACAACGATATCCAGCATGCCATCATTCAGATCAGCCAAAGGCGCTATGGTAAAGTTGTTACCAAATTGGTTGCCATTGGCAATGCTGATAAAAAATGCATCGGTAAAAAAGGAAAAGTTATCCAGTATAATTTCAAATTGATAAGGCTGCGCCTTAAAAAAGTTCAACAAACTTTGCTGCGTATAAGTGAGTAGGCCGCGGGAGGCTTTCATTGAAAAGTCGTGTGCCACCTTTGCGTCAAAGCCCAGGCCGCTTAGCATACACGAAAATTCATTATTGATAAGAAAGGCATCAACCATTTTTGATTTGCCTTTAAATATCAGCTCAAGTGCCTGCTGGGGTTTTTTAGGTATTCCTGCAGCAAAGGCAAGTCCGTTACCGCTACCGACAGGGATAATCCCAAAACGCACTTTCGTTTTGCGTAATGTGTTCAATACCTGGTTGACCGTGCCATCGCCACCAACAATAATCACATCAGTAATGCCTTCTTCATGAATCTTTTCTTTCAAAAAATCGTAGTTACCCACTGAATTCGTGGGAACGATGTCAAAATGTATTTTTTGCCCTTTACAGGTTTCTTCAATTTCTTTTTTAATGAGTTCCTTCTTCGATGTGCCTGACACCGGGTTAATAAGAAAGACAAACTTTCGTCCCACGCTAATAACATCAGCTTGTTTTCCCTTGTTGGGTTGCAATTTTTTTGGTGCCACTACCAGTTTACTTTTATCTTGATCTGCAACTACGTTCTCCATACTGCTACTGTTTTTCAATTTAAGTAATTTATAGATGATTGATAAATTTTTAGCCGGGCGCATTAATAGCCAATATCATTCCATTGTTTTGTGGCTGCAAGATGGACAATTATATCAGGATGACCTGCAACTTTATAAACTTCTTAACGATAATTTTAATTGCTTCAAATAATTATATATGCATGCAATTAATATGTGTGTATATTTCGTGCTTACCGATTTTTTGTTAAAAAAATGATGGTGTGGCACCTTTTTTGTTGAAAGAAAAATGTTCCCCGTTTTAAATATTTCGGTATCTGAAAAATCCTTCAACCTAAGGAATCCTTGAAAGGCAATGAAGCACATTTTGTTTAACGATTAGCTATTCGTTTGGCGCCATATTTTGTGTTTCCAACGGAAATTTGTGTCAATTCATCGGATGTTTTTGTTATATACAAACTCTTCCCCTATTTTTATGTCTGAAATACAAATTTCAGATACGCTAACGTACCCAGGTATTTCTCCTATGATCCTCCACCTTATCCAATTCCATTGATTTCATTTTTATTGGTTTTGCACAGGTAGAATTATTGTTCCGCCCACATACAATTTTTTGATGTGTTCATTTTGAATGCATCGGAAACTGTACTGGCAATATCATGTAATGATTCATTGGCAGGTTTATTATAGCAAGAGTTTTCTGTGTTGAAAAATGCAGCTGATCTTACTATGCCATGATTGCACACGTAATTCGTCCTATTTCTCTGTCATACAAATTCTTAGTCTGCTAAGAAAAAAGGGGAACGCAACTCCAGTATTTTTTGCACTGCATAACACCGGTGCGTAACCAAATATTGGAACATTATGAGGGGAGCTATACATTTCGCATGTACAATAGTGCTGATGTTCGTTGCGTCGGCTGCGTACACTAAACCTTTAACCGCTACTGCAACACCTGTAAATGGTATTTGCGCGTCTGACGGGCAAATTATCGTAAACGCAGAAAACACATCCGGCACTACTTTATACGAACTTGTAGCACCTGCACCGCTGGGCGTTGCAGCAAGCAAAAACAATATATTCACCAATCTTCCCGCAGGAACTTACACCGTAAAAGTTTATGACGCACAACATGCTACCTCCGCAACAGCTTTTGTTATCAGCAATATAATTGTATCCACTCAATATAAACAGCTATCCGGCCTGACTGTTACCCCCGGAATAACACTTAACAGCGCAGTAGCAGGCGCTAATGGACTTTGTGGGCCAGAAGGAACAATGCTTGTTAACGCTGCTAATGGCAGAAGTCCCATTACATACAAGCTCGCAAAGGGAACTGATACCGTTACATTAACTGGCAACAGTGGAGAGAATGTATTATTTAAGAATGTTTCCAAAGGCAATTATATAGTCACTGCTACAGATGCATGTGGTACATCACTTACCAGTACACCGGTTAAATTAACTAATGACTATGATTTATCGGCCGCAGGAATTGCAGGCGTGTCATTGCAAAATGCGCCGGTTATACCGGATCGAGTTGCAGGTGCACCAGATTCGCTGGCAATAAGAAACTTACGTTCTGCAGGTGTTATCGTTCTGAAAGATGCAGCAGGAAACACGGTTGGTTATGATTCACTTACATTACCTTACAAAATTGAGTTTACCACGAACGGCACTACATCCTCAAGTGGTTGGATTACTACCGGTGCAGATATAGCAAAGGTTGGTAAATATGTTCCCGGTGCTCAGGCATCATATGTAGTTGTGGTTAAGAATCCTTGTACAGGCCACGAATTTCGTTCTGCACCGGTAACCATTACAGGCCAGGTTTTTGGCGTGGCTGGCTCTAACGGCTTGTCTGATATGTGTAGCCCGGCTTCGCTTTACGCTTCTTACAACTCATCAAACAATCTCGCTCCATATTTTCCCGTTGCTATCCAGGTAAAAGACGCAAATACAGGAAAAACCTATTCTTTTACATGGACCAGCGGCAGCATGACTTTTCCGGGACTTCCGCTTGTGGAAGGCCATAAATATGAGTTTGCTTTTGAGGATGCGGCAGGGTTTAAAATGAACTATTCGCTTACTTATAAGAATACCTATTCCCAACTCACTTTTTTTGCTACAGATGCATGTGAACCCGGAAAAGTGAGAATCGGTGTAAAAGGTTTGTTTGGAAGTGGCCCCTGGCCGGTGAAAATATCAATTACTTCTGCTCCGTCAACCCTTACTCCGTTACCTAAACCGGTAGAAATAACATCGCCCGGAACAAACGTAAACCTGCGCTTTATGTTATGGGATAATCTTCCTGAAGGAAGTTATTCCTTTCTCGTGGAATATGGCGATGGAAACAATGGCATCTGTAGGATTGAAAATCATAATGGAGAAAAAATGGCTGGTGTTACCGCTTCTCTGGTTGTCGATTCTCTGAGTTTTCAACATGTTTCCTGCGACATCTTTAACATCATTGGTTCCGCAACGGCAAAAAGAAAAGATGGTTCCGTATTTAACTATGGAACCGGTGATGAGGCACTGGTAGCGAAAATTATCTCCGGTCCGGAAGGTACTGTTGGCCTTACTTCGACCGTTGCCAGTGCCGCATCCCCGTTATTCTCTTTCCGCAATGTGCCTGCAGGAGATTATGTTATCGGTATTTTCCTGAACGTTAATGCAGATTGTGCTTCTGGTTCAGATGTGAAAACTGTTTCTCTTCCTCATTACGAACCACTCTCTTTTAAAGCAGGCGGTATTGTGTGTAAGGGCAGTACTACCGGCATATTGGGAATTGAGGCAAAAGGTGCAGGCCCTTATAAGTACGGTGTTAAAGGCGTTAATGATGCGGATTACACATGGCAGACGGATAATCTGTTCTACAATATGCCAGCAGGCATTTATTCTGTAAAAGTGCGCAACGAATGTTCTGAAATTACGCAGGATGCTACTGTTTATGATGCATCAACACTGCAATTGCTGAATGCTTCTGCGACAGCTATTTGTAGAGGCGATTCATTGCAGATAGCTACAAAAGCAGTTGGTCCTGTTGCCAAAATAACCTGGATATACAACAACATGCCATTGACAACCGGCCTGAACATTTCCGGCGACACCCTTATCGTGCCCACGTTTGACAGCAGCTTGCATGCAGGCTGGTACAAAGTAACCCTTGAGTCGATAGCAGGTTGTTTTGTTAGTGATAGCGTTAAAATTGTGGCCAATGATACCGTTGGACTTACCGTGTCAGCTGAGCCATTGCATATCTGTGGTTCTGGTTCCCTGGATCTGAGCAGTGCGGAGGTAATTAAGAATGCAGTAAATGCAAGCGGATACACATTCTATTCAGATGCTGCCACTACAAAAACATTATCCGGTTATAATGCAATTACTGTTGCGGGAACATATTACGTGAAGGCAACGAGCAGCCAGGGTTGTGTAGTTGTAAGGCCGGTTACTGTTGTTAAAGATGCATCATGCAATGCGACAGATTTCAATACATGGAAAACGGTTAAAGATGCAAATGGCAATAACACGGCAGAAGCGGGCGAGTTGTTAACCTATAATATCTATGTAAGAAATACCGGAAGAGAAACGCTGAAAACTGTTACCATTACAGACAAAGTTCCTGCCCATACAACTTATGTAGATGGTGGTGCTGGAAATGGAACAGGTGGCAGAGGAACTTACAGTCTTACTGCTAACACAGTATCATTCACTGCAACAAATATTCCGTCAAATAGTGATCCCATTGAATTCAGCTTCCAGGTAAAAGTGGATGAGAACATTGCAGGCGTAAACACCATTTCGAATCAAGCTACCGTAACCGCGGATAATATTGATAAACCTACCTGCAGCGCTGAATCTGCAGATTGTAAGGGCGACAGTACTGTAATCGAAACTGCGCGTGTGAATCCCGGTGTATTCAACGCATGGAAAGCAGTTGCCGATGCCAGCGCAAACGGAAAGGCTGAAGCAGGCGAAGTATTAACATATACCATTCACGTTAAGAATACTGGCTTATCAACTATTTCAAGTGTTATCGTAAAAGATACCGTTCCACAGCATACTACTTATGTAAGCAGGAGCGGTGGTACGTACAATGATCAGGATAAATCAGTCGTGTTTAGCTGGAACGATCTTAAAGCTGGCGCTGATACATCTGTAAGCTTCCAGGTGAAAGTGGATGATCAGTTATCACATGTAACCCAAATAGCAAACCTTGCATTTGTAACGGGTGATAACGTAACCACGCCTACATGTACAACAGATGATCCATCCTGCACAGGCGATACTACATATATTCCGGTAGCAGGCACCACCGATATTAAAGTAGTAAAAACATCAGACAAAAACACTGTAACGGCTATTGGTGCAAACTATACTTATACAATCAAAGTAACCAACAAAAGTGACTATGTAGCACACAATGTAGTAGTGGTTGATACGCTGTCTCCAATGATCTCTTATGTTACCGCCACTGTAACGGTTGGTAAGATTTCAGGTTATGATATTATTTCACGCTCATTCAACTGGGAGATAGATGTAATGCAGGCCGGCGATGAAGCCACACTTACTTTAACAGTGCGTGCGGATAAAGCAGGCGTTGTAATAAACAAAGCTTATGCATCCAGCGATGAGCCGGATACAAATCCTGCCGACAATATTTCAGTAGATGAAAAAGACATCACTGTACTAAAAATTCCAAATGTTATTACGCCCAACGGTGACGGCTTTAACGACAAGTTCGTGATAAAGAACCTTGAAGCATACAAAGAAAACGAGTTGGTGATCTTTAATCGCTGGAATAACATCGTGTACAACAAAAAGAACTACACACAGGATTGGACAGGACAGAACCTGAATGCCGGTACCTACTTCTATATACTTAAAGTAAAAGATGCAGACAATAAATGGCACTCATATAATGGCTATGTAATGCTCATGCTGAATAAATAAATAAACCTGCAGGTGCTGGGTTTCTACCCGGCGCCTGCTTCCCCTGGCATAAAACATAAAAGCAAACTATGAATCGAATTGTACCAATACTCTTAATTGCCCTGGGCGCACTTCAGGCAAATGCGCAGCAGGACGCACAGTTTAGCCAGTATATGTTTAACGGGCTTTACATTAATCCGGCTTATGCAGGTTACCGCGAGCAGTGGAACGTAAATATGTTTTATCGCCGCCAGTGGGCCGGTTTTCCGGGTGCACCAAAAACTTTTTCAATTGCAGCAGATGGAACGGCTAATGATAACCGTATGGGGATTGGCATTCAGGTAATGAATGACAAGATCGGTGCACAAAATAATACGTCTTTTTACGGCAGCTATGCCTACCGTATACCAATGGACGATTTTGGTAGCAAAACGCTGGCAATAGGTTTTGGTGCCGGCTTTATTCAGCAACGCCTGGATGTGGGTGTGCTTGATCCTGCACAACAAGGTGATCCTATGTTAATCAATGCAAAGAAAACAGCCTTCATGCCTGATGCAAGAATGGGTATTTTTTATAACAGCGACCGCTTTTATGCTGGTCTTTCTGCAGACAACCTTACAACCAATCTATTTCAGAAATCTGACGCTCTTAAAAACTATCTACCCTTAAAGCCTCACATGTATTTTACTGTCGGCGGCCTGGTGCCATTGTCTGATGAATTACAACTCAAGCCTTCTGTGTTGGTAAAGGAAGACCTGGCCGGGCCGACGAGTGTGGACATTAATGCCTTTCTGTTGATTGAGCAAAAATTATGGATTGGTGGTTCTTATCGCAGTGCCATGTTCAATAAAAGCAACATCGATAAATCACTGACTAAGTCAGGGGCAATTGTAGGTATGATAGAAGTATTTGTGAACGATAAATTAAGGCTTGGATATGCTTATGATCAAACAGTAAATGGCACCGCAGCCAACAACTATACAACACATGAAATATCACTGAGCTACTTCTTTGCCAATCCAAAAGCAAGGATGTTGTCGCCAAGATATTTCTAGAATAAATCAACAAAATTTTGCGGATGAAAGGAAGTGATCGTAGTGAAGATAAAGCTTTCATCCAACCCAACATTGAATCTATGAATAAGCAAATCAACTTAGCAAAAATATGGCTGCCGATCATGCTGGTTTTCGTTGTATTCAATACAACTAACGCGCAGTATGTATTGAAAGAAGCGATGATGCAGGCTTCGTTGTTTAACTATGCACAGGCTAAACCGCTTTATGAAAAAGCTTATAAGAAGAAGCCCACAATAGAAGCCGCACGCGGCCTGGCGGAAGCATACAGGATGATGAATGATTACGAATTTGCGGAGTCCTGGTATACAAAAGTTGTTGCATATCCTGATCATACGCCGGATGATGAACTATACTTTGCTCAAATGCTGATGAATAACAGCAAGTATAGCGAAGCAAAAACCCAGCTGAATAATTATCTTTCAAAAAAAGCAGGAGACACCAAAGCTGTAAATATGCGTGCCGGCTGCGATTCTGCTTTAGTCTGGATGAAAAATCCTGTAAGAGGAACGCTTGCAAATTTGCAGGAAATAAATTCTAAGTACTCAGATTGGGGAACAACAATTTATAACAATAAAATAATTTTTGCGTCTGACAGGCCTTATGACTCATTAAGATCTGCTCCTTTCTTTGGTTCATCCAACATAAAGCGCAAATCATACGGTTGGACGGGCAACAGTTACCTTCATCTTTACGAAAGCAATGGAAAGGACAGTAGCTCCGTTCGTTTGTTAAACAGGAATATTAATGGAGATTTTCACAGTGCAACTGCAAGTTACAGTGCCGACGGCAGAAGTATGTTTTATGCAGCAACTGTTCTTGAAAAGAAAGGCAGAAGTTTTATAGGTAAAGAAAATCCGTACACGCTAAATGTGGAAATCCGTGAGACCGATCTTGATACCGCAACGGGAAGATGGCGCCAGCCTTATGCTTTTCCTTATAATGAAGTATTCAATTATTCTGTGGGAGATCCATATATAACTGCAGACGGGCAAACATTATACTTCGTAGCTGATTTTGGAAAACGCGGAGTGGGAGGCACTGATATTTATTACAGTAGGCGTGATGCAACTGGCAAATGGATGGAGCCAGTGAATATGGGTTCGCAGATTAATACAGAAGGGGATGAACGCACTCCGTTTTTTGATAAATCCGGAAACCTGTATTTCGCCAGCAATGGCAGACCGGGTATGGGCGGGTTGGATTTATTCGTTGCTGCTCCTGCTGATACTAATTGGATAATAAAGAATCTTGGTGTGCCGGTTAATAGTCCGCAGGATGATTTTGCTCCTTACAAAGAAGAAGATCAAACGTTGTTTTTCTCCTCTAATCGTTTGCAGGGTAAAGGCGACGACGATATTTACCGTTTTGAAATTACTAAAATACCTGTGTTTTCACTAACCGGAAAAGTTCTCGACAAGAAGACAAACGAGCCGATTACAAATAGTATAGTCACACTTTTCAATAATGAAACATCAACACCGCTGAAAGTTGTTACAAATAGTGATGGTGATTTTTCCTTTAAACTGGACAGCGCAAGCGATTATGCGCTTAGCGGTGTAAAAACAGGATATGCTTCAATAACTGCAATACCTGTAACAACAAAGGGTTTAAACGTTACTACCAATATTAAAAGGGATATTTATCTGGAGAGAGCTGAAGTGAACAAGCCTGTAAAACTGGAGAATATTTACTTCGATCTTGACAAATGGAATATCCGTTCCGATGCTGCACCAGAGTTGGATAAGATTGTGAAGTTGCTAAATGATAATCCAACATGGAAAATTGAGATGTCTTCACATACAGATTCACGCGCGAGCGATAAGTATAATCTGCAATTATCACAACGTCGCGCAGAGTCTACTGTTAAGTATTTGGAAAGTCGTGGTATTGCAGCAGACAGATTGACGGCAAAAGGTTACGGCGAAACAAGACTGGTGAACAAATGCGCGAACGGTGTAGCATGCAGTGAAGAAGAACATCAGCTAAACCGCAGAACTGAATTTACTATTCTTGATAAGTAAACTTTTTAACGAACCTGTTATTGAAACAGGAGCTTGAATATGGATTACCACATGTGATGATGGTAAGTACCCCCAATGTCATCGGGCAACTTTTCGCGGTTGCCCTTTGCTTTTTTCATTAGCGATCTGCGAATGTGTTTTTTGAGTTTCCTGCAAATTTTAATCTGCAAGCAACTTATCAGCGTTTGTCTACAACATTTTCTTTTCCGCGTTGTTAATCAAAAGGATAAATTGATTGGCAAGTACAATATCAGGCAAACTCAACCCACGAAAGGCTTTTATCAGCGTGATGACATGTAAATAACGTTGTAAATCAGGAACAAAAATTGTTATCTTTATTAGAACTGCAGACAACTGCGAAAGGGTAAGTCACGTACCCTTTATTTTACTCCCCCAATGGCTTTAATATCCTCATGTAAGCCGGCTAATTCATTTTAAACCCGAAACAGTAACAAAATGAAACGAGTGTCCTTATTTCTGTACTGTATGATTGCTGTACAGGTATTGTTTGCCCAAACGGGAATACTTAATCCTGCTGATCCGATTGTTGAGTATGATCCGGCTCATCCGCCTGCAATTCCTCCAAGCGGAACAATGGCAAAGTGGGTAAAAACTACCACAGTTAGCTGGAATACATCATCTTTCAAATGCTATTTTTACAAAGGCGTTGCCTTCCGTTTAAAATTTCCAAAGACATATTCCACCGTTGCCGATGGAAAGAAATATCCGGTATTTGTATTCTTTCATGGCGTTGGTGAATTAGGAACTATTTACAATAACGATTATCAGCTTTACCACGGCGGCCAGATCTTTATGAATGCGGTTGATAATGGTAAGTTTGATGGGTTTCTATTATATCCTCAAACACAAAATGAAACATGGACATTTGAACTGGGTGTAGTTAATGAGATCATTCAAAATTACCTGGTTCCGCAAGTGAAGGCTGATCCATTCCGCATAAGCGTTGATGGCTTATCAGCCGGTGGCAAGGCGTCCTGGAAAATGCTTACTGCTTACACAAAAACTGTTGCGGCATGTTTGCCTATCAGTGCAGCCCTTTCTCAAACAGATATCAAAAATAACGCGAGCAAATTTAAGTTTACGCCAACCTGGCAATTTCAGGGAGAGATTGACGACGACCCGAAGCTGGCAACTACAAACGCAGAAGCACAGTCCATCCTTGATTCTGGTGGAAATTTTAAGCTGTCGGTTTACATCGGTGTAGGTCACAATGCGTGGTATAAAGCATGGGCGGAGCCTGACTTTTGTCCTTTTATGTTGAGGGCTTATAAATCCAATCCCTGGGCGGTAGGCGGAAGAACCGAGTTCTGCCAGTCTGATGCGATTAATGTAACCATCGGCGTTACGCCGGGTTTTAATAAATATGAATGGACAAAAAATGACGTAGCTATACCTAATGCTACTTCCAATACAATTCAGGCCACATCCGTCGGAACATATAAGTGCAGAATACTAAGCGGAAGTACATGGTCCGATTGGTCCCGCATACCGCTTGTGATTAAATATAAAACGGCTACTACGCCACCTGTCATAAAATTGGCGCCAAATACCAGCGGTGTATTGCCTGTTTTGGATGGAAGCGCAGGCGTGATGCTTCAAACAGACCCAAACTATGCTACTTATGCATGGCAAAAAAATGGCACAGGTACAGTGCTTTCAACAACTAACCAATATACCGCAACAACCCCCGGAAATTATACGGTTACGGTTACTGAGCAGTTTGGCTGCGGAACCGGTAAGTCTGCACCATTTAATGTAATTGACGGCACCGCTCCCAATGCCCCTGATGCACCTACAAATGTTGTAGCAACAGGATTAAGTACTACATCAATCAAACTTACATGGAATCAGACATCCAATCCTGCATATAACGAAACAGGATTCGAAATTTACCAGGCAACCAAGTCGAGTGGGCCTTACAGTTTAATAAAGCTTACAGCTTCAAACGCTGCAAACTATACCGTCAATTCTTTAAATGCAGGAACTGCGTATTATTACATTTTAAGAGCGATTAACACCAATTCAGCTGCGCCGCCCACAAATCCTGTCATGGGTAAAACAGTGCGTGACTCAATTGCTCCTACTGCTCCGTCAAACTTAAGAGTAACTTCTTTCTCCCAAACACAAGTAAGTCTTGCATGGTCCAAGTCAACAGATGATATAGGCGTAACCCGTTACGATATATATGTTAACGGAGTAAAATCATATGCTACAACAGATACCACATTTTCAATCTTTTCACTTACTGCAGGAAATGTTTACAACTTTATCGTTAAGGCTGTTGACCAGGCCGGGAATGTATCATTACCCAGCAACCAGGCGACCGCCATTACTTATTTGCGTGGGTTAACCTATAAGTACTATGAAGGATCATGGAGTAATTTGCCAGATTTTAAGGCGCTTACATTTAATAAAACGGGTGTAGTTAAAAATATAGATATTAGTCCCAGGGCAGTATCCACCAACTTCGGATTTTTATTCGAGGGTTTCTTAAAGATCCCGGTTAATGGATCATACACCTTCCGCCTGAATTCTGATGATGGCAGTAACTTTTATTTTAACCAGGCGTACAGCACCAAGAACAAACCATTAATTAATAACGACGGAGTGCACAATATTACCCTCAATAAGGATACTACTGTTACATTAACAGCGGGCATTTATCCTGTTGCAATTGCCTACTTCCAGAAAAGCGGTTCGTTCGGTTGCAAATTATCATGGAAAATGGCTCAAACAAACGGGGCCTTTACAATTATACCTGACAGCGCTTATACAGATGGATATGTTGTAAATGGTAATCCGCCGGTGGCGCCGTCGGACCTGACAGCAATAGGGGTACTTTCAAATGAAATTGACCTTAAGTGGACAGATAACAGCAATAATGAGCAGGCATTCGAAATATGGCGCTCTACATCTCCTGACGGAACCTTTGCCAAAGTAGGCCAGGCACCTGCAAATGCAACAAGCTATGCCGATACTGCAGGCTTAAAAGTGTCTACAACTTATTATTACCGGGTAAAAGCGATAGGGGCGTTTGGTGAATCTGTATTTAATGACGATGCCACTTCTTCGCTGAAATATGCTTATTATGAAGGCTCGTTTACATCCTTGCCAAACTTCTCGGTACTTACGCCAATCAAGACGGGATCTATAGGCACTTTCGACCTTTCCTTTAAACAGTCAAATGTAAACTATGCTGCAAAATTTGACGGCGTGATTGATATTCCTACAGCGGGATCGTACACTTTCTATCTCTCAAGTGATGATGGATCTAAGTTATACCTCGATGACATTAACAATGGTGTGGTTGTGGATAATGATGGAATTCATGATGCAAGCGTAGAAAAGTCAGGAACAAAAACACTTACTGCGGGAATTCACAAGATAAGGGTTACTTATTTTGAAGCTGCTTCGCCGGACGTGTTACTTGTTTCTTACCAGGGTCCGGGAATTAGCAAACAGGCAATTCCTGCAAGCGTGCTCCGGGCAGACCCGGTTAGCGCAACAACAACAGCAGAAAACGTACGGACAATTGATGTGAATTTTACTACGACCAGTAGTACAACACCTGCGCCTTGGAATAACCTGAAAGGTATCACTGCTGCCGGTAGTGTGTTTTCTAATCTGAAAGACGAATTGGGAGCAAGCAGCGGAGTTAACCTGAAACTTGTTGAAAAGTGGACCGGCACCCTTACCTTGGGAGCTGTTGCAAGTGGCAAAGGTATTTATCCGGATGAGGTTATTAAATCTTTCTACTATGATTCCACATCACAGCCAAAGCATGTACAGTTAACGGGCCTGTCTTCATCCAAAAAATATGATCTGATATTCTTTATTAGCAGGGCTGGAAATGCTACATCAACAGACAACAGAATAACCACTTTTACGGTTAGAGGAACTACTGTTAAGCTGAGTGGATCTCCGTCAAATATTTCGAATACTGTTCAGATCAATAACATTTCTCCGGACAGTAACGGTGTAATAGAGATAACAGCCTTGAAAGATCCTGGCTCAATGTACACCCAGATCAATGCTATGGTCATAAAAGTGCATGGCAACGATGGTACATTGTATGCTCCGTCGAACCTAACCGCAACAAGCATAGCAAAAGATAAAATAAAACTTGACTGGCAGATAACAGCGTTGGATACTACCAATTTTGAAATATGGAGATCCACTTCTTCAGCTGGAACATACACGAAGATTGCGACGGTAGCGCCATTTACGACTACGTTTACAGATGCCGGGTTGGCTGTAAACAGCGTGTTCTTCTACAAGGTTAGAGCGGCTAAAAACGGACTGTTCTCGCCATTCAGCAACTTTGCCGGAGCAGCTACGGTTGCATACCAGGTTAACATCAACTTTAATGATGGTTCTGCAAGCAGCCCCGCACAACCGGGATGGAATAATACCAATCAGCCTCCTGAGCCAGGTCAAAGCTTAAATAACCTGATGGATGAACAAGGGGCCAATACCGGCATATCAATGGTCATTGTTGATAATTTTAGTGGCGGTAATGCTTTTGGCGCAGTAACCGGTAATAATTCGGGTATATATCCGGATAATGTAATGAAGAGCTTCTATTACCTTGACTTTACCGATACTGCCGTGTTTAAATTCACCAAGCTAAACCAGAGCATGATCTATAATCTGGTATTCTTTGCAAGTACAACATTCGATCCGAACACGCAAACCGCTTACAAGGTGGGTAACCAGACAGTTTTCGCTCCCGCATGGCAAAATACAAGCGTTACGCAGCAAATCAACAATGTGCAGCCTAACTCGTCAGGTGAAATATCTGTAACAGTTTATTCCACAACGGGATACGGATATTTGAATGCGATGACTTTACAGGCTGTTCCGTCAGTTGCTGCAGGCAACAGGCTTGCCAGGAAGTTAACAAGAGGTAACAATTCGGTTGAGGCCCTGGGAACAAATAACCTGGTTCCTTTAACTGAATCTCAGGTGAGCGTTTATCCAAATCCGTTCATAAATGACGTAAATCTTCGCCTGAGCATCCAAAAACCGGTTGCTGAGCTAACGGTTCAGGTAACTGATATGAATGGAAATATCATACACACCCAGAAGTTCAGCAATGTACCCGCAGGTGTTTGGAAACAATCCCTGGGATTGAAAGGTCGCAAATTAAGCAGTGGCATGTATATGGTTAGAATTAGCGACGGTACTTCCGCTAAGCCGGTTGTTCTAAAGATTGTAAAATAACCTATTAAGCAAGGGTCGCATAAAGCCGGGATCGTAATTGGTCCCGGCTTTTTTAATAAAAGTTGCAGGCATTTGTTTTTTGCATTAAAAAACAGCGTCTAATATTACCGCAAGATTGTTACATTCGGGTTTGCTTAAAACAATCTGACTATGAGTCTTCCCGGACAGCGATTTTTAGCCCTGGACGTTTTCAGAGGCATGACTATTTGCCTGATGATCATTGTAAACACCCCTGGTAACGAAGCTACTACATATGCACCTCTTCTACATGCATCATGGCATGGCTTTACACCAACAGATCTGGTATTTCCGTCTTTTATGTTTGCCGTGGGTAATGCATTGAGCTTTGTTATGCGCAAATGGGAGTTTATGAGTACCTCAAAAGTTGTAGGGAAGATCCTCAAGCGTTCCGCGCTTATTTTTCTGTTAGGTTTTTTAATGTACTGGTTCCCCTTCTTCAAGTATAATGAGCAGCACCAGCTAGTACTGTCACCTTTTAGCGAAACCAGGGTATTTGGCGTGCTTCAGCGCATTGCGATAGCTTACATGCTGGCGGCATTGATGCTGTACTTTTTTAAAACAAGAGCCACTGTAATAATTACTGCTATTATTTTACTCCTGTACAAGCCTGTACTTATGATGTTTGGCGATCTTACCTTAACGGGGAACGCCGTATTAAAGCTGGATACCTGGCTGCTGGGGGTAAAGCATCTTTACATGGGTGAAGGCTTGCCGTTTGATCCCGAAGGGTTACTGAGCACTCTTCCTTCGATAGGCAACGTTGTTGCCGGATTTGTAGCCGGAAAATACATTCAGGAACGCGGAAAGACTTATGAGGGCCTGGCTAAGCTGATGATAGCCGGATTTGGTCTGTTTATCGTCGCCTACTGGTGGAATCTGGGATTTCCCATCAACAAAAAGCTATGGACCAGCACTTTCGTTTTGCATACAGTGGGGCTGGACTGCATGATTTTGGCCTGCATTATCTATGTTGTTGATTTTCTTGGCAGAACGAAAGGAACATACTTTTTCCAGGTTTTTGGAAAAAATCCTTTGTTCATCTATCTGCTGAGCGAGATCGGCGTAATTATACTCTGGATGATTCCTGTAAATGGTGTTCCATTGTTCCAGTGGTTATATAAAAATATTTTCGAATATGCGGGCGCTTACTTTGGCTCCTTCCTCTTTGCAGTTTCCTGGATGTTATTCTGCTGGCTGGTCGGTTTAATACTTGATAAGAGAAAGATTTATGTAAGAGTTTAATATATAACGCTTTAATTAAATGTTGCGCCAATTTCGTCCATAACATAATATTCATTCGCGTTTTTATTGCGCACCCGTTGCAAATGCGTACTTTTGCGGCTTATCAACAGCTCCAGGCTGTAAGCTAAATTTTATGAATATTCGCAACATAGCAATTATTGCACACGTTGACCATGGAAAAACCACACTGGTCGACCGTATTTTGCAGGCAACAAAAGTCTTCAGAGATAACCAGGAAACAGGTGAGTTAATAATGGATAATAACGACCTGGAGAGAGAACGCGGTATCACCATATTTTCAAAAAATGCAGCAGTTGAATATAACGGTGTGAAAATTAACGTAATTGACACTCCGGGCCACGCCGATTTTGGTGGAGAGGTGGAAAGGGTGCTGAAAATGGCTGATGGCGTTATTCTTTTGGTAGATGCTTTTGAAGGTCCAATGCCCCAAACGCGTTTTGTGCTTCAAAAAGCGCTTCATCTTAACCTGAAGCCAATAGTAGTTATCAATAAGGTAGATAAACCAAACTGCCGTCCTGATGAAGTGCACGATGCGGTATTTGAGCTTTTCTTTAACCTCGATGCAACTGAAGAACAACTGAACTTCCCTACCTACTACGGTAGCGGTAAGAACGGCTGGTTTAATGACAGTCTTACTCCAACTGAAGATATTCTTCCCCTGATGGACGGTATATTGAAATATGTGCCGTCGCCGGTTGTAACAGAAGGTAACCTGCAGTTGCAGATCACCTCATTGGATTACTCTTCTTTCCTTGGCCGTATAGCCATCGGAAAAGTAACAAGAGGCACCATTAAAGAAAATATGCCTATCTCCCTGATGCAGACAGACGGTTCTATTAAGAAATCAAGGGTAAGAGAGCTGTACGTTTTTGAAGGAATGGGCAAAAAGAAAGTATCTGAAGTTGTTGCCGGAGATCTTTGTGCAGTTGTAGGTCTGGAAGATTTCAACATTGGTGATACAATCGCCGATTTTGAAAATCCTGAGGCGCTGCCTGTAATAAGTGTGGATGAACCAACCATGAATATGATGTTCAGCATCAACAACTCTCCTTTCTTTGGTAAGGACGGTAAATTCGTTACATCCCGTCACCTGCGCGACAGGCTGATGAAGGAAACGGAGAAAAACCTGGCTTTGCGTGTTGTTGATACTGATAGTGCAGATAGTTTCCTTGTTTATGGACGTGGCATTCTTCATTTAGGTGTATTGATCGAAACCATGCGTCGTGAAGGATACGAATTAACCGTAGGACAACCCCAGGTTATTGTGAAAGAAATTAACGGAGTTAAATCTGAACCATACGAAACACTGGTTGTAGATGTTCCGCAGGAATACGCAAGTAAAGTAATTGACCTGGTTACCAGACGTAAAGGTGAAATGCACGTGATGGAAACAAAAGGTGAAATGCAGCACCTGGAGTTTGAAATCCCTTCACGCGGTTTGATAGGCATGCGTACGCAAATGCTTACCCAAACAGCAGGTGAAGCAGTAATGGCGCACCGCTTTTTAGATTATAAACCATGGAAAGGCCCGATTCCGGGAAGAAACAACGGTGTATTGATCGTTAAAGAAGCCGGTACGACGACAGGTTACTCTTTGGATAAATTACAGGATAGAGGATTCTTCTTTGTAGATCCGGGAGAAGAAGTTTACAAGGGAATGATCATTGGTGAAAACAACAAACCGGGCGACCTGGTGGTTAATCCGAATGAAGGAAAAAAATTAACCAACATGCGTGCGAGCGGTAGTGATGCTGCAACAAGCATTGCACCAAAAACACTGATGACGCTGGAAGAATGTATGGAGTATATTCAGTTTGATGAGTGTATTGAGGTTACTCCGAACTTTATCCGTATGCGTAAAACAATTCTTGATGAGGAAGAACGCAAGCGCCAGCAAAAACGTTTGAGTGCTGAGGCTGTATAAAAGCCCCTTACAATATGCAAAAAGGCGCAACTAAATGTTGCGCTTTTTTTATAAAAGATATCGCCGTTAAATTTTGTTTTAAAAAAGTAGCACTTTCCGGTAACGAATTGCATTATATTTTGTTATTTTATTTGTGTATATTTTCTTGCTTTTGTGAATCATGATCCGAACCTTATGGTAACTAGCTCAACCAGCATGTTAGGCGAAGCTTATAATGCAGTTAAACTAACCTTTAGAATTTTATATGCCAATAGAACCATTTGTGAGATTATTTATTCCTAACCTTTTGAAGCGCTTCTGTTTGATCGTTATCCTGTTGGGCTCCGGGCTGTTTTCTTTTTGTCAGTCAAGTGAAATAAATAGAATAAAAGAACAACTGCCATTAATAGAGGATAGCACCAGATATGCAGACGCCATCAACCGGCTTTCAACAATCTATTATATTACCAATCTCGACAGTTGCTACTATCTGGCCTCCGATGCTTACCGGCTATCACTGAAGCTGAAATACAAAAAGGGAATGGCGGATGCCATGAATAACCTTGGCATTTATTATTCTCTTAGAACAAATACTTACCTGGCTACAAAATACTACAACCAGTCGCTTCAGATTTATAAACAGCTCAACGACCAGGAAAACATTGCCCAGCTTACACTAAATATTGGTTTGGAATTTTACTCAAGGGGTAAAACTGATGTTGCCGAGGAATACATGTGCCAGGCATTTGATATGGGCAGCCGCCTTAAAAACGATTCCATACAATCTATAATTATTGCCAACCTGCTTTATTACAGCAAAGGACTCTCAAAAGATTCCATAAAAACATTGATGAGCCAGGGCAAGGCTATCGCCACCAAATACAACGACAAGCGTGTGCTTGTGGAATACGCGATGATCCGATCGATGTATCTCCTGAATGAAGGAAGGAATGATTCTGCCGTGGATGTATTGAAATCCGTAGAGAAGGAAAGCATAGAAGAGCGATATAATTTCGAGCTTGTTGGCATTTACACGCTATTGGGACAAGCGTTAGCTGGAAAGAATCCCGAAAAATCTGTCGATTACTATAAATCTGCACTTACAATTGCCCGCGATAACGATTTTATTGATTTGTACCTGACCAGCGCGGAAACCTTGTATAAAATTTACACGCAAAATGAGGATTACCATGCTGCAGGCACTTATGCAGAAATAATTGCAAGTGCACTTAAAGAATACCGGCGCATGGTTGAGCAGAGCAGTGTAACGTATTTTGAATATGCAGATACTAAGCAACAGTTAGAAGCACAAAAAAAAGAAAGCCGTTACCGTGGGGTAGCAAACATATTGTTGTCAATCTTTATTGCAGCGGTAATCGTGTTGCTCGCTATATTATACAGGTCTTACCAAACCAACAAAAGATTTACGGTTGCATTAAAATCATTAAACAATCGCATCTACCGTAAAAACAGGCAACTGGAAGAAAACAACAGGTTTAAAGACAGGCTTATTTCCCTGCTTGCGCATGACTTCAGGCAGCCGTTTGTTTCCCTTACAAGCCTGATTACCGTACTACGTGACCATGAAGCGTTAACCAAGCAGGAAATGGAAAAAGTGCTTGAGTCTATCGAAAATTCATCGCGGTCGTCCGTAGAAATATTTGAGAATATCCTGTCCTGGATTAAGAAGCAGCTTTCTGGTTTTGTTTATGATCCTGTTGAACTAAATCTGAAGGACATGATTGATGAGGCCACTACGCCCTTTGACATGTTGATGAAAGAAAAAAATGTAGTACTGATAAACAACATAAATCACAATACTGTTGCGTTTGCAGATAAAGAGATGCTGCAGTTCATCAACAGGAACCTCATTCACAATGCCATAAAATTCTCTAAACCGGATAGCGAAATTCATGTCAATGCTACGAGGAATGAAAAAGAACTTATCGTGTCCATAAGAGATTTCGGTGCCGGAATGACGAAAGAGAAATTGGATAGCCTCTTTAATTTCTTCACTACAAAAACTTATAGCAACAATACCGAAAAGGGCGCCGGTGTTGCATTGATCATCTGTAAAGACTTCCTGGACAAAATGCAGGGCAGCATGTGGGCACAAAGCGAACTGGGTAAAGGCAGTACCTTCTATTTTTCATTTCCCGTTAAAGTAAACAAGCATGCAGTGGTCCAGTAAGGCTAACTGGTCGTGTATTCAACTCATCGATATTTCTTCGAACCTTCATCACGCGCTATTTTGTATCTTTGCAACCTGTTGGCCGCGGCAGTGGCAGTGTACCGGCAATATTGCCTTATTAACCGGGATTTAATAAAATATGCTGATGAAAAAGAGGTGGTTGAAATACGTATTATTTTTTGCAGTTCTATTAATGGCAGCAAGTGCAGTAAATGCCCAGTGTTCCATTTGTACAAAAACAGCATCCCAACTGGGAGAAAAGCCAGCAGCGGCCTTAAATTCAGGCATCCTTTACCTCATGTTCATGCCGATGGCTATTTGTATATTCATTGGTTATAGGTGGTATAAAGCTAATCGCTAACAGTTCGTTCCGCACTTAATTAATCCCCGGAAACATCACAACTGTCTCTGCAATTTGTTGCAAGAGTAAGTATGCATAATTGTTCATTGCTCATATTGTGGAAATTTCTGTACCATGTGGTTTTAAATATTCATGTACGCTCTTTTTCTTAACTCATCTGTGTATCTTTTTATTTAGCAGTATGTAATTTTTCTGTTATGGAATCTCTCCGTTTGTGTGTCCCATTGTAAAACAAACATATGGCAGAAATTCAACCAAACAACGGCCAAAAAAAGAAAGGAACAAAAGGCAAGAAACTTTCAACAAGGGTCGATCTTACTCCAATGGTAGACCTGGGTTTTCTCCTTATTACGTTCTTTATATTCACTACAACGCTGTCGTCTCAAACCGCTATGAAATTGGTAATCCCGGATGACAGGGGGATTGTTGACAGAACCCCTGTTCCGGAGGGAAAAACACTCAATTTATTACTCTCCGCAAAAGACAGAATCTATTATTACGAAGGAGAAAATGTGTCGCAGATGCAAGACGCCGACTATTCCCGCGACGGTTTACGCCAGATAATTCTTGCAAAAAAGAAAACGGTTGCAGCGCATTACGGTAATGACGCCGAAACAATTGTATTAATTAAACCTACCGATGAAGCCAGCTACAAAAATATTATTGACGCCCTTGATGAAATGAAAATTAACGACGTAAAAAAGTTTGTTCTTATGGATGCAACTGATAATGAAAGAGCGGTCGTTAGTAAGAAACAAACGTTGTAACATGCTTAAATATTGGAGAATTTAATTATCTGTGAAATTAGAATTGGCATCAATTTTGAATTTAATAGAAACGTAGCTGATGAAAAGCTACTTCTACAAATGTCATTTTTCATTGGGGGTATAAATAAGGCCTTGTAATTTCTTACGAGGCCATTTTTTTTGCTTCAATATTCTTTTCCTCTTCAGGTTAAAGTCATTTATTTTTAGCACCTGATTTTTTTCTGATATCTTAATTCCTGCATACTTACATCAATAAATGTGAACCGATGAAAAAAATTGTTTTTATCCTTGCTGCCGCGGTTGCCCTGGCAAGTTGTAAAAGCGGCGGAGAAAAATCCGGCGCTAGTGAGCCAAATGCCGGATTGGCCACTTTGTTGGATCAATACTATGAGGAAAGCTTGCAATTATTTCCCATCAATGCTACCTACCAGGGGGATAAAAGATACAATGATCTATTGCCGGCTGAATTCACTGACAGCTATCGGGCAAAACTGAAAGATTTCTATAAAAAATACCTGGACGGTCTTGCTAAGTTCGACAGGGCCGGGCTGAATGAAAACGACCAGGCGAGCTACGATATTCTTAAGCATGATGCAGAAATAGCGCTCGAAGGTTTGTCTTTCAACGATAATTACATTCCCTTCAACCAGTTTTACGGAACAACGCTCACAATGGGGCAGTTGGGGAGCGGCGACGGCGCCCAGCCGTTTAAAACCGTTGAAGACTATGATAAATGGCTCAAACGTGCAACTGCTTTCAACGCTTGGGCAGATAGCGCAATTCTTTATTTTAGAAAAGGAATGGCTGCAAACTTTGTATTGCCCAAATCCATTGTGGTTAAAATAATTCCGCAAATGACAGCAATGGTCATTGCAGATCCCACAAAAAGTCTTTTTTACGGTCCTGTTTCAAAATTCCCTTCAACATTCAGTGACGCAGATAAAAAACGTCTTACGGATTCCTTTGCTGCAGTTATAAAAACGCAATTGGTTCCGTCTTATAAAAAGCTTGGAGACTTTTTGCAAACCGAATACCTGCCAAAAGCACGTACAACTTCAGGTGTATCGGCATTGCCTGACGGGAAAAAATATTATGAATATCTTGTTCGCCAGCAAACCACTACCAACAAAACTCCTGAAGAGATCTATAATACCGGTCTGGCTGAAGTAAAACGCATACGTGGTATTATGGATAGCGTAAAAAATGCTGTGAACTTTAAAGGAGATCTGCCTGCATTCTTTGAATACATGCGTACCAATAAAATATTCATGCCGTATAAATCACCGGAGGAAGTATTGAATGCTTTCCGTGCAATACAGGCGAAAATTCAACCGCATCTTTCTGAGATGTTCAATAAAACACCTAAGACAAAATTTGAGATCAGGCAGACAGAAGCATTCAGAGCAGAAAGCGCCAGCGCAGAATACAACCAGGGAACACCCGATGGAAGCAGGCCAGGCATCTTCTACATTCCTATTCTTGATGCAACAAAATTCAACATCACAAGTGGTATGGAAAGCCTGTTTTTGCATGAAGCAATACCAGGCCATCATTACCAGATCTCCTTGCAGCAGGAAGATACATCATTGCCAAAATTCCGCAGATTTGGCGCTCATAATGCTTATGTGGAAGGCTGGGCATTGTATTGTGAAAGCCTTGGAAAAGAACTCGGACTTTATAAAGATCCTTATCAATACATGGGCGCATTGGGCGATGAAATTCACCGGGCAATTCGTCTTGTTGTAGATGTTGCCATTCACACAAAAGGCATGACCCGCGAAGAAGCGATTAAATACATGATGGATAATGAAGCGATAAGCGAACAGGGCGCCACTGCTGAAATAGAACGTTATATGGTTATTCCCGGACAGGCATTGGGTTACAAGATCGGTGCATTGAAAATACGCGAACTAAGGAACAAATATCAGCAGCAATTGGGAAGTAAATTTAATCTTGCCGCCTTTCATGACGAGTTTCTGTCAAGCGGAAGTATGCCGCTCGATCTCGTAGAAAAAAGAATGGATGTATGGGCCGCAAAACAAAAATAAAATGAGAAGACAAACCTGGGCTACCAACGCCGGATGTATTTAGAACAATGAAAATAAATACTTCCGGTTTTTTTATCGCTGATTGCTGATCTGTTGATCGCTGATTTCCCCAGCTACCCGAATAGCGCGTTCTTGCCAACAATGAGCAAGTTACACCTGAACAAATCAGAGATCAATAAATCAGCGATCAGTGTTACTTCAATTATCGTTTTACTACCCGGTTGTAAACGTAAAACGTATAACCTACAACTTATAACTCACTACATACTACCTTTGCCTTCCATGCGAATAGCCGTTATAAAACAGACCGGAGAAAGTGAAGATGTCAGCTATCAGAATTATGTGGCCGATATCATTGTTTCCATACAGCAGAAACATGGATACAAGCTTTTGAATTATTCTTCTCTCAATAAAAAGGAAGCACTTCCGGAGAACGCCATCGTTATGTTTGAGTGTGATCAGCAATCACAGATAACGTTACAATGGTGGTATGAAATAAGCCTTCCTTCCATTGTGAAAAAAACGGGAATAGATCTGCTCATTCACCTCAATGGCTGTTTAAGTCTTTCTGTAAAACAGCCGCAAATACTTTTTATTCCCGCTATTGATCTGCTTCTGCAACCGGCAGAAAAAAAAGCATTACCTCAACAGATTTACAGTAAAAAGAAGTTGAGGGATTTTGTTGAAAAAGCGGTTTCAGTAATAGTGTATTCCGAATTTGCAAGGAACATTGTAATGGAACATGCTGCGCCCGACACGCGTGTACATGTTCTGATACCATCTGCGTCAGCAGCATTTAAACCTGTAGAATGGGAAGAAAAGGAACAAGTCAAACATAAGCTGACGGAGGAAAACGAGTATTTTATTGCAATGAAGAAAATGAATAATGAAGAGGAGCTGATACTGTTATTGAAGGCTTTTTCAGTATTTAAAAAATGGCAGCAAAGCAGTATGAAACTTCTGCTTCAGTCAGGCGAATTGTTGGAAACAGATACCTGGAAAGAAAAGCTGGCCTCTTATAAATACCGTAAGGATGTGAAGGTGCTGAATGCTTATGACGGCGAGCTTTCTACAAACCTCGCATGTTCTTACGCAGGTATCCATTTGTCATCTCATGATGGGCATGTACAACCACTTGTGGAGGCAATGCAATGCGAAATTCCTGTTATAACTAATCCCTTAAATAGCTTTAAAGAAATTGCCGGAGAAAGTGCGCTTTACCAGGAAAATGATGATGCAGAAGTATTAGGTCATAACCTTGTGCGCATGTACAAAAATGAACAAATGCGCAATATGCTTATTTATAATGCCAGGCTTATGATAACGCATTATAATTACAATTCAGCCGTAAATGATATGACAAATATTATAGAAGCTTCATCAGGGCAAAAGTTGTAGGCGCGTTATAAATTGTTTCAAATAAGCAAGAGTATTAAGACGGCTTAGCTATGTGAAAAAATTATCATGCAAAAAAAGACGAAGACCCGGCCCTTAAGGTTAATGTCATTTAGTTCGGAGCATTTAAAGCTCCAGCGGAGCTTCCTGTTGTTTGTAAAGCCATTACAGGATTAATTAACCTATCTGTAAACTTTTTTGGGACGAGACATTACAGATAGGATGGTCCTATGGAGCAAGACCAATGAGTATGCTTAACTAATGACATTGTTCTTAAGATGATAACAAAAATGCTGCAACCCTGAGATTGGGTACTTAATACCTCGTAAATCGTACTTAAGAAAGCGGTATTGTTTTAACTGCTTACATTTGCATCCTTGTAAACGATATTTATAAAATTGAAATATGCATACTTCAACCATTACAATTGACGTACATTTAGATAAAGACAAAGTACCTGATCAGATTACCTGGAAAGCTACTGATAGCACGGCCGAAGAAGGACAAAAAGCAAGAGCAATGATGCTGGCTTTTTGGGACGGAGCTGATAAAAGTGCTTTACGTATTGACCTGTGGACCAAAGAAATGATGGTGGATGAAATGGCTGATTTTTTCTACCAGACCTTCATGACGATGGCCGATACCTACAACCGCGCAACACAACACCAGGAGCTTGTTGACGATATGAAGAAATTTGCCAAAGATTTTTATGCCAAGTTCCGTGAGCAGCAGCAAAAAGATCAGAAAGGAAACTGGTAATACAAGCCTCTGATAGAAGATCGGCTGAAAAGCAGCGGTTTTTACGTTCGTGACTAAAAAGATAAAGTATTCCTGAGCCAACAAATAATTTGTTTGTATATGAGTTTAGAACAACAAGTAATGACGGAAATGAAAGAAGCCATGAAAGCAAAAGATGAGGCTTCTTTGCGTTCATTGCGCGCAATAAAGGCCGAAATTATTAAGGCCAAAACAGAACCCGGTGCGAATGGAACGGTAACAGAAGAAGGTGAACTAAAGTTGTTGCAGAAGATGGTGAAGCAACGCCGCGATTCCCTGGAAATCTATCAACAGCAGAATCGTGCGGATCTTGCCCAGAAAGAACAGGAGGAGATATCTGTTATTGAAAAGTTTTTGCCGAAACAACTAAGTGAAGCGGAGTTAAAAGAAGCACTCGGCAAAATTATCGCCGAAGTTGGCGCCAGCTCTCCTGCAGATATGGGGAAAGTGATGGGAGCTGCAACAAAGCAACTTTCCGGGCAGGCGGATGGCAAAGCAATATCCGCAGCCGTTAAGGAGTTATTAAGCAAATAGCCCTTTCAAAATACTGATAACAGGCAACGGGAATTATATGGTAATAGATGTAATATGCGTAATTATATTATTGATGGCCATATTTAAAGGGTATACGCGCGGCTTTATTGTCGCTGTTTTTTCCTTTGTGGCCATTATTATAGGTCTGGCTGCAGCACTGAAACTTTCAGTAGTGGTAAGTGGCTGGCTTCAGCAGCATACATCTGTGGGCATATCCTGGTTGCCTTTTCTTTCATTCATTATTGTGATGATCGGAGTTATACTGATCATTCGCTGGGCCGCAGCGCTCATACAGGCGAGTGTGGAAACACTTATGCTTGGATGGCTCAATCGGCTGGGCGGCATTATTTTATACATTGCACTTTATATAACCGTGTTGAGCGTGCTGCTGTTCTACCTTACCCAAATGAACATTATAAAAGCAGATACGGTAGCATCGTCGAAATTATACAGCCTGATTGAACCTGTTGGACCAAAAGCGATAGATGCTTTTGGCAAGGTAATACCCCTGTTCAAAGATTTATTTGTACAGTTAGAGCAGTTTTTTGGACGAATTGCCCAAAAACACGGTTAACAGGAGTTAGATTTTTGCAATAAATCAGGTAATTTTACTATATAAGGCGGGCGAATTAATTGTTAATGAATGATTGATAAGGTTTTTTCGTCTGAATTGCGTTTATTTGTACCTAATGAATGGCTTAAAAGCCAAAGAATGTCCGATGAATTACGAGATTAAACAACAAGATAAATTCAGGTATATAGAAGAAGGTGAAGGCGAGCCCCTGGTATTGCTTCATGGACTTTTTGGTGCTTTAAGCAATTTTAAAGACCTGGTTGACCATTTCAGGCACCAATATAAAGTGGTGGTTCCGATGCTCCCATTGTTTGATCTGGATATATTTCATACAACGGTGGGCGGTCTGGAGAAATATGTGCAGAAGTTTATTGAAATGCGTGACTACAGGGATATCAATCTCCTGGGAAACTCTCTGGGCGGGCACGTAGCGTTGGTTCACATTCTTAAACATCCGGAACGCATTAAATCTCTTATTCTTACGGGAAGCTCCGGTTTGTTTGAAAACGGTATGGGGGATAGCTATCCAAAGCGTGGGGACTATGAATACATTCGCAAGAAAGTAGAGGTGACTTTCCATGATCCGGCAATGGCGACAAAGGACCTAGTTGATGAAGTATTTGAAATAACCAACAACAGGTTAAAAGTAATTAAGATCATTTCGCTCGCAAAAAGCGCAATCCGCAATAATCTCGGGGAAGAGTTAAGCCAGATCAAGCAGCCGACGTTGTTGATCTGGGGAAATAACGATACTGTTACTCCGCCATTTGTTGCGAAAGAGTTTAATAAATTAATTCCTCATAGCGAGTTGTACTTCATTGATAATTGCGGGCATGCACCAATGATGGAAGTTCCGGGTGAATTTAATCACATACTTGACCAATTTTTGCGCAAACAAAGGCAACCCGCTGCAACAGTTGCATAAATTTTGTTGTCTATTAAGTACAAGATTGTACAGATATGTTAGTACAGGAACTGATATATTCGACTTTTCCTTCAATTAGTTTTGAAGACACTGCCGGTTTTGCACTTCAATTAATGGATGAATACGAAGTGCAGCACCTGCCTGTGGTAAATGATGAAAAATATATAGGTCTCATTAGCAAAGATGAATTACTTGATGTAGACGAAAATTCCCCTGTTTCAGCATCAGCAGCTCATCTCATTAAAGTTTCCGTTCCCGCACGGGAACATTTTCTTACCGCAGTAAGAATTTGCAACGAGCAAAACCTTTCACTTGTCCCCATAATTAACGAGCAACTGGAATTACAGGGCTTGATTACTCCCAATGACCTCGTAAGAGCTACTGCTATTTTTAATAGCGTGGATGCCAGAGGCGGTTTCATTGTTCTTGAAATGGACAAAGCCAATTATTCTTTTGGCGAACTGAACAAACTGGTAGAAACCAATGATGCCAACATTGTGCAGTTAAATACTTACACAGACAACGTTTCCGGTGCTTTTATCGTTTCTATTAAGATAAATAAGTTTGAAGTGTCTGATATTGTAGCTACCTTCCAACGGTACGACTACACTATAAAATACTATTTCGGTGAAGAACTCTATGAAAATGAACTCAAAGAGAATTACGACCTTTTAATGAATTATCTTAAAATGTAATGCTTTTCTTCACTTACAGGTGTTTTTAAGTTAAAATTTTTGCGTAGCAATATGCAAAGCATACTTTTACAATCACTACCAACTGTAAGTACTGATGAATTATTTTTATCGGCAGATAATTTTATGGCTCTGTCTGTGTATAGGAATTTGTGCGTCTGCCCAAAAAGATTCTGCATTTAACATACAGGACTTACATCCCGTAACCCTGAGCGAAAGCGATACTTCTATCGTGATGGTGGGTGATATACAGATCAATGGTAATAAAAGAACCAAACCTTACATTATTCTTCGCGAAGTTCCTTTTAAACAAGGCGATTATCTTACAAAGGGCCAGTTAGCGGGCAAGCTTGTATTGGCGCGGCAACAAGTGATGAACACCAGCCTTTTTGTTGATGTTTTTGTGTATGTAGCCTCTATACAGGGCGAAATAGTTTTTGTAAACGTCCTGGTAAAAGAACGATGGTATCTTTTCCCTCTTCCCTATTTTAAATTGATCGACCGCAACTTCAACCAATGGTGGGTAGAACAAAAACGGAGTTTTGACCGTGTTGATTACGGCATCAAATTCATGCAAAACAACCTGAGCGGGCGCAATGACAATCTCCAGGTTTGGTTGATCACAGGCTACAATCAGCAGATTGCACTTCGATACGAACAGCCGTTTGCTGACAAATCCCTTAAAAGAGGTTTTAATATTGGAGTAGCATATTCGCGTCAACATGAATTAAACTACAAATCAGATTATAACAAGCAGGTATTCTTTAAAGACGAAGAAAACTTTGTACGAACGTACAGGCGTATTGACTTAAGCTACCTGTACCGGCCGGCTATCAAAACAAGACACAGTTTCCGCCTGGCTTATATTTCGGAAAGTGTATCGGATTCCATCGCCCATCTTAATCCCGATTATTTCGGCAAAGGCAGGGTTAAGGTAAGCTACCCTGAACTCAGTTATTCACTTCAGTATTTTAATGTTGATTATAACGCATACCCCAACCGGGGTTTCATGGGCGACTTTACGATCACAAAGCGTGGCTTCACTCCGGAGATGAATATGTGGAACCTGGAAGGGCATGCTATTTACACTTACCCGGTGTTTAAAAAGACACAGGTGCAGGGACAGGCCGCGTTTAGTATCAGGGCTCCATTTGATCAGCCTTACTACAATACCCAGCTTTTTGGATATGGTGCGCTTTATATGCGTGGTCTGGAGTACTACGTGGTTGATGGTGTTATAGGCGGCATGTTAAGAGGCACATTAAGGCAGGATGTACTTTCATTCAAGATCAAGACTTCTGCGAAGTCAAAAACCCATAGCGTAATACCCTTCCGTTTTTTACTCAAAACATATGGCGACCTTGGATACGCTTATACGCGTGATGCAGGGACAAGCATGCTTTCAAACAAACTTTTACATACCTACGGATTTGGACTTGATATTGTGACTGTCTACGATATTGTGTTGAAATTTGAGTATAGTTTCAATCAGTTGGGAGATAAAGCACTGTTCTTCCACACCAGGTCAGATTTTTAATGCCGGTTCAGCCAAATTGCAATTGGTTATCTTTGTATCTTACAAATACGCAAGCCGTAAAGTGCTGGAGATCCGGATCCAATAATAATTAAAGATGAAAGTAGCTATATATAGTCGCGGATTAGATGATGATCAGCAGACACAATTGCTGGTATTGTTACAGGAACTGTCCAGGCAGAAAATTACTGTTTACCTTTTTAGTGTTTTGGCCGAAAGCTATCCGCAATTGTTTCAATACGATTTTGACCTTCATGTATTCGCGGGTGCATACGATCTGGATGAATCAGTTGATTGCCTGATCAGTCTCGGCGGTGATGGGACCATTCTTGACGCCACCACGCTGGTTAGAAATAAGAACATCCCCATTCTCGGAATTAACTTCGGAAGACTCGGTTTTCTTGCCAGCATTGGTAAGGAAGAACTGACTTCTGCAGTAGACTCGCTGGTGAACAGCACTTTTGTGATCGACAGAAGAACCTTAGTTCATTTGGATGCGAACGTGCCTCTTTTTGGTGAAACGCCTTTTGCCCTCAATGAATTCGCCATTCATAAAAGAGACATTTCGCCGATGATAAAAGTTCACACATATTTAAACGGCGAGTTTTTAAATACATATTGGGCTGATGGGTTAATAGTATCCACGCCAACAGGCTCTACAGGATATAGCATGAGTTGTAACGGCCCCATCCTGTTTCCTGAATCCTCCAGCTTTTTAATAACTCCGGTGGCTCCTCATAATCTTAACGCCCGACCCATAATTGTGGCCGACAATAACGTTATTTCTTTCGAAGTCGAAGGACGCTTCGACCAGTTTATTTGCGCGCTGGATGCAAGACGCGAAATAGTGGATAAGACCATTCAGCTGGCCATCAAAAAGGAAGACTTTACCATCAGTCTCATACGGCTTAACGAGAATAGTTTCCTTTCTACGCTGCGAACTAAACTCACATGGGGATTGGATAAGCGAAATTAATTTTTTGCGCACACAAGAAATTATCTTGATTTTCGTTATTAGAACATTACTTACATTGCATTATGTTTAAAAAACTACTTTTTATCCTTTGTCTTCTGTTAACCACAGCCTCCCTTAGGGCTCAATTGTACGAGAGTTTTGTACAGGAAGGCGAATTCGGAGTGGCTGTAGGAACCGCCCATTATTTTGGCGATTTGAACACAAGGGCAGCTATAAACAGACCTAAATTCTCTGCAGGTGCTTTCTTCCGCAAACAAATCAGCAACTATATAGGCGTTAAAGTGGCGGCAAACTATGCAAGACTGGGTTATTCCGATGTATATAGTCAAAATGAAACTCAAAAACGCCGTAACCTCAGCTTCAATACCAATATCTGGGAATTTGCTGTAAGCGGTGACTTTAATTTCTTCAAGTTTATGCCCGGCGTAGAAGGATATAATTATACACCTTATGTGTCTCTTGGTGTAGGTGTTTTTTCTTATGACCCTTTTGCGTACCTGGACGGCAAAAAATATTTTCTTCGCCCATTGGGTACAGAAGGACAGGGATCTGCAGCTTATCCTAACAGAAAACAATACGGAACAATGGCGCTGTGCATTCCTTTATCATTCGGTTTCAAATACAGCATTAATGAGAATACCAACGTTTTTGCTGAAATCGGGTACCGCTTTACAAATACCGATTATATAGACGATGTTAGTACCACGTACGCTGGCCAGGAAGCTTTTATCATTCCTTCTACCGGTACTGTGAACCTTCCCGACGGATCTGTGAATCCTGCATATCTTTTACAGGACAGAAGTTACGAGACTGGTTCCCCAATAGGTGTTAAGGACAGGCAACGCGGAAACAGTTCGCAAAAAGACGGTTATGCCATTTTCCAGGTAGGCGTTTCTTTCAACATCACTTCTTACCGTTGTCCAAAAGTTAAGTAGTCGCTCCATAATTTAAATATGTCAAAAGCCGTAATGTTTACGGCTTTTGTCGTTTCAATAACTTCATAAATATGCTTTTAAAATTCAAACATTAATAGAGCGTTTTTTTAATTCCCAACATTATTGAGCAACCGCCATCAAGAATAAATTAAAATTTTGTGGAGAAACCCATCGTGTTCTCATTTTGTTACCTTTGTTGTTACGCATTAATGCGGAATTTTTTATATGTCGGACTTGAAAGAGCAAATTGATAAAAACCGTATACCTCGTCACATAGCCATAATAATGGATGGAAATGGCAGATGGGCAAAAGAAAAGGGACACGACCGGTTATATGGTCATTACCAGGGCGTTGAGAGTGTACGCAATATAGTGGAAGGAGCAGCAGAAATTGGTGTAGAATACCTTACATTATATGCTTTTAGCACAGAAAACTGGGATCGCCCGGAATACGAGGTTGTAGGTTTGATGGAGCTACTGGTTAACACGATCAGGAAGGAAATGCCTGTATTGCAGAAAAACAATATCCGCATGCATGTGATAGGTAATATTAAGATGATGCCCGAACATGCACAACAGGAATTAAAAGATGCTTTGGATGAAACTGCAGCTAACACCGGCCTTAACCTCGTACTCGCTCTTAGCTACAGCAGCCGCTGGGAACTTACCGAGGCGGTAAAAAACATTGCTTTAGCAGTTAAAGATGGTCATTTAAATCCGTCCGACATAACACAGGATACTTTGCAACAATATCTCACAACACATAATTTCCCCGATCCTGAATTAATGATCCGTACAAGCGGGGAACATAGAATAAGCAATTTTTTGCTTTATCAACTGGCCTACGCAGAATTGTATTTCACCAATACAAGATGGCCGGATTTTAGAAAAGAAAGCCTTTATGAAGCAATTATTGATTTCCAGGGCCGTGAACGGCGTTTTGGTAAAATAAGTGAACAATTGCAATCCGAAGCAGAAGTTCAATAAAAACAAGGGCTTTTAACAAACACTTTTAAATATTCCCGTTAATTTGCCGCACTTAAAATCAATTTACTAATGCTGCTGGAGAAATTTTGTCTCCTTGTAAGCACAGTAGCCCGGTATTAAAACAGCTTTTAATGTATAAACTGTGTAAAATTCTTGTACTTGCGAGTATAGCTAGCTTTGTTAGTTCTGCTGTATCCGCACAAGTACCCGGAAACCAATCTGACACCACTATCACTTCTATTAACGCAGACCTCCTAAATATTTTTAACCAAAAAGTTCCCAAAAAATACAAGATTGCAAAAGTTGTAGTTACGGGTAATAAATATTTTGATCAGGCTTTATTGCTTTCTGTAGCCGGACTACACAACGGCGACGAAATAGTAATACCGGGCGGTGATAACTTTTCAAAAGCAATTAATAAACTCTGGTCACAAAACTATTTTAGTGATGTAGAAATTTATTTAACCAGGCTTGAAGGGAATAATATTGATGTAGAAATTGCGGTTACCGAAAGACCAAGACTTGCAAAATATTATTTTAAAGGAGTTAAGAAAGGCGACCAGGAAGAACTGACAAAAAAAACCGGGTTGGTTTTAGGAAGGGTTGTTACGGAAAACATGAAGCGCACTGCCATTGATGGTATTGAAAAATACTATTATGAAAAAGGTTTTCGTGCAGTAAAAGTGCGTATTGACGAAAAAAGAGATACAACTTCAGCCAACTCTCTTGTGCTGAATTTCATGATCGATAAAGGAAGTAAAGTAAGGATCAACAATATCAATTTCGGTGGCAATACTGTAAACGAACAAAAGCTTAAAGCACAAATGAAGGGTACAAAAGAAATGTCCCGCCTTACATTGTTCCCAACTGATGACAAAGGTGGTTTGTTCGATCCGAAACACTACACGTTTCAGCAATACATTAAGGATAACGGCTATCTGACTTTTACCAAAACAAGAAGGGTGCTCGATCCATATATCAGGCTTAAGTTCTTTAGCTCAGCAAAATTCGACGATAAAAAATACGAAGAAGATAAAGAGAAGATCATTCAGTATTACAACTCTCTCGGTTACCGTGATGCCAATATTGAAAAAGACATGAAGTATTACAATTCCAAAGGCAACATGAACATTGACCTGAAGGTTAATGAGGGAGATAAATACTACTTCGGTAACATTACGTGGAGAGGAAATACAAAATATTCTGATTCTATTTTAACGGCGATACTTAATATCAAGAAAGGCGATATCTATAACCTGGATATCCTTAATAAGAAACTTGGTAAAAGTGTTACGCCGGAAGGTGGTGATATCAGCGGCCTTTATATGGATGATGGCTATCTTTTCTTCCAGACAAATCCCGTTGAAACGCGCGTCTATAATGACACCATCGATTACGAGATCCGTATGATGGAAGGTCCGCAGGCAACTATTAAGCACGTTACAATCAGTGGTAACGAAAAAACAAAAGAGTATGTTATCCGTCGTGAATTGAGAACAATGCCGGGTGAAAAATTCAGCCGTACAGATCTAATCCGTTCTCAGCGCGAACTGGCCAATCTTGGTTATTTCAACCAGGAGAAAATAAATCCGAACGTTGTTCCTGATCAGGCAGATGGAACGGTGGACATTAACTGGAGCCTTGAAGAAAAATCAAGCGATCAGTTGGAGCTCAGTGCCGGTTTCGGTGGTGGTATTGGGTTAACGGGTACACTGGGTGTTACATTCAATAACTTTTCCATTAGAAATATTCTTCACAAAGAAGCATGGGATCCGTTGCCAATGGGTGATGGTCAGAAACTGAGTGTGCGTGTACAAAGTAACGGACGTGCATATCGTTCGTACAACCTGTCCTTTACTGAACCATGGCTGGGTGGTAAGAGAAGAAACTCGTTGTCATTTAATATATATGACACTAAATTCTCAAACGCTTACGATCCTGTTACACGTACGTACACAAGGGTGAATGCCAATAACTCTTACTTTAAAACAACCGGTGCTTCAATCGGTTTGGGTAAGCAGTTGAAATGGCCTGATGACTATTTCTCCTTAACCTTTGCACTTAGTTATGTAAGGTATCACCTACACAACTATGTAATTGATTATACATTAAAACTTCCTGACGGCAGTATATTTAATAACGGTTATTCAAATAACCTGAGCTTGAAGGTTGCACTGCAACGTTCTTCAATCAGCTCTCCGATCTTCCCGACCAGTGGATCTAACTTCCTGGCAAGTTTGCAGTTAACTCCGCCTTATTCACTGATGGATCCATCGTTGACCAAGTCTGCGAATCCTTACCAATGGATCGAATACCATAAATGGAAGTTCACCGGTGAATGGTACGTACCAATTGGTAAACCTGGTGGGCCTGAAAGAAACAAGCAACTTGTGTTGAAGGCTGCGGCCAAATACGGCTTCCTGGGCAGGTACAACCCCGATCTGCAGGTTTCACCATTCGAGCGCTTCCAGGTGGGTGACGCAGGTATAAGTAACAGCTACGCATTATTAGGATACGACATCATTGCGCATAGAGGATATCCTGTGTACCAGACTTCAGATCCTACAGTAAACCCGGATCAAAGCGGTGCGTCTCAATACTTCACCATGTTTAACAAATACACGGTTGAGTTGCGTTATCCATTAAGCCTTAACCCAAGCAGTACCATTTATGGTCTTACGTTCTTCGAAGCTGCGAATGGTTGGTACTCATTTAAAGATTATAACCCGTTCAGGTTACGTCGGTCCGTGGGTGTTGGTATGCGTTTCTTCCTGCCAATGTTTGGTTTGCTTGGATTTGACTACGGTATCGGTTTAGACAGGATCACTCCTGGCGGAAGCCTTAAGGATGCTGCCAAGTTTACCTTCATGTTAGGCTTCGAACCCGAATAATATATTACCTTTCCAAAAACTATTGTATGAAACGTATAGTGTTTTTAATAGCAATGGCAACATTTGCTACCCTTAGCGTAAACGCACAGAAATATGCCATTATAGATACAAGGTATATTTTAGATAAAATGCCTGAATACAAGGATGCGGAAAAGAAGCTGCAAATGGTGAGTGAACAGTGGCAGAAAGAAATTGATCAGAAACAGGCAGACCTGGATAAAATGTATAAAGACTATGATGCTGAGCAATTTATGCTCAGTGATGAGTTGAAAAAGAAGCGTGAAGACGAACTTTTTAACAGAGAAAAAGAGGTGAGGGATCTGCAGAAAAAACGTTTTGGTTACGAAGGTGATCTGTTCAAAGAAAGACAAAAACTGGTAAAGCCCGTTCAGGATAAAGTTTACAACGCAGTTCAAAAAATAGCCGCGGCACGTGCATATGATTTTGTGCTTGACAAGAGTGAAGGAATTACGGTTATATTTGCCGATCCCAAACTGGACAAGAGCCAGGACGTGTTAAACGAATTGGGTATAAAAGCAACAAATTAAATTAAACTCAAATAGACAATCAACAAAACAAAAACACAATCACTACAACAATGAAAAAGGTTTTCTTTTCTATGCTGTTGCTGGCAGCTCTGTTTGTAACAGGAACTTCAGCAAAAGCTCAATCCTCACCCGTGAAAATCGGCGTTTTTGATATCGAAATGATGGTAAGAGCAATGCCGGGTGCGGCTAAGGTTGACACTTTGGTGGCATTATACGAGAGAGACTCGTTACAGGCGGAATATCAATTCTACTACAAAGAATTTCAGCGTTTAGATAGCACATGGAAGGCTGATTCAGCTACCAACAAACCAAAAACCGTATTGGACCTGGTTGCTCAGCAGCGTCAACAGGTGGGAATGAACATTGCTTACTGGCAACAGATCGCTCAACAGAAATCTGAGCAAAAAAGAGCAGTTTTGTCTCAACCAATGACAGAACAGGTAATCAATGCTTATAAAAAAGTGCTTGATACAAGAAAATACGCTTTGGTATTGAAACCAGGAAGCTACGAAGTTGGTGTATCTACTATTGAAAACGTGTTCCAATACGTGGCAAAAGAGCTGAAGATTAAACTGCCTGATGAATTAGGCGGAGATCTGCAGGAAGAAAGCAAAGCTGCACCTGCAGCCGGTGGCGCAGCAAAACAGCCTGCAGGCGGTGCAAAAACCAAATAAATAAAACTTAATATTATAAAAACCACGCAATAGCATTGCGTGGTTTTTTATTTTTGCGCCCTGAATAAGCGCTTGGAGAGTAATTTGCCAGGAACGGTGTCTAAACAAAGTTAAAAGTTGATTGTAAATTTTATTAAAAGTCGTTGAAGCGCGCGAATTTCCTATATTCACAAATCAAGATTTAAACTCACAAAGAGAAACAACAAACAAACAACACAATCACAAGTACAATGAAAAAGGTTTTCTTTTCTATGCTGTTGCTGGCAGCGCTGTTTGTAACAGGAACATCAGCAAAAGCTCAATCTTCACCAGTGAGAATTGGCGTTTTTGATATTGATATGATGGTGAGAGCTATGCCTGGTGCGCCACATGTTGATACTTTGGTTGCGCTTTACGAAAGAGATTCTTTGCAAGCTGAATATCAGTTTTATTACAGGGAATTTCAACGTTTGGACAGCACTTTCAAGGGCGACTCTGCAGCAGGAAAACCAAAAAGTGTTTTGGACCTGGTAGCACAACAGCGCCAGCAGGTGGGAATGAATATTGCTTACTGGCAGCAGATCGCACAACAAAAATCTGAGCAAAAAAGAGCAGTATTGTCTCAGTCTATGTACGAGCAGGTAGTAAACGCTTACAAGAAAGTTCTTGATGCAAGAAAATATACACTGGTATTAAAACCAGGAGCATATGAAGTGGGCCTTTCAACCATAGAAAACGTGTTTCAGTATGTAGCAAAAGAATTGAAGATAAAACTGCCTGACGAACTTGGTGGCGATCTTCAGGACGAAAAACCAGCAACTGGCGGAAGCACAGGAGCCGGAGCAGCGAAACCAGCAACCGGTGCAAAACCTAAATAAATTACATCTGTTAATTATAAAAACCACGCAAAACACACTGCGTGGTTTTTTATTTTTGAAGAATGGAAAAAGGACCAATAGGCGTATTTGATTCGGGCTACGGCGGCCTGACTGTTTTAAAGGAGATTGTGCATCTGCTGCCACAGTATGATTATATTTATTTGGGTGACAATGCGAGGGCTCCATACGGACCACGTTCTTTTGAAACTGTTTATCAGTACACGCTCCAGTGTGTAAAATGGTTTTTTAAACAAGGCTGTCCTTTGGTTGTATTGGCTTGCAACACGGCCTCCGCGAAGGCTTTGCGGACCATTCAGCAAAATGATCTCGCCAAAATAGATCCCTCTAAGAGAGTGCTCGGGGTTATCAGACCTACAACTGAAATTATTGGACAATATTCTCCCGCAAAAAAAGTCGGGATCATGGCGACTAACGGTACGGTTCAATCAAAGTCTTACCAGATTGAAATTGAAAAGTTTTATCCGGACTTAGAAGTTTATCAGCAGGCTTGCCCTGTTTTGGTTCCATTGATTGAAAACGGAGAATATGATAACTCCGGAACAGATTTTTTCATAAAAAAATATACCAATGCCCTAATGATGCAGGATAAAAACATCGATACTGTTTTGCTTGCCTGCACACATTATCCGCTGATAAAAGAAAAAATACAGGCTTCATTGCCTGACAATGTCCAGGTAATCGCGCAGGGGTCAATTGTCGCTAATAGCTTGCTGGATTATTTGCAGCGCCATCCTGAAATGGAAGAACGACTTACTAAAAACAACGCTCTCAATTTTTATACAACAGACTCCACAGATGACTTTGACCAAAACGGCAGCGTTTTCTTTGGACAAACGGTGCGTTCGAAACATCTGGATCTGAATTCAATTAGCTGCTAGCCAATATTACTTCTTTAAGACGAACTATGTTGCTTCAAGTACGATCTACGAAGTACGAAGTACTCAAACTTAAGCATCTTCATTTTACTCTACATCTTTTGAAAATGAGATGAATTATCTATAAATGCTGCCGGATTATCTTATTAATAAAAAGCCCCGGCGAGATTTTTTCGCAAGGTCTGCAAGCTTAAATAAAAGGTCGGTTGCTAGTATTTTACTGTTACGCTCAAGTGCATTGTACATCTTACATCAAACACTATACATCTTACATCAAACACTATACTAAGTACATTAAACATCGTACACCGTACACCGTACATCTAAAATCGTACATCTAAAATCGTACATCGTACATACACCTCAAAGTTCTCCAATCTTCTTATACATCTCTCTAAAGCAATCCCAGGGCGTATTGGTACCTGCGTTTGCAGATTGCTGATTTTTGTTTCTGCCATAAAAGCCATCAAGAAAAGATTCAGCACCGGACCATACGGTCTGCATCATTCCTTTGTATCTGTCTTTCATTTCGCGTGTTGCCTGCTTCCTGAAATTCGCCATGTCCTCGGTTTGCAGCACAGCCAATTCAGGTTTGCGCCAGGGGCATGTAACTACGTTCAATCCTTTCATTGCAAAATAAACAGGCGTTTTGTCTACTCTTTCATAATGCCAGTCGCAGATCATTACATCCTTCGGTATCATATCAACTGCCCGGTGTGTATTGTTATAACTGGCTTCCCACATACCCATACCGGTAGTTTTACCATCCAATAGTCTGTCGCCCCAAATCCAGAGCTGCCTGTTCTTTTGCGCAAGATGATCGCGGATCTTGCGTACTTCTCCTGCAAAAAGTTCGGCTTTATCTCTTCCCTGGCAACGCGGACATTTGTCGTCACCAATGTAAAACACTTCATCCATACCTGCATGAAAGGCATTTGTTTCAAATGCATCGCACATTTCATCTACCACATCAAACACTACTTTATGAACTTCAGGATGCAACGGGCAGTAACTCTTGCAATACAAACCATCTGCATTCGGCCATTCATATTTTTCCGGCATTTTTACCAGCGGCGTTTCATCATACTGCGGATAAACCGCCAGCAGTTTGCCGGTGTGATTTGCCCAGGATTGGTGCCCCAGTAAATTCACCTGAGGTATAATTTGTATGTTGTTCTTTTTTGCGGCAGCAACAAGCTTTTTAATGTCAGCTTTGGATAAGCCAGCAGTATCCCGCAATTCAGGGTGACTTTCAAATTGATAATTATAATCAACTCTAAGAATAAGCACATTGACCTTTCTGGGGCCGAGCTCTTCATTAATGAATTTCACAAAATCATCCACCCCTTTTGGTGTTGGTGCAGCAATACAAAATCCACGTACCGGCATGACGGAGTCCAGTGAATTTTGAGCATTTGCAAAAAGAACGTTGAACATTAATGCTAACAGAAGAATGGCTTTTATTGGTTTCATAAGCAATAATTTATATAGTAGTGCGAAAAAAGCCGTAATTGTAACCACCGGAAATTTATAACAGTTAATTTCGGCCCCGTAAAACAAATTGATCGTTGAATTTAATTGTTTTACAGATTATTATCCCTTTTGCAGCCTTAAATTCCAGCGTTAAGGGCATAAAAAGTTCATTTTTTTGAGATTGGAATAAATTTTTTTTCTACCTTTGCCGTCCTTTCACCGGGTGGCAGTATGGTGACTGTAACCTGTATGTTGAAATTTATTTTGGGTTAGTAAAAAAATTATAGCAATGAAACGTACATTTCAACCACATAATCGTCGCCGTAAAAGCGTTCATGGTTTTCGTAAGCGTATGGAAACCGCTAATGGCCGTAAGGTATTAGCCAGCCGCAGAGCGAAAGGCCGTCATAAGCTGACAGTTTCTGACGAGAGAAAATTAAAATAAGCGTTTGATCCCGATAGCGTAGCTGTCGGGATTACAAATAAATTATTAAAGCCTCACCAAACTTTGGTGAGGCTTTTTACTTTTGAATATGCCTTTATCAAATTCATACGGACGGGAAGAGAAGCTAAAAAGTCGAAAACAAATAGATCTCCTTTTTGCAAAAGGGAAGTCTGTTAATCAGTTTCCGGTTAAGCTTATTTACCTGGAAGTTCCCGACGAAATGGATTTTCCGGTAAAGGCCGGTGTAATTGCTCCCTCAAGATTGTTTAAAAAGGCCGTCCAGCGAAACAGGGTTAAAAGGTTGCTTCGCGAAGCTTACAGAACCGAAAAGGCCCCACTAATTGAGTATGCCCAAAATCAAAATCGTAAACTGATTTTGTTTTTACTGTTTGTTGACCGTCAGATTCCTTCTTACGCACTCGTCAAAGAAAAGATTAGCATGGCTATTCCACGATTGATTAAGGAGTTGGAGAAAACTAAAATAACAGCAGCAAATGAAAATTCTTAAGCAAATACTGAGCTTTCCGTTCATACTGCTGATAAAGTTTTACCAGTACGTGATCTCTCCAGCGTTAGGGCCAAAGTGCAGGTTCACGCCAAGTTGTTCGCAATATGCCCTGGAAGCATTAAAGAAATATGGCTTATTTAAAGGAGGCTGGCTGGCTATAAAAAGAATATCCCGTTGTCACCCGGGCGGAGGAAGCGGCTATGATCCGGTGCCGTAGAAAAGTCAAAAGTAAAAATTCAAAAGTCAAAAGCGGCGGGAGCGTGAATTGTCCAAATCATGCAGTAAAAGCCAGCAAGGTAACATACTTTGAATGCATGCCAAGGTCCATTACGTTGCTGACTTTATGTGAGAGATATTAAAAGAAAGCCTTTGTGCCTCTTTCTGTCTTCGAGCCGTTGTGGCAAAACCCCTTGTTTCTTTAATGTCGCACATGCCACCGTGGTTCTTCCTTATTTCTTTTTTTCAGGCGTAGCCGAAGCATCCGCTGGTTTAGTCATCGCATCCAGCTTATCAATTTTTTCCCTAACTTCTTTTATGCTATAGAAGCGGTAAACCTCAGGTGTTTTACCTTCTTTCGCTTCAACAGAGGTCATGCGGTGATAAGGTCCTACAATAAAAGCATCCAGGTTATCCGTGATCTTCACGGCCTGGTTGGGCAGGATAAAAAAGTTATGGTTCGCTGCGCTAACATTTTGATTGCTGACTAGCAACTTCAGTGAATCAAGGTTCTTCTTTACATCCTCTTGCGTAAATTCAGTCTTTCTGTCTTCAACCGCTCCGTAGTTCTGCAAGCCACCTACAACTGTATCGTTTTTCGCATTCACTATGTAATAACCGTTTGTAGGAAATTCTACTGAGCCTTCTCCAGCCTGCGATTTAACTGAGTAAACCACTTTATCGCCGGAGTTTACATCGAAGGTTTGTTCTTCGTGTCCGCTGCTTTCATCAACAGTGATGCTTTTCGCTTCTTTGTTGATCTTAGCTGTACCCTTTGAAAGAACAAGCACTTTCTTGATGTTTTCTTTGCAGGATGCAAGTGAAACGATGGCAAGTATGCCGAATGCTATTTTTTTCATGTTAAAGATTTAGTCAAATAAAAAATCCCGCACACCAATCTGGGGCGGGATTGAAGGTAAGACATTACTAAAAATGAACCATTGAATTATTTAGCTTTTGCATAATGCTCAGCAACCTTGTTCCAGTTGATCACATTCCAGATAGCCGCTAAATAATCAGGTCTTTTGTTTTGATATTTTAAGTAGTAAGCGTGCTCCCACACATCGATACCCAGGATAGGAGTGCCTTTTACTTCTGCTACATCCATTAAAGGATTGTCCTGGTTAGGTGTAGAAGTAACTTCAAGTTTGCCGTCTTTTACAATTAACCAGGCCCATCCACTACCGAAACGCGTGGCACCGGCTGTATTGATTTTTGTTTTCAGCTCATCAAAAGATCCGAAAGTGCTGTTGATAGCGTCTGCAAGTTCACCTGTTGGTGCACCGCCTGCATTAGGGCCAAGAATTTCCCAGAAGAAGCTGTGGTTCCAGTGACCGCCGCCATTGTTGCGAACTGCAGGAGATATTTTACCAGCGTTTGCAACAAGTTCTTCCAGGCTTTTATTTTCATGCTCCGTTCCGGCAATAGCTTTATTCAGGTTGTCAACATACGCCTGGTGATGTTTACCATGGTGTATTTGCATGGTAGTAGCATCAATATGCGGTTCTAAAGCTTCATGCGCGTAAGGCAGAGCAGGTAATGTAAATGCCATAATTATCTTTTTTTATAAGTGAACAATTAAAAGGGAACCTCTAAGTTCAACAAATTTATTGCCATAGGATTAATGTTGGTAATAAGTTATCATAATTTGTTTCTTAAATCGAAAATAAAAGGCTGGCAATTAGAAACAAGCGCTGGTTGAAATGACCACCTGCAAGACAACCGGGAAATAAGTTCGGTGCACGGGAAGTTTTTTGCTAATGCTTGTTGGTGATATCTTCCAACAATATTTTGATATTGTTAAGCCTAGATCAAACCGGTTTTTACTGAAAACGAACATTGCATTTGCGTAACTTCCTGCTATATTTTTCTAACGACAATATTGTTTTATGTTACTTAAACCAACCATGCGCGCAGCAATATGCTGCGGAATCTTAATTACGGGCTTATCCGCTTTTTCACCGAAGGAAGCCGATAACACATTAACTGCAAAGGAAAAGAAAGAAGGCTGGCAGCTTTTATTTGACGGAAAGGATACCAAAGGCTGGCATAATTACCAGGGTAAGCAAATGGATAGCTGGGAAATAATTGACGGTCAGCTTCACTGCAAGTCGGAAGGTGTAACCAAGCGGGCGGATCTTACCACTGACGGAGAATATGGAGATTTTGAACTGGCTGTGGACTGGAAAGTTGATCCCAAATCGAACAGCGGCATTATTTATAGAGCGAACGAAAATCACGATCACTCTTACGAATCCGGGCCGGAATACCAGTTGATTGATGATAAAGGCTATCCCGGCAAAGTAGAGGACAACCAGAAAAGCGGTTCCGATTACGCAATGCACGCCGCTTCATCCCTGGTAACCAAACCGGTGGGTGAATACAATCACACTGTGATTAAAGTTAAAGGCGCACATGTTGAGCATTATTTGAATGGCGTGAAGGTGGTTGAGTTTGACTATTGGACCGATGATTGGAAAAAACTCAAAGACGCAAGCAAATGGAAGGACAAACCTGAATACGGCATGTTAAAAGCCGGCCATATCTGCCTACAGGACCATGGCGGCGGAGCGTGGTTTAAAAATATCAAGATCAGGAAAATATAAGACGGAACGCTGATCGCTGATTTGAGGATCGCTGATTTCGCTAGGTGCGGGAACGCAAGCGTAGGCAGACAGGTTGCCTGGAAAATCGCTGATGTCTGATTTGAGGATCGCTGATTTCGTTAGGTGCGAGAACGCAAGTGTGGGCAAGCATCCTCAAATCAGATATCCTCAAATCAAGCATCCCAAATCAGAAATCAGCGATCCTCAACATCTAGATGCCTGGGTATAATCGTGCTGTGGCACTTAAAGAAATCAGCGATCTTCAAATCAGCGATCATCGATCCTCAACATCTACAGGCCTGAGTATAATCACGCTGCGGCACTTAAAGAAATCAGCGATCTTCAAATCAGACATCATCGATCCTCAACATCTACAGGCCTGAGTATAATCACGCTGCGGCACTTAAAGAAATCAGCGATCTTCAAATCAGACATCAGCGATCCTCAACATCTAGAGGCCTGAGTAAAATCACGTTGCCGCACCTGAAGAAATCAGCGATCCTCAAATCCGACATCAGAGATCACCTTTTGCTTTTAAAAAAGCTTTTCATCAATGCCGCACATTCTTCCTCCAAAACGCCTGTAACTAATTCTGTTTTGGGATGAAAAGGCCAATTTTCTTTTGTGATTCTTTTGTAACCATTCTTTTCGTCGGCTGCGCCAAAAACAACCCGGCCTATCTTACTCCAATACAAGGCGCCAGAACACATCAGGCAAGGTTCTATCGTAACATACAGGCACGCATCGGGCAGATATTTTGCTCCAAGATAATTGAACGCGGAGGTCAGGGCGATCATTTCAGCATGGGCCGTAGCGTCTTTCAATCGTTCAGTTTGGTTGTATCCCCTTGCAATTATCTTATTATTAAGGACTACAATAGCTCCGATAGGTACTTCATCATCATGGTAAGCGTTCATTGCTTCTTTTAAAGCCAGACGCATATATTGTTCATCATTCAGTGGCAACACCATCTCTCAAAAAATTTCGGAAGCAAAATACGGTTTTATAGCGGTCGGGAATGTCTTCTCGCAATTATATTCCCAATTATGGACCAGTCGTTTCTAAATGGGAATTTCCTGTTGCCGATGAAAGATTAAATATCTGATTATCAATTATATGAATAAATTTTGATGTTTGGCACATGAATTGAAAATCTATCTGTAGAGTTTAAGTAAAATAATGCTACCTATTGATTCTTACGGAATATTGTAATAGATAAGGTTAAGGTTTCCACATGTAACTGATCTGTTTGTAAAATGTAAGAAGCACCAAGGGCCTCGCTCTTGCAGTGAGGTCTTTTTTTTCGAATATATTTTTTTTTACTTCTTATTAAAATCGGATAAGTGGTACATTATTTGCTGCTTAAAATGCATTCCTATTATTACTAAAATAAAGTTTCTTTATATCTCCTTAACCCAGGTAAAAGAGCTTAACTGAATGCTTCTGGTTGAATAAACAGAAGCATTTTGTTTTTTATATGGTTAAAGGTTTATCGGAGAGCCAAGCTTGAAAGTCATAAAAAAACCGCTGATTATCAGCGGTTTTAATTTTTTTTATGTTTAAATACTTAAAGCTTTCTGATAGAAATATTCCTGTACCACACCTCGTTGCCATGATCTTGCAATGCCAGATGGCCTTCTTTAAAGGTTCCCCATCCCGGCATATTTTTGAATTTGCTTCCGGCGATCAGTTTGTTCCAGTTGTCATCCCATAAAGTTGTTGATACAACTTTGGTTCCGTTTAAAAACAGATCTAACTGACCTTTCTTTGAAACAATTTCTACCTGGTTCCACTCTCCCGGACCTTTTGCAGTTTCAGGATTTGCTGCTATCAGATCGTACAAATTGCCGGCTCTGTGCTTTGGTATTTTGCCATCCGGGTGACCGTTGTTGTCTAGTACCTGCATTTCAAGGCCGGTATTCCAGGTTTCCTTGTATTTTGTAGTATCATCCTGCACATAAAAAAGAATACCACTGTTGCCATTCTTTGAGATCATCCATTCAAGTTTCAGGTCAAAGTCGCCATAAACGCCATCGGAAACGATATCACCTCCGCCCTGGGTCTGGTAGCCTTTTGAACCTTTTGGTTTCAAATGGATCGTGCCACTGTCGGCGCTCCATGCAGCACCAACTGATGTTTGGCCAAATGTATGCCATCCTTTTAGTGTCTGTCCGTCAAAAAGAGATACCCATCCTGTGTCCGCGGTAACTGCTGTGTTAGCTGGTGTGGTAGTGGCAGAATCTGTTGCTTCGGTTGTTTTTTGTTCTGATGATTGGCAAGACAACAGGCTTAACGAAATGCCTGCCGTTAGAAATAACAATTTCATGTAAGTGTATTTTGGTTGTGGAATAAATGGCAAAAATTGTGCAGGGAAAAAAATACCGCATAGTTAATTGGACTATGCGGATTTATAAAAAGAAGTGTTATTCGACTATTTTGTTTTAAGCAACAGGATGTATTTAACCATCTGTTCTGCATCTGCCTGAGAAAGTGCTGGATGCGGAGTCATCGGAACTGTGCCCCAAACACCCTGTCCGCCGGCAATAACTTTGTGGCTCAAATGAGCAACGGCTGTATCAACACCGGCATATTTATTTGCAACATCCTGGTAAGCCGGGCCAATTTTCTTTTCGGCAACGTCGTGGCAGGTAAGACAGTCATTCTTTCCAATCAATTCCAAACCTTTCTGATAGTCGGGGTTGGAAGAGATGTCGGTTGCTTCTGCTGCCGGTTTTTCTTCTTTTGGAGCCGCTGCAGAATCATTTTTGTTTTCAGTGGAAGCACCGCCTCCGCATGCTGCTAAAAATGCCAGGCAAGCTGAGGTAATTAGAAGCTTTTTCAAAATCATTACTTTTTAAAGTGTGAAATAAAATGCGGCTTAAAGTTATAGATGAATTCCCAATCTCGAAAAAGAATTTGAGGAAGCTTAAAGCCTAAAGCTCAAAGCCTAAAGCTTCGCGCTGTCTTAGGTGGTAAACTTTCCTTTATTCAATGCAATAGCTAGCGCAAAAAGCTTCTTCAATCGGCATCGCTCAGTTTTAGGCTTTAAGCTTGAAACTTCACACTGTATCGGGTGGTAAACTTTCCCTTTTTTCAAAGTAAGAACTAGCGCAAAAAGGACTGTCTTAAGTTGGCATCGACAGGTTTTAGGCTTTGAGCTTTAGGCTTTAAGCTTATCCCTTCGGCTTTAAGCTCAAGATATACCGCACCATTTCCTCTGCATCAGGCACTGTAATATTGGGATGTGGTGTCATCGCTTTATTTCCCCAGGCGCCTGTTGCGCCGGTGATGATCTTATGTGCAAGGTTGTCCACATTACCACTCACATTGGAATATCTGTTGGCGATACTCATATAAGAAGGTCCTATGCTTGTATCATTTAGTTTGTGGCAGGTTAAACAATCGTATTTGGAGATCAGGCTGGCTCCTCTACGATATTCACTGTCAACCATGTTGGCAGGATTGTTTACCAGGCTATCCGTCATCGGCGTTTTGCCGGAAGTATTTTTGGTTGTGGATGTTTGCTTGCAGGAGAGAATCATCAAGGTGGCGCATAAAAAAAAGGCAACGTATTTCATACACACCTATTTATGTTGAATAAATGGTTACGAATAAGTTGCCTTTCTTTAAAAGTTCTACAGGGCAACCTATAGAACTTAGATAACATAAATTATTCCAATCCGAGTACAGAACGGTTAAAAGCTTCATTGCTGCCAGTGTTGGCAAAATCATCAAAAGCTTTTTCTGTTACGCGGATAATATGATCTTTAATAAATACAGAACCTTCTTTAGCGCCATCTTCAGGATGTTTCAATGCACATTCCCACTCCATAACTGCCCAGCCTTTGTAATCATAAGCGGTTAATTTGCTGAATACTGATTTAAAATCAACCTGCCCGTCGCCAAGAGAGCGGAAACGGCCAGCTCTTTCAACCCATCCGGAATAACCGCCGTATACACCTTGTTTACCAGTTGGATTAAATTCTGCATCTTTTACGTGGAACATCTTTATACGCTCGTGGTAGAAATCGATGTAAGTAAGATAATCCAGGCACTGCAATACAAAGTGAGATGGATCGTACAGCAAACATGCACGTGCGTGATTATCTACTTTTTCAAGGAAACGCTCGTAGCTAACGCCATCGTGCAGATCTTCACCCGGGTGTATCTCGTAGCAAAGATCAATGCCATTCTCGTCGAATGTATTTAAAATTGGAAGCCAGCGTTTTGCCAGTTCATTAAATCCGGTTTCCACCAGGCCTGCAGGTCGCTGGGGCCATGGATAAACAGTATGCCACAATAGTGCACCGCTGAATGTTGCGCATGCATTCAATCCAAGATTTTGTGAAGCCTTCGCAGCATACTTTAGTTGCTGAACGGCCCACTCGGTTCTTGCTTTGGGATTGTTATGATATTCGGCTGGCGCAAATCCATCAAACATAACATCATATGCAGGATGAACAGCCACCAACTGACCCTGGAGGTGCGTAGATAATTCGGTGATTTCAAGACCTGCTTCATTCACGATACCCTTTAGCTCATCTGCATAAGTTTTGCTCTCTGCAGCTTTTTGAAGATCAATCATTCTTGGATCCCAGGAAGGGATCTGAACACCTTTAAATCCAATGCTTTTAGACCATTCGCAAATGGATTTTAAAGAATTAAACGGAGCGGTATCTCCTAAAAACTGTGCAAGGAAAATACCCGGACCTTTTATTGTAGTCATTGTGTTGAGCTTTCAGCTATCAGCTATCAGCTGTCAGCAATTTTCTGACGTACCGGTAGCTACAGCCATTGTTAACAAAATAATTCTCTTTTGAAAATACAACGCAGGTGTGCCGTCAACGTCCAGCTAAAAGCTGATAGCTGACAGCTCATAGCTAAATCTCAAATTTTGTCCACTTAACATCGCTCTTAGAAGATTCAACTACTTTATCAATGAAAGCCATTCCGAAAATGCCATCTTCAACGCGTGGGAAGTCAAGCATTTCTTCAGTTGGTTCACTGTTGGAAAGTTTTGCAGATAAAGTCTGAGCGAAGTTGTGATAGATATTGCCGAACGCTTCCAGGTATCCTTCAGGGTGTCCGCCCGGAGTGCGACAGTTTTTGGTTGCGAAAGGGCTCAGGTAGCTGTAACCGCCACCTGCGCGGAAGATTTGCGTTGGTTGATCAAGCCATTTAACCAATAAGGTATTGGGTTCCTGTTGAGCCCATTCCAATCCGCCTTTCTCACCATAGATGCGGATTTTCAGTGCGTTCTCTTCACCGGCTGCAACCTGGGATGCCATTAAGCAACCAGCTGCACCGTTGTCATATTTTAATAATACGTTCCCGTCATCATCCAGGTGTCTGCCTTCAACAAGTATATTAAGGTCAGCACAGATATGCGTAAGATTTAATCCTGTAATATATTTTGCAAGATGCGCTGCGTGAGTGCCTATATCGCCCATACAACCGCTTTTACCGCTCTTTTTGGGGTCTGTTCTCCATGCCGCCTGGGCGTTGCCTTCTCTTTCAGAAAGTTTGCTTAACCATCCTTGTGGGTATTCAACCCATATTTTTCTTACTTTTCCGATCGCTCCTTCTTTTACCATTTGTCTGGCCTGTTTAACCATTGGATAGCCGGAGTAGGTATGCGTAAGGCAAAGTGTAAGACCGGTTTCGTTTACTTTTTGTTGCAGTTGTTTTGCTTCATCAAGCGTAAATGTGATCGGTTTTTCAATCACTACATTAAAACCATGCTCAAGCGCCATCATTGCGGGAGCAAAGTGTGCAAAGTTTGGAGTTACAATGGTTACAAAATCAATACGCTTGTCTTCAGGTAAAGCGCTTTCTTTTTTTATCATGTCCTCGTAGTTGGTATATGTTCTGTCTTCAGGAAGAAACAACATCTTACCCGAGTCGGCCGCAATTTCAGGGTTAATACTGAGAGCGCCGCAGCAAAGTTCAATAAGGCCATCCATGTTGGCAGCAAACCGGTGAATGGCACCAATAAAGGCGTCTTTCCCACCACCTATCATGCCCATTCGCAATTTTCTGTTAAGCATCTTTGTAAATTTTTTTTTCAATAAGTGAAACTAAAAGTAAAAAAAAATTACATTTACCCTCACTTGTCATCATAACAATTATTTTTAAAACAGCTAACCACTAACGTATGAACGCCATTAACCGTAACCAGCTATTCGTTGCTAGTTGCCTAGCCTTGCTGGTAACATCTCTATCCTTCGGCATCAGGGCCGGATTATTAAGTACCTGGGGACAACAGTTTTCCTTAACACAAGAACAAATAGGTATTATAACAAGTACAGCCTTCTGGGGTTTCCCTTTGGCTATTGTTGTAGGAGGTATGGTTGTTGACGTAATTGGTATGAAAAGACTATTAGTAGCTGCCGGTGTATTTCACCTGCTGGGTATTATTCTTACAATTACCGCTTCGGGCTTCTGGTCTTTATTCATTTCAACATTGTTGATCGGTTTGGGTAACGGAACGGTTGAAGCAGCTTGTAATCCTTTGGTAGCAAGCCTGTATCCTGAAAACAAAACTACCAAGCTCAATCACTTTCACCTGTGGTTCCCCGGTGGTATTGTAATTGGTACGCTGATCGTAAAATTCTTCGGCGCAGAAAACCTTACCAACTGGCAGGTACTTGTAGGTTTAATGCTTATTCCAACGGTATTATACTTATACTTGTTCAGTAAACTTACATTCCCTGTAACTGAAAGGGTTTCCAGTGGTGTTTCTACTTCTGAAATGTATAAAGCTTTATTGAGTCCATTATTTATAGTAATGATCATTCTGATGTTGGGTACTGCTATTACAGAGTTGTTTACCGGACAATGGATTGATGTGTTGTTGAAAAATGTAACCGACAATGCTATCTTATTATTAACAATTGAAACTGGTGTAATGGTGCTTGGGCGTGCATTCGCAGAACCTATTGTGCACAGGTTTTCACCAGCTGGTGTATTGTTAATGTCTGCAATATTTGCTGCATTGGGGCTGTATCTTTTAGGTCATTCTACCGGCAATACTTTATTTGTAGGTGCATTGGTGTTCGGTATCGGCGTTTGTTATTTCTGGCCAACGATGCTCGGCTTTGTGTCTGAAAATCTGCCTAAAACCGGTGCCGTCGGTATGAACTTTATGGGTGGTGCAGGTATGTTCGCCGTATCTATTTATATGATCTTCATGGGAGGTTATTATGACAAATTAATTGCCGGCAAACTTCCTTCAGGTGCAAGCATGGCTGAATACAATAGCGCTTCTGCAACGCCGGAAATGGCCAAAACATTAAATGAAGCAAGAGCTGCAGCTGGCCCGGAGATCATTAATGTAACACTTATTATTCCAATTGTATTAATAGTTGCATTTACATTCCTGTTCTTTTACATGAGAGGCAGAAAGAAAACATCTTTGTCTGCCGCTGCCATAGCTAATGCAGAACAATCTATGCTATAAGATTTAGTGTTGCACCTATCGGACAAAAGAAAATAATTTTAATAAAATTTAAAGGCAAGGCTTTATTGCATAACATTAGTTGTTATCTTTAAAGCCTTGCTTAAGGTATAATATGACGACCTATAAAAAAAACAGGCGTACTGTTCTGAAAAATTTGCTTGCCGGCTCAGCCATCGTTTCAACGTCTGGCGCATTGAGTGCATTTACCACTTTAAATACAAATAACTTGGCACTGAAAGGAAATATTAATCATTCCGTTTGCAGATGGTGTTATGGTGATATTGCATTGGATGATCTGTGTAAAGCAGTAAAAGAAATTGGCTTTTCTGCGATTGACCTAGTTGGTCCCAAAGATTGGCCAACATTACAGAAATATGATATTTACAGCTCTATGTGTAATGGTGCTGAAATAAGCATTCCTGATGGGTTTAACCGTACGGAACATCATTCAACATTGATAAAAAATTATACCGATATAATTCCTTTGATGGTAAAGGCTGGTTACAAAGATGTGATTTGTTTCAGCGGCAACCGTAAAGGAATGGACGAAGAAACAGGTTTGAAAAATTGTGCAGAAGGTTTGAAAAAACTAATGCCGCTGGCTGAAAAAAATGGCATAACCATTCACATGGAATTGCTGAACAGCCGTGTGGATCATGGTGATTATATGTGCGATAAATCTGCATGGGGAATAGAATTGGTTAAACACGTAGGTAGTGAGAATTTCAAATTGTTGTACGACATCTACCATATGCAGATTGACGAAGGAGATGTAATCAGAACTATTAAAAATAACCACCAGTATTTTGGTCATTACCATACAGGTGGTGTGCCCGGAAGAAATGAAATAGATGAAAGCCAGGAATTGTTCTATCCCGCTATAATGAAAGCCATTGTTGCCACTGGCTTTAAAGGTTATGTTGCCCAGGAATTTATCCCCGCTGCAAAAGATAAACTGGCATCACTTAAGAAAGCGGTTGAATTGTGTGATGTATAAGCTGTTTGTAATTCAAGTTCATTTTAGTAAGAAGTTATATTTAAATCAAGACTGCGGCTAACTGCTTATTTTTTGAAGCAGTCTGTTTGAATGCTGGCTTTTTAAGTTGAATTAGTAATCATCCGGTCTTAACACACTTTCGCAACGGTTTTTATTTGCCCGAAAAACAGGATTTTAAAAATGAAATACCTGATCGGTATTTTAAGGATATTTATATAGCTGTAAGGTTGCTAAACGCTATCAGGCACCTTGAATCCGGTTGCGCCGGAAGCTATTTTTTATTTATAACTAGCTTGTAACAAAAAACACCACTTATGGCAGACAATGTTTTTGATGCTATTGTAATTGGCTCAGGTATCAGTGGCGGTTGGGCCGCTAAAGAGCTAACCGAAAAGGGCCTTAAAGTAATCATGCTGGAGCGTGGCCGTAACATTGAACACGTAAAAGACTATGTAAACGCCAACAAAGCTCCCTGGGAGTTTCCGCACAGAGGATCTAAAACACAGGAAATGATCAAGGACTATCCTGTGCTGAACAGGGATTACCCGCTTAATGAAACCAACCTTGATTACTGGGTTAATGAAAAAGAATCTCCTTATACTGAAGTAAAACGTTTCGACTGGTTCCGTGGTTATCATGTTGGTGGACGCTCCCTGATGTGGGGCCGCCAGAGCTACCGTTGGAGCGATCACGACTTTGAAGCAAACGCCAAAGATGGTATTGCAATTGACTGGCCTGTGCGTTATGCTGAAATTGCTCCGTGGTATGATTATGCGGAGAAATTCGCAGGCATCAGCGGTAACCGGGATGGGCTGGAAGTATTGCCTGACGGACAGTTTCTGCCAGCTATGGAAATGAACTGCGTTGAAAAAGATGTTGCTGCACGCCTGAAAGATTTTTACAAAGGACAGCGTCACGTTATAATGGGACGTACTGCAAACATCACACAGCCAAAACCAGAGCAAGGCAGAACAAACTGCCAGTATAGAAATAAATGCTGGTTAGGTTGTCCTTTTGGTGCTTATTTCAGCACACAATCCGCAACATTACCTGCGGCTATGAAGACAGGTAATTTAACGCTTCGCCCATGGAGTATTGTTACAAAAATCCTTTACGATAAAAACACCAAAAAGGCTACCGGTGTTGAAGTGCTGGATGCAGAAACCAACAAAACATACGAATACAAAGCCAAGATCATATTCCTGAATGCTTCTTCTTTAAACAGTGCGTGGATCCTAATGAACTCAGCAACTGATGTATGGCCTGACGGCTTAGGTAGCAGCAGCGGAGAATTGGGACACAACGTAATGGATCATCACCTGGGTGTTGGTGCATCTGGTCATGTAGAAGGTTATGAGGATAAATATTATTTCGGCCGCCGTGCTAATGGTATTTATATCCCACGTTACCGCAACTTTGGAAGTGATAAAAGAGATTATATCCGTGGTTTTGGATACCAGGGCGGCGCGAGCAGACAGGGCTATAACCGCTCATTGGAAGAATTGAGCATTGGTGCAGAGTATAAAGACGCGCTGAGCGAACCAGGAAGATGGACAATGAACATCGGCGGTTTCGGCGAAATCTTGCCTTACCACGAAAACAAGGTTACGCTGGATAAGAACAAGAAAGATAAATGGGGATTGAACGTACTTTCTTTTGACGCTGAGTGGAAAGAAAATGAGAAGAAAATGCGCGTTGACATGTTGAATGACGCTATTGAAATGTTAACCAGCGCGGGTGTTAAAGATGTAAAAGGCCGTGATGGCGATGGTACGATCGGTCGTGGTATTCACGAAATGGGTACTGCACGTATGGGTAAAGATCCTAAGACTTCTGTTGTAAATAAATATAACCAGATCTGGGATGCACCTAACGTGTTTGTAACTGATGGTTCTTTCATGACTTCAGCAAGCTGCGTGAATCCGTCATTAACTTATATGGCGTTCACTGCACGTGCTGCAGACTATGCAGTTAGTGAATTGAAAAAAGGAAATCTATAAAAGCTGTGAGCTGTCAGCTATCAGCTATGAGCTGTTGGCTGACAGCAATATTTATTATTTCTTAAGCACAGGAATTACTTAGAAGAAACACAGAACCAAAACTAACTGCAACTTTAAAATAAGGATTGCCGGAAATTAATCAGCCTATTTAAAATTAAAAGGCTCAAAGCTGAAAGCTAATAGCTGACAGCTGATAGCTCCCATGCCACAAGACTCAGTACATATCAATATTAATTCAGGAGGTGTTGAAAAAAACACTTTCGATGCAATTGTTATCGGTTCCGGTATCAGTGGCGGTTGGGCTGCAAAAGAGTTGTGTGATAAAGGATTAAAAACGCTTATAGTAGAGCGCGGTCGCGATGTAGTTCATTTAAAAGATTATCCCACAGCAACAAAAGCACCCTGGGATTTTCCGCATCGCGGAAGAGAGAAGTTAAGTGTGCTCGATGAAAATCCTGTTGTAAAAAAATGCTACGCTTTTTCAGAAGCTACAGAACACTTCTTTGTAAAAGATAAGGAACATCCTTACATACAGGAAAAGCCATTTGACTGGATCAGAGGTTACCAGGTAGGCGGTAAATCATTGTTATGGGCAAGGCAAACCCAACGCTGGAGCAGGTATGATTTTGAAGGTCCGGCGCGCGATGGCTTTGCTGTAGACTGGCCCATACGTTACCAGGATCTCGCACCATGGTACTCGCATGTTGAATCATTTGCAGGCATCAGCGGTAACAGGGATGGCGTGGATACATTACCGGATGGAGAGTTTTTACCGGCCTGGGAAATGAATTGTGTGGAGAAGGAGATCAGTAATAGAATAATGGCCCACTACAAAGATCGACATGTTGTACAGGGAAGGTGCGCTCATTTAACAAAGCCCAATCCCATACATCTGCAACAGGGCCGCAACCAATGCCAGGCAAGAAGCTTATGCGAAAGAGGATGTCCGTTTGGAGGCTATTTCAGTTCAAACTCATCCACTGTTCAATGGGCCCAAAAAACTGGCCGACTAACGCTTAAAACAAACGCAGTGGTGCACTCCGTTATCTACGATGATAAGAAAGGAAAAGCAACCGGCGTAAGAATAATTGATGCGGATACAAAAAAGGCAACAGAATATTTTGCCAACATCATTTTTGTAAATGCAGCCTGCTTAAACAGCAATCTTATTTTGCTTAATTCCGTTTCATCACGTTTTCCAAACGGGTTAGGTAATGATAATGGACTATTGGGAAAATATGTGGCCTTTCATAACTACAGAGGAAGTGTGAGTGCATCATACGATGGCCCCATGGACAAATACTATTACGGCAGAAGGCCAACACAGCCAATGATGCCGAATTTCAGGAACGTGACCAAACAGGAAACAGATTTTCTGCGCGGATACATGGTTTTCTTTGGTGCAGGCCGGGGAAGAGGTCGTGCAGCAGATGATGGAAGTGAGATAGGAGCATCATACAAAGAAGCGATCAGTGAGGTTGGTGACTGGGGCGTGCACGCGATTATGCAGGGAGAGACAATTCCCAAAGAGTCAAATCATGTCCGGTTAAGCTCCGACAAAAAAGACGCCTGGGGGATACCTCAATTGGTGGTTTCGGTTGACTATGATGACAATGATGAAAAGTCTTTCAAAGATTTTTTACAACAGGCAAGTGAAATGCTGGATAAAGCCGGATGTAAGAATATTAATCAAGGAGATAGTAAACAAGCACCAGGACTGGATATTCATGAGATGGGTGGCGTAAGAATGGGAAGAGACCCGAAGACATCATTGCTAAATGGATGGAACCAGTTTCACAATTGTAAAAATGTTTTTGTAACGGATGGAGCATGCATGACAAGTACCAGCACGCAAAACCCATCCCTTACATTTATGGCGCTTACAGCACGCGCAGCAAGTTATGCAGCGGAAGAGCTGAAGAAAGGAAATTTATAGCTGTGAGCTTTTAGCTTTCAGCTATCAGCCGGGCTTAGTTTTTTGGCAGATTGATTTTAGTCAGAAAGTGATCAAAATGAAACTTGTACTTTGGAACGCAGTATAAAATAATTATAAAAGGGCGAAATGCTCAGTATATCAGATTTGAGACAATTGTCGCGGGTAAAGATGCACAAATGCTGATAGCTGAAAGCTGATAGCTCACAGCCATATGCCGCAAGACACATCACATATAAACATTAATTCAGGAGGCGTTGACCAAAACACTTTCGATGCAATAGTTATAGGGTCAGGCATCAGTGGTGGCTGGGCCGCGAAAGAATTGTGCGAGCATGGATTAAAAACGCTTGTGCTGGAAAGGGGACGAAATGTTGAACATTTAAAAGACTACCCCACAGCAACAAAAGCCCCATGGGAGTTTAAGCATAGAGGCAGCATGACAAAGGAGTTTCTCGATGAGAATCCTTTGATCAGTAAAGCAGCAGGATTTGGTGACGATACGGCGCATTTTTTTATAAAGGATAAAGATCATCCTTATGTGCAGGAAAAGCCTTTCGACTGGATCCGTGGTTACCAGGTTGGTGGCAAATCGCTTACATGGGGAAGAGCCTGCCAGCGTTGGAGTAACTATGAGTTTATCAATCCTGCGCGTTATGGCTACGGAATTGAATGGCCGATAGGTTATAATGATGTTGCTTCCTGGTATTCACATGTGGAGCAATTCATTGGGGTTTGCGGAAACAAAGATGGTATTGATGCAATGCCTGACGGAGATTTTCTGCCGCCTTTTGAATTGAATTGTATTGAAGGTGATATCAGACAAAAAATAAAGAGTAATTATCCCGACAGGCACGTGGTTCATGCACGTTGGGCACATCTTACCCAACCAAATGAAATTCATCTGAAGCAGGGCCGTGGCAAATGCCAGGCGAGGAATATGTGTATGAGGGGTTGTCCGTTTGGTGGTTATTTTAGTTCTGTAAGTTGTACGTTGCCCTGGGCGAAGAGTACAGGAAATTTAACTGTAAGGCCATTTTCTGTTGTGCACTCGGTTATATACGATGAACAAAAAGGAAAGGCAACAGGTGTAAGAATAATTGATGCAAATACAAAAAAAGTAACGGAATATTTTGCGAAGATCATTTTTGTAAATGCATCGGCTTTGAACAGCAATCTGGTATTGTTAAATTCAACGTCAAAACGATTTCCGAACGGCTTAGGCAATGACAGCGGCGTGTTGGGAAAATATGTGTGTTTTCATAATTATAGAGGTTATGTTCATGGTGATGTAGATGGTTATGAGGACAAATATTATTTCGGAAGAAATCCAACAGAGCCCATTCTTGCTAACTACAGAAATCTCTACAAGCATGAAATGGATTATGTAGGAGGCTTTACAACTTTCATGGGGGCTTACCGCTCAAGAGGAAATGAAAATGCGGTGCCGGAAGGAATTGGAGCAGCTTATAAAGAAGCAATGAGTGAACCGGGCGGATGGCATGCTTACATGTATTTGCAAGGTGAAACCATTCCGAAAGAAAGTAATCATGTAAGATTGAGTACTGATAAAAAAGATCAATGGGGAATTCCTTTACTGGTGACATCTGTTGGTTATGATGATAATGATGAGAAGTTGCTGAAGGATTTTCTTGCACAAAGCACGGAAATGCTGGAAAAGGCAGGTGTAAAAAATATAGAATCACATGATAGCAAACAGGCGCCGGGATTGGACATTCATGAAATGGGCGGATGCAGAATGGGTAAAGATCCCAAAACATCGATGCTCAATGAGTGGAACCAGTTGCATCATTGTAAGAATGTTTTTGTAACAGACGGAGCGTGCATGACAAGTACAGGAAATCAAAGTCCGTCTATTCTGTACATGGCATTAACTGCAAGAGCGGCAAATCATGCAGTGGAGGAGTTGAGGAAGGGAAGTATCTAGCTTTCAGCTATCAGCAGTCAGCTTTCAGCTAGAACTGTCGCAGTTGAAAAGAATAACGCAAATAGAGGAAGTGAATAAAAGGATGAGTTTGAAATAATAAAAGCTTTCAGCTATCAGCAGCCAGCTTTCAGCTAGAACTGACGCAGTTGAAAAGTGTAGTGCAAATAGAGAAACCAATTAAAACGGATGAGTTCGAAATAAATTGACCTATTTAAAATTAAACAGAGCTGAAAGCTGATAGCTGACAGCTCATAGCTTAACATGGCCGGAGATACATTAAACGTAAACAACAAAGCAGTTCAGCAGAACACCTACGATGCGATCGTGGTTGGTTCTGGTATTAGTGGCGGATGGGCCGCAAATAAGCAGTTAGCTATTAGCAGTCAGCTTTCAGCTAGAACTGTCGCAGCTGAAAAGTATAGCGCAAATAAATGAACTGATTAAAACGGATCGGTTCGAAATAAATTAACCTATTTAAAATTAAACAAAGCTGAAAGCTGATAGCTGACAGCTCATAGCTTAATATGGCCGGAGATACATTAAACGTAAACAACAAAGCAGTTCAGCAGAACACCTACGATGCAATCGTGGTTGGTTCTGGTATTAGTGGCGGATGGGCCGCAAATAAGCGGTTAGCTATTAGCAGTCAGCTTTCAGCTAGAACTGTCGCAGTTGAAAAGTGTAGTGCAAATAGAGAAACCAATTAAAACGGATGAGTTCGAAATAAATTAACCTATTTAAAATTAAACAGAGCTGAAAGCTGATAGCTGACAGCTCATAGCTTAACATGGCCGGAGATACATTAAACGTAAACAACAAAGCAGTTCAGCAGAACACCTACGATGCGATCGTGGTTGGTTCTGGTATTAGTGGCGGATGGGCCGCAAAAGAACTGTGTGAAAAAGGGTTGAAGACACTTGTACTCGAAAGAGGAAGAGATGTAAGGCACATTACAGATTACACTGATACAACAAAAGATCCGTGGCAATTGAAGCACCACGGAAGCAATGATAATACTGATAAAGAAAACAGTCCAATTCAAAGTAAGTGCTATGCTTATAATGAAGTATCTGGACATTTCTTTGTGAATGACAAGGAGAATCCTTACAACCAGGTAAAGCCATTTGACTGGATTCGTGGTTACCATGTTGGCGGTCGCTCCTTAACCTGGGGAAGACAATGTTACCGCTGGAGTGATATTGACTTTGGAGCGAATGCAAAAGACGGTCACGGTGTGGATTGGCCCATTCGTTATAAGGATATCGCACCATGGTACGATTATGTAGAACCTTTTGTCGGAATAAGCGGGTCAATAGAACATCTGCCACAACTACCGGATGGTAAATTTCTTCCTCCAATGGAGATGAATTGCCTGGAGAAACACGTTGCAGAAAGGATCAACAAATCTTTTGCTGATGGCAGAAGAATGATCATTGGTCGCTCTGCCAATCATACCGTAAAAGTGGGTGACAGAGGTCCGTGTCAATATAGAAACAAATGCCACGAGGGATGTCCGTTCGGCGGTTATTTCAGCAGTAACTCAGCAACATTACCTGCAGCGGTAAAGACAGGTAATCTTACGCTTCGTCCGTTTTCAACAGTGCAGGAAGTGATCTATGATAAGGATACAAAAAAGGCGAAGGGTGTACGAATCATTGATACAGAAACAATGAAGTCCTATGAGTATTACGCAAAGATCATTTTCCTGAATGCGTCGACGCTAGGTACTACACATATTTTGCTTAATTCAACTTCGGAAGTATTTCCGAACGGATTAGGAAACAGCAGTGGCCAGGTTGGTCATAACCTGATGGATCATCATTACGGCGTAGGTGCTTATGGTGATTACGACGGATTTGAAGATCAATATTATTTTGGCCGCAGGGCAAACGGTATTTACATTCCTCGTTTCAGAAACATCAGCGATGCTACTAAACGCAGTGATTATGTAAGAGGATTTGGTTACCAGGGAGGCGGTGACCGCGACAGGGTCAGCTATGCGGATGGTGTAGGCGTTGAATTAAAGGAACAACTGACAGAGCCCGGAAAATGGAGCTTTGGCATCGGAAGCTGGGGTGAACATCTGCCTTATTATGAAAATAAAGTTACATTGAACCATGATAAGAAAGATAAATGGGGCTTGCCCACACTTGACATAGATTGTGAGTTTAAAGAGAATGAAAAAGCCATGCGAAAGGATATGATGAATAGTGCGGCTGAAATGCTGGAAAAAGCAGGATTGAAAAATATCGGCACTTACGACAGCGCACCTGCACCAGGATTCTGCATTCATGAAATGGGAACAGCTAGGATGGGTAAAGACCCTAAAACTTCTGTTTTGAACGGCAACAACCAGTTGCACGAAGTAAGCAATGTATTTATCACAGACGGTGCCTGCATGGCCTCCAGTGCCTGCCAAAACCCATCCGTCACTTATATGGCGTTGACAGCAAGAGCTTGCGATTTTGCAGTGAAGGAATTGAAGAAAGGAAATATTTAAGCTTAAAGCTCAAAGCCTAAAGCTTAGAACTTTGTGTATAATATAAAATATTAGATTGGACTTCAGATTGAGTGTTTCGTAACTGATACCTCACACCTGAAACCCGAATTTAATAAGCTCAGAGCCTAAAGCTTAGAGCTTAAAACCGGGGCGTAAAAAATAAGATAATAGTCAGCGCTCAGATTGAGTGTATCGCTACCTGATACCTTACGCCTGAAACCTGACACCTAACTAAAATTTATGGGCTGATAGCTCACAGCTGATAGCTGATAGCTGCACGCCGCTAACCAACATTATAAACTTCAACATTATGAACAGGAGAGACGCCTTATCACGTGTAGCGCTTTTATTGGGCGGTACTATTATTGGCGCTGAAGCCTTTTTAAGCGGATGTAAAAACACCGAAACAAAAGCCGGCGTACTTGATTTTTCTGCAAACAATATTGCTTTTTTGGATGAAGTGGGTGAAACCATTCTGCCTACAACAGCTTCTTCGCCGGGCGCCAAAGCTGCTAAGATTGGTGAGTTTATGAAGACAATTGTTACAGATTGTTATCCGGAAAAGGATCAGAAAGTTTTTGCAGATACAGTTAACAAAATAAACGACGCGGCAAAGAAAAAATACAATAAAGACTTTATGTCTTTGGCCGCCAACGAAAAGCACGACCTGCTGGTTGAGTTGGATAAGGAAGCAAAAGATTACAACAAGAATAAGAAAGAAGGTGATCCCAATCATTATTTCGCGATGGTAAAACAGTTAACGCTGTGGGGCTACTTCACTTCTGAAGTAGGTGCTACAAAGGCATTGCGTTATGTACCGGTTCCCGGTAAATACGAAGGCTGTATCCCTTACAAAAAAGGTGATAAGGCCTGGGCGCTGTAATTTTGCCACTAAGACGCAGAGGCGCAAAGAAGCACAAAGATTTTATAGGCCACAGAGGCACTGAAGCACTGAGATTTTTTCTGTGCTTCAGTGCTTCTGTGGCTATTTCTTTTGCATGATGATTTTTTTGACCACAGAGTTAAAGGAGTTTTTTTCACTGAGTTTCACAGTTGCTTAATCTCCTGTGCCCTCTGTGAAAAAAACTCTTTTAACTCTGTGGTTTGTATTTCTCTTTCTCATTTCGACTCCGGCGTCGTCATGATTTCTTCATTTCAATTTTCCCCGCCTGAATGAAGTTAGTCGGGCAGGAAATGTCAATTGTCAATTAATTCCCATCTCTTTGTGCCCCTTCGAGTCCTTGGTGTCTTCGTGTTTTCTTCCTTTTTGGGGTTTTCAAATTAAACTCCTACTTTTATTCCTCAAACCTATATGTAAAACGTTTTAACAGGCGTTTTATGCATGAGGAAGAATCACATTGTTTGTCACAGATTCTCCTCCTCTCACCTATCTGAAACATCACCAGAAATCTTAGTGCGATTGAACGAGCGTGAACGCATGCGTCGTCTATGCGGCTGCATGTCTGTTTGATGATATTTTTTTGATTAAGCAGTTTAATTAACCCTAATAAGAAAATTTAAAGTAAACGTTATGGCAAAAAAATCATCCCGTAGAAATTTCATTAGAAATACGGCTATGGCAGGCATGGGCTTAACCATCGTCCCGGGCCTGGTAATGGGCAAGAAGTTCGGTTATACAGCACCGAGTGATAAGTTGAACATTGCCGGCATAGGCATCGGAGGAATGGGCTTCGCGAATTTGAAGAATATGGAATCGGAGAACATTGTTGGCCTCTGCGATGTGGACTGGAAATACAGCGCCCGCGTATTTGATCATTTTCCCAATGCAAAGAAGTACAAAGATTACAGGAGAATGTACGATGAGTTGGGTAAGTCAATCGATGCAGTGGTTGTTGCCACTGCAGATCATGCGCATGCAATGATTGCTGCAGATGCAATTACGCTTGGTAAACATACTTATGTTCAAAAACCACTTACGCATTCTGTATACGAATCACGCCTGTTGAATAAGCTCGCTGCGAAATATAACGTCGCTACGTCCATGGGAAACCAGGGTTCATCCGGCGAAGGTGTGAGACAAATATGTGAGTACATCTGGAACGGCGGCATAGGAGTAGTAAAGAGAGTTGATTGTTTTACTGACAGACCTATCTGGCCGCAGGGATTATCGAGACCTGAAGGAAATGGTACTGTGCCAGCAGATCTGGATTGGGATCTGTTTATCGGACCAGCAGCGATGCGGCCTTATAATCCACTTTATACGCCATGGAACTGGCGCGGCTGGTGGGATTTTGGAACCGGCGCATTGGGTGATATGGCTTGTCATATTCTTCATCCTGTTTTTAAAGCATTGGAATTGGGGCATCCAACCAAAGTACAGGGAAGTTCTACGATGTTATTGACAGAATGTGCGCCGAATGCAGAAATGGTACGTTATGTATTTCCTCAGCGTAAGTCTTCTCACAAAGTAAAATTGCCGGAAGTTGAAGTATTCTGGTATGATGGTGGAATTAAACCCGTACGTCCTGAAGGAATGCCAACAGGAAAAGATCTGAATGACAATGGCGGTGCATGTATTTTTTATGGCAGCAAGGACACATTGATTTGCGGATGCTATGGCATGAATCCCTGGCTTATTTCGGGCAAATCGTTAGACGCGCCAAAAACATTGCGCCGTGTTACAACAAGTCATGAAATGGATTGGGTAAGAGCTTGTAAAGAAAGCGCGGCCAATCGCGTTCCGACTGCATCTCCGTTCAGCGAGGCGGGTCCGTTGAATGAAATGGTGGTTATGGGCGTATTGGCTGTTCGTTTGCAGGAGCTAAACCGCGAATTGTTATGGGATGGAGAAAACATGCAGTTTACCAATATCTCTGATGATGATAAAATTCAGATCATTATCAAGGATGGATTTAAAATTCATGATGGGCACCCCACTTTTGATAAATCAAAAACTGATCCCATCTCAGCCAAACAGTTTGCTCAGGAACTGATTAAACATACTTACCGTTCCGGATGGACACTACCCGAAATGCCTCGTTAGTTTTAACCTTACAAATAAGTAAAGCAATGAAAAAAATTATTAGATCGTTCGCATTATTTGCAACCGCCGGTACTTTGTTTGCTTCATGTGAAGGCGGATTTCTTTCTGGCGGAAAAAAAGATTCAACAGACGTAAAAAAAGATACTATGTCAAATACCTCATCAGTGCAATCTGATAGCGGCTGGATTACCCTGTTCGATGGAACCTCACTCAAGGGTTGGCGTGGTTATGGCCGGCAGGATGTTCCCAAAGCATGGTCAATTGACAATGGCGCCATTAAAATCAGCGGTTCCGGTGCCGGAGAAGCAGGCAGTAAAGATGGCGGTGACCTGATCTTCGATCGCAAATTCAAAAACTTTGAATTGACATTCGAATATAAGGTTGCGAAGGGCGGCAACAGTGGTGTATTTTACCTGGCGCAGGAAGTTCCCAATGAGCCCATCTGGAAGTCCTCTCCGGAATACCAGGTGCTGGACAATGACAACCATCCCGACGCAAAACTTGGAAAGAACGGCAACCGCAAATCTGCATCGTTATATGATTTGATCCCGGCCAATCCACAAAATGCAAAACCAGCAGGAGAATGGAACACCGGCGGAATTATGGTGTACAAAGGCACCGTGGTTCATAAACAGAATGATGCAAATGTGGTGGAATATCATTTGTGGACGCCCGATTGGGAAAAAATGATCGAAAACAGCAAATTCAAAGGCTGGCCCAATTTCATCAAAGCCGGCGGCGATGCACACGAGGGCTACATCGGATTACAGGACCATGGAGATGATATCTGGTTTAGAAATATTAAGATCAAAGTATTGGATTAGTTTGTGCATGTTTAAATAAGGCCGTTTCGCCGAGGCGGGGCGGCTTTTTTAGTCTGTAGGACGACCTATTTCAATTAATTCATTTTTTAACCGATCGAACGAGTTGGTTGGTTAATGTCCTACGGACAATGAAAAACATATCATCGGATTTTCTATTGAGCTTAATGCCCTACGGGCAGGGCTGTTCTAATTCAAGCAGATTTAGTTAGTTCAAGCGGATATGGGTTTCATCAATGTGATGAGAGAAAATAAATGTGCGAAAATCAAATTTTTAGTCTTTGCAATGAATGCACAGAGAGCTAATATCCCAGGGAATTTAGTCCGTAGGACTTCAAGCTCAATAGAAAAATCCAGCAACGGCAACTTTTGCCCGTAGGGCATTAACCTGCTTACCATGGTAAGGGCATGCATCACGACTTATTTTAAATAATTCATTTTTTAATTGATAGAACAAATTTGCTGGTTAATGTCCTACGGACAAAGGAAGACCATATGGGCTGGTTTTCTATTGAGCTTAATGCCCTACGGGCAAGGCTGTTCAAATTCAAGCAGTTTTAGTCAGTTCAAGCGGATATGGGTTTCATAAATGTGATGAGAGAAAATAAATGTGCGAAAATCAAATTGTTAGTCTTTGCAATGAATGCACAGAGAGCTTGTATCCCAGGGAATTTAGACCGAGGACTTCAAGCTCAATAGAAAAATCCGGCAACGGCAATTTATGCCCGTAGGGCATTAACCCTAAAAACTTTATATGGCAAACACCTACACTCAGATTTATGTTCATTTTGTATTTGCTGTTCAATGCAGGACGAATTGCATAGGCAATCATTGGAAGAAAGATTTATACCAGTATATCGCCGCAATAATCCAGCAACACAAACACATTTTATATGTGATAAATGGCATGCCTGATCATGTTCATATTTTGGTAAGTATGCATGCCTCGCAATCTCCATCTGAATTAATATATCACATAAAGCGCAGCTCTTCTTTATGGATTAACGAAAACAAACTTGTCCCTGGGAAATTTTCCTGGCAGGATGGGTTTGGCGCGTTTACTTACGGGAAGTCACAAATTCCGAATGTTATTTCTTATATCGAAAACCAGGAGGCGCATCATAAGAAACTCAATTTTAAACAGGAGTATATAGCGTTTTTGAAGGCTTTTGGAATAGATTATGACGAGCGTTATATATTTAAAATGGACGAGTAAATAGGTTAATGTCCTACGGACAACGGATCGTTTCGGTGTTTGGGTTCTATTGAGCTTAATGCCCTACGGGCAATGCTATTCAAATTCTAACAGTTGTAAATGATTCAAACGGTAATAAATTTTATTTAATCTGACAAAGGTAGATTTGACACTAAAAATTTCACAGGTCGGAATAAATATAGAAAAAGCCAGTATTGTTAGCGACTTAGTCCGTAGGACTTTAAGCTCAATAGAAACTTGCGACGGCCGCTCTCTCGTTGCCCATAGGCATTAACCTTTAAGACTAATTCATTTTTAAATCGACAAAGTGGGGTTGGCAGGTTAATGTCCTACGGACAACGAAAAGCCTTATCAACGGTCCTTCTATTGAGCTTAATGCCCTACGGGCAATGCTATTCAAATTCTAACAGTTGTAAATGATTCAAACGGTAATAAATTTTATTTAATCTGACAAAGGTAGATTTGACACTAAAAATTTCACAGGTCGGAATAAATATAGAAAAAGCCAGTATTGTTAGCGACTTAGTCCGTAGGACTTTAAGCTCAATAGAAACTTGCGAGGGCCGCTCTCTCGTTGCCCGTAGGGCATTAACCTTTAAGACTAATTCATTTTTAAATCGACAAAGAGAGGTGGCAGGTTAATGTTCTACGGAAATGGAAAGCCTTTTATTCCACATCAATTTTGTAGATGTTGTCACTTGTTTAGAATACGAAATTTACTGTGTGAGGTAATACTTACATTTTCTTATATGTCTTATATGGTTCGGTTTTATTAAACATCATTTTTCTTGAATGTTTTTTAAATTCAGGTCAGGTGTCTTCACCTTTTTGTTTCAAAACATCACCCAATCTCAATCACATAAAAAATGTACTTTTAACCTTTATAAAACACCAAACATTATTTTGCATTGTTTGCCACCGGCATGATTTGCCGTTGTTCATCAATAATCAGAGATCAAATAAAAAATAACCAACTATGTCATCATTTAACAGAAGGCAATTTTTGCAAGCTACCGGTTTGTTCGCGGCTGGTGCAGCACTATCAAAAAACGTATTGGCGGCATCGCCCAAAAAATTGAAAGATTTCGGTTTACAGCTGTATACATTGAGAGATGTATTGCCTAAAGATCCAAAAGGTATTTTAAAACAAGTTGCTGAATTTGGCTACACACAAGCTGAAGGTTATGAAGGTCCGCAGGGAATGTTCTGGGGAATGACTCCTTCAGACTTCAAAAAATATATGGATGATCTGAATTTGAAATTTGTTTCAAGCCATTGCGACATCAGCAAAGATTTTGAAAAGAAAGCAGCAGATGCAGCTTCAATAGGTATGAAATACCTGATCTGTCCTTACAAAGGCCCTCAGAAAGGCATTGATGATTTCAAACGCTTTGCAGATGAATTCAATGCAAAAGGCGAAATCTGTAAAAAGAATGGCATCCGCTTCGCTTATCACAACCACGGATATTCTTTCCAGACGTTAGACGGTCAAATTCCACAGGATGTTATGATGGATAACACAAACCCGGACACCGTTGATTTTGAAATGGACATGTACTGGGTAATTACAGGCGGCGCAGATATTAATGCCTACCTGAAAAAATACGGCAAACGCTGGAGACTCTGCCACGTAAAAGACAGGAAGAAAGGTGCTGATCCTAAAGATGCAGATGCATCATGCATATTAGGGCAGGGACAAATTGATTACCCAACTATTCTTACTGCTGCTAAAAAGTCTGGCGTTGAATATTTTATTGTTGAACAGGAACGCTATGACAACAGCACGTCTTTAGAAAGTGCTAAGGCTGATGCAGCTTATATGAAGAATCTAAGCATCTAAAAAATTATAGCAATAAAAAAGCTGCCTCGTTCTGTATGAGGCAGCTTTTTTTGTATGCGCTTACTCCCTTCACTACTGTCTCCAATATCTCTAAAATCGTAAACCGCCTAAAATACTTTCGGTATTGACAACAGGGTACGTACATCGTACATCGTATATCGTACATCATACATCATATTCGGTTTATCTTTGCGGTATGGATGAAACAAAAAAGCTCAGGGATTTTCTTAACAAAAAAGTGGAGGAATACGACAGGCCGCAGTTCATCAAGGATGATCCTATTTGCATCCCGCACATGTTTACGAAAAAGCAGGATATTGAGGTCGCAGGTTTTTTTGCATCCATTTTCGCCTGGGGAAATCGCACCATCATTATCAATAAGTCAAAAGAATTAATGAGGCTGATGGATAATGCGCCACACGATTTTATACTTCAGCATACGGAGTCGGATTTAAAGAAATTATTACATTTCAAACATCGCACTTTCAACACGACAGATCTTTTATATTTTGTCGAGTTTTTAGCGCATCATTACCAACAACATGAAAGCCTGGAATCTGCCTTCTTAATGTATGCGGACAAAATTGCACCTCAAAAAGGTGGCGGGATGGCGGAAGCAATGCTTATTTCATTTCATCATTATTTCTTTTCGCTTGAATTTGTGCCGCCCAGAACGCGAAAACATATTGCAACTCCGGAGAAGAACAGTAACTGTAAAAGGCTGAATATGTTTTTACGGTGGATGGTTCGACGTGACAATAATGGCGTGGATTTTGGTATCTGGGAGAATATAGATCCTTCAGTTTTGATTTGCCCGGTAGATCTGCATGTGGCGCGTGTGGCAAAAAGATTTAATTTATTACAGCAAAAACAAATCAACTGGCCCGCCGCAGTGGAATTAACACAATACCTGAGACAGCTTGATCCTTTGGATCCCGTAAAATATGATTTTGCTTTATTCGGATTGGGTGTGATTGAGAAGTATGTTTAATTACTGTAAAATTGAAAATGGAGAATTGAAAATGCACATAGTGTACACTTTACTTTTTCTATATTTAAACTTTATTGTATGAAAATTTCTGAAGCCATTGCACAACATATATTGGAGCTTTATTTTGGTAATAACTGGACTGATGTAAACGTTCGGGAAACTTTGCAGGATGTAACATTGAAAGAGGCAATTACGAAGACAAAAGCATCGCCTAATACCATAGCTTCCCTTGTGCATCATATAACATTTTATAACAAGATCATATTGGATCGGCTGCATGGAAAAAATCCTTCAATCGACGAAATAAACGGGTATAATCTTCCTCCATTGGAAAATGACGCAGCATGGGAACTGTTGAAAGAAAATAATCTTGAAAGCGCGCAGGAACTGGCCGATGCAGTAAGACTAATTGCAGACGATACACTGCAGGAACCTATCGTTGAAGATAATTCATCAAAATATAAAAGTCTGCACGGCGTAACAGAACATGGCTATTATCATCTTGGCCAGATTGTTATTCTAAAGAAATTGATCCGCTCAGGCAACTAAACAGCCAATTTCGATAAAAGATAACCAGGATTATTGCTTCACAGAATTCGTATGAAACAGGAAGAAATAGAAATCCAGCATATTATTGTTGAGAAAGTTGCTGACAAGCAGTTATTGCCACAGTCAAGCTTTCAGCAATTTGTTGAATCGCTCGCGCAATATATCCATCAGCTGATCAATCATGATTTTAGCCGGTTGGTGCAATTGCTGTACAGGATGGATATCAGCGAGAAAAAATTGAAGCAAACATTGGCTACTTCACAAACGGACGCCGGCTTGCTGATCGCCAATATGATGATTGAGCGTGAGCTGCAAAAAATACAAAGCAGAAAGCAATTCAAAAATCATTCAGATATACCAGACGATGAAAAATGGTGACGGCCAAACAAGTTAATTAATTCATCTATTTTTTTGAACTCGTAACCTCGCTCTTTCGCCCAGTTGATCAATTCTTCGAGATGGTTATAAAATTTGTCTGTTCTTTTTGCGTCGGTGCCGGCATGCAATAAAAGAATAAAGCCATTCATTCCGTTATCTGCTTCATATCTTTTTATAGAATACAATATTGTTTCACTACTTCTGTAGTTTGGCAATTGTGGCCAGGTGTAGTCAGCATTGCTAAAAGTTCCGGGAGAAAAGTTAAATAGTTGAATGTTCCGTTGTTTGCTCCAGTCAGCAATTGCCTGGTTATACCACTCATATGGTGGAATGAATAAATGAACCTTACTGGTATCAATGCCGGCCGCATGCATGGCAATGTAATTGCGATCAAGATCTGCATTGAAAGCCTTTTTTGTGATAAGCAGGCTATCGCGCTTTTTCCAATCGCAGTATAAGGGATGCATATCGGAATGCGGACCAAGATAATCGCCTCGTTTCAGTAATTGGTTTATATGTGGCTGAAACTGTTTGTTACGATAAAATCTTCCTGTAAAGAAAAACGAGGCTTTAATATTTTGTTTGTCCAGCGCTTTAATAATCGCCGGCAAACCTTCGCCCGTTTCATCTGCAGTAAATACAAGTGAAATAACTTTCTTGTCAGTTTTTACTCTTGTTATCGCGCCGGCATCTTTGATGAATTTACTGTGTGCTTCAGCTTCCTTCGCCGCTAAAAGGTAGATAAGCGAAGCTGTTCCATCCATCGTAGGTTCATTTGTACTGAAGTCGCCAAAGTCATCATGGTAAACAGCAAGACTACTTTGGAAATCCTTATATTCATCTTCGTGTCCGAGATGAATACCCAGCAAGCTGTTGAAGATATTTGTATATACCGGTCCATCAACCAGGCCTCCATTGATGGGATATTGATAAAGATGCGTGAAAGATGAATGAGGATCAACCGGTGTATCTCCCCATGAAGGCAATCCGTATACCATACTTGTTCCCCACGGATTACATCCAAATAACCAATCAAAGTTTGCCTGCTCCAGTTCGGTATATGTGTTATCTCCGGAGAGCATGCGGTACCAAACACACTGAATGGCAAATGATGTAGTAAGGTTATTGCTGCACCAGATAAAGGGAATGCCGCGATAGAATGCATTGTGTTGTGCCTTGTTCCATACCCGGTCGATGCCATTCCCGTAGAAGTTAATGATCGTATCTTTCTTTGCGCCGGTTAATTGTTTGGCCAACTCATAATGGCCTACATTAATAAACGGATACCATTGGTAATGTTTAGCAGTATCTTTTCCAAGCCAGGGCGTAACTGGTTCTTTAAGCGCCATATTATATGCATCGTCAAGCGTTGCATTTTTATTTGTTTTTGCCAACGCGGCTGCAGCAAGTTCCATATCATCCGTCCAATTATCTTCTTCATAAAAATAAGGAGCACTGCCAGGTGCTGTCTGACAGGCGCCGGGCTTTTGAATACCCAGCTGGTAAGCTGTAATGGCTTTGCCGGACAGCAACGAAGCATATTGTTGATTGATGGAGCCAAACAGTTCACTGCCTAACACGAAGGCACTCGCAAACTTGCCTGCTGTAGACGCAACACCCGTTGCCCTGTTCTTATATTTTAAGAGACCCTGGGGTTGACCTGTACAGAAATAAACAGGTCGCTCAAAGCCCCTTCCATAAAAATTGGTATCCAATCCTGGTAGCCGCATGCCTTTGTGGTCGCGGTCGTCTCCCAACTGGTTGAAGAGCCAGTCATCTTTCGGATGCATTTTTAACAACCAGTCCAATCCCCATTTAGCTTCATCCATTACATCTGCAATTCCATTTTTGCCATCGCGTCCGTTCGCCTGCTTCTGATCAGCAAATACAGAAGGAAAATCGCGATAGGCTGCGAGCAGATGATAGGTAGCATTGGCTGATGTTGTTGCGTATTGCAAATAATCTGTAGCATCGTGCCACCCGCCAACTACGTCAATGTGGGTTCCGTCCGGTACCGGTGCATAAACGGTAAAGCCATCATATGTATGACAACTGTCTTTCAAAAACGGATTAAAGCCGCTACGCTGCTGGCGCATGTATTGCAAGCAAAAATCTGCTGCACCGTTGTATACATCATCGCCTATTTTAAATTGAGGTGAAACTGCATTGCCTGCTTTTATAACATATGTTCCCGGCTTGTTGAATGTACTGAAACGTAACCGGTACGTTTGAACAAATGGGCCATAAGCGCCAAATGGGTCACCGGCTGTACCTGCAAATACTTTCTTTTGTGAAGTTGCATCCACCACATAAAACGAATCTATCTGATCCGCTTCTTTACTGCACCACACAGCCGTCTTACTACCAAATATTGTATAGCCAAGCTGATTAATGCGTATAACGGAGCTTGCCTTGTTGATTTTTGCCTGAACAGAGCAGCAAACGATACAACAAAGTATTATGTAAAAGACCTTATGCATGAGATGATGCTTGAGATTTTATTGTTTGATGGCTTTTTTTACTTCTTCGTCCATGGGGGACACTGCAGGCTCGAAATAGTGTGTTAGTATGCCTTCTTCATTTACCAGGTATTTAGAAAAATTCCATGATGGGTCCTTATCGTTCCATCCATTTTTGTCTTTGTTTGTTAGCCATTCAAAAATTTCATTCTGCCCGGCACCTTTTAAAACACTGGACTTTTTCATGATCGGAAAAGTAATACCATAGTTCATTTTGCAGAAACGCTCAATCTCTTCGTCCGTTCCTTTCTCCTGTTCTTTAAAATCATTGGTAGGGAAGGCGATTATCTCCAGTATATTATTAAACTGTCTGTTTAATTGTTCCAGTTCTGCATATTGCGCGGTATAACCGCAATCACTTGCCGTGTTGACTAATAAAACTTTGCGACCTTTTAGTTGGTCAAATGCAAATGACCTTCCGTTATTGGCCAGTGTTTGCAGCGAGTGAAATGAAATAACCGGAATTTGCCGGCCCGTGTTCTCCAGGATACGTCTGCGGGATGCCGAAAGCCGCATAAGCAGGGGATAAAACAGTCGCAATAGCTTTTGTTTAAAGGTCATCTTTCCAGGATTTTTGAATTTAGTGTATATACTTAAAGTTAATTATCATTCGGTTATCAATGCATTTGTTTCGGTGACATTTATTTGTGAGAACATTCCTACATCAGGGTACATGATGGAAATATTAAAATTTAAGTTTTATTTCATTCCGGACCTCTTTCTTTATCAGAATTCTTTAAATTCACGTCCTTAATTCCTTTTAATAATCGCTAACGATAGTTTTTTATGGAAAACAGCAAACAACCAACAAAAAAAACCGACAACTCCCGGAGAAAGTTTATCCGAAATTCTGCAGCAGCATTTGCAGGTATGTATATCGTTCCAAGACACGTTTTGGGACGAGGCTTTGTTGCCCCCAGCGATAAACTGGTGATTGCCGGTATTGGTGTGGGTGGTAAAGGAGAAAGCGATCTTGCCAACTTTTACAAAAGCGGAAAAGCTGAAATAGCTGTACTGTGCGATGTGGATGACAGACAGGCTGCAAAAAGCAAAGCACGTTTTCCCAAAGCAAAGTATTATAAGGATTTCAGGGAAATGCTGGAAAAAGAGCACAAGTCAATTGATGCCTGCTCGGTTTCCACTCCCGACCATACACACGCTGTAGCTGCTATTGCCGCTATGCAATTGGGCAAACACGTATATGTGCAAAAACCAATTACACACGATATTTACGAAGCCCGCGTATTAACAAAAGCTGCAAAAAAATATAAAGTGGTTACGCAAATGGGTAACCAGGGTGCAAGCGGTGACGGTGTTCGTCAGCTAATGGACTGGTACAAAGCTGGTTTAATTGGAGACGTTCATACAGTTTATTGCTACACTGACAGGCCGGTTTGGCCACAAGGTGTTGGCAGACCCGCTACACCGGGCAAAATTCCCGCTGAAGTTGATTTCGATCTTTGGTTGGGAACTGCTCCGCAAAAAGATTATTTTGACGGATTGCTGCCATTTAACTGGCGCGGCTGGTGGGATTACGGTACAGGTGCGTTAGGCGATATGGGTTGTCATATCATAGCTCCTCCGTTCCAGGTGCTTGAGCTTGGCTATCCTATTTCTGCTGAGTGTAGCGTTTCTACAAGATACATAGAGCCATGGCACAAAGCGTTTTATCCTGAAAGTGGTCCGATTTCTTCTCACATCATCCTTACATTCGAACAAAAAGGAAAACCAAACCTGGAATTCCATTGGATGGATGGTGGAATTCAGCCGGCACGTCTTCCTGAATTAGGTCCTAATGAAGAAATGGGCGATGGTGGAAACGGTGCGCTGTTTATCGGTACCAAAGGAAAGATGATGTGCGGTACATATGGTGTTAACCCACAATTGTTGCCTACATCAAAAACCGCTCAAACAAAAGTACCGCAGACCATCGCACGGGTTCCGGGCGGTGAAGGCGGACACTATGCTGCATGGGTTGAAGCAGCAATTGCCGGCTACGGAAGCGAAAAAGCAAATAACCTGAGCTCTCGCTTCGATGTTGCTGGTCCTTTGACAGAAACTGTCCTGATGGGTAACTTGGCTATCCGCAGCTACGACATTCAGAAAAAAGTAGGTGAAAAAACTGAATATCCTGGTCGTTACATCAAATTATTGTGGGATGGTCCTAATATGAAGATTACTAACTTTGATGAGGCAAACCAGTTTGTAAAACGCCAATACAGAGGTGGTTGGAGCCTGAACGAAACCATCTAAGAATAAAAAATAAGCTATATCCGGAGCCATTGAATCATCGGTGGCTCCGGATTTTTTTTGTGCCTGGCCAGAATGGAGCATTATTTGCTAGTTGCAAGCAAGACTTACGGTAAATGAATTTTCCCGTGAAAACGGGTGTTAGTTTGCAAAATGGGTTAATCATAAAAAAATAAAGCCGGAATGGTTTGTATCATTTAACCGGTTGCGTAACATTGTATTACCTTTCATTTCTCCAAAGTCTCATATCCTTGTTGATTATACCAAATCGATTGATTCAGGCACCCAAAATCACAAACACGCATGAAGTTATCTTCAATTACACGTTACCTGTTCATTGGTATACTATTCCCGTTGCTGATACAATACGTAATGTATTACAGGTTTACCAGTAACTATCAGCCTAATATTTTTTCTGAAAGCGGATTTCGCACGTTCTACGAAAATTCAGTTTTCAAATACCGCGTGTTGGGGAGGGAACTGCATTTGTGGCTGTATCATAAACTGAAGGAGAAGAAATCACTTCAGAATATGAAGGAAGGCAAGATCTATGAGAAAAGATTGTTTGCGCTGGATCCAAATGCCGACCCGCTTTTTTACATGGTGTATTACATCATCAACGGTGTGTTTTCTGTTTTGCTGGCACTTGGCTTATTGTACTTGTTTGATCATACCTCGTGGTTTAACATGAATGAAACGGACAAGATCTTTACAACGGTGATCTTAACACTGATTATTGCGATTACGCAGTTTGTGCCTACGCCATATGATATACCTGCATATTTTTTTGAGGTGATTACATTTACCGTTTTTCTGAAATATTTAAGAAGTAATAACAATCTGCTGTTAGTGATCGCTACCTGTGCGCTGATATTTATAGCGACATTAATAAGAGAATCTGCAGTACTGATTTTGAGCCTGATGGCAGCAATTTATTTTACAATAAACGGACTTGACTGGAGTTGGATCAAAAAAATGATTTTACCCGTGATCAGTTTTTTTGTGGCTTATGTTGGACTAAGAATGTATGTAAACAGTACAACGGTTCAGATCTCTGAGAATTCGAAACTGTCACAAAATCTTTCGTTGCGTCCATCTGCGATGCTGGGAATTTTTATTGCGATCATCATCTTTTACTTGCTGTTCAAGGCCGCGACAAAAGCGGAAAACAAGAAGCTTGTACGCAATTTTATCTTATTTACATTGCCTTACGTGGTAATGATATTTTTTATAGGACTACTGATCGAGTTTCGTTTGTGGGTTCCGCTGATGCTTGGCACTGCGATGCTATACAAGCTGAATCTCAATGCGTTTGATAGTAGTCATTCTATTGATGAAAAGAGATCGGTTCTATCCGCGAATACTTAATTGCAAAAAAGCCGCGCGAGCGGCTTTTTTCTTTTTATAAGGCAGAACTCTGTATGGTTTACTTTAAAGGTTGCGATCAAAGCTGAATATTCTTTTTTACATCCCAACCTCCTTTAATCGGCGTTCCTATATTTCCCTTGATATCCTGCATTGAATATGACCATTCTATACGTGCGTAATTAAGTGAAAGCGTTTCTCTTGGTTTTTCCACTCCCTCATTAGCACTACTGCCTACACCTGTGATGATTACATCGTACAGTTTTACCTGATAGAGAGGTTCAGGATAATTTCCGTACAACACGATATCCAGTATAGCATTAGGGATCCTTTTTGCAGATGCACAATGAATACGAATGGGGATGCTTGACGAGTCAAGGATTTTTGTCAGGGCGACATCAGAAAACACTGCTTTGCCCGCTACTGCTGTACCACCGGTGTTCGTAGCAAGCAGTTCTTCACGAATACCCCAGGAATAAGTAAGGATCTCGATCCAATTTTCATGGCCTTTGGCCATGCTTTCACCGTTTATTCCATCAAGTTTTAAAAAAATTTCTACTGACATAGTTGTTAAGTTTAAGGGTGTGTCTGAAAAGCTATTGCGGAGATCTTGCTGCTGAATTGACCTTACTAATACAGTAACAAATTACAAATAGTTTATAGTAATTCAAACAGTTTTGTTGAAACTGAGACTTGGTACGAATACCAACAACGGAGGGCTGTTTTTGTATGGTAATGACACGTTTGCATATTGAATTATTACCAGATTGCAATTTGTAGGAGTCTGGGGGCTTTCTCTGTGACACTCCGGGTATTCTCTGTGGAACTCTGTATAACTGTATTTTTTCACCAGGGGCGTTCACATAAATTGTGACATTATTATGCTGATAATAGCGTCAATGATTAGTTGTTGGTACACCGCGGGCATGTGCTATGCGGCATACCAACAACGACGGTCATCTTGATTTTATTAGAAGAAATTATTATGTTGATTAAAAGACACTGCAATCTTCTAAAGAGTTGATTTATTGCTTCACCCTTATAAAATACCTGGCTCCGGCCTTTGTAGCAAACGAAACAATTCCATTGCCTTTTTGCTCCAGCGTAACTGCTTTGCCATTTACATCTTCCACTGATCCACCCGCTGGTAAAAGAATATTGCATTGCTGACCTCCTTTTGAAAACACTTCGGCATAGAACACTTTACCATTCTTCCAGTTAAAGGAGACTTCAAATCCGTTCCGTGCGCATAGTCCTTTCACGTTGCCTGTTTGTAAAGAAGAATCACCCGGCAACGCTGGTAACAACCTGATCACATTGTCTTTTCCATGACTTTGCAACAGCATTTCTGCAATACCTGCGGTTGCCCCCAGATTTCCATCAATCTGGTACGGAGGTCCCGCGCAAAACAGATTGGGATAAGTACCGGCACCCTGGCTGTATTCAACAGATGTAACAGTAGAAGGAGTGAGGAACGCCCGTAAAAATGACATTGCCTTATCACCATCCTGCATTCTCGCCCACATATTAATGCGCCATGCCCAGGCCCAGCCAATACCACCTTTGTTGCGTCTTTCCAAAGTGGTTTTAACAGCATTGACAAGATCCGGTGTGTCCCACGGCGTAATCTCATCTAATGGATATAATCCCATCAAATGAGACGTATGGCGATGTTCAGGTTCCGGTTCTTTATAATCAACCAGCCATTCCTGCAATGCTCCGGTAGAAGGACTGATAATGTTTGGAGGCAGTCGTTTCGCGATCATGCCAAGCGTATCTGCCCAGCCTTTGTCGACATTTAAAATGGCTGCAGCCTTCATTGCTTCACCCAAAATTTCCCGTCCCAATTGATTGTCGATGGTTGGTCCCATGCAATTCGCTACAATATGGCTGCTGTCATCAGGCATGTAGAAAGAATTTTCCGGCGAATTAGATGGTGCGGTAACCAGCCATTTGTGCGAAGGCTCTGCAATCAAAATGTCTGTATAAAATTGTGCGGCGCCTTTAAGGATAGGGTATACAGAAGCCAGGAATTTTTTATCAAGTGTATATTGATAATGCTGCCATAAATGCGTGGCTGCCCAAATGCCGCCTGTAACTGTTGAACCCCAATTGGAGCTCTCTCCCGGAGATGTGTATCCCCACGGATTGGTGATGGGATGTGTTACCCAGCCATCTGCATTGTAATATGCTTTTGCAGTTTTTTTTCCATACTTAGCCATCTGGCGCAGCAATGTGAATAATGGCTTATGGCAATCGCTAAGATTGGTGAGTTCTGCCGGCCAGTAATTCATTTGTACATTAATGTCGGTATGATAGTCACCATTCCAGGGTGTTTGATATTCATCAGCCCAAAGCCCTTGAAGATTGGCTGGTAAACCTCCTGGCCGTGATGATGAAATGAGCAGATATCTGCCGAAGTTGAAATACATGCTCACCAGGTCCGCATCTTCCTCGCCTTTTCCAAATCGTTTCAATCTTTGTTCTACATCCAGGTAATTACCGGGATTGTCAGTTTTTTCAAACTGAAGGCGACAACGATTGAAATAAGATTGAAAATCATTGGTATGGGCAGTTACCAGCTGGTACCATGAGATTTGAGATGCTTTTTGCAAGGTGCTTTGTACAATAACCAATGGATCTTTTCCGCGCGCTTCTACATTGGGCCAGTTCATGTCCGTTGCTGCACCAACAAGCAGGATACATTCGTTTGCATTAGAGATAACGAGGCTGGTATCTGTTGTTGTAAGCTTTCCACCTGACGGGATGGCCTTCAGTACACTGGCATAGCGAACGCCTTCATCGCCTTCGCTGTTCAATGCGCCTCGCATAACCATCTGCTTATTATTGAATGTGTATGCAACGCGTTCTTTTCTGTAGAGCCTTGTGGAAAACGAAAGACCGCCGGGCTTTGAAGATCTTAATCTTACAGCGATCACCTGCTGCGGCGCGGATACAAAAGCTTCTTCAGTATATATAACGCCATCACGTTCCCATTCTGTTTTTGTAATAGCATTATCAAGTTGAAGTGTACGGCGATAGTCTGTGACAGGTTTGTCTCCGTTCGCCCAGTTGATAAACAGGTCGCCTAATGTTTGATAGCATCCAAATTTGACGTTTGCCCCATTGCCGGAACCGGAACCCGGTCCTTTGCAGATAAAGTGCTTCTGCATCAATTCCTGTGCTTCGTAGTTCTTGCCTTGTACCAAAAGCTTTCTTATCAACGGGAGATAATTACTGGCACTCTTATCGTCAGCGTCTTGCACACCTCCGCTCCACATGGAAATCTCGTTAAGCACGATCCGTTCTCTGTCCGCACGGCCAAATACCATTGCACCCAGCCTGCCATTTCCAAGGGGTGAAGATGACATATAGTTGGATGCAGGTTCGTTAAAAAGCATGCGCACATCACTTTGAGCCTGCGAGACGGATGTGGTTATTCCGGCAAGAAACGCGAAGAAAATTTTTTTCATGTTGATGATGGTTGAGCTATCAGCTGTTAGCAATCAGCTGATAGCAAACAAAGTTCTTTTTGACAGATTAAAAAATATATCAAGCATCTTTTCCATGGTATTCTGTGTAGAGTTTTAAAATACAGTTACACAGAGTGACACGGAAACGACACAGCGACACACCGAGGCGTATGCCATTTGCACATCCGCACATTTGCACATTCGCACATTCGCACATCCGCACATTCTCAAATTCGCACATTTTCCATTCAACTAATGTGCCACAACAATTCCTTCCAGCTCTTCCAGCGTTTTTCCTTTTGTTTCTTTCACTTTTGTCCAGATAAATACTAAACCGAGGAAACAAATCGTTGAGTAGATATAGAAAGTTCCATCTTTCAACCTGTCAAATAAAATGGGGAATGTAAACACCAATACAAAGTAGGCTGCCCATAATGCTATTACTGCTATTGAAGTTGCTTTGCCACGAACTTTATTGGGAAATACTTCAGATATCAACACCCAGGTAACCGGCGCCAGGGACATAGCATACACGCCGATAGATGACAACAGAAACCAGGAGACATTTACTGAACCTGCAGCCAGCATTCTCACTACCACGATATATAAGATCGCAAGTCCGCCTGCACCCAGTAACATCAATGGTTTTCTTCCCAGTTTATCAATTAGCATCATGGCAAGCAGTGTGAATACAAGGTTAACGCCGCCGATGAAAACTGTTTGTAACAACTGTCCATCTTGCGCAACACCAATGCTTTCAAATATTTTTGGTGTATAGTTGAATACAACGTTTATGCCGCACAATTGCTGAAACATTGCCAGGCCAATACCTACAATTACGGCAGGAAAAACTGCCTTGTTGAATATGGAAGGTGTGATGTGCTTATCATTACCGTTTAAGGATTTTGAAATTGTTGCAAGTGATTCCTGCGCAAATTCAACTCCACCTATTTTTTCAAATACTTTTACCGCTTTGTCTTTGAATCCTGCACTGACTAACCAACGCGGACTTTCAGGCAACCATAATGCGCCCGCAAAGAATAAAAAAGAAGGAATGCATCCCAAACCAAACATCCAGCGCCACGCGTCGTCACCATTATTTCTCAGGCTATAATTCACAATGTTTGTAATTAGTATTCCAAGAACTATTGTAAGCTGATTAATGGCAACCATGCGACCGCGTAAATGTGCAGGTGATATTTCCGCAATGTACATAGGAGATAGCATCGAGGCCAACCCAACACCTATTCCTGCAACGAAGCGTGCGCCAATAAAGAGATCGCGACCAGGCGCAAAAGCCATTGCAAGAGAGGAAACACCGAAAATAGCAGCAGCCAGTAACAAGCCTTTTCTCCGGCCGTATTTATCAGAAACAGCACCGCCTATCATGCATCCGATGATGGCGCCTAATGCCAATACACCAGTTGCAAAGCCTTCCCAATAGGCGTCCAGGCCAAATTGTTTTTGTAAAAAAGGTAGTGCTCCGGAGATCACAGCAAAATCAAACCCAAACAAGTATCCGCCCAAAGCAGAAATAAATGAAACGCCCAGAATGTAGGCTCGGTTAAAGGATGTGTGTGACATAATTTTCATTAGTTCCCATTACCACCGGGAAGGGGTTAAGCATGCTGCCTTTGTTATGTGTTGTTGTGGATGATCCGCATAGTGTACGGAAGAAAACAACACCAGCCTGAATGAAGTAAGCTTGCAGGCAACCGTAGGTGATTGTAGTATTTTATCCGACCACCAAGGTATGTATTTCAACAAAAGGAACGATTATTTTTTTTGATGAAAACATGTTGCAATTATTCATTAACAGAAAATGCGTAAATAGTTTTTGCCTTGTATTTATCGCCTGGCGATAAAATGGTGTTTGGAAACGCAGGCTGATTGGGACTATCAGGAAAAAATTGTGTTTCCAGTGCCACCGCGCCATGTTGTTTGTATGGTTTATTGTGATAACCAATTAATGAACCATCCCACCAATTAGCCGTATATAATTGTAAGCCCGGTTGATCAGTAATTACGCTGAGTTGCCTGCCGGATGCAGTGTGTTTCAACACTGCGACTTTCTGCATGTCTTCTGTTGGTATGATCTTGACAACAAAATTGTGGTCATAACCTTTGTCGTCGGCTAATAAATCAATATCCTTTCCCAATGATTTTTTTTCAGTAAAGTCCAGTGGTGTTCCGCGTACCGGCAACAAATTGCCTGTTGGCAGATTGTTCGTGCCTTTTTCACTAAACGCAGATGAATATATTTCCAGCAAATGATCAGTAATATCATCGTTCTCAAAACCTGAAAGATTGAAATAAGAATGATTGGTAATATTAACAGGTGTTTTCTGATCAGTCTTGGCTGTATACAGCATGCTTAGCTCATTGTTGCTGTTAAGCAGGTATTCAACCCGCATAACCAACTTGCCCGGATAGCCTTCTTCTCCGTCTGCGCTGTTATACTCAAAAATCACTCCTGCTTCTGAATCCGTTTGTGTTAACGAAACCACCTCCCATTTCTTTTTGTTGAAGCCATCAAATCCACCGTGCAAATGATTGGGCGGATTATTAACTGAAAGCCTGTACTCTGTTCCATTAATGGAAAATTTACCTTTACTTATCCGGTTAGCATATCGTCCTATCACGCTCCCGAAATAATAAGGATTGTCGAGATATTTGGAAGACTCCGTAAAGCCCGCTACAATATTTGCATTTTTGCCGGCTTTATCAGGCATGTGAATAGCTTTTATTGAACACCCGATATTGGTTATTTCTATTGTTAACGCTCCGTTTTGAAGTGTGATGTTGTGAATGTTATCACCGGCACTTTTAAGCTTAGCAGAAAATGTTTTAGTGGTGTTTGCCGCTTCTATCATCCTATTATACTTTTTGCCTGTTCAAAAAATGGAATCATCTGTAAGTGAATAGCAGCGCCCTGGTGATTGACATCAAGACGTAATACTTCAGAAAGATAGCTTCCTGCTTTTTGCTCGTCACCCAATCCCATATAACCAAGTCCGATCAGGTATTTGCAGTGAATGATATTTCTCTGGTTGATATCAATATCAAATACGAGCATGTCAGGAAGTGATACAGCGAAGTAGTCGATGGTGATCGAATCATTCAAATGCTGTTCGCCAAATTGTATAAAACGTTCAAAGATCTGTTTTGCTTTCTCCGGCTCGTTCAGTTGCCGCCATGCAAGCGCCTGGTAGATGATCTTATCCGGCTGGGGATCGTTATAGTATATTGCCTGTGCAGGTTCACTGATGCCAACCGTTGCTGCCCTGAAAGCAGCTAAAGCTTCTTCTTTTCTTCCAAGACCTTCATAAACCAGGCCAAGTAAATAGTTGCGGTCATTTTCCTGGGAGCCGTATAATTTACCTTCGCCAAGATTGTGCGGATAGTTTTCTGTTGCCTTCAATAAGTCAAGTGCCTGTTGATATTTGCCGTTCAGGATGGCTTGTTTGGCAAGCTCCATATGACACAATAAATACTGACCAACTACTTTGCCTTCTCCACCTTCCCATGGGTGAAATTGACGGCCTGCTAAAAGTTCTTTGGCTTTTCCGTATTGCTTAAGGTTGTTGTATAATGTAACGCGCTCAAGGTATAGATCATCACGCTCTTCAACCAGGTGAAGGTGTTTTTCCAACAGATCAAGACGGCTATCAAAAGATCTTCCCATGATCTTGTACAACTGATCCAGTTCCATTAAAATACGTGCATCTTTCACGTTCAGTGCAAAAGCTTTTTCCAGGAAGGTCAGCGCTTTTTCTTTTTGCTGAAGTTTATTGAAATAAGCCAATGAAAGATTTCTGTAAGCTGTTGGGAACGCAGGGTTTAACACCACAGATTTTTCCCAGCACCCGATGGCTTCAGCATATTGTCTTTTGTCATACCAAAAATTGCCCAGGAGGTAAGAGGCTTGCGCATCACCAGGGTTTAATTTGCTTGCGGACTGCAGAATTAATACTTCTTCAATCTTGTTAGGGAAGCAAAGCGCTGAGCTTTGCTGTGCCGCTTGCTTACACCATTCAACGGCTTGTTGTTGATTGTTATTTTTGAAAGCGAACCAGCCCATGTAATAATGAACCAATGGGCTTATTGTTTTCTTGCCTTCTGCGTAAATGGAAAGCAATTCAATGGCTTCATCATATAAACCAGCGTGAGCATAATCAAGCGATAATTCCAGGTAGTTGTTAAGCGCATCACGCATGAGTGATTGCATTTGTGCGAGTGCACCGTCTGCCTTAGTCCTGTTAAAGTTTTTGAGCAATAAGTATTGTTCGAAAAGACAACCGAAATTAAACGGATCTATTACAAGCGATTCTTGTATGAATGAAAGGGTTTGTTGTGTGGTGCCTGCCTTTCTTTGCAAAGCTGTTTTAAGATGCCTTGCTGTATGACTATGATAATTTCTTATCAATGATTTTTCCAACAATTGCAACGCGTCGTTCCAGCGTTGTTGCGCGGATGCAATACGTGCGAGCTGCAGGAAGCCATTGTGTTGCCATGCATCATTCCATGTAGCCTTATAAAAGGCATCGTATGCATCGTTCAGTTTGCCTTGTAATTTTAATGACCATCCAAGATTGTAGTAAGGCTCACCGTCATATGGATTGGGATTTCGCTTGGTAAGTGTTTCAATTGCCTTACGGAAGTACGGCTCAGCTTTTTCAAATTGCCCCCGTCTTAACAATAACAAGCCCAGTGCGTTATTACAACGAACATCTCCGGGGCTTCTTCTTAATCCTTCTTCATAATAATCAACCGGGTTAAAAGTTGCATGGCGGTATTGTTCCAGGTGCAGCCCGTTCAGATACAGATCTTCAATCTGTTCAATATCTTTTGGATGTTTAGCGGCGGTTGCAGCAGCAGGAATTTCTTTTTCTTCCTGAAATTCGGGCTGATAGGACACCAGCTCATGGCCATATTGATCTGTTATTGCTACTTTCCAGTCTTCGGGCTTGCCAACGGTGCCGGCTTTATGTGCTGCTTCAAAAATATTATCAGGCGCTATATCTGTTACCCATTCTTGTTGCAATTCATCTTTGTAATAGATCTGCACAGTTGTTGATGGATATTTGGCAGTGGTGTAAGCTTTAATATGCAAGGTATTTCCCTGCCACTCCATGTTAAGCAAGGCGTTTTTGGTGGCATTTTTTATATATCCTATTTCTGCATAAGGCATGAAATACTGCGTGAATGTTTTTTCTTCGTTGGGTTGAAGCCAGGTAAAATCAGGCTGATTATCTGTGAAAACGCCTGTCATCAGCTCAATGTATGGGCCATCCTCATCTGTTAGATTTCTGTCCCATGCCTGTCCGAAATCACCATTGCCCCATGTCCATTGTTTTTTTCCGGGAGAAAAATGATGATCTGCTACGTGCAGCATGCCCGCCTTTGTATCATTCTCATAGCAACCGATAAAATCATATTTGGAACGGATAGCCATGTAGGACGTAGGCACAGGAATGGTTGAGTATTTGGAAATATCGGTCCCCGGTGCGTAGTTTACTTTGTAGTATGTGCCTGTCGCGATAGGAAAGTCGGAAACATCTCTTTTGCCATGATCGAAAACAGCATACACATCCGGCGGGAATACGGATTGATAATGATCATTCACTTTCACTGCCGGATTGGCCCACCAGAGAAAAGTCTGCGGAAACGCGGAGCGGTTAAATAACTTACCCTGTATTTCCAGGTATGCTTTTCCCGGATATAAAGTAAAGCCGGCCAAACCTTTTGTGCGGAACATGACTTCAACCTCATTCATCCAAACCGTTTTGCTGCCGTCGGGGTTTGATTGTAGTGCAAAATCAACAGGTTGAAAAGTAGATGGACGGTGATGCTGCGGCCAGTTAAATTCAATGCCACCTGAGATCCACGGGCCGGCAAGACCAACCAATGCGGGCTTAATCACCTGGTTATAGTATACAAAATCACGATTCTTCACCTTATCAAAGGCGCGCTGTATCCTTCCACCCAATTCAGGTAAAAGCATGATCTTGAGATATTCGTTTTCAAGGAAAACAGCTGTGTATTCTTGTTCTGTCTTTTCATCCGAAATTTTTTCAATTACAGGATGCGGATAAACCACACCGCTGCTGCCCTGGTACACTCTTTTTTCCATGAACATGGGGTTCTTCTCAGGTTCTCCTGCTTTATAGGTTGGTATGGAAACCTTTTCTATCCACGCTTTTACTTCCATATAAATTTGTGTTTTTTTACCACAGAGGCCACAGAGTTTTTTTCACAGAGTAACACTGTCGGTTATTTTTTCTAAAAATCTCGGTGCAACTCAGTGAAATAACTCCTTTAACTCTGTGGTTTGGTTTTTAATTTCTTCAATTTATCGTTGAACAATTTTTACCAAGACCGCATTTTCCACCGGAACATTTAAAGAAAAACTGGATTGTTCTTTTTTAATTTGCGCCAGCGTTTGGCCGGTTAAAAAATCCTTCAGTTCGTAATTACCTTGCTTAATTCCGAGTTCTTTTATTGAAAATTGTTTCGTGTATGGTTGTTTGTTGCTGAAGTTGAACATGGCAAGCATATTGGTGTCAGCTTTTAAATAGAATGCCATTTGTTGATCTATGCTATCACCATCGGCAAACTGCAGCGGAGTAAAAACTTTTGGATGGGCGAAATAATCACAGAGTGCTTTATTGTCGAGGTACTTTTTTGCCCTTTCGGCTGCAATTTCCTGCCTGAAATCAGAGCCATCTCCAAGTATGCTGCCCATCACCATCATCGCGTAAAGGCGTACCTTAATTTCCTTCTCAGTAAGATCCGGATTTTTTTGGAAACTTTTCATAATTGCCACGTCCAGATTTGTGTATGGCCAAAGCGTTCCCTGCATCCACCACATGAAAGATCCGGTGGCCAGAGATGCTTCTGTGCTCCCATAATGCGGAAATCCTTTTTGATCATCGCGCAAATGTGAATACACATCTGTTGAGACAAAACGCGTATGCGCGTATTGATGCGGAAACATGGGCGAAATAGCCTGGGTGATAAAAATATCCGGCCCCATAATGGAATCGATCAGGTGCTTAACCATCTTCATGCCCCTATTATAGGCTTGCATGCCCGATTTTACAGAACTGTCATAACGGGTAGTAGATTCTAGCGCTCCCGCAGAAAGAAAGTCAATCTTTAGGAATTTAGCCTTGATGGCTTTAGCCTTCAATAGAGATTGAATAACAGAAAGCCTTACTGCAGGATGTGTGGGGTCGATAGCATAGGCACCGAAATCGCCCTGCTTATAAAAAATTGGTCTGCCTTCTTTATCATGCAGCACCACATCGCGAAGAACGGCATCAGAGCCCTTGATTTTGGAGTCCATGGCGTCGCGCCAGGTCCACACTGCGAAGGGAATAAAGTAAAAACCCATTTGCTGATTGTTCTTTGCGCCATGCTCTCCGATTGATTTTAAGACTTCTGTACTATAAATCTTCTGATCATAAGAGTCGATACTGAGTACAGGTTTATGGCTATTTAAATTGGTTAATGATGCAATGAAGTCGGAGATCTTCAATACATCACCCGGTTGCATAATATTTCTCGCTCCTAAAACATCTTCCACGCCAAAACTGTTCCAGTACATAGGCGCTTCGCCTTTCCATTGCAGACTTCCATTGAATTGTACGTTGGCTTCGCCGTAACCGCGGAACGCTGTACGCACATCCTTATTGCTGCAGATGTAGATAGTTGGTGATGAAACAGTAGGGCCCTGCATCATACCATGCGGTACAAGATCATGGGTGCCGTCGTAGCCGCCGTATAGGGGCGGAAGTGATTTATTGTCAGCCGTTGCTGCACCGCCATAAATCAACAAAGAGTCAAGCGTTCCGGCGGCAGTGCCTGTTTTGTATACAATGCCTGTTTTCCAGAAATCATGTTCAATGCTTCCGGCTACTATGCCGTTCATGTTGTTGTTGTCATACACCGCAAACAGTTCGTAGCCAGTGCCGGATGCGTTGGGCCATTTTCTTGAGACAGAACCAACCCAATTATCATTATCGAACGGCACATCCAATAAACGGGGATCTGTGCTTTGAATTTGAAATTTTCCAACGTGTGATGGCAATATTGCTACAGGCGAAATATTGCGCGTTGCTATATAGTGGTCTTTGCCGGCTTTAGCTTCTACACTGACCAGCAGCATTGGACTATTTTCAAATACCTTAATGTGTTGAATTAGACTGATGTTGTCTTTACTTCCGTTGTGTGTTATGTCTATATGTAATCCCTTTCCGTTCTTTTCATTTACCTCTTGTGAACTAACGGTATGCTTTGGGAAGTTGTCAGAAAAAAGCATTCCTTTTACACTGTCTTCAACATACGCGACAGTATTATGCAGATTGATGTTGTTATCAAAACGATAACTGATCTTACCGTTTTTCGTATTGACAATAATCTTTGCGGATCCATTCGAAATAACGGTGCTGTCTTTATACTGCTTTATTGATTGAGCATGTAGCGTACACTGCGACAGCGCAGCAAACGCAACAAAGACAAATTTTTTGTATGCCATCTTCTTTGTTTAAGCTGAATTATTGTTGTGTGAGTTCTATTACTGCGCTTTCAAATTCATTGTACATGTTGAATGCGAGACCGTGCGTCATCAGAAAATCACCTGAAAAAGATTTTCCTTCATAGTCATTGAGTCTACTGAAGCTGCCTTTGTTTAGTTCTGCAATCTTATACATGGCATCTTTTTTCAAACCTTTCAGGTATAAAACAGATTTATCGCCATAGATACTTTTGTGCAGCAGATAAGAAAATACTATGGCCTTATCCTGTTTTTCTGTTACATACATCTGGGCAGTTCTGTCTGAAGTATATGGCGACAATAAACGGTACAAATCCCCATGTAGCACAACGTCGCGAATACTGTTTTTGTAAGTTTGAATTGCCTTCTTTGAAAATATTTTTTCATCTTCCGTCATTTGCATCGGCTGAAGATCCATTCCCAACTTGCCTGTCATGGCAACATCAAACCGGAACTTCAGCGGCGTTGTTCTTCCGGTAATATGATTCGGTGTGACAGATACGTGTGAAGCAAGTCCAACCGCCGGGAAGAAATGCAATAATCCCCATTGGATCTTTATTCTATCTAATGCATCTGTATTATCGCTTGGCCAGTATTCCTGGAAGTAAGGCATTGTTGCATAATCCATTCTGCCGCCACCGCCTGAACACACCATCATTGTAACAGAAGGGAAATTCTTTCTTACTTTTTCCATGATGCGGATGATGGCGCGGGAGTAATCGATAAATAGATGCGATTGTTTATCCTTGCCGAGATATGCAGAGCCAGGATTTGTAACATAGCGGTTGCAATCCCATTTAATATAACTAATGCCTTTGTTTTCACGTAAAAGGTTATCAATGCAGCCATATACATATGCTTCTACTTTTGGATTGGCTAAGTCAAGAATTAGCTGATTGCGTTGCGGATCGATAACCCTGTTTGGTGCACTAATCGCCCAGTCGGGATGCTTTTCATATAATTCGCTTTTAGGGTTTACCATTTCGGGTTCTATCCAGATGCCGAATTTTAAATTATTCTTTTGGCATTGTTCTGTAAGATATGAAATGCCATGTGGCAATTTCTTTTTGTTTACTTCCCAATCTCCAAGCCCTGCATCATCATTGTTGCGTGGGTATTTGTTGCCGAACCAGCCATCGTCAAGCAGAAAAAGATCGAATCCCATGTTGCCTGCTTCTTTGATGATGTCTGTAAGTTTTTGTTCATCGAAATTAAAATAGGTTGCTTCCCAATTATTCAATAATACGTCACGGCTACCATAACCATCGGTAATGCCATACTTTCTTGCCCACCTGTGAAAGCGCCTGGTTATTTCCCCCGCTCCGTTCATTGTATATGTGTGCAGGAATGATGCGGTTTTAAAAGTATCATTTGTAGCAATTGTGTATTGTGAAGCGTAAGGATTTATTCCGCTTACAACATGCAGTTTTTTATCCTGATCGACATCAAACTTCAATTGCCAGCTGCCTGGCCAGGCGAGCGTTCCGCCAATTGCTTCTCCGGTTTCCTCAGCCAGTTGCTGATTAAGAGAAAGCAAAAAAGATGGATTAGAATGCTGGTTGCTGCGTACACCAAGTTTGGAATCAATAATCTTTGTTCCTTCATGCAACGGCTCTTCAATCATATTAAACTCTTTCGCCCAATCGCCATAATAATAAGAGAGATAATATGATTGAGATTGGAACGAAAGATCTGCAGAAGCAAAATCGAACAACGTTACCGGTGCTTTTTCTTTGTTGATGATTTCAGTCCATTGCTCGATGATATTTTCATCTAGGTATGCCTTGTAGTTGAGCACAACATTGGTAGCATAGTAGCTGTCGCTCAAAATAATCTTAGTAAGTGTTGTATTGGCGCCGGATTGCGAAATTGCATGTGATTTATAAACCAGGTTAGTTGTTGTGTTGCCATCATTGTGAGTAAGCCTCAATGCTACATTTTCAGCATACCGGCCGTAACTCGTGTAGGCATCGTTGCCTGAGGCTGTTAAGTCTTTCAGAAAATCTGTATTGATCTGTTTGCCGTAGTAAACTTGTTTGAGATGGCCATCTTTATCTACGCCCAGAAGCAGCATATTTTCCTTCGTGTCAATCTTAATAGTCTGTACATACTGTGCAAAAAGACTATTTATGCTAAAAACAATACAAGCAAGAACAAAGGGCAACCGGTAAGGCATAACAATCGTTTTAATGTTAGTTAAACTTATTGTCAAATGTCGCCGATGTACACAGAATAAAGAATGGGTTATTTTACGAAAAGGATGGATTATTTTATTCTTTTTTAAATTGCATTAAAACCGGCGTTAAATGAAAAGAACGGCGCTAAGAAAACGAGAAGGATTCGAAGGACAGCTTCTGATTGTGCTTCCAAAGAAAATTGTATCCGACTTTCTAACAAAAGATCCAATTACCAGGCAGGTGTATATTACAGATATAGGATATTACCCAAAGGCCTATGGGCACTACGTTGAACGGCCGGCCGGGGTAGGACAGAACATCCTGATCTATTGTGTGGAGGGGAATGGTTGGGTAGAGATTAATAAAAAGAAAGTGGAAATAGCTCCTTCACAGTTTACTGTTATTCCGGCAAATATGTCGCACAAGTATGGTGCGAGTGAAAATGAACCATGGACAATATACTGGATACATTTTAAAGGGGATGTTTCAGCTGCCATAGTAGATCTTATTATGGAAGGATCGAAAAAATTAAGGCCGAGACTATCTTATAATGAAAATCGCATCAAGCTTTTCCAGGAGATCTATAGCAATTTGGAGAATGGTTATAGTGATGATAACCTGCGTTATGTGAATATGATCTTCTATCATTTTCTTTCATCCATTGCTTATGAGGATAAATTTAATAATGCTGCAAAAACAGAAGAAGATGATATTATAGCAAATACTATTCAGCTCATGCAAAAGAAGCTGCATACAGTTTTTGCACTGGACGATTTCGCGCGTATGGCCAATCTTTCCACGTCGCATTTTTCCGCTGTATTCCGCAAAAAGACTGGCTATGCGCCGATTGAATACTACAATCATTTGAAGGTGCAGAAGGCTTGCCAGTACTTATCATTTTCTACTAGTAGTGTTAAGGAGATTGCGTATAATCTCGGCATAGATGATCCTTATTATTTTTCGAGAATGTTTACGAAGTTGATGGGCGTATCGCCGAGTGAGTATAGAAATAAAACAACGTAGGATGTAAGATGTCAGATGTACGATGTTAGATGTTGTGCTGTCTTACAATTTGTAATGCTATCACATCATGCATAACTTGTCCTACATCTTGAAGATGTAGGACAAGTTATGCATACGGTTTGTTCCGCTTCCGGCAAGCCTTGCAGAGATTGATAGATTCGCAAAAACATCGCACTGTTACACCTGAGTACTTCGTAACTCATACTTTGTACTTGCAATCACATCGTACATCTAACATCGTACACCGTACATTTCTATCATAAAATAATCCATCCTATTCATAAGATTATCTATTTTTTGAAGACTGCATGCAATCTAATTTGCATCATAATAATTACTCTTTAACAGGAAGGTAATTAGCATGATTGCCATATGATATTGCTGAGCCAATTCAATTATATCCCGTCATCTAAATAACTATCCTGCTGAGCTATCATGTAATTGTCCATCAAAAACCAGATGTTGTTATGATGTAATCATCTGTGCCTGATCCTTCTTTTAAAAATCATAACCAGTCATTATGAAAAGTAGATTATTGCTTATGCTATTGTTGTGCCTGCCATCGATGTACCTGATGGCACAGACCACAACTACCATCAATGGAAAAATCATTGACAAAAAAAATGGAGCACCTGTTCCGGGTGCAATGATTTCACTGAAATCAAATCCCAAAAAAATTACCACATCCAATGAAGCTGGACAGTTCACAATTGACGTCCCTTCACAGTCAGAAACATTATTGATTCATTCAATCGGCTACAAAGACCAGGAAGTTCCTGCAGGTGATGGCTCCGCACTTACTGTTAGTCTTGAACCGGGCGACAACGGCAGTCTTGAAGAAGTTGTTGTTGTGGGTGTTGTAATGAAGAAAAAGGACTTGACCGGTGCAGTTTCTTCTATCAATTCAGATAAGATTGCGCAAACACCTACCACAAGTATCAACCAGGCTATGCAAGGCAAAATGCCTGGGGCACGCATCGTGTCTAATCCTACTCCTGGTGCAGATGCATCTATTAAAATCCGCGGTAACAACTCCATCCAGTTTGGCACTAATCCAATATTTGTTGTGGACGGAACAATCATTGATGGCAACTTCAATACATTAAATCCTGACGACATTGCTTCTGTGGAAGTATTAAAAGACGCTTCCGCGACAGCTATTTACGGTTCAAGAGGTGCCAATGGTGTTGTACTTGTAACAACAAAAAAAGGAAAGAAGGGCGTTGGGAACATTTCATTTAACAGTTGGGTTGGATGGCAGTGGTTCAGCAAAAAGATGGACCTGATGAATGCACACGATTTGTATAATCTACGTGTTGATGCTTATGCCAATAAATACATGGAAGAAAATCCGAATGGCGACAGACAGAAATATATTGATGCAATTACCAGCGATACCGGAAATGTTTTTGCTGCGTATGAACAACAAACTTATAAAGAAGGCAAATCATATGATTGGTTAAAGCCTGTAACGCAGAGTGGTGTACAGCAAAATTATACACTTAGTTTCTCTGGTGGTTCCGATAAAGGAACTTACCTGGTAAGCCTTAATTACACTGATCAGAAAGGGTTGATAAAAACATCCGACTACAAACGTTTTGGTGGAAGGGTAAACGTTGAACAGAATGTAAAGTCATGGCTAAAGATTGGTACAAACACAAGCTTTATCCGTTCTACGAATGATGTACCAAGTGGCGATGTGTTTAACATGGCCATCAATGCAAACCCGTTGTTACCGATAAACGATACGATGCAATACCTGAAGTGGGCGGACATCACTGATCAGGGTTGGTATAATCCTATCAAGAGTCTTTCGCTTATCAGCAACAACAATATGAACAGGCTGATCTCGTCTAACTATATCAGCCTTAATCCTGTTAAGTATCTGACTATCCGTTCTACTTTGTCCGCAGATATAATGGATCAGCAGAACTATTCTTATGTGCCTATCGGAACAGGACAGGATACACGCGGAAGCAACCACGGTAGTGCAACGCATTACAAGGCTGAAACGTATAGCTGGCAATGGGATAACACAGCATCTTATAGCAGGTATTTCGGAAGGAGCTCTGTAAATGCGATGGTGGGTGCATCTCTGCAACAGAAGAATTCTAACTACAACCAGGTAAATGCATATGGATTTCCCAGCAATGATTTCACTTACATGAATCTTGGTGCGGCTTATTCAAGGGATAAATTTAGTCTGGGTTCTGGCTTTGTAACGAACACTTTGGCTTCTTATCTTGGCCGTGTTGATTACTCTTTCGATAACAAATATTTCGCGACAGCTACATTGCGTTATGATGGTTCTTCAAGGTTTGCGCCGGGCAACCAATGGGGTGCATTCCCATCACTGGCTCTTGGTTGGGATATGTCACGCGAAAACTTCATGAAAGATATCTCATGGATCAACAGGCTTAAATGGCGTGCAGGATATGGTATTGCAGGTAATCAGAACATTCCTGACTATGCATTTGTCAGCCAGTATTCACCGGTATATTCCAATGGTCAGGTTACATATAATTCAGATGGCAGGAAAGGCAATCCAAATCTTTCATGGGAAAAACAAAAACAACTTGACATCGGCCTCGAACTTGTATTGCTGAAAAATCGCCTGAACATTACAGCAGATTACTTCAATATCGTTAACAAAGACCTGTTGATGGTGCAGACGCTCAATACTACATCAGGATTTAGCAACCAGGTGTCTAACGTTGGAGCACTTAAAAACACAGGTGTTGAAGTGAATGTGAACTATGCCGTAATTCAGAAGAAGGATCTCCAGTGGAATGTAATGGTGAACTTTTCATCAGATAAGAACAGGATCACTAAACTTTACGGACAAACGCAAGCCATTTATAACAAAGGCGGATTTACTGGCGTAGAAATTCAACGCACAGGCAACTTATTTGTAGGGGAATCATTAAACAACATTTATACTTACAAATTTGATAAGATTGCCCAGGAAGGTGATAAGGACGCTTTGAACGGCTACAATTTTGCAGGGCGAATGGTGCATCCTGGTGATATAGTTCCTGTTGACAGAAATGGCGATAAAGTGATTGATGATAAGGATCGTTATGTTGTTGGTAAACTTGATCCCAAATTTTATGGTGGCTTTGGAACTGATCTCACTTACAAAGCTTTTTCATTAAATCTTTTCTTCAATTACTCTTCAGGTCTTAAGCGTATCTCCAGCTTTTATGAAAGTATGTTGAGTTCCGGTGGTATGCTGGCTGTATCTCATGTAGATATGCTTAACCGTTGGACACCCACAAATACAAACACAAACATCCCTCGTGCGATGTACGGTATTGCGAGGTTTAATCCGGGTGAAACAGATCTGGCCATTCAGAATGCTTCATTCATCAGGCTTTCTACTGCAACGCTTTCGTATACTCTCCCAAAAAGTGCAGCAGGCCATATGTTCCTGGATAATGCAAGAATTTATGTTACAGGAACTAACCTCTTATTGTTTACAAAAGATAAGGGTTTTGATCCGGAAACCGGTGACGGCTTTCCTAACAACAGGTCTATCGTTGTTGGTTTAAATCTCAACTTATAATTAATACGCCTTAAAAGAAATTTTTATGAAATACAAACTGTTTCTATTCATTATAATTGGATTTGGACTGGCTACCCAGATCTCCTGCAAAAAATTCCTGGATCAGCAGCCTAAAACAACGCTGACCGAAGAGGAAGTTTTCAGTAAGCTGGAAAACATAGAGCCATTGATCAGCGGTCTCTACACCAAATGGCGCGATTCCCGAAAAGACAGGGGCGGATTTATGTTTCAGTTAGGTGGCGATGAATCTCAACAGGGTGCGTACCAGGTAATGACAGATCCTGATCAGTCAGGCCTTGACAAATACAACGGATTTCTTGCGCCGACAAATAACGCACTTACTGCACAATGGGATCTCCGTTGGCCGATTGTTAGTGCCGCAGCTCAGGTGATCAACAAGTTGGGTTACATAACAGAAGATACAGCCAAAGGGAATTTTTTAAAGGGCGAAGCCAGTTTTATCAGGGCTGCTGTTTCCTTCGAATTAACGCAGTACTGGGGCGAAATTCCGATTATTGACCAGGCGAATCAGGACAAACTGGGCTATGGCAGGCAGCCATTGAATAAAGTATACGAATTCCTTATCAACGATCTCCAGTTTGCTGTCGCTCATTTACCAGAAACGCAGGATGATAAAAAACGTGTGACAAAATATGCTGCGATGGCACTGCTTGGTAAAGTATATATGTATGCACCACAGGAATCTACATACAAAGATTTTCAGAAGGCTGCGGATATGTTTAACGGGATCATCACATCCGGTAAGTATAGTCTTGTAAACAATTTTGCAGACCTGTATGATCCATCCAAACCAAATAGTTCAGAGTCGCTATACGAATTCCAATTCAATAATACATGGCCTGATAATAATCAAACGCAATGGCAGATGGGTTCAAGAGCTTTAGCTAATATCGATGGTAACTGTTACTTTGGTGGATATGATTTAATGGTGCCGACAAAGTACTGTTACAGCGATGTTGCGCAAGGCGGCATTTGGGAAACAGGCGACGTTCGTAAAGCTCAAAGCATACGCTACGATTTTAAGTACAAGGACAAAATGCCGACAATCCCTTCCGGCTTTGGTGGCGACGAGCTTGATCCGCACGTTAAGAAATATGAAGATCTCCGCACAGATGGCGTCATGAGTTTCTGGTTGTCAGGAAAGAACATTCTTTACATACGCTATGCAGATGTGTTGTTGTGTTATGCAGAGTGTCTGAATGAATTGACACGCACTGCTGAAGGTGTGGATATCGTCAACAGCCAGATTAGAAAAAGAGCATTTGGCGGAACACTGCCGGCAAATATGCAATGGAGCCAGGGGATGAGCCAGGATGAGTTCCGCACAAAGATCCTTGACGAGCGTATGCGTGAATTGTGTTTTGAAGGATGGCGTCGCATGGATCTGATCCGCACAAACAAATTTGTTACCCTGATAAAATCCCGCAACAAATGGTCTGCAGAAAGTGGATCTGTCCAGGATTTCCACAAACGTTATCCTATTCCGGACACGGAAATAAAACAGAATCCGGATATACCGGCAAGTGCACAGAACCCGGGATATTAATTTTGGTCTGTCAATATTCGTAGAGGCGCGATGCATCGCGCCTCTTTTATTTCACGCATCGTCCTCCTTTTATTTTTTATTTGATGCATTGCCCTTCCATTATTTGCATTGCGTCGGTATTATTATATTCAAATATTATTACATTTGAATCCGTTTCACAACCCTTAAAAAATTTTATGTCCCAGTTATTCAGAAACAAATACCGCATTACATCCACGCGGCTACAATCATGGAATTATGCAAACCCCGGTATGTATTTCATAACAATTTGTACGAAAAATCACGCGCACTATTTTGGGGAAATTGTTGTGGCAGACGCGCAATGCAATGCGTATCTACGGCAATCCGCCATTGGCCAAATCGCCCATTCCGAATGGTTAAAAACACCCGAAATACGCCCCGATATGAATTTGCAGTTAGGTGAATTTGTGATAATGCCAGATCATATGCATGGGATCGTGATTATTGGCGATAATCATCATCGTAGAGACGCGATGCATCGCGTCTCTGATTCAAATCCGGACGAAACGCAATTTAGAGACGCAATGCATTGCGTCTCTACCATCGCACCGCAATCCAAAAACCTGGCATCCATCATCCGCGGATACAAATCCGCAGTTACCACGTTTGCCCGGAAAAACGGCATCCTATTTGATTGGCAACCGCGGTATTATGATCATATCATCAGATCGATGGACGAATACGAACGCATTTCCGAATATATCGTCAACAATGCCTATAAATGGGCTCAAAAGAACAATAAAATCTAGGTAAATTAGTAGAGACGCGATGCATCGCGTCTCTACTTTAATCAATTTTCATGGCCAAATCTGTCAAACCATCCGATGCTGAACAGGTTGCTGATCATATCTCCAAACTGGAGCCCGAAATAAAAGAAGTTGTACAATCGGTCCGTGAGATTATTTTAAGCGTTGATAAAGAAATAGGAGAGCGAATCAAATGGAACAACCCGAGCTTTTATTATACAGGTAAGATGCAACCTTTTGATCCGAAAGAATACAAAAGGGAAATAGCTGTTTTTAATCTTTTTAAAGGAAGAATAATGCTTGTGCTGCCCAGCGGCGCCAAGGTAAATGATCAATCGGGTCTGCTGGAAGGTGATTACAAAGATGGAAGAAGAACGATTGTATTTACCGATGTAAAGGATGTTCAATCTAAAAAAGAAAGGTTGAAGGGTGTTATAAAGGAATGGTTGAAAATGGTTGAAAAATGATTTGTAATCGGTCCATTTATTTACCCCCGCAAACAAAGATCCCCGGCTTTCGCCAGGGACCTTTGTATAATCAAAAAAAATCCGCGTTTTAATGGTAGAGACGTAGCACTGCTACGTCTCTACGAATTTTACGAACAACCCATGCTGTTGCCGCAATTCAAACATTTGTAACAGGTACCGCTGCGAATGGTGATGTGACCGCACACATTACATGTTGGGGCATCACTCTGCATGTTTTTCGCTGCAGCATTCACTGCATCTAATCCAACTTCTGCTTTTACGGCAGCCTTCTGTGCTTTCTGAGGCTGTGCGGCAGCATTGTTGGCAGAACCAACCACACGTACACTGCTTAATTCAGGTTTGCCTAACAATGTAACGTCACCTTCGTCGTCTCCATTGTTCTCAACCGTAGGTTTATCTATAACATGCACCAGATCTGTTCTGTTCAGGTAATCATACGCCAGTGAACGGAACACAAAATCTACAAGCGATGTTGTTGTTTTGATATTCGGATGGTCTACCATTCCGGCTGGTTCAAACTTGGTGAACACAAATTTTTCTACAAACTCTTCTAACGGAACACCGTACTGTAAACCAACAGATACAGCTATCGCAAAACAGTTCATCAGGCTGCGTAAGGTAGATCCTTCTTTTGCAAGGTCAATAAAGATTTCGCCTAAGGTTCCGTCGCTATATTCACCCGTGTGCAGGAAGATCACCTGTCCGCCAACTTTTGCTTTTTGTGTAAAGCCTTTACGTTTGCGTGGAAGCGTCTTTCTTTCAACGATGCGTGAAAGCTCTCTTTTTAATTTAGTATCTGTAGAAGCCTGCATGCGTTTGGTTACTTCTTCAAGCAACTCTTCAACGGACAATTTGCTCAGGTCTACAATATTTGATTCCGGTTGTGCTGCTGCTTTTTCTGTTTCCTCTTCTTCTTTGCCTTCGCCGGTTTTCTTTTTCTTGTCAGATTTATTGCTCAGCGGCTGGCTCAGTTTAGAACCATCGCGGTACAAAGCACAGGCTTTAAGACCCAACTGCCAGCTCAACATGTAAGAATCAGCTATTTCTTCAACAGTAGCCTCGTGTGGAAGATTGATTGTTTTTGAAATAGCTCCACTCAGGAATGGTTGACAAGCAGCCATCATTTTGATGTGACCGTGCGCATGGATAAAGCGCTGACCTTTTTTGCCGCATTTATTTGCGCAATCAAACACCGGTAAGTGTTCTTTTTTCAGGAACGGAGCACCTTCGACAGTCATAGTACCGCATACATAATCGTTTGCAGCGTCTATCTGTTCGTCAGTAAATCCTAAAGCTTCAAGAAGATTAAAGCTCCAATCGTTGTATTGTTCAGCGGTAAAGCCCAATCTTTCCAGGCAGGCTTCACCTAAAGTGAATTTATTGAATACAAAACCGATTTCAAAAGCGCTCTTAGCTGCATCATTCAGTTTTTTAACTTCATCAGCAATAAAGCCTTTCTCACTTAATGTCTGTGGATTAATAAATGGAGCGCCTTCAAAAGAAGCGGCACCTACTGCATATTTAACTATGCCGTCGATTTCTTTTTCAGAATAACCCAGGTTTTTCAGCGCTGTAGGAACACTCTGGTTAATGATCTTAAAATAACCGCCACCAGCTAATTTTTTGAATTTAACCAGTGCAAAGTCAGGTTCAACACCCGTTGTATCACAATCCATTACAAGACCTATAGTTCCTGTTGGAGCGATCACAGTTGTCTGTGCGTTGCGGTAACCGAATTTTTCACCAAGCTGAACTGCGTCATCCCATGCTTTTGTTGCAGCCTTCAGAAGATCTTCAGGACAATATTTTGCGTTGATACCAACAGGTTTAACGCTCAATCCTTCATAAGCTTCGCTTGCATCATAAGCCGCAGCACGGTGGTTGCGCATTACACGCAGCATGTCTTCTTTGTTCTCTTCATATTTAGAGAAGGCACCCAGTATTTCAGCCATTTCAGCTGAAGTCTTGTACGCAACACCAGTCATTACCGCACTGATTGCGCCGGCAATACCTCTTGCTTCTTCGCTGTCATAAGGAATACCGCTCACCATTAATACAGTGCCCAGGTTGGCAAAACCTAAGCCAAGCGTTCTGTAATCATATGATAATTGAGCAACGTCCTGGGAAGGGAACTGAGCCATCAACACAGAGATTTCCAATACTACTGTCCATAAGCGGCAGGTGTATTCAAAACCTTCAATATCAAATACATTTTTCTCAGTATCGAAGAATTTCATCAGGTTGGCACTTGCCAGGTTACATGCCGTGTTGTCCAGGAACATGTACTCGCTACAAGGGTTAGATGCGTTAATGCGTCCACCCTGGGGACAAGTGTGCCATTCATTGATGGTAGTGTCGTATTGCGTTCCGGGATCTGCACAACGCCATGCAGCGTATGCAATCTGGTTCCATACTTCGCGGGCCGGAATTTTCTTCATTACATGTCCGTCAGTACGGGCAGTTAATTCCCAATCTTCATTATTCTGAAGTTTGTCGAAGAATTTATTCGGAATACGAACAGAGTTATTAGAATTCTGACCGGAAACAGTCAGGTAAGCTTCACCTTCATAATGGCTATCATAGCCAGCATTGATCAATGCACCAACTTTCTTCTCTTCTTCGACTTTCCAATTGATGAATTTCATGATCTCCGGGTGATCCAGATCCAGGCACACCATTTTAGCAGCGCGACGGGTAGTTCCGCCTGATTTTATAGCGCCGGCAGAACGGTCACCAATTTTAAGGAAGCTCATCAATCCGCTGGATGTTCCACCTCCACTTAGTCTTTCACCTTCACCGCGAATCTGAGAAAAGTTTGTTCCAACGCCAGATCCATATTTGAAAATCCTCGCTTCACGAACCCAAAGGTCCATAATACCACCTTCATTTACCAGATCATCACCGACACTTAATATGAAGCAAGCATGCGGCTGAGGGCGCTCGTACGCATTTTGAGATTTTTTCAGCTGACCATCTATGGGATCAACATAATAGTGACCCTGAGGTTTTCCTGTTATGCCGTAGCTGGAGTGCAACCCTGTGTTAAACCATTGTGGGCTGTTGGGAACGCAAGCCTGGTTAAGAATGCTGTAAACAAGCTCATCGTAAAAAACAGTAGCATCTTTTTCAGATGCAAAATAATTATAACGTTGTCCCCATTCTTTCCAGCAATTAGCCATACGGTGTGCTACCTGCTTAACGGAAGTTTCACGTCCAAGGCTACCATCCGGCTGGGGAACGCCAGCCTTGCGGAAGTACTTTTGAGCAAGAATATCAGTTGCAATCTGGCTCCATTGAGCTGGAACCTCCACATTTTTCATTTCAAATACAACTTCTCCGTTAGGATTTCTGATCACACTGGTGCGGTAATCATAGACAAATAAGTCAAATGGGCTGGTACCCTCTTTTGTAAACCGACGTTGAAAGGTCAGGCCTTTCCTGGGTTGTTGCTTCGCCATATGAGGAAAATGTTTATGTTGTGATTGGATTTTTTTATTAAAATTCCACCCCCTTTAGTTGGTACGGTTGACGAAAATATCTTGCCTTTTCGAAAAAACAAATGTTGAAATATGCACAAACTGTGGATAAGGAATTTGAACTTTCTGTGAGACCAAACTAGTACTGCTTTTCAGTCAATATTCACAGAATGAGGATAAGATTTTTTTAAAATAAAGGTTGAAAACCTAATATTTATGTACGGTGTAAATATACGGAATTACCAGCGCGCAACAACCGGGCCATTGCAACAATTGCATGAATTTTGATGTTTAAATAATGCATGTTTATAGTCTTTCAAATTGCTGCCGTAACAATATAACTGCCTGTGAGTTTTAACCCGGTAGGAAAGATTTTATAACATATTAAAAAATAAACGTCTGAAACAGAAAACTTTTTTGCATTTTTGCAAATAACAGGCACCCATCCATTAAGCATGAAGAACGCGTTATATCAAGAACTTACGGAAAGAAAAAAGCTGGGACGAAAATCGTTTGCGGTGTTAATTGATCCTGATAAGGTAAATTCCTCTTCAATAGAACAATTGGCTTCGCTTTCTGTGGCAGCCAATGTGGATTACTTATTTGTGGGCGGAAGTCTTGTTATTGCAGATAATCTTGATGAATGCATACAGCAGCTGAAAGCCAGCTGCAATATTCCGGTTATACTTTTCCCCGGCGCCCCTTCCCAGGTTAGCAAATATGCTGACGCGCTGCTATATTTATCATTGATCTCCGGCCGCAATCCGGAATTGTTGATCGGGCAGCATGTGATCAGTGCGCCTTTTGTAAGGCAAAGCGGACTGGAAATTATGCCAACCGGCTACATGGTTATTGATGGTGGAGCACCAACTACGGTTTCCTATATTTCAAATGCATCTCCTATACCTTCTGACAAAAACGATATCGCAATGTGCACGGCCATGGCCGGTGAAATGCTGGGCATGAAGCTGATTTACATGGACGCAGGCAGTGGCGCCAAAAAGCCGATCTCTGAAGGAATGATTGAACGCGTAGCCAAACACATTGAAGCTCCTTTAATTGTAGGTGGCGGTATTACAGACCCGGAAAAGGCTTACCGCAACGGAAAAGCCGGTGCCGATGTAATTGTGATAGGCAACGCAATCGAGAAAGATCTTTCTCTCATTAAAGAAATGAGTGATGCGATCCATTCTGTGCCAGTGTCTTTGTAAGCTTAAAGCCTTATTGAGTAAAGCTTAAAGCCTAAAGCCCAAAGCTTAAAGCTTGTTTCATCGAACATTATTGATTTTCGTCTTTTTGCTGAGGTTCTATTTAGTGTCCTTAAGGTAATAGCAATGGAGATCTTTAGGAAGGAATAAATTCATCTTTGCCCGAAAACCATTGGGCCAGACAAATGAGTTTTAAGCTTTAGGCTTTAAGCGCTCAGCTTGTTTCATCGAACATTGTTGATTTTCGTCTTTTTGTTGGTTAATATTCATCCTACTTAGGCTTGAGTGCAACCACTTTCAATGCAAGGAAAACCTATTGGTACGATAATTTATTATCGATTCACTTAAATCACCAGGTAAGATGGTTGAGTTTTAAGCTTTGGGCTTTAGGCTTTATGCTTTCCAAGATGTTATTAACCTTCTCTCCCTCCATTAAATTTCAACAAAAAATTTTAAATGTCTGGCAGGCTTTATGTTTGTACAATCGCCAATTTTGTAAATAAGATAAAACAGTCTTAGTATCTAACATGTCTGTGTACAATCAATCCCGTAGCAGGGTTATTCAGATCATATTTATCACCATTTTGCTGGTAATTATCGGGCAATTATTGAATCTCCAGGTTTTTTCTTCCAAATATAAACTCCAGGCAGAAAGCAATGCATTGTTCCGCAAAGTCATGTATCCTGATCGTGGAATTATCTACGACAGGCAGGGACGTGCAATTCTTGAAAATACGATCATGTATGATCTTGTGATCACACCTTCGGAGATAAAACAAACAGATACACTTGCGTTATGCAGTATTTTAGGAATTGATACGTCTGAATTCAGGAAAAGGGTGTTAACTGCCATCATTAAAAATTCCCGCTATAAATCCAGCGTTTTTGAACCCCTGTTAACGCCGGAGTTATATGCCCGCCTTAATGAGAATATGTATAAATTTCCCGGTTTTGTTCTTGCAGAACGTCCTGTCCGTAATTATCCTTTCAACACAGCAGCTAATGTGCTTGGTTATCTTGCCGAAGTTGACACTGGCTTTCTGCGTAAGCACAGGGAGGAAGGCTATGAAATGGGCGATTATACCGGCATGACCGGCCTTGAACGGCAGTACGAAAAAGTGCTGATGGGAACACGTGGTGTGAAACAGTATTTAAGAGATAATAAAGGAAGGATACAGGGATCTTTCCAGGGCGGACAATATGATACGATGGCCACGGCCGGTAAAAGTCTTCACCTGAGCCTGGATGTTGAGTTGCAGCAATTAGGTGAGGAGTTGATGACAAATAAAGTGGGCACCATAGTTGCTATTGACCCAAGAACCGGTGGCATTCTCTGCATGATAAGCAGTCCGACTTATAATCCGAATTATTTGACAGGGCCTGACAGAAGAAAGCACTTTTCCTCATTATATGTAGATCCCCGTACGCCATTGGTAAATCGCGCGTTGGGTTCAACTTATTCGCCTGGTTCAACCTTTAAAACAGTGGTTGGTGTAATCGGTTTGGCTGAAGGTGTTATCGACAAGAATTTTACCATTACCTGTAATGGCTACTTCCCTGGTTGCGGAAACGGCAAACCCAAATGCCTTGATAAAGGAACATTCAACTTAACAAGTGCCATCGCTCATAGTGATAACAGTTATTTTGCTACGGTTTATAAAAGATTACTGGATCAGGGACGTTATGGTAACGCAGACAGTGCACTAAAAGTGTTTAATAAATATGCGTATTCGTTTGGGCTGGGTAATCGTCTGGGAATAGATATGCCCTCTGAACGAAAAGGTAATATTCCGCTTTCGTCCCTGTATGAAAAAAGATATGGTTCACGATGGGTGAGTTGCAATTGTATTTCTAACGCGATCGGACAGGGTGAGGTTTTAACTACCATTACACAGCTGGCGAACGTGATGGCGACTATTGCAAATAAGGGTTGGTATTACACACCGCATCTTGTAGATAGTATTGAAGGTGGAGATAAGTTTGATATGTTGTCTCCTTACAGAGTGAAGCACCAAACGGAGAATATTTCGCCCTCTTATTTTGAAGCCGTACACAACGGCATGCAGGGTGTAATGGAATATGGTACCGGCGCTGCGGCCCAGGTGCCGGGTATTGTGGTTTGCGGCAAAACGGGTACGGTTGAAAACTATGATCACGGTGTAAAACAGAAAGATCACGCCTTCTTTGGCGCTTTTGCTCCACGCGATAACCCGCGTATTGCCATAGCGGTGATGTGTGAAAATGCAGGTTTTGGCGCTAGTTCTGCGGCCCCGATAGCCAGCCTGTTGATTGAAAAATATCTGAAAGATTCAATTACGGATCCGGCAAGAAAAGCGGAAGTTGATCGTGTAACAAAGCTGAATCTCATTCCGGCAAAAATGCTGAGGGCGATGGCTACACAGGATTCTCTCAAAAAAGTAAAAGAGGCTTTACGATTGTTGCAGGAGCAGGAAGCTGTAAAAGATTCTGCCGGCACCGGCGAGAGCGAGCCTTCCGAATTTGAAGCAAATCCGGCTCCAGTGAAACCGGATACTGCTCCGCCTGCTAAGACAACAACTCCTAAAAAGAGTTCAACACCGGTAAAAAAGGCGCCCAGGAAGCAAAATACACTAAAACAGGAGGCTGTTCTGCCTAATAATGAGGAGCGAAATAACAACCGTAACTACAAAAGAGTTTAATGGCGACGTATCAGAATAAATCTATATCAGAGGGAATTGACTGGCTTATCGTAGGCATATATGCTATACTGGTTTCTATTGGCATAATGTGCATTTTCATGGTGGAATACAAACCTGATACAGACTGGCTGTCTTCATTTTTCAGCGGAAAGACAAACTACAGCAAGCAGTTGATATTTGCTGGCGTGTGTGTCGTAGTGGCAACTTTTATATTGTTAAGCGACAGCAAGTTATACACGGCTTTTGCCAATTTGTTATATGCGTTTGGCATATTGCTGATGCTGGCAACTTTTGTAATAGGGAAAAATATCAATGGTTCTAAAAGCTGGATTCCATTAGGCGGAGGCTTTAACCTGCAACCTGCTGAACTGTGTAAGATTTTTACTGCGCTTGCACTTGGTAAGTATCTGTCGCAATTAGATACTGATTTTACCAAGCTTAAATCTCATGCAATAGCTACAGCTATTGCGCTTAGTCCTGCACTTTTGTCCATTTTACAAAATGAAACCGGCCTTGCGTTGGTATACGCCAGTTTTTTTATTGTAATGTATCGCGAAGGATTGCCCGGAACCATACTGGTTGTAGGGTTTTCGTTCGGTGTGCTGGTAGTAGCAACACTGGTTATGGAGCCTAACCTTCTTGCCATTATTCTTACTTTAATAGCGGGTGCGGTTATATACTTTTTACGACGTAGTATAAAGCGGGATAAGGGTGTGTTAATAGTTGTACTGCTGTTGTGGGTAGGCTGCGTGGGCATTCAGCGTTTCGCAGTTCCGTATATTTTTAACAACGTGCTACACTGCTACCAAAGTCAACGTATCTATAGCATGGTGGGTAAAGATTATGACTGCAGCCTGAACAAAAGTGCGCAGAAGATGAGTGAGCGGGATAAAGTAGCCAAGAAGCCAGATGATTATAATGTGCGCCAAAGTAAAATTGCTATCGGCTCAGGCGGTATTATGGGCAGGGGTTTTTTAAAGGGCACCCAAACAAGAGGTAAATACGTGCCGGAGCAACATACTGACTTTATTTTTACATCACTTGGTGAAGCGTTCGGATTTACCGGATGCGTGATCTTTCTTGGTATCTATGCGTTGTTGCTGTTGCGGATTGTAGTTATTGCAGAACGACAGCGAAGTACATTCAGCCGCGTATATGCCTACAGCGTTGCCAGCATTATCTTCCTTCATATCGCGATAAATGTATGTATGACGATCGGTTTATTCCCGATTATTGGTATTCCGCTGCCGCTGATCAGTTACGGCGGCTCATCCTTGCTGACCTTTACAATTTTAATATTTATAATGGTAAGATTGGATGCGGACCGGCAGATGGTGTTGAGATAATGTACGATAAAAGGTATCAGGTATCAGGTGTCAGGTGTCAGGTAGGGAATTTGTGAAACAAAAGATTTGCAAAGAGAAAATACTATCCTTAACAATATTGTTTCACTAGTTGGGTTCCCCTTACGCCTTACGCCTTACGCCTTACGCTTTACGCCTTACGCCTGAAACCTGAAACCTGAAACCTGACACCTTCACTCTCAAACCTCACCCCCGATACCCTATCTTTGCGCCATGCAAATAATTCCTCTGTCCGAAGGTTCTTTTACGGTAGATAAGTCTAAAGTTTTTGTTCCCTTTGATACTGATAACGATCATTTACAGGCAAGATCCACCGGCAGTTTGCTGGTAGAAGTACAGCCTTTTGTGGTGAAAACGGAAAAAGATGTGTTGCTGATTGATGCGGGACTAGGTTTCTCAAAGAACGGGAAACTGCAACTGTTCACTAACCTGCTGGCGAATGGCATTGATCCACAGTCTGTTACAAAAGTGCTGATGAGCCATTTGCATAAGGATCACGCGGGTGGGGTTAGTAAAAAAGATAACCTGGGTAACTATCATCTTTCTTTTCCCGATGCAACTTATTATGTTCAAAAAAGAGAACTGGATTCTGCCTTAGAAATTGGTTTCCCATCTTATATGGCGGAAGAACTGTCTGTATTGGAAGGTAGTCCAAATGTTGTTTTTCTTACAGAAGATAAAGGGACGATAGATGATTACATTACGTATGAACTGACAGCTGCACATAGCCGTTTTCACCAGGTTTTCTGGATAAGGGAAGGGAATGAGACGATTTTCTTTGGTGGTGACGATGCTCCCCAATTACAGCAAATGAAAAGCAAGTTCGTTGCTAAGTATGATTACGACGGCAAAAAATGCATGCATTTGCGCCAGCAGTGGTGGGAAGAAGGGAAAAAAGAAGGCTGGAAGTTTTTGTTCTATCATGATGTAAAGACGCCGATGGCTGTTAACCAGTAAAAATATAACCACTTTCCGGGAGAATCATCAATTTCAAGCCGCATAACTTGTTGTTGGTATGCTCCGCTCAAGCCATCCCTAGACACGCAACAACGGCGGACAGTGTGAACTTGCATGCATAAAGTCGACTTGCCGCAGGCAAGTCAATTTAATTCGCCGAAAATTAAAAGGATTGCCGGTTGGTATGCCGCATGGCTTTGCGCGGAGCGTACCAACAACACGTAGACGCTACCGAATGGAAGCAGAAGTTTCAAACAGCATGACTGGTTGCTGGTGTACCCCACTCAATTCCATCCTTACACACGCAACAACGGCGGACAACGTGACGATCCAAGATAAACTTTGCAGAATATAGTGCCCATTAATAAAAGCGAAATGAAAAATCGAAAGAGTGAGTGATAAAACATTCACCGCGGATAATTCTGCAGATGAATTGCTGGCAAAATCGGATTATATAAAGGCCTTAAAAAACAGGGCCCGCCCTAGACAGGGCTGGCCGTTGCTAACCTATGAAAAACACCGAGTTTAAAATAAGTTTAGATAAATATGTTTATTAGATCACGGTTTTTTCTGCCGTTGTTGCAGTTCTTTTCGTAAAAAGTCTCTAAAACTTTTTTCCATCGTAAAAGTTTTATTAACCCGGTCATCATCCTTCAGTATTGTCTTAAAATCCGGACGATACCTCTTCTTGATATTAACAACTTCTTCTTCAAAAGCTATCTCATCATTAGAATGATCATGTCTGGCCTTTTTCAATTCCTCAATATACTTGTTGTAAACCGGCCAAAATTGCTTGGCCTCCTCCGCGGTAAGATTAAGCTCCTTCGTTATGTATGCTATTTTAAGGGACTGAAGGCGTTCATCCTTACTTTGGGCTTGGGTCTGTGCGTCACAAAGGTAATAAGCAAAGCATAATAAATAAGCAAGAATTAATAATTTTTTCATCTTTTTTTTAAAATTTATATATCCGTCACTACCGTCTCGCCTGGTTCTTTGTTATTATCAAGGTATTCCATTATCTCCTGGTTGCTCATGTTATTGATGACTTCGTTTACATCCGGCTCATGAAATTCTTCCATGGAAGCGGCGCCCTGTTCGGGCATAACAACCTGGTGGTCCAGAAAATGGGAGATTTCTGCATCACTTATTGTAGATACAGCTGCCTGCATATCCGTATTCTTTACCTTGTTAAACTGGTGGTGATAATTGTTGTCCTTTAGCCATGCAAAACCTCCTAATAAAATTAATCCGCTTATTATTGCCGCAGAGGCATATGTATACCAATTTCGTCTTTTTAGAGGAACAATCCTCGCTTGCGGCTCATCTACGTCTTTATTATAAGGGGTGATATCCAGAGCGCTGAAAAAATTGTCCGGTACTGAAAATACATTTTTTCTACCGATCGTTACCAGCGTGGGTGCGATTTCGCTCAACTCCTCTTCGCTACTAACAGCACTTGTTTCAGCTATTTTTTTCATGATTATGCCGGGCAAATCATCGAAATATCCGTGAGGAGCGGCATATGGTACTCTGGTATTTGAAAATTGCAGTGTATGGGTTTTTTCTGAAATCAGGGAAGGAAGCTCAGTGAAATATCCACCAGGCACTCTAAAAACATTCGTTTTTGGAGTGTTTTGCAGCAAGGGAGCGATTTCCCTTAATTCTTCCTGTATGTTTTTTCGATCTTCCATATGAAATTTTGACCTCAATTGTTAAGAAAGGTTTAATTATTTTTGATGAAGTCTTCAATTTTGCGGGCTGCATGGTGATAGCTCGCTTTTAATGCTCCTTCACTCGTATCAAGAATTTTGCTCATTTCTTCGTAAGGCATTTCATCGTAGTAGCGCAGGTTAAATACTACTCTTTGCTTTTCGGGCAGTTGTTGTATGGCTAGTTGTAATTTCCATTCCAGTCTTGCGGAATCAAAATTCGTATCCGCCTTTATTTTTTCAGAAAGACCAGCTTCTACATCGCTTAAGCTTACTGAACTGCGCTTTTTCTGCTGGTCTAAAAACGTGAGGGCTTCATTGGTGGCAATCCGGTATAACCATGTATACAATTGACTATCCTCCCTGAAGTTTTCCAGTCCGTTCCAAACTTTGATGAACATGTTTTGCAGAACATCATTTGCATCGTCATGATCCACAACCATCCTCCTTATGTGCCAGTACAATTTTTCCTGGTATTTTTTTACGATGGAAGTAAACGCCTGCTCCTTTGTTTCAGCTTGCCGGAATAAATACAACAATTCTTTATCGTCTGGTTGCATGCAGGATGTTTAATCAGTAAAAATAAAAAAACCCATACAATGATGGGTTTTTCACAAATAGGTTTAAACTAGTTAAAAGTATTAACTTTTCTTTCTTGCAATTGCTTTTTCAGCAGCCTCAACAATGTTAGGTGTATCGAGGCCATATTTTTTAAGCAACTCAGAAGGCGTTCCGCTTTCGCCAAAAGTGTCTTTTGTGCCGATGTATTCAATAGGCACATTCACATTTTGTGAAGCCACATGCGCAACGCTATCACCCAAGCCACCAAGAATGTTATGCTCTTCGCATGTTACTGCACAGCCTGTTTTTTTGAGTGACTTGATAATTGCTTCGCTATCCAGCGGTTTAATAGTATGAATATTGATCAGTTCAACACTATAGCCTTTCTCTTCAAGGATCCTTCCGGCTTCAATCGCCTTCCAAACAAGGTGACCACATGCGAAAATGGAAATATCAGTTCCTTCGCTCAACACTTGCGCTTTACCAATCTGGAAATCGCTACCATCTTCTTTGGTGAAATTTGGCCATTTTGGTCTGCCGAAACGCAGGTAAACAGGTCCTTCGTATTCTGCGATAGCTATAGTAGCCGCTTTAGTCTGGTTAAAATCGCAAGGAACAATAACAGTCATGCCTGGCAGCATTCTCATCATTCCAATATCTTCCAGGATCTGGTGGGTTGCACCATCTTCACCCAAAGTAAGACCTGCGTGGCTGGCGCAGATTTTTACATTTTTACCGCTATACGCCACACTCTGGCGAATTTGATCATATACACGACCAGTGCTGAAGTTCGCGAAAGTTGTTGTATAAGGAATTTTACCACCAATGGTAAGACCAGCCGCAATGCCGATCATATTTGCTTCAGCAATGCCAACCTGTACAAAGCGTTCAGGAAATTCCTTGATAAAGGGTCCCAGTTTCATAGAACCCGCTAAATCTGCGGTAAGAACTACTACATCAGAATTTTTTTTACCTATTTCGTATATACCCTCACCAAAACCGCCACGGGTTTCCTTCTCATTTTGTACTTGAATATCTTTTAGCATTACCGTTTGGTTGTTTTAATTTTTTTAAAATGGTACGCAAAATAAGTAATGATTCTTGATAATTGAAAATGTAAAATTGACAATTATAGATGTACAAACGGGTAAATGTGCAAATATGCGAATGAAAAATGCTTTTAGCCTATGGAAAATAGTTATTGCATATTTCGGGAAAGTCCGGATCACACATTCGGCGTATTTCTTTAATATTGCCGTCTCAATAATAAGAATGGAAGATTTGATGCAACCTGATGGCAATAGCCTGATTCAGTTAACCACAATGAAGATGCCTTTCGGAAAATACAAGGATACTATCATCTGCAATCTGCCTGTCTCATACCTCGAGTGGTTTCAACGCAAAGGCTTTCCAAAGGGAAAACTGGGCATGTTGTTACAGACTATGTATGAGATCAAATTAAATGGTTTGGAAGATTTGCTGAAGCCGTTGAAAGGAAGGTATTAGCTCAAAAATCAAAATTAAAAAGTCAAAAATTTCTGAACTATTGTTTTGGTTGCTGACAGCTAATAGCTGATAGCTCACAGCTTTTAACTACCACGTCATCGCGTAAACAATAATATTCACACCAAATTTTGTGTTGTCTTCAGCCAGGAAGCGTTTGTTCCTGAAATCATAGTCCCACTCACAGCCATAATCTTTATTACTATAAAGCACACCAATGCGGCCATTTATTTCTATAGCTTTTAAATAATCATGCACCAGGTCATCTCCCCATCCGTTGAGTTCAAATCCAGTGTTAGGCGGGCCTTTTTCGAAAGTAAAGAAGGAATGATAAATGGGGTGATTGTTCGGAATTTTCTTTAAAGCTTTGGGACCGAAGAGCGCATCCATTTGCGATTCAAATGATTTCGCGAACAATCCGTCAATATCATGATTACAGTCGTCAACAAAAACAAATCCACCATTTTGAACATACTTTTTGAAGTTGGCGGCTTCTTTTGAATCAAACTGGACCAGGCGGTGTCCACTCAGATAACAGAACGGATAAGAAAAAATTTCATCTGAGGAAAGATCAATCACATTCTCTTGTGTATTTATAGGGATTGTTGTGTATTCCAGCAAAGAATTAAGAATATTTGCGGGCATGCGCTGATCTGTATCCCAGTCGCCGGAACGGTATCTTAATCTTGTGAATGTAAATTTTGCTGCACTCATTGTCTGTTGGATAAAGATAAGCGGATAAAACTATACATCTTCACAAAGGCACGACCGTTAATCTTCATATGAAATCATTTTTTATATAAAGAGATGGCCGCTTACAAACCTTATTTTACCTACCGGTTGTGTAATTTTTTTTAAGATGTTATGTTTATTTTTAATTTTCTGGCTTGAAAATCAGGCGTTGTCTATTTAATGACCTGTTTGTAATGAGAAAAATTAATAACACACAAACCGCTTATCTTGATCACAAACGAAACATCCTTACAGGAACTGTTGCAAAAACTAACTCGGTTAAAAAAAGAGATACAGAAAGTTATTGTGGGGCAGGATCACATAGTGGAGGAAATACTGGTGAGCCTTTTGGCTGGTGGTCATTGTTTGCTGGAGGGAGTTCCGGGGCTTGCAAAAACGCTTTTAGTGAGAACAATGGCTCAGGCGCTTCATTTATCCTTTAGAAGGGTACAATTTACGCCGGACCTGATGCCTACCGACATTCTCGGTACTGAGATCCTGGAGGAGGATCACGCAACCGGTAAGCGTTTTTTTAAATTCAACAAAGGTCCCCTGTTCGCCAACATTATCCTCGCTGATGAAATTAACAGAACGCCGCCTAAAACACAATCAGCTTTGCTGGAAGCGATGCAGGAATTTGAGATAACATACGGCGGCAAGACATATCCGTTAGACAGACCTTTCTTCATTCTCGCAACACAAAATCCTATCGAACAGGCTGGTACCTATCCATTACCAGAGGCACAATTGGACCGTTTTCTGCTGTATGTGAAAATTGGTTATCCAACAGCAGAAGAGGAAACTGCGATCTTATCCAATACGACTGGTAATAAGAAAGCTGTTGTGGAAGCTGTTTTAGGCGCCGCGGAAATTCAGCAATTGCAAAGTCTTGTCAGGGATGTGAACATCAGTGATGAATTGGTTCAATACGTTGCCAATGTAATCCGCGCAACCCGACCTGATACAACCGAGGTAGCGTATGTAAAAGAATGGGTAAGATGGGGTGCGGGACCGCGTGCCGGACAAGCGTTGATACTTACAGCAAAAGCGCGTGCATTGTTCAAAGGACGTTATTCTGTTACAATGGATGACATTAAAGCGATGGCCTATCCCGTATTAAGACATCGTATATTGATGAATTTTAAAGCGGATGCAGAGGGAATAAGCTCGGATAATGTGACGGAGAAACTGCTTACGACGATTAGGATAAACCCGGGATTGTCTTGACCGGAGGTCTTGACCAGGATTTATGGGATCAGTGGATTGACAGGATTGAAAACAATTTGATCAATGGATCAAAAGAGGAAACAAATTAATAACCAGTATATAACGCAAAAAGCTGAAAGCTAATAGCCGACAGCCAATAGCTCCCAGCCATGAGTAACTTGCTACAACCGAAAGTATTAATGTCCATCAAGGATCTGCAGTTGGCGGCGAAGACCACCATTGATGGATTTATGGCGGGTATTAACAAAAGCAATGTAAAAGGTACGGGGCTTGAATTTAGTCAGTACAGAAGTTATCAGCCCGGTGATGATTTGCGTTGGCTGGACTGGAAGATGTTTGCGCGGTCCGATAGGTACTATATCCGTGAATCAGAAATTGAGACAAGTATTTCTGTAAAGATCCTGATCGATGCAAGCAATTCAATGAAGCATTCTTGTGATGGCGTTAGCAAAATAGATTATGCACGCTATGCAGCAGCAGCTTTGGGCTACCTTGCAAATTTACAGGGCGATGCTATTGGCTTGTATGTCTTCCATGAAAATGACCTGTTTTCCTTAGCATCGCGAAAAGACCCTCAGCACATCACCCGGTTTTATCATGAACTGGAAAACCTGCAGCCTGCGGGAAAGTTCACGAGGGCCATCCATTACAAACACCTGTTTGCCGGCGAGCAAAAAAAGGAGTTGCTGATATTTATGACCGATTTTTACGAGCGTGATGGAGAAATATCAAAATTGCTCGATGTATTGTCTGCACTGCATCATGAAATAATTGTGTTTCACCTGGCTGCGGAAAATGAATTGAATTTTGATTTTGGCGGATATACAACATTACAGGATCTTGAGACAGGAGAAACAATCAATATTAATAGTGCCCGCCAGAAAAATGAATACATTGAAAAAATGAACAACCATCTTGCTGATTTGAGAATGCAGCAATTGGAAAAACATATATACTACAGCCTCATCAATATTAACCAGCCGATGGAAAAAGTATTGAGGGATTTTTTACAACAACGACAAAAAATGTTCATATAACTTGCTTCAGTTTGCACAACCGATATGGCTCTATGCAATTAGCGGAATTGCTGTTCCTATCGCGATACATTTATGGAATGTAAAGCAGGGCAAAACATTGCGTGTAGGAAGTATTGCACTGATTGAAGAAAGCTCCCGGCAAACGTCCCGTAATCTGAAGCTCACCGAACTTTTGTTGCTCGCACTGAGATGTTTATTAATCATTTTTTTGTCGCTACTGCTTGCTGGCCCGTTCTGGACCACATCAGGCAATAAACATGGAAAGGGCTGGTTGTTGATTGAGCAAGATAACATGCAGCTGGCTTATCAACAATATCCGAATCTTATTGACTCGCTTATACGTGAAGGTTATGATTTTCATTTTCTCGATCATTCATTCAAAAAAGAAAAGTGGCCTGCAGCATTAAAGGAAGAATCAAGGACAGCTGCTATAAAGCACAATTACTGGACCTTACTGCAAATGCTTGATGCAAATTTACCCGCCGGGGCGCAAGCATACATATTTGCGCCTAACCTGTTAAGGAATTTGGAAGGTCGCCGGCCAACACTAACACACGAAGTAAACTGGTTTCCTGTCCGGGGCAATCCGATTGATTCATTGCAGCTAATTGATGCCTGGACGAATGATGATAGTGTGCACGTTATTATTGCAAGAAGCGGTGATTCTGCTCTAACATACAACCAAACAGTATTAGCTAATGATGAAGCTTCCGCGGAAGGGATACAAGTGCAAAAGAATAATAATGCTATTGGTGTTTCACATCGCGAAAAGCATCTGATTGCAGATACTTCATCCATGATTATCACAGTATTTACGGATAAAAACAGAAGCGATGCCAATTATATCATAGCCGCGTTGAAAGCCATTCAGTCATTTTCAAAAAAGAATATAAAGATTGAACTGGTAAGTGATGCCCGTAACCTTCCCGCATTTCAGCATTGGTTGTTTTGGTTATCTGAAGCACCTGTGCCAAATACAAAAGCATTCGGTACTTTATTCCGGTACATATACGGAAACGAACAGTCCTTGCATTCCTGGATTGAAACGGGAAACTACGATGCGGGAGATATTCAGTTACAAAAGAGGATTTTATTTGACGATGGGCAAAATGGAAACAGGGTAGTTTGGAAAGATGGTTATGGTACGCCTTTACTTGTTGAAAGAAAGAACGGTGACGTCAATGCTTACGAATTTTATAGCAGATTCAATCCATCATGGAATAATCTTGGATGGAGCAATACCTTTCCCGCTTTATTGATGGATCTACTTCTGGAAAAAGATATTATTAACACAAAGAACAAAACGGTTGATAACCGTGAAGTCGATCCGTCATTGTTGCAGTTTAGAGCTGTAAAAAATGAGGGCAATAAAAGTAGTGTGATGACAGAATCAGCAGATCTTTCAAAACTGGCATGGCTGATTATTAGTGTATTGTTTTTATTGGAAAGATGGTTTTCATTACGCACTAAAAAAGTTGTTGTTGGTTAATGAGCAGAGCTGTAAACCATATCATCCCCTCATTGCAAAAAAGGTGGAAAGCATCCGGGCTTATTCTGAATGCGTTTATTAGCCTCACGATTGCGGTGGTAATTATTGCGATCGTATTTGTTTTTAAACATCTTTCATTGTGGTGGTTGCTTCCTGCATGGATTGCCTGCTTTGCAGGCAGTTTATTTTTGCACAGGAAATGGCAGGTAAGTGAAACAGACGTAGTGGTTCATTTAAATACGATCTATCCGCAATTAGAAGCAAGTGTAAACCTTTTGCTGAAGCCGGAAAACGAGCGCAATGTTTTAGAGAACTTCCAGGTTGAAAAGCTGAACAGTGCATTGGGAAATGTTGATATTAAAAATCCTTTTCTCAAAAAAATCCGTTCTGCTATTGTTGCTTTGATTGCTGCGTTGATTGCTTTTTTTCTCATTGTATACATAAAGCCATTACGACCTGGAGCCAAAGTAAATCATACTATAAAAAATCAGCCTGCAGAAGGCGAAAGGTCATTGCCTGCCATTCGTGATGTGCATGTGATGATCACGCCACCATCCTATACTAAAAAAGCGAATACTAACCAGGCATCATGGAACATTGTTGCTGAACAGAATGCAGCCGTAGAATGGAACATAAAAACAAATCTTCCGGTTGAAAAAGTTCAATTGATTTTTGATGATTCAGCGGTGTTTAATTTGTCATCTGCAGTCAATGATAAACTCACCTGGAAGGGAAGCAAAACAATCACAAGGCCGGGATTTTACCAGGTTAAGCTGAACGGTCAGCTATCTGATCTGTACAAAATTGAAATGGTAAAAGATCAACCGCCGGTTATTGTTGTTAAATCACCCAAACCGTCTACCGTAATTGATTATGGCGAACCGGCGAAAATAGAAGTGAATGCATCAATTACCGATGACTATGGTATTCAGCAGCGATATATAATGGCAACGGTTGCAAGTGGTAGTGGTGAAGCCGTAAAATTTAAAGAGCAGAAGATTGGGTTGCAGTATGTATCAGGTGCAAAAGCAAATGACATAAAGCTGCCTGTTACATTGCCATCATTAGGTATGCAGCCTGGTGATGAGTTGTATTTCTACATAGCAGCAACTGATAATAATAACCAGGAGAGCCGTTCGGATGTTTATATCATAACACTTGCCGACACCGCGCAGCTGATGAGTTTGGATATAACGATCAACGCTTCTGATGTAAAGCCCGAATTTTTCAGAAGTGAAAGGCAGATCATTATTGAGACGGAACAATTGCTTCGTGAAAGAGATACGATTAGTGAAACAGCATTTAAAAACAGAAGTAATGATCTTGGTATTGATCAAAAATTACTTCGTTTGCGATACGGAAAATTTTTGGGTGAAGAATCCGAAGGAAATATCGGAGAGGCCCACGACGACCATGATGAGCATGACCATGCTGAGACTGGGCAGTTTGGTAATGCCGCGGAAATACTGGATCAATTCTCACACAAACATGATATAGCGGAAGATGCGACATTTTTTGATCCCGAAACAAAAAAACAGTTGAAGGCAACGCTTGCAGAAATGTGGAACGCAGAGTTAAGGTTGCGTACATTCAAGCCTGCAGAAGCATTGCCATTCGCCTATAAGGCACTGCGATTGCTGAAAGATCTTCAACAGAAATCAAGAGTATATGTGGGGAAAACAAATATTAAAACACCGCCGCTGCAAAAGGAAAAACGACTGTCCGGAGATCTCAGTGGCATTGCGTCCCCTGAACTTCAAAGAAATAATGAGAAGCTAGTTAGTGAAGCGGATGTTTTCAAAGAGTCATTAGGCGTGCTGGAGCAACTAAAGACAGATCTTGTGGTATCTACCGGCGAGTTGGAATTATTACTTAGAGCAAGTGCAGGTTTGAGTAGGCATGCTGCGTCTAACCCTACCGGGTTTATGCATGCCCTGCAGTCAATGAAAAATATTACGATCAGTCTTGAAACAGGCAAAGCAATATCTAACAATGACATTGTTGTGGTGCAGAAGACATTGTATGAAATTATTCCTGCTCCGGCGAGGCGCCCGCGACAGGCGGGCAAAGGCGCAGACTTTTCACTCTCGGATACATATTTTAATAACCTGCAAAAACAACAGCATTAATGATGCAATGGAAATATATCGTGCTGGTGATCTGCTTATTATCTGCATCGTTTCTTTTTTGGAAAGAACTGCGCAGGGATAATAAGGCAAGATTATTTTGGCGGTTATTAGCATCAGCCGTTGCTGTAAGTAGTTTATACTTTCTAGCTGTTCCGTTAAAAACGCGGTCCGCCCGGACCGGACATAAAGAGGAGGCCGTTATACTCACCAACGGTTTCAGTAAGGATAGTTTAAACGCCTTTCTTCAACAAAAGAAGACAATTCCCGTATACCCCGTTAGAGAATACCTGGCAGGAAATCACCCGGCTGGAAAACTGTTTGTTTTTGGCGATGGCTTGTTAAAAGAAGAATGGCAACAGCTTAGTGCTTCATCTGTCGAGTTTCATCCATCTCCAGTGCCCTTTGGTATTATCGATGCCCACTGGAACAAAAACGTCACAAATGGAAGCCCGTTAGTTATTCAGGGCACATTCAATAACAATTCATCACAAACTGTGCGCATCGCGCTCGAAGGTTTTGGAAAGGTGCTGGATACAGTTGAGTTATCTCCCCAAAAAAGAGCAACGTTTGAATTAAAGACTGTTCCTCTTCAACGGGGAAAAGCTGTTTTAGCTTTGCGTTTTGTGAATGGAAAAGATACAGTTCGCGAGCCAGTGCCATTTGAGGTTATCGGGTCCGGCAGATTACGCGTATTAGTGCTGGCATCTGCCCCCGGTTTTGAAAATCGCTTTCTTACCAACTGGCTGATTGATAATGGTTATACCGCCGTTACACGGACAACTATCAGTAAGAATAAATTTCAACAAAGCTTTCTGGATACTAACAAGATAAACTTGAACTCGATTACCAGCAGCCTGCTCAATGGCTTTGATATCTTATTAGCTGATGGAACAGCCCTCGAAAATCTTACTTCGAGTGAGTTAAACGCTGTCAAACAACACGTTGCTGAAAATGGGATGGGGTTGATTATTCAGGCTGACACGTTAACCAATAAGGATGCTTTTTATAAGACAGCTTTCTCTTTTGCTGCATCTAACAATCACAATAAACAGTCAGTTATTTTGCGAGGACCTGATATGGAATTTTTGCCTGCGCTTTCTATTGAACAACCATTACATCTCAAGCCGGTTGCCAATGTGCAGACCCTTATATCGGATAAGGATAATAATATATTTTCTGCCGCAAGCTTGTATGGAGAAGGTAAAATTTTATTCAGCACGGTGCCTGGCACATATAACTGGATGCTGTCAGGCAATGCAAGCGATTATGCCCGCTATTGGTCCGTACTGCTGGAAAATGCTGTAGGAAGAAAAACTGAAACTATTTCGTATAACATAAATGGTCTTCCGTTAGTGAATGAACCGGTCAACATCCGTGCCTTTTCGGAGGATCAACCACAGCCACGGTCTGCAGGACAATTTATTGCATGGCGGCAGGATCCTGTTGCCTTATTCAAATGGGATGGCAATTACTGGCCATTAAAAGCAGGCTGGCAAAATGTAGATGGTTTTAAATGGTATGCATATGACAGCGCAGATTGGAAGAACGTTCAAAGACAAAGACGAATGAATGAAAGCTATGAATACCTCTCTTCATTTAAGGAACAATCAATAACACCAGAGAACAATGAGGAAGAAAGAGATGCAATACCGGCTCTTTTTATCTGGAGCCTGTTTGTTGTATGTTGCATATTTCTTTGGATTGAGGGCAAGCTTTTCTAAGGGTTGGTAATTCAATGCCGTTTAGTTAAGCATACATCGTCAACTTTGGGAGATGTCTCCTCTCGTGCCAATGACAGATTTGTCTGTAGGCGGGCATTTGGAGCCTTTTTATCTGCGTTGTGCCGCGCTGAGTAACTGGTTGTTGCCAGTACTTAATGGCAATTATTATTACACTGAGAAACAGCCGGAGAAGAAGCATAGTTACACAGAGACTTTGCGATGGAGATCTGTCATCTCATTTTGATTGTGTATAGTACATGTTTTAGTCGACATGACGATGATTGCTCATCAGCAAAAGAAATTGAAGCAGTACTAATGACCAGTAACAAATAGTGGTAGAAACTGCACTCGCATCGTCACCTCGACGCAGGAGAGGTCTCCCGAACATGATTCTGTTAAATTTTGTATTGGGCTATAAAACTTAGGCCTGTTTAGTTATTCAATCCCACTGAAACAACGCATGATGAGGTGCTCAGTGGGATTGAATATTGTTGAACATTATTTCCCGTAAAATCTCCAGTTGGTTTTGAAATCTTTTTGGAGTGGAATGTTCAACAGTCCTGCGCGTACCATTTCAACAGGCATCATGTTGTTTTCAAGAATGGCATCGTGGTATTGTTTGTAAGTCATTTTACCGCTATCAACAACCTCTTTTTTCAGTGCCATAAATTGAAGACCACCCAACATATAAGCTATCTGGTAAAGCGGGCCGTAATTTCCGGTAAACGAACGGCGCACTTCACCTTCCGCGTTTGCACGCTCGTGGCCCACTCTGTCAACCAAAAAGTCAATGCATTGTTGTGGGGTCCATTTGTTCAAATGATAATTCATAGAGAATATAATTCTTGCACAACGATGCATGCGCCAGAAAAGCATCCCAATTTTATCTTCAGGTGTTTGAGGAAAGCCCATATCCCATAACAAAAATTCCCAGTACAAGGCCCAACCTTCGATGTAAAATGGAGTTTGGAAATTTCTATAAGGTCTGTAGCGGTCACTCATAAACATTTGCAGACGATGACCGGCGATTAATTCATGGTGCACTGTTGAGCGCGAGAAATAAGGGTTGTTGCCGCGCATACTCATCATCTTATCTTCATGATTCATCGTGTTGGTTGGATATGAAATGATGATCTCTTCGCCACCCAAAAAGAAAGGATTGATCAATTGTCTTTCCGGACTCATCATATTCATTCGCCAGGTTTCTTCTGCTATCGGCGGAATGGTAACCAGGTCATGCTTTTTCAGGAAGTCAACGCTCTCATTATATAGACGCAAAATCAATTCCGGCTGTCTGCCTTCAGGTACATAACTATTCTTTACATTCTCCTGTGCCCGACGCCAATCAGTACCAAAGCCCTTTTCTTTTGTTGCCTTCATCAGTTCATTATCACACCATGCAAATTCTTTATTGGCGATATCGATTATTTCCTCAGGTGTGTAGGGAATCATTTCATAATCCAGCTGCCTGATCAGTTCCTCTCTTCCAATTGGTTTGCCCACAATGCCGCTGCTATCTGCACGCTGAGAAGTAGTGAGTTTGGTCCTGTTTTTCACCAGCGTTTTGTATGCACGGAGCAGACTGTCTGTAACTTTTGCGGGTCTTTCCGTCCACCAGGAGAATGAAGGATCATAGCCATCATAAAATTCCGTTACGCTGGTCATGGCTTCAATCAAACCACCCAGCGCCATCTGGCATCGGGTTGATAAATTTCTTTCGAGCGAATCTGCTTTCTCAAACTTTTTAATTTGTTGCACAAGTTGTTTATTCCAGTTATTCATCTCTGCGGCGAGGGAATCAGCTTTCAACACCGGCCCGCGTCTTCTGGCTTTTTCCAGCGTATAAATGCCGGTGGCGAAAGGGAGGTAAGAGGCTATTTGGTTGTATTCCTTTTCTTCAAGGTCAAGTTTTGCGATTTCATTTTTCAGCTTCCTGTCAAAAAGTATGTAATCAATTTTGCCCTGCTGAGAGATGCTGTTAAAGTCAATCGCATTCAATCTTTTCAGGTAGTCATTATAAAACTGTTTAAAGCGGATTCTTCTTTCAGGTGAGCTATCAATAAAATAGAACCTGGAAAGACTGCCCTTGTCAGCTTCATATTGAACCAGCACATTGGCTACTTCGCTGCTTTGCAGGTAGAGGTCCGTGTCCGGATTCTTTTGGGCGGATAGCCTGGCTTGGAAAATAATGCAACCTGAAAAGGCGAGAATAAGCGCAAACAGGTCTTTAAAGTTTATAGCCTGATACTTCATGCAGGTAAATTTTAGTATCTATGAAATTACTGATAGCTCTGATATGTTGATAAACACATTTTGACTAATAAAGGAAGAGAATTGACAAGGGCTGGCAGCCGAAGGAGTTTAAAATTGGGTCAGGGTAGATCTTTCATTGCCGTCTGCTTCAGCTGACGGAGAAATGCCACATCTTTATTTCTGGCTTTAGCCAAATAAATTGTTGGGCTAAAGCCACGCCTGGGAAGAATGATCTAGTCCGTCGGCTGAAGCAGACGGCAATGAATTGTGTGTAACAACATAAGCAGAAGCATAGCTTGTGCAATTCCTGCATCCCATTTTTTACATAAGAATTTTTTCTCGCTGATCGAAATGATAATGGCTATGTGAAACGCTGCATTATAGCCATTGGCCCTATTGCCCGTAGGGCATAAATTTCAGTAGAATAAAACTCGAATACAATTCTTTTGTCCGTAGGACATTAACCAATCCTATCAAATAAAAAGAGCCGTTGCTTTCAACAACGGCTCTCATAGTACTTACCAAATTAATATTTCTCCCATCTCCATCATGGCTCAAAGCTAATAGCTGACAGCTATACAGCATCTGACAATGATGTAAACGTAAAGTCCCTGATTTTCATTGGTGGAATCATGGCATGAATACCTGATTCGCCACTTACTGTTCTTTCCGGCTTGCCCATTGCTTCCAGGTTGTTGAGCATGATTATCGGGCTCTCATTAAACCTGAAATTTTTGATCGGGAATTTGATCTGGCCGTTTTCAATATAAAAAGTACCGTCACGTGTGAGACCTGTATAGAGCAAGGTCTGCGGATCCACTTCGCGGATGTACCACAAGCGTGTTACCAATATACCTTTTTCTGTGCTTTTAATCAGGTCTTCGGTGGTTCCATCACCACCTAACATAATAAATGCATCAGGTGAAGGAACTGCTTTTGCTTTCTTTTTATCAGCCCAATATCTTGAGTAATAAAAGTTCTTAAATACGCCTTTGTCGATCCAGGTTATTTTTTCCTGTGGCCTTCCGTCGCCGTTCCATGCGCTTGTCGGCAGATCTGCATTCTGCGGATCGGAATAAATTGTTACGCGCTCATCAACCAGCTTGTCGCCCAGCTTGGTTTTGCCATCCCCTTTGCTTAGAAAACTACGTCCTTCATCGGCGCTACGTGCATCCATATTAAAGAAAATACCTTCCAGCAAAACGATAGCCGCAGTTGGCTCAAGAATAACTGTGTATTTGCCAGGCTCAATTGCTTTGGTGTTGACAGAATTTTTTGCTTTCTCCGCTGCAACCTTTGTAGACGAACTTACATCCAGCTTGCTCACATCCGTATAGCCTTTTGAAGCATATCCGGATCCCTTTCCGTCTTTTGTTCGTAGCGTTACATTGAAGTTTACGTTGGTTGATGTATTATAAGCAAAGAGCCCTTTGCTGTTCATCATTGCTGAAAACCCCGCGCTGTTTTCCAGGAAACCAGCGGCTATCAAATCACTGTCTTTGGAAATTTGCAGGCTTTGACCCACTGCATTACTTCTGTAAGCAGGATCAATCGCTGCTGTTGCAGGTTCAAATGTTTTAGATGCCGATGAATATTCCTGAGGTCCCAGGAATGGCATAAATTCCGGATTCTCCGGCGCCAGTTGTGCCAGCTCTTCAGCGCGGCGGATAACCTTTTCCAATGATGCATCATCAAATTCATTGATAGTTGCTGTTCCTAACTTCTTTCCATAAGCAGATGAAACAACCAGTTGGTTTTGCGAAATACCGCCACTGGTAGAAACTGCATTGCGGGCATACCTGATATTTCCATTGTCAGAACCGGAAAGGTTTACCTCGCATTCATCAGCTTTGGAAAAACTAAGCACTTTTTTCAGCAGTGCTTCGGCTTCTTGTTTATTTAAAATAGCCATAGTGTTTGGTTTAATTCAAAAGTCCCCGCCTGACCAGTCGGGCAGGAAAATTCAAAAGTCAAAAGGGCTGTTCATGTCAGAGATCTTATATCAATTTGAAGGGGCTAACAAGTTATTTGACTGATAGAAATAATAACTTACTGTCGCACCTGAGCTTTTTACTTTTGAATTTTTACTTTTTACTTTTTTAAATTTTTCTTGCTGTATTGATCACATTTATTCCCTTGAAATGTGCCGTGGATGAACCGTGTGATACGGCGCTTACCTGCATAGGCTGACCTTTCCCATCAAAGAAAGAACCGCCCAGGCGATAGTCGCTTTCATCAGCTACACCAACACATGCGTTCCAGAATTCCTGCGTGTTTGCCTGGTAGGCAACATCTTTCAGCATGCCTACTATTTTACCATTTTTGATCTCATAAAATAACTGGCCGCCAAACTGGAAATTGTAACGTTGCTGATCAATGGAGAAAGATCCGTCGCCGATTATATAAATGCCTTTTTCAACATTTTTGATCAGATCCTGCGGAGAGGCCTTCGTTTTTCCTGGCTGCAATGATACGTTGGGCATGCGCTGAAACTGCACGTCGCTCCAGCTATCTGCATAACAACAGCCCTGCGATGCATTCAGTCCGAGAATGTGGGCCTGATCGCGAATGGTCTGATAATTAACAAGTATACCATCTTTGATCAGATCCCACTTGCCTGTTCCCACGCCCTCATCATCATAACCAACAGCTCCAAGAGATCCGGGTTGCGTTTTATCGGCCATGATATTTACCAGCTTGCTACCGAAATTAAATTTCTTAGATTCCCATTTATCCAGCGTAAGAAAGCTCGTTCCTGCAAAGTTCGCTTCATAACCCAGTACGCGATCCAGTTCTGAAGGGTGCCCTACCGATTCGTGAATAGTGAGCCATAAGTGGGAAGGATCCAAAATAAGATCATATTTGCCCGCTTCTACGGACTTAGCTGTAAGCTTGTCACCGGCCTGTTTTGCTCCCAATTGAGCATCTTCAAGAATGTCGTAGCGCTTTTTGTATAGCGTGGTTGGCCCGGCAATTTTTTCTGAAGCTTTTGGTATCAGGTATTCGTAGCCCATTCCAACCGGAGCACTTAGTGCATTCCTCGTTTCGAATTTACCCGTCTTGGCATCTATTCGTGTAATTGTAAATGTGGGCCAGATCCGGTGAACATCCTGATCTATATAAGAACCATCGCTTGAGGCAAAGTACTTCTGCTCATTCACGAGGAACATGTACGAGTTGATGTAATTCGCTCCTGCTTTCATTGCCGCAGCATTAGCGGAAAGTAGTAGTTCCGCTTTTTCTTTAACCGGTACATCAAAAGCATTCTTTTCAATAGGCGCTTTCCATGATACCTCGCCATAACCTTTTTGCGGGGCCAGTTGAACAGGTTCTGTCAGCAATTTAGCATTTTCCTTCGCAATAGCTACTGCTAACTGAGCTGTTTTGGCAATGCTATCCTTGTCCATTTTATCTGTCGCCGCAAATCCCCAACTGCCATTGGCTATTACGCGAATACCAATGCCATATGATTCAGTATTTACAATGTTCTGCACTTTATCTTCACGCGTAATAACATACTGGTTCAGGTAACGGCCAATTCTAACATCTGTATAGGTGGCGCCTTTGGCACGGGCTTCGTTTAGCGCAACATCAGCCAACTCTTTTTTAATGGCTGTATCAACGGAATACCAGGGCGCGTCGAGTGGAACGTCTTTCCCCAGCAATCCCGCCTTGGGGAGAATGGTGGCGCCAAGCCCCATGCCCGTCATGTACAGGAAATCTCTTCTTTTCAAAGTAGTATAATTTTGATGTGAACTGATATATACCGCATTCAGCAACTTTTGGTGTGCAGCAGTCAGTAACGCTATATGCCGGCATAATGATCTGTCAAGTTAAGAAAACTAATGTAATGGAAAGGTGTTTTTATATGAACGGCGGAGGGGAATGTGTAAATGAGGAAATGTGCGAATGTGCAAATGCAATTGAAAATTGACAATGGACAATTGAAATGATGGAAGCGAGACATACATATATTAGTAAGACAGGTGATTGATTGTTGAATATGTATGACCCCGACGGTAGTGCTACTATTGAACGTCCCTTGCGTCGCACACTTCAGCGTGTTGATTCGCTATTCTGCAATGCAAATCAGCCAGGCTAAATGAATCGCTCCCGCATTCGCATATTTGCAAATTCGCACATTTGCACATTCACCGTCATTTTCAATTTTCAATTGTCAACTTTCAATTATATAGCTTTGTGCGATGGAAAAGAATCAATGGGATTTTACAAGTGAAGAAAGAACTGATCTGTTTGCTTATGTGATGCAGTTGATTAATGATTATTACACACAACTGCCGGAATCAGCGGTGGCGCCGCCATTGGACTTAGCAACGATTCAGAAACATGTATCCAAGTTCGATTTCAGCAATCCGGTTAATTTAAAGTATGCTGTTGATCATGTTGCTTATGGACTAAGTAATTACCAGGTGCATACAACACATCCCATGTATTTTGGCCTGTTTAATCCACGGCCTGTGTTTCCCGGTATATTGGCCGATTTGTTGACGGCCTCTTTTAATCCGCAGTTGGCAGCATGGAGCCATAGTCCGTTTGCTGTATTGGCCGAGCAATATGTTATTACTGAAACAGGAAAACGCTTCGGCTATAAAGAAACTGATGTTGATGGGAATTTTACAAGCGGTGGCGCGGAAGCTAATCTTACTGCGGTGCTCACGGCGTTGATTGCACATTTTCCGGAATATTCAAAAGAAGGTTTGAGAAGTCTGCCTAAGCAACCGGTCTTTTATGTATCCAAAGAAAGCCATCATTCATTTGTCAAAGCTGCGCGAGTTTGCGGTCTGGGTACTAATGCGGTGAGAGAAGTTGAAGCGCTTCCAAATCTACAAATGAATACAGAAGTATTAGAGAGAAAGATTGCTGAAGATATCCGGGCTGGCTACGCTCCATTTATGGTGGTTGCGACCGCAGGTACAACTGGTGCGGGCATTATGGATCCTGTTCAGGAAATCGCCGGCATTGCTCAAAAGCATCAGTTATGGTTTCATATTGATGGCGCCTGGGGTGGCGCGGCCGTGTTCAGCGATGAAGTAAAGCTATTGATCCAAGGCTGTGAACAAGCCGACTCCATTACATTTGACGCACATAAATGGTTCTCCGTTCCCATGGGCGCTGGTCTTTATCTGACTCGTCATAAACAGATCCTTCACGAGACTTTCCGCATAGCTACGGATTACATGCCGAAGGAAGGATTGGAGCTGCAGGTAACAGATCCTTTCACGCATTCTATTCAGTGGTCGCGCAGGTTTATCGGGTTGAAGTTGTACCTGAGCTTACTGGTATACGGATGGCAGGGATACAGCAATATGATAGATGAAACCATCAGGATCTGCAAACAGCTTAAAGAGCTTTTGGTAGCCAATCAATGGAAAGTAGTTAATGATACCATCCTGCCGGTGATCTGCTTTACAGATCCTGAGCGTGAAGATGATGATGTGTTTATTCAGAAAGTTTGCAACCTGCTAATTCAATCCGGAGGCACATGGTTGAGTACATATCGCGTGAATGGAAAGCTGACAATACGCGCCTGCGTTATTAATTATACTACTTCTGAGGATGATATCAAGAGGCTGGTGAAGTTGTTGGGGGAAGCGAGAGGCAAGGCATAAGGAATAAGGGGTGAGGCATGAGGAGGACGGCATAAAAAATATGTCCTACACTTTCGAAAGTGTAGGACATATTTTTTATGCTGATAGCTCAAAGCTGATAGCTCAAAGCTTCTACACCGCATCCGAAAGCGAAGTAAATGTAAAATCTCTCAACTTCATTGGCGGAATCAAATAGCTTCTGTAAGACTCTACGCTGATCGTTCTTTCCGGTTTGCCTAATGCCTCTACGTTATTCAACATAATAACCGGACTTTCATTAAAGCGCATGTTCTTTATCGGGAATTTTATCTGGCCGTTTTCAATGTAAAAAGTTCCGTCACGTGTAAGTCCTGTCAATAGTAATGTCTGCGGATCAACCATACGTATGTACCACAAACGCGAAACAAGAATTCCTTTTTCTGTGCTCTTGATCAGTTCATCTAAAGACGCTGTGCCGCCTTCCATAATAATGTTTGACGGACCGGGAACAGGCTTAACACCTTTTTGCTTGGCCCAATATTGCGAGTAGCTGAGGTTCTTTACAACACCTTTTTCCACCCAATTCATTTTCTCCAGTGGAAACCCTTCTCTTGTCCACGTACCGCCCGGCAGTTCTGTATTAAACGGATCGGAATAAATGGTTACTTTTTCATCCATTAACTGTTCGCCTAAACGGTTGCCGCCGCCGGGTTTGCTCATAAAGCTGCGGCCTTCATCAGCGTTGCGGGCATCAAAACCGCGGAACATGTTTTCCATCATGTAAGCCGCTGCAACCGGTTCCAGTATTACCGTATATTTTCCCGGCTCTATTGCTTTTGCGCCTACTGAACCATTGGCTTTTGAAGCAGCAATTTTGGTGGCAGTGTATGTATCCAGTTTGGTTACATCATTAAAGCCTCTTGCTGCGTAACCACTTCCGGTACCTTGTTGGTTGCGCATGGTGATCGAGAAAATTACATCAGTATCGGTATCGTATGCAAACAATCCTTTTGAATTCATAACAGCGTTGAAGCCTGTTGTATTCTCCAGGAATCCTGCAGCTTCCAGTTTTTCCTGTTTAGCTACCTGGATACTTTTAGCCACAGCTTCGGCCCGTGTGTCCGGCGTAATAGCAGCTGTGGATTTTATATACGCGATTGAGTCTTTAAAAGTGGAAGGTCCGAGCAATGGCATGTATTCAGGATTCTCCGGCGCCAGTTGTGCCAGCTCTTCTGAACGCCTTACAACTTTTTCCAGCGAAGCATCATCAAACTCATTGATGGTAGCGGTTCCTGTTTTTTTACCAAATGTGGAGCTGACTGCGAGGCTAATAGTGCTGATATCTCCGGCAGTACTTACGGAGTTCCGCGCATAGCGAATATTGCCGCCTTCAGAGCCGCTGAGCGAAACCTCGCATTCATCGGCCTTCGAAAAGCCAAGCACTTTTTTTAATAGTGTTTCTGCTTCTTGTTTATTTAAAATAGCCATAGATGTTTGTTTGGGTTAAGTCAAAATTCAAAAGTCAAAATTCAAAAAGCTGTTTAGTTTTAATCAGATTTTGCCAAATTGGAACATCATATAAAGATTATCTCTTTGAACTGACAGTGATTAATCAGGTTGCTCGACTTAAGGTTTTGAATTTTGAATTTTTACTTTTGACTTTTTTAGATTTTTCTTGCTGTGTTAATAACATTTACGCCGTTAAACCTGGTTGTTGAACTTCCATGAGATACGGCGTTGGATTGGCCCGGTTGGCCCTTGCCATCATTGAAGGCACCCCCCAAACGGTAGTCGCTTTCATCTGCGATTGCGACACATGAGTTCCAGAATTCCTGGGTGTTTGCCTGGTAGGCAACATCTTTCAACATTCCTACAATTTTTCCGTTCTTCACTTCATAGAAAGTCTGTCCGCCGAACTGGAAGTTATACCGTTGCTGGTCGATTGAGAAAGAACCATCACCAATAATGTAAATTCCTTTCTCAACATTCTTGATCATGTCATCAACGCTCAGCTTAGTCTTCCCGGGACGTAATGAAACATTCGGCATACGCTGGAACTGAACATCTGCCCAGCTTTGCGCGTAGCAACAACCCTGAGATTCACTCAGTCCTAAAATATGCGCCTGATCACGAATAGCCTGGAAGTTAACAAGCACGCCATTCTTAATAATATCCCACTCTTTACATTTCACACCTTCATCATCATAACCAACAGCGCCAAGTGAGCCGGTTTGCAATTTGTCAGCCACAATATTTACAAGATCACTACCGAATTTGAAATTTCCGGAGTGGAGTTTATCTAAAGTAAGGAAGCTGGTACCCGCATAATTAGCTTCGTAACCCAACACACGGTCAAGTTCTGTCGGGTGAGCGACTGACTCGTGAATGGTAAGCCAAAGGTGAGAAGGGTCAAGGATAAGATCGTATTTGCCTGGCTCAACGGATTTGGCCTTTATTTTTTCAGCAACATTGGAAGTTGCGTTCTTAACATCTTCCAGTATGTCGTACCTGTTTTTATAGCGGGTAACAATTCCTGCTACTTTACTGTCAGCGGTTGGCGTTAAATATTCATACCCCATCCCAACAGGAGAGCTGAGCGATCTTCTTGTTTCAAACTTACCGGAAGCCTTATCAATCTTTGTAACCACAAAGTTGGGATAAAGCCTGTGGACATCCTGATCTATGTAAGAGCCATCGGTTGATGCGAAATACTTTTGCTCATTGACTGCGAGGATAACTGAGTTGACAAAACTTGCACCACCGTCCATGGCAGTTGAGTTAACATTCAACAGTAAATCAACTTTATCTTTTACCGGAACGGTGAAAGGGTTTACTTCAATAGGCGTTTTCCAGCTTACTTCACCAAAACCTTTCTGTGGCGCCAATTGCACGGGTGCATCAATAATTTTGGCGTTGGCTTTTGCAACGGCAACAGCTCTTTCAGCAGTTTTTACGATATCGTCTTTAGTTACCCGGTTGGAGCAGGCAAATCCCCAGCTACCATTGGCAATAACACGAATACCCACACCAAACGATTCTGTGTTGGCAATGTTTTGAACCTTTTTTTCCCTGGTAACAACAAACTGATTTAAATACCGGCCGATGCGAACGTCCGCATAGGTTGCGCCCTTTGCTTTAGCAGCATTAAGTCCCGCGTCTGCCAGTTGCTTTTTCATGCTTACGTCCATTCCTTCATTCAATGCTTCTAATGGATCGATGGGATTTCCCAGCAGCATCGATTTTGGAATGAACAAGGCACCCAGCCCCAGGGTAGACATTTGTAGAAAGTCTTTTCTTTTCACAGTGTATTTTCCTCCCGAAGTTTTAAGTGAGTAAATTTTGGTTCACTAATATAGGTAAAAATAGGGATGGGGAGAGGATGATAGGGCTACAAGTTATTAAAATGCGGTGAGGGGTTGAAGGTGTTCGGTATAATGGTTAACTAAGGTTCCATAAAGAGTACTTATCATATTTCTCATTGACGGTGGCATGAATCCTGCTCGTTTCTTACCAATGTTTAATTTCTTTTTCCCACAGATCAGTCCATGTTGGATTTGTTGAATTGATCAGCGCCTCTTTCTTTTCCCTTCTCCATTTTTTTATTTGTTTTTCTCTGCTTATTGCTTCAATAATCGTGGGAAAGCATTCATAGTAAACGCACAGTTCCAAATTGTATTTGTCTGTAAAACTGCCAATAAAGTAGTGTGTTTTGTGTTGTTGAATTCTAGCGATTAAATCGCTGGAAACACCAATGTACAACGTCGTCCGGAGTTTATTGGTCATTATATAGACGGCGCCGCCTCTTTGCATGTGGTTTAGGATGATGGACAAATATAAAAAAATCGAATAAATGATTGGACGGTAAATTTTCTAACGAACTATGAAACTCATATACGTTCAACTTTGGGAGATGTCTCCTATCGTCGACATGACGATGATTGCTCATAGCGAAAGAGATTGAAGCAGTGCTAGTGACTGATAGCAAACAATTTTAGTGACTGCGTCCGAATCGTCACCTCGACGCAGGAGAGGTCTCCCGAACAGGACGCTGTTAAATTTTCTAACGAACTATGAAACTCATATACGTTCAACTTTGGGAGATGTCTCCTATCGTCGACATGACGATGACTGCTCATAGCGAAAGAAACAGAAGCAGCACTAACGGCAAGTTTAAGCACTTTGAAGTACTGCGTCGGCATCGTCACCTCGACGCAGGAGAAGTCTCCCGAACAGGATGCTGTTAAATTTTGTACTGAATTATAAAACTCAGGTTTGTTTAATGTTAGGAGATGTCTCCTATCGTCGACATGACGATGAGTGCTCATAGCGAAAGAGATTAAAGCAGTACTAGTGACTGATAGCAAACAATTTTAGTAACTGCGTCCGAATCGTCACCTCGACGATAGGAGAGGTCTCCCGAACAGGATGGTGTTAAATTTTGTAATGAATTATAAAACTCATGCTTGTTTAATGTTGGGAGGTGTCTCCTGTCGTCGACATGACGATGAGTGCTCATCAGCAAAAGAAAATGAAGCAGCGCTAATAGCAAGTTAAACATAATGGTAAAGACTGAGGCAGCATCGTCACCTCGACGATAGGAGAGGTCTCCCGAACAGGATGCTGTTAAATTTTGTACTGAATTGTAAAACTCAGGTTTGTTTAATGTTGGGAGATGTCTCCTATCGTCGACATGACGATGAGTGCTCATCAGTAAAGAAAATGAAGCAGCGCTAATAGCAAGTTAAACATAATGGTAAAGACTGAGGCCGCATCGTCACCTCGACGATAGGAGAGGTCTCCCGAACAGGATGCTGTTAAATTTTGTAATGAATTATAAAACTCAGGCTTGTTTAATGTTGGGAGGTGTCTCCTATCGTCGACATGACGATGACTGCTCATTAGCGAAAGAGATTGAAGCAGTATTAGTGACTGATAGCAAATGATTTTAGTGACTGCGTCGGCATCGTCACCTCGACGATAGGAGAGGTCTCCCGAACAGGATGTTGTTAAATTTTGTAATGAATTATAAAACTCAGGCTTGTTTAATGTTGGGAAGTGTCTCCTACCGTCGACATGACGATGATTGCTCATAGCGAAAGAGATTGAAGCAGTACTAGTGACTGATAGCAAACAATTTTAGTGACTGCGTCCGAATCGTCACCTCGACGCAGGAGAGGTCTCCCGAACAGGATGTTGTTAAATTTTGTAATGAATTATAAAACTCATGCTTGTTTAATGTTGGGAGGTGTCTCCTGTCGTCGACATGACGATGACTGCTCATAGCGAAAGAGATTGAAGCAGTACTAGTGACTGATAGCAAACAATTTTAGTAACTGCGTCCGAATCGTCACCTCGACGCAGGAGGGGTCTCCCGAACAGGATGTTGTTAAATTTTGTAATGAATTATAAAACTCATGCTTGTTTAATGTTGGGAGGTGTCTCCTATCGTCGACATGACGATGAGTGCTCATCAGTAAAAGAAAATGAAGCAGCGCTAATAGCAAGTTAAACATAATGGTAAAGACTGAGGCCGCATCGTCACCTTCAATGATAGGAGAG
>NZ_JAULBC010000011.1:0-84008 GCF_041060425.1 Danxiaibacter flavus
GAGATGATAATTAGTTCTATGATTGAAGATCGTCGAGGTCCAAATGCGAAGCATCGCTTAAATGTCCTTCTATAATACGAGTGAATGGTGAATGGTGAATAGTGAAAGGCGCAAGCCGGTTAAGTAATGCAATGCAGCGCTGGTTATTACTATCCTTTGGGCGAGAGTTGTTATACTCCCTTATATGCCTCATATGGTTCAAAAAAAATTCGCTTAAGTCAGCTTTAGGCTTTAAGCTTTGGGCTTTAAGCTTTTTCCTGTGCCTACAACCTCCTCAATCTTTCCTCCTCCAGGTCTATCTGGTACATTTGCGCACGGATAATTCCCTCGTCAATCTTAGGATCTTTATTCAATTCTTCAAGGTACTGCCGCTGCACATTAAGCATTTCAATAAACACAGCTTTTGTTTTTTTATTCATCCAGCTGTCGTCTGAAGCTTTGGTCTTTTTCTCCCATGTTTCCAGCAATTTACTTACGCCTTCGTTGGGGTCAGGATCGTTTTCATATCTCTTTTTTAAATACTCGTGAACATGATGCTTTAAACCATCTTTCAATTGCCGCCTGGTTTGTTCCGCCGATTCTTCCATGATCGTGCCGTCAAACACGCGCCAGCGACGGATGAGCCAGGGCAGTGTTAGTCCCTGCACCACAAGCGTGAGTAAAATCACAATGAACGTGATAAACAGGATCAGGTTGCGGTGTGGAAAGGCCGGGCCGGTGCCATCATTTAATAAGATGGGTATGGACAGTGCCGCAGCAAGTGATACCACGCCGCGCATGCCCGACCAGCCTAAAACAAGTGGTAGCAGCAATCTTCTGAGACGGGAGCCGGCTCTTGGCAAAACGCCCGGGCGGAAGATCATTGTCGCGAGCATAGCCACGTATGAGCTGATGATCCTGGCGCCGATGAGTACACCTGTAACCATCACGCCATAGCCAATGGCCGTATGCAGGTCAATGCCTTTCGCACGCAGACCGCCAACAATTTCAGGGAGCTCCAGGCCAATGATCAGAAATACAATTCCATTCAGTATAAACACAAAACTCTCCCAAACATTAAATCCCTGGATGCGGCTGGCACTATTCAGGAAAAAAAGTCTTTTAGAGGACATATACAGACCACCGCTCACCACTGCAAGCACCCCTGAAGAACCTGCCTGTTCTGCTACCCAATACATGAAATATGGCTCAATAAGTGTGAGCGCTATGTCTGACGAAGGCTCCGTAGGAAGTCGCTTTTGCACCTGGACAAAGATCCAGCCGAGTGCCAAACCAATACCGACGCCGCCAAATACCATCCACAAAAAATTGACAGCCGCGTGTTGCCATACAAACCGGCCGGTACCAACAGCAGCTAACGCAAAACGGAAAATAATCAAAGAAGATGCGTCGTTGAGCAGACTCTCACCTTCAAGAATGGCAGAAGTGGACCGGGGGATCTTGACAAACTTTGTGATGGCACCCGCGCTAACGGCGTCAGGCGGCGCGACAATTCCGCCGAGAACAAAACCCAGTGCAAGTGTGAATCCCGGTATATAATGGCTGGTGAACAGTGCGACTGATAATGCTGTAAAGAAGACCACCAGAAAGGCAAAACTGGTAATGATCCGCCACCATTTTTTCATCTCTTTAAACGAAATACTCCAGCAAGCCTCGAACAGCAATGGCGGAAGGAAGATGAAAAATATAAGATCGGGGTCAACTCGTAATATGGGTAAGCCGGGAATAAAACTAATGAGCAGCCCTGCCACCACCAGCAGAATGGGATAAGCAATTTTTAGCCTGGCCGCCAACATCTCCAGTAAAACAACAGCGGCAATCATTGCGAGCAGAAACGGCAGGATTGTGTGCATTGATATTTATTTGTAGTTCGGTTTAATGTAAGATACTCCAAAATAGAAAAACTGAAGTGAAGGTGAGCGCCAATTATAGTACCGGGAAGCGACCTGGCAGTATATGCGTAAGCTTGTTGTGACATTTAAATTGTACGCATCAATTTCAAAACATCACATTTGCAAACATGACGTATGGCTTCAGCGAAGCCTCCTGTTTGTAGAAACACCAGATTTGAAATCGGCATCCGACTCCAGCGGATTCTCCGGTAAAGCTTTTTACAGGAAGCTCCTAACGGAGCAAAATTATCTATTATGGGCAAGCGGCTCTGGCGCGAGTGTTCGGCTCCGCCGGCCACTCGTGTCTATTAAATTCTCCCCGATTGCATCGGGGATAGTGAAGAAAAGGTTTGTTAGGAGTAAAAACACCCTGGTTGCAATAACTTTAGCCTTTAATGATGTGCTGTTTCTTTATCGCCGATGCAATCGGCTTGGAATTAGACAAGAATGGTCCTTCGGAACACTCGCGCCAGAGCAACAAACAGGATGCTTCTATGGAGCGGGCCATAGTTGCAATAATTTTTGCCTTTAATGATGTGCTGTTTCTTTAACGCCGATGCAATCGGCTTGGAATTAGTAGACACGAGTGATCCTTCGGAACACTCGCGCCAGATCAGAACACTCGCGCCAGATCAGCCCCAGATCAGGCCAGGTCAGTCTTGATGTCCCTTGTGCTCTTTGTTCATAGGGCGTTGCCCCATGCTAATGCTTCGACGCCTTCAGCGTCGGTCTACATGATGATCACTTTTATGATTGAGTTGCGGCGTTCTCAATGCGAAGCATCTCTTAAATGTCCTTACATGTCTTATATGGTTTAAAAAACAGGCCGGCTTAGCCGGCTATTATCTTTATCAATTAAAATCACATTGCTGGTTTCATCTTTGCTTTCGCCCCTTCAAGGTTTGATGACAATTCAATTCAGCTTCCTGTTTTTTTTAGCCAGCGTTATTTCCTTCCTTTGTTCAAAATATAACCAGCTATTTTATCAATTTCATCTTTTGTGAGAACGCCTCTCCATGCAGGCATTCCTTTGGAGATGATCCCGTCTCTTATTGAACGGATTATATCACTCTTTTGACCGCCATGCACCCAGTTGTCGTCAACAAGACTAGGTACTTTATCCTTTCCTTCCAATGATGCACCATGGCAACTCGCGCAAAGCTGGGCATATAGTACTTCTGGTTTCCTTTCTGAATTGCCCGGCGGCTTCGGTGCCGTGTTATTGATCGCCTGTATCATTGTGCCGCTGGTCTCCAGGTTGATCGCCCTGTCTCTTTCTCCCGGTTTGGCCGGCCTGATGTGCAATAGCAGATCGTAACCTTTCTCGCCCACAGTCATATTTGTCTCAGGCGGATCGATCATGGAGGTTGAAATGTATAATGTACCATCCGGACCTTCTGCCAGCGCGCGAATGCGGCCAAACATATTTTTGAAAAGAAAATTATAGGCTGTGATCTGCTGATTTTTCAGCGTGACATTTAAAATTGCTTCTCCGCGCATGTTTCCTGCTAGTAAATGTCCTTTCAATGCGGGGAAGGCTTTGCCGGAATAAAACAAGGCTTCGGCTGGCCCGATTGACGGACTGAATTCCATTAATGATTTGGTCATTCCCGGCTTGACGTCTCTGTGATGAATAACCGGCCAACCGTAATTTTTGCCTTTACTGATGAGGTTTACTTCATCGCCGCCCGTTGGGCCATGTTCAGTATTGAACAGCAAATTGGTTCCCGGCTGAAAGGCAATTCCCTGTGAATTGCGATGTCCGTAAGTCCAGATCTCGTGCCGTGCAGTGTCGTTTGACATGAATGGATTATCAGCAGGAATACTACCATCATCATTCAGTCGCAGGATTTTTCCATTAAATGCTTTCAGATCCTGCGAAAGCATCGGCATGTCCGCATCTCCGGTAGTGATATATAGTTTTTTATCCGGCCCAAACTTCAGGCGGCATCCTGTATGGTTGTGTGATGCGGGAATACCTTCAATAATTGTTTTGGGATTGATCAGCGAATCATCGACATACTCATATCTTGCGACACGCAATAAAGATTTATCATCATCCCGGTGATTATAGGCCAGGTAAAGGAAGTGGTTCCTTGCAAAGTCGGGATGCAGGCAAAGACCGAGCAGACCGCGCTTTCCCTCAACTTCTATATCCGGCACCTGCAGCACAGGTTTGGGATCCAATCTGCCGTCAGCATATTTTCTGACCTTACCATTGCGCTCTGTAAAAAGCATATCGCCCGACGGCAGGAAGCAAATATCCCACGGAACGATCAGGCTGCTGGCAAGGGTATCCACAACAACGAGTGTGCCTTCCGCACGATCGGCGGGATGATAAAAACCTGAAATGAGCAGTACGGTGAGTATTGTTACCGCTAACAGTATTTTTTTCATAAAAGATGTTGGTTGATCTCGCTAAACTTTTGCCAAGCTAATGCCAAATTGTGGAAATGAGGGTTATTTTTTTTCGGATTAGCCAATGTTTATAATGTGTCCTACACTTTCAAAGTGCAGGATACATTGCAAGGCTCCGATGCATCGTTATTTGTGCAGTTTAATCCTTAGCACGACATCATCTGCAGTAATAAACAGGACGCTTTTATTTTCATTAAATGCGCAGTTGGAAGTTTTTCTGTTGAATACTTTAATCAGCCCGATCAACTTACCCGCAGGCGAAATTATGTTAACGCCGTCTGGCCCCGCAGCAAAGATATTTCCATACTGATCAATCTTAAACCCATCACCACCTTGTTTTACTGTGGCCCGTGACATGAGATCTGTTCCGTCCAGCAATACCCCCCCACTTTTTATGTTGCCTTTGTCATCAAGGTTGTAAGCATACCATTTGGGATTTTTATCGGCGCTGCTTGCAACGTATAATGTCTTTTCATCGTTAGAGAGTGCAATGCCGTTTGGTCTTTGTATTGAATCGATCAGTAATGATAATTTTCCGCCGGTATCAATTTTATAAACGCCTTCAATCGCCAGTTCTCTTGTTGAATCTTTCTCGCGCTGGGGAAGTCCGTAAATAGGATCAGTGAAATAAATATTGTTTTTGCTGTCGGTTACAAGATCATTCGGACTATTAAATTTTTTGCCATTGTAATTTGCTGCAAGCACTGTAAATGAAGGTTGAGGAGAAGAAAGGTTGGCGTTCATTCTTGCTATTTGCCTGTTGCCGGACTGGCACAACAAGAGCTGGCCTTTTCTATCTAATGTAAGGCCGTTAGCACCATCTTCGCCGCCAATGCGTTTAACTGATCCGGTGTAGCCGGAGGGTGTTAAGTATAGCTTTGCGGAATCATTTTCTGTCCATTGGTAAACCTTATTTTCCGGCACGTCAGAGAATAACAGCATTTGTTTATCTGCAATCCAAACAGGCCCTTCACTCCATGTATAGCCTTTTGCAATTATGTCAATAGTTGCACTGCTGTCGATTGCATTTGAAGCTGTGGCATCATAAATAAGGATCTTTCCGATAGCACTGTCTGCAGATTGTTCAGCCTGTTTATTGTTGTTATTATTTTCTCCGCAGGAGCAATATATCATAAAGTGTAAGGAGGCAATGGCAAGAATTTTTTTCATGATGGCAGTGGTTCAGAAAGGTGTATTAAATGAGCAATCAATCGTAATATAATAAATGGGCGGCAAATAAAAAACTCTGTGCAACTCCTGTCACTTCTCCGGCTGTATCTCTGTGTAATAAATAAAAACGTTACACGGAGTTACACAAAGGAGACACAGAGTTGCACAGAGACTGTTCTACATGAGGAATTTAAAAAATTCCGCGCCAGGTTAAGGGATGCAATTAACGCTACCTGTTTCACCTTTCACTATTGGCTATTCACCATTCACTTGTTCTCATCACCTTTCACTATTGACTATTCACCATTCACTTGCATTGATCATTTTTCGCCATTCACTCGACCTTCATCCCATCCATTCTATCCATCCTCGCAACAATTCCCCATCCATAAAAATAGTTTGCCAGCCCGATCAGGATCTCGTTTTTTCCTTCTTTGAGCGATAATTTTATCTGCGCATTTTCTATTGTGCAGCGGCCGTCGTTCTTTTGTTGCGGCGTGCCAAAATAATTTTTATCGACATACAGGAGCTGACCATTTAAAAAGAACCAAACCTCATCACTGAAACCAAAGCTCAATGTTCTTTCCTGTGCTTTATCTGAATAAACAGTAGTCTTCACCCAGGCCATCCGGCGTTGGTCATTTGGCCGCGAGCCATAAATCCTGGTAAGGTTCACTATGCCGCGGTTTTCTGCTTGAACGGGTGTCCATTGTGTAGTGCTGTCGGGCAATTCGGACTGCGTTAGTTTGCCATACATACTGGGCAACTGCATCACAAGATCTTTGCCGAACGGAAAATCTTTTGGTGGGCTTACCTGCCAGTTCTTTAAATAGCGGCTGTCGTTGTAAATGCCGGTGTATCCGGATTCGGGAGCCAGAGCCTCTGTAGCATCCGGCGTTATGGTGAGGTTGGCGTAAATAACATTACCACTGAGTGAAATTCCTCCGCTTTTTTGTCTGCCTTCCAACTGCGGCACCATCAGGGCCGGTTTTGACATATCATTTACATAAGCTTTCATCTGATTGCCGGACACCACAAGCTTTACATGGTTCCACCCGGTTTGCTGTATGGTAGCTCCGGCCTGGTACTCATCACTCAAGTCCCAGATGCTCATACCGTCAATGATTGCAGCATATTGAAGGGTAGTTCTAACCAAAGATGTTACCGGCCCAAACGACCTGATATAAAAGTTCTCACCATTTTTCCTGTCATCAGACATGCGGAAATTGATACCCGGAAATCCCATTCCGGTCAGTGCGACATCAAACTCAATTGTACCGTTTGCGAATTGATGATTTTTTAAGAAAGCCTGGTAATACGCGCCGTTCTTACCTTTCATAACATCCGTCGAGTTTTGTTTTACGAATTCAATTTTAGAGCTGTCGTATTCCCAGGATGCTGCGGTCATGGGGATTGTTATTTTCTGTGCAAAGCATGCGCAGGAGGTAAGTATGCAATAAAAGAGCAATAGTTTTTTTCGCGAAATATAGTTTTGAAGGAGGGGGGAATTTTTCATGTTGGCAATTTTTTTATCAAACTATTGCGGTTACAGGAAGGATGAAAGTTTTTTCGACGAACGAATGAATTTGACATATCAAGTTTGGTAATGGTTTATAAAACTTGTTGCTGGTACCAATGACAGATTTTATAACAGTTGCCATTTTTCCCGTAGGGAATTAAGCTCAATAGAATGATGGAATCGAGAACCTCTAGCCCGTTAGGGCTTTAACCAATTAACGGGGTTAATGTCCTACGGACAACAAGGACCTTGTATGTTAGGATTTTCTATTAAGCTATAAGCCCTACGGGCTATCGACAAAAAGTGCAATGTCATCTCTTTTTGATTGTGGTTAACCAAATTAATCGTCGATATGATGGTGAGTTTGAATCAGTGATTATGAAATTAAACAAGTGGTAATGCAAGTGTTAAAAATAGATGGAATGAGATCAGGGAAAATAAATACCGGAGTAGTTAACAGGCCTGCGCCTGCATCGTTCCCTTGAGCAAATCATGTGGCGTGCACGATATGATGCTAAGGCACACGCTTGCAAATAAAGTGCGATTGCCGCCCTGTCATTTCATAGCGAGTGCTCTTTCTTTCCACTTTTCTACATTAACGCCCTTTATAATAAGCCATAAACACAGCGATAGTTCTCCGATGAACGGGGGGATCATAATTACAGGAAACAGTATTGATGCAACTTTTGGAGCGAGAATAAGCGCGAAACTATTTATAAGATAACATGCACCCGCTATTTGCATCATAATACCAATTGCTTTTGGTAAGAAGCCTGAAGCATAGATCAGGTATCCTTCAACAAGACAAACCGCGCCAAAAAATATAAGGCCGATGCCAAAACCATAGCTATGTGTCCGTACTGCGATATATGCCAATGCCTGAAGCTGCTCCGGACTAAATACCTTTAAATAATCAGGATCCTGCAAGAGGAACAAGGGGAGAAGAAGATTTAATTTATTGGCTACCAACACCGCCGTCTGGATCAAATTAAGCAGGACGACAAGCAAAGCAAGACGTTTGTGTACAGGTTTCAGCAGCACATACAACATAAGCATTAAAACAACATCGCCTATGTGCATGATGAGGTCACCCGCAATACCTATTCGCCACAACAAAGGTGACGCCATAATATTATTTGCTGATTCGGCTGCGTTGCCCGGTACAATGATTGCGTTTCTCACAAACATCTCGCCAAACAGGCCGGCTGCAATTATAATCAAATATGTAACACCGCCTATTCGTGCATATCTGTTAGGAGAAGTTGTTGTGATATGATTATTCATATCATCTAATTTAATCAAAAAAAATAAGCCGATAATTAAGGAAAATGAGGGAATGCACGAGTGCCCTTTCGGAACATCAAGCCATTCATAAGTACGAGTTACGAAGCCCGCCCGCGCCGAATGCGCATTCGGACGGGTACGAAGTACTTAGTTGCAGACTCGCTCTGTTTTTTGCAGACTTCGAATCCGTTAGTATCGACTTATCTCTGGATAAAGGGTGATAAACAAAACTGGATACAATCTGAATAGTTCGCCTTAGGCTGTGGCAGTGCAAATGATGTAAGCTGCATCTTTCACTATTCACTTTTCACTATTCTTATTCCGTCCTTAAGCTTTTCACCCGGTTAGCAATGAAGGCTTTTGAAGCACAAAGCACTTGACATAGCCTTATTTTCATCGCCTAAAAAGGCTTATTGGAACCTTTGTAGGCCGCACCTTTCACTATTCACCATTCACTTTTCACCATCCCTATTCCGTTCTCAGGCTCTTCACCGGATTCGCAACCGCCGCTTTTATTGCCTGGAAGCTTACCGTTACCAATGTAACGATTAGCGCACCGATACCTGCAAGAATAAATACCCACAGTGAAATGGTAGTCCTGTATTCATACTGTCCCAGCCAGCTGTTCAAATAATACCATGCTAACGGAATGGCAATAAAGCAGGAGAGAAGCACCAGGAATGCGAACTCTTTTGACAGCATTTGCCACAATTTGAACACGGATGCGCCAAGCACCTTGCGCACGCCGATTTCTTTTTTGCGTTGTTCTGCAACAAAGGATGCCAGACCAAATAAGCCGAGGCAAGAAATGAAGATGGCCAATATGGTAAAGAATGTCGCGAGCTTTCCTACTCTTTGCTCGTCGGCAAATTTTTGCATGTAATCTTCGTCGTTAAATGTATAGGTAAACGGTGCAGAGGGATTATACTTTTTAAATACAGTTTCAATCTTCGCCAGCGATTCCCGTATTGGTGCGCCTTGTTTGATGGCAACGGTGATCACATTCGCCCAGTTGCGATCATAAAAGAAGACAATTGGTTGAACCGGGCTGTATGGCGACTCCATGATCATATCTTTGACAACGCCAAGAACGGTGTATTTTTTATCGTTGAATTTGATGATTTCCCCAACAATATCACGCTTCATGGCAACCTGTTTTACGGCTGCTTCATTCAGGATCATTCCCAAACTGTCTGTTGCAAACTCTTTGGAGAAATCTCTTCCTTCTTTTATTTTCCAGCCAATTGTTCTGCCAAAATCTTCAGTAACTGCGATAGTGCCGAATGAAGGCAATGTGTTGGGATCTTTTCCCTGCCAGTCAAAACCGATCTGGTTTGACCAGACACCTGTCGTTGGGCTGGATGATTCAGCCATGTTATCTACCACATTTGTCGCCAGTAAATCGCTGCGTAAGGCATCATAGTGGCCGTACAGATCGGGTGTGGACATGTTGATGGTGATCAATCCTTCATTTCTGTAATTGACCGGCCTGTTTTTCGCAAATTGAATTTGTTTGAAAACAATGATGGTTCCGATGATCAGCGCAATGGAAAAAGTAAATTGAATTACTACAAGCACCTTGCGCGGTAATGAGGCAAACCTGCCAACCTTGAATGTGCCCTTTAATACTTTGATCGGTTCAAACTTGGAAAGATAAAACGCCGGATAGCTGCCGGATATTAAGCCTGTGAGAAATGTAAATAATAATGTCAGCCCCCAGAAAATTGGATTGCTCCATGGTATTCCAATGCTTTTGTCAGCAAGCTTGTTGAACAACGGCATCAACACGATCACCAATATTATTGAAAAGATAAACGATACAAATGCCACTAACACAGACTCCATCAGAAACTGTCCGATCAGTTGGCCGCGTACAGAGCCCACTGTTTTCCGGATACCCACTTCTTTAGCTCTCTTCTCGCTGCGTGCGGTTGAAAGGTTCATGAAATTGATACATGCCAGCATCAAAACAAAAACGCCAATCACAGAAAACAACCAGATGAACTGAATACGGCCGCCGGTTGCCTTGCCATCTTTAAACTCACTGAAAAGTCGCCATTTATCCATCGGGAACAAAACTGCCTGTTCCTTTCCGTCGGTCGCAGCAACTTTATGCACCATCACTATATCTTTAATTTTCTGCGTTTCCTTGTCCATATCAATGTTATCTGCAACCTGAACGTAAGCCTGCCAGGAGTGGTTGTTCCATTGTGTTGCAGCATCTTTCAGCCACTGTTCGGTAGTAATATATTTTTTCCAGGGAAGAAAAAACCTGGAGTCGTATAAAGTTGTGTTACGGGGGAAGTCTTCAAATACGCCGGCAACCTTGTAATCGTCTTTATTATCGATCCTGACCGTTTTGTTCATTGGGTCAACATTACCAAACAACGTTTTTGCCATGGTTGCGTTGATCAGGATTGAGGAGGGATCATCCAGCGCATTGATATTTCCCTTCTGCATTTTTAGTGAGAACATGGAAGGGAAATTTGCTTCAACCCACATGCCGGTATTTGAAATTTTCTTTTCACCAACCACCAGCACATGGCCAAAATTCCAGGAAGCCATTGCCACATTCTTAAAATCACTTCCATACTTGGTGCGCAACTCATTGCCAATAGGCATACAAACAGCCCGGCCTGTACCCATTTTATTATCGTTATCAATAAAAGTGGTCATCACCTGTGCAAGTTGCTTGTGATTGGTGTGATACCTGTCGAACGTAAGTTCGTCCCAGATCCATAGTGCAATCAGCATTGCCACTGCCATACCTGTTGCCAGGCCAAGAACATTGATAAGAGAATAGACCTTGCTCTTAACGAGGTTGCGCCATGCGAGTTTGAAATAGTTTTTAAGCATAAAAGTTGGTTTCTGATTCTATAGTTGGTTCGTTTATAAATCAATTTTCCCTGAGTACGCATCAGGCGGTACGAAGTACCTGGTTTTGATGTTTTTCATTTTTCGCAACAGCCGGCTGATTTTGGAACTCCACCAACAGGATAAACGGATACCGCCGGTTTTTGTTACACTTCAGTCACCGCTTAGGCAATATTCGCCGGTTCGCACAAACGGTTTCCTGTTATCGCCCTTCACGCTTCAATCCTCTGCTTGTTCAAAAAAAAAATGCATCGTCTTTTAATATTAAAAACGGCGCCGAATGCTAATGTGCAGGTGATTAAATGTTTAAATATTTAATTGTTTTGTTAAGTGTTCGTTTTTGATGCAAGGCTGTCCGGTTTTATTACAGGAACGAGCGTAATGGAGCGTTGAGATCTGACCATCATTTATAGCCACGACGCGCTAAGACAGAGAATTTTACCACAGAGGTAAAAGAGTTTTTGCACAGAGAGCACTGTTAATTCAGAAGATTGCGAGCGTTTCGCATTTCATCAACACGGAGAAAATTCGACCAGGAATCATCCTGATGAAATAAAACGCTGTGAAATCCTGTGAAAAAAACTCCGCGCCCTCCGTGGTAAAATAAAATTCTGCGTTTCAGTGCTTCTGTGGCAATAAATCCTTTTTTTTCTTCATCAAAAACACGTTGGACATCATCATGAAAATTCCATCAAATCCAATGCTGGCAATGGTTTTAATGCTAAAGTATATTTTAGCCGTTATAAAAACAGACCTAAGTTGTTTGTGAAGCGAATATGCTTTGGAGTAATTTTACATCAGAAAGTTCAAGAGAAACATTTTCAAAAGCAAGCAACCATCGGGGGCAAATCGTTAAAGGTGGCGTTAAAGATAAGTGGAACTTTCTAACTACCAAGATTATTTCGAACTTTTTTTCATATGGCAAGCAATCGTTAGAGGTCGTCTGTTTCTACAGAAGGCCATTTTTTTTATAAGGAGGGCTTCTGCCACGAAGACTCAAAGGCGTAAAGAAGCACAAAGGTTTTTGAAAACATAGGAGACTCAGAGGACACAAAGAGGCACGAAGGTCTGGTCTGTAAACCACAAGGACAGGAAGGATAAAAGAAGCACAAAGGTCGTTAAACGACGAAGCGCACAAAGAAGTACAAAGAAAAAACACTATTCACCTTTTGCAATTTATATCTCCGCGTTTGTTCAGTTAACAGATTCTCCGTTACACAATGTGTTGCAGATTTGCTGTCCGGTTTCCAGCAACTTTCATCTCATAAAGGTCATTGTACGATCAGATAATTTTAATTCGGATAATCCATTTTTTTCTTGATTTTTAAGCAATTGTTATTCAATCCTTGCCTGCATGGCTGTAAGTGAGGTGGCGGAGTTGTTGGGAGATGGCAGGCTGCATGGAAGGCTTCTTTTTTCAACGGATAGAAATGAACTTTGTAACTTAAGCGACATTTATACTGCGCTTTAAACAATTTAGTTATGAGAAAGCTAATTGCAGCAATGAATATGACGCTTGACGGGTTTTGCGATCATACGGCAATGAGTGCAGATGATGAAATACACGATCATTATACCGCATTGCTACGTAGCGCAGACACCCTTATATATGGAAGGACAACCTATCAACTGATGGAAAGTTATTGGCCAGCGCTGGTAAAAAATCCAAGCGGTCATAAATCACTTGATGACTTTGCCGTTGCAATAGATAATATTGCTAAAATTGTTTTTTCCCATACGCTGAAAAGTGTTGAATGGGAAAGTGCAAGAGTAGCAAAGCAAGGTTTCAAAGAAGAAATTTTAGCCCTAAAGCAACAACCTGGTAAAGACATTTTAGTTGGTAGCCCGAGCTTAATTGTAGAAGCAACAAAACTTAATTTAGTTGATGAATACCAACTCGCTGTCCATCCAACTATAGTAGGAAAAGGCTTGCCATTATTCAAGAACATAACCGAAAGGGTTAATCTTAAGCTCTTGAAGACGAAGACGTTTGGTTGTGGAGCGGTGCTTTTTTACTATGAGCCGGTAAGATAATGATAACTGAAACTACGTTGAACGTACCCAACCATTCAAATGAACAAACTTCCAGGATATAGTCTAACCGGAGTTGGATTACTTGCTCTTTTTTTCATTACTAACTATGAAGGCAAGGCGATTCCCATAAAGGAGCTTTGGTTTGTATTAAGCATTTTTACAATTATTGTGGGCGCGTATATCCTTGCTAAATGCAAACTGCTACAATTATACAACCAGCGCGACGCCGGCAATACAAGTCGATCAGCTGAGATTGATTATCTTAAACGCACAGGCAGCAAGGTAAGAGTGACACTTGATAATGCCGAAGTCATGACCAGGAGTTATCAACAGGAAATCATCATGGAAAGCTTACCATCCAGGATTGAGATGCTGGATGCTTTATATGATGGTAATCGTAACTACAAGACAGAAGAGATCCAACAAACTTATATTGTTTATTACAAACAATATTACGGCAAGACGTACAAATTTGTCAGTCAGGCATCAACGCAAAATGCCGACGTTCTGAAAGGATACATTGATTGCCAAAAAGGAATTGACCTCTACATTGACTTACAGAATCCAAAAAGTTATTATTTTGATCTTCCGTTTTGATGGCACTAAATGGAAGATAATATCAGCATTCTTTATAAATCCAAATAAACCCTTTAGCATGACACCAAGAAGTTTCTTTAACATCATTCTTAAAATTTTTGGACTTTTCTTTTTGAAAGAAATTGTGAATATTGTTCTTCAATTAATATCGTCCTCCTTGTATTTCACCAGGATCGGCAGTGCCGGAGACGGGGTTTGGACTTTTTTTATTACAGCGCTTATTCTTGCATTTTACGCTTTTATTGTTTTTCAACTTCTTTTCAAGACGAATTACCTTCTTGATAAACTGGAACTTGACAAGGGATTTAGCCAGGAGGAATTTTCTTTTACTATTCCGGCTTCATTGGTTTTGACAATTGCCTTAATTGTAACCGGTGGCATTATTCTGACAAATGAAATACCAAATTTATGCCGGCAGGTTTTTACATATTTCCAGGAAAAGCGCCTTTCCCGCGGAACAACAACGCCTGAATTTTCGTATGCAATTATTGCCGGTGTTAAGATCATTATAGGATTTTTATTAATCGGAGAACGGGAGCGAATAGTAAAGTTTATCGAGAGCAGGCAAAATAAAAAAGAACAAGTGAGCGAAAAAAAGTAAACTGGAATCATTCCAATAATTCAGCCCTGGTAAGCAATGCTAGAAAAAGTATAAATCATCAACATTAATTAATAAATTCACTATCAATTCTCCGGGTGAAACAGCATATCAGTAATTTTTCTTTCAAAACAATAATCGTTAAACAAAACAATTAACTGCAAATGAAAAAAGTAACCGGAATTGGCGGCATCTTTTTTAAATGCAAAGACGCCAGTAAAGTGAGAGAATGGTACAAGACACATCTGGGTCTTGAAACAAATGAATATGGAGCAAATTTTGAGTGGCGCGAAAGTGATGACTCAACAAAAAAAGGATCTACTCAATGGAGCCCATTTGCAGAAACATCAAAATATTTCGAGCCTTCCACAAAGGACTTTATGATCAACTATAGAGTGGAGAATTTGGAAGCACTTGTAGCGCAACTTAAAAATGAAGGAGTAACTATTCTGGACAATATCGAAACTTTTGAATATGGAAAGTTTGTCCATATAGTTGACCTTGAAGGCAATAAGATTGAACTCTGGGAGCCAGGCGACAGTGAGTAGAACAGAGTTGGTCTATTAGAAAATAGCAGAAGCATTACAAAGTACAAACAGGTTATATACTTTTATACGACCAGTGAATAGTGAATGGTCAATGGTGAAGGTTCGAGCTGGCTAAGTAAATGTAAAGTCATTTAAGTGCAATTATTATCGCAGGCAAAATTCTTATGTGCTCTTATATGCCTTATATGGTTTAAAAAACTTCGCTTCGGTCAGCTTTAGGCTTTGGGCTTTAAGCTTTACGCTTTACGCTTTGCCAGTTGTTTACAAAGAAACGTTGGCGCAGGCCAACACCTTACTTCTATACAACTAGTGAATAGTGAATGGTCAATGGTGAAGGTCCGAGCTGGCTAAGTAAATGTAAAGTCATTTAGGTGCGATTATTATCGCAGGCAAAATTCTTATGTGCTCTTATATGCCTAATATGGTTTAAAAAACTTCGCTTCGGTCAGCTTTGGGCTTTAAGCTTTACGCTTTACGCTTTGCCAGTTGTTTACAAAGAAACGTCGGCGAAGCCGACACCTTACTTCTATACAGCTAGTGAATAGTGAACGGTCAATGGTGAAGGTTCGAGCTGGTTAAGAAAATGCAGTGTCGTTTAAGTGTTATTATTATCCTGAGAAAAGGTCTTATATTTTCTTATATGCCTTATATGGTTTAAAAAAACTCGCTTCGGTCAGCTTGGGGCTTTAAGCTTTATCAGTTGTTTACCAGGAAACGTTGGAGCGGCCGACACTTTACTTATATGAGCTGAACTCCGGGTTTGGCATTAAGCTTTCTGCATTAGTTCCTAACTTTATGTATAATCTTTTGACAAATGGAAGATTTACAAAAGATATTACGCTTCTTTTTATTATCATTTATACTGCTTTCATGCAAAGGCAATCATTCCTCGCCAACCAAAGAAACTATCAGCCAGCTCAATTTAAAAAGGGGCAATGTTATTTCCTGCGGTCAATCTGACGGGCAATTCGGTACGGTTGATTTTGACATGACTTGCAATGCGTCAACAAAGAAAGATTTTAACCTGGCTATTGAATTGTTACACTCTTTCGAATACGATGAGGCAGAAAAAGTTTTTGCCAAAGTGATTGATCAATCGCCGGATTGTGCAATGGCTTACTGGGGTGTGGCTATGAGTAACTTCCATCCGCTATGGAATCCGCCGACGGAAGCAGAACTTCAAAAAGGGGCCAAAGCAATAGCCATTGCCAACAGCATACGAGCAAAAAGCGACAGGGAAAGTGGTTACATAAATGCTATAGGGTTATTTTATAAAGATTGGGATAAAAAAGATCATCAAACACGATGCGTTGACTTTGAAAAGGCCATGGAACAATTGCATAGAAAATATCCCGATGATAATGAGGCCGCCATTTTCTACGCGCTTGCTTTAGATGCATCGGCAAGTCCCACCGATAAAACGTACGCGAATCAGAAAAAAGCGGGCGATATATTGAATGCACTTTACCCAAAAGAATTCGAGCATCCCGGTATTATTCACTACATTATTCATACATATGATTACCCGGGACTTGCATCGGTTGCTTTACCTGCCGCGAGAAGATATGCGCAGGTCGCGCCTTCATCTGCGCATGCTTTGCACATGCCGTCACACATCTTTACGAGGCTGGGTTTTTGGGATGAAGACATTCATTCAAACCTTCAATCCGTGGCTGCTGCACAATGTTATGCGAAGCAGGCCGGTATTTCCGGGCATTGGGATGAAGAACTGCATGGTTTGGATTATGTTGTATATGCTTACCTGCAAAAAGGCAATAACAAACTTGCACAGGAACAGGTGAAATATGTAAGCAGCATTAAGTCTGTTTATCCTGTCAATTTTAAAATTGCCTATGCCTTTGCCGCTATTCCTGCACGTTATGTGTTGGAGAATAAAGACTGGAAAGGAGCTGCAGCATTGCAGCTTCCGCAGGCAAACTTCTCATGGAGTGTATTTCCGTGGCAGGAAGCTATTGTTCATTTTGCCAGGTTGTTGGGCGCAGCACATACCGGCGATTTTAATGTAGCAGACACTGAGTTAGCGAAGCTTAATCAGCTTAAGGATACACTAAATAAGCTAAAGGACAGCTACAAAGAAAAAGAAGTTGCCATACAAATAAAAGCAGGAGAGGCCTGGCTGCAATTTGAGCGGGGCAATCAAGAAAATGCGCTGAATCAAATGCAACTTGCAGCAGCCATGGAAGACAGTATTGAAAAACATCCGGTAACGCCGGGCGAAGTGTTGCCGGCAAGAGAATTGCAGGGGGATATGCTGATGGAAGCAAAACAATATAAAAACGCATTGGCTGCATATGAAGCAGTCCTGGTAAAAAGTCCCAATCGGTTTAATAGTCTTTACAGTGCAGGCATCGCTGCAGAAAAACTTGGTGATAAGCAAAAAGCGGTTTCCAACTTCAAACAGTTGCTGACGATTGCCGATACTGCGAATTCTAACAGGCCTGAAATTGGTATTGCACGATCTTTTTTTAAGAAGGATTAGAGCATTTTTTCAAATTTTAAATATCAAAAAACTCTTTTGCATGATGAACCTAAAAAAAACACTGCTTCTGCTTCTTATTTTATTTTCCTGTTCAAAGATGTACGCTCAGTCAACATCTCCAGGCCTATATGAAACAGTAGTAAAATTAGACAGCACTTTCTTTCACGCCTATAATAACTGCGACCTGGCAACGCAGGAACAATTCTATTCTGACAGCATTGAATTTTTTCATGACAAGAGCGGTCTGGAAACTTCCAGGAAGAAAATCTTAGCCTCTACCCAAAAATATATTTGTGGCAAGGTGACCAGGGAGTTAGTGAAAGGCAGCATTGAAGTTTCTCCAATACCTGGTTACGGAGCCGTAGAGCTGGGGCAACATATGTTTCATAATAACCAGGAAAAAAATGATACTCCCCATGCCAGCAAGTTTGTTATTATATGGCGGAATAACAACGACAAATGGACCATTGCCAAAGTTATTAGTTTGCATTGATTGATGGAATTTTCGGCAAACAAGTGTCAATAATTTTTACCTTGTATAAATATAAATCATAACCATGCGCTGTAATAAAATATTTCTGTCGTTAGTAGCTGTTTTATTTGTTGCAGAATGCTTTTCGCAAGCCCTGGATAACGGAAAATTGAATGAGTATGTTAAGCTAATGAAAGCTAATGACAGATTTATGGGAACCGTATTGGTGTACCAGCATGGTAAAAAAGTCTACTCCAACGGCCTGGGGTTTTCTAACATTGAATCGGGAGCGAAGTCTGACGACCAAACTATGTACCGGATTGGTTCTATTTCCAAGACAATTACAGCCACTCTGATACTAAAAGCCATAGAGGAAGGAAAAATTAATTTTTCGGATAAAATAGCGACTTTCTTTCCTTCAATTGAACATGCGGATCAAATTACAATAAATCAATTGCTCAATCACCATAGCGGTATTCATAATTTTACGGGTGGCAACTTTCTAAGCTGGAACGCTCAGCCGAAAAACAGGCACGATTTGGTTGACAGTATTGCCAAAGGCGGAAATGATTTTCCTCCCGGCAGCAAAGCAGCCTACAGCAACTCTAATTATGTACTGCTATCCTTTATTCTTGAAGATATTTATCATCAATCGTATGGTGAAATTTTAAATGATAAGATCATCAAACCATTTCATCTGAAACATTTTCAATTTGGTGACAAGCTGATCGACCCAAAAAACAAAACCCTTTCTTATTATTTCGAGGCGGGGTGGAACGTTTTTACAGAAACAGATCTCTCCATTCCCATGGGCGCTGGTGCCATTTTATCTTCTGGCGAAGATTTGGCTAAAGTGTTGGATGCAATATTTCATAGTAAAATTATATCCAGGGAAATGCTTGATAAAATGGAAGCGCAATCAGATGGGTTTGGGTTGGGTCTTTTTGAAAAAAATATTCTTGAAAAAAATGCTTACACGCATGACGGAGCAATTGATGGTTTCAATTCGTATTTCTATTATTTTCCACAGGATGAAACAATTTATGTGCTGCTTTCCAATGCAGAAAATTACAATTTAGAAACGGTGAATAACTCAATGCTCTCAATCATTTTTAATAAGCCAGTCAATCTGCCTAAAATTGACCGATATGCCGTTACGGCCGGTGAGCTGCAGCAATATTTGGGTACCTATAAAAGCCAAACCAGCCCTTTAATCATTGATATTTCAAGTAAGAATAATTTTTTATTGGCTCAACCGCGCGGGCAAAGGATTTATACTATGGAAGCCACGGACAAGAATAAATTTCTTCATGTAAAAACAGAAGTTACACTGGAGTTTATTCCATCAGCAAGCCAAATGGTAATGAAACAGGGGCCGCAAACCATAGTTTTCACAAAACAATAGTTTATTAGTGTCTGTGTAGGATAGCAATATTTTGCCCGATTTTAGAAGACATACATCATGTTATAATAATCGTAATTTTAACTTCATCATCAATTCCTTCTTTTATGTCCCCTGAACAGCAATCAGAAAATAGCCCGGGAAAAATCCGGATACAATACTTGCAGTTTAAAGATATTGAGGACGATATTAAGCCACCACCACCAAATTTGGTTTCAAAATTTAAAACGTTGCAGGATTGGCTGCTTGACATTTGTAATTCGAACAAGCCAAAGAAATCGATTATTAAATTTAAGTTTGAGCTTTTTGAATCAGCGAATGACTACACAATAGTTTTAGCAGGAGTAAATACATATGATGAAGGCAAAAACCGTTCGGTGACCCGCATTGAATATAGGCCGAGAAACATGTATTTCAAATTGCAGGAAACATATTATGTAGGCCTGGATCGGCAACAATTGTTGGATAAGCTGACGGCTGAATTGAAGGACTTTTCAAACACAGAAAAATTCAGGAACTCATTTTTTACAAAAGCAAGGATTGTGGTTTTTGAAACGAATGGACAGACTGTTTGGTCGGCACAATAATGTTATTCGCAGAAGATAGAAAATAACTTACAATAAGTACCTAAATCATAAGCATGAAATACGCTGACAAAGTTGTATTGATCGCAGCAATAAACACGATCCTGGTGGCTGCTATACCTTACTTCGCTGTATTTTTTAAGCTGAGCGACGATGCCAAAACACGAACGGAGCAACTTGTCTATCTTTCTGCAATTGTAGTTATTTCTGTTCTTACACTTTTTATAAGTAGAAAAGCTACCAGGAACAAGGCCAGAATTGAAGGCTTTGCCTGGGGATACTTCTATAATTTTATTTATGAATTGTCGGAATTAATTATTGAAGAGGATGCAAATATTCAATTGGGATCAAAAAGATTAAAGACTGCTGCATCAGAAAAAAAGGAAGTTAGTGAAGTTGATTTACAACTGGAGTATTCAACGGAGCAAATTAGAATGCTGATCATCGTCCCAAGAGACTTATACGCGGATTACAGGCTTGCGGAATTGATCTCTAATATTTTTGAAGATGTAATTATTACACCATCAAAAAACACTGTTTTTCCCATCAGGAAGAAAGTAATGAAAGGGTTGGAGATAAATAAAGGGGGAAGGAAGTCTCTGTTATTGATTGACACGCCACCCACAACAATGCGCGCCATGAAATTGTATCAGGAAAGCTGTTGCAATGTAAATCATAATGATGCATTTGACGACCTGGACAAAAAATCCAAAACGCAGTTTCAAAAGGTTGTGAATGATTGCCGGAATTTTGCACCCATCTTTAAAGAAGCCTTGGAATATATAATTTCCTCATTGTCGGCAGGAATGAAAAAGCAACCTTATAAAGAATTGATCAACATGATTACCATTGATCAATTAATCCGGAACATCATTAATGAAGATGAATATAGAGTTCTGAAACTCATTGGCGACAATATCGGTGAAAAGAATAAGAATGAAAAGCAAAAAGTAATTGAAAAGATAAACAGCCGGAAGCAACATTTAATTGACAGAATAGAAGAAGTTGCAATCGTCCCGCTATAGAATGCCATTAACAATTAGTTACACGGAGGGCACCGAGAAGACACGGAGCTACACAGAGAAAGCTTTTCAAACTTATGCGCCTTAGCGCTTTCCTTTATTTCTTCGTGCCGTGGTTAAACTCTTCGTGTTTCTCCCTGTCGCGCTGCCTCCGTGGTTCAAAACTAACCCAGTGCTTGTTGCAAATCATTTATAATATCTTCCACACATTCAAGTCCCACACTCATCCGGATAAGCCCATCTGTAATTCCAGCCTTCTCCCGATCGGCTTTGCTCACACCACTATGAGACATAGAAGCAGGGTGGGATAGAAGCGTATCCACCGTTCCCAGAGAAACTGCCCGTGTACACAGTTGCAGCCGGTTGATAAAATTAATCGCCGCAGTCATGCCTCCATCCAGTTCAAATGAAAGCACAGCGCCGGGGCGGCGCATTTGCTTCTGCGTGATGGCGTAGCCCGGATGAGAAGAAAGGCCATTGTAATGTACTTTCTCCACTTTGGGATGATCCGCTAAAAAAGCGGCTACCTTTTCCGCATTTTCGCAGTGCTTTTCCATTCGCAAAGGCAGTGTTTTTGCGCCGTTCATCACCAGGAAAGCATCAAATGCGCTGGGGCAAGCCCCTAACAACTTATAAGCCTGGTAAGCCTGTTGTTTCATCCAGTTTGCATCTTTACCAATCAGCACACCACCAATGGCGTTTCCATGCCCATTCAGGAATTTTGTGGTTGAATGAAAAACAAAATCAGCCCCAAACCGGAACGGTTGCTGCAGATAAGGAGTGGCGAAAGTATTGTCCACGCTCACTTTAATTCCATGTTCCGCAGCAATGGCACAAACAACTTCCAGGTCAATACATGAAAGCAAAGGATTGGCCGGCGTTTCAAGATGGATGAGCTTAACATTCTTTGTCGTTGCAATAAGTTGTTTCAGCTTATCTGCATCATCAAAATCCGTAGCTATAGCATTAATGCCGAAGTTGGGTAAAAACTGAAAAATCATTTCAAACGTGCCGCCATAAACTGATGAGTGGGAGAGAACCGTGTCTCCGGGGCGAAGCACAGACAACAGTAGTGTAGCCAATGCGCCTTGTCCGCTAGCATGTAAACGGGCATGTAACTGAAGTGGTTTTCCTTTTTCATCAGACAGGCCAAATCCTTCCATCCCGGCCAGCATCTCTTCTGCGGCGCTTAATGTTGGGTTGCCAAAGCGCGAGTAGACAAACCCCGGTTCTTCTCCTGAAAACCGCGCCGTGCCCTGTTCTGCACTTTCGAAAGTAAATGTGGAAGTCGCAAAAATAGGCATCAGGTGTGCATATTCGGGATGACTGTGTCCGTCTCCGTGTAAAGCAAAAGATTGCATTGAATCTGGCGAAGAATATTTTTCCATAGCTATAGTAGTTGCTCGTTTTGAAAATGCCCGTATTGTTTTTGCATAAACCCGTGTCCGTTATGCGGGCTATGAAGTTCGTCTTTTGTTCCTTACGATAGCATATTACGCCGGAGATAATTGTTTTGATCTCAAGTTGACCATCGTCCTGTTCAGGTAAGGAAATAGCGCGATCAATAGTATTGTCGTCAATAGCAACCAGCACATACGTTCGTAATAGTCCATCGCAAAATGGAGATGCGTTTGTGTATTAATTGCATTGATCATCAGCTTTGGTGTTCCGGTGTATGCTTCTGTCTTTAGCAAACCACGCGCCGCTAAACGTCCGGCGCCCATTGCCAGTTGCTTTTTGACTGGAATGTCTGCTGATGTAAGATTCTCCTGGAAAGTATTGTAATGTTTACTCCTGCCATACAATTCGTAATAATTGATCAGCGCTATACTCAGGCAGAAGCCGACATACCGCATGATCAGCAGGAAGGCTGATGCTGACGAGCCAAGCACTACCGATACAGACGATATGCTAAACACAATAATCGGAACGAGCAACATTCCAACGCCAAGGCCCTGTAAAAAAAGTGGCAGAAAAAATACGTCAGGGTTAGCTTCAGGGTTGAAAAGAAAAAGCATAATAAAATGAAATACAAACAACAATGCAAAGCCCGGCAACCAGATCAGCCTGATCTTCTTTTTCTGCAGGATTAAACAACATGAAAGAATTACGCCTGCTATAAGCCCGGCTATATTGAATGTATTAATGTATGAAACGTGCATCGGGTCAAACTTCAATGCAATTGTAAAAAAGTTGTTGGTAATGCCCGATGCAAAACGGCATATATACAGTATCAGCAACAACAACAAGCCTACCTTGAAGTTGCGGCTACTGAATACACGCAGGTCTGTATAAGGACGTTTCATGCTGCGCTGACGAAGGATAAAAACAAGGAGCATAAATGCGCAGGCAATACAAACAGATAAAATCCGCCGGTCGGTAAGCCAGTAATACTCCTGTCCGTAAATCATGCAATAACCAAAAGCCACCAGCAACAGGCTCAGCAACACGAAGCTTTGCCAATCCAGTTTGTATAATGGGAAGCGCACATTTAAACGGATATTGTTCATTGCTGTAAGTACCAGCAAAAGCCCGGGCAGGTAAGAAAATACCGTGCATTTATAAACGATATTAAAGTTGAACGAGTCGATAACATCAGCCGTTATGAGGTTATTGAACGGCATTGCCAGCAGCAACATGCAAAAAAATACAGAAAAACTTACCTCGCGTGCGCGCTCACTCTTCAATCTTGTAAACATCAACGCCAGGGAAAGATTCACTGTGCTGGCGAACAGCATACCTTGTATAAACCGTAGTGGAAAAAACACATAGAGCTGGCTGGTAAAATAACAGGCTGTTGACAGCAAGATCTGCAACACGGTAAAAATGACAAAGTATTCCTTTGTAGCCAGGTAGCTGAAGAACCGCCGTTCCAGGGCGTAAAAGCCTGCATAACCTGCATAGAAGAGTGCCACCGCAAATTGAATATCGGCAGGCTCTCCGCCATAATGACCCGCGGCCGCATTTATGTTAGCCAGTGGCAGAAAGAAAAGCACCATGCTTGGAAGAATAGTACTAAACAGTACAATTTTAACAAGCCAGTCAGGCACCCAGCTTTTAAAAATCGGAAATGAACTACTCACGGTGATCTTTTTTGGGGATGGATACATTCACATTCATGCCTGCTCTGAGTAAAGCCAGCTCTCCATTCGGACCATCAACCTTTATACGCACAGGAATACGCTGAACGATCTTTACGTAGTTGCCGGTTGAATTGTCCGGAGGCAACAATGAAAAACTGGATCCTGTTGCGGGAGAAAAAGAAATGATTGTTCCGCTAAATGTTTTACCTGGAAAGGCATCCGCGGTAAAGAAAGCTGTGTCGCCCAGGTGCATGTTTGCCACCTGTGTTTCTTTATAATTTGCAACAACCCATTTATCTGTTTCTTCATTCACAATATAGGCCAGCACCTGCCCGGCATCTATCATTTGCCCTTTTTCCACTGTTCTCCGTCCAATGCGGCCATTATATGGTGCGCGGATAACAGTATAGCTTACATCCAATTCCTGCCTTGCCAGGAGCGATTTAAGCCGTTTGATTTCCGCAGCCAGTACGGCTTTTTCCATAACAGCGTCCTGCACTCTCGAAGAGGATGCCTGGAAGTTACTTTCACTTGCATCATAATCGGCTTTTGAAACTTCAAGTCCTGCCTTTTCATGTTCCAGCTGTTGCTGCGTAGCCGAATTAGCCTGGTACAGTTTTGAATAACGGTTGTAATCAAGCTCTTTCTGCCAAAGCTTTGATTTGTCTGCAGCAGATGCATAACGTGCTGCGGTTGCCGATTTGTCCAGTGTATGTATGTTGCTTTCAAGCGCAGCAAGCTGGGCCTCGGTTTTTTGTATGGCAGCAATGGTTTGATCAGCCTGCGTAACATATTCCCGGTTGTCAATTAATAAAAGTGTATCACCTTTTTTCACGTCCTGGTTCTCTTCATATTTCACGGCGACGATAAAACCGCCGGCACGGGAAATAACCGGGTTTACATACTGCTGCACCTGTGCATCATTTGTCTGTTCATTTACATAATATTCATGCAATGTCCACACGCCCCACGCGGCCAGCGCTATCACGGTAAACACCGCTATCCATCCTGTAATAATGGTGATTGTTTTGTCTGTTATGGTGTACTTCTTTTTCATAGCTCTGTTAATATGCCCATGCTGTTTTCCAGTTGATAATATTTGTTTTTAGCTGTCACTGCCGCTGCTACTTTATCAAATTTTGCCTGCAACAGTTGCAGTTCTGCATCAAGCAATTCGGTAATAAGCACGGTTTGGCTGAAATAACTGTTGCGGACAATCCGTGCGTTTTCTTCAGCCCGCGCAACATTCACTTCTGTTACATCCAAACGCTGTACAGCTTCTTTATAACGCAGGTAACCTTCCTTCACATCTGTGCGCAAACGGTCCTCCGTATCTCTGTGTTTTTCTTCTTCCTTTTCCAGCTCTATTTTGGCCTTGCTGACCTTGTTGATGTTGTGATAAAATGCAGAGAGCGGAAGACTTGCCTTTACACCTGCAATGCCCAGCGAGTACCAATAAGGATTGTAGGGATATAGAAAGATCTGCGGATTGGCGTAGTAAAATTCGCCGTACATATTTAATCTGACGCTGGTGTTTGCTTTTACTTTCTTCAGATTGAGTTCGCTCAACGTTGTTTCTTTTGCCGAAATAAGCAGCGGGAAAGCATGTTGCGCAGCCTGTGCAAGGCAATCTTCGTACACCGGTATGGAAGGCATTTCATAAAGATTGTCCGATGCAGGTTTTAGCGGGTAATCGTCCGGCAAACCGATCAGGATATTCATCCTTTGCGAAAGCAGTGTGATATCATTGTTGATCTCCAGTAACAGTTGTTCCTGCCGTGAAACTTCCAGCTCAACACGCAGTACATCATTCTTCAATTTGATACCATGCGTAAAAAAATCATTTATTTCCCTGAGTTGTTCTTTTCGCTCAGCAATGGCATCCTGAACGAGTTTGCGATATTCAAAACTTTTCTGCAACTCAAGATATAACGCAGCAACATCTTTGTAAGCAGTAGAGATGCTCTCATCTTCCTGTATATCTGCAATATCTTTCTCAACGCCGGCAGAGGCAATAGAAAGATTCAATTTATTACCGTTATAAATATTGAGATTAAAATCTGTACCTAACCTGTAAAGCGTGTGAATCACTTCGTGTTGAGATGGAGGCTTCAGCAGGCCTTTGTCATATACAGGTATATTGGTTGCTTTCTCTAAGCTTCCGGCAATACCAACTTCCGGAAAGCGTTCCATCTTCAGATCTTTTACTTCGCTCGAGGCGATCATTGTGTTGTGTCGCCTGATCCTGATTGTTCTGCTTGCTGTATCCGCTCTGTGCCAGGCATCCGTGAGCGTTAAGCGGAGGGTGTCATTCGTAGTTACCTGGGCATTGATCGCGGTGCCTTTACTTGCAGCCAGCAATGTAATCAATAGTGCCCTTCTGAAAGGTTGCATGTATATTCTGTACTTGTTTTACGCCACAAAATTATCAAGGATGCATAAAAGTAATTTTACCTAAATAGACAATTATTTATTTAAACCAGCCAATCTTTAATATCTTCGCTTTTGAAGGAAAGTATCATTGAATTGTAAGTTACAACAAGCAAAGTATGAGCCTTATCGCATCTTTACCGGACATAAATAAAAAGCCGGCATCGGTTTTTGTGATGCATGAAAAGTCGGAAAAGCTCATCCCATCACACGTGCACAGCAAGGGGCAATTGAGTTATGTGGAAGGAGGAATAGCCTATATAACTGCAGAAGAGAGGACATATGTAGTGCCCGCCAGGCATTATTTCTGGATCCCTGCCGGACTTGAACATACGTTGCGGATCGGGTTGTTTGCAACTGTTCTTCGTTCATTGTATTTCTATACACATAATGATAACGAATCCCCATTTTACAGGCAGTTGGGTATTTATCCGGCGAGTGAATTGCTGATTCAAATGATCAATTATACAGAAAGATGGGATGGGAGACATGTTACTACACAGGACAATAATTTTGAATTTCTCATTGCACTGAAGAAACTGCTTCCCGAATTAAACAATGAGGCATTGCCTATTGTGCTTCCGGTTACGGATGATGAGATGATGAATAAGATCACTCGTTACCTCGACAGGCACAAATCAGAAACGCTTTCTTTAGCGAGCGTCAGCAAGAAATTTAACATGAGTGAACGTTCGTTATCCCGGTTTTTTCAAACTAAGTTAAAGATCTCATTTCTTCAATATTTGAAAACGCTTCGCATGATCAAGGCGATAGAAATGATCATCAAAACCAATAAATCCATCGAAGAAATTTCTTATGATACCGGCTATAAGAACCCTGGATCGTTTAGTAATGCTTTCTTTGAGTTTACGCATGCCAGGCCAACGGATTTTAGAAAACGATAGTTGGTGAGGATTGTCTTCTTAGCATGAATTATGGTTACACAGAGAAACAGCAGGAGAAGACACAGAGAGCACAGAGGTTGTTGATTGCGTCGCCGCCTCTTTGCGTTCGCCGCGTGAAACAGCATTTTCAATTGTCAACTGTCAATTTTCAATTCTCATATTTATTGCAAGAAACAGTTAACATGTCCGTTGCGTCGCTGCATCTTTTGCGTTCGCCGCGTGAAACCCATTTTCAATTGTCAACTGTCAATTTTCAATTCTCAGTGAAACATTTTTATTTATTAGTTGACATGTCCGTTGCGTCGCCGCCTCTTTGCGTTCGCCGCGTGAAACAGCATTTTCAATTGTCAACTGTCAATTTTCAATTAACCCTTATCAGTCGCTCCTTCGTCACTTCCGCCCACGAATTGCATCCGGCCAGTCCCAGCGTTAGATCTGTATCTGCAAGTAAATTGCCTACGACCTCTTTCACACCCTGCTCTCCGGCAAGGGCCAGTCCGTAAGCATAGGGGCGGGCAATCAAAACCGCTTTCGCGCCCAATGCCATCGCTTTAAATACATCGGCTCCACGGCGGATGCCACTGTCAAACAAAATAGTTGTTTTATCGCCAACAGCCGTTGCTATGCTGTCAAGCGTATCCAATGAAGCCACGGCGCCATCCAGTTGCCTGCCACCGTGATTAGACACAATAATCCCGTCGGCACCATGATCAATCGCTTTTTTTGCATCATCAGGATGCTGGATTCCTTTTAAGATAATTGGAAGCCTGGTGCTATCCCGGATGACAGCAAGATCTTCCCATGTAGACCCGGCATTGGAAAAGCAATGTGCAAAATGCATCATCGTTTTCATTTTGTCCTTCGCCGGATCGCCAACAGCTTTCAAAAAAACGGGATCTGAAAAATAATTGCCCAAACCTTCACCAAACAAAAAAGGTAAGTATGCATTTTGTATGTCGCGTTCGCGCCATGCAAATATTCTTGTATCCAGTGTTACTACAATTGCGCCATAACCCGCCTTCTCCGCGCGGTTGATAACACTTCGGGTAAAGTCGTTATCGCTTCCCCAATAAAGTTGGAACCAATGCGGATGATCGCCATGTGCCTCCGCTATTTCCTCAATCGTTTTAGAAGATACAGTACTCACTACCTGCGGTACGTGCAACGTCCTGGCTGCACGGGCCACTGCTATTTCCGCTTCGGGATGCGCTATTGATAAAACGCCGACAGGACCAAGCAAAACGGGAGAGGGCAACTTTGTTCCAAACAATTCAACATCCATGCTTCGCCCTGTTACATCGCCAAGCATGCGAGGTATGATCTGCCACTTGTTGAAAGCTGCAATGTTATTCTGCATGGTCGTTTCGGCGCCAGCGCCGCCGGCAATGTAGGCAAAGGCTTCCGGCTTCATTACTCCACGGGCCTTTTGTTCCAGTGCTTCGTACGCTACGGGAAGTTGTGGCTTTATTTGCTGCATGCCCGCAAAATAAATTTGCAACTGGTATTGCATACCGTGGGATAACTGAGTTGCTGTTGTTGAATTCATGGGTGTAGTGTTTATGGCTAACGAATCTCATGTGTGAAGGGAATACGGGATAAAAGTCGTAATTTTTTTTTCGAAGTGCAATATTGTTTTGCAAATTGGATGTAAATTTTTGATGGCAGTTTTGTGTAGTCGTCAGGTTTTCTTGATTAAAAAAGGAAGCAATTTTTTTAAAAAATGCCAACCATAGAATCGCTTATAATGACTTAGCCGGAGAAGGTTAACCGGATAACGCTTTTATGCCCGGCTTTCGTATAGATACCACGGCATTTCTTTTTTGTTGTTAACATACCTCAAAGTATTTATACTTTCGATCTTTCCATTTTAGTTCTTTGTACCGCTTGGTTCCCTTTGTGGCTTTGTGGTTCAAAAACAACGAAACCTGTTTTTCAAAGGCAATTGCAATAACGGATGAGACAATAAATAAACTCAGCTCCAAATAATTTGCAAACAAGAAAACAAAAGAAAAATATGAGTACTTGCATACTTGGCTTCCGGGAAATAGATAAAACAAAGCTTTCACTGGTGGGAGGCAAAGCCGCCAACCTGGCTGAACTAACCAGGATTGATGGCATTCACGTTCCCGAAGGCTTTTGTATTACTACAGAAGTGTATAAAGAAATTGTTGGCAATAGCGAGGAATTTAATTCACTGCTGGATCAATTGAACAACCTGCAAGCAAATGATAGAAAAGGCATTGGCGCAATATGCGAAATGCTCCGTGCAACCATTGAAAGTTTGTCCATTCCTAAGAATGTATCTAACGGCATAGAAGACTACGTCACGAAGCTTGGTGAACAAACAGCCTTTGCCGTGCGATCCAGCGCAACTGCAGAAGATCTGCCGGCAGCGTCTTTTGCAGGGCAGCAGGATACATATTTGAACGTTATTGGTAAGGATGCAATCCTACGCCATATCGGTAAATGTTTTGCATCGCTGTATACAGACAGGGCGGTAATCTACCGTATGCAAAACGGGTTTGATCATAGAAAGGTTAGTTTAAGTGTTGTAATCCAGAAAATGATTTTTGCAGACACTGCAGGCATTATGTTTACTGCAGATCCGGTCACATCGAACCGGAAGATACTGTCCATTGATGCCAGCTTTGGACTTGGTGAAGCGCTGGTTTCAGGATGGGTGAATGCGGATGTTTATAAAGTAGCGGAGAGCAACATCATAGACAAGAAAATAGCTGCGAAGGAACTGGCCGTTTATGCTTTGAATGGTGGAGGCACACAAAAACAACAAATTAACCGGGAACAGCAGAATTTGCAGGCACTGACGGATGCGCAAATATTGCAGCTTGAGCTTGTGGGAAGAAAAATTGAAAAACATTTCGGCCATCCTCAGGACATTGAATGGTGCCTGGTAGGTCAAACAATTTATATTGTCCAGAGCCGGCCAATCACCACTTTATACCCAATCCCCACGCGAAAGATGCAGGATGGTTCTGAAGCAAATGATCAGGAAAAGCATGTTTTTATTTCTGTCGGTCACAATCAAATGATGACCGATGCGATGAAGCCATTGGGATTGTCTTTATTTCAACAGACTGCAGGTCCTATGTATATAGCCGGCGGAAGACTGTTTGCTGATGTTGCACAACACCTGGCTTCAGCTGCAGGAAGGAAAATGATATTGAATGCTGTCAGTAAGTCCGATTTGCTGATAAAAGATGCGCTTATAACCATAATAGAGCGGAACTTTATTCAATCAGTACCGGATGACAATAAAGTAGAGCCAACTGGTCAAAATAATGAAAGTAAATCGCTTCCGGATTATCAAACACTAAAAGATTACGATCCGGTAATTGTTGCTGATCTGATCAACCGTAGCCAGGCATCTATCAACGAATTAAAACGGAACATCCAGGGTAAGTCGGGAACTGATCTGATCGATTTTATTTTAGAAGACACTCAGAAACTAAAAGGTGGATTGTCCGATCCCCAAAGTTTTGGCGTAATTATGACGGCAATGAATGCTTCCTTATGGCTCAATGAGAAAATGCTTGACTGGTTAGGTGAAAAAAATGCAGCCTATACGCTTTCTCAATCTGCGCCCAATAATATAACTGCGGAAATGGGACTGGCCTTAATGGATGTTGCAGATGTGATTCGCCCATATCCTGAAGTAATTAGTTATTTGCAACAGGTAAAAGACGATCGCTTCTTAAATAATTTGACCAGGTTAAAAGGTGGAAAAGAAAGCAGAGATGCCATTAGTACTTTTCTTGAGAAATACGGGATGCGGTGTGCGGGAGAAATTGACATTACAAAAGACCGTTGGAGCGAAAAACCAACGGCACTTATCCCTGTTATTCTCGGTAATATCAGGAACTTTGAGGCGGGTGCCAGCAGGCAAAAATTTGAACTGGGCCGGGAACAGGCTTTGAAAAAAGAACAGGAGTTGTTGGATCGATTGAAGCAATTGCCTGATGGTGAGCAAAAAGCCACGGAGACAAAGCGAATGATCGGCCTTGTGCGAAACCTGATTGGCTATCGTGAATATCCCAAATACAGTATTGTTAGTCGCTACTTTATCTATAAGCAGGCGTTGCTGGAAGAAGCTGAAGGACTGGTAGAAGCCGGTATTATCCTTGAAAAGAAAGATATCTATTATCTCAGTTTTGAAGAGCTTCGCGAAACAATGCTTACAAATAAACTGGATTACTCGGTCATTAGTAAACGGAAAGATGCGTACGACTTATACAGAAAATTAACTCCTCCACGCGTAATCACGTCTGATGGGGAGATCATCACAGGTGCTCATAAAAAAGAAAATATTCCGGCTGATGCGATGGCCGGTCTGCCGGTATCTTCCGGGCTTGTAGAAGGACGGGCACGCGTCATCTTAAATATGGAAGATGCTGATCTGGAAGAGGGAGATATATTGGTCACTTCGTTTACTGATCCCAGCTGGACACCATTGTTTGTATCCATAAAAGGGCTCGTTACTGAAGTTGGCGGATTAATGACACACGGTGCAGTCATAGCACGTGAGTATGGCCTGCCTGCAGTTGTTGGTGTGGAAAATGCTACCAGGCTGATTAAAGATGGGCAAAGAATTCGGGTGAATGGGACGGATGGGTATGTGGAAATGATATAAAGCTTAAAGCCGAAAGCCTAAAGCTGACCGAAGCGAAGTTTTTTAAACCATATAAGGCATATAAGAGCACATAAGAATTTTGCCTGCGATAATAATTGCACTTAAATGACTTTACATTTACTTAACCAGCTCGAATCTTCACCATTGACCATTGACTATTCACTAGTTGTATAGAAGGCATATAAGAGCACATAAGAATTTTACCTGCGATAATAATTGCACTTAAATGACTTTACATTTACTTAGCCAGCTCGAACCTTCACCTTCACCATTGACCATTGACTATTCACTGGTTGTATAGAAGAAATATAAGAGCAAATAAGAGCTTTGCCGGGGATAATTATTGCACTTAAACGACGATATATTTACTTAACCAGCTCGGGCCTTCACCATTGACCATTGACTATTCACTAGTTGTATAAGAGAAATATAAGAACAAATAAGAGCTTTTTCCCGGGATGATAATAGCACTTAAACGACGATATATTTAATTAACCAACCCGGGCCTTCACCACTGACCATTGACTATTCACTAGTTGTATATAAATGAATCAGCTATCTTAGTAAGAGATTTTAAATCATCCCCTTTAACGAAATTGAATGTCATGCGGAAAATACTAGCTATCGTCCCGGTGATTGCTTGCATACAAAGCTTAGCCCAGGATTCGACTAAAATTGAACAGTACTGCGAATTGCAGGCTCGAAACAGGTTTATGAGTAATAAGGTTACGATTGATATTGATTATGGGCAGGAGAAAAAATTCTGGGCAGATACAAGGCTTAAAGATGATGATGGAAAACCGGTTAAGTTCAATACTGTCATAGATGCGCTCAATTATCTGGGCAAGCTGCAATGGAAATTGGTTAATGCGTTTTCAGATTCAAGCGAAAATGGGGTAGTGGTTTACCGCTATATATTCAGGAAAGAATTTGCAAACGTTGCAAGCCGCCAATAGCCACAGCGTGGATTTAATATGGTTTGGCTAAACAGTGCCTCATCCATTTTGAGAGATGTCTTTGTCGGGTCAATGGTAAACTGCATAATATTAACGGGAGGAAAGCCTTCATGCATTGCCATCTGCTTCAGCTTAATGTCATTCGGGTAAGGATGCATTGCCGGTATTGCTCCATAGGAGCAGCCTGTTTGTAGAAAGAAAAAAATGGATCGCCCAGGCTCCGTTAGGAGCTACCGGTCACGCTTTACAGGAGGCTCCGATGGAGCCCCATGATAATTTGATGAAATCCTGATTTTCTACAAACAGGAAGCTCCGCTGGAGCTTTAAATGTCCTTTACTAAATGACATTAGCCTAAAGCTGACTGAAGCGAAATTTTTTTAACCATTTAAGAAAATAAGAACAAATAAGAGCTTTGCCGGGGATAATTATAGCACTTAAACGACGATATATTTACTTAACCAGCCCGGACCTTCACCATTGACTATTCACTGGTTGTATAGAGGAGAATCAGCTATCTTAATGCGGTTTATTTGCTAATATTATATTGTTGGCAACCTTGTTGCTGTATGTTTTTCTGCAGAACAAGGCTTGTCGAAAGATTAAAAATGGTTCCAGGTGGAAGGCATAAGGTGTGAGGTATAAAGTGTAAGGTATAAGGTGTAAGGTATAAAGCGTGAGGTATAGAGGCGGGAGTTGTATTCCTGATACCTGATACCTGATACCTGACACCTGAAACCTGACACCCGACACCCGACACCTCCAAAATATTTATTCAGCCGGCACTACGCTCTCGCCATCAGCCCATAGCTGATAGCTGATAGCTGAAAGCTGAAAGCTAATTACTATGGACAAAACACAAATCAACCTCGACATAATATTACCCGAAGTGCCTGATGAACGGGATGCATGTGTTGAACGTATCATCGGTATGTTGCAAGGTAAAAAGGGAATTGACAAGGTGCACGTCATACCTGCAAAAGAAGGCGTTCAGGCTAAGCTATGTTTTCATTACAACCCCGAAACGATTTCAGTAAACGAAGTTGAAAGGTTAGCAAAGCAAGCCGGCGCAGAACTCACGGAACGTTACGGCCATCTGTTGGTGGAAACTGCTGGCATCCGGCATGCGCGACATGCCAGGAGTATTGAAGAAAGGCTTGGTGCAGAAGCCGGGGTATTGAATGTATCTGTTGCTGGTACGGGCTTTATACAGGCAGAATATGACAAGTCGGTTTTGTCTGAAGATGCATTTCTCAGACTGATTAAAAAAAACGGCCTGTCAGTTAAGCACGTGGAAAATTTTCATGCGCATGCGGTGCATGAAGGTCATGTACATGAGAAACATGCACATGCACATGACGGGCATAAACATGAGGAGGGTGGTCATGAACATACCCATGGTGGCATATTTGGGGTGAAAACCGAACTGGTGTTCAGTATCATTTCGGGCGCTTTGCTGGGTATAGGTTTTAGTCTTTCTTTTATCACGAATACGGTGTATATCCCTATCGCTTTTTACGCTGGTGCTTATTTTTTTGGCGGATTTTATACATCCAAAGAAGCCTTTGAGAGCATTGCCAAAGGAAGGTTTGAAATTGATTTTCTAATGCTGGTTGCTGCTATCGGTGCGGCCTGTCTTGGCCAATGGGCCGAGGGGGCATTGCTGTTATTTCTGTTTAGCCTGGGACACTCGCTGGAACATTATGCAATGGAAAAGGCAAGAAAATCCATTGCCGAACTGGCTGGGCTGTCACCAAAATCTGCATTGCTTAAAAAGGGAGAGGAGATAACGGAAGTTGACATTGAAACGTTACAACCGGGAGATGTTATCGTTGTAAAACCCAATTCCAAAATACCTGCCGATGGTGTGGTAGTGAAAGGCAGCAGCAGTGTAAACCAGGCGCCAATAACCGGTGAAAGTATTCCTGTAGAGAAAGTAGCAATGAAGGACAGCAGCTTCGATATTACAAAAACAGACAGGATTGAAGCCCAATACCGCGTATTTGCAGGTTCTGTTAATGGCAGTGGCAACCTGGAAATAAAAGTGAGTAAACTCGCGGCGGATTCAACTATTGCAAGGCTGATAAAACTGGTGAATGAGGCACAGACACAAAAATCTCCTACGCAGAATTTTACCGACAAGCTGGAAAAATATTATGTTCCGGCAGTGCTCATACTTGTGGGACTCTTACTTTTTGCATTCCTTGTCATTAATGAAACATTCAGCCAAAGCTTTTATCGCGCCATGGCTGTGCTGGTAGCCGCAAGCCCGTGCGCTCTGGCTATTGCTACTCCAAGTGCGGTGCTTAGCGGAGTAGCAAGAGCAGCAAGGAGCGGAGTATTGATCAAAGGAGGCAAGCCTTTGGAAGAATTGGGTGCGCTGACTGCTATCGCATTTGACAAGACAGGTACACTTACGGAGGGCAAACCAAAGCTTACAGGTGTATACCCACTAAACGGAGTATCCGAGGAAGAGTTATTAATGATGGTAGTAGCAGTTGAGCAACTAAGCGACCATCCGCTTGCTGCGGCAATTGTAAAAGGTGGCACTGAAAAATTGCAGAAGGATGTTCCTGCGGCAAATGATCTAAAGGCTGTTACTGGCAGGGGCGTTATTGCAGAATACCGGGGAAAACAAGTGCAGATCGGCAATAAAGAAATGCTGGCCGAAAAAAACGGTTCATTACCGCAGGAGACTAAACAAAGAGTGGAGGAGTTGGAAAAACAAGGTAATACAACCATGCTGGTGGAACAGAACGGTAAAATTGCAGGGATCATCGCATTGCGGGACGTAGCGAGAGCGGAAGCAAAAGAAACACTTGTAAAGCTAAAGGCGGAAGGGATTCGCAAAATGATCATGCTTACAGGTGACAATCAGCAGGTGGCTGAAGCCGTTGCAAAAGAAACAGGCATTACAGAAGCCTGGGGCGATCTTTTACCCGAACAAAAGGTGGCGGCTATTGAAAAATTAAAGGGGAGCGAAAAACTTGTGGCAATGGTTGGGGATGGCGTAAACGATGCGCCTGCAATGGCAAAAAGTAATGTGGGCATTGCAATGGGGGCAGCAGGTTCAGACGTGGCACTCGAAACCGCAGATATAGCGTTGATGGCCGACCGGCTGGATAACCTGCCGTTTACGATCGGCCTGAGTAGAAAAGCCCATGCAATTATTCGTCAAAACCTGGTGATTAGTCTGGGCATGGTGGGCATTCTGATACCACTTACCATTTTGGGTATCGCGCACATTGGTCCGGCCGTAATTGGTCATGAGGGTTCTACAGTAGTGGTAGTATTTAACGCACTGCGATTATTAGCGTATAAAAGGTAACAATTGCCAACGCAATGTTGTGCCGGTAACAGATTTGCATGTAAGCATCCTCTATGTGGGTAAAATACAGTCACGCAGAGACACACGGAGAATACACAGAGCTCCATAGAGAAGGGCTTCAGATCTCACTATTGAGAACGCTTAACTAAACGACCTTGAATTGCCAATGTTATGAAATACCTGACCCGCACAATCTGGATATTGTCTTTCATCAGCCTGCTTACTGATACGGCAAGTGAAATGCTGTACCCCATTATGCCTATTTATCTAAAAAGTATTGGCTTTTCCGTTTTGCTGATTGGCATTTTGGAAGGAATTGCGGAAGCTACTGCAGGATTGAGTAAGGGATATTTTGGAGCATTATCTGATCGTACAGGCAGGCGCGTACCATTTGTTCAGTTAGGCTATGCGTTAAGTGCCATATCCAAACCAATGATGGCTGCATTTATTTATCCATTGTGGGTGTTTCTGTCACGCACTATTGATCGCTTAGGTAAAGGCATCCGTACAGGCGCGCGCGATGCCTTGCTGTCAGATGAAGCTACTCCGGCAACAAAAGGACGGGTTTTCGGATTTCATCGTTCTATGGACACAGTGGGGGCTGTGGCTGGCCCTTCTTTTGCGTTAGTATACCTGCTTTATTTTCCAGGTAACTACAGGATGTTGTTTTTAATCGCTTTTATTCCCGGATTGTTAGCGATTGTATTATCGGCCATACTAAAAGACAAGCATACAGCTGTTAAAGAAAATGCGACCGGATTATCTTTTTTTTCTTTTTTACATTATTGGAAGCAGAGCCCTTCTGCATACAGAAGGTTGGTTGTGGGATTACTGGTATTTACGCTATGCAATAGTTCGGATGTTTTTTTATTGTTGAAGATAAAACAGGCTGGCCTGAACGATACTTCAACAATAGGTGTCTATATCTTTTACAATATCATTTATGCGCTTGCTGCTCTTCCGCTTGGTATAGCCGCCGATAAAATTGGATTGAAGAAAATGTTTGTTACAGGACTGGTGCTTTTTGTTGCTGTCTACACGGGGATGGCCTTCTCTCATAACCTGTATTTCTTTTACCTTTTATTCTTTCTTTACGGTTTATACGCTGCGGCCACCGAAGGTGTGTCCAAAGCCTGGATCACAAATATAACAAAGCAATCAGACACTGCCACCGCTATTGGAACGTATACAGGTTTTCAAAGTATCTGCACAATGCTTTCCAGTATGCTTACCGGTTGGATCTGGTTGAAATTCGGTGCAACGCCGGCGTTTTTATCAACAGCTATCATCGCGTTAGCGGTAGTAATTTATTTCATGTTGATGATAGAGGAAGATCGGAAGACCGTAAGATCGTAAGACAGTAAGATAGTAAGATAGTAAGACCGTAAGACCGTAAGATCGTAAGATAGTAAGATAAGACCTTTTCTGGCGTGAAAACAAATACCTGATACCTGATACCTCACACCTATTCCTTTCACACCAGTGTCTTTTTCATCATGATATCTGTCTGCTCATCATCACCCAATTTGAATATATGTTCATCAAATTCAATGAAGCCATTCTTTTTATAAAAGTTAATGGCTTTTAGATTTTCTTCCCAAACACCTAGCCATACGTAACGAACATTTTTTTGCTTTGCAACCTCGATAGCTTTTTCATACAGTAATTGTCCAACCTTTTTACCCTGGTATGCCTGTAATACGTAGATCCGTTCAATTTCAACTGCGTTGTTATCTCGCAATTCTGTTTGAGATGCCCCAAAATTTAATTTAAGATAACCAATAGCATTGTTGTTATCTAAAGCAAAATAAAATGCAGAATGTTCGTTGCTTAATTCTCCGGTCAGTCTTTCGACGGAAAGTCCTTCCTCTAAATATTTCGCCATATTCTCTTGTGTATTGTGCCCGGAGAATGTTTCAGAGAATGTTTTGCGACTGATTTCCTGAAGTTCGTTAACATCGTCTACCGATACTCTTCTGATTTTTATTTCTTTCATTTTCAAATGTTGTCGATACGAAATTCGTGTATTATGTGTTGTTAATCGGATATTTCATTCATAATTTGCATGTGTCGATGGAAAATTTCTTTCTTACCGTCTTACTAAAACGAATCAACTAAAAATGCTTAAAAGGGTAATCTTTTGTCTGATCTTCCTGTTGATTGCGAGGTTGCTCATTGCCCAAAAATATCCATTGCCGGTGATTGACATGCACCTTCATGCCTATGGTGCCAAGGACCAGGGACCTGAATCTATTCATATAGGCGCACCATTCAGGGACTTAGGACTGAACGATCCGAAAGACGATTTCCGGAAAACTTTTACGAACGCATTAAAGACAAATGCCTGGGCCGATCATTATCTTACTTCACCATCGACCGATGACTCAATGAGGCTATTGACAATTGCAGCACTCAAACAATACAATGTTTATGCAGTAACCAGCGGTGAAAAGGATAGAGTACTGGATTGGAAAAAGGTTGAGCCCAACCGCATTATTCCTGCTCTCGACTGGGATTTCGGATTGGCTGCTAAAGAAGGGCTAACGCCTGATTCGCTGGAAAGGATTTTTAAATCGGGAGCATTCAAAGTGTTTGGTGAAATTACTATTCAGTACGAAGGAATTTCACCCGGCGATTCAGCTTTTGAGCCCTATTTAGCGATGGCCGAGCGACTGGATATTCCGGTCGGTATTCATGTTGGACCCGGCCCTCCCGGCGCGCCTTATATTAGCTCTCCTAAATACAGGGCAAGGCTTCACAGTCCCTTCGGATTGGAAGAAGCTTTACTCCGTCACCCAAAACTAAGGGTGTATGCTATGCATGCTGGCTGGCCAATGCTGGATGATATGCTGGCAATGCTGTACACGCATCCGCAGCTTTATGTGGACCTGGCTGCTATTTGTTTTATGATCCCCCAAAAAGAGTTTTATTTCTACCTTGAGCGTTTGGTAAATGCAGGATTTGGCAAACGGATTATGTTTGGTTCCGACAATATGGTATGGCCGGGCGCCATTGCAGTGGGAATAGATGCGATTAATAAAGCGCCTTTTCTCAATGCTACTCAAAAGCGGGATATCCTGTTTAACAATGCGGCGGGATTTTTACGACTTACTGAAGAGGAAATAAAATCTATGCAATAGCAGTTACCTGCATTTTTGATTCCTTTAACCGTTCGATTTCTTTGTCAGGTATTATCAGTTTTTCAACTTCGGTCTATCTCATTCTTCCGGAAAATCTTCCATTTGTTTTAAAAACTGTTTGGATTGTTTGCCACCATTATTTACGGCCCATGTAGCCATTGCATGCAAAACAGGCCTTAATGCTTTTCCTTTTTTAGAAAGCTCATAGGTTACATAAGGCGGTACAACAGGTTTGGATTTTCTTGAAATAAGGCCGTCGGATTCCAATTGCTTTAAATGCTGTATCAATACTTTTTCTGTAATAGCCGGAATAGATTTTTTTAACTCACTGTATCGCTTTGTTCCTGTTAACAGATTGAACAAAATTATGGGCTTCCAGTATCCGCCAATTCTTTCCATTACAAAGGTTACAGGGCAAGCTGCGAAAGCGTTGCTCTTGTTTTCCTGTATCACCGAAGTTTGTTTAATCGCTGTCATATGTATACATACTATAGGGTAAGTACTTGTACAAAAGTAAGTGCGACTTTAGTTTTGTGGAACAAATCTAAAATAAATAAAATGAAAGTAACAGTAACAGGTTCTTTGGGAAATATCAGCCGGATTCTCATTGAAAAACTGGTGTCAGGCGGACATGAGGTGAATGTAATCACTTCTAATGCAGAAAGAGCAAAGGAAATAGTGCAATTACAAGCAATTCCATTGGTCGGCTCAATCGAAGACTACAGGTTTGTAAAGAATGCATTTGCCGGAAGTGATGCGGTTTATTTAATGATTCCACCGAATTTCCAAACCGCAGATTTAAAACAGTACATCAAGACTGTTGGTGAGCAATATGCCAATGCGCTAAAAGAAACCGGTGTTAAGTATGCGGTTAATTTAAGCAGCATAGGCGCTCATCTTGAAAATGGATCAGGCCCAACAGGTTCAAATTATTATGTGGAGCAAAAGTTAAACGAATTGGAAGATTTGAATGTATTGCATTTGCGCCCGGGCATGTTCCTGACAAATTTTTATGGTGCAATCCCCATGATTAAGCACCAGGGTATGTTGGGCAACAATTTCCCAGGATCAGTTAATTTGCCGCTTACGCATCCGAAAGATATTGCTGAAGTAGCTTTTAATGCATTAAACGGTCTGTCTTTTTATGGAAAGCAAATTCAGTACATTGTCAGTGATGAGAAAAATGGCTTTGAAATTACGCAGACATTAGGTAATGCGGTCGGTAAATCGGGTATTAGCTGGGTCGAGTTTTCGGATGATCAGCTTTTGGGCGCTTTAATGCAAAATGGTCTTTCAGAGCAAATGGCAAAAGTTTACATGGTTGAAATTGGTGCAGCATTAAGAGATGGGAGCTTTGTTGAAGATTATAATGAAAAAAAGTCGCAATCTGTTGGCGGTACTACTTTGCAGGATTTTTCGGTGGAATTCGCCATAGCTTATCAATACAGCAATTAAAATGTCGATTATTTACGAGCTTTTGAAAGTGTTTGTACGCCGGCGGAATCGCGCAAATATGCTCATGTATTCTGCGGTAATTGTTACCGGAAGGGGTGATGTTTCATCTCTTCCGGTAAATCAGCATTTATATTATTGTGGTATTATACATGTTGCCGCCACTTTAGTTTTTGGCGTCGGATTTCATTTGAGATAGCGGTCAATATTTTATCCGATTCATTGTCCCGGATCCATTCAAAATGATCGTTTGCCGTTAAATACCTTATGGAAGCACCATTTGCAAAGTGTTTATCTGTCTCAGCTACATCTTCTATCCTGAAATTATATTGCTTGAAGTCTTTTGTGGGACTTGCACTTACATTAAATGCTAATTGTTTCTTGTCGGTCTGCACTTTAATCGAAAAAAAAGCTCTCATGTGATAAATAAAAACGCAATATTACAAACTTAGCATCATACAATGTTCAAGACGCAGATTTTTTAAAAAAAGAAGGCTAGCGTAGACAGGCTGCCCCCAGGTAATATTAAAACGTTGACATTGAAATGTTGATAATAGCTATATTGTACAGGTGATATGCCCCACTGTGCTTCAATACTTGTTTCAATTATATTTTTCAGGTACTGCAATAGCTGAAAAACCTTTACTAAAAAGCCTTTTTGTTAATTGTTCCCTGGGCCAATAAGACATTTTGATTCAGAGAGACTTAATTGTTTAGAAGAAGCATCAGGTTCATATATACTAAACAAGATCAAAAAATAAGCAAATGACCGCAAAAGACTGTCTTTGCGTTTTGAATGCCAATTTCAGTTTGAAACCCCGAAATTGACAACAACCGTAGTTTATTGTAACCCTTCACTAAATATACTTTGAGTAATCGTTCTTTTTTTATACTTTATAAAATGCATTGTTTAATGCTTGCCCCAGGTCATGTGAGTGAGATGGCGGAGCATCGGATAACTATGACTCACAAAAAATAGCCATCATTCAGAACTTGTATTTGCGAAACCTGTATCGCAAATTTTAATATAGCTGCAATTGCAATATAGCGCTGTAAATAAGCTAACAAGAAAAATTTTCGCAAGGCTTCAAGGATATGAAATCCTGTATTTATTAGTTGTGTATAAACACAACGTGGTTACATTTTGGAACCATGATTATTTGTACTTTTTTTCCTTAGCGAATGCGTTTAGTTTAAAAAAAGAAAAGACATGAAGTTTATTTTTATCACAATCCAGCTATTAATTTTTGTAACCGCTGGTGCTCAAAAATATGATGCTGAGCTATCAGCCATCGTAAAAGGAACCATACCCGGGATCATTGAAATACGTCACAAAATCCATCAACACCCGGAGCTCTCGAACTGTGAGTTTAAAACGTCCGGATTGGTGGCAGATTATCTTCAGTCGCTTGGCATAGAAATTACAACGGGCGTTGCCCGTACCGGTGTAGTGGGAATAATGAAGGGAACAAAACCCGGTAAAACAATTGCACTGCGGGCAGACATGGATGCGCTTCCGGTGACTGAGCAGACAAATTATTCTTTCAAGTCAACAGACACAGCAGTATACAACGGTAAAAATACTGGTGTAATGCATGCTTGTGGACATGATATTCACACCAGTGTGATGCTGGGCGTTGCAAAAGTTCTGACTTCTATGAAAGACAAAATTTCCGGAACAGTCCTCTTTATTTTCCAACCTGCTGAAGAAAATCTGCCGGCAGGTGAAGAAGCGGGCGCTAAGTTGATGCTTAAAGAAGGTCTTTTTGATAAATTTCACCCGGATGCGATTTTTGGCATACACTCCAATCCTGCATTACAGGTTGGCCAAATTGGGTACTCCCTCGGTGCCGCCAATGCCTCCAGCAGCACCTTTACTTTTACCATTATCGGAAAGTCGGCGCATGCAGCATCGCCTGAACTTTCGGTTGATCCAGTCGTTGTTTCCGCACAAGTAGTGTTGGCTTTGCAAACCATTCGATCCAGAAACTTTGAACCTTTTGAACCCAGCGTAATTACCGTTGCACAAATTCACGGTGGTATCCGGGATAACATCATCCCATCAGAGGTTGTATTAAGTGGTACCGTTAGGCTGCTGAATCCACGCTTGCAGGACGAAGTACAAAAACGATTCCGTGAGATCCTGGAAGGAACAACACGTGCCGCCGGCGGATCCTACAGGTTTGATTACCGGAGAGGCGCTCCGGTTAACATGAACGACAGCGCACTTCAATTAAAAATGCTTCCAACCATGGAGCGCATTGCAGGCAAGCGAAATGTTCAGGCAATTCACCCGTGGATGGCGGCCGATGATTACGCTTATTTTGCAGAGCGGTGCCCCAGCTTTTTTTTCAGCCTGGGAACAACCAGACCCGGCACTATTTCCGGTGGCCTTCACACCGGGACTTTCATGGGAGATGATGATTCGATCGAAGTTGGAATAAAAACAGTATCGGCTCTTGTTATTGATTTCTTATCTGGTCTTTGAGTAAGGGGTAACAGCGTGATCCATCAAAATGTAGTTCTCGGATAAGTGTCTATAGACAACAGTAGTTTTTAAAAATGGGGACTACCAAAACCGCACACTATTGTATCAAAAGCGTGCACTTCAATTGCTTCGATTGGTACAATTAATTAACAGTCAATAAATAGTAAACTGGCATTTCAATGGTACTTATTAAACTTCATACAGCTGTTTATTTTTAAAAATTATTTGAAGCTGCATTCAGAAGTTAGGTGCAACAGGAATTAGACTAAGTTACCAGGCAATAAAAACAGCCGTTGCAAATTCCGGTGAAAAGATTGAGTCTGAATAAAAAATTGAAAAGGAGAGAGCGCTGATCTGGTATCAATAACTCAACTATCAAAAACCTTCCCCTATGTTTAAAAACTATTTCAAAACCGCATGGCGTGTTCTCGTTAACAACAAGATTTACTCCATTATCAATATTCTTGGTCTTGCAACCGGCATGGCCGTAGTTATGCTTATTGGCTTGTGGATTTCAGATGAAGTCAGCTATAATAAATACCATACGAACCATGAGCGGCTCGCGCAGGTTATGACCACTTTTATAGATCAGGATAATAAAATGGAAACGGCATTCGATGTGTGTGCGCCGATAGGGGATGAGCTGCGGAATAAATATGGGAGCGAATTTAAAAATGTATCCATGGCATCCTATAATTTCAGCCATGTATTAGCCGTTGGAAATAAAAAAATTATGGGGAGAGGCATGTGGGTTGAGCCAAATTTTTTATCCATGTTTTCCTTAAAAATGGTAGATGGAAATATTGATGCATTGGATGATCCCTCAGCTGTATTGTTAAGCGCTTCGTTGGCAAAAACATTATTTGGAAATGAAAGTGCGATAAATAAAGTAATAAAGGTTGATGATGAAGATAACTTTAGTGTAGCTGGCGTGTATGGTGATCTTCCCGGTAACTCATCATTTTATGAGGCAAAATTATTGTTGCCATGGAAAAAATTTGTAATTGAAAAGTGGCCCAGATTTGAGCATGCTACGACAAATTGGAATTTCTCTTCTTTTCAGGCGTTTGTGCAAGTTGCAGATAATATAGATATGCAGAAGGAAACGGAAAAGATAAAAAATGTAGTAATGGCACATAAGAATGCTGCAGCTGATGAAAAAGAACAGGCATACGTATTTCCAATGGACAAATGGCGGCTGTATAGTGAGTTTAAAAACGGTAAGCCAAGCGGTGGCCGCATACAATTTATATGGCTATTTTCGCTAATTGGCGTGTTTGTTCTACTGCTTGCCTGTATAAACTTTATGAATCTTTCCACTGCAAGGAGCGCGAAAAGAGCAAAAGAAGTTGGTATCCGGAAATCTGTTGGTTCTGCCCGAAGCCAGTTGATCGGCCAGTTTTTAAGCGAGTCCATTCTAGTGGCATTTGCTGCCTTCATATGTTCACTAATAATCTCCGTTTTATTACTTCCGCTGTTTAATAAGCTTTCCGGTAAAAGCATCGGGTTACCTACGGATAATCCGGGGTTCTGGTTTGTTGCAATAACATTTACTGTTCTTACCGGAATAGTTTCCGGCAGTTATCCCGCGCTTTACCTATCCAAATTCAAACCTGTAAAAGTTTTAAAGGGAACATTTAGTACAGGCAGGTTCGCATCGTTGCCACGCAAAGCATTAGTAGTTGTTCAGTTTACTTTTTCCATTGCTTTGATAATTGGAACAATCATTGTTTTTCAACAAATTCAATTTGCTAAAAGCCGTCCTGTAAATTATAAAAGTGAAGGATTGATTGCCATAACTTTCACTAATCCCGGAGCGGAACGGCCATTCGATGCTATAAAGCAAGACCTGCTTGCAACGGGTGCTGTAGAAAACATGGCTACGTCGTCAGGACCGATTACTGAAGTATGGGGAACCGAGACCGGATTTAACTGGCAGGGGAAAAACCCCAACTATGTTCCCACATTCGGTACGCTAAGGGTATCCCGGGATTTGGGGAGAACCATTGACTGGAAAATTGTGGAAGGCAGAGATTTTTCCAAGGATTTTGCAACAGATAGTTTGAGTGTGGTATTAAATGAATCTGCTGCAGACCTGATGGGTATAAAAAAGAATATTGTAGGGCAAAGTATACAATTCAAACATAAAAATTATACAGTAATTGGCGTAATAAAGGATATGATAATGGAATCGCCTTACAAACCAGTGAGGCCGACTATTTTCTTTTATGATCCTAATTTTGTAAATCAAGTGATAGTAGGGATAAAGCCTGGCCATCCAATAAATGATGCGTTAAGTAAAATAGAATCGGTATTTAAAAAATATAACCCCGGCGAACCCTTAAGTTACACGTTCATCGATGAAGACTATGCCAAGAAATTCTCTGATGAACAACGCGTAGGTAATCTTGCGACTTTCTTCACCATTTTGGCAATTTTTATTTCCTGCCTTGGCTTGTTTGGTCTTGTATCATTTGTTGCGGAGCAGCGAAAAAAGGAAATAGGTGTGCGTAAAGTATTAGGTGCATCCGTGTATGATCTCTGGCAAATGCTTTCAAAAGAATTTGCATTGCTGGTAGTCATTTCCTGTTTTGTTGCCATCCCTGTGGCATGGTATTATTTAAACAACTGGTTGCAGCAATATGATTACAGAACGTCTATATCATTCTGGATCTTTATTCTTTCGGGGCTTGCTGCATTGATAATAACATTAATAACAGTCAGCTTTCAGGCCATTAAAGCCGCAATAGCAAATCCCGTGAAGAGTTTGAGGACGGAATAATATAAGTATTTCTTCCCTGGCAAAAAAACAGCTACCAGCAAAGTTTAAGTGCCGTTACCTAACACGGGTGCAAAAAAATACTCAGCTATAAAATAACTGCTACCAAACGTCTCTTCGCACTTTCTAGCAACCAGCGGCTGCATTATTCCTTCCAATAACTGCTGCGCTTACTCTGGGACTTGCATTTTGCCTTTCCTTTTTGTAGGTTTGTTATGGCTCTGGTTTAGACAACATACCCCAGTTTACTTTCAGCAATATTCCGCTCTCTTGTGCCTTGCTATACTCGAAGGGACTTAAAAATTATTTTATGAAGATGAAAATTATTTTGTCTGCCTTCATTGTATTTGCCCTGGCCTCCTGCAAAAAAGATAATCCCACTACTTCCACAGCTGAACAGCCACTGCTGCAAGATGGCCCATTGAGCCTGCAACTCGGCAAACTGATTTATCTCGGCGATCATGGACACAGCAGGTCCACACCGTTTTGGGGCAGAAATTCAGACGAACTTTTTATTACGGCATCCACTGAAATTCTGCAGATAGATATTGCTGCTAAAAGGATTGACGCAGTTGAAAAATCCGTTGGCCTGGTTACGGGCAAAACAAATGAAAATAGCGCGATCATATTTTTAGGAACAATAAATAGCCAACGTGGGTATTATCTGTTTAATTTCAGTAGCAACAGCACCGAAAAAATAATTGAAGTTCCAAATAACCAGGGCACACGTATAAATATTGCAGGTAATGATATTTTTTATTACCTGTCTCCGGTTTCTCCACCCAATCCTCCCTGTAATGGTTTTTGTTGGCCGTTGCCCGGGCCTTCTGTGCCTGCAATATTTTACCATTTAGACAAGCAGACACGAGAAAGAACTGATCTGGAAAACAAACAGTTTGGGCTTTTTTCAACGGACGGTTCCAGGGCGATTTTATTCAGCCAGCTGGAAAGCCGGATGTATGTATTTGATATTGCCAGCAGAACTATTATTGATTCATCGGACCTGAATAATACATCTTCTTTTTTTTCGGGATTGTTTTACAATAGCGATGTCTTGAACTCTTTTGCGGTAGATGTAACCGGTAACATCACAATTAAAAATTTTAATACCGGTCAGGTCCTCCGGCAATATCAGACAAATTATGTTGGGTTGGATGACTTCCGCGTTTCATCAGATGGAACGAAGCTTTATTACAGCGGTGGTGTTTTAAACGGAAACGCACTAAACATCTTATTGTATGACATTGATACCAACGCGGAAAAAACAATAGCAGAGCTCCCTTTCGGAGAAGGTGGAGGTTTGCCATTTGACGTTTTGTACTGTCAGATGATAATAAAAAAATGGTCATTCAATCCGGAAACGATCTCTATTTTAAAGTGGTTGAGTAACTGATGGAGAGATGTGAAACGGTCATAGTCTAGTGACATCCCTTTCTGCATGCCAACAAATGCAAAAAATATTATGTGTCCTTATTCTGGAAAATAAGGGAATTATGTGGCTTCATTTTCTTTCTCCTTGCTGCGAAAGAGTTGTTTTCTTTCTGAAATGGTCTGAAAATTTTTTAACCTAAGTAAAGGAGGCTTTATGAAACAATCATTACCCGGCATTTGCATGACGGCTATTTTTTTATTGATCGCAGTAAATAGAATAAAAGCACAATCCAACTACGACATTTATGTATTTAACGTAAAAACCGGTACAACAAAACAGCTAACGAAAATTCCCGGCGCAGGTGAATATAATGTTACCTGGAGCAACAACGGAAAAAAGATTGCACATGATGTGGTAGGACCAATTGCTTCTCCGTATGTTCAATCAATTTTTGTAACGGACGTAGAAACCGGTGTGAGTGTTCCCCTGGCGGGGGCAGAAGGTGGCAATGATGCTGCATGGTCACCTGATGGGAAAGTAATTGCATTTGATGACTATAGCGAGTATCCGCGAAATATTTATTCTGTTCCTGCGAGCGGAGGTTCAAGAACACTTTTGCGTTATAATAGTCATCACGCAAGCTGGAATCCGCAAGGCACAAAAATAGCATTTGATGACAACTATGGTTACATAGGATCGAAAGATGTCAACACCGGACAAGAAACTTTTGTAACCTATTACGGTGATCGTCCCGCATGGTCCCCCAATGGTCAATATATTGCGTTCGATGGCTGGGGATGGGCAGGAGGTGGTGTATGGATCGTTAAAATAGACACTGCCGGTAATCCTGTTGCAGCACCAATACAATTAACTACTTCAGGTTATGGACCAACATGGAAAAACAATAGCAAAGAGCTGGTGTTTATAGACTGGCCTGATGGCGATCCCAATCTTTATTCAATTCCGGTCACAGGTGGTGTTGCAAAAAAGATTGCAGGAAGGATCGGTGGTTTTGATAAAGGCGATTATGATCCCACGTACTCCAATGACGGCCAGTATATAGCATGGTCAAGTTATACTGATCCCGCTTCTTTATTAAATGAATCTTCCAGGGAAGCCGCTACAACAAAACTTTCGCTTCAAAGTAAATCATTGTTAGTGCAGAATTATCCTAATCCTTTTGCCGACGAAACTACTATTAGTTTTACGGTTGCTCAGCCTTCACACGTAACAATAAATATTTACAGTTTAACAGGACAAAAAATAAATACGCTTACAGATGCTGAATACAAAGCAGGCTCTTACCAGTTACAATGGGATGGTAGAACAAAACAAGGCCAAAATCTTGCGAGCGGAATTTACTTATGTCAACTTAAAACACCCGATGGAATGGTAGTTAAAAAAATGTTGCGCATTAGATAATGGCGATTTAGCATTTAGAAATTTAGTCAGCATATAAATGATTAGGGCAGACCACCATAATATTGCGCAGTGATGATGGGAAAGGGCCTTGCGGTATGGGTGGAGAATCACCGTGTCTATATTGCTTTTAAATTCTTTTTTTGATATTTTACATCTTTGAAAGCATACCTATAAAAACAAGAACAATGGGAAATGTATCTATTTATTTAAACTTCGCAGGTAATGCTGAAGAAGCATTCAACCACTATAAGAAGGTTTTCGGAACTGAATTCTCTAATCCGCTAATGCGTATGAAGGATGCTCCTCCAAGAGAGGGCGTACCACCGCTACCAGAAGAGGAACAAAACAAAGTAATGCATGTGGCATTACCTATATTAGGCGGGTTGGAAATAATGGCCACGGATGTGTTGGAAAGTATGGGCCACAAGCTTATTGAAGGTAATAATGTTACTATAAGTTTGAACCCGGATACTACAGAGGAAGCGGATAAATTATTTAAGGGACTATCGGAAGGTGGAACGGACAGTGTGGCTCCGCACAATGAATTCTGGGGCTACTGGGGCACCTGTAAGGACAGGTTCGGTATTCGCTGGATGTTCAACGTTATGAAAAGGCCGCAATAGCAGAAATAAAAATGATCGTCTTTCACGCTGTTCGTCACGTTAGTGCTGCGTATATTAAGCAGGAGATAAGAAGGATTTTAATCCTGCTGACGCACTACCAGTGTGTAGGATTTGTTTTGCCCAGTACACGTTGGGCAGTAAAACACCCCGTTCGCTGAACTGGGTTTGGATGTTCGTTGGCAGGGATTATAGTAAAAACGCCTCACAGCTCTTCAGTGACTTTAATGCTGGCGGATGGCCGGAGAAGACCGATGGCAATTATCCTCCCGGTTTTGCAAGGGCTCTTTCGGAGGATTCCCCAGTGGACTGGAATACCAGATCCATGAAAGACCAATCCGGTACTCGTGCAATTAATAGAGATCACGCTGTGCCAGAACGGGAAACCGGGCAACAAGGTGTTATATTGATGATTTGGAGAAAAAGCAATTATAAAGTCCCTTTATCCAGCCACTAATGCGTTCCTGTATCAGAGCTGACTCTCAAATAAAATCAATTCCTATGTGTTTAACATTGATTGTGATAAACCTGCCGGTCTTACCAACAAAACTACGGATAAAGTGAATTTGAATTATTACTTTTTGCCCGGGTATTATACAATCTTATCACAATCAACAACGTGTAAATTAAGAGAACAATCACTCCTTTGGGGCAATTTTGTATAACTTAATTATATTGCTATTATTGCTGCTTTATTTTAATTACTGTAACGATTGACTCAATTTCCGGGAGACCATTATGAAGCCTCATTTTTACAAGATAACTGCGGACGACGAAAGCTCATTTAGTGCCAGCTTAAGAATTCAACCCGATTTTGGCTGGGCCCTGCACTACCATCCTGAGTTGGAGTTACATTACATTATTAAGGGTAACGGTGTGAGATTTATTGGGGATAACATCAGCAATTTTGAAGAAACGGAGATGGTATTACTTGGTGAAAACCTGCCGCATACCTGGCGCTGCAAGGAACATCCTGACTTTGAAGAGGGTAAAAAGGATAATACTGCCGCTATTGTTATACAATTTTTACCCGGCTTCCTGGGGCATCAGTTTCTCTCCATTCCTGAGGCGGTCGCCATTAAAACACTTTTTGAAAAAGCGAAAAAAGGGCTGCTGATCAATGGCAAAACAAAGTCGGTTGTACATAAGCTGATGCTGAAGGCAATTAATGCAGGCGGCATGAAACGTCTAATCACATTGTTGGAAATTTTGACTGAATTAAGTCAAAGTAAAGATCTGTCATATATCTCATCGGTTACAGATTTTTATAAATCTGACGAAGCTCAGCTCGTACGGTTGAACCAGATTTACGCCTATACAATGGCTAATTTCAGGGAGCCGATAAACCTGGGTCAAATGGCTAAGGTTGCCAACCTGAGCGTAACTTCTTTCTGCAGGTATTTTAAAATGATGACAAACAAATCATTTCATGAATTTCTCATGGAAGTCAGAATTAGCAATGCATGCCGGTTGCTGATTGAGGACCGTATGTCAATAAAAGGTATATGTTTTGAATGTGGATTTGGAAACGTCTCTAATTTTTACCGGTTTTTTGTCAGAATAAAGAATATGACCCCTGCCGAATTCAAAAAGAGCTATCACAAGGAAAAGCTTAGCAGGTAACAACTATCAGGCGAACTTGAAATTAAGGAAAGCACAGAAACGCAAATCTATCTGATAATATCCTATAAAACCACGCTAAGAACAAATAACTATTTTCTTCTAAATTGAAATAAGTTTGATTCATAGGTAAACTTAAAAAATAATAAACTGCAGTGGGAAATCTTCGTTTGACAGACATAGTTATCATTATTGCCTACTTATTCATAATGGTGGCGGTCGGATTTTATTTTTCAAAAAAGAACAAAACAGCCTCTCAATTTACCAAAGCATCAGGTAAAATTCCTGGATGGGCGCTTGGTCTTTCAATTTATGCAACTTTTCTAAGCAGTAATACATTTTTGGGCGTGCCGGGAAAAGCCTTTGCATCCAATTGGAACGCTTTTATGTTTAGTCTTTCAATGCCCTTTGCCGCCTGGGTGGCCTCAAAATATTTTGTACGATATTATCGCAACAACGGCGCTATTAGTGCTTATACAAACCTGGAACAGCGGTTTGGATTATGGGCAAGAACCTACGCGGTTGCCTGCTTTTTACTTACTCAGCTGGCCCGTATGGGTTCCGTTTTCTTTGGTATTGCCATCAGCCTACAGGCCCTCACACATTTTCCGATGCCAACAATAATGATTGTCACTGGAATATGTATCATCATTTATACTGTGCTGGGAGGAATTGAAGCAGTAATATGGACAGAAGTTGTACAAGGTATTATAAAGACAGTAGGAGCTGTCATCATCTTATATCTTATCATTAGTAATTTGCCACATGGCCTGAAAGATGTTGTGAGGGTAGGGACAGCGGACAATAAATTTTCACTTGGAAGTTTTCATGTCAACTTTACTGAATCCAGTTTCTGGGTGGTACTGCTCTATGGTTTTTTCATTAACCTGAACAATTTTGGGATGGACCAGAATTATGTGCAGAGATATCATGCGGCACCTTCTGATAAAAGTGCAGCAAAGTCAATCTGGCTATGTGTATACATATATGTTCCTGCTTCACTGCTCTTCTTTTTTATCGGTACTTCTTTATACGCCTATTATCAGGTTCATCCGCAAATGCTCAATGAAGTTACGAATAGTGTTGCTCTTGAACGGATAACAAGTGGTTCCGCGCATGGCGCTGTTAACCAGGTAGCACAATCGTTGACGCCCGCCGATTATGGTGATAAGATCATGCCTCATTTCATGGTAAGGGAGATCCCGACAGGCGTGTTGGGTCTTATTATTTCCGCTATACTATCAGCGGCGATGAGCACAATCAGTTCGAGCATGAATTCAACTGCCACAATATTTGTAGAGGATATATACAAGCGCTACTACAATAATAAAATTACAGATGCAAAGAGTATGCGTTTACTTTATATTGCAACAGTTGCTTTTGGTTTATTAGGAATGACGACAGGCCTTGCAATGATCGGAGTCAAAAGCATCCTCGATATCTGGTGGGAGTTGTCGGGAATTTTTGCAGGCGGCATGTTAGGTCTGTTCCTGCTGGGGATGATATCTAAAGCGAGTAAAAATACAGAAGCTATAACTGCTACTATCATAGGGATATGTGTCATAATCTGGATGACCTTCCCGTCTTTAATCCCTGATAAATTTGAATTTTTACGAAGTCCGTTTCACAAGAATATGATCATTGTTGTGGGCACACTGTCCATTTTCCTAAGTGGCGTATTAATTACACAATTCAGGCAGAAGTCTCTTAAAAAACAAACAGCGTAATACTGATCATAACTGATTCACAAAAATTGTTTTTGTTAATGTCCTACGGACAAAGAAGGTCTTGTTTGTTTAGTTTTCTATTGAGCTTAAAGTCCTACGAACTATTAAAGAAAGGTACATCGCCATCTCTTTTTAATTGTGGTTAACCAAATTCCCTCGTCGATATGACGATCCTGGCTTATCAGAAAAAGTAATCAACAGCATCGATAACTAGTATATGATAATGAGCAGGTTTGCAACTGCATCGTCCCCTCGACGACAGGAGAGGTCCCCCGAATATAGAGCTGATGGTGATATTTGACGAGCGTTTGATATGACAGTTCTTAACTTAATGACATTGCCCGAAGGGATTATATAAATACTGCCTGATCTTCTCAATAAAACTAAGCCGGGTTGACACGACTACGTCTAATAAAATGCTTTTGCAAATTTTCAGCCGGAAAATAATGCTTGACTATTCACAGTGTTTAGAGAAACACAATTTTTGAATATTTTAATAACCTGGTATTCAAATAGCATGTCGCCAAAAATCCTTCACTGGTGGCTATTCATCAAGCCTGGAAAATCACAATTTTTAAATATTTTAATAAGTGAAATTAACAAGCGCGCTGCCTGAAATCCTTCACTATTGACTATTGACTATTCACTCATAAACGCTGCCAATTTAAATTCTTCTTACAGGATAATATTATACAAAACATGGAAAGCTTTTTGGAACAGAAGCATAAGAGAACAAATTAAGTTTGTATTGAACCAAAACCACGACGAAACCATGATAAACGCAGAAAAAAAATTTGTGCCAGTGATGATCACCCCGTATGATGAAGCGGGAAATATTGATTTTGATGGTTTGACTAACCTGACCGAATATTATATCGCAGCAGGGGCCAGGGGACTGTTTGCAAACTGCTTATCCAGTGAAATGTATATGTTAACTCCTGCGGAACGTATTGCCATTACAAAACATGTAGTCAGGATTGCAAATGGAAGGGTACCGGTGGTAGCTACCGGTAGTTTCGACAGGGATATCTCACAAATGAGTGAATTCATAAAAACGATTTACGATACGGGTATAAAGAGTGTGATATTGTCAAGCTGTATGCTTGCAGATGAAAGCGAAGGTGATGACGTGTTTCAACAAAGATTTGAAACTATTTTGAATAAAACGGATGATATAACTTTTGGGTTTTATGAATGTCCGGTGCCTTATAAACGTGTCGTTTCTGCTGATCTGCTTAAGCATTTGCTGAGTTCCAACAGGGTAAGTTACTTTAAGGACACCTCATTGGATATAAATTTAGTTCGTGAAAAATTGAAGGTTGGTGCATCTTATAATTTTGGATTGTTTGACGCATACATGGTACACGCGGTAGAATCCCTGTCTGCAGGATCTGCCGGCCTCTCGTGCATACAGGGAAATTATTTTCCCGAGCTTATTGTATGGTTGTGCGCCAACTACGACAATCCGGATCTGCGCGAAAAGGTTGAGAATGTTCAAGCCTTTTTTAGGGACCATATGGATATTATGCACAGATTTTATCCGACAACTGCGAAAGAGGTTCTTCGTCAGCGCGGTTTAAATATAAGTTCGTTTTCACGCATTCAGGCCAATCCGATGACAGCAGAGGACCGTAACAAATTAGCTAATTTGTTAGCGGCGTATTACAAATTGGAAGAAGAACTTATGCTGTGTGCTGTTGTATAATAAACATTGCATAATAAATCTAATAAGGCGGAGCTCTCGCTTTTGCGTTTGACTTGGTTATGTTGATGAGTTAGAATCGTCATTTCGATTGGGAATTTGGTTAACCACGATTAAACAGAGATGACGGTAATACTTTTCATCGATAGTCCGTAGGACTTTAAGTTCAATAGAAGTCCTAATATGTAAGGTCCTTATTGTCCGTTAGGACATTAACCCTTTTTGGTTAAAGTCCTAACGGACTAATATGTCCTCAATTCGCACATTTCTATTAAGCTTAATTCCCTACGGGAAAAGTTGTTACTGCGATGAAATCTGTCATTGGAACGACTGGAGGCATCTCTCAACATTCAGCGGGTTTATATTCGAGAAACCTTTCCTGTTGTGCCGATGAGCGATTTAAAGATAATAGTGTTTTTTTCATTGCCGTTCCGCTTTAGCGAACGGTAGGTTCAAAATCTATGAGTATGGCTTTAGCCACAAATTGCGCCTGGGGCTAAAGCCCTTATTAAAAGATCAATTACTATCCGTCAGCTGAAGCAGACGGCAATGAATTAAAATCAATGGCCTCCGGCAGTTTGAATCTATCTTTCATGTTATTTTTGATTGTGGTTAACCAGATCTAATAGTCGAGGCGATGTTGGTGTAGCTTGCAAAAATTGATTTAATAAATAAACGATTCAAGAGCAAATTAATTTTCTATAGTTATAAAGAACACGAGAATGGAAAAGCAATTATTTCCCTTTTATTTCCGGACATTGAAAAAGCGTTTACCGTTAATTAAAAAAAGCATCCTGCTACTTTCCTCAATAATGATGACTGCTATGTCTTTTGGACAAAAGACCTGGAAAAAAGAGCATGCGGAAATTTTATTTTCAAATCCCCCATTTAGAAGCTGTCATGCTTCAACCATTGTGGAGGGAACAGATGGCCAATTTTCTGTAGCCTGTTTTGGCGGCACAGACGAAGGCGAAAAAGATGTATCGATTTATTATGGCAAGATTGGAACCGATAAAAAAGTTGTACCAATAGAAGTAGCTAACGGCATCTTAAATGATACTACAAGGTACCCCTGTTGGAATCCGGTGCTGTTTAACAAACAAGACGGCGAACTGGTGTTGTTTTACAAAGTGGGACCTAATCCGCGTGAGTGGTGGGGAATGTATAAAACGTCGAAGGACAATGGGAACACCTGGTCCGGCCCGGTTCATCTTCCTAAGGGAATACTTGGACCTATAAAAAATAAACCGGTAATGTTTGATAATAGTTTTATCCTGTGCCCTTCAAGTTTTGAGCAGGCCGACGGACGATGGAAGGTATTTATTGAAAAGACTGACAAAAAGTTAAGTGAGTGGACATCTGTTCCTGTTGACACAAGTGCTTCATTTGATGTAATTCAACCCAGCATTGTTTCTTACGGCGGGAATAAATTACAAATACTTTGCAGAAGTAAGCAAGGCAATGTAATACAATCCTGGTCTTCCGACAACGGAAAGACATGGTCTAAGTTATCCAGAACCGCTCTGTTAAATCCAAACTCAGGCACAGATGCCGTTACATTAAAGGATGGCAGACAATTGATCGTCTATAACCCCACTAAACCGGGTAAGGAGTGGTTTAATGGCAGGGCAAAACTCCGTGTAGCAATATCTTCTAACGGCACCGACTGGCAGGATATCGCTGAGTTAGAAAATGGAACAAAAGAAGAATTTAGCTATCCTGCGGTGATCCAATCGGCTGACGGACGCATTCACATCACGTATACGTATGATAGAAAAAACATCAAGTATGTGATCTTGCGGGAAAGCTAATAATGAGAGAATTTGAATCCTCAAAAGTCTCATAGCTTTTCTCCTAATTTTTTTGATACCACTTGATACAGAAGCAAAATAGAAGAGCTCGTAAACCAATCGTTTGCGGGCTTTTTCTTTTCTGTATACCATGCTCGGCGACATGTTAGAGCACTGCTTGTCCGATCTGGAGATAAGAAAGGATTTTAAACCTGCCAATCAATAGCAAACCCGTTCATAGCGGGCTTTGCTAAGTAGCCTCAGGCGATAATGCCGCGTTGAACACTTTCTAAGAATTGCTTTAATTAAATTAAATATGGAAATTGTATGCCAGAGAATCACAATTGAAAAGTTAGACTATGAAGTTTTTCAACTATTTATTCTTATTTTCTTTGATGCTGTCGTTTAATCAGGCAAGAAGTCAAAGTACTGATAATTATTTCAAAATATACGATACCAAAAACAGCAAAGAAATTACTATCAATGAGATTGCCGGTAAAATGAACAGTGCAGATGTTTTATTTTTTGGAGAAATACATAATGACAGCGTTGCTCATATTTTAGAAGCTGCTTTGCTCGACAGGTTAATAAAAGCATATAAAAATATCGTTTTGTCACTTGAGGCTCTTTCTGATGATTACCAAACAATTTTAAATGAGTATTTGGAAGACTTTTTATCGGAGCAAGATTTCGAAAGGCTTGCAAATGTTTGGATGCCGTATTATCATAGCTATAAACCATTAATAAAAATTTCCAAACTACATAAGTTGCCTGTTATTGCAGCAAATGTGCCAAAACGCTATGTGAGCCTCGTTAGCGAGAGAGGTATGGAAGTTTTGGATAGCCTTGATGTAGAAGCAAAATCATTTCTTCCACCATTACCTTATTATATATCGAAAGGAAAATATTATGAAAAATTTGCCGAGGCAATGAAATTTCATGTTTATATGTCTGACAGTCTTTTCCAGTCTCATTGCCTTTATGATGCAACAATTGCGTACAACATTTATAAATTCTGGAAAAGTCATCCAACTTACAAGATTTTTCAAATCATTGGTAGTTTTCATGTGGATGAGAGAATGGGAACTATTGAGCAAATCAAAAGGCTGGGAAACATAAAATTTTTGACTATTAGTTGCCTTTATGATGATACTTTTAAAAAACCGAACTGGAACGAGTATAAAAACCTGGCTGACTTTATAATAGTTACTGATCGAACTCTTAAAAGAACTTTTTAAATCAATTAATTGTCGAAGTAAAATGTATGCTGGGCACATGTTAGCGCAGCACATGCCGGCCTGGCGATAATATAGAATTTTTAATCCTGCCAACAACAGCAAACCCGTTCATTGCGGGCTTTGCTAAATTCCTTCAGTCGACGATGCTATTTGGAACACTTTGCTTAGAAAGGAGTGGTAATTAAGGACATTTTTTAACCTCTCCGGAATAAAGATTTTTTTTCCAAAATTTCCAACTAATTGATTGCGAATTGTATTTGTAAAATGAATATTGAAAGAATGCTTAAAAAACGCTGCGGAAATCCTTTCCATTGAGACATTTATTTGATCTCGCAGTCGCATTACCCGACATCCACTATCAGAACTTTGCGTTTGAAAATTAACCTGGCAATTTTTTTATTCATTCAACAAGTATTTCCATGTACGCGCACAAAAACGACGAGTCTGTTACAGGCTTCAAGAACGATCCAGAGTTTACGGGAACGGTTGCTGCACCTATACTGTTTATGGCACTATCATTCTACATCCAGCGAATTATATTCTGGGGTACATTATTAGCAGTAGTTACGGATTTAGTTGGTTGGACTGATTTTAAAATAAGCTTCTTTGTCTGGTCCGCGATTGGTCAAATTATTTTAAAGATTCTTATTCTTTGGCCTTATTCGTTGGTGACGAAACGGACACTTGTATAATTACAGATTAGCGCTGGGCTGAACGACATGTTGGTGCAGCACATGTTGAACCTGGATAAAAAATGATTTTACCGGTGCTCAGCCGATAATGGTTAGCCGCAAGTTAATGACAATCCAAACGCGAAATATAAAGACATATCAATGTGCAGAGTTTACAATCCGGTTGGCTGCCTGACAACAGTGAAGTCGCACCTGAACCAAAACAACATTACAGAATTCAATTCTTTAAATGAAGTAATAGCATTTCAAAGAAGCTATGCAGCTTCACGGCAGTGCATCATTTCGAATGCTGAAATAGCAATAGAAAAAGAGAAAAATCAAATCATCTCAGACAATCTGAGACTGAAGATTTCAATTAAGTCAGCGAAGGACGCAGCAGAAAAAGCGTTACAGGAACAAATTGAATATTTAAAGCTGCGATTGGAATCACTGATGTCATTGACGCACCGGAATACCTTGCGTAAAATCACTAATTACTTCAGAATCGCCTTTCTTAAAAAGAAGATCCGCCGTTACGAACTTATTTTGCCGTTCAGGGTTTTTCAATCGGTTCAACAATTGATGAAAATACACCAGGACAATGAGAGCAGGTATAATTACATCACAACAAGATTTCAGGATGCCGTCATCGAAAATTGCGCTCATGAATTAAGTATGTTGGAAAGAAAAAAAGCTTTGATTGACGAAGTCAATAGTTCGATCTACGGTGCGATTGGTGAACAAAAAGTTGTTAAAGAACTGGAATGCTTGTCTGACGAATATGTTTTGATCAATGATTTTTGTATGTCTTTCAACCCGCCAATCTACAACCGGAATGAGAATGATCATATCAGATCCATCCAGGTTGATCATTTGCTAATAGCCCCGTCGGGTGTGTTCCTGATCGAGACTAAGAACTGGAGCGAGCAATCTTTGAACAACTCAAATATGCGTTCACCAGTTTCGCAAGTGAAAAGAACCGGCTTTGCTCTTTTCACGATATTGAACAGCGGAACAGCGCGCTCCGGGCTTAGCCAGCATCATTGGGGCAAAAGGAAGATCCCACTGAAAAATATTGTAGTATCAATAAATCAAAAGCCATTGGGAGAATTTCAGTACGTTAAAGTATTGGCGTTAAATCAACTTCTGGGCTACATAAGGCATTTCCCGCCCACATTTACCCGCAGGGAAACTGAAGAAATTGCAAATGAACTGCTCAGCTTATCAGGAAGTGAAAAGAGGTAACAAATCCTTGCCGGGCGACATATCACCATAGTGTAAGCCGACTTAGAGATAAGAAAAGAGTTTAATCCAGCCAGGCTACTAATAGTGTGCAGCATTTTACAACAGTTAAAATAACAAAGCCGTTCTCAAAATTGAACGGCTTTGTTATTATTTGCACACCGTGTTCCCGTTATTGCCCCTGTTTTACATTTAGCACTTCCACCGGTACCAGGCCATGTGCTTCTTTATGCGTTGCGATAACTGATTCAGCATTTTTTGCTTCGGACAAACACATAACCACACCAGCTTTTTCATCCACCCAGTAATTAATAAAATTTACACCATACTTATCCTGAACGGCAAGGTCTTTTTTGTGTGCATCAGCTACGGCTGCGGCCGTAACATTTCCTGCGCCCAGTTTATGTATGTCCAGGAACAGTTCTTTATTTCCTGTTAATGCGGCTGTTATGCCATCTGTTACTTCAAAAGTGTAAGCAGGCAATAATCCGTGAGCTTCTGCATGTGTTTTTCTTACAGCGCCTGTATCACTGGCTGTTGAAAGGCAGTAAACTAGGCCCTGCTGTTCATCCACCCAATAATTAATAAAATGGACGCCGTACTTTTTTTCGACGGCCAGGTCTTTTGCATGCGCAGCTGCCACATCTTCAAATTTTACTTTACCCGGTTCCAGCTGGTGAACATCTATGTACATTTTTTTTGTATTTGTAGCAGCGACTTGATTTGTCTGGGCATAAGAATGAAGGGAAACAAAACTGCAAATGAGCAGCATTAATGTTGAAAAACTGATTTTCATGATTAAAAGTTTTGATTTTTTTGATAATTTTATTTCGTTCTGTAAAGCACCGCAATAACAGTCTGAAGTATCTAAGAGATTCTCCCTATTTTAAGTTTACCGTATACCCATTTTATAAATTGTTGCAATATGGCGCTGATTGAAAGGGACGGGTTTATGTCATTGCTGCAAAAACATTTTGAAAGTATTGCAGGCGGAGAAGGGCATTGCATTTTGCTAAGTGGCGAAGCCGGCATTGGAAAAACCGCTTTGGTAAAGGCTTTTTGCAGGAAACAGGCTGAGGAGTGCAGCATTTACCAGGGAGCCTGTGATGCCTTATTTACCCCACGCCCTTTAGCGCCTTTGTATGATGTACTGTGGCAGGTTAACAAAGAGCGCTGGCCCGTTCCACCTTCCAGTGAAGAGCGTTCTTTACTCTTTACCAATTTTTTCCAGGAGTTAAGTACCAAAAAGGGGAGACTGCTAATTGTATTTGAAGATATTCACTGGGCTGATGAAGGCACGCTTGACTTCATCAAATTTTTTGTAAGGCGCATTTATCAATTGCCCTGTCTTTTCATTCTCACTTACCGGGACGACGAAATTTATTTAAGAAACACGCTTCGAAATATACTAGGACAACTTCCTCCGGATTCATTTACAAAAATGGTGCTTACTCCATTGTCCAAACAGGCTGTTGTTGAGCTGGCCACACAAAAAGGTTACAGCGGCGAAGATGTATATAGCATATCAGAAGGCAATCCATTTTATGTAAATGAAATTTTAGCAAGTTACAGCCCGGGTATTCCTGATAATATTAAGGATTCTATACTTGCTGTTTATGAGCGCCAGAAAGAAGGGACAAAAAATGCCTGGCAAATATGGTCAGTCATGCCTGAAGGGCTGGAAATTGAACGGGCCCCTAAGATCAGGTCCATGTGGGATATAGATCATTGTTTTGCAATCAATGTTATTGTTGTTGAAAATGGCAAAGTTGTTTTTAAACATGAATTATACCGCAGAACGATTGAGGAATCTCTTACACCCGTCCGGCGAATGGAACTCAATAAAATGATGCTTGAACTGTTTTTAGACTCTTTTGAAGAAAAAGGTGAGATTGAACGGATACTACACTACGCCAAAAACGCCAATGAGAAAAAACTGGTGTTGAAATATGCTCCTGAGGCAGCAAAAAAGGTTGCATCGATAGGTGCCCACAAGGAAGCATCAAAATTGTTTTTAACAGCCATTGAATATTTTGAAGGAAATGATACAGATCAACTGGCTGAATTTTATGAAGGTTATGCTTATGAGTGCTACCTGAGCAACCAAATAAAGGAAGCTATTGCTTTCACCGAAAAAACTTTAGCCCTCCGGAAAGAAAAGGGTGATATAGAAAAGACCGGGAAAAGCCTTTGGTTTTTATCACGCCTATGGTGGTTTCAGGGCAACAGGGAGAATGCAGAGAATTTTGCCGGGCGGGCGATCGAATTGCTGAAGGACCAACCGGCTTCTTCAACAAAGGCCATGGCATTCAGTACTATGTCACAATTAAAAATGCTTTCTGATGAGCCCACCGAATGCATTTTTTGGGGAGAGAAAGCCATTGAGATGGCAAAGGAATTGAACAATGACGAAATTCTGTCCCATGCCATGAACAATGTGGGCACGGTTCAACTGTCCATATCCTCTTCTGAACAAAAGGGCATAACGATGCTGCAGCAAAGCCTGGAAATTGCATTAAAGAATTCTTACCATGAACATGCTGCCCGCTCCTACACCAACCTGGGATGCGGGTCGATAAAAATGAAGAACTATGCTTTTGCGGAGAAAACATTGGACGAAGGGATCCATTACTGCGAAGAAATGGACCTGAATTCCTGGACAGCCTATATGTTATCATGGAAGGCAAGAATGGAGCTGGAAAAAGGTAACCTGACAGCGGCCCGCAACATTGCAGACAATCTTCTTAAAAATGAAAATCAGCCGGCTATTATTAAGATCACTGCGCTGATTGTGTTGGCAAAGGTAATGATGAGGATAGGGGAGAAAGATGCACTTGACCTGTTGCTCGAAGCAAAAGCAATGTCTTTTGAAACAAGAGAACTACAAAGGGTTGCTCCCGCAATGATTGCCTTACTGGAATACGAATGGCTTACAGGTAAAACGATCATTGAAGAAGAAGATATTGAACACACATCCATCCTCATGCAAAGAACTGGTATTGATGTAGAAAAAAATGAATTTGCATTTTGGATGAAGAAAGCAGGCAGGCAGCTTTTTTCACCTGCAGAAATTGCGGAAGCTTATGATACAAGTAGTGCAGCAAGGGTTCTGGAGGCCGCAACCTTATGGGAAAAATCCGGATGCCCTTACGAGCAGGCGCTTGTTTTGTTTGAAAAGACAGATGAGGATAAAAGAAATGCCGCTACAATGATACAGGATTTGGGTGCGATGGCGGTGTATGAAAAAATGAAACAGGAAATGAGGAATTCAGGTATTAAAAACATTCCGCGTGGAATAAGAAACTCAACCCGTACAAATGCTGCTTTTTTAACCGATAGGGAAATGGATGTGTTGCAGTTGCTGAAGGAAGAATTGCCAAACAAAGCAATTGCTGCTCAATTGTATATTTCTCCAAAAACAGTTGACCATCATATATCCAGCATCCTGTTCAAACTGGATGCAAACTCCCGTTCCAAAGCAGTTACCGAAGCTATTCGTATGGGGATCCTAAAATAGGGAGAATCGCTACCTAAAATGGGGAACCAGTTGTATCTGTGCCTTTGGCTTCCAACATAATTTTGTATCTGACTTAAAAAGTTGATCAATGAAAAAATTTATTATTGAAAGAGAACTGCCCGGAGCAGGCAATATGACTGAAGAAGAATTGCAGGCCATTTCAAAAACTTCCAATTCCGTAGTGTCTGTATTAGGCAAGCCATACAAATGGATTGAATCTTATGTTACCAAAGACAAAATTTATTGCATTCATGAGGCAGAAAGTGAAGATGTTATAATGGAGCATGCCAGTTGCGCGAGTTTTCCTGCAAATAGAATTGAAGAAATAAAAGCAATAATTAACCCCGCAACTGCCGATTAAGGCAACGCCTGGAACAACCAATTTTTTGGGTGACTAGTTCTTTCCGGATAGTTGTTCTTCATGCCGTGCAACATGTTAGCGCGGCACACCCCGAACCATAACCAGGAAAAACAAAGGCACAGCTGGTTGATTTCATTTCAATTTAAAAAGCAGTTGACAGATCGTTAGGTAAGTCCAACCGGGCAACGCCTATCCTGTCATCCGCCATACCATAGTATACATCAAATCGATTGGGTGATCCTATATCGTCACGCCTGTCAATTCCTGTAGGAAAGACAACATTCGCAATAACGCCAACCTCTTCCTCCGGCAGATCGGGCGACAAAACCGGATGCTTTGATCTGAAAAGTATTTTTTCGGGGTTTTCTTTATCAAGTATCATCATGCCGGCAGAATAACTTAACTGAGGGTTCTTTTTGTCTGAAGCGTCCAAATTGCTTACACCGTGGTATAGAACAAGCCATCCGTGCTTCATCAGAACCGGCGGCGTTCCGGCGCCTATTTTAAGTTTTTCCCATGGTGCCTCCGGCAGGGCCAATGGTTGGCTTGAAACAAATTTTGACAAATGATAAGGATTGTCTGTTTCTTTATTTATGTGACAATATGAAATCCAGATGCATTCATGATGACGGGCGATTTCCCGGTCTATAGGTTTGTGCATGGTTTCCTCCGGTCTGGTACCCGGAAACAACGGCCTGTGCAACATAGCCATTGCCATATGATGATGCGGACTTTCTACAGCCAGGGGAAACATACAGGCATCTTTATTGTTAATGCCATTAAAATTGATGTTCTCATAAGGTGCGAAAGTTGCGAGGCCCAAACGTTGCCATTTTAACAGATCTTCCGATTGCGCAAGGGCAATTCGCGGCCCGTCTTTTGAAAACGCTGTATAAGTCATTATATAACGCTGAAGCGGTTTCACATATGTTATCCTGGGATCTTCGCATCCGCCCCCGCCGGCATTTTTCTCATAGTCTTCTTCCGGCTCCAATGCTATGCCTAAGCGTTCAACTTTCGCGGGATCTCCTTTCTTATTAAAAATTACACGCACAATGCCAATACGGGAATAATTGCCCTTGCCAACCAACCGCGGAAATAAATACAGCGAGCCATCCGGACCACGAACTGCAGCCGGATTGAGAACACCTCCTTCTTCCATGGAATTTCCTTTTTCTGGTTCCATAATTGTCCCCAGCCGGTGTAGTTTTAACGTACTCATTGTTTTCTTTTTGTAGTTTTTTCAAGGCAGGCAATGATCGTTTCAATTACTTTTTTTGTTTCTTCGGGACCTTTTACCTGGATGCAGGTGACTCCCGTGGATATTGCCGGATAATCATTTCCTCCGGCAAACAATGCATCGCCGATATAGATGATCTCAGATCTACGAATGCTGAGTATTTTTTCCAACTTGTGAATGCCGTAGGCTTTATCAATACCACGTTTGGTAATGTCAATGGATGTAGAACCGCCTATTTCAACTGAAAATTCCCTGAGTGGTCTGTCCAGCTTACTTTTTATTTTTTTCCGTTTTGCCAGGTCCGGATCCCATTTCTTTTTCACTTTTCCGGGCGCATGCTGGCCAAGCGCTGAAAATGTGATCTGGCTGCCCCTGTCCTCAATTTGTTCACCCCAGGTTTTCGTTATGCCTAATCTTAACCCTTTAATGGTTTTTTCTATGTTGTCGGTAATTTTCTTTCGCTCTTCAACCGTAAGGTCCTCAGCGTATATTTTTTTCCACCCTGATCTGTACCGGTAATATTTTGTTCCACATGTGGGCAGAATGGAAAGATTTTGCATATTCTGTTTAGAGGACAAGTGGGAGAGTACCTGTGTTTGAAATTGCGGCCAGTCTCCCCCGGATATAATAGCCATTTTCGCAACTTTAAGGAGGCGGCCGATAAGATCTGACATTTCCGGATCAATAGCGGCTTTACTTTCTGCCAATGTACCATCAAGATCAAAAATGATCAGTTTTTTCATAATACTATAATCTTCATCACTTCAGTACAAAGCGCACACCAAATGTTTCATTCTCATCTATTGTTGTCATTTTAAGTTTAATATCCGTGCCAAAATGTTCGCTCCGGCTCCTGAAAGATCTTTTACAGATCAGATTTTTCACGGTCGTTATTGTTCCAATCAAAAAATGTTACTAGGTTTATTACTACGTGAACCGGGACACCAGATATTAAAGCTGCCGGAGCAACATTTCAGATAATGGCAGGAAGGAGCTTTGTATAAATTATTACTCCGCTTACTTAATATGCTTAATCGTTTTCAAAGAGATCGTTTTTGAAAGCGATAATGTATTGTTCAATACATTACCGGGCCCGGAAGTCTGATGCAGAGAACTGAAGGGTAACACGTTAAAAAAATTTATTCCGGAATATCAATAAAAGAATATGACTACACCGATAAGAAAAACAGGGATCTTTTTCTGTATGATCTGTTGTTGTTTTTTGGCCCTGCCTGTCGCCACGCAGGCAAGAGATACCAATCACACAAGAATGCTTACTATGCCCGCGGTAAGTGATACCCATATCGCATTTATTTACGCGGAGGACCTTTGGGTGTCAAATCTGGATGGTTCCAATCCGAGAAGACTCACCGTTGATCAGGGAGTTGAATCAAATCCTGTTTTTTCCCCCGATGGAAAGACGATCGCCTTTAGTGCGCAATATGACGGCAATACAGATGTCTATATAATACCGGTAGAAGGAGGGGTTCCCAGGCGGCTCACCTGGCATCCGTCCGCTGACATAGTGAGAGGATTTACACCTGATGGTCAATCCGTCTTGTTTATCTCCCAACGGCATTCATCTAACAATCGTTATTCTCAACTTTATACCGTTCCTGTAAAAGGAGGACTAAGTACCCAACTTGAGATACCGAATGCATTCTGGGCAACTTATTCGCCCGACGGGAAGCAGATGGCCTATACTCCACTGGCAGATGCGTTTCTTCAATGGAAGCATTACAGAGGTGGATCAATTTCAACCATATTCATACATCGTTTTGAAGATCACAGCACAGTTAAAATACCGCAACCAACCGGCGGGTGCAACGATGTAAACCCCATGTGGAAAGGCAACACAATTTATTTCAGAAGCGACAGGGATGGTGAATTTAACCTGTATGCCTACAATACGCAATCTAAACAAGTAAGTCAGCTGACAAAATTTGCGGACTTCCCTGTTTTAAGTGCTGCAGCAAATGAATCCGCAGTAGTATTTGAGCAAGCGGGTTACCTGCACACGTATACATTTTCCAACTCCGCTTCAAATACTTTGCCCATTGGCATAGCCGCGGATCTCCTGGAACTACGCCCACGGTATGTGAAAGGAGCAACTTATATCCGCTCTGCCGACATTTCTCCCTCCGGCATTCGTGCAGTATTTGATTTTCGCGGTGATATTGTAACAGCACCGGCGGAAAAAGGAGATGCACGTAACATAACACAAACAACAGGGGTGCATGAAAAATATCCGGCATGGTCGCCGGACGGAAAGACTATTGCTTATACATCCGACGCATCCGGTGAATACAAGTTAGTGCTGAAACGGCAGGACGGGCAAGGGGAACCTAAAGTAATACCTTTAAATGGTGCCGGATTTTATTCTTCATTAACATGGTCCCCGGACAGTAAAAAAATAAGCTATTCCGATAACGCAAGGAATTTGTATGTACTGGATATTGCAAGCGGTAAAATTACCAAAATAGATGCCGATGAACTATATGTACCGGGGCCCTTCCGCAATTTATTCAGCGACTGGTCATCCGACTCAAAATGGATCGTGTACACAAAAGTGATCTCTACCCAATTCAAAAGAATTTATTTTTATTCACTTGATCAGGGCAAGTCCTTCCCTTTAACCGATGGCCTGAGTGATGCCGTAGAACCCAAATTTGACAAGGGCGGCAAATATCTTTATTTCTTAGCCTCTACAGATGCCGGGCCTGTGATTAACTGGTTTGATCAATCGAATATTGACATGCATGCAACCTATGCTGTTTATTTGGTTACACTGCAAAAGCAAACGATCTCCCCCCTGGCAAAAGAAAGTGATGAAGAGCAGGGAACGATTGACACCACAAAGCCCAAAGCTTCCGCTGCGGTAAAAAAAGAAAATAATGTTCAGATCGATTTTGAAAAAATCCATGACAGGATTATCGACCTTCCAATCAAACCAGGAAACTATTCACAACTCGGAACAGGGAAAGAAGGAGAGCTTTATTATATCTCCATGCCGTTTGATGACAATGGTACCGGCATGATGCACGCATTTAATCTTAAAGACAGAAAGGACAAAGAGGTGACAGAAATGGATGGATATGCTATTTCTGCCGACAACAAAAAAATGCTGTATGCCAGGAACAATGTCTGGTTTATAAGCGAATTGGGAACAGCTCCTCCACCGGGCAAAGGCATGCTGAATATTGCAGATATATCCGTTAGCGCAGATGCTTTGGCAGAATGGAAAAATATTTTTGAGGAGACATGGCGAATCAACAGAGACTATTTTTATGACCCCGGCATGCATGGTGTAAACTGGAATGCTGTTAAAGAAAAGTATGCCGTGTTTTTACCGGAGCTTTCTTGCCGAAGTGATCTGAACCGCTTGTTGCGATGGATGATGAGTGAGCTTGCCGTCGGGCATAGTTACATAACCAACCCGGGTGACAGGCTCTATACAAGCAAAACAGTAAAAGGCGGCCTTTTGGGAGCTGATTATACGATCAGCAATAACCGCTACCGCATCAAAAAAATCTATGGCGGATTGAATTGGAACCCAACACTAAAATCTCCTTTAACGGAGCCGGGCGTAAATGTAAACGAGGGTGATTATATTCTGGCAGTCGATGGAAAGGAACTTACGGCAACCGAAGATATAGACCGTTTTTTTGAGAATACAGCCGGTAAAATAGTAGAGCTGACTGTTGGAACCAACCCCGATACAGCCCGTAGCAGGGTAGTGAAAGTAGTACCGGTTGAGAGTGAGCAAGCGCTGCGAAACAGGGATTGGGTTGAATCAAATCTGCGCAAAGTGAATGAAGCAACCAACGGCCAGGTGGCCTATGTGTACGTGCCCAATACTGCCGGAGCCGGGCATGAATATTTTAAACGCTATTTCTATCCACAGGCCAATAAAAAAGCAATCATTGTCGATGAAAGATTTAATGGAGGCGGCAGTCTGGCTGATTATTATATCCGTTTGCTTACGAATCCTTTGCAGGCCTATTGGCATATGCGTTATGGAAAAGACATAAAAACACCTACTGCCTCAATACAAGGGCCTAAAGTAATGCTGATTGACGAAACTGCCGGCTCGGGCGGCGACTTTCTGCCATGGATGTTCCGCAAATACCAGGTGGGCACACTGGTCGGCAAACGCACATGGGGCGGGCTTGTAGGTATATTGGGATATCCTGAGCTGATGGATGGGGGACAGGTTACATCTCCCAATCTCGGCATCTGGACGCCTGATGGATTTATTGTTGAAAATGTTGGGGTGTCACCAGATGTAGAAGTTGAACAAACTCCCGCTGATGTGATCGCCGGCAAAGATCCTCAACTGGAAAAAGCGATAGAACTGGCTTTAAAACAATTAAAAGAGAATCCACAGGTTGATCCGGTAAGGCCTCCTTTTCCTATAAAAACAGGTAAGTAAAATAAATGGTGAAGAAGACGGTGCCGCTAATCTTTTTGTTGTGGTAGACGTGCCGGGGGACATGTTAGCGCAGCGCATGTAGACTTCAGATAAGAATGGATTTTAATCCTGCCAGGCCAGTATTGGTGTGCAATGCTTTATCAGAAAGAAGGGATACTAAAAAGTATATAAATCAAAGCCGCTCGATTGTGAGAGCGGCTTTGTTGTTCTTTCCACTTCACAGTCACTATTGCGCAAACTTCTTCGCAGTATATCCTCTCTGGCCATGTGTGATGGGCAGAGACTTTGCAGGATAGCAGAGGGAATCATAAACGCAAAGTACCAGCTTATGCACAGAACTTAGCGAGGAGCCAAAGATTCTTAGGTTACTTTTCCTGATGCGTTTTTTTTTACAGGTAACATTTTTTTTGTGATCTGTTATAATACAGTCCCTGCATATGAATCTGCTTTATTTGTCCGTAAAGCAGATCCGGGCTTCCCGATGGATGAGTTTTCTATTAAATTTTATGATTGTTTTTTGTTAAGCAGAGCATGCTACGCCGTACGCCGCGCACGCTTGCTCTAGCCGGATATCAGATTTTTTAACCACTAAATATGAATTTATGAGCTTTAAGTATTCACTCGACAAAATGTTCGATTTTGATCAAAAATGGAATACGCTTCCTGGAAAGGGTGCTAATTATTGTGTGCCTACTTCAATGTGCAACATAATGGGTTTTCTTTCAAAAAATGGGTACGAATCCCTATGGCGTAAAATACCGGGTATTCAGCCAAAATTCGCTGACCTGAATATTATCAACAATTTGGCCATTATGGGTGATTACATGGAGACTGATCCGGATAAAGGAACCTCTCACAATAAAGCTATAGATGGATTGGAAGATTTTATGGATGGTAAATATACGGGGTTGATTTATACACGCACAAGTGCCGATGATGCAATTTTTTTACGCAATTTAAAAGATCATCTAAGCCTTAAGAGATTGATGGCAGTGGGAGTTGGGCGTTATACTCAAGTGGGCGAAAATGCAATTCTGTATCATCGTTCGGGAGGACATTGTATCACGGTGGTAGGCTTGCAGACGAACGCAAGCAATGCTACATTAATTTATCATGATCCCAATAGCGGTGATAGTGATTTGCATAAGCAGTCCTCCGTAATGCCCGTGAGTAGCAATCTTCGTGAAACTGCTATAATGGTAGATGGTTATTACAGGCAAGGTATTCAACTTACAAGCATCACTTCGGGGTTCAGAATGATGGATTCATACACCGTTCTGGCGCCGCTTATTATGTTGTATTTTGATGACATTACAACTTCTCTGAACCTTGTACAGGGCGCTGATTGGACAAATGCTAAACAAACGGTGAGCCGGGTTGACACAAAAGCCGTAGGGAAAATTAAAGATCTGATTTTTAACGCAGAGAATACAGCAGCATACGTTATTAGTGAAAACAAGAGCGGTATTTGGAAATTAGACCTGGTAACTATGAAGCTAACACAGGTGAATGCTTCCATTCATCCCAGCAGATTAATTGCAAGTGAAAATAACTATAAAATATTTGCTTCAGTAAATTCAAAAATATTTTCATTGGAAGATGAAAAGAACTTGACTGAAGTGGCAGACCTCGGTGTTGTGCCTGATGCACTCACCTATAACTTTAAAAAGAAACAATTAATAGCGGTTGCCGCAGGTGTTGGCAAGTTGTTAACTATTGATGCCAGCAGAAAAGTGGTATCAATGGAACTGACATCAGGCATCAATAGTGATTATGTGAACGCAACTATAAATCCGAAGAGTGGAGCGTTATATCTCTCTAAAAACAATAGCTACGATTTTGTCAGGATATCGCTAAACGGCAATGCGATAAAAAGTATTGCGCATGAAGAATTGGAGAAAAAAGCTCCTGTATCAAAAATGCATATGAATAACAAAGGAGTTTTTGCTGTTTCACAGCAAGGAAAATTGAAATTTTATAATGATAAAGGCATCGCTGTAAGTGTGAAAGATTGGGATGATGCATCAACAGGAAACATATTCAAATTGTCAAGAGGCTTTAATGTCCTTTCACCATCTTTGATGGAACGTGAAGAATGGAAATATCAATAATATTAACCTCTGCCGGAAGCATTCAATTTACAGTGCCGGACGTCATTCTAATGTTATGAACATGTGATGGGCAGGGACTTTGCGGGATGGGAGCGGAGCTCTAGCGATTGTTTAACTCTTCTCCAAAACGCAAAGTCCCGGCCGCCTGCACAGGGCTTTGAGGGAGACTTTGCGAGGAAGTCCCTGGCGATAATGTTATTTTGGAGACCTGGCTCAGAATGAAAGGACTTTGCGAGATGGGAGAGGGAGTAATGGCGGCTATTGAATTCATCTCCAAAACGCAAAGTCCCGGCCGCCTGCACAGGGCTTTGAAGGAGACTTTGCGAGGAAGTCCCTGGCGATAACGTTATTTTGGAGGCCTCGCTGAGAACGAAATTTTGAAATTTAGTCACAATTATAGTTTTGCTTTAGCCTGTTTTGATTCTTTATAGTCAAGATAAATTTCAGTTAATGTGCCAAAATTTAAAATAGCAAACAGAATAAACAATCCAAGAGATAACAGTTGAACTGGAGGTGTCTCAATTGGTCCAATTCTTAGCCAACTTACACTTATTTCTGCTGTCATCGACAGCGCATTAATTGTTGCCAGCAAAAAGTAAATCCCTGTTCCGATAACGGTTAATTTAAAGCTTTTAAAATAGAAGAAGATTAATATTAGAAATAGTCCAAGTCCAACATAGTGTCGCCAGGTTGCTAAAGTGTCTGTTGAAAAGATAATTGTCCAGCAATAAATTAAAAGTCCTGCCGCAATTGCTAAAGGAAGTGAAAGAAAAACTTTTTGTCTTGTCATTTTTTGAATTGAAGGTAGTGTTAAATTGCTATTGCAGGTCACGGTTTCGGCCTGGCGTTAGGTCGGGAATTTGAAAAACGTCAGCCAATAAGATGAAGCTGCTGTGGCGTTATCTGTCACCCGACTTCCTTCAGGCTGTTTGTTGAAAGCGGTGTTGTTGGGTTATAGTTCAATTTCTTCTATTGTGTTTGTATCAAAGTCGGAGTATCGTATCCATTTTGGTTTAACGTAAAAGTAAACAAGGTCTTTCCAATTTTCTTTTCGGTTTATTCCGTCAGGAAAAGCTTTGAAATAGTAAGGTGACAGTTTTTCAAGTTCTGTATCTGTCGGAATTTTTGCTGTTCCTTCGTATTGAACGGTCTGCTCACTGTCCCAGCCGATAACAAAAGAAATTGCAGGATTTCTTAATAGGTTCTTATACTTTCTTGAAGTTGTTACGGTGTCAAAAATTATTTCTAAATCAGGTGTAATTGCAAAACCAACTAATGCAGTTTGTGGAATGTTGTCGCCCGAAACAGTTGCCAAAACTGTCAGCTTATGTTTTGAGATAAATCGATATAAAAAATCTTTTGTCAATCGTTGTCAGTTGTGTTAGATGATAATTTGCCGGTAATATTTTTTTTCTAAAAATCAGAGAAGGATTGTCTGCCTGAATTTTATTATCCCTACCCGTTCTTGTTGCGTGTGCAGGCTTTTCTATTTATTCAGTTGTTGCATTACAACTTTAGCCATTTCCTTAGAGCTAAATGGGCTTTGTCCAGTAATTAAATTTCCATCCGCGTAGACTAGTTTATTCAGCATGCAATCCCTTATTTTTTAGTATCTGTCTTGAAACGCTATAAAGAGTCCGTGCGTCCCAGTCATGAAGGTATTCGAAAGCTTTATAGGCATTGGGAGCATCCTTTGGCGAAATAGTATAGTATGTCCGATAGGAATTGGTCTGAATATTTTCCCAGGCTATATGTTCTGAATTTTTGTCAAACGCAATGCCCTTTTGACTAAATAGGAGCCCACAGAGTTCAAAATCGTTATTGTTGTCAAATTCTTTCAGATAATGTCGCGCTATATCATCAAAAAAATTATCGTATAATGTCGTTATTATTTTTTCATATTTGTCAGCTAACAACTTTTTCCGAATACCATAAATTGATTTTAATTTAAGTTTTATAATTCGGCCACTCTTTTCTTTTATATCAATAAAATAGATTCGCCCAATGTAAAATTGATATCCTCTAATCCATTTGATTCCACAGCGGAAAGATTTAATGTCTGACTTCAAAAATTTTGTCGGTGCTTTATTTGACAAGTTGTTGTCGCCAAATTCTATATAGTCCTTGTCAATAGTTAAAAGCCTAACCCTGGCAAGGATAGAAGACTTTACTGTTAGTCGGAGTGGTTGAGTTTGATTCATTGCCTGCACCTAATGTTCAAGGGCTGCTGCTGTGCTGGTATTTATTACTTCTAGCCCAGGAAGTGAAGCCCAATTAAATTAATAATGATGAAGATAAGAACAAAAGCACAATAGCATTCTATCCACCGAAACCATTGCTGATAATGAACAAAAGATGAGCGTTTATTCGTCAGCCAGAATAGTACTAAACCCGCTGTTGCCCGGTGTCCTTTCTGTCAGAAAAAGTTATTCCCTAAAAAAATTTATCTGTTCAATCCTTGCCAAGGCCTGCTCATAGGTATAATCGTCCATATGCAATGTGTCAACCCATTGATAGTTCCCAATTTTTAATTTTTTGACGTTCGGTCCGCTTGACACTAAATTGATTTCGCCACAATTATTACACTTTGCAACAAACCAGCTTGTTTCAGGTATCCCTTTTCCTTTTTAAGAATATGAGTTTCTAAATGCGTACCACATTTTGTGCAAGGTTGTTTGAGCGTCTCTACTATTTTTTCTGGGCTTAAAATCTTTTGAATTTTTAATAAAGTCGTCAATGTAGAACCATACAGCCACTTACTTAGGTTGTTATTGAAATCAACATTTACGATTGTCGCTAGCTCATGAAAAAGGTCACAAATAAATTCTTTTTCTTCTGTGTCATAGTCAAACTTATTAAAGCTACCGAGTCCAATTTTTAAAACTGCCTTTATTTGTTTCCCTGAATAATTGTCATTTATTGCTCTTATCAGGTCTTCTGCACACGAATTAAAAAGCGTTGTCAACTGCTTACATAATTCTTTACTTGAAGGATGAAGCCCTCTGGCATTCCATGCTGATTGCGAAAATTTGTCTCGCTGTTTGAATAAATGAAGTTTGTCAACTTGGGTTTGTGCAGTTTGCATAATTAAACTGTTTCAAATAGGGTAGCAGGCAACGATCAGGGCTTTTTGCAGCGAGGAAATAGAATTCCGTCTGCCTGGCCCACTGTTGATTAAAAATATTTAGTTGAAGATAAGAACAAATGCCGATAGATGTTCGTCAGCCCGAACTAAAGCTGCAATACATACAACTGCCGGTGATTATTCAGTCCTGCCACGCTTGCAAAACCTCTTGTTTGTAGCAGTTGTTTTTTGTCAGTCGTAAAGTCTCGCTGCCATAAGCAAAATGTTCCAAAGAGCAAATAAATCGTTGCCTTTGTCAGCGTGAAGTATGTAACTATTGTTTTGTTTGTCAACAACAGTTACTTGATGCCATTCTGATTTTCTGTTTTCTTTTATGTCAATCACCTGACCTGTAGAAGCATTGTTAAACACTGTTGGCTTGAATTTATCAATGTCTTGAATGTTGATTCTAAAAACCTGTTTATTATCGTTGCAAATAATTTGTCGGCTACAAACAAGCGTCCATTCATTGGTTGATTTTGTAAAAAACAAAACAGGTTGTCCGCAAGTTGCTTCGTCAGTGTAAATCTTTAAATATTGTTGAACGTCTGGTGAAAGGTCATTGTAAAAGAATGAAGAGCTTGTCGGCAAATTATATCTTTTCGCTTTCCACGTTAATCTGTCTATTATATATTCGTCTGTCTTGTCCATAGCCAATTTTGTAGTTGTCGCTTTCTCTGTCAACAAGAAATGTCACATTATAATTGCTACCTTGTTAGCTGTATTTGTTTTGTTATTACCAGGGAATCTCTCCTGTTTCAGGGTTATTTTCTTCACTAAAGAATTTGCCTGTTGAACCATCTTTATCAATCAAAGCATATTTTACAATTCGTTTTCCTGCGACTTCTACCGTTCCGGGGCCACGATGTCCGTTAAAATCTGTCCTGGTATATCCGGGACAAACCGCATTTACTTTAAAGTTAGTATCCTTTAATTCGTAAGCCAATACAACGGTATACATATTCAAGGCTGCTTTTGAAGAAAGATAAACGGCGCCTTTGTAGTCGTAATACTTGTAAGATGGGTCGCTGTGCAAAGTAATTGAGCCCTGACTTGAACTTACATTTACGATACGAGGTTCAGAAGATCTTTTCAACAAATCAATAAATGCTTGTGTAACTCTTACCGCTCCGTAAACATTTGCGTCGTATGCTGCTTTGAACTGTTCTACTGTTGCGTCAAATGCGGATTGTGGATAGCCACCGTAAATTCCTGCATTGTTGATAAGAATATCCAATGATTTTGTTTTCTTACCTATTACTTCACGGGCCTCCTGTACCGATTGATCATTTGTTACGTCAAGTTGAACGGCTTCTACATTATTTATTCCTTCAGTTTTTAGTTTGTTAACGGCTTCTATACCATTTTCCAAATTACGACTGCCGAGATAAACATAAATTCCTTTTTGTGCAAGTTGTTTTGTTACTTCAAAGCCAATGCTCTTATTTGCTCCTGTTACTAATGCTGTTTTCATTTTTTTAATATTTTAAATGAATGAGGCAAAAGTAGAGCGCCAAAAAACAGAAGAAATGGACAAATCGTTTTATTTGCCCTACAAATCCTGACTGTGTAAAAAGTCACTTACACTTTTTCCAGTACTTTTTTTGAAAAGTCTTGAAAAATAGTCAGGGTCATTAAACCCTAATTCATACGCTAATTCTTTTACGGAAAGATTTGAATAACGTAGTTTCCGCTGGGCTTCTATCATCAGTCGGTTAGTGAAAAAATCCTTTGGTGATGTGCCGGAATATTCTTTTACGATCCGGTATAAACTGTTGGTGGTTAAAGCCAGTTTCCCGGCAATTGCATTGATAGATGGTTGTTCTGTAAGATGCGTTTCCACCATTAATTTGAACTCAACAAACTTTGATAAATTGGTGTTTAAAATATTAACCGGTTCATTTTTAAAATACGCACTGTTCAATTCTGATAACAATAAATTCAGGTAGGCTAATATTATTTCTGAGTCGGTCGACTGTTTATCTGTATAAAGTATTTGATTCAAAATTTCAAAAACTTTTCTCACTCGTTCCCTTGCAGCACTGTCTAAGGTAATAGTTTGCGAGTTTAAAGGATTAACCAAAAACGAAAAGCGTTGCGGTAGAAAAGCCAACGTATTTTCATCAAACAAAACCTTAAAATATTTTAGATTGTCTGTTTTTGCGGGCGGTACAAAAATCTGATTAGGCATCGCAAAAAGCAAGTCTCCATCAGTAATGGTAATATCTTGTAAGTCCAATTTGTAAGTGATAGAGCCGCTGTCAATGAATACAATGAAATAGGAAGTCAACCGGCGGGGTTGAAGCTGTTTTTGTTGAATGTCAGTAGAAGGATAAGGATTGTCATTTGAGTTAACCTTAATCTTCAACTTGTCGTTCAGTAAGCCCTTTGATTTTTCGTTTGTTTTTTGCATTGGTCTGTTCAAAGTTTGGAAGGTGTTGTTTTACAATTAGCGCTAATGGCCACATCTTTGCGTTCGGCTAGGCATTTGAAAAACATTCGGACCGGAACCGCTACCTGTGCAAGATACAAATGTTGAAAATATATTTTGTTGTCCAGTAGTTTTCGGTCAGCCAAATATGCGGCTGATAGTAGCACGAAGGTGAGGATATGTTCGTTGCCCCTGCTGACGCAAAAGTGCCTGTTGGCTGCCCCAGGCGAGTCTCGAGTTCATTGAAATGATATAATTTCTAACTGTCCAAATTGTTTCATTGCATTAAAGATTGTCTCTGCAATTGAGTACTCGTTTGCTGAATATAAATTCGGTTTTGTTATTCTTAGTTTATTGTATCTGTCTGAAATTGCTTTTTCCGTCAAATTCGTTGTGTCGGAGGATAGTTCAAAGTCGTTAGCCATTTGCAGCCAATCTTTCAGTTCTTTTTTTGATTCCAAAATTGAAACGTAATAGTTGACGCCATTATACCTGGACGTCAGCAGTTTGTCTTTTTTCGTGAACTGAAGAGATTTGTCAGTAGTTGAAAATTGGAATTGCAGTTGGTCTTGGAGTTCGTCTGTTGTCGGCGCAGGTTTCGAATTAGGAACACCAATAAACACGAACATTTTAATTTGCATAGAATTTTTGTATTTATAACTTGAATAGTTAACCCGCAGTTCGATTTTTAACCAAGTGGCAGCCAACGGCCCGGGCTTTCTGCTGTGCTGATATTCCGTGATTCGTCAGCCCGGGACCGAAGATGAGTAAAGTTAATAAAGTTGATGATAAGTACTACTGTCGACCAATGTTCCGTCCGCCCGAACCACAGCTAAAAGATGCAGACGAAGGCCTTTCGGTCCGCCGCCATATACGCCAATGCACTTGTTACTTGCAGTGCTTCTTTGTCACACGAAAGTTGCTTCCCTTGTCAATACCTTATCCTCTAGACATAAGTCCGTTTTAAAAAGCTCTTTGACCTTTTTGGCAATTTCAATTCTATTTATTGTAGCCCTGTTTCTTCTCGCTTTTAAATAATTTTCTTTTGAAATTTTTTCCGCTAACTGTCCAACAGTTTGGGTTGCTATTTCAGTTGCAAAAAATTTGCTCGCTGTCCAACCTGAAAAGCTGAAAAAAGCTAAACCAGATAAAGCATACTGCCATTTAAAAAAGAATATAAGCAACGAAATTATTACACCGACAAAGTATGTCCACTTCAACCATTCTTTAATTTCAAGTATGTCGAACTGAGCGTCAAGCCTGTTTTTAACTTCTTTTACTTTTCTTCTACGGTATTGTCGAGGAAAAAGCATTTGTAAATCCGTGTCTGGAGTAATGCTATTCTTGTCAATGAGTAAAGTATAAGCAATTGCCTCGCGTAACTTGTAAAATGCTTGTTGCGTTGTACAATCATTGGAGTTTTCGCCCTGAACCTTATTTGCTATTATGTCGCAAAGTTCACCAAATGTTTTTACGTCTTTAAGTTCTGTTTCGCCAAACTTAATTTCAAAAGATTTCTCAACCTTTTTCAAAACATCAGAAATATCTTCTGGATCAACGTTTGAAAGGTTGCATGTTTCGAGGTCCGTCATAGCATTGCAAGTAATGTTAAAGCATGGCGACGTGGCGTTATTCGTCTGCTGAAATTGAAGCTGATTAGCAGACAAGAACCTGAAAATATGTTTGTTGCCCGCATATATGTCGATGCAATGTTACAGGCAGTTTTTTAGAAGTCAGCTTCATAACCATGTCCATTTTTTCCGTAAAATATTAACCACTTAGCCAAAGAATATACGATATGCAACTTGCTTTCGATTGTGCCTTCATCGCTGTCAGGCGGCAGTCGTTGTGTTTTCAAATACTCCAAATTTCTTTCTTTGGCTATTTTGTCAGCTACAGCCATAAGTCTGTTCCCATAATCCAACGTTTCGTTAGCAAGTTTTGTCTCCCATGCCTCATTAACTAAATCTTCCCCAATTATGTCAATACAGTCTTGAAGAAACTGTCCTCTGAATACATTTTCGTCTTGCCCCATTGCTATATAAACAGGAACACCGTCTTGTTCTTTTGCAAGTTCAATGACATAATAGCCGTCATGCTCTTTCAAGAATTGAGCTAACGGCGGCTTTTGTTCAAGTTCGTTGTATTTGTTTTTAATCCATTCGTATGCTTCTTTGTCTCGTCCAACTCTAGGTGCCTTGATGGTCTCATAAGTCTGGATTTGATTTGCGAACCACTCTTGCAAAAGTTCGTCCCTTGTCGGATACTTTTTACCTTTTAACTTGTCAAGAAATGAAGATTGAGGAATTTTGTCTTTAGTTACCAGTTCAAAAATGTCAACAAAACGTCTTTCGAATCCCGGTTTGGGTTTCCCCATAGGTCGCATGTCTAAGCCCATGATGTATTTTGGTATGTCGCTTCAAAATTGCTTGCAACGTTGAAGCATTGGCGGTGTAGTGGTATTCTGTGTTCCGTCCATCCGGTGCCGCTGCTGATTAAAGATACAAAAGCTCATTTTTTATTCTGCTACTTGGCGTTATTCTTCAGGCGAAACTGAAGCTGGATAGCAAATAAAAAGCTGAGAATTTATTCGTCTCCCTCCATATTGCCAATGCAATGTTGCAGGTAGCCTTACGTTATGGAAAGGGACTATTCATGCTGCCTTCTGAAAAATAAAACCCTCCAAGCTTCCAGTCCTCTAACCATAATTCTTCTTGAATATTTCCTGCTACTTTGTCTATGTCCGAGAAATCAACCTTTCGTACTTCGTAAAAAACTTTTAGTCCGGAAATGTGTCCAATAACACGATAAATATAATCGGTACTTTTACCCAAATGGTCTTTTAATCTTTTTTCCTCCGCTAGTAGAGCCAACAAGCTCCAGTTGGAATATTCGGTATATAGAAATATATTTTCAATATTTTTTGAGTTTCCCATGCTTAATGCTACTCTTCTGACTTCGTCTATTTTTGAAGTTTTGTTTAGTTTGGGCTTGGTAACACTGTCAATAGACAGGTCATATAATTTGACAAGAACTTGCGAAAATCTATAGCCTATTTCTAAATTTAATTTACCGATATCTTCATTTGTTTTTTGAATGTCTTCTTTTTTTGCTTTATAGTCATCATATAGCTTTATGCCTCCTGTCAGAAACACTGCAGACAATAGCCAAAGTCCAAAAGCGCTATTGAAAAATGCAGGTATAAACCATAGAAGATGTTTCTTAGGTATTTTTTGAGGAAGCAATTTTTGTACCTCATTTCTATAAGTTTCTTCAAGTCTTATTTTTTCTTTTTCTTGATCTGTCAACATTGGGAAATGCTTAAAGAATTATACTGTTCATGTTAACGTCCAGGCTTGGCGAAGAGCTGATATTAGCATTCCGTCGCGCCCGACCTGCTGCTAGATTTATGAATAAAAGTTCAGTTTTTTGTTATCGTCAAATTTATAACGTCGGGCCGAGAACAAAACAGTAGCGAAACAAAGTTGATGCTACATTCCGTCAACCAGTTTTTGCCAAACCTTTTGCATGCAGGCTTATTCATTGTAAACATTTATCAAACTCCAATATTGTTTTATTTGTTTGCCTTTTGAAAATTCTTCGAGCCAATATTTCTTTGAAAAATTATTCATTTTTAAAGTGTCTGGCAAATATGTCAATTTGAATTTAGGTGAAAGCCAAAATGAAATGAAATCGCCAATGTCGTTTCTGTAAAATGAACCAATAAATTTAAACCTGTTTTGAATTGCGGTCAAATTCGAAAGTGTTTGAAACGGATTTTGGTCTGGGAAAATTTGCTTGACTGAAATTGAAGTATCTTTAATCACTTCTTGTCCTCCATTATTGATTTCTATAATTCTTACAATAGTGTCTTTGATTTTTAAAAAGCGAAATTCATTATATCTTGATGTATCAAATTGATAACTACTTTTAAAATCTTTGATAAAATTGTAAGGCTGCCACAGAGTCAATTTGGTTGTGTCATCATCGCGTTTCTGATAGAATGAGTATAATGAACTGCCAGATGATACTCTTTGCCAGAACTCAACGGAGCCTCGATTGCCAAAACAAAATTTTCGCAAAAGGGTTAGAGAACTGCTGTCAATGTTATTTGCAAGATAAACTGCCCTTTGTTCAATGTCTTTATCTGTCACACTTGACGATGTGCATTTAACGAAAAATGTCAAACACGAAAGTGTCAGTATGAAAAATAGGATGGTACGCAAAGATTGCATGCAACGTCCATGGCTTTACGCAGTTGTGGAATTGGTCTTCCGTCTGCCCACAACCGCTGATGATTGAAATTGTTTGCTGAAGTTAAAATTCAAAGTTGAGAGTTGCTTGTCCAGCCTGAACTGCTGATTGGATCTGCAAAACTGCCGATTGTACTTCCGTCACGCCACACTTGCTTAAGGACCCATGTTATGGGAAGGTTTTTCACGATTTTTTAAAAGATTTTTGCAGACTAAAATGCCGTTTATCATTAGCAAGGTGAGCTTTAATAGTTTGTTCATCCCTGGTAAAAGCATTTCTGGACTTTTGTATTAAACTTTGTTTAAGAAAGTTGCGACCGGAGCACCAATGACTCCGGCTCTCTTTATATCTTCCTGCCTTTTGGGGTCACTCATTAAAATATCATAAAGTTCGGCATTGGGGGCCTCATAAATCATGGTTATGTCATTTGGGTTTTTAACCGAGGTATAAAGACCAAGTAGCTTAGCGCCTGCTTTTTCAACCGCTGGCTGATCGGCATCAAATATTTTTTTCCATTCCCCGAAGTCTTTGACTTCATGTTGGATAATTGCCGTAATCATTTCTCTATTTTTTTAATTTTCGCCCTACTCATATGGCTTTTCGGGTTACGCCCCGTTTTTTAAGTGGTAGCCGGTCTCCACCTTTGTATACAATATACAAATCTTTTCTGGATGATCAAAGTTGTCCCATAGTTGTTCATCTCCCTATATAATGCGTCACTTCATTAACTTGCCCACAATGATGGCATTGACGCAGTCTATTGCAACGCTTTTTATTACGTCAATGCCGCCTGTTAGCTGCTGTGCATTGATGCTACATTTTCCAACAATTAGAGGATGGATAGAAGCTAATGTTAAGGGTTTTGCGTTCGGGCGGGTTTCTGAACACAAAACTGTCAATAAGCACTGAACTTGAATAGAAGCACTTTCCCTTCATGTTTGTACGTCACCCGCGTGACGCAAACCCGTGTTATGGGCTGCCTTTTTCGTCATGCGTTGTTTGCTTTATAAATTGTGTCGTAGTAGTCATGAGCTGAGGCAAAAACGGGAATTGTAGCCCAGGGTAGACCTTTCCTTTCAGCTACCTGTGTCGATGCTCTAACCAACTCCTGAAAACGCAATACAATTAAAAGTTCAGCCACATCACTTGCGGCTTTCATTTCTTTATCTTTATATTTTTCATTGTCCATATAATTCTGATAAGTTACTTGTAAGTCCTCAAAACCAGTCAATGGAAAACTCTTATCCGTTGAGTTTTCCTCCTCCCAATCGGCAAGCCAATCGGTATCGTCAACTCCACCAACTTTGTCATAAGCAAACAGGTCAAGAAACCACAAGTCGCAGTTAATTGTGAAACCATTCATCTCACCGTAAATTGCTCTGACGTCAAAATTACTCTTCACTTTTTTATGAAAGTCGGTGAAGAAATCAACTAACTTGTCCGTTTGATGAAGTAGATTTTTGCCTAATAATTTATTGAAGTCTGTCGGTGTCTGCGCCTTTAGCTTTGTTTCAGCAAGGAGAATTGCCTCGTCAAGTTTGTCGTCTTTTAAAAGTGTCCTGATGTTGTCTGATAATTCAAAGTTCATTGTTGTTTGTTTGTTTGTTTGTTTGTCTTTTAAGGAAGCCCACAACATTCCGGGCTTTGTGCAGGCGTGGAAATAGAATTCCGTCTGCTTGCCCCGCTGTTGATTAAAAATATTTAGCGGAAGATAAGTACAAATGCCGATGCATATCCGTCTACCCGAAGCACATACAACTGTCGATGATAATTCCATCCTGCTTGCAACAAACCACCCATTTTGTGTCGTTTTTTATTTTGCCAGAACCATGTTGCCGTAACGCCTGGATTGGTGCAAGCACCTGCTTGCACCAATAAAAGAATTATACTCACAAAGACGAAGGTCATTTTCTCAAAAAAGCCAGGGAATTTCCAGTGCCATTCATCTTCAGGTAAATGGCGGGAATTCCATTTGGTTCATTTCCTGTTTCGTAGGTGTACACAATTGTTTTAGTGATCTCATTTTCGTTGAGATCCCTGTTCTCGACCGTCTTACCGTTTTTTGTTTGTTTATAATGAGCCGTTGCGGCATGGGTAGTAATTGTTTTATCAGCAGTATTGATCTCAACGGTTCCTTTGGACAGCGACTGGTGATATGTGCTTATTCCAGCAGAGGCAGTACGGGAAGTAAAATACTGCTCATAGGTACCATTAGCATTGAAATTAAAAGCGATCGCCATCTCAAAGCCGTTACCGATATATTCTGAAGGATTCTGCGACCAGTATTCTGTCATTGAAAAATATCCGTACATCCATTTGCCCTGCAATGCCGCAGGTACTTCAGTTTTTTGCCCGTCGCCATAAGAGTCCGGACCGATTGGTTGTTCTTTTTTACATGCACCACCTATTATGCTATTCAAGGTGAAAAGGGTTGCCAGAATAATTTTATTCATGATCTTTAATTTTTAGATCATAAAATTATTTCCGGGTTAAAAAACTGCAAGGAGTGGATCTAATGAATTGCCAAATAACTGTAATGAATTGTCAGGCCCGATCGGTTCTTTCTGGCGCGAGTGTTCCGCAGGATCACTCGTGTCTACCAGTTTCAAACCGATTGTATCAACGCATAGTTAAAAATGTCAATTGTAAATTTCTTGTCTTATAATTTGAAACCCTCCCAAAAGGAGAGCGAACACATCTTTCTGGCGCGAGTGTTCCGCAGGATCACTCGTGTCTACCAGTTTCAAGCCGATTGCATCAGCGCATAGTTAAAAATGTCAATTGTAAATTTCTTGTCTTATAATTTGAAACCTCCCAAAAGGAGAGCGAACACATCTTTCTGGTGCGAGTGTTCCGCAGGATCACTCGTGTCTACCAGTTTCAAGCCGATTGCATCGGCGCATAGTTAAAAATATCAATTGTAAATTTCTTGTCTTATAATTTGAAACCCTCCCAAAAGGAGAGCGAACACATCTTTCTGGCGCGAGTGTTCCGCAGGATCACTCGTGTCTAC
>NZ_JAULBC010000011.1:84108-220408 GCF_041060425.1 Danxiaibacter flavus
TATAATTTGAAACCCTCCCAAAAGGAGAGCGAACACATCTTTCTGGCGCGAGTGTTCCGCAGGATCACTCGTGTCTACCAGTTTCAAGCCGATTGCATCGGCGCATAGTTAAAAACATCAATTGTAAATTTCTTGTCTTATAATTTGAAACCCTCCCAAAAGGAGAACGAATACAATATATCTTTGGCCAAATTAGACTCTTATGTAGTTTATTTTCAAATCGCTTTTTAAGTACCGGTGCCAGGATGAACTATAGTATTAAATAAAAATCATCTTATGTGCCCCGATGCAATTGGGGGATAATTAACAGACACGAGTGATTCTGCGGGACACTCGCGCAAGGCAGTTGTATCGGCATATAGTTCAATTTAATTTTGCAAATCTGCCTGTAACAAAGCTCCGCCACCTCGGCCACAGATACAGGGCAAGGATTATTGAATAAAAAACGCAAAAAAAATACAATCACCCAATTAAAAAAGTTTGTAATTAATGGAGCCACAAAACTTGCCGGCTGTGGAAAACCAGTAAATGTTATATTTGTTCACTCATATATTTTTATAGCTATGGCACAACATACAACCCATCTCGGAGAAAAAATTAAAGGTGTTCGGGAAATGCTCGGCATAAAACAGGATGCGCTTGCCATTGAACTGGGCGATGACTGGAATCAGAAAAAAGTGTCTATGTTAGAAGCAAAGGCAGAAATAGATCCGGCTTTATTGGAGAAAGTTGCGGCTGCATTAAAGGTGCCGAAAGAAATGATCGAGAACTATGATAGACAGAATGCAATTAATTTTTTTTCAAGTACATATACATTCAACGACAATTCCTCGCCGCAAGTAAATGAAATTGGCACTCAGTTTAACATTAATCCACTTGAAAAAATGTTAGAAATTTATAAAGAAAAGGAAGTGTTATTTGAGAGAATGTTGAAAGACAAAGATGAAATGATTGCGAAGCTGGAAAGCCTGATGAAGAAATCGTAAAATGGTTTAGGCTTACGGTAAACCGTAGCTGACGAAATCCCGGACCAAATGCCCGGGATTTTGTTTTTAGATAAGAATATTCTTGAACTGTCGAAACCAATTCCTGACTTTAGTTTGAAACTTCTTGCTTTTAGCTTAAGCATTCATGCGTTTAGCTAAAACGTCCAGGGATTGAGATAGAAATTTCAGACTTTTAGCTTCAATATCCAGGCTTTAACATGAAATTCCGGGCTTTTAGTTACGTGTTTCGAGCGTTGAAGAAGGATGATGAAGGTTGGAGTTAGGATAAACTCTTTACCTTTAAATTCCGTAAAGGTCTTTCCATCATTACTTTACTCAGCAACCGCCTTTGCTGGGAGCACGCTTATAAATTATTTTACCATCTTGCTCTACATAGTCGCCTCGTACTATTGGATATGAATACTTGGGCGCGTGCGATACAACATGGCTTCTTATAATTATTTTGTCGTTAACTTTCAGGCTATGCAATTGCCGGAATTCATTGTTAAAGTTAAAAAAACGCTTGTTTTCCGTCCCGAAACTAAGAATATAATCCTCACCATTAATCCTGGCCATCACTCCAAAACCTAATCGTGAGCCTGGCGGAAGAGAAAGAGAGGTTACAACAGCCTCCATGTTGGTAAAAGCACTTACCTGGTTACTTATTTTAGCGGCACTGGCAAGCACATTTTTACCTTCGGGAGACGCTTCCCATTTTTTGTACGCTATACCACCAGGGGTAGCCTCCCATTGTTTCATTGCGGCTTCCCTTTCAGCAGCAGAGAGCGGCTTTGGAGGTGATTTTTTAGCAATTTCATTTTTGGTTTCGCGATTAGCAAATACTAGTCCGCTTACCACAACCAGCGATAAGATCAGCGCATAAATAAGTTTTTTCATATTTTTTGTAGTTTTAATTAACATAGATCTATCTCCTGATAAATCGGATCCGTTTAAGGCATTTCTTTTATTTTTCGGATCCTTTTAAAGTTGATGCAACAAAAATACTTGGATAGTGTTGAGACGGAGGCACCTGGATTGTAAATAAATAGTGTAAACTTTGTAAATAATATCTTGACATTATGCTTCCTGGAAGAAATCTCTTGCCAGTCAAACGAAAACACCTGGGCGGATTATTATTACTCACGTTTATCTCGATAATCTGCGTGGCTTTCAGCATGACCGGCAATGATGACTTTGACTTTGCCAGAAGGGAAATTTTGCTTCGCCGGATCGGACATGAAATACTCCTTCAGTCGGGCGACAGTGTATCACGGGTACTACCGGTAAAAAAGATCGCCAAAAATGAATACCAGATCAGTTTTGAGCATGCATTTACTTTTCAGCCCGAATCCCTGGTGAATACTACGCAGCGTTTGTTAGCCAAAGACCCGCTCGCAGGTGATTATGTTGTTAACGTGGTTAACGCTGCCAATGCCAGTGTAGCCTATGGATATGCTATATCAAAAAATAAGAAAGATGATATTGTTGCCTGTATAGGAAGAAAGCAACCCATAGCGAGTTACTTGATTAACATTAAATTCAAACCAACAGGAATAATTACAGCAAAGAATGGATATCTCCTGGGCAGCCTGACAGTTTTAGCATTTGTTGGATTTATTTTTTTAAGATCTGTTAAGCCGCGGAAGGCCTTGCCTGACAGTCAGCCTACTGGTCTATTCGCTTTAGGGTCAATATCATTCGACGCGGAGATTGGTAAGCTCATGATAAATGGAAAGACCATAGATCTGACCAAAACTGAAACCCGGGTACTACGCATTTTCGCGTTGTCTCCTAACGAAGTTATAGAGCGAAGCCGGCTACAAAAAGAGATATGGGAAGATGAAGGTGTTATAGTAGGCCGCAGTCTGGATATGTTCATTTCAAAACTTAGAAAAAAACTGGAAATTGATCCGAACATCAGGATTGTTGTTATACGGGGCAAAGGATATAAGCTTGAAGTCAGCGCTTAAGAAAATCTTCCCGATTCGAACTGATGTTATTAGCGTTCAATTTGGCATTTGTAAAACGCTATAGTGAGCTGGTAAGAGACGGATCGTCTTTTAGAGTGGGGTACAACGGTGAGGGTTTGGCGAAGAACTGGTATTTGAAATTCATCCAGCCTAAACTGCTGCTAAGTTTGTAATCAAAAGTTCATTGTTCTTGATATCGCCAAATTTATAATGTCAGCTAATAACTACTGCACAATAATCAACAAAAGTTGAGATTGCACTTCGTCAGCCAGTTTTTTGCCAAACCGGTTTGTTGGCTGCACGTCCCTGTTATTATTGTATATCATTTCTATTTGCTCTGTCATACAAAACAGTCAAGTTAGTTGCAAAGGCTGGCGTTGAAATTTCAATTTCCCAAGACTTGTCAATAGATGGAAAAGCTTGTTTTAAATGTTCTAAGAATTGAAACCATCCAGAATGTTCTTCTGTTATTTCAAAATTTTGATTGTCGCCATACTCAACTACTAAACAAATACAATCTGTCGTAAAGTAATCTCTTTTGTAGCCAGTAAGTTTACTGATTTGTGTCCATTCAATTGTTTTATCTCCTTTTTTAGTTTTTACGGCAAAGCCATTATCAAAATATGTAAAAATTCCATTGTCATTATAGAGTTTATTAAAATCAGTTTTAGTTATGTCGGTAAAAGCTTGACTGTTTATGTCTGTGTCATTAACCCATTTGAACTTTGGATTAATAATCTTGATTAAAAACATAAGATTTATAACACCAAAGAATATAAGCCCTACCCAACCAAACCAAAAGTCATCTTTAATGCTCCAAATGCATACACTTGTCATAGCAAGTCCGACCGCTAAATATTTTAAAGACTTTGCTCTCGTCAATTTAAAAGTTTGAAATTTTTATCCGGGTTGCAGGCAACATTCACGGCTTGGCGAAGAACTGGTATTTGAATTCCCGTCAGCCCGAACAGAAGCAATATTTATAATTAAATGTTCATTGTTATTGATGCCGCAAATTTATAGAGTCCAGCCGGTAACCACAACTGAGTAGCGAGCCAAAAGCTAATACTGCGCTCCGTCGAGCCAGTTTTTTTGCCAAACCTGCTGTTGTGCGGTCGTTTTTTTACATGTCAAATGAAAAATAATATGCCTTTTGTGTTGGTCTGTCGTACCATAAATACCAATAAGTTTCATGTTCTCCTTTTTTGGAAAATGGTATTAGGCTTTCAATTTTAGAACTGTCCCACCAGGGAAAGTCATGCCACAAACCGCTACCGTTATTGTCGTCAACAATACCTGCTTTTAAATTAAGATTAGATACGATTTTGTTTATTGTCGTTGTGTCGCAGTTAAATGAAAATTGATAGTCGTGGTCAATTCCCATTTCATCAGCATAACAATAGATGTTTTTCACGTCCGGTGTCGGGTCGAACATGAAGAATTCCGAAAAACGTTTTTTATTAAACTTTGTGTCTGGATGATAAGAGTCGTAATGGGCAATTATTTTGTCATTTAAATCTGATTTCTTCTCTGCAACTTGATGTTTGACTTTGTCAGCAACGCTACGGCTTTCTTTTTTTACTCTATCACACGAAAGAAGTGTCAAAAGAAACGTGAATGTCAAAATATATGTCGGTTTGAAGTTAAACATGTTCAATTTTGCTGAAGGCGTGATATTAGCATCCTGTCAGCCAACAACTGAAGCCAAAATTGAAATACAAAAGTTAAAGATAAAATAATAGTTTAATAGCGTGATGTCAGCCTGATATTGGCAGATAGAATTACTGCTGCCCAAATTACTTCCGTCCACCCATGCTTTTAGCAATGCAATTATTGTGTGCAGTTTTAATTTGTGTCAACTTGAACTTTATATTTTCTGTTTTGCTTTTTTAATTCTATCATTGTTTTCTTGTCAAACTCTTCGTAACAGATAATTAATAATTTTAAGTTTGGTATTTTATCAATTACTGTCGGAAATTCTTTAAAGTCATTGTATTTAATGTTTAATACTTCAAGGTTTTTAAGCTCAGAAAATTCTGGTGGCAAAGATTTAATTTTTGTCCATTCAAGATTAAGCTCTTTCAAGTTTGATAACTGCGATAAATTTTCAAGGCTGTCACAAACATTTTTTCTGCTATAGTTCCAAAAATTTCCTAAGTTCAATTTTTCAAGTTTTGTCAATCTCCCAATTTCTTTTGGTATTGCCTTTATGTTGCCATTGGTAATTGATAAGTCTATAAGCTCGGGTAAATTTGTAACAGTGATTGGAAAACTGCTTAGTCTGTTATCGTCAAGCGCTATTTTTTTTAAGTTTTGAAGTTGATTGATTTCGTTTGGTATGTAACTGATTTTTGATAATTTCAAATCTAATGAATCAAGTTTTTTACATGCAAATATTTCAGTGGGAAATGAATCAAAATCATTGTAGCTAATATCTAAAATCTTCAAATTGGTAAGTTCAGAAAATTCTGCTGGCAATTTTTTTAAGTTCTGCAAATGCAAATCAAATTCTTCAAGATTTTTAAACTTTCCTATATCGGAAGGAAGTTCTTGCTTTCCTGTTGAGTTTCTCTGGTATTTCCATACACCTTGATACGATAAATCAAGTTTTCTTACTTTGAGTGGTTCTTTCAAAGCAAGTCTTAAATTGTCATAGTCGCCGTTGTAGTCAACATAATTTTCTATAAAATAGTTTGTATCATTCTTAAATAAAAAACTACCATTTAATAGTGTGTCAGTCTTTCCTTTATTGTCGGTATAATCAAGATATAAATTGAATTCTTGAGCACTATCAAGATTCTTTGTCTTCGTAATCGTCCCAGAAATTTTTCTCGAGTGGCTATAAAACCAAGGACTCCAGAAATAAGTTGAAATAAAAATTGATGTATCAGGAAGTTTATAAAGCTGATTTAAAAGTAGATTATTAAGTGAATTGATTTTTATGAATATGTATCGCTCATGTTCTTCATCAGCAACTCCAGAAATGTCATAACTCCGCCTGTATTTCAAGATTGTAAACTTTCCAGTGTCAATTTCATTATCACCAACTAAGTCGGCGTTTTTAATTATTGTCGTTGTTGTAGTATAGCCGTCCTTGCTTTGAGCATGCGCTCTAATACAAAAAGTCAAAACGAGAATAATTGGAAGTATGGGTCGCATAAAAAAATTGCACACAACGTTTAGGGCTTTGCGTTCGTGGCGGAAATAGCATTTCATCAGCCAAATTTATTACTAAAGTTTAATAGAATTTCAAATGATGAGTTTTGTTCGTCAGGCGACATGACGCAAAACCGATGTTGCCTGCTGGCGGTCGTCAACCTACCAACTTTCGAATTGTGTCCCTTTAAGAAAAAAGTCATAAGAGAATAGCAATTCATTGATTTCTTTCTTTTTTAAAAGGTATTTTTTCGTATCTATCGTGTTATTGTCACGAGACTTGATAAGTTCTTCTAATTCCTGCTTCTTAAGATGTCGTCTTTTGACATTCTCATAATCTTTCAAATCTTTCTTACGCTTTTCAATAATATCGTCACGGAAAAGGTTAGGGTTTTCTTGATTGGTTACTCTGTCGAGTGAATAGCCATAACGTTCTACGTATGAGATTGTCTGCCCAAATTGAAAAGAAGGGTCTTGGCGAATGAATTGTACAAAACCTTCCGAAGCAAATTGTATATCACCCTGGCGAGTAATTACTGTCCATTGATTTTTATTAGCTCTTATGATGTCCTCAATTTCAAAGCTGTTTTCAAATCCAATAGAGAACTCAAACCTTAAATTTCTTATATTTTTAAAAACCAATGTCGCCGGTGCAACCCAAAAAGTGAATGGCAATCCCTCCAGATCTGGTTGATTCCACTTAACGATATAGTCTATGTCCATCTCTAAATCGTCCGTCAAACGCATTTTATAGATTTGGTTGTCGTGCCAGCCCATTTTGTCAAAGTCAGAGTCTGTCCAAATTTTCTTTTCTAATTCGTACGTCATGTTTGAATTTGCTGGGTGTCGCTATGCGCTTGCCGGCAACGTTTAGGGCTTTGAGTTCCCGGCGGAAATAATATTCCCTCAGCCCAGGTTAGTAAAAAAGTTTATTAGAATTTCAAGTGATGAGTTTTGTTCGTCAGCCGTCATGACGCAAAAACGATGTTGCACACCGTATTGTCAAGCCGCACCTTGAATAAAATAATGTAGGGCATATGTTGCATTTATGCAATGGTTGCCCCAATGATTGTCAAAGCCCCATTTGAATGTCCAGACCGCACTTTCAATTTCGGCAGGAGTCCCTTTGTCGAACAGAAGCAAAGAATTTTTTAAGTCTTTGTAAATGTCGCCTAAATCGTCAAGTAAGTCTCCACAAACAGGCTCAATGCCGCTGTCCTTTGACGGTTCAAAAATGACCCAATAAAATCTATTGAAAAGTCGGTCAGCCAACCTGTTTAAAATATTGTCAAGTTGAGTTTTAGTCATTATTTCTTCGAAGTCTAAATTGTAATTCAGATCGACAAATTGAAGTTTTTGTCCTCCAAAGTATAGTGATTGCAAATGAGATTGTGTCAACCGAAGAAAAGCAACATTGTTGTCATTTTTTCCATTTTCAACAAAGTCACAGAAGTCTCTTACCGATTTTAAAAAATCAACGAAACTGTCTGCCTCAATTAATTTGTCTATTGTCAAGATCGTAGGTTGTGTCATTGTGTGGTGTGCAACGGTTAGGGCTTTGTGTAGGCGTGGAAATAGAATTCTGTCTGCCCGGCCTGCTGTTGATTAAAAATATTTAGTTGAAGATAGGTACTAAAGCCGATGCATATCCGTCAGCCCGCACAGAAGCCGAAACTACATGCAGTTGCTGATGATTGTTCCGTCTTGCCACGTTTGCACAAAACCCATGTTGCCTGCTGATCCTTAGCGTTTATTCAACTGCTGAATTCGTTTGAGTCTTTTTTCCTGATAATGCAAAATATCCCTATACAATTTAAAGCTTTTGTCAAAAATCAAATGCGTCAAACTACAAGCTATAACATTTTCCGTGTCTTCCTGAACTGCACAAATAATTCCAGATATGTCTCCGCTATTAAAAACACTTGTGATTGTCAATTTTGTTTTTAGTGTTATTGAATTACCTTTTTCCCTAAAAATTTGCACTAACTCTCTTATAGGATAAGCTGTGATTGGAAGCTCTGCTTTCATTTTTAAGGTCAACTCTGAATATAATTCCGTATAGTGCATAGCATACATTAAAATTCAAAAGTACGTTTCTCCATAGAGATTGCCTTTGTAATGCTTATTTTATTTTCAATATCGTTGAGTATTGTTAACAGGCTCGAAACACTTGGCTTCGATGTGTTAATAAACATTTCACCTAAACTACTCTTCAAATCCATTTTTCAAACTTGAATAAGCTTATTTGCTTTCTCCAAATAATCATTGTCATTTTTACAACGACTTGCTAATAAGCCAAATTGTAAAGTTAAACTGTGATGATAGCTCTCTGCTGTATAAAATATTGCTTTATCCGTTTCTGTCGATAGGTCGTCTGTATTCATGAAAATTTTAGCGATTCGCAATGGCCTTGCAGGCAACGTTTAGGGCTTTGTACAAGCGTGGAAATAGAATTCCTTCCGCCCAGCCCGCTGTGATTAAAAATATTTAATCGAAGATAAGTACAAATGCTGATGCGTATTCGTCTGCCCGAACTACAGCCGATGCAACTACAACTGCTGCTGATTATTCGGTCCTACCACGCTTGCGCAAAACTACCTGCGTGCTGTGCTTTGTAACAGCGTAAAAAGATACTAAAACAAAAAAATCAGTTCAGGACAATTACTATATGATAACCTGGTGAATTAATCCAAAACTCAATCCTGGCTTAACGGGGGACCAAGTAACGTCATTCCATATTTCTCAAAGACCTGGGCAACAAGGGCTCGGTCCGGGTGACCATTTCGTGTAAGTGGCCCAAGCTCTTCATAAAAGTGATGTCCGCCGCCGGGCGTATAGACCACAACGACCTCTCCCGGTTCATCGGTTAGATTTAGAAAAGCGTGAGGCACCTTTGACGGCAAGTAAGCAAACCCACCTTCGGTTAAGAAAAAAAATTCTTCTCCAATCCTGATCTTGAAATGGCCTTTCAGAACATGGATCGTTTCTTCCTGGAAGTGATGCACATGCAATGGTGGGCCGCTTTTTGGTGCCACCTGTACAATGAAATAATCAAATGCTCCGCCGGTGTCGTCTCCAGTGACTTTGAATATGAGATCCCGGCCAGGGCCCGAATTGAGTTTCAAGCCGTTCCCTTCTTCCAGTGCTATGTAATGTGTTTCCATTTTTTGAGTTAATTATGAAGTGACAAAAGGAATTAACTCTGTAAAGATGATTGGTATTGCTTGTTTATCAAATAACCCTGGTTAAAAAGCAGGTTAACCCTGGTTAAGAATTCATTTTTTTGATAACCGGCTTCTCAGGCGGCTTAAAGATTGAGGCTCAATATCCAGATAAGCAGCGATGTACTGTTGAGGAATCCTTTGAAAAATCTGTGGATGTTTTTTGATAAGATTTAAATACCGCTCTTCAGGAGTAAGCGATTTTACTTCCCTCAAATTATTCAATGTCGCAAAAATCATTTTTTGTTTCTTCTCCTGGAAGAAAAATCTTAGTGTAGGAATTTGCTCCTCCAATTTATCCAAATCGCATTTCGAAATACAAAGCAATTCACAATCCTCCATTGCCTGGATGTATTGCCTGGCGGGTTGTTGTGTATAGTAACTTTCAAAATCGGCGATCCACCAATCTTCAAACGAAAAAGACATAATATGCTCACGTTCTTTTTCATCAACTGTAAAAGTCCGGGTGCAACCTTTATTGATATATGCCTTCTGCTTGCTTATATTTCCTGCTTTGAGGTAAAAGCCTTTCCTTGGTATTAATTCAAGTTTCATGTGGGAAAGCAACAATTCAAACTCATCATCAGTGAATTTCAATGTCCCGATAAAAAGGTCAATAAACGTTTGCGAAATATCTGAACGATTTATTTCCATATCCTGTGAGTTAAAAGTCCCGGGGGCGATTTTAGCATTGCACACAACGGACGCGGCCTGGTGATGTGGTGGTATTTAAAATCGTCGGGCCGTACCGCTGCTAAATTTATAATTAAAAGTTCATTGTTATTGATGTCGCCGAATTTATAATGTCGTGCTGAAAACTGTTGCTGAATAGCCAAATAATAGTCGATGCTGCGTTCTGTCAGCCAGTTTTTTTGCCAAACCTCTTTGTTGTGTGCTGCCTTATTCCGTCTGCCAAAATATTTTGTCAATTTGGTTGTCGCTTACATTGTCAGCTTGTTGTAAAATCACTTCAAAATTTATATCGTTGAATTGTTCCCCACGACAGGGGTCGAATAGTTGTCTAATTGTGATATTATATATCCCATTGTCAAGTTGAATGAAAAGGTCTTTGTTATGATTTAATGGAATTTTTTCGTCTTCAAATTGAGCCACCATTGTCAAATCCTCGTAATTTATCAACCAAAGTTTTCCATTTGTAATATTAATAGATTTTGAAAATTCCTTGAACGATTGTTTGTCTGATTGTTTGTCAGTAAAACGCATTGTCCATTCCCCTTCTGAACCAGTCGCCCAAATGACTAAACTGTTATTGTTCATCTGGTCAACAAAGTGTTTTATCAATTGTTCGTACTCCCAATTTTCGTCAACAAAAGATTTGTATTTGTCGGCATTAACAATTGCTAAAAAGCCAGAGTCGTCAGTTACGGAGAGTGTCTTTGGGATAAGCATTTTTAAATGTCGCTAGGAGATTGCGTTAAGTGTCCAATTTGGTTGCACACAACGGCTCAGGCTTTGCGAAGAACTGGTATTTGAAATCTGTCCAACCCGAACCACTGCTATATTTATAATTTAAAGTTCATTGTTATTGATGTCGCCAAATTTATACAGTCCAGCCGATAACTGCTGCTGAATAGCCAAACAAAAGTTGATACTGCATTTCGTCAAGCCAGTTTTTTGCCAAACCCCTTTGTTGTGCGTTCGCTTAGTCAAACAGTTTTTGAATAAATGAATATGAATAATTTCTAAGCTTCGTTTTATTTAATTTAAGCCAAAAATGAAGTATCAAAGGAATAACTGCCCACCCCAACAGAACAATGATTATTGTATAAAAATTTGTGGAAATGAAAAAACTTGCAATTGTCCAAACTACAAGGAAAAACAAAAGAAAGAGAAAGTCATACTTGTCGTCGTTTTTAAAAGGTGTTGTCTCAAATACTAGTTTTGTCTTGTCATCTTCATTTATAGAAAGCAATCTTATATTGATTTGTCCAATACCTCTAAAAGGGTCAAAGAATGCTTGCTTTCTTGTTATTTTAAAAGTGTCATTTGTTAAGCTATATTTTTCTGCATGAAAAAGATTGTCAACAAAATTGTTTCTTTTTGATTTGTCAGCACAAGCCTGGAATGCCAAAAGTATTTTTCCCTTTGGTCTGTCAACATCCAAAGAAAAATTGTCGTTATATTTTTTAAGAAGCTGCATAAAAAGTGATGCACAACAGCCAGGGTTTTATGCAGGTTGGGAATTAGCATTCCGTCTGCCGATAGCCACTGCTGATTGAAAATATAATGATGAATTTAAGAACAAAAGTTGATAGTTATTCGTCTGACCGACCTGAAGCCGGGATTTACAATTAGCTGATGTTACAATGTCCAGCCCAACTTGCATAAAACACCATGTTGCAAGCAGTTTTTTCGTCCACTGTGACGAAAACTAAATTTACAAACTGAATTATGCTACACCGTTTACACCCAAGTCGTAGAACTTCTTTGTCGCCAAATTAATCTTGAAATTAAAATAACAATTTCCTCCGTCGGCAACAAGTAAAATATTAGTCTTCCAATTCTTATTGTCCCAAGTGTAGCAGAAGCAATTTACCCAAACTTCTTTTTCGCCTTTTTTATTTGTCACAGCAATTAGCTGTTTTCGGTAATTATTTTTATTTAGGTCAATGCTCCATTCTTTATGGTCTTTGTCTAACGAGTTATTGTAATTAGTCACACAAGCTATCAGTAAACTGTCAATGTCATAAATATCGTTCTGTGTCAAACTTGTTGGATTAAAAGTATTGTCAAAAGGATAGTTTCCTTTTTTGTCAAGTGCTATTATTGCAGTTTTTGAAGTGTCAATTTGAACAGTTATATTATTGGCTACATGGTTAATCTTTTTCGCTTGAGATTGTCCACAAGAACTTAAAGTAATTGTCAAACAAAACGCAATTGTCAAGATGTTTGTATAAGAACGTGGTGTCATTTTAAAATTGCTTGCAACGGTTAAGCATTTGTGTTTGTGGCGGAATTTGGAAAACGTCCCGCTGGGTACAAGTGCTGATTTTAGATATAATAGTTCATAGTTAATTCTACAGCTCAATTTATGACGTCCAGCCCGGAACTACAGATGATATAACGGCGAAGCTGAAGTGGAGTTATCTGTCCGCCGACATAACACAAATGCACCTGTTATAGGCAGGGCATTTGAGAGTTTTCGTACTATGTCGAGGTGAGTAAAGCCGTCAATTCGTTTTGAACTGACGGCTTTAAGTCTTAGTTACTGTTGTTCGTCCAGCCGAATAATGAGTAATTTGTTCATTGTAGTGACTGTCACCCGTTTCTCGGGAGCAAATCCTAACTTGTCAAGCCAAACGCCACTTAGTCTGATTACAGGAACAGTAGTTTGGCTACATTCGTTGAACCTGATGTCTGGTTGGATTTTTAAGCTTCTGACCTCTGGTCGTTTGCTTACTTTTTTCTTCTTGGGTGTTCGCATAACTTTTAGAAGATTTTAAAAAAGTAGCCCAGCAGTGCTGCGAACACCCAAGAAGACTTGAGAAGTACAGGACTTTCACCTGCTCTCTGCCAGGCATATTGTCAAATAAAAATGTTGTCATTGAATTGTCTTTTGAGGTGTTCGCGGGACAAATATAAGAATTTTCTTATGCAGCCAAATGTCCAATTGGATTTTACTTCAGTGGTTGTCACTATGTGAACAGTTCAATAGTTTAGAGTCAGTCACGTTGGTTTTATTTTTAGAAGACTGTTGGTTACGCATTGCCTATAACGTCGAGGGCTTTATGCAGTTTGGGATTAGCATTCCGTCTGCCGATGACTACTGCTGATTAAAAATACATTGTTGAAGTTATGTACAAAAGCTGATAGTTATTCGTCCGACCGAACTGAAGCTGGGATTGGCAAATGGCTGATGTTACAATGTCAAGCCCAACTTGCATAAAAACCAATGTTAGTGGCATGTGCCTCGTCATTTTTTAAGTGTTACAGGTGTTACTGTCGCAGCAGCTTCAACCCATTCTCCTTGTTTTCTGTCTTTCCACGGTTTGTCTTCGGGCATAAAGTCGCACAACTCAATATGAACTGGCGTCGGCTCTTGCCATGTTTGTCCAACGTGTCGAAGTTCAAGAACGACAATGTCTCCTGTAATTTTTTCGCCAGAAAACCTTCGGTCAAGTTTTACAACAGCCGCTGGTGATTCATTTTGTCCTTTAATGAATTGTATAACTGTCCCACTACGCTTTGAATCTGGCGGATTTTTTAAAAATAATGGGTCATAGTCATAACCCCCTGATAATTCTATTTTGTCACCGACTTGTAAGGGTTGTGTCAATTTAAAGTCCACTGTCTTTGTTTTTGAAATTAAAGTGTCCTTGTGCTTTTGTATTGGTTGTTGTCGAGTGTTACAGCTTACAAGAAGTGTCAAAGGCGAAATTATCAACGATGACATTGTAAGTTGGAAGTGTCTCATTTGCATTGCCACTAACACGTAAATTTCTGCTATTATACGCAATATCGGCTTTAAAAAATACATTAGTACTCAATAACTTATAATTATACTTTTTGTATTGTTATTGCGCCAATCATTTTTAGAATGTATTTTTTTTCTTCGGAAGGCGTCGCGACGGGTTATTATAAATTTCGCTTTGAAATAGACTTCCCAGGTATAATATCTAAGCCTCCATGATGTTTATCTTAAGGGCTAACGACATGAATTTTCAATGCTCCGCCATCTCACTCACAGGGTATGCAGGCAAGGATTGAATATTATTTCTAAAAATGGCAAAAAAAATGATCTGACCAAATTAAATTCTTTACACAAGCCGTGATAAAACCAAAAATTATTGGTCAATATAAATTTTCAAATATGGTATTGCCCACCCTAAACGCAAAGACCGCCTCTCGGCAGCTATTTGCTTATGTGGCATCACAACGAGGATAACTTGATCATCCGGATATCTCCCGGGTTTGTTTTTATTTGTATCCCTTGCTGGTCGACATGTCAGCGCAGTGGATGTTTACCTACAGATAAAACAGGATTTTAATCCCACCGCGCCAATTGTGTGCAGGGCTTTACGAAATAGGAAATGACAGTAAAATTTATGATAATAAATCCGTTCGATTGCGAGCGTTGCGAAGGCCTCTTGACATATGTTTATTTCAAGACTTAACTGAAAATGAAACTTTTTATCGTATAGCTATAAACCATCATGCCTAAGCATATAATACGTCTGAGCTTGCAATGCCTGGAAGCTTATTCTGGCTGTCAGTTTAACTGTTCTGGTACCTGGGACATAGAAGCTGACAAATCGCTCGTCAACGCAATATTTTAATTTATATACGTTACACGACACAGAAAAACGCTGGCGTACTAGCATTAGTAAGGGCGCTTCTTTATTTCGCATTTCGAAAGCACTTTTCCCGATTTTACAAATCATTTTCCTGTGAACAAGGATCTTTGCATCGCTAATCTTGGAGAATACAAATGCTTAGATCACTTTTCCGGTTTGCCCTTGCAGCCGTACCCCTTGTTGTTCACGCACAACAATCAAATGATAGTCTCAAATTTCATGTATTAAAGGAAGTTAACATTTCAACTATTAGAACAGTTCGTGGAACTGGTCACATGCCTGAGATGAAAGAATGTGTTATATATGCTGGTAAGAAAAATGAAGTTATTGTTGTAGACAGTCTGGATGCTAATAAGGCGGTTAATAATACCCGGCAGATATTGGGCCGTATTCCGGGATTAAATATTGTAGAAACAGAGAGCGCCGGTTTTACTGCAAATGGTATTGCTACGCGCGGATTAAATCCGTCTCAAAGTATTGAGATGAACACAAGACAGAACGGCTATAACATCAGTGGAGATATCTACGGATACAATGAAGCTTATTACCTGCCACCTATGGAGGCGGTAAGCCGCATTGAAATGGTTCGCGGTGCTTCTTCCCTTCAATTCGGTTCACAATTTGGCGGCCTGGTAAACTACGTCATTGAGGATGCTCCGCTAAACAAAAAAATTCAGTTTAAGACTTCACAAACAGGAGGTAGCTATGGCCTGTTTAATTCTTTTAACTCAGTTGGCGGAACTATTGGTAAATGGAATTATTATGGGTTTGTACAATACCGCACCATGCAGGGATGGCGTGCCAATAGTGAGCAGCAGCAGTTTTCCGGTTTCGGACGTATTCAGTATAATGCATCTTCAAAACTCAGTATAGGTGTTGAATATACCTTATTGCGTAACAGGGTAAGGATGCCGGGTGGTTTAACAGACAGCTTATTTAATGTTGATCCGCGGGCATCATACAGGTCGCGCAATTGGATAAAAAGCCCCTGGAATGTAGTTGCTGCTTACCTTAACTATAATATTTCGCCGGCTACATCTTTAAGTATAAAATCTGCCTACCTGGTCAGCAACCGCCAGTTGGTTTGGCGCAATGAAGATGGCGGCGCTGGAGCCATTGACACAATTGATGCTGCAACCGGGCAATATGCACCTCGTGAGGTTGAAAAAGAATTTATGAACAACAGTACCACGGAAGTGCGTATGTTACATCAGTATAGCCTTGGTAAAATGAACAATACACTTGCCGGAGGTTTGCGTTACAGTTATGCCTGGTTTAAAAGACGGGGCGGGGGAGAAGGCACAACCGGCAGCGATTTTGATTTGAGTACTACAGGCGATTTTGAATATGCGCTTGATTATTCTACGACCAACATTGCTCCTTTTATTGAAAATATTTTCAGGATCAACAGGCGCCTGACCATTACTCCGGGGTTCCGTTTTGAATATCTTAAAAGTTCGGTAAACGGGTATGTTACTGATAGCATGAAACTCTATTCCAATGATTACAGAACACGTACCTTCCCATTACTGGGGATTGGTACAGAATACAAAACCGGCCGCTTCACGAATGTGTATGCCAACATTAGCCAGGCATACCGGCCAATTGAATACGGACAGCTAACGCCAATCGGGGTAACGTCTAAAATAGATCCCAACATGAAAGATGCCTCAGGTTATAATGCCGATCTTGGTTTCAGAGGCACAATCAAAAACTATCTCAACTTTGATCTTGGCCTGTTTTATATGGCCTATAATAACCGGATCGGTACGGTTTTAATGACTGATGAAAATGGAAAACAATATACTTACCGCACCAATATAGCCAACAGTGTGCATAAAGGAATCGAAAGTTATATTGAGTTCAACATATTGAAGTTTCTCAATCCCGAATCTAAAAAAGGATTAAGCATTTTTAACTCGTTTGGTTATACTGATGCCCGTTATACTTCGGGTGAATATAAAGGCAACAGGGTGGAGGCTTCCGCAAAATATATCAATCGGGCAGGGCTTATTTATAACGACCGTAAGTTCTCAACAACATTCCAGATGAGCAATACCGGCGACGCTTATGGTGATGCTTCTAATGTGAAGCTTAGTGATGATCCGGTGGCTGGATATATTCCTGCTTATACCATCTTTGACTTAAGCGCTACATATAAACTAAACAAATTTGCCGTAAAAGCAGGCGTGAATAATATTGCAGACAAAGCCTACTTTACCCGCCGTACGGACGAATATCCAGGTCCGGGCATCCTTCCGGCAGTTGGCAGAAGCTTTTACCTGGGTATAAGCGCAAAATTATAAGGTTCGTTACCAGCATTGGCTCTATCTATAACGAGAACTTCTTCACAAGCCTTGTTCGCCTTGTGAGGTGCCCGGGGATATGAGACCAGAGGAAGACTCATACTGGCCGGCATGTCAGCGCAGCGCATATCGACCTGCAAATAAAAAGGGATTTTCATCCTGCCACGCCTCTAGTGAAGCGCTGGACTTTGCAAGATAGGAAAGTCAATAAAAGTTTATAATAGCAAAGCCGCTTGATTGGGAGATCGGCTTTGTTATTTTGCCGACGAAGGGTTGTTGAATGGAAAGTGATTCGACATAAGATGTCCTACACTTGCAAGTGTAGGACATCTTATTTGATTAAGGAAGGTTCGCAGGTGTTGCTCCGTAGGAGCATCCGGTTTGTAGAGACAGCAAAATGTATAAAACAAAGCCGCCCGGTTGTGAGAGCGGCTTTGTGCTTCTTTATCCCGCGCAGTCCCTTCCTGGGAGATATATAGTTCCTGTTTAGCCTGCCGCACAAGTATGCATTGCACAAGGCCGTGCTGCATACTTGCGCCAGGTTGGGGTGGCCTTGTTACAACAATTCGGGAGTTGATTTGTTGTTACTAACTGTAAACTCAATTATTTGTTTGAATCTGTATAAATATTCGTGTTTTATGAAACATTTACTCTCAATAGCCATATGTTTATTACCCCTTGTTTCAAATGCTCAATCAGGCGGATTGAATTATAAAGTTGAAGATAGATACTTGTATTATGGAGAAGTTGTTCAGGTTGACACATCCCTAACCACTGGCGACCTGTATAAGAATAGCAAATTGTTTATTGTTAAACTGGCTTTGCCAAATATTCAAACAACTACCGATGATGCCACGGGAGCTACTGTAGCCGTATCTGTGGAAGAGCCGGCGACTTATAAAACACAAACCGGCATTGGCAGCATACCAATGAAATTGAAATACAATATAAAAATAGAAATGAAAAACGGCCGTTACCGGTATACTTTTGACAACATCATGATCAATTATGAAGAGGATAATAAGAGTGTAGATCATCCTCTGTACGATGTTGACAAAGGAAAAGGGGGTGGCATTTTGGGGACAGGGGAAAGGAAGCGTGTACTTAAAGCGATGGATGCATTGTTTTTACGCAAAATTGAATTGTTGAAAAATACAATGAAAACCAAGTCAGACGGCTTTTAATACCTTGAATGGTTTGGTCTTGCCGCACAGTCCGTATTGCGCAAGGCTATTGCTTCATACTTGCGCTGGGGTGAGATTCGATTAGGTATCCTGCACTTTCAAGTGTAGGATACCTAATGGCAGTTCTATCACTATCATTTAATAGTGCTGAATCATTGCAATGTGATCGTATTTTTTTAACGCCTCCGGTTCAACGAAGTCAATTTCTCCGCCGCTCTCTAAAACTTTTTGAACGGTATCATCAAATGTGTTTTTTATGAGTGGAAAGCCATAATAGAGACCACCGCCAGCTCCCGAATAATCAAAATCTTTTTCAAGGATCAGCAGCTTACCCCTGTGCAGGCGCGCCTGTTTCCATACTTCACCCATTCCCGATGATAAATGCATACTATCTGCGGCCTGTTCTACGCGACGAAGGACTGAAGTCTGACGAACCTTTTCCCAACTGGCCAGGTAAGGTGTGATCGCAGTAAGAATGCTTTCTGCGGAAGCGTGCTCATAATTACCAAAAATATAATCTATGATGGCAGACTTGTTTTTTGTCAAAGTTTTAAAATGGCCGGCCATTCGCTCATTTCCTAATACAAAAACGGGCTGGGGATCAGTATGTAAAATTAGTTCCAGGGAGTTGTCCATATGTCGCAGAAACTTTTCCATCACTTCTTCTTTTCGTTTGTGCGGATCAGAAAAGTTGGATATTTTTTCCGGCAGTTCATTTACATATGCATAAACAGTTTCCGGAGCATCAGTCACCAATTTTCTAAGCCTGCCTTCATTGCCGGCAAAGATGCAACTGTGCTTTCCGCCAAGAACAAGTACAAGGTATTGCTGCAATATCTTACGGCTACGCAGTAAATCGAGAATAGCAAATTCGTCACCCACATTTACAGTGGGTTCTACCTCCATATCCAGGTAGAACACTTTGTCAAATACCGGGGAAACATACACCGCAACACTTTTTTTGTGTGTACTGTAGTTCAGGTCGGAGAGCAATTTTTTCAGTTTACCGCCAACAAGCATGGCAACCTGGTGTGGATGATCTCTCCAGAGCTTTTTTTCAATCTCATCAGTAGCGCATTTAAGCTGGTGGGCAATATCACCCTTATTGCTCATTTTGGGATTGAATGGGATAATCAGTGAGATTGCGGGGCCATAATTGGTTACCGCAAGCAGATCCGCAACACCTGCCGGAATAGACTCATTCATGACGTTCCGTTTTAGTAGCTTAAAACTAATTGCTGTATCTGGCTATTTAAATGATGGCTGTCAAACAGAGTATTGATTGTCGTCACAAACAATTAGATTTTAGCAGGGAATTAAGCTCAATAGAAATGGTCGAATAGTCAGGCATCGTCAACTTTGGGAAATGTCTTCTGTCATGCCAATGACGGATTTGCATAAAGGCATAAACTCTGTGCAGCTCTGTGTCGACTCAGTGCTCTCTGTGTAACCTTTTTTTGTTACACGGAGAAACAGCCAGAGGAGACACAGAGTTTCACAGAGCAACTCAGCGGGCAACAGAGTGCATTCTTACATGCAAAATTCCGTTGCTGGTTAATTTTAGTTACATTGTACCGCGATTATGGAGCACAGCGATTTATCTGCATACATCTACAGCTTTTCATATCTCGGCATCTTCTTTTGGTTCGCCCTGCTGGAACAGTTAACACCCATACCGGAAGAAGTATCACTCATAAGCCTGGGATATATATGCACACATTCTTCATTGAATCCGCTGCTTGCTGGCGCCGTTTCTGTTGTAGCACTTCTAACAACCGATAACGTATTTTTTTACCTCTCTTTAAAAGGCAGCAAAGTCGTAAAAAAAACAATTGGCAAAGTGAGCAGTGGTGTATTGAAAAGGCTCAGAACAAACCTTAAAAAAAATGCAAAAAGCACCTTGTTTGTACTGGCTCTTTTGCCTAAGCTTAGATTTTTAAGCCCTGTTGTATCAGCTACAGTGGGTATTTCATGGAAGCTCTTCTTTATTGTAAATTCTATTGCTACAGGGCTATATGTTGCGTTTTACATTGTTGTTGGTATGTTGTTTCAAAAACAGCTTGCAAAAAGTTTACAGAAGTTACATTTAACGCAGCACATAACATTTGTAGCATCGATGGCATGTATTACTGTTATTGTTTTCATTGTGATAAAAAAATGGGTGGCAAATAAAAAAGACGGATAGAAATAGTGTGTCTATGGTAAACGAAAATGATTTTTCATGTATACCGGTAGAAAGCCTCTTTAGCGAACTTCAGTCCTCAGAGCGAGGGCTTGCGGGTCAGATTGCCCAGCGCGGTGTCAGACATTTGCAAAAACATGAAGTAACAAGGCCTATTTAGCAAGGATATGAAGGTATGATGGCAATCATTAATGATGCTTACCATCATCATTAACTGTTGCTTTACGAAATTGTATTTTTATATTGTCGATTTGTTTTCTCAATCTTAAAAGAACCGGTTATGAAAGACACTTTTATATATCCGGGTGAATATGTTCCATTAAACGCATCAGGAATGCTTGCGGAAAACGAAGCTATAAAAGCACCGGGTAAAGCTCCGATCAATCTTATCGAAAAGGACTGTTGTTTTGAAATTGAATTGGCTGTTCCGGGAGTAAAAAAAGAGGATATAAAGATTTATTGCTACAACAACATACTGTCAATTCAGATCCCACCCGTCCGGGGCGATCGTCAACGTACCAAAATACTTTTGCAAGACTTCGAAAAAGGCAATCTGTTTACAAAGGTTGTGCTTCCTGTCGATGCTGACAGTCAATTTATGACAGCTGAGCTCAAGGATGGAATACTGGTCATATTAGTCCCTAAGAATGTTGATCATGTCTGCCAGGACATTGAACGACTGATTGTGTATTAGACAAGCCCTGTGAAGTGCAGGTTTCCCACCCCAATTAGGGAATGGGTACTATTGTCGTAGTTAGTAACGAAAGACGATGGACATGGACGCCGGAATAGCTAACCATAATGATCAAAAGGCCGAACCCGGCATCATCGGAAAGTGCGGTGTGAAACTCGTTCATGGGGGAAAAGAGTATTTTGCCCTGTTAATAAAATTGATCAATGAGGCTACGCATATCATCCATCTGCAGACGTACATTTTTGATGATGATGACACAGGAAACATGGTAGCAGCTGCTTTAAAAAAAGCCGTAAAGAGAAATGTTATCGTATACGTGCTCGCGGATGGCTATGCATCACAGGTTATGTCGAAGAAATCTGTGCAGTCCCTGATTGATGCGGGTATTTATTTCCGTTTTTTTGAACCTGTGCTCAAAAGCCGGTATTTCTATTTTGGAAGGCGGATGCATCACAAGATATTTGTGGCGGACAGAAATATTGCGCTGGTAGGTGGAATTAATATTTCCGACCGTTACAACGATTTGCCCACGCACTCCGCATGGCTGGATTTTGCCTTATTGGTTAAAGGAGATATCGCTGCTCAATTAGCGACGTATTGCCGGGATATGTGGGAAATTAACCCTTCAGATTTTACAACAATTACATCCGTACCGGCAAGCGTAAAAACAGGAGATCTTACATCTGTATGCGACGGCCTCAGCATCATTATGAGGGTTAACGATTGGGTGCATGGGAAAAACCAGATTTCGCGAACTTACATTAACATGCTTCGGCACGCAGAAAGCAACGTTACCATTCTAAGCAGTTATTTTCTACCAGGGAAAGCCATTCGAAAAAATATTGCTTTTGCAATAAAAAAAGGTGTTAATATAAGAGTAATTACAACAGGTATTTCCGATGTACATCTTGTTAAACATGCCGAACGATGGCTTTATGGCTGGCTTTTACGCAAAGGTGTTGAGATATTTGAATACCAGAAAAGTGTGTTGCATGGTAAGCTTGCTGTTTGTGACGACAAGTGGATGACAATTGGGTCATATAATATAAATGATATCAGTACCTATGCAAGCATTGAACTGAACCTGGATGTACATCAGCCTGCGTTTTCCAGGCAAACACGGCTCGAGCTGGATAACATTATACAGAAAGACTGCATAAAAATTACAGCTCCGGGTTACAACTACACCACCAATATTTTTGAACAATTGATACGCTGGATTTCATACAGGATTTTTAGAATTGTCTTCAGGGTTTTTACGTTTTATTTCAAGCGACACAATTATCCTCCAAAAGCACATACACTTTTTGCTGATAACATAATTCTTGATGACCACACTCAGCGCATGTACTGATGAACATCTTCGTACATGGGTTAAACAGAAAATAAATTTGTATCACATCACTCATCTAAAACACAAAAAAAGGAGGTTCTTATGGCAACTCGAGCACTGTCAGGGTTCACCGAAAGGAGACCCTTCTTATTCGATGACTTTTTCAAATCCTGGAGCGACTGGTTTGACAATGGCAACGTTACAGGACGGACATTGCAGGCTCCTGCGGTTAACATAACAGAAGAAGCAAATGAATATCTTGTTTCAGTAGCCGTGCCAGGAATGAAAAAGGAAGATTTCAATATCAGTGTCGATGGAAATATGCTGACTATTAGTTCCGAAAAGGAAGACTCCAGAGAGGAGGCAGATAAAAATTACACAAGGAAAGAATATAATTATTCTTCTTTCACCAGGAGGTTTAATCTGCCGGACGAAATTCAGACAGACAAAATAGATGCGAGCTATACGGACGGCGTTTTAAAGATAAGCCTTCCACGAAACGATCAGCAAAAGAAAGCTTCTTCAAAGCAAATAGTAGTCAAATAAATCCCTTAAAACACAATGGCCCCCGTTTACTTCTCATGCTAGCGGGGGCCTTATAAAACGGCAGGCGTTGCACTTTCCAAACGGTCTTTTTTTGATGGCAATTTTAATAACACTAAAATCAGTGCAGCATGAACAATAGAACAGTTGAAAACGATGAACAACCCGGATCGCTCTTGATGCCACAGATCAAAATCAACCAACTAAAGTATGAAATCGATATGTGGAAGAGATTGCTTGCATTTATGATGGATGAAAACATCTTTCTTAAAAACAGGCTGATTGAAATACTCAAAGGCAGCTTCAATAACGTAAACATATCAAATATTGAAGATTTTCAGAACTGCTTTGTAAAGAAAGACGAAACGATCAACGTATTGCGAAATGATCTCGCAGAAATTGATAAATTAATATTTGCTGACATCGATTTCGATAATACAGCAAACACCAACATTCACAATAAACTGGAAAATATCCGCAAACATATCAGCTTGCTTGAAAAAGAATTTTCACAGCTGAAAATAGAATTCAACAGATATTTACTTAACAACGTTTACAGCTAAAAACTTGCATTACGAAGCCATTGGGTTAGCTATATATTTTCTGCAATTTTGCCTTGTCCAAAACAATAATGTGGCCATCATTTATATCAATGATGCGTTCGGATTTAAAATCTGTAAGGGTGCGGATAAGTGATTCGGTGGCAGTACCTGCAATTGTTGCAAGATTTTCTCTACTTATATCTATCACTTGTTTATTCTCCATCTTTGCATCGTATTTGTCTATTATTATCAGCAGGGCATCGGCTACCTTCTTACGCAACGAGTTATAGGCAATCCTCACGAGATGTTTTTCTTTTTCAGATACGTTGCGGGCCAGCAGCTGGATAAATTTTCTTGCTATCTGTGGATGGTGATTTATTAGTTCATCAAAGTCGTGGCGGGGTATAATGGCAATTTCTGAATCCTCCATCGCCGTTGCAGTGTCTTTGTATATTGTGCCTTCCAGCAACGCAACATACCCAAGAAAATCGCCTTCGTCGTACAGCTCTGTTACAAGCTCTTTTCCATCATCATTGGTTTTATACGCCTTAGCCTTTCCTTTTACAATAAAGTATAAGCTGTTAGGATGATTTCCTTCTGTGTAAATGGTTTGCTTCTTTTTGTATTTGTTCACGTTTCTCCCCTCGGTAAACGAATCCATCGCATCTTTGCTTCCGGTCATTTCAAGAAGGTCCTGAATGTTCTGCAGGCCGGGAGCCAGGTTTCGCTTCAGATCCTCCATTTTCCTTAACCTGCCGTTTACTGCATTGAGCAACTCTGTTCCGCTAAATGGTTTGGTTAAATAATCGTCAGCACCAAGATCCATTGCCTTTCTGAAATCACTTCGTTCTGTCCGTGCCGTGAGAAAAATAAAGGGGGTGTTCATTATTGATTCATTTTTCTGAACCGCATGTATTACGCCGTATCCATCTAACTCTGGCATAGTGATATCGCAAATGATCAGATCCGGTTTTATTTCCAAAGCTTTAACCAGGCCGATTTTACCGTTTTCTGCTGTAATTACTTCGTAATTTGACAATTCAAGTATTTCGGCCGTGTTGCTCCTTATGTCATCGTTGTCCTCAATCACCAGGATCTTTTTCATAGCATTCAGTTTTTATGGAAGGTTATAACAATTTGAGTGCCCATGGAAACATCGCTGACGCGGGTAATGTTGCTTCAATCGTTAGTCACTAATATAAAAAAAAATGCACGTTTGCACAAATTTTAGGCCGGGTTAATTAGGGCCGCAATAAATACTTTTTCGTCGTTTGTACATAAAGAAAGCGGCAGAAATTTTTCTGCCGCATAATAACAGGAAACGTGCTATGCCTACAACACCAGTTGAATATTATTTCCCGCAAAGTCCTCTTCCGCCTTAACGATATTTTTAATTGCCGTTAAAAGAGCGTCCGAATTAAATGAAATGCTATCAATACCCTGCTCAACCAGGAAGCGCGCGAACTCCGGAAAATCGTTCGGCGCCTGGCCGCAAAGCCCGATCCTTGAGCCGGACTTTTTGGCTGTATGGATCATCATGCTTATCATTTTCATTACAGCTCCGTTGTTCGCCACATCAGACAGCACATACATGGACCTCCTACGGATCCAGTGTCGGTTATGCCAATCTCAGAGAATGTTTTAATATAAGGTTGCATGGATAACAGTTTGAGCTAAGCATGAATTGAAAGAATGGGTACTTCAGCTTCGAGAAGCAGTTCTTTTGAATGCCGCGCTTTAAACATTGTGCCTGGAAAAAGATGTTTTTTGGGAATTAACATGAGCATGTCCATATCTTTTTCCACAACAAATTTTTGGATGGCTGTGTCGGTGTCTTTGCTGCTGATGAAGTGGTATTTTGGATTCAGCTCGCCAAGCATTTCCTGCAGGATCATAGATTCCAATACGGCTTTGTCATCGAACGCATTTTGGCCATTATCCGAAATGTTTACCACATGCAATTCTGCATCAAATTCCTTAACAAAGGCTTTTATGGGTTCAACATGCACTGTTTCATGCACTTTTTTGAGATCGCAGGCCAGCCCGATTTTTTTGATGCCTTCGAACGTCGCATTAAACGGTACAAAAATTACCGGCCAGTAGATGTCCCTCAATGCTGAAACTGCAGCACCTCCAAGTAACGTGCGTTCAAGGGCTCCCGCACTTTCTTCGCCCATAACAACTGCAAAAGGTTTAACCATTTCGCAATAGTCTTTTAGCATGGGAAGCAGGTTGCCAGGCCTGATTTCAGCATGCACTATAATGTGTCCGTTTGTTCTCTCCTCAATTTTTTGTTTGAGCAATTTTAGTTCCTCCTGGGCATCATCATCAAGGTCCTGGAAATTATATGCAGGAACGGGAACTTCAGCGCCACTCATTGGAAGCGGCACTACGTTCATTATTGTAAGGCGCGCACGAATGAGGCATGCCATGTCAGCAGCATAATTCACGGCGTTTAATGAGTTCTCAGAAAAATCGGTAAGAGCAATAATCGTTTTCATAAATATTCATTTAACAGGTAAGCAGAATGAATTAATGAACAATCAATATGAGTTAATGAGCTATAAACATTGCCTGGGCAAGTGTATTCAATAATGTTGTCGCTTTACTGTGCAGGAAAAAACGGGAAAGGCTGCTTCTTCCATAAGCACCCATTAGTAGTAAAAAATCTTCTTTATCGATAAGGAAATCAAAGAGTGCAAAAGTTGCCTGCCCTTTTAATGTAACAAATTCAATATGATTATAGTGGTGGTCCAACCAGTCTACAAAGCCATCATAGCCAGTCATCATCCATTCTGCGTCGTCATCCGCATGTAATACTGTAATCCTGTGATTGGCATATTCAGGCAATATGTAAGAAAATTGTTTTATTGCATGCATAGCTGCCGCTGAACCATCAAATGCAAAGAATAATTCTTTTATGCCATGGAAACTTGTGGGAGCAACAAAAACGGGACACTCTACATGTGCCAGCACATCACGCGCAAAAGCGGTTGGAGCGCCTTCGTAATGCTTTTTGAATGAGGTTTCTGAGCTAACAACAATTACATCCGCAAAGCGGCTTTCGTCCTTCATTTCCCTATAAGGTACACCTTCTTTTCTTTGCACATTGCACAACACACCTTCATTTGCGCAGTGTTGCATAAATAATTGAATATTATTATCAATGGCCAACATCTTAGCCTGATGTTTCCCGGATCTTTCATTAACAGCCCAATCCAGGTAGGCCCGCCCGGAAGTTGTTTTAATTACCGGCTTTTCCTCCGCCACAATATTTTCAAGAAAAACGCCCGTTATTTTTGATTTTGTAAGTTTGGCAAGATAGCATGCAAAAGCCAGCTGGTTTCTGTCCGGATCAACAGCATCAACCGCAACTGAAATCTTCTGCATAAGAAAATTTTTAATAAAACTATTCAACAGAGAAGCTTTTTTTAATGATGTGCGTTAGTGGCAATAGTGATTGTTATCAATCATATTCGCCCGTCAACAAACCGGTTGGAAAATATATTCGACGTGTGCGTATGCCCTGGCCTGGCGAGGGTTGTATAACGAATTTAGCCCGGAGGTTTTGGAAAAAATAAATTTCATAATGTTATTGAATATAAAAGTATAAAAGACAACAATTTGAGATGCGAAACATACCTGTTCCGGAGAAGGAATTGATTATTCGGTTTTGCATAACCAAAGGCAGCAAATATGTTGCGATGCATACCTGATATACTCTTTTCCCTCTTGCCAATTATCATAAATGACGACCTGTATTTTTTGATCCCTGGCATTGCAGCTTCACTGCATTCAGATCAAAATCTGTTGGATGCAATAGCCTGTTCATTTTTTTAACAGAACGGCAGGGGAATGAGACGTACGAAAACAGAAACCAGAAAGGGATAAATAATAGTCTATTTCTATGTTTTGGGTTGTGTGCATTATCATAATAATTATCCGAATACCCGAAAAATCCTTCTACAGGAATGCGGCATGATGCCATTTTATAAATATCTTTGAAATAATGCGAAAGGCAGCAAGCATATTGTTTTTTATCTTGTATCTCGTCTCCACCAGCCAACTAGTTGAGTTGTTGAAGATTCCGGTACTGGTTGAACATTTCCAGGAACATCAAAAGGAAAATAAGTCTATCACTATCCTGCAGTTCCTTGATGAACATTATATGCATGGCTGCCCACGGGATGCGGATTATGATAGAGACATGCAGTTGCCCTTTAAGTTGCCGGTCCATCCGGTATTAGCATCTGTGTCCTACACCTTGCCTGTACCACTTGCAGTTACTCCTGAAATAGCTATCGGAGAAACCAGGATCGATTACCCTAAAATTTCTTCCCGATATTCCTACGAACACCTTTCTTCTATCTGGCAACCCCCGGATATCAGCCAATCCATACTATAAAAAAAGGAAAATTAGCTTTTTGCCCATTTCATTTTGTCTTTAATGTGTTATGCCGACACAGGTTTAGCGTTTATGGTATATACATACTGTTAACAGGTCGCTATCTCAGCAACAGTTGAGCATGCCGGCGCTGGTGTAGCGGTTATCTCTGACATAGCGGGATGTTCTGCTTACCTGAGCCGCTGGCATTTTATGGCGCATTCCAAAGCTTTGGACACCTTACCGGTCTTATTTCCGAGCCTGCAGATGAAACGTGTAACGGGTGTTTATAGGCGAACCGTGCAGGTTTTACAGGCATGAAACAAATGGAAGAAAATTGTGCAAAAAAACTGATAAGATATTTGCTCTTAGAATGTGGTAGCCGGCGCGATAAGATAAACTTCACGGACTATGTCGCCTGAGGCGCATAACGCTTGCTGGCTGCTGAATAAATAATGCAGTAAAGAAAGAATAAAAAATGATCATAATGAAAAAGGTGATTATGCTAATTGCAGCGGTATTTATTATTATTCAGTTTTTTCGTCCGCAAAAAAACATTTCATCTCAGGTGCAGGCTAATGCTATAGAACAGCACTATGCCGTTCCTCAGAATGTGAGTACGCTTTTAAAAACGGCATGCTATAACTGTCATTCCAACAATACCAGCTATCCCTGGTACAACAATATCCAGCCAATCGCATGGTGGTTATCAGGTCATGTAAATGAAGGTAAAGAGGAGCTGAATTTTGATGAGTTTAATCTTTATACAGTAGACAAGAAAAAGAAAAAACTTCACGAGATAACTAAATCCATTAAAGAGGGAGAAATGCCGTTATCATCGTACACACTTATTCATACCAACGCAAAGCTATCAAAACAGCAACAGGATGAAATAACTGAATGGGCAACCTCACTGGAAAACGAAATCAGATAAGGTTTTAAAATAATTATAATGAAAAAAATCATATTGATGGCCTGCTGCGCATTAACCTTTACGCTGGCTAATGGTCAGTCGCTGCTTGAGCGTGCTCAAAAAGAAGCAAAGGAAATGCATAAGCTAATTCTTCTGAACTTTTCCGGTTCAGACTGGTGTATTCCATGCATAAAAATGCATAAAGAGTTTTTTGAGAATGACGACTTTAAAAAGGCAGGAGACAGCTTACTGGTGTTTTTAAATGCCGACTTTCCGAGGCTAAAAAAACATCAGCCGGATGAAGCGACTCAAAAGGAAAATGAGTGGCTGGCAGACAAGTACAATCAAAACGGTGCCTTTCCATATACAATCTTACTGGATGGAGATGGTAAGGTGTTAAAATCATGGAACGGATTGCCTGCATGTACTCCTGCTGAATTTACCAGGGAAATTGTAAACAATTATGCAGCCTACTATAAATGAATTGAGCGTGCTAAAGGAATTTAGAAGATCAGAACGGTTGATGGGGAATGCTTTCGAGATAACAGTCGTCTGCGAAGAGAAGGAGGTAGCAAATGAAGCAATCCTACTTGCGATTGAAGAAATCAGGAGAATCGAAAGATTATTCACGACGTTTGACAACGACAGTCAAACTAATCTCATCAACAGGAACGCAGGCGTTGAGGCAACGGTAGTGGACAGGGAGGTTTATGAGCTTATAGAAAGAAGTATCCGCATTAGCGTGTTGACAGATGGCGCATTCGATATTACGTTTGGCTCGATAGATAAAAGCCTGTGGAATTTTGATCAAACCATGACAAAGCTACCCGATCCGAAGTTGGCAAAATCGATGGTGCGGCTCATTAATTTTCGCAACATTGTACTCAACAAAGAAAACTGCAGTGTGCTGTTAAAAGAAAAAGGCATGCGGATTGGGTTTGGCGGTATTGGTAAAGGGTATGCCGCAGAAATGGCCAGGCAGCTGTTGCAACGAAAGGGCATTGTTGCCGGCGTGATCAACGCGTCCGGTGATATCAGCACCTGGGGAATGCAGGCCAATGGCAAACCCTGGACCATTGGCATTGCTGACCCGGACAATGCTTCGCTTCCCTTTTCATACCTCAATATCAGCAACATGGCAATTGCAACTTCCGGCAATTATGAGAAGTTCGCTGTGATAGGCGGGAAGCGTTATTCTCATACCATCAATCCAAAAACTGGTCTTCCTGTCTCAGGTATTAAAAGCGTCACTATCATCTGTCCCAATGCAGAAATAGCGGATGCAATGGCAACACCTGTAAGTGTAATGGGAGTGAAAGCGGGGCTCGGCCTGATCAATCAGATGCATGGCATAGCCTGCATCATTATCGATGACTATAACAACATTTATTCATCTAAAAATATTCAAATCAGATGAAACTGTATGCACAACTTACATCAGTATTAATAGTATTATTCGGTTTCTCATTTGCTTCGTGTACCGTAGTAAAAGAATACCAGAAAAATAAACTTAACGATGCAGAAATGGTATTAGGAAACCGCAAGGTCGAAAAGACAGAACTGAATTTTCAATCTTACCGCGAGGGCGCTTCGGGTGCCAATGCGGGCAAAAGTGGCGGAGGTTGCGGCTGTAATTAATTACCCATAAAAATGAAACGATGAAGAGAATATATTTTACAGCAGCGGCATTATTTGCATGGATGCAATCATTTAGTCAGAGCAGTAATACAGACACTGGCTTTGTTTCGCGAAAGTTGAAGCTCGAAGAAATAAACTTTGTATCAAGTTATTATCAGCAAAACGGCGATCATTCAGCGGTTACAGGTGGTATAGGCACGGAAAAGCTATCCGATCTGTCTAACTTTATCGATGTGAAACTGATCCGGTATGATAAAAAAAAGCGCAAGCATAGTTTTCTCCTGGATCTGGGTGTAGATCATTACACTTCAGCATCTTCCGACAGGATTGATCTGAAAGCAAACAGTTCTGCTTCGCATGCAGATACAAGGGTTTATCCATCTTTTACCTGGAATGAAGAGGATGAAACCAACGGCAAGACGATTGGCGCCGGGGTATCTTTGTCTAAAGAATTTGATTATTCTTCCTTTGGTGCAAATCTTATGTTTGCTAAAAAAACTAAAAATAAAATGGGTGAATTTGCGGCCAAAGCACAGGTTTATCTTGACCAGGTAAGTTTGGTAACGCCAGTTGAATTAAGGACAGAAAGTAACAGTCACTATCACGAAGATTATCCTGTAACACCAAGAAATACTTTTGCGGCATCTTTGTCTTATGCGCAAATTATCAACTCCCGGCTTCAGGTAATGTTTTTGGCAGATCTGGTCCGGCAGAACGGCTATTTGGGACTTCCGTTCCATCGGGTGTACTTTGCCGATAGTACCGTGCATCAGGAAAAGATGCCTGATAACAGGTTAAAGTTACCATTGGGTTTCCGGGCCAGTTATTTTGTATCCTCCAGGATAATTGTAAGGGCCTATTACAGGTATTATACCGACAGCTGGGAGCTGCATGCAAATACCATCGATCTTGAGGTGCCGGTAAAAATCTCGCCTTTTGTGTCTGTTAGTCCATTCTACCGTTACTACACACAGACAGCTGTAAAATATTTTGCGGGCTACCACGCACATACAGCGGCAGATGGATACTATACCAGCAATTATGATCTGTCCAAATTCAATAGCCAATTTGTGGGTGCAGGTATCAGGCTAACGCCGGCGAATGGTATTTTAGGTATTCAATCGCTGTCCATGCTTGAATTGCGGTATGGGCATTATTTTAAAACTACAGGAATGAATGCCAATATCATTTCATTAAATTTAAAGATTAAGTAGTAGTAATATTTTAAACGCCTAATACTATGACTATGCAAAGTGACACTGAAAATAAAGGTCTGGACAGTTATTTAGATAATCACTATATCCATAAAAGCAACTGGCTGCGCGCCGCAGTGTTGGGTGCTAATGACGGTATTTTATCTGTCGCCAGTATTGCGATCGGTGTAGCCAGTGCCGGCGGCGCAAGACAACCTGTTGTGCTGGCGGCGCTGGCCGGATTGGTTGCCGGGGCGCTTTCCATGGCCGCCGGCGAATATGTATCTGTTAGCTCGCAGACTGATTTGGAAAAGGCCGATATTGAACGGGAGAAAAAAGAGCTCGAAGAAATGCCGGAAATCGAACTGCAGCGATTAACCGAGATCTATCAGCAACGAGGGCTAAAAAAGGAAACGGCAGCAATTGTAGCACGTGAGCTAACCGAAAAAAACGCACTGGAAGCACATTTGCGGGACGAATTGGGTATAAACGAGATTACCCAGGCCAATCCGATTCAGGCGGCGCTTGCATCAGGCGCTGCTTTTACTTCTGGTGGCATTCTGCCCCTCCTGATCACTATCTTTTTTCCGCTTGGTAACATGCACTACTCGTTGTATGTATGCTCGATCTTTTTTCTGATGATATTGGGCGCTGTTGCTGCGAAAACCGGTGGTTCAGATATCAGGAAGGCGGTTATCAGAATAACGCTTTGGGGAACACTGGCGATGGTGATAACAGCCGGGGTGGGTTACTTGTTTGGGGTTTCAGTGTAACTGCAGTAGAGGATTTATCTATGATTTTGAAGTGTGGTGAACTAAACAGAAAAGTCTGTACCCCGTAAAACCTCTTTCCGGAGATCAGCAAAATAACCAGATCCAGCGAATTTTAAAGCTCGTAAATGAATAATTTACGAGCTTATTGGTCAAAATCTTGCTGGTAGATTTCTTGTTGAATTTATTTATTGAACGATTGTCTTTATTGGCAATGAAGTTGAATCTTTGGGCATAAAATCGAGACCTAGCAGTTTCCCGATTGTTGGTGCAATTTGTTTCTGGTATAACTGGCTTTCAGTATGTACTTCGCCCCGAGCCTGGGTGTCGGGCCCCATAACCGCAATCCATGTTCCTCCGGAATCTATCAGGCCACCATGAGAAGTCCATTGTTCTTTGATTTTATCGCCTCTTCCATGGTCGCAGGTTATGATCAATGTGGTTTTATCTTTATACTCACGCATTTGCTGTAAGGTGTTCCACAGGTCAGCAATCATTGCATCTTCTGCGTGTGCACTTGTAATATACAAATCGTACATACCATTATGTGCCGCATAGTCTGTTTCCAAAAAGGAAATAAGCAAAACTTTCGGCTTCTTTTGTTTCATGTATTCCTTTGCATACAGATAGGTAATAAGATCAGGCCTGCATCCCAGCGGCCTTGGTGTTATTTTATTAATTGAGTTATACATCGCTGCAGTAGAAGAAGACAGTGAAAGTGTATCATCGTCAGCATTTATATATATACCACTTCTGTCTTCGTTAAGTATGTAAGGGAATCTGTCCCATGTAGCAAATGCTGCTACTTTGTCCGCAAATTTGTTTTGCTTGTTGATGTACTCAAGAATGGTAACGTTGGGGTTGGGAATTTTATCGTTTTTACTGATTCCTGTGTCCACACAACCAGTAAGCATTTCGTTATAACCGGGGTAAGATATTTTATATGGATTGGCTACATTTACGTTGCTGCCAACATTCCGGTTGCCATATAGCTGGCCATTTTGCTCTATTATGCTCCAGAAAAAAGGGAATAGCTTTTTTCTTTTATCTAATGAAACGTCAGCACCGAAATGCTCCTCCAAATTATCTTTATCTCTTGTGTACTTTGGATTATTGAGCAGGGCAGCATCTATTCCGCCAAATACCTCCTGCCATCGCATTCCGTCAAGTGTTACAATAACCACGTTTTCTGTTTTGTGAGATTGTGCTTTTGCCGGACAATTGGCTATGGTGAATAACCCGGCTACTAAAAAAATGCGGAATATTTTGTTGGATAAAATCTGTTTCAATCGAGATGGTTTTAAAGTTAATGCATAAAAAAGTACATAAATCTTCGCGGTAACTTGCCGCTGTTTTGAATGTTACCGTCATGAAGCTTGCGGGCAAACCGGTATGGCTGAAAAAAGCTGTTGTGCATGATAATCAGCAAGCCCTTCTATCGGTCGTTTAATTATCGTTCCTGCCTGCATACCGAACGCTTCAGCGGTTTCTGTCAATATATCCTTAAATGTATAACCAATAGACCCGGTACAGTTAAAGGTATAGTGTTGATAATTTTCATACCTGGCGACAAGGTTGGCAAAAAAATCAGTAAACGCACTTTTTATAAGGTCATGGGTATAAGTTTTATCCGCAATGCTTGTTGAAATAAATTTGGTAAACTGGGCGCAAAAACGGTTGGGCAATTTTTCTGAATACACCAATTCCATGATTGTTTCGCGGGTTAATACATAGGTTGTAAAAAACTCTTCCCGCACGGGCAATGGCATATACTCCCTTACATAATCGCTAAGTATTTTCCTTCCAATATAAAAACCGCTTCCTTCGTCACCCAGCAGGTAACCAAGTGAATCTATGTTTGCCGTTATTTTGGTTCCATCATACAGGCAGCTATTGGTGCCGGTTCCTAATATGGCAATGAACCCTTGTTTATCGCCCAGAAGCGCCTTTGCCGAACCCAATAAATCCAATCCTGCGTGTATGGAAGCATTGGTGAAAATGCCGCTAAGCGCAGTGTTAATTATATGCAGCTTTTCATCAAAACAGCCAGCACCATAAAAGTAAATGCTGGTTACTTTTTGCGGGTCGAGGCTTTGCGGTAAGCATGGCAATAGAGAACCGGTAATATACTGCGGGTTTACAAAATAGGGGTTATAGCCTTCGGTATCAAAATAATATTTTTTATGTTCTGCGGAAATAAGACACCAGTTTGTTTTGGTAGAGCCGCTGTCAGCTACAAGTATCATGCACTGTGTTTTAAAGATAAACCAACTTTGTGTCCAGTCTTAGCATATAACCAAATACTCAGGTAGCAGGGTATTACCAGCCAGTATGCCTGTTGTGGCCTGGCAATATGCGCGAGCCAACCATACACAAGCGGTAAAATAGCACCACCCCCAATGGCTATGATCAATAATGATGAACCAATTTTTGTGAACCTGCCCAGACCATTAATAGCAAGGGGCCATATAGAAGGCCAGATAAGCGAATTTGCAAGCCCCAGCAACGCAATAAAAGTAACAGATACCAGTCCGTTGGTGAAGAGTGCGATGCCTGCAAACAAAAGGCCTGCCACCGGAGATATTTTTAATGCCCTTACCTGTGATATGTATTTCGGAATAGCGATAATGCCAATGATATAACCAGCCAGCATACATACCTGCGTGCAACTGGCAAAGAACCTTGCAACAGAAAGGGAGATGCCTTGTGATGAGGCATAGTTAACAATGGTGTCGCCTGCAATTACTTCAACTCCCACATAAAGAAACAAAGTACATACGCCAAGGAGCAGGTGTGGAAACTGGAAAATGCTGGTTTTGCTATTATTGGCTGATGCTACTGTTTCATTTTCAGCATCTGCATCAACTTCGGGCAGGCCTGAGAAAAATACCAGCATGGCTAAAAAAACAAGTACCACTACAATAATTAAGTAGGGTACTATTACCCGGTGTGCAAGGTCGCTAAGAACAATTGTTTTTTCCGCGGCAGACATTGTAGCTATACGCGCCTTAACGCCATCAGCATCCTGTAGAATAACAGCGCCAATTAACAATGGCCCAATAACACTTGCTATGCCACTGCAAATACCCATAACGCTGATACGTCGCGCGGCGCTTTCGTGCGGACCTAATATTGTTATATATGGGTTTGATGCGGTTTGTAAAATGGCGAGGCCGGTGCCCTGCACAAAAAGGCCGGTTAAAAAAAGGGGATAGGAGCGTATAAAAGCTGCGGGAATAAACAACGCCGCGCCGGCAGCCATGATAAGCAATCCTATGCTCATGCCTTTTTTGTATCCTGTTAACCGCAAAACACTCGCCGCAGGTATTGCCATAACTGCATAAGAAATATAAAATGAAAAAGCCACCAGGTAACCAGCGATGTCATTAAGCTGGCAGGCTATTCTTAAGTAGGGTATTAATACAGCACCAAGCCACGTTACAAAGCCAAATACAAAAAAAAGCATGCCTATAATAAAAATGGGTTTGTTGAATAATTTCATATGTATCGCGTCGTTATGGTTGTATAAAGGGAGTTCGATGTTGTCTAATTATTGTACGTTGATGAAACATTTGCTGATAATACTCTTCGCAAAGCTCTGTGCAGCTCTGTGTCTACTCAGTGCGCTCTGTGTAACCTTTTTTTGTTACACGGAGAAACAGCCGGAGGAGGCCAGAGATTGTTTGTCGAACACCAGCCTGCTGAGCAAAGCCGATCAAGTTTAAAACTGGGCACTTCGTACCCGCCTGAATGTATTTATACGGGCAGGCTTCGTAAATCCTACTTTGTTTATCGCAGGTAATCTGCTGCCAGTTTAACACTGCCGTGCTCAAGTAATATTTTTTTTGCTTCATTATAATCGGTAAGTCCGGTTTTATTCATCAGCATTTTAACTGCACGGTCGGTTATCTTATCGTTTATCAGCAATACATTTACCATTTGATTGTCTTCTACACGGCCAAGTTGTATCATGGTAGTGGTGCTGATCATGTCAAACAGCATTTTTTGTGCGGTACCGCATTTCATCCTGGTGCTGCCAGTAATAAACTCGGGGCCGGTTATCACTTCAACCGGAAAATTTGCAACAGCTGCTATGGGGCTGTTGGGGTTGCTTACAATACAGCCTGTAGTTATTTTGTATTCGCGGCATACTTCAAGCGCACCAAGCACAAAGGGCGTTGTTCCACTGGCCGAAATACCAATTACAATATCTTTTGATGATACTTTTTCTGCTTGTAGCCTGTCCCAGCCTTCCATATAATTATCTTCCATTTCTTCACGGGCTTCCACCAAATGTTCTACGCCGCCTGCAAGAATAGTATTCACAATGCCCTTTTCAATCCCGAAAGTCGTTGGCAGTTCAATAACATCTAATACTGATAGTCTTCCCCCGCTACCTGCTCCCAGGTAAAATAACCTTCCTCCATTCTTTAAATGTTCCACTATATTACTTATAAGTGCATTAATCTGCGTTAATGCATTTTTAATCGCGTATGCAACCGTTGCGTCTTCCTGGTTAATAAGTAGCGTTATTTCCTCTATTGTTTTGGTTTCCAGGCTCCTATGGATGGATGCCTGTTCAGTAATCTTTATCATAAAAAAAGATTTTGCAGTTTTTTTCTGTAATTTATATAAAAAACATGCAAATAAACGCAAAAGTTATATATTTAGTATACAATCGGACAAACAAGCATGCTTAAGGAAGAAAGACATCAGATCATTTTAAAGGAAATAAACCTTCATAACAAAGTGTATTCGACAGATTTGAGCGAAAAGCTGCAGGTTTCTGAAGACACGATAAGGAGAGATTTGAATGAAATGTCTGACCTGGGATTGATTTTAAAAGTGCATGGCGGCGCAATGAGTAAAACTTTTCATTACCCGTTTAACAGTCAAAACCCGGTTTACGCACTTGAGGCCAAGCATGTTATTGCTGATAAGGTGATAGGGCTTTTTAAAAAAGGCATGATGATATTGGTGGAAGGTGGAACCACTATTATGGAAATTGCCAAAAAAATACCAGCCGATTTGCAGGCAACTTTTTTAACAGTGAGTCCCCAGGTTGCCCTGGCTTTGGCTGAACATGAAAATATAGAAGTGATATCAATAGGTGGCAGGCTTGCCAAAAGCGCTAACATACACACAGGAGCAAGCGTAATATATGAGATTGGAAATATTAAACCCGACCTGTGCATAATAGGTACAAATGGCATATCGCAGGAACACGGATTGACTGATTCTGATTGGGAAGTGGTACAGGTGATAAAGGCAATGATAAGAGCTGCAAAAAAAGTAGCCGTTGTAACCATTGCAGAAAAATTTAATTCGGTAAAGCGTATTAAGATAGCCGATATAAAAGATATTGATTACCTGGTAACTGAACTGTCACCCAATAGCCCTATGCTGGCACAGTATAACGGTGCTGAAAAGCCTGTGCTGTTATAAATAACCAAGTGATAATATTTAAATAGTGCATTGTAAGAAAACTTTCACTATTGACTATTCACTCATGACGATAGCAAATTCATAGTTCTACCGACAGGATAATTTTGTACAAAACATGGAAAGCTTTCTGGAATGGACGCTTATGAGAACGGTCTAAATTTATCCCGAACAAACGATTAGCCAAAACATCATAAACGAAAAGAAAAGATTCGTACCAACAATAATTACCCTATGATGAAGCGTGAAATATTGATTTTAACGGGCTGACAAACCTGGCTGAATATTTTATAATGGAGACGGTTGCTATGCTGTAAAACTTATGTAAACACTGTTCAATAAATTTTCGTATCCCCATAGTTGCACGGCAATAATGTTTGCTGTGACTATGATTCACTAACTGCAAATTTTAAATCAAATGACTAAAAAGTTCACGCATCAGTCATTTCTGAAATGGCTGTTGCTGCTGTCAGGCTTCACTTTTTTTGCCTGTAGCCTGGCTATTGCCCAAGATGGCTCAGCAGGTAACAGGAAGGAAGGCCAAAGTATTAAAGGCAAGGTCACAGATGGCAATGCGCCGCTGCCTGCCGTGACTGTACTTGAGAAAGGCAAGAAAAACGCAACCACCACTGACGGAGCGGGAGCCTTTGAGCTTCACGTATCAAACCCGCAAGCTGTGCTTGTATTTACCTATGTTGGCTATGACACACTGGAAATACCAGTAAACGGGCAAACAACTATCAACGCAGCCATGCAGGCTGGTAAAAACAACAACCTTTCCGGTGTTGTGGTTACAGCGCTTGGTATCACCAGGGCCAAAAAGTCGCTTGGTTATGACGTGGGTCAGATCAAAGGGGACGATATGAACCGCGTGGCTCAAACAAACGCGCTTAACTCTATGGCCGGTAAAGTATCCGGTGTTGCCGTAAGTGCTACGGGCGCTTCGCCAACAGCATCGGTAAGTGTGGTTATACGTGGTATCCGCTCTTTAAACAGCGATAACCAACCATTATTTGTAATTGATGGGGTTCCTATTAAAAATACACTTAGCAATATAGGCGTAAACAACGGTAGTAATAATGATGTTGATTATGGTAACGCGATGAGTGACCTTAATCCCAACGACGTTGAAAGTGTATCAATTCTTAAAGGCCCGAGTGCAGCAGCATTATACGGCTCGCGCGCGGGTAACGGTGTTATAATCATTACTACCAAATCAGGCAAAAAATCGAAAGGCCTTGGCGTAACGATCAACTCAACCACTCAGTTTGACGTGCCTTATCATTATCTGCCAACAAACCAGTCTTATACAGTAGGAACTGACCCTTATACAACCCCTAACGGCTTTAACAGCTGGAAGGGCACAATAGTGGATTTAGCAGGCACAGATACTTACCGTTTTGGCACACCTTTAAACCAGGGCATTAACGCTATACAATGGAACAGCCCTAAAGACGCAAACGGAAATTATGAAGCATTGCCTATGGTTAGTCATAACAATCTTAAAAACTTTGTGCAAACCGGCCTTACTGCTACCAACGGTATTTCTATTGAAAACTCAACGGATAAAGACAACTACAGGTTTTCTTTTACCAATTTGACCAATAAAGGTATTGTACCTACAACCGGTGTATCAAGAAACAACCTTGCTTTGAATTTTGAGCATAAGTTAAACAGCGGTTTGGTGTTATCTTCTTCCATTAACTACACCCGTTCATCGGCTGATAATGTGGTAGCAGGTAATAACGGTGTATTAAAAGATGTAGCTTACCTGTCCCCGAGTGTTGATGTAAGGCAATTAAAAAATTACTGGTTGTCACCAGGCGTACAGCAAATGAAAGCATTGCCCCCTGTAGGCGTTGATGAAAACCCGGACGTGCTGGACCCTGCAAAGAACGGGGATAATAACCCCTGGTTTACGCTTAACCAGGTTAAAAACAGCTTTTTGCGCAACCACCTGTTTGGTAACCTTAAGGCAAGCTACCAGTTTAACCCGCACTTTAGCGCATTTGTACGTTACTCGCAGGATCTTGCATATGAAAACCGCGAAACAAAAATATCAAAGAGCTATAATGATGAAAAGAACGGTTACTATGGCCTAACCAATATTATGAATACGGAAAGCAATACAGATTTTTTAACTACCTATCATAATACTTTTGCCAGCGACTTTGATTTTTCAGCATCTGCCGGCGGCAACCTGCAGTATGTTTATGGATCCGTTAACCAGGTATATTCTGCTTCAAAGGCAGGCATCATTGCTCCTGAGTTTTTTAACGTGTCTAACATTGCCCAGGCAAACCTGCGTAGTTCATCCTATTATTCTCAAAAGGCTGTATACAGCTTGTACGCAACAGCTTCTTTAGGTTTTAGAGACCTTGCTTACCTTGATTTAACAGGCCGAAACGATTGGTCGAGCACGCTGCCTGAAAACAATAACTCATATTTTTATCCATCTGCTTCATTAAGCCTGCTGGTGAACAAGATGCTTCATATGGGCAGGACTGTAAGCCTGTTCAAGATTCGTGGTGGCTGGGCCAGCGTGGGTAAGGATACCGACCCGTATAACTTGTACGGCACCGCCGGTATAACCAGCTTTGGCGGAATTGTTACACAATCAACTTCACCAAAACTTAAAAATCCTACATTGAAACCAGAGCAGGCTATTTCTACTGAATTAGGTGTTGATCTTGGCTTCTTTAATAACCGCCTGCGTTTTGAGGGTACCGTTTACAGGTCTGATAACAAGAACCAAATCTTATCTATCAACACACCGGCTTCCTCAGGATATTCCGGCAGGCAAATTAACGCCGGCCTTGTACGCAGCCAGGGTCTTGAGCTTCAATTGGGCGGCACTGTAATATCAAGCAAAGACTGGACATGGGATGTAAGTATTAACTATACCAAAAATGACGCTTACATTATGTCGCTTGCTACCGGTGTACCTTACTTCTCTTTCTGGCAGGATGGCAACAGCGGCTCATGGACATATGCAAAAGGTCAACCAATTCCTAATATGTTTGATAAAAATGGTAACCAGGTTATAAGCAATGGAAAGTTGGGTCAGATCTGGGATAACAAGGTTGCTACAGTAACAGATAAAACATCGCCTTATTATGGCTGGCCTTTACTGAGTACCGGCGGCTCTTTGCAGAAAGATGGTAACGGAGATTTTCAGCATAAAGAAGTGGTGGGCAATTTCAACCCTAAACTACGTATGGGTATGCAAACAGCTGTTAAATGGAAGATGTTTACCCTTTCCGCCAGCGTTGATATGCGTTTAGGTGGCACCTTCTTCTCTCAAACATACCGCTACCTGCAGTCTGATGCAGCTATGGCAAGGCAAACAAATATGGGTATACCTATTCCAGCCAGCGCTAAAGATAATATCCCAGCCTTCCTTAAATCGAACCCGGACAAATACATAAAAATCAATGGCAACCTGGCAATGTTTAACCTGGTGGGCGGCCCGACTACTGAAACAGGTGGCTTCCCGTATACAACCAATGGTAACATTACCATTAACGATGGTGCGTTTTATCCCGGTGTGTACAGCGATGGTAACGGTGGTTACGTCGAAAACCTGGGCGACCCAGCTACAACAAAGTTTGATAACTATGAGGATGCTGTTACAGGAAGCTGGTCTTATGCACGTATGAGCATGTTCGATGCATCTTATCTTAAACTAAGAGAGGTTACGTTAACTGCTCAATTGCCTAAGAGTTTTTCTGACAGGCTAAAACTGCAAGGCATTTCAGTAGGTGTTTATTCAAGCAACATTTTACTTTGGACAAAAGCCAAGGCGGGTATAGATCCGGAAATGGCCTTCCAGTTCCAAACCGGTGCACAGGGCAATGGCTCACAGTTCAGACAGGGTATTGAAAGGTATAATATAACCCCATGGACATTGCCAATTGGTATAAAACTAAATGTTCGTTTCTAAACCGCTATTCTAAAAAAAATAAAAAATACAAGATGAAAGGCGCAATAAACTTTGGTACAGCCATATGCGTTTTCCTGACCATATTGCTGCTGGGCGCTTCGTGTAAAAAGTTTACAGTTCTTAACAGCGACCCAAATAATATAACTGTTGATAAGGCGTCTGCAGACTATCTTATGGCAGGCGTGCTTACACAATCGGCTATGTGGTATGGTAATTTAGGTTCCGGTCAACTATCCGGCGCTATGCAGCAAACGGCCCAGGATGCCTGGGGAAATACATTTTCTCAATATGCCTGGAGTCCAATGGACTGGAGTACCAATTATTCTATATTAAGAGATAATAAATTTTTATTGGTAAAAGCGCAGCAAAATGGTTGGAAGTTTCACCAGGGTGTTGCAATGGTTATGCGTGCCTTTAACTATGGCAATATTGCTGATTTTTGGGGAGATGCACCAGATTCGTTGGCTTTGAACGGCGACCTGGATGGCAGCGAAAATCAGTTCCCTGTGTTTGATGCGCAGGATGCGATCTATGCACGCGTGATCAGGGATCTAAAGGCTGCGATACCTTTTTTTGAAGGAAACGCAGATGATTACAAAGAAATAACCAGTGCAACAAGATCATCTGATGTGTTCTACGGTGGCGACCCTGCGAAATGGAAAAGACTTGCCTACTCATTGCTATTAAGATACTACATGCGTCAATCGTCAAAAATAGATGTAAAGGCAGATGTTGAAGCTATTTCGGGAGAGGTTTTCCAGGATAATGGGGACGATTTTTCTATGCCTTTGCCTGGTATAGACGCAGGCACATCTTACCAGTTTGCCAGCAAATTCCAGAGCCGTTCAGGCTATGACAGAAATAAAATGAGCGGCACACTTACCATGAGGCTGAAAGATTTACAAGACCCACGCATTGTAATAATGGCCGAGCCTATACAAACGCCATCAGTGGTAGACGCAAGCAAGTTTGCGGCTGGCGATAACACAACGCTTGTTAACCTGGAGAATGGCATTCGTTATATTAATCCTGCGGCAGCAGCAGCTTCACATTTTAAGCAGTTTAACCCGGCTACTTATTCAACAGACAGACCTTATGGTGCTGTGTTGTCTTCTGTATGGGGTCTGTATGATACATCTTCAAGATATGTAGGCGTACCTATCAGCTACAGCAATAACGATTTTTCCTACAACATCAATGGTACTGGTACACAGTCTACTTCTATCAATAACTATGTATCTTATCTGAGGAAAGATATTTATGACAACCCAAGTGGCCCGTTACTGGTGCAAAAGCTGGCTTCTTACACTGAAATTTGTTTTGACCTTGCTGAGGCTGCATTAAAGGGCTGGAACGTAAAAGGCGGAACTGCCGAAGATTGGTATAACAGGGGCATACAGGCTTCATTCGATGACTGGCAGGTGTTTGCAAAGTATCAATCAGATGTGGATGGCTACTCCGGCTGCGTAAAAAGCTATAGCAGCTATATAGCACAGCCATCTGTTGCATTTAACAATACGCTGCAAAGAATCATTGAGCAAAAATGGATTGCTTCATGGCAGGCATGTAACGAGGCCTTTATGGATTGGAGAAGAACAGGTTATCCCGCGTTAACAATTGGCTGGGCATCCTACCGTCAACAAATACCTTTGCGCTTTGCATATCACAATACAGAAATTCAAAATAACACAGACAACGCTAACAAAGCCATTTCTAAGCTGGAGACAACTCCTTATGTAGGTCCTGACGGGGCAAACAGCTGCTGGTCTAAGTTTTGGTTATTACAGGGTACTGGCAAGCCCTGGTAAGTAAATATTTATAAGTAACAATGATTCGAAAAAGTATACTGCTTTTTGGGTTGATGGTGTTGGTTGTAATGGGGGATGCACAGGTAAATAATGCATTTAGCTTAATGCCCGTTCCATCACAATTGGAAACCAATTCAAAAAAATGTAGAATAAACGAAGGTACCAGGGTGGCTGTAAAAGGCCACCCTGATGCCCGTTTATTTGCCGAAGCAAGCCGTTTTGTAAGGCGTTTAAGCAACAAGACAGGCATTTTTCTTGATAAGCAGGGATTCGTAGCAGCAAGCGATAGTAATGAGCATGCCCTTGTACTTATCAACGTTCAGCGGCAGGGCAACCTAAAGCTGGGAGAGGATGAAAGCTATAACCTTGCGACCAATGAAAACCAGGTTGTAATAACAGCCAATACCGATATTGGCGCTATACATGGCCTGGAAACTTTATTGCAACTGGTAAGCAGCGATGAAAATGGTTATTATTTTCCCGGAGTTACAATATTTGATGAACCACGGTTTGCCTGGCGCGGGCTGCTGCTCGATGTTGCCTTGCATTTTATGCCGGTGGATGTGGTGAAAAGAAACCTGGATGGGATGGCCGCTGTTAAAATGAATGTGCTGCACATGCATCTTTGCAATGACCAGGGTTTTAGAGTTGAATCGAAAGTGTTTCCTCGTTTGCAAAAGGTTGCATCGGATGGACAATACTATACACAGGAAGATATAAAAGAGATTGTTGCATATGCAGGTCAGCGGGGTATAAGAGTGGTGCCTGAATTTGTGGTGCCTGCTCATACCACTGCTATACTTACTGCGTATCCTGAATTTGCAAGCGTTAAAAGAGATTATACATTACAGCGTTACTTTGGCGTGTTTAATCCTGTAATGGACCCTACCAACGAAAAGCTTTACCCTTTTCTTGAAAAGCTGTACACTGAAATGGCATCGCTTTTCCCTGACGCGTATGTACATATTGGCGGTGATGAAAATACCGGCAAAGACTGGGAGAGTACGCCGCATATTAAAAGTTTTATGCAGGCCCACGGTATGAAAAATTATATGGCACTGCAAACTTATTTCAACCAGCGTCTTCTTCCAATTATACGTAAGACGGGTAAGATAATGATGGGCTGGGATGAAATATTTCAACCCGGTGTGCCGAAGGATATTGTTATACAGTCTTGGCGCGGTAATGAAGCATTTTATAATTCTGTGAAGCAGGGATATAAAGCCATACTTTCCTACGGTTATTATATCGACTTAATTCAACCTGCATCATATCACTACGTAAATGATCCCACACCCGATAGTGCCCGCCTAACCGGCGAACAAAAGAAACTTATTTTAGGGGGAGAAGCTACTATGTGGAGCGAGATGGTAACTGCTGAAACTGTTGACAGCAGGATCTGGCCGCGAACTGCAGCCATAGCAGAAAGATTATGGTCACCCGCAACAGTAAATAATATTGATGACATGTACCGACGCCTCAATATTACCAGCCTAAACCTTGAGGCGCTGGGTTTGCAACATATAGCCTATAAACAGCCAATGATGCGGCAACTGGCTAATAGCTACGATACAAAGGCGCTGGAAGTTTTGGTAAATGTGATCGAACCACTAAAAATATACGAACGTAATCAGGGTGACACTATGTACACCGTGTTTTCACCATTTACAAAATTGGCGGATGTGGCTACACCCGATCAGGAACTGCCCCGCGTATTTAACAAGCAGGTTGATAGCTTTTTAGCAAAGCCCTCTCCTGAGCTTGAAAAAAATATATGGGAGTGGTTAACGGTTTGGAAGAATAATGATGTACAATTTAAAATAGTGCTTCGCAATGCACCTGTTTTGCGGGAGGGAGCCGGGTTGTCTGAAAATCTTTCGCTGCTGGCTTCTGCGGGCCTGGATGCATTGCAACATATACATGACAAACAAAAGGTAAATGCTGATTGGTTGAAGCAAAGCCTTACGATAGTTGCAGCGGCAAGACAGCAAGGCGGTCGGTGTGAATTGCAGGTTGTTGACCCGATAGAAAAATTAATAAAACAAGCTGCTGAATAATAAACAAGTTTTAATAAGAAGAATACATAACGCCCGTGTTGGATGCTTTATAAACAAAGTTCCAACGGGCCTTTGATTTTTGACTTAACTGTAATCTATACACAAACTTTGATGATGAAATTATTAAACCGCATACAATTGCCGTTACTGCTGTGTTGTTTATGGAGTGGATTACAGGCTTCGCCCGGACCGGGAGTTAACTCCAAGGGACAGCCTGTTTACAAAGACACTGCTTACCGGCAACCCTACAGTATAAAATACTTGCTCAGCCATAACAACGGCGTAGTACTTAAAAGAGTATGCAGCGACAGGAATGGTGTTATACAAATACATTCTTCGCAAGGACTTTTAACCGTATCAGGCGGGCAGTTTTTATACCCCGGCCAATTGATGCAGGATGTTAGCTACCAGGCTATGCTAAACAAAAAGATTAGCAACATAGGTATCTATCAAAACCAGTTTGTGTACCTGGATGATAAAGCGGTATTAAGCAACGCCTGGGCAGGCAGCCTTTACAGCCGCCACACCATGTCTGCAGCAAGCTTATTTAGTGGAGGCAAAGATTTTGACTTTTTATTGTCAGATGGTACATCCTTGCAATATATTAAAGATTCCAAAGTATTGTGGAAGGGAAACACCAATGATAAACTAGTCGATATTGTATTCGACAAAAAGCGCAACCAGTTTTGGCTGCTGGGTGAGCATACGGTATCTGTATTTTCACCTGCAAACAATTCGATCATAACAAAATATAAAGGCGATAGTTTAACCTGTTTTTCACTGACAAATAATAACACAAGGCTTGTAGTTGGTACACATAATGGCTACATCATGCTTGATGCCAGTAACGGAAGGCCCATTGGGAATATGCAGCGTCGTATTCCGGCTACCAGCCTAACCGTTGTTAAAGAGATCAATGGCAAACTATGGTTTGGCTCAACGGATGGAGCCTTTATGCTGCAGGATGACGGAAAATATAAATATTACGCTTCTAAACGCTGGCTGCCATCGAATATGGTAACTGATATCTCGACTGGCAGTAACGGAACTGTGTTGGTGCTTACCACCGGAGGGTTGAGTGAAATTCGTTTTACACAAATGACCTTGCATGACAAGGCAATGTATTATGAAAAGCAGGTGCGATCAAGACATATCCGCCTGGGCTTTAATGCAACCATCTCAAGAATGAAGGACGGAGATGTAAGCACCGGCTCATTGGAGGATTCTGATAATGACGGCCTATGGACATCTATGTACCTGGGTGCGGAAGTATTTAGATATGCAGCAACAAAATCGCCTGAGGCGCTTGAAAATTGTAGAGAATCGCTCGATGCGATGGAGCGTTTGTATACGGTAACTTCATTGAAAGGCTTTCCTGCAAGGTCCTACGAAAGAAGGGGATATGCTATTGCTGATACGCAGGTGTGGAAGCGCGCAGAACATCCGGAATGGGATTGGAAGTCAACCACCAGCAGTGATGAAGCTATTGGGCACATATTTGTTTTTGGTGCCATTGCAGAGCTGGTTGATGACACAGCCATGAAAAATAAAGCCATAAAGCTGATAGATGCGCTTATGCAGCATATTGTGGACCATGACCTGTACATGATAGACTGGGATGGCAAACCAACCCGTTGGGGCAGGTGGAATCCTGAGTATGTAAATGCAAGACCAAAAATAGTAGGTGACAGAAAGATCACCTCCTCTAACATTATCGCCATGTTGCAGACAGCCTGGCATTTTACCGGTAAAAGTATTTATAAAGACAAGGCTTTTGAGCTGATGAATAGACATGGGTTCCTGGAGAACCTTATGCGGCCGATGAAAGACATTGGCTATGCACCTGCTGATGCAGACGAATTAAGTAAGGAGCTGTCTGACGGATGGAACCACTCTGATGATGAAATGTATTTTGTAGGCTATTGGGGACTTTACCGTTACGCATTTAACGACACCCTGAAAGCTAAATATAAAGAGGCTATTATTGATCACTGGCAGATTGAAAGACCCGAGAAAGAAGGCGCCTGGAACATATTTACGGCTCTTACAGATGTGCATGATTTTGATCTTAACAATGCAATATGGTATTTGCAAAAATACCCGATGGATATGATCAACTGGAAAGTACGCAACAGTCAGCGTAAAGATATTGATCCCATCCCTGCCAATTTTAGAAACCAGACCACTAAAGAAGTGCTGCCACCGGATGAATTGCGTATCAGCAGGCATAATGCAAACAGGTTTGATCTCGACGGCGGGGATGAGCATGGGCGCGAAGAACTAAGCGCCGGCGATATATGGCTGCTGCCTTATTGGATGGGCCGTTATTTAAAAGTGATAAGCGAACCAGTTAATAACAAAGCAGCCGAAAAGCCCGTGGCAGCCGCAAAGGCATCGCATAGAGACGTTCCTTTCACACAACGCTACAGCGTTAAATACTATTTGAATGATACTGATGCTAAGTTGACCCGTGTTGCACAAGACCATAACGGTAATATACAGGTGTTGTCATCAAATGGTTTATTAAAGCCACGTGGCGGTGAATTATTAGAAAGTGGCACACTTGTTAAAGATGTTGCTTACCTGTCCATTATTAAAAAAAAGATCGCAACACTTACAACTTCTAAAAATGAATTTGTATACACTGATGACAAGGCCGTATTCAGCAATGCCTGGGCAGGTACGTTGTACACACCTCATCTCTTGCCGGCAGCTAATGTAGTTGCCGCCGGTAAAGATGGTTGTTTTCTTGTTGCCGGTGATAAGCGCTTATCCCTGCTACAGAACGGTAAAATTGCCTGGTCCGGTGAAATACCGGATAGTGTTGTGGCTATCCAGTTCAGGGATAATGAAAACCTTTTTTGGGTGCTATCAGCAAGGGGCATTTTTTCTTTTTCGCCAGTAAAGAAACAGTTGGTAAATGTTTTTAACGGTGAAGGTTTAACCTGCTTTAAAGCCCTGGATGGCAGGCTGCTGATAGGTACACACGATGGTTTTATGCAGATAGAAGCACCATCTTATAAAGCAGGCGTTATCAATCATAAATTGCCTTGTGCAGACATATCAGTCATTGAAGAAATTGATAGCTGTATTTGGTTTGGCTCATCAAAAGGAGCCTTTATGCTAAAAAAAGACAGTACGTATGATTACTATGCTTCGCAAAGATGGCTGCCATCGGATATTGTAACAAGCATTGCTAAAGGCGATAACAACATCGTACTTGTATTAACCACGAAGGGACTGGCAAAAATATGCGCTGATAAAATGACCCTTGATGAAAAAGCCGCATACTATGAAAATATAGTTCGTAAAAGGCATATACGTTATGGGTTTTACTGTGATTATACCAATGTAAGAAAGGGCGATACGGCTGCTGTTATCATGGGGCCGCATGATAGCGATAATCTATGGACATCCATGTACCTTGCATCCCAGCTGTTTCGCTATCTTGTTACACATGACGATGAGGCTAAACAAAATTGCATTGAATCAATCGCAGCCATGGAAAGGCTTTTTGCACTAAGCGGTATTGAGGGTTTGTTTGGCCGCTGTATTGAGCGTACAGGCGTCGTCTCTTTTCATGATGAGATCCGTGAAGAAGTAAAAAACTACTGGTACCCTGGTTATGATCATGTGCCGAGTAGCTGGCGGCATACCGATGGCGGTGAATGGGATTGGAGAGGCTCTGCCAGCAGTGATCAGGCAGTTGGACAATACTTCGCACTTACCATGGTAGCACAATATATGGATGATGCCATTTTGAAGAAGAGGGCCATTAACCTTATTGATAAACTCACTCATTATATTGTAATCAATAATTTAACGCTGGTTGATTTTAACGGCAAACCTTCACTGTGGGGTCGCTGGAATCCGGAACACATAAACAGGTTTCCCGATATGGTAGGTGATAAGAAACTGTATTCATCCAACATCATCAGCTTTTTGCAAACAGCATGGCATTTTACGGGTAAGCAACAATACAAGGCTATGGCCGAAGAATTACTGTATAAGCATCATTATCTTGATAACCTCGCAAGGCCTGTTGCTGATATTGGTCCCGCGCCGCCGACAGCAGATAAATGGAGCCAGATGTTGTCAGGCGGATGGAATGCCTCAGACGATGAAATGTATTTTCTTGCTTACTGGGGTTTGTATCCGTACGCACTTAACGACACACTTAAAAGCAAATACAGGGAAGCCATACATGACCACTGGAATATCATCCGGCCTGAAAAGGAAGCACTATGGAACCTTTGCTATGGTGCTATAACAGGTGCCAAAAACTTTGACCTGACCGAGGCCATTTGGGAATTACAACGAATGCCGCTTGACCTGTCTACCTGGCGCATACACAACAGCAGCCGGCAGGATCTGACATATGAAGAGAACACTAAAATGGAATGGCCTGTTAAAGATGTATTGCCGCCTGATGAAAGGCCTGAAAATAAACACAACAGAAACCTGTTTAAACTGGATGCCGAGGGCAATGGTCAGTCCGAATTAGGGGGAGGTGATGTTTACTTATTGCCTTATTGGATGGGCCGTTATTTCGGCAAAATAAGCGCACCGGTAAATGAGTGAATGTGCGAATGTGTGAATGTGCAAATGTGCGAATGTGTAAATGTGCGAATGTGTAAATATGCGAATGTGCAAATGTGTGGCTGCAAAATAGAGACGCTCTGGCACCTTTCACTATTGACTATTCACTTTTCACTTAATGAATGTCATTGAAAATTAAACATGTAATGCTACAACAAACTAAGCGCCCCGGATCGCAACAGCAAACTAAGGGCGTATTGCAACAACAAACTAAACGCCTGGTATCGCTTGATGCGTTAAGGGGTTTTACTATTGCGGCAATGATCGTAGTAAACTATCCAGGTAGTGAGGATCATGTGTATTTCACACTGCGGCATACAATATGGAACGGATTATCATTTACCGATCAGGTAGCACCGTATTTTCTGTTTTTTGTCGGGGCATCCATTGCATTTGCTTATGCTAAAAGACTTGATGAAGGCATTTCACGGTCAACGCTATACAAAAAGATCTTTTTCCGTTCGCTCAAAATATATGCCGTTGGCATGATCTTAAACCTGATGCCTGATTTTAACTTTCATGCCATTCGTTGGACGGGCACATTGCAAAGAATAGCAGTTGTGTTTTTTATATGCGCCATTTTATACCTCAACACCAACTGGAAACAACAGGCATGGATTGCAGCCGCGCTGCTTATTTCATATTGGCTGGCCCTGACCTGCATACCCACTCCAGGCGCTGGTAAGGTAATGCTGGAGCCCGGCGTTAATATTGTAGCCTGGTTCGACAGCAAGTTTTTACCCGGCACCATGTGGCGTGGCACCTGGGATCCTGAAAGTATATTAAGCACAGTAACATCAGTGGCTACCTGTATAACCGGTATGCTTGCGGGCAAGCTCATGTTGAGTCAAAAAAGCCCGGAAGAAAAAGTAAATTATCTTATGACGGCTGGTGTTTTTTCAGCTATTGCCGGTTATTTTTGGGGGCTTGCTTTTCCGGTTAACGAAAATCTTTGGACAAGTTCATTCGTGTTGGTCACTTCTGGTTTTGCAGCCCTGTTGTTTGGCGCTTTTTATTTTTTGGTTGATATAAAAGGTAAAACAAAGGGCACAAAGCCCGGTATAATTTTCGGGGCCAATGCTATTGCTATTTATTTTTTGGCAGATGTGTGGGCACTGATATTTTACGAATTTAAATTTGGAGGCACTTCGCTTAATGAAAAATTTATGGAAGGGTTAACCAGCGTCGGTGCAGATGCAAGGTTTGCAAGTCTTTTGTATGCACTGCTTTTTGTATGTATCAACTTCATACCTGCATGGTGGCTCTACCGTAAAAAAATATTTATAAAACTTTAATCAACTAAACAGAAAGGGCTATGTTACACAAGCCACAAACCACGCTTGCCTTTACCAAAATTATTGCTGCATGTATGTTGCTGGTTGCAGCATCCTGTAAACAACCGGGCGAAGCCCCTCCTTATAGACCTGATAAGCCCGACACTAACCCATCATTCGCCTTCCTTACGCCGGAAGAAAGCATGAAGACAATGCACTTGCCGGAAGGTTACCATCTTGAACTTGTGGCAAGTGAACCAATGGTGCAGGAGCCTGTTGCCGTTGTGTGGGATGCTAACGGTAAAATGTATGTGGCTGAAATGCGCAGTTATATGCAGGACATTAACGGCACCGGTGAACATTTGCCTGTTTGCCGGATCTCGCTGTTAGAAGATACAAACGGCGACGGCAAAATGGATAAACATTCGGTGTTTATCGACAGCCTTGTTTTACCGCGCATGATGCTGCCGCTGGATGACAAGCTGGTGGTTAGTGAAACCTATACTTATAACCTGTACAGCTACCGCGATTCCAATGGAGATGGCGTTGCAGATGAAAAAACAATGGTGTTTCATAATGATGCACCGGATAATGCCAACCTTGAACACCAGAAAAGCGGCCTTATCTGGAATATAGACAACTATATTTATGTAACATACAATCCCGTACGTTACAGGTATGATAATGGCATGCTGGTAGCAGATTCACTCAATGATTCACCCGGCGGGCAATGGGGACTTACCAGTGACGATTACGGCCGCTTGTTTTATTCATCAGCAGGCGGAGAAGAACCTGCTGTTAACTTTCAGCAAAACCCGAAATATGGCAGACTTGATTTTGATGACCAGCGCATAGCTGATTTTGATTCAGTTTATCCGATCATCATTACGCCCGACGTGCAGGGTGGCGCAGACCGGTTGCGCAAAGACAGCACACTGAACCATTTTACAGCATCATGCGGACAAACCGTTTACAGGGGCGATAAACTGCCGGCAACCATGCGTGGCGACCTGTTTATTTGCGAGCCTGTCGGCAGACTGATCCGCAGAGCCAAAGTGATTAACAAGGACGGAGAAACATTTGTGAAGAACGCTTACGACAAAGCAGAATTTCTTACCTCATCCGATATGAATTTCAGGCCGGTAAATACATCCACCGGTCCTGATGGCTGCATGTATATAGTTGATATGTATCATGGCATTATACAGGAAAGTGCATGGACAAAAGAAGGCAGTTATCTGCGCCCACAGATCCAGCGTAAAAACCTGGATAAAAATATTGGCCGCGGCCGCATATACCGCCTGGTGCATGATGGCTACAAGCCCGGCCCCAAACCAAACCTGCTTAAGGCTGGCAGCGATGAGCTGGTGAAAACACTTAGCAACGCAAACGGCTGGTGGAGGGATAACGCACAAAGGCTGCTGGTAATTCGTGGTGATAAATCTGTGACCCCGCAGCTTGAAAGTCTTGTGTTGAGCAATGATGCAGCATTGTATACAAGGCTGCACGCGTTATGGACGCTCGATGGCCTGCATGCGCTTAGCCCGCAGCTCTTGCAGAAAATGTTTACAGATAAGGCGCCTGAAATGCGTTGCGCTGCCATAAGAATAACTGAGCCTTTACTGGCTAAGGGCGATTCAACGCTTTTAACGCAACTGGAGCCGCTGAAGAATGACACAACCGCCGATGTTAAAATACAGCTCGCTTTATCGTTACGGTTCAGCAAAACTGCACAGGCAAAGGCTTTGCTTAATGAGCTTGCAACTAATAACAAAGCAAACAAATTTGTGGTACACGCTACAACAAAAAGCCTGGAAGAAGGGGATGAGGCACTAAATAAATTAAGAGCCGATATCGCTTACATGCCCTGGCGGGACAGGAAACTTGTAATGGACGGCGCGCTGAATTTCAGGCAGCTTTGCGCTACCTGCCATGGCCCTGAGGGCAAGGGGCTCCCATCAAAAGTGGCGCCACCTTTAGCAGGTTCAGCAAGAGTGAATGGCAATATGGATGTTGTTATACGAATATTGCTAAATGGCTTGCAAGGGCCGGTTGATAATAAAAAATATCCTGATGTAATGCCTGCGCAAGGCGCCAATGAAGACGATTATATTGCTGAAGTATTAAGCTACATCCGGAACAGTATGGGCAACAAAGCCAGCGTTGTGCACCGCGACGACATAAGAAGAGTGCGAAAAGAAGTTGGCGACAGGAATACTTCGTGGACGCTTGATGAATTGAATAAGGTAAAGAATAGTGTGGAGACAAAAGGGTTATAGACCGGACTTTCTGGGAATTCCGCCGGCTTGTGAGAATGTTCTTGCAAGAACACCGGACGGAATATGATGGCTGTGATAGTTTTAAAAATATCTTGAGTAAATCATTAAAAAATAACATTAATTGGAAAGTAAATTTTCAACTCTTTCAATCATGCTGATGTTGTTAGTGGTAACAACATTCAATTCATGTGCAGATAAAAGTATCCGGGAACAAACAGTAAAAGACGTGATGGATCAAACGGTTACTAAGCTTTACAAAACCATGAGTCAAAAACAATTGGATTCACTGACCAACGAGCAGGTTATGGCTTTGTTTAATGACGACGAAAAAAAGGTACTGGCAACTAAGCACTGGATGTTTGATGTGAATGTGCCGGTAGTAGTGTCTGTAATGAGAAGCACGGCACAAAAAACGGTACCATTTTGGTTGGCTTCTGCCGGATTTGTAAAGACCAGCAAAACCATGAAAAATGAACAGGTGACTTATGAGGTTTGGCAGAAAAATTTTAACGCAGGACATGTTGGATTAGGCGTAAATGGTTTTGAAGATTATATGCTGCATTATTTTGTTTCAGTTACCCCACAAAATAAAAAGGATCAGCTTGAACTAAGTAATTTCTTTCCTGCAAATCAGTATGTGGGAACACTTAACGATAGCGCATTTACCTATCACGACTGGACCGAACTGGTTTTGATGAATGTCCCGGCCGATATGAAAGGAGAAAAATTGCTGACAACTATCAGGGGAAGGGGAACAGAATCGCATTTGGTTGGAGCATTTCGTAAAACAGCTTACCCGTCTTCTTCCACGCCTGACCAGGTGATGCTTACCTGGAGTGCTGATCCGTCAACAAGTATCGATATCCAGTGGCGGACTGACACCACTGTTAAAGAAGGAAAGGTGAACTACCGGGAAAAAGGATCATCCAAAATAATGTCGATGGCTGCCGAAAAATTTAAAATGGAAGATCGCAATTTAATGAATGACAGGTATATCAACCGTTTTACAGCCCAATTAAAAAACTTAAAGCCGGGAACAACCTATGAATACCAAATTGCGCCGCAAGCTGACTGGAACAAAAAATGTACGTTTTCAACACCAGCGCCGGATAGTTCATTCTCGTTTGTCTGGACCGGCGATACCCATCATTCACCTACGATAACAAAGTTATATAACCTGGCAGATCAGTCTCATCCTGATGCTGCATTTTATTCCATTGCAGGTGATATGGTAACAGAAGGTCTGTATCGCGATCAATGGGATGACCTTTTTCATTTTACCAAAGATGTGATTTACCGGAAGCCATTAATGGCCGTAATCGGCAATCACGACACACGGCAGGGATTGGGCGCATGGATGTATCGTGCATTGTTCAGCTATCCGAAAAATGCACCGGTTGGCGTTAACCCAGAACATACATATTCATTCAGGTATAAAAATGCCTTGTTCCTGATGATTGAATCCACCGCTTCCGTCGACTCGCAGAAAGTGTGGATAGAAGATCAGCTTGCTAAAAGTGATGCCACCTGGAAATTTGTTATGTTCCATTTTGCACCATACAATTGGGATGAGCCGTATCCCGACATCCAGGCAGCATGGGTACCCATTTTCGACAAGTATCATGTGGATATGGTGATGAACGGACATATTCATTACTATATGCGTACCAAGCCAATGAAAGGAGGAAAAGTTGTCGGTTCCTATAACGAAGGCACTGCTTATGTTGAGTCTGTTGCCATTCCAACAACGCCGGAAAAACACCCTGAAGAACCTTATACTGTTGTGAGGAATTTTAATGGAGATATTTATCAGTATGTGAAGATTGAAGGAAAGAAAATGAGTTTCAGAACAGTGAATTCAGATAACAGGGTGATTGATTCATTTGTGATTAAAAAGTAGTTTTTTGCAATAGGCAAATGGATTGAGATTAAGTAAAGGACTTTGTGAGATGGGCAGGATTATGCCGCCGCTGCTATTGCACACTTAGGCTGTCCGCCGTTGTTGCGTATGTCGGGTTGGCAATATCTGGCGCGAGTGTTCCGCAGGATCACTCGTGTCTATTAATTCCAGGCCGATTGCATCGGCGGTATTAGAGACGGTGCATCATGAAAGGAGAAACTATTATCGGTTCTTGTGCAAGTGTTCCGCAGGATCACTCGTGTCCATTAATTTCAACCCGATTGCATCGGGAATAATAAAATAAATTATTGTTTGATACTATTATACAGATTGTCAAATGACAAATTAATTATCAATATTTTTAACATCCGCCGATACAATCGGCTCGAAACTGGTAGACACGAGTGATCCTGCGGAACACTCGCGCCAGGAAAGAGAAATGGGAAAGATTACAGTAATTGTCTGAACAATTGCACAAGGGCGGTATCTATGAACACCTGCTTTTGTAAGGTGCATTTGAGTGTTTGCCGAAAAAAAAGTGACAACTGCCGGACTAATTTAAAAAGAAGTGCACTCGTCTACACTAAATTTCGATAAGAATCGATAATATTGACAAGCTAACGATGTTAAACAATTTATAGAAGCCATTTATTCTCTGTTTATGGGTGATTTTCAAATTAAAAAATCCGGAAAAGTTTACGATGCGATCGTTGTAGGTTCCGGTGCGGGTGGCGGTATGGCTGCCTACGTTTTGTCTCATGCGGGTTTTAAGGTCCTGATGCTTGAAGCAGGCCCCTTTTTCGACCCTGCAAAACATTCTGCTCAACTTAAATTCAATTATGAATCCCCGCGTCGCGGAGCCAGCACCAAAACCCGGAATTTCGGGGATTTTGATGCTGCGTTTGGTGGATGGGAGCTTGATGGAGAGCCGTATACCAAAAAGGATGATACTGAATTTAAGTGGTTCCGCTCGCGTATGCTGGGGGGTAGAACAAACCATTGGGGAAGGATCTCGCTCCGTTTCGGACCAAAAGATTTCCAGCCCGATGATGGCATCAGCGAACGCTGGCCAATTACTTACGATGAAGTAAAGCCATATTACGATAAAGTAGACCGGATGATTGGTATTTATGGCACAAAGGAAGGACTGGAGAATGATCCGGATGGAATTTTCCTTACGCCGCCAAAACCGAGGCTGCCCGAATTATTCATCATGAAAGGCGCTGCTAAAGCCGGTGTAAAAGTTATTCCTGGCCGTGGATCTGTTTTAACGGAGAAACTTCCGGGTAATAACGACCGTGGCCAATGTTTCTTCTGCGGACAGTGTGGCCGTAGCTGTAAAGTTTATGGAGACTTTTCCGCCTCATCCTGCCTGGTTATTCCTGCCTTGAAAACAGGTAACCTTGAATTGATCTCCAATGCGATGGTGCGTGAAGTGCTAACCGACAAAAATGGATTGGCAACCGGCGTATCTTATGTGAGCAAAGAAGACATGAGTGAATACCAGGTTCTTGGAAAACGCGTGATCCTTGGTGCCAGTGCCTGTGAATCGACCCGTATCATGCTGAATTCCAAATCGGCAGCACATCCGGGTGGAATAGGTAACAGCAGCGGTGTATTGGGACGTTACCTCCAGGATTCAACCGGTGCATCCCAGGGCGGTTTCCTTCCGCAACTGATGGACCGTAAACGTTATAATGAAGATGGTGTTGGATCGGTACATATCCTCGCGCCCTGGGTGCTTGACAATAAGAAGCTTGATTTCCCCCGTGGCTATCATATTGAATTTGGTGGTGGCATGGGGATGCCGGGTTACGGATTCGGTGGCGGTGTGCCTACCATGAATGGACAAGTGCCTGGCAGGGATGGTAAAATGAAACCTGCCGGGGGATACGGTGCATCTCTGAAAGATGATTACCGCCGGTTTTACGGTACCACATTTGGCATGGCTGGTCGTGGTGTGGGTATGGCCCGCTACGATAACTATTGCGAGATAGATCCGAATGTTGTTGATAAATACGGTATTCCTGTTCTTCGTTTCCATTATAAATGGACCAGTGATGAGATCAACCAGGCAAAGCACATGCAGGAAACCTTTGACCGGATCATTCACGAAATGGGTGCAATAAGAACCGGTAAGCAACACGGTCCTGAAGATATGTGGGGACTTGAAGCTCCGGGACGGATCATCCACGAAGTGGGAACGGCCAGGATGGGTAGTGACCCCAAAAAATCAGTCCTCAACAAATGGTGCCAGGCGCATGATTGCAAAAATGTGTTTGTTGTGGATGGTGCAAACCAGGTGCAACAATCTGACAAAAACGCTACCTGGACTATCCTCGCTTTATCTATGAGAACTGCTGAGTATATCCTGGAAGAAAGTAAAAAACAAAACATTTGATCAATCTTAAAGACATTATATGAACAGACGCGAATCGTTAAGAGCACTAGGTATTACCAGTCTGTCAGCCGCGGTACTGGTGGAAGCCTGCAAAAGCAAAGCAGAGTCCAAAGAAACGACTACCACCGGTGCGTTAACCGGCGGGCCAGACCGTTTACCCAATGAGATTGAACGCGAAAATGCACTGGAAAAAGAGAAATTTTTTACCAAAGCGGAAATGGCAACTATCACTGTACTTGCTGATATTATTATTCCCAAAGATGAAAAATCAGGCAGTGCATCAGATGCGGGCGTACCGGAATTCATTGAGTTCATTGTAAAGGACATGCCCGAGCACCAGGTTCCTATGCGCGGTGGACTCCGTTGGACGGATGTTACTTGCCTGAACCGCTATGGAAAGGCCTTTGTTGACTGTTCAAAACAGCAGCAACTGCAACTGATCGATGAGATCGCATATCCTACGCTGGCAAAGCCCGAAATGCAGCAGGGTGTTGCCTTCTTCAACAGGATGAGAAGTCTCACAGCCAGTGGCTTTTTCAGCAGCAAAATGGGTATGGAAGATGTAGGCTATATGGGCAATCGTCCGAATAGATGGGAAGGTGTGCCAGAAGATGATATTAAAAAGTATGGTTTGGAAGATGCGAAATTCGGGTAACCCCGGGTTTTAAATCCTCATAGAAAAAAGGTTCAGGAACTTCAAAATGAAATCCTGAACCTTTTTTCTTTTCCTGAATAGTCTCAATAGTGCGAGGTTCTTCGCAATATCTCCTTTGGGCCCCTGTGCGATGGTCAGAGACTTTTTACAAGCATTGGTGTTACACATCTACGTTGTCCGCCGTTGTTCTGTGTGTCGTGCGGGCGATGAGAGCTGGCACACCAACAACCAAGCGTGTAAGTATAAATTAGCAACGTGCATCTTTACTTCTGGCGCGAGTGTTCCGCAGGATCACTCGTGTCTACTAATTCCAGCCGATTGCATCGGCGTTCATAAGATGAATTATTGTTTAATGCTATTGTATGTCCTGGCGCCGGTTAGTTGAAGTGGGTTTTGAAAATAAATCGCCTAATATTTGAATAGGGGACGAGAAATATCCGGACTGTAAGAGATAAAACTTATTAACTTCTGGCGCGAGTGTTCCGCAGGATCACTCGTGTCTACTAATTTCCAGCCGATTGCATCGGCGTTCCTAAGATAAATTATTGTTTAATGCTATTGTACATCCTGGCGCCGGTTGGTTAAAGTGGGTTTTGAAAATAAATTGCGTAAGATTTGAATAGGGGACGAGAAATATCCGGACTGTAAGAGATAAAACTTATTATCAATAGTTTTAACCATCCGCCGATACAATCGGCTTGAAACTGGTAGACACGAGTGATTCTCCGGAACACTCGCGCCAGAAAAAAGAAGATAATACCCTTTTCCAAAGCAGGACTTGCACACTCGCCCGGTAACTAATGGCCTGTTGGAAAATAAAAATTACAAACACGTTAGTGTATTTTTTGTTGCCGGCTTTTGTTTTTTATGGCATCCGCTGTTGTGTCACTCACTTGTACACCTGATCCGCTATGTAGCTACACGGAATTGCGTTACTCAACATTTCCGTTATTTCATACTGCCCAGGGCTGCCAAACCTTCATGTTTCTTCGTGCCGTGAGTGGCTCCGTGGTTCAATCCCTTTGTGCTTCTTTGCGCCTTTGCGCCTAACATATTCTTTGAGCGTCGTGCCCGAGGATCTCCGGTTGAATGCATGTTTTGTTTCATCGCGACTGTTGGTCAGTTATGCCCGGCCAGGATATTTATCGCAGCACCTGCGATTCCGGTCAGCGTGACGACTGAAATGGCAGACTGAACCATCATCAGCATCTTTGCAGTTCGCGTCAGCGGTAAAGTATCCGTCGGGCTGAACGCAAAACTGGTCATGAAGGCAATGAAAAGATAGTCCATGTAATGGGGCTTCCACGATTCGTAGTGTGGCAGGAGGGTGCTTCGCTGCGGAAAGAGGAATGCCCAGGGTTCATGCGCCTCCTCGCCTTCGATCACTCCTGGTGGGTCAATGATCCAGTACCAGATCGAGAAGATCAGGATGTTCGACGTTGCGACCATCGCAACATCAACAAGTAGCGTCGCAGCGGCGCGCGAAGTCGACCCGCTCAGGAGCGAAAGAAGAAAGGCGACGTCGCTGAGCAGGATAGCCGTGAAGAATACGTTGGCGATGATGATGACGCGGAACAGGACACGTTTTCGCTTCAACATCCAAAGTACTCCCGCCAGGATCAGAAGGCCTCCGCGAACTAGCCACTGCAGGCTGGCGAGCAGCCGGTCGCTAATATTGAAGCGGTCTCGCAGGGCTCCGAGCAGGACGGAATATGAAATAGCTCCTTGCGATAAAGAAATGATGAGCGAGACGACAATGACTGTCGCTAAGGCGTTGCTGCGCTCCCGGAAGAAACGGCTTATCGGAGAGGAGCTTGCGGCGTCGTTGGGATGCTCGATCATAGGCAACAGCCGTACTCTCTTACTGCCAATATCGGCATTGTGCCAAATTTAGAACCATTTATGTAAGATAGCAATGATTAAAAAGCATTATATCAATATGTGCTAGAGTGTCATGGCGATTTTCTAGATGATGGTCAGGCTAATGCAGACGTCAGAGCAAGCCTTCTGAACCCTTTCTGGTGCGAGTGTTCCGCACGGTCACTCGTGTCTACTAATTTCCAGCCGATTGCATCGGCGTCTTAATACGATTGACCGTCAATTTTCAACAACCCACGGCCATTAGTGCAATAATCTGTCGCGCTACTATATTTATAGTTCCACGGCTCCCAAACTAAACCCGATCTTACCGGATTGTTGTGCAGCTAATTTAGTCTTTGCGAAAATTTTTCACTTGTGTTTAGTTCTATCGGATGATAGTCATGTCTCCAAAATTGAAAGTCTTTATTATGACTATTACCTTTACCCGCATAACCAAATAAATTCAACATCCATTCCTTTCGGCTTTCTTCAGGATTGTTTTCAATGGCTTTGATAATTTGTTTGCTGCTAAACTTTTTAATATCACGGACCAAATATTCGATCCTGGTGGTATTGCTGCTCATAATTAAGTGGACATGGTTTGTCATAATTACCCAGGCCTGTAAAATCAGTCCTCTATTTTGTTGGCAGTATTTTAAGCTATCAATGATAATTTGCTTGTAGCATTCCCTGGTGAATATATCGATCCATCCGACGACGGTAAATGTCACAAAATGCGGAATAGCATCTTCGCCTACTTTAAATTTTGAAGACATAGGGTTTGGGGTTGTGTTTCGCGTTAAAGTATGGCTTTTTTGTTTTTGAATAAGTGATATGTGATGTATTGTTAAAAACGCCGATGCAATCGGCTGGAAATTCGTAGACACGAGTGATCCTCCGGAACACTCGCGCCAGAAAAAGCGGAATAGATACATTGCATTTGACTTCGCTACGAGAAATATCCAGACTGTAAGAGATAAAACTTATTATCAATAGTTTTAACCGTCCGCCGATACAATCGGCTTGAAACTGGTAGACACGAGTGATCCTCCGGAACACTCGCGCCAGAAAAGTACTTCTCCATAGTCAGTAAAACATGTTGGGTATTGCACCTAACAATCAAAATGTTGATAAATTGAACAATTGAATATCAATTTCCCCGATGCGGACCCGGGTAAATAGTATGCTGATAAATTGATTAACTTGTTAACTGTTGCGCACGTATGAAAAAACAACACCATCAAACAGCCAATTACCTGGTGGCAAATGAAACCGATGAAAATTGGGGGCTGTATGCCACAACGATTGGATGCCAGCATATACTTCCAAATATGGAATATCCCCCCAGGGGACATCCTCCTGCTTATTCATTCAGCCCGGATTCCGGCCGTGTATTACAAGAGTATATCCTCCTTTACATTACAAAAGGAGAGGGATGGTTTGAATTAGAAAAAAGCAGCGCAACAAAAATTTCAGCGGGCAACGTCCTGTTTCTTTTTCCGGGGCAATGGCATACTTACAGACCCGCAAAGGAAATGGGCTGGAACGAATACTGGTTGGGCTTCACTGGCAGTTATATGAAGCAGTTAGACAATCCTCTTTTCTTTTCGCAGAAAAAACCGGTATATGATGTTGGCTTTAATGAACAAATGGTAGCCTTATTTAACCAGGGAATTGAAGTCGCTGCTTACCAAAAAACAGCTCATCAGCAGGTGCTTGCCGGAATTATCAGCATGTTGTTAGGATTGGTATTTTATTCGGAAAAAAACAATTCGTTCAGGGATAGTGAAGTCATTTCAAAAATTAACCAGGCAAAGCTGATCATGCGTGAATCAACCGACGTTGATGTTACTCCGGAATCAATAGCCCAAACCCTGAATCTTGGTTATTCTTCCTTCAGAAAAGTGTTTAAGCAGTATACGGGATTTTCACCAAGACAATACCAACTTGAAATCAAGTTTCAAAAATCAAAAGAACTGTTATCAGGAACAGCTATGACAATCAATGAAATTGCGTCCTACCTGAACTTTGATTCTTTGAGTTATTTTGTCCAGTTTTTTAAATCCAGGACCGGATTGTCACCGGGCGAATTCCGGCAGCGGATGAAAACAGGCAAATGACCTCGTTGTGCGTTTATCCTGTTAATTGTAAGAGCGTCGATGTCCGTCAAATGCGAGCGTACTGTTACCCGTAAAAAATATCAAAAAGTGTAAAATATATCTCATTTTGTTCAGCTTGTTTGTTTTTTATACTGCTAACTTTAGCAGCGTATGCTGCCATGAAAATTTACCCCGGTAGGAAGATGACTAATATCCTGCACAGGTACTAACGATTGCAAAAGATTTCAGGTGGCTGCACATAAGTCAGAAATTCGTCGTTTGATCAAAATAACCAAAGCCTTACTGGCCATATGAAGATTCGCACACAAGTTATTTGCCTGCTATGCATTGCTGTCATTGTAGCAGTTGCTCCTGTTGGCTGTAAAAATGAAACAGGTTCTTCCGGATCAGAGAATAAACTTCCCGACGTTGTAAGTTATAATTTCGATATACGCCCGATACTTTCAGATAAGTGCCTGGCCTGTCATGGTCCCGATGCCAACAAGCGACAGGCAGGGCTAAGAATGGATGATGCGAAAAGCGCATTCGCGGCATTAAAGGAACACCCCGGCGCTCACGCACTGGTGGCCGGCATGCCGCAGCTTTCAGAAGCTTATCTGCGTATAACTTCTACAGATACTGCAGAACTGATGCCACCGCCATCGTCTAATTTGAAATTAACGCCTCGTGAAATAGGCCTGATTGAAAAATGGATAAAGCAGGGAGCGAAGTACGAAAAACACTGGGCATTTGTTCCTCCTAAAAAAGCTCCACTGCCTAAAGTGGAGATGAAGAACTGGCCCAAAAATGAGATCGATTATTTTGTACTGCAGAAACAGGAACAAAAGGGGCTGAAGCCGAATGACGAAGCGGATAAAGAACGTTTATTGAAACGGATCTGTTTTGACATTACAGGTCTTCCTCCAACGCTTAAGATGATGGATGATTTTCTCGCTGACAGTAGTGCGGGTGCTTATGATAAAATGGTTGATCAACTGCTTCAAAGCCCGGCATACGGAGAAAAAATGTCCATACACTGGCTTGATCTTGCACGTTATGCGGATTCGCACGGCTACCAGGATGACGGTTACCGCACACAGTGGCCATGGCGCGATTGGGTGATACATGCGTTTAACGAAAACATGCATTACAATGATTTCGTTACATGGCAACTGGCGGGCGATCTGCTGCCTGATGCTACAAAAGAACAACTGCTGGCAACCGGCTTCAACCGCAACCATAAAATAACAGAGGAGGGTGGCGTAATTCCGGAAGAATACAGAACAATGTATGTTATGGACCGGACCGACCTTTTGGGAAAAGGATTGCTGGGGGTAACGTTGGAATGTGCGCGCTGCCACGATCATAAGTACGATCCCTTTTCTCAAAAAGATTACTACCAGATGTCCGCTTTCTTCAACAATATTAAAGAAGTCGGCATTGAGTCTGTTATTGGCGGGCCCGAGACCTACGCGAAGAAACCCATGCTTGAGATCAGCAATGAGGACGTGAGGAAAACGCTCACTTTTATCAACAAGCAGGATACTGACAGACTGATTGTTTCTGTAATGGGCGACCAGGATACCCTTCGCAAAACACATATTCTTCACCGTGGTGCATATGATGCACCTGGTGATGAAGTGCAGGTAGGCACACCGTCATCAATCCTTCCCTTTAACAGCAGCTATCCTCAAAACAGGTTAGGCCTGGCTGAATGGTTGTTTGATAAAAACAACCCGCTTACATCAAGAGTATATGTAAATCTTTTGTGGCAGGAATTTTTTGGAAGAGGCATCGTAAAAACTTCCGGCGATTTTGGTATGCAAGGGGAATTGCCATCGAACCCGGCATTGCTTGACTGGCTGGCGGTGGACTTCATGGAGCATAACTGGGATATTAAACGGCTGGTGAAACAAATGGTAACCTCGGCAACCTATCGACAATCGGCCGTTGTATCTCCGCAAAAGCTTGCTGCAGACCCTGAAAATGTTTTGCTGGCAAGGAGCTCGCGCTATCATGTAGAGGCGGAGGTGATCAGGGACATGGTGCTGGCAAGCAGCGGCCTGCTCAACCCCATGATTGGCGGCCCAAGTGTAAAACCATACCAGCCCGCTGGTTTATGGGAAGGCGCTACCTCTGGCCGGGGATTGTTGTCTATGTATGTACAGGACCACGGCGCTAAACTTTATCGCAGAGGTATGTACACGCTCTTTAAACGTACGGTACCGCCGCCAACAATGGTCATCTTCGATGCAAGCAGCAGGGATATCTGTGAAGTGCGCCGATTAAAAACCAACACACCGCTTCAGGCATTGGTTATGATGAACGATCCGGCTGTGCTTGAGGCTTCGCGCGTGCTGGCGCAAAGATTACTCGAAGAAAAATCAGACACAAAAAGCAAGATCACGAAAGCATTCAGGCTTATTGTCTGTAGAAAGCCAAAGGAAAAAGAGCTGGAGATCTTAAGCAGGTATTATGACAAACAATTGCATTCAATAGATGCGGCTACTGCAAATAAAATGTTGGCTGAAGGAGAATATCCGATCGCGGGAGATGTAGACAAAAAAGCACTGGCATCTATGATGCGTACAATTTCCACGATATACAATCTGGAAGAAACAATCATGAAATCCTAAGGATAGCTGATCGCTGATGTCTGATGTGTTTTGGTGTTAAAGCTCAATAAAACAAAAACTGAAACCTGATCGCTGATGTCTGATGTCTGATGTGTTTTGGTGCTAAAGGTTAATAAAACAAAAACTTTGATTATGTGATGGCAAATGGGTAGAGGCTTCCCTGAAACCTGATACCTGATCGCTGATGTCTGATCGCTGATGTCTGATGAGTTTTGGTGCTAAAGGTTAATAAAACAAAAACTTTGATTATGTGATGGCAAATGGATAGTGGCGTTCCTGAAACCTGAAACCTGACACCTTATCGCTGATAGCTGATAGCTTAACAAAAAACTTGTTGATATGGATAATGAAATTTTAGAACACGGCTTTACCTGGAATCGACGCCGTTTCCTTTCTGCTATGAGTCTCGGCATAGGAAGCATGGCATTGGGTTCCCTGTTAATGCCCGAACTCTTTAGCAGCGGCGGTGCAGATGAAGAAGCCATAAAAGCCGGCCTTCCTCATTTTGCTCCGAAGGCTAAGCGGATCATTTATCTTTTCCAGAATGGCGCGCCTGCACAACAGGAACTGTTTGACTATAAACCAAAGCTGAGGGAAATGACCGGCACGGAGATTCCTTCTTCTGTTCGCGGTACACAGCGGCTTACCGGTATGACTTCGGGGCAATCGTCCCTGCCGCTGGTAGGCTCTTTCGTTGATTTTAAACAATACGGTAACTCGCGTGCCTGGATCAGTGACCTGATGCCTTATACTGCAAAAGTGGTGGACGATATATGTATCGTCAGATCAATGCATACGGAGGCCATTAACCATGACCCTGCACTTACTTTTATACAAACCGGATCGCAGCAGGGCAACAGGCCAAGCATGGGCTCATGGCTGAGCTACGGCCTTGGCAATGAAAATAAAAATCTGCCCAACTTCACCGTATTGCTTTCCAGGGGCATTGGCAATGGACAAGGTGTTTATTCAAAATTATGGTCCAATGGGTTTCTTGATTCTATACACCAGGGCGTTCAGTTCAGCAAAGGGGAGGACCCGGTACTTTACCTGCGTGACCCCGCTGGTATGGACAGGAAGGCACGCCGTGAAATGCTTGACAATCTTTCTGAGCTGAATGAAATTTCCTACAAAGAAATGGGCGACCCGGAAATTCACGCAAAGATCAGGCAATATGAAATGGCCTACCGGATGCAGACGGCCGTGCCACAGGTAATGGATCTATCCAAAGAACCAGATCATATCGTAAAGATGTATGGTCCTGATTGTCTTGTCCCCGGCACGTTTGCGGCCAATTGCCTGCTTGCAAGAAAATTATCTGAGAATGGCGTTCGCTTTGTGCAGCTATACCACCAGGGCTGGGACCAACATGGTAACCTGCCTTATGAAATAGCCAAACAGGCAAAGGATGTGGACCAGGCATCAGCAGCGCTGGTAATGGATCTAAAACAGCGTGGTCTGCTGGATGAAACACTGGTGATATGGGGAGGCGAATTTGGCCGCACGAGTTATACGCAGGGCAAGCTTACGAAAGATAATTATGGGAGGGATCATCACCCAAGATGCTTTACTATCTGGATGGCCGGTGGCGGAATTAAGCCCGGTATTGTGTATGGTGAAACAGATGAGTTTGGATATAATATCGTCAAAGATCCTGTTCATGTACACGATTTCCAGGCGACGATCTTAAACCAGATGGGACTTGATCATGAGAAGCTCATATTCAAACACCTGGGCCGCAGGTACCGCCTTACAGATGTTTCGGGTAAAGTGATCAGGGATATCATTACATAGTGTTAAGTCAAAAGTAAAAAGTAAAAATTCAAAACGCTTTAATGCAGTGATGTTGCTTGTTTTTGAAACTAACTTACTACAATTTACAGTTGACAAGATACCAGATACAAAACATAACGATTCAATGTCGTTGAATTGGTAAGACTCAAACAGTAGTTCTGTTCAAATTTAAGTACCCGTCCGAACGGGTGTTCGCTACGGGCGGGCTTCGTAAATCGTACTTCGTACTTGTATTAAAAGTTCTTTCCTTAATTCAACTTTAACTGTCCTTGTTCTAATGAAGATAAGATTCAGCATTCTCGGCGCGCAGCTATTGCTTGTACTGGATATTTTTATTGTTTTTTTATTGTTGTTTGAAGGCAAGCTTCACATACCTGCATGGCTTCAGTCTATAGGGCGTGTGCATCCGCTGTTGCTGCATTTTCCCATCGTTATTTTAATCATGGCGATGCTGCTGGAGTTCTTCCGTTTCAGGAAAGATATTGCTTCCAATGCTTTTTATAAAAAGCTGACTTACTACCTGCTGTTGTCAGGCACATTACTGGCTGGTATCACCGTGTTTATGGGGCTTATTCTTTCGCATGAAGAAGGTTATGCAGGGGATACTTTACAATGGCATAAATGGACAGGCGTTGCAATATTTTTTATCGCCTCTATCATTTATTTCGTCAGGAATAGCAGCTGGTACAGATCCGCATTTGCGAAAGCCGGGGCCGTTGTTACGGTACTTGTAATTGTTGTAAGCGGACATTTCGGCGCAGCTATAACACATGGTGATAATTTTATCTCCCAGCCTTTGGCAGTTTATTACCCGGAGCCACAGGTGCCATTTGAGCAGGCGGTGGTTTTTAATGATGTAATTAAACCGGTACTTGTAAAGAAATGTGCGGGCTGCCATAATCCTGACAAACTGAAAGGAGAGTTGATCTTAACCGATTCTGCATCCATCATGAAAGGTGGAAAATCCGGTAAATTGTTCAATCATGAAGCACCGGAACTAAGCCTGTTACTGCAACGCATTCATCTGCCGGAGAACGAAAAAAAACACATGCCACCGGCTGGCAGGCCACAGCTTACCGATATTGAAGCAATGCTCCTTACCAGATGGATCCAATCCAACAAAATTTACTTCTCCGGGAAGGTGGCTGAATTGCCCGAACGCGATTCGCTGCGGATGGTTGCTGCAACTGTATTACAGCCGCCAGGTAACGTTGCTGAAGTGTATGATTTTGACGCAGCGGATGAAAAAGCTGTCGCAAAGCTGAATACAGATTATCGCACCATACTTCCGCTTGCAAAGGAATCACCGGCGCTTGCTGTAAATCTTTACAATGGGGATGTATATTCAGTCAAACAATTACAGGAACTTGATGGGATCAAAAAACAGGTTGTTTCATTGGATCTTAATAAACTTCCTGTGTCTGACGCGGACCTTAAAAGTATCAGCCAGTTTGAAAACCTCCGGCACCTTTACCTGAACTTTACGGATATTACCACTACCGGTTTGAAAGAGTTATTGCCTTTACAGCACTTGCAATCCCTTGCCGTTTCGGGAACAAAAATCAATTATAAGGATCTTATTGCTGTACTGCCTGGTTTTAAAAATCTTAAGACGATAGCGGTATGGAACACGCCGTTGTCCGGGGCAGAAATAAAGCAACTGCAAACAGCTAACAAACATATTCAGTTTATAGAAGGCTTTGTAGATGATGGCAGCGATAAGCTAAAACTCAATCCGCCGCATGTTGAAAATGCATCAATGGTTTTCGCACAATCGTCACCCGTATTGCTAAGTCACCCGGTAAAAGGCGTAGAAATACGATATACGCTGGATGGCACGGAACCTGACAACATCAAATCTCCTGTATTCAGTAGCGCGGTTACGGTGAAAGAAAATACGGTGGTGAAGGCAAAAGCTTATAAAACCGGGTGGTTTGCAAGTGATGTGGTGAATTTTTCTTTTTTGAAAAGTACCATCAAGCCGGATAGTTTGCGGTTACTATATAAACTAAACAGTGTACACCAGGCTGAAGGCGCAAACACATTTTTTGATACAAGGCTGGGTGTGATCGGCGCCAATAATCCCGCATGGGCCAACAATTGGGCAGGCGTCAAGCATTCAGATATGGGACTTGTTGCCCTATTTAACAAACCCGTAACTGTCAGCTCACTTGGCCTTCATTATATGGTGGAAGAAGAAACAGGCATCCTTCCTCCGGGAACCGTACAGGTATGGGGCGGTGCAGATGAACAACACTTAAAACTCCTTACCACTTTTAATAAAGCACCCCTGCCTGCGAAGAAAGAAAAACCAACCATCAGGATCATGCAAAGCAGTTGGAAACCCGTTACAGTTTCCTGTCTTAAAATAATTGCCACCCCACATGAAAAAGACAAGAAGTTATTACTTGTTGATGAAATGATGCTGAATTAAGGAGCTTTAGGCAATCGTATCATTGCCGTCTGCTTCAGCTGACGGAAAATGAAGCTCATTGATATGGCTTTAGCCACACAATCCGCTGTTTCTATTTTTAGGGCTAAAGCCCAATTTAAAGCTCAACCACTTATCCGTCAGCTGAAGCAGACGGCAATGAATTCAAGTGATGCCATCCGAAAATCATAGAAATTCCGGGTTGATGATTATGTTGTTGATACGCAACGCTCATTGGCATTGCTGCATACCAACAACGGCGGGCATTACTATTGCCGTTTTTCTCTTGCACTTTACGCTGATCGCCGTTGTTGCGTGTGTAGGGCGGAAATGTGTATGGCACACCAACAACACAGTTTGCCATCTAGAAGAGAAATTGCGACTACGCACTTGTGTTGTTGGTACGCCTGGCACTCTGCTAAGCCGCATACCAACAACGGCGATCGGCGTGATTGTGCAAGATTACTGTCATTCTATTTTTGATTGTGGCAAACCAAATTCTATAGTCGATATGAGGAAAAGATAATCACAACAGCACCGATAACAAGTATATAATAATCAGCAAGCCTGCAACCGCATCGTCACCTCGACGGCAGGAGAGGTCTCCCGAATATAGACCTGATGATGATATTTTATGAGCGTTTGATATTTCAGTGACTGTCGTTGGTGCGCAGCGTGGGCAGGTGAGTAAGGGCATCAATGACATGTGAGGCTATCCGAAAATCATAAAAAGTTCGAGTTGATATTTAAAGTGCAACTACGCACTTAAGCCGATAATTAAATAAAAGGGGTTAATGTCCTATGGACAAGGCCGCACTTGTATGTTTCAGTGTCTATTGAGCTTAAAGTCCTACGGACTATTAACGAAAGATGAACTGTCATCTCTTTTTGATTGTGGCAAATCAAATTCTATAGTCGATATGACAATCCTGGCTTATCAGAAAAAATAATCACAACAGCACCGATAACAAGTATATAATAACCAGCAAGCCTGCAACCGCATCGTCACCTCGACGGCAGGAGAGGTCTCCCGAATATAGACCTGATGATGATATTTTATGAGCGTTTGATATTTCAGTGACTGTCGTTGGTGCGCAGCATGGGCAGGTGAGTAAGGGCACCAATGACATGTGAGGCTATCCGAAAATCATAAAAAGTTCGAGTTGATATTTAAAGTGCAACTACGCACTTAAGCCGATAATTAAATAAAAGGGGTTAATGTCCTATGGACAAGGCCGCACTTGTATGTTTCAGTGTCTATTGAGCTTAAAGTCCTACGGACTATTAACGAAAGATGAACTGTCATCTCTTTTTGATTGTGGCAAATCAAATTCTATAGTCGATATGACGATCCTGGCTTATCAGAAAAAATAATCACAACAGCACCGATAACAAGTTTATAATAATCAGCAAGCCTGCAACCGCATCGTCACCTCGACGGCAGGAGAGGTCTCCCGAATATAGACCTGGTGATGATATTTTATGAGCGTTTGATATTTCAGTGACCGTCGTTGGTGTGCAGCGTGGGCAGGTGAGTAAGGGAATCAATGACATGTGAGGCTATCCGAAAATCATAGAAAGTTCGAGTTGATAATTATGTTGTTGGTACGCAACGCTCATTGGCATTGCTGCATACCAACAACGGCGATCATCCCGAAGGTGCATCAATCCAGGCTTGAGATGTTTACTATAGCTGGTAACATGTAACTGCCTCTCGCACAAAAGCATGACCGCCGTTGTTGGTGTGTAGCGCGGGCTGGTGAGTAAGGGCACCAACAACAAGTGAGGTTATCCAAAAATCTTAGAAAGTTCGAGTCGATAATTATGTTGTTGGTACGCAACGCTCATTTGCATTGCTGCATACCAACAACGGCGAAGCCGATAATTAAATAAAAGGGGTTAATGTCCTATGGACAAGGCAGCACTTGTATGTTTCAGTGTCTATTGAGCTTAAAGTCCTACGGACTATTAACGAAAGATGAACTGTCATCTCTTTTTGATTGTGGCAAATCAAATTCTATAGTGGATATGACAATCCTGGCTTATCAGAAAAAATAATCACAACAGCACCGATAACAAGTATATAATAATCAGCAAGCCTGCAACCGCATCGTCACCTCGACGGCAGGAGAGGTCTCCCGAATATAGACCTGATGATGATATTTTATGAGCGTTTGATATTTCAGTGACTGTCGTTGGTGTGCAGCGTGGGCAGGTGAGTAAGGGCACCAATGACATGTGAGGCTATCCGAAAATCATAAAAAGTTCGAGTTGATAATTATGTTGTTGGTATGCAACGCTCATTTGCATTGCTGCATACCAACAACGGCGATCGGCGTAATTGTGCAAGAGTACTGTCATTCTATTTTTGATTGTGGCAAACCAAATTCCTCAATGCCAATGACAGATTTTATAACAGTAACAGTCTTTCCCGTAGGGAATTAAGCTTAATAGAAATGATCGAATCGAGGACCTCATAGCCCGTTAGGGCTTTAATCTATGAAAGGGTTAATGTCCTACGGACAAGAGGAGCATAAATTATTTGCTTTTCTATTGAGCTATAAGCCCTACGGGCTATTGACGCCAGGTATACTGTCATTACCTTTTTGATTGTGGTTAATCAAATTACCTCAGTCGACATGACGATCAGGTTTCATAGTGTAGTAAATTTAAGCAGCACTTATTCATGCCTATAGCTGTCCAGAAAATCATAGAAATTCCGGGTTGATGATTAAAACTTGATATTTAGTTTTAGGGATTCCAGTTTATCGTTTTTGTAGTATTCGAAGAACCATTCGTTGTTTTTCCGGAACACAATACCTTTCAACACGCCATCATCAGCAATAAAAATATCCTGCTGTGAGGTTTTTAGCAATGTCATTACTTTTTTAGGGGTGGTGTCTACCAGTTGGTAGCCGTTGGGGCTAAGTTGCGCATATAAGACATTATTACTTTCAACGGTCACAGCCGCGGTGCCGGCAACTACACCTGCAGAAGGCACTGGGCTCGCTGTAGCCGCTACACTTGCAGGAGGCACAGCGCTTGCAGCTGTTTCCATAGGCTGAATGGCCTTAGTGCTATCGTATTTATACTGTGCTGCTTTCAGTGAGGCAAATGCATTTTGTAATGCCTCTGAGTACGCAACCGCCCATTCTTTTGCTGAACTTTTTCCTTCGCCACTTTTAAAGATAACATTGCCCTGACAATCTTTCAACAGCAGCGTTAAAACGGTAGTTAAAAACTTCTTCTTCTCAACGATTTCTGCTTTTAGTGCATTGCATTTATTGGCGGCAACTTCCGGTGGCAACACCTCATTGGTCAGGAAAGCATTAAATCCTACTCCCTGGAGCAATAATTTAGTGTAGGTGTTCACTCCATACTGATCATCTGATCTCAAAAAATCAAATTTTTGAGGTACCAATACGTACCTGTAACTATTGATGGTATTTTGCGAACGGGCCGTGATAGCAAAGGATAAGGCCAGTAATATTGCAGCTATTTTCATATGAATCATGATGGTATTAAACGAAGATATATAAACTTATCATTAGCTCCGCTTCTTCCTTACACGACAATCAGCCTGGCGATTGAAGCTATCATGCGACTATTGAATTCAGTGCTCAATTATGACAAGTAAATTCAGCTTAATGCCATTTAATTAAGGACACTGTGCCTGTATTGCTCCAGGGGAGTATCCTGTTTGTAGAATGGAAAAAAAATGGGTCGCCTAAGCTAAGTTAGGAGCCACCTGTAAATCATTACCGGAGACTCCGCTGGAGTCTGATGATACTAAAATCCTGATTTTCTATAAACAGGAAGCTCCGCTGGAGCTTTCGGCTCTCCTTAAAGCCTTCGCGGCAAGAACTTTTCAGCAACATCTCTTCCCGAGCTGTTCATTGGGTAGGGGCTTTGCGGGATAGGAGGGACTCGCTTTCGCAAGTGCATCTAACTAGCTTTTTTATTGACATACCTTGACAAATCCTTAGCTTTGCGTTTCCTAAAATTTCTTACATAATGCTAGTCACAACTAATTTTCTGCAAAGCCCGTGCTATGGTGTGGAGTGGCGAAAGCCCCCAGCGCATGTAAGAATGCGTAGGACACCTAAAGCACGGGCTTTGCATTCCCTAAAATTCTTACATTATGGCATTAACATTTGGCAAAGACGGCATGTCAATTGAATTAAGCAAGACGACTATCTACGCCGACTATTACGAAATGCAATTAAGTTTGATCAACTTGTTGAAGAATTATGTTTCTAATGATTATGGCCAAGGTGACGGTTCAGAAATTTATCACGGCCTGGAATTATTGGAAGCAATGCTTGTTTCTCCTGAACAAATGAAACTGTAAAGCTGGTCAAGCATATTTTTAATCTTTCAAAAGCCTGCATTTTGTAGGCTTTTTGTATTTTCCGTATGACAACTAACGAAGTTGTTTGCTCTCACAAACGCGAAGTCCATGGAGACTTTGTGTTGAAGATAAATAAATTTAAGTTAGTTTATATCTGGAACCGTATAGCCTAAAAATTATCACTCACATCATATATATAATGATAAATAAACGATCCTTTTTAAGAAAAGTAATGGATTTAATGGAACCCAAAATGAATCTGCTTGGGTTTGAAAAATCGTATTCGTCACAATGGTTTACGAGAGACAAAGTCAAACATTTTAAACTAGTATATACTTTGGTTCCTTTTGACAGGTTTGATATGAAAAGCAACAAGTCAGGTTTGACAATTGAATCATTTATAGACATATTTAATGGGCCGATCGAGAAGGAATACTTAAAGATCACTCAACGGATTGGCGCCAAGCTGCATGATTTGCAAACAATAGGCGGATACACAGCGGACATTAAAGAAAATCCAACCGATGAGTTAAAATTTCGTAACAACAGATTAACGATTTGGAGTTTTGCTGAGGATGACGCTAGTGAGAGTTCTACATTGCTAATAAAATATTTTGAAGATGTCGCGTTGCCCTATTATGAGAAATATGCAAATTGGCTTGCCTTAGATAATATTCTCAACAATAGCATTAATCAAGTAAAGAGTAGTATTCATTGCCGAATTGAAACTGAAAGGGATTTGCGTGGAATAATTTTAGCTAAGTTGATCAATCGACCCGATTTAAATGATATAATCAAAGTGCATTATCGACGACTTATATCTTTTAATAGTTCAGAATATATGATTGAATATGAAAAATTATTAAAATTACTTCCTCAAATACAACCTCTTTTTTCATCTCCCAAAGAAGCTTTTGAAGCATTATGATCTGCCTTGTTCGACATGTTTCCTCAGCCGTTGGTATTGCAAATTTACGCTGTCCGCCGTTGTTGCGTGTGTCGGGTTGGCGATGAGCGCTGGCACACCAACAACAAAGAATGTAAGTATAAAATAGTGGCCTACACCTTCATTTTAATTTTTTGGGTACTCCGCAAGGTCTTCGCGTCAAAAGATTTTCCCCAATATCTCCTCACGAGCCTTCTACGTTGGGCAGGGACTTTGTAAGATAGGAGGAGAATCACTTTCAAAGGTGTATCTATTATGCTAGAGGAATAAACAATGCAGATTTCTAGTTATCCAGTTTTATTGTTGCCTGCGAAAAGTTCGTTGAGTGACTAATTATTAAAATTTTCCTGGTAAAATTTGCAATCCTTTTTCATCAAACAAACTGGGCATTCAGGCTTAGGCCGGCATATATCACGACCTAAGAACGACATCGCCATACCTGCATCCCATTCATTCTTAGGCAATACTTCCATCATTTGTTTTTCAATAACAACCGGGTCTTCTGAATTAGCAATACCCAGCCGGTTGGATACACGCACCGTATGAAGATCAACCATAATGCCCTCAGCTTCAACCCCCGCATAACGCTTTATTACATTCGCGGATTTACGGCCAATGCCAGGCAGTTTCACTAATTCTTCCATCGTCAATGGTATGGCCTTGTCTGTTTTTACTGCCTTAGCAATTTTACTAAGCCATTCAGCCTTGTTTCCGTGATTGATGACCTTCGTTATATGTGGTATAATTGCCGCCGGTGTTGCCTGGGAAAGCCTTGCCATAGTTGGGAATTCTTTGAATAAATCCGGTGCTACGCTATTGATCAGCTTGTCATTGCTTCTTGCTGAAAGAACGACCATCACCATCATTTCATACAAATTCTTAGCTTCCAGTGGATGAGGTGTGTCTTTATATTTTTTTATTAACGGCTTTACCGCAGCCGCCCAGTCGATGTTTTGCTGTTTCATAAGTGTTTAATGGAGTTAAAAGTACGGTTATTTGGAATATTTTGTTCAACACTCAGCTCGCCAGAAATTTGAAATCATTTCAACTAATTTGATTTAGCCGAAAACAAAAAGCCGGAAAAATAAATACTTTGACAGCTTTTAGAGGAATTTCATATAATTTTTTTTGGTTCTCTGTAAAGTCCAGGTTTCTGCCGCCCTTGATGTTGCACATTTACGCTGTCCGCCTTTGTTGCGTGTGTCGGGTTGGCCATGAGAGCTGGCACACCAACAACAAAGAATGTAACTAGAATAGTGGCCTACACCTTCATTCCAGTTTTTTGTAGTCCGCAAGGTCTTCGCGCCAAAAGCCTTTCCGCAATATCTCCTTCCCGAGCCTTGTGCGTTGGGTAGGGACTTTGCTTGATAGGAGGAGACTCACTTTCGTAAGGTGTATCTAATATGCTGTAACTAATTATATGGAGTTGGGGGATGTTAATCTAACAGTATAATCCTTATATTATCGAGTGACGCCCAGCGAATTTATTTTGTTCTCCTAAACGCAAAGTCCCAGGCATATACACAAGTCCCTTTATGGAAACTTTACGCAGAAATTCCTGTAATAAGATTTAATTTCGAAGATTTCGCTGAGAAAAAAAATTTAATAAAACCACTTTCACTAAGCCTTCTTACAACCCTTTGCCAGAAAGAACTAGGAGAGAATTTGCCAAACATTTTTTGACCATTATGCCATAAATTGAAAAGATGTTCTAAGGCCTAAACTGTTATATTTGAGTATCATTTTTCTATTATAGGCTCTAAACATATAAACAGCTTTTCTATGTCAAAAGTTACTCGCCGCATTTTATTTTTCATCACATTAATTGCATTCAGTGCTGCACAATTGAGTGCACAGCAACTTAAAGCCGGTGCCGCTTTTAGAGTTATTACACCATCACCTTTATTACCGGTTTCTGGTGGTGTTGGAATCCCCAAACCTGTAACCCAAAAACAAGGCGATTTGTTTGTTCGGGCTATGGTACTTGAAAAAGGAGGCGTACGGGTTGCCATCGTTGGTATCGATAATCTTGGTTGGACATCAGTTCTCGGCGACCGCTCCAGAGCATTGATAAAGGGCATTCCTCCTGAAAATGTATTGATCGGAGCAACTCATACGCATAGCGCTCCTGATGCGTATGCATTTGCAGATGAAAATGGCAAACATTTAGCGGATTTGAAATGGCTCGACTGGTGTACAAAGCAAATTGCCGATGCTGTAAATGAAGCCGTTAGTAAATTGACACCTGCTACGTTGAAAACGGCAGTTGGCGAAGCCCAGGGCAAGATTGCATTTAATTATTACGCTGAACAATTATACGACCCACGTTGCGGTGTTATTCAGGCTATTGGAATTACCGGCAAATCAAAAGGTAAAGTATTAGCTACGTTAGTAAATTACGCAGTTCATCCGGAAATTATTGGATCAAAAAGAGGAATTCTTAGTCCGGATTTATGCGGTCCATTATACGATCGTATCGAATCTAAAGTTGGAGGAGTTGCAATATTTATGAATAGCGCACAGGGAGGAATGGTTACCGCCGATAACCGCAGTGACAATGGGCAGGAGAAAAGTGATTATGCAGAATGCAAGCGTATTGGAGAATTGCTTGCGGATGAGGCGTTGAGAATTGTAAGCGATGCGAAAGAACAAACAAATCCAACCCTTTCATGTTTTTCTAAAAAAGTTACATTCCCGGTAGAATCAAAATTAATGCAATACATTCTGGCGAGCACACCGCTTAAATCACCAGATATGAAAACGGATGCAGTTTCTACACGTATTAATCTGCTGAATATTGGAACTGCACAAGTTCTAACAATTCCAGGAGAAGCATTGCCAAACGTTGGATACTATGTTAAGCGTCACATGCATACAAAACAACCATTTTTGTTTGGTCTTACTAATGATGCTTTCGGATATATGCTTTCCAAAGTTGATTTTGATAGTTTTAAGAGGTATGAATATGTTAGCAGAACAAGCCTCGGTGAGCAAACTGCTGAGATTTATATGAAAGAAGCGTTAGACCTTGTAAATGCAAATCCTGCTGCCGATGACGCAAATTAATGTTATATAAAATAGAATGTTTCTGCCGAAGAGTTGAAAAGATGGAGTATACGGTTTAATATTGCCGATCAATTAGTTTTCACGTCATCTTCGGCAGATGCATTCATTCGAATCTCTTTTAGATAAGTTCAATCAACTTTTCTCTACCCGTCATTTTCCTTCATAGTCGGCTTCATTATACAATCCCACAGATTATTTTTTAGACCTTGGCGGTAAACGAATTCGCAGCGTCATTTGTCTGATGGCTAATGAGCTTCGCTTCAGTACAAAGTCTCCACAGCCAAAACTTTTTTCGCATATCTCATTCCGGGCCCTGTGCGTTGGGTAGGGACTTTGCGAGATAGGAGGATACTCACTTTCGCAAGTACATCTAATATGCAGTAGCCAATTATATAGAGTTGGAAGATGTTAATTTAACTGTATAACCTTTATGTTATCGGGTGACGCCTAACGAATTTATGTGTTCCCCTACCATGCATACACACAATGCCCTTGATAGAGACTTTGCGCAGAAACTCCTGTAAATAAGATTTAATTTCGAAGACTTTTCGGAGAAAAAAATTATCCGGATCGAAAAAAAGATAAATAGTGAAATCTAAACAAAGTAATTGGACCATTCCATTATTAGTAACTGCAGCGATCATCTTGTCTATATGTACATATAAAGCAGGAAATGATGAGAAGGAAGAATTAAAAAAATATCCTGGAGAGACAATTGGGATTATTTATAAATATGGATCGGATGCAAAAGGGCATTCTCACGTGGATTATTATTATTTGGTTGATGGAAAAAAGTACAAAGATTTTTCAATGTTAAAGAAATTTGGAGACTCACAATTTGACACCAGTCATATTGGAGAAAAATATACTGTAATATATTCAACGAGAAACCCTAAAATCAATCAAATTGATTTTGATCGTCCGCAGGAATAAATTATTAGCGAATTCTAAATGAATAATTTAAGATCATATCTTGGTTCTCCGCAAAGTCTTCGTGGCAAGAACTTTTCCGCAATGCCGGGACTTTGCGAGATAGGAGAAGAGTCACTTTCGCAAGTGCATGTAATACGCAGTAGCCTATTATATAGAGTTGCAGTATCTTAATCTAACGGGATAGCTGTTAGATTATCGTGTGATGCCTAACGAATTTATTTGTTTTCCTAAACGCAAAGTCCCAATGCCTGCACAGCAGGGCTCTGGTGTTGACTTTGGGGATAAAAAGCAAGCCCTTTTGTTAAAGCAATTTTAATTAAGAAATAGTCTTGCAACAAGGAGCGTATTTTTAGTTGATATTTCATAACGCCGGTCATCCTTAAAAGCTAACTTTTGAAAAACTTATTTGCACCCGTTTTTTTATTAACCATAATGTCCGCTTGCATAAGTTGCAATGATTGTATAAGCACAATGCCGGAATACTTATCCCCGTATTCTTCACCAGTTTGGCATCCTGATGGAAATGTTCTGTTTTTTAACTGGGTACCATTGATAAACAGGCACAAGCCTCGTGGCTATTGCAAAGACGTTGAGTATACCTACAACATAGACTCGTTGGGATTTTGGCGTATTAATAAAGATGGCACCAATTTAAAACGGGCACTGCCATATGCGTTGGAGAATGCTTCATGGTCGCCTGACGGTAAATGGCTGGCCTATAATTATGGTGCCAATATTTTCAAAATCGCTTTTGACGGGCAAAACTTTGATACGTCCCACATAGTACAGTTAACAAATAATGGATTTGGGAACTATAAACCTTCCTGGAATGACACAGGTGATTCTATTTATTATGAATCAAGCGAATTCGGTCCATCCGGCTTCCTTAAGATTTGCAAAATGGCTGCTGATGGAACCGCCAGAAAATTAATTGGCAATAAAGGCATTGACACGCTCTATAGTCGCGAACCCTGTTTCATTAATCCGGACCTCGTCCTTCACGTTCGTGGCGACACCATTTCAGATCATGTATATGCAATGAATGCCAACGGTGATAAGGTTAGAAAACTCACTAAAAATGTTAGTGTAATCACAGGTATCTATCATCCTAACTACTACAACAACAAGATCTATTATGAAGATGATGGCGTTTGGTCATGTAATCTCGATGGTTCCAATCTTAAAGAGTTAGTCCATTACTCGTTTCTGGGATATTCGATTTCTAAAGACGGAACAATTGCTTTTGTTTTATTTGACAGCCAAAATATTGACAGATCTCACGGAGTAATAATGTTTATGGACGAAAATGGCAACCACAAAAAACAATTTACATTCAATAATTATTAAAGAGAAAAGAATTTGTAAACGCATGACTGAAGAGTCGGATTTGTACAGTTGTGATTCTTAAATGATGAAGTAACACTCTACCTACAAGTATTGAGTCTCTTGGCCTGTGGGCGCTACCAGCCTGCGCCACATCCTAACTTTTGTAGCAAAGGATTTCATTGTTTCTGAATTACAGCTATAGCTAACTTTGTTGCCAGCAGCACAACTAAAAGCGTAATGAAGAAAGAACGAGTACGAGCCCAGCAAAAAATTAGTTTCAAAGAGCGCCTCGGCGCGTTAAAGAACCTGCCGGCATTTTTTAAGCTTGTCTGGCAAGCCAACCCCGCTATGATGGCTGGCAATATTGCCCTGCGCTTTATAAAAGCAGCCATTCCGTTTTTATTGCTCTACACAGGCAAATTGATCATTGATAAGGTTGTACATATCAGCGGCCGACATGATGGAGGTGCGGAATATAATCTATGGGTACTGGTGGCTATTGAATTTGGTTTAGCTTTATTATCCGACGGATTAACGCGCGCTATCTCCCTACTCGATAGCTTAATGGGCGACCTTTTTTCTAACCACACTTCAGTTAGAATAATGCAGCATGCGGCTGCGCTGGATCTTGACCAGTTTGAAGATGCACTGTTTTATGACAAACTTGAAAGGGCGAGACAGCAAACCGTTGGCAGAACTGTATTACTGTCCCAGGTGATGAGCCAGGTGCAAGACTTAATCACCATGGGCTTTTTAGCAGCCGGCCTGCTGGTATTTAATCCCTGGCTGATATTGCTGCTTATTGTAGCAATTTTGCCTGCCTTTCTTGGCGAGTCTTATTTCAACGACCAAACCTATGCGCTTTCCCGTGGACAAACGCCGCAAAGGCGCGAGTTAGATTACCTGCGCTATATCGGCGCCAGCGATGAGACGGCGAAGGAGATCAAGATGTTTAGCCTGTCGGGCTTTATCATTAACCGTTTTAAAACGCTGTCAGAGAAATTTTATATTGATAATAAACGTATTGCCGTCAAGCGTTCCATTTGGGGAACATTCTTTGCGCTGCTGGGAAGCCTTGGTTATTATGGTGCGTATGTGTTTATTATTGAACGTACGATAACAGGCGCTTTAACGATTGGCGAACTAACTTTTTTGGCAGGTTCTTTCAGACAACTAAAAAGCTTGCTGGAAGGGGTATTGGCAAGATTTACAACGGTATCGCAGGGAGCTATTTACCTGAACGATTTTTTTGAATTTTTCGATATACAACCAAAAATTCATAATACAAATAAACCTCGTCCCTTTCCCAATCCCATTTTGCGAGGGTTTACATTTGAGAACGTTGGTTTTAAATATCTGCACAGCGAACGATGGGCGAACCGGCATTTAAGCTTTACCCTGCACCCGGCGGAGAAGCTGGCGCTGGTAGGTGAAAACGGCGCAGGAAAAAGCACACTGGTTAAATTGCTTGCACGCTTGTATGATCCAACAGAAGGCCGCATATTATTGGATGGAGTAGATCTGAAAGAATACGATCTGACAGAATTGCGCCAACATATTGGCATTATTTTCCAGGATTTTTTGCGTTACCAAATGACATTCTCGCAAAATATAGCCGCTGGCAATATTGATCAGCAGGATAATGAAGCGCAAATTAAAGCATCTGCAAGGCAAAGCCTGGCAGACGAACTGGCGCAAAAGTTGCCGCGCGGCTACAAACAGATGCTGGGCAAACGTTTCGCGGAAGGTGTAGAGTTGTCCGGTGGCGAATGGCAGAAGGTAGCGATCGCAAGGGCGTATATGCGCGATGCGCAACTTATTATTCTAGATGAACCAACTTCAGCGTTAGATGCGCGCGCTGAGTTCCAGGTTTTTGAACGCTTTACAGATTTAACCAAAGGCAAGATGGCCGTACTTATTTCGCACCGCTTTTCAACCGTAAGGATGGCGGATCGCATTATTGTGCTGGATAGAGGTCAAATCGCAGAGATTGGTAGTCATGAAGAACTTTTAGCCAGGGGAGGCAGGTATGCAGAGTTGTTCAGCCTGCAGGCAATGGGGTATCAGTGATAATCTTTATAAACCTCTGCAAAGACAACTTTAGTCAAAGAAAAACGATACCCTATCTTTCCCGGACAACAATAACTGATAATCAATAAAAGCAAAAACCGTTTGAAATATGTTCGAGCGGTTTTTGCTTTTATTATGAATTGAAAATAAACGGCACTGGATGGCAGATGTAAATCTCCATGAAGATTGCAGTCGTAAAATAGCCGTCAATGCTGCCCAAAATTTTTCTGTCATCAACAGCATTGCCCTCAACCTGCTACAAAATAAAAAATCAAAAAATATCGGCAATAAAAAAGACCTGCAACAGGATGGCAATACGAGTATTTCAGCTGACTTCTTTTTGGATAAAAACGGGCTTCATGCTTAAGGCTTGCAAACCATCGGATACATGACCATAAATTTAGAAGGTTGCAAAAAAATAAGGCCTTGTGTTCTTTAGCGCATTAGCGCCCTTTTTAATTAATTCGCTGCAATCCTTCGTGCCCCGTCGTGTCGTTAGTGTTCGTGTTTCACTGCTTCCACAACGCGGCTTATTTCTTAATCAGCCATATTTCAGCCACCTGTGAACCGCGTTCCCCTTCGCCGCTGTCTTCCTTCCCGCTGACCCAGCTAAAGGTAACTTTGCCATCTTTGGTTACTTCTTTGGGCAGTTGGAATTCATACATCGGCCTGGTTCCCATTCGTGTATAATTGTGAATCAACACTCCGTCGGCCTCCAGTTTCACACTGGAGCGGAACCGGCCCGTGTAGGCTATACGCAGGGTGTATTCAGCATCCTTGTCAAGGTTATCATAGCCAATTACCAGGGGTGTATCATAAAGGGTATTAATCTGGTTCATCCAGGCAAGTGGTGTTGCTTCACCTTCAAAGCCCTTTGCAACAATTTCGTGCACCCAATCTTTGCCAACCAGTCCCACGCCAAAGCTTACGCGCGGAGATTCCAGGCTTCCCGGGTCTTCTGCCCATGTTTTCTGAGGCTTGATGTGCTTCCATGCCGAAGGACTACCGAAGTCATCGTAAAACCCGCCGGGGCCCGGATCGGTACGGTGAAGCATGTCGTGAATTGCCTTCAGTTGCTCATCTTCAGTAGAAAGTTTTTCAATTTTAGAAAGTTGGCTGAAAATCCACAGGGCATCATTGATGGGTATGTCGATGTTGTCGATAAAGTTACCGCGGCCCGGCATGGCGTGGTGTTTTTCCACTGTTAGTTGCGACCCGAAGCTGCGGAACAGCGAGTCGGCCAGTGCATAGCAACGGGCTTTCAATTCCTGCGATACCGGTTTCTCGTGCGCCAGGCTCAACGTTTTCCTGGCCTCGCTGATCGTCTGTTTAACGCCCAGTGTTTTGGCATTTTCCAGCGTGTTGCGCGCCTCACGTTCCAGGCTTATTTCATAGATCAGCCGGCGTTGGGTATAAGCATCAAAATAAGCACGGATAAGCCCGCTTTGGAAACGTGGATTGCTCATAACCCATACCGGAGCATTTCTCTCCATTTCCTGCCACTGTTGTAAAGTCCGCTGCACCTGGTCATTTGCTAAAAGCGGACCCCGTAAGTTTCGTTCTAATGCCAGTAAACCCTGCGCAACGCCTTCGGTATATTGAGGGCCGATAAAATAACGTGCATAATCTCTCAGATTGTCGATAACCGCCACCGAGGGATCCCAATCCTGCGAAGTCCATACAAATTTGTTGACATCATCATTGGTCCCTTCCGAATAACTGATGCTTCCCTGCGCCAGGTTTGCGTAGAAATTATGGATGTATTTTTCATCTTCGGGACGAGGGTTGATGCATTCGCGGCCAAGGGTCATAGCATAGGCAATATCCCAATCCGGAACCGGGTACTGACAACTGAGACTGTGCGTAATGTCCGGATACAAGCGGATGGGAATATTCGGTTTGATCAACTTTTTAACTTCCGGCAGCGGGGTTCTGATCCAGGGGCCATATACAATTCCGCCCAACCAGTCGTACCCGTCGTTCACATGTTTGTAAAATTTACCGTACCACTCAGCCGATGGCTTGAAAACCTGGGGTGATACCCAAATTTTTGCATTCGGATGATATTTTTTCAGAACGACAGCCTCTTTTTCAAGCCAACTGAAAAGCGTATCGGGGTCGAGGTCACCCGGGTCGCCACCGGGAACAAATAAAGCATCCAGTTTTGGCAATACTTTAAAAACCTGTTCGCGCTCATCCAGTTCCTTTTTGATGGAATCAGGTGCTGTATAATTACTTCCCATGTTGGGGTACCACATCCAAACATCCAGCCCGTATTCTTTACAAATGCGGGACTGCTCAGCAATCATTTTAATGGCAGGCAATTTCATGTGAACACTGGTGGAATCATCGTCGGTGCGTGGAGGCAAAATCTCGATGCTGTTGGCGCCGAAAATGGCCAGATCACGGATATAGCTATCGTATTGCGCCACAGTCCAGGCATCGTAGGCGTTTGTTTTGGGCCGGTATCCCAACTGATGCCCGCGAATCGGATATTTGGGCGTTGATGACATTCGCAGGCCGGCAGAAACCAATAGCTTGTTAGGCTCCATTTCCATGCTTTTCAACAACTTCCCGATGCCAAATAAAACACCACGCGAATCATGTCCTGCTACTAAAATAGTGTTGCTTCCATCGAACGCCAGCAGCCTGAACCCGTCTTTCCCGGGAGCGTCCAGTGTTGCCAACTCTGACAAATATTTGGCGGGGATAGATTGCAGGTTGTTTTCCAGGCCAATAATAATATTGGTTGCGGCCGGCTTTTTCGGCCATGCTTGTAAAACAGGAAGTTGAATCTGGGTTCTTTTGTTGATTTCTTCCCGGAGAACAGTCACGGCTTTTAAAACCACCGGGTCGTTTTTTTCAGGGCAGATAATTTGTGCTTTTGACAAATCCGCTTTTTGGGCATAAGCTATATGCAAGGACGAAAGTAGAAACAAAAGGAAGGCTAATGTTATTGTTTTTTTCATGTTGGTTGGGTATAAAATTGCAAAACCAAAAAATTCATCTTGAGATTGGAAGCATGTTTGTCAAATCAATGTCGTTTAGTTAACAGTTAATGATATCAAGCGCTTATAAAATGTCACGAGCAGTTCAATATTAGGGAGACTTCTCCTGTCGTCGAGGTGACGATGCGGCTGCAGACTTCCAAATTATTATATACTCGTTGTTAATGCTGCTTTGATTAATTTTTCTGATAAGCCAGGATCGTCATGTCAACGATAGGCGACATCTCCCAAAGTTGAAGATGCCTGCTTAACTAAACGACATTGATTTGTCAAATACTAATGCTCTCTTGCGCCGAGCTTGCCTTTTCGCCTTTTATTTGCCGGATGACGTTCATTTCGTCCTGTAGTCTATCGGCAAAAAGAAACATGTCAGAGCTGTTCAGGATGATATTGGCACCAGCCTTTGCCCATGTTGCCAGAAGATCAAGATTTCCGCGCGCACCGTTGTGGCCGCCTGCTGCCACCCCACGAGCCCTGGCTTTTGTAATGATTTCGCAACTTAGCTTGAGAAATTCTTCGGAACGGTACTTTTCGGGCATTTCGTAGGACACGGATAAATCGTGCGGGCCCAGCACAATGCCATCAACGCCCGGCCCGTCAAAGGTCTGTATGGCAAGAAATTCATCAAGGTTAGCTGCCCCTGCCTGACTTTCAATATTGATCAGGAGCGTGTTGTTCCGGTTATGGTTTTTCAGATAAGCTTTCAGCTCGTCCGTTGGCTTTTCCTCACCATAAAGCAACTTTTTCAGCTTTTTCCCTTTTAACGGACGATATTTCACTGCACCAATCAGGTCATAAACATCTTCGATGTCTTCAACATAGGGTACCAGAATAGCGCCGGCCCCTGCATCAAGTGCCTGTGTTGCCAGGTATGGGTCCGGACTGAGGATACGAACCACCGGATTGAGTCCCGCAGCCTTGTACGCACGGCACATCCAACCTAAAGAGTCCTGGTTGTAAAGCACGTGCTCGTTGCAAAGAAAAATAAAATCGAGTCCCATGCTGACCGTTGTATCAAACAGCTTTGGTGAAGTCGATGAAATCAGGGTTCCATAAACTGTTTTTCCTGAGCGAAGGGCGTTTCTGAATTCATTGCCTATCATTTTTTTTCTCCTTTTTTTGGGGAAGACAACGCTTCCGTTTTATAGAATGGTGTTTTGTTTAGATCTTGAAATTAGCTTGGTTGCTCAGGGATCCAGAAGGTGAAGCGATGTATTGTTCTGGTTTGGTGATCTTCAAAACAATAGATGGTGACATGGAAGGGTTCGCTACGAACTTCGCAAGTCAGTCGTGGTCTTCCTACCTTAAACGGATCGGGAATCCATCCTTCTTTGTTGTCTGATTTTTGAGAACACAAGCAATTATCCCGATGAAGATAAAAGAAAATGTTGTTCCATTCTCCACTCAGCCTCAGCGGCGCGAATTTTTCTGCAAAGCCTTGCTTCTGGCGCGAGTGTTCGGCTTTGCCGGTCACCTGGTGTCTATCAATCCACGCCCGATTGCATCGGGACAGGTGAAGCCAAATTTATTCAGGAAAAAAATGTCGCGGTAATTGAAATCATTGCTTTTTAATGATATGTTGTCTCCCTATCGCCGATGCAATCGGCTTGGAATTAGTAGACACGTGTGATCCTTCGGAACACACGCGCCAGAGCCTGAGATGATAATAATTTCTATGATTGAAGTGGCGTCGCCCAATGCGAAGCATCTCTTAAATGTCCTTATATGCTTTTATGTGACTAGTGGATGGTGAAGTTTCAAACTGGTTGAGTAACTGTATGCTGTTCTCGTCGATCCTCGGTCGCAACTTCTTGTACGCCCTTACATGTCTTATATGGTTCAAAAAACTTCGCTTCGGTCACCCTCGCAATTAGTGATTCTTGTTCATAAGGTGTTGCGCTTATGGCGCGAGTGTTCGGCTGCGCCGGTCACTCGTGTCTATCAATCCACTCCCGATTGCATCGGGACAGGTGAAGGCAAAATTTATTCAGGAAAGAAATGTCCCGGCAATTGAAATCATTGCTTTTTAATGATATGTTGTCTCCCTATCGCCGACGCAATCGGCTTGGAATTAGTAGACACGTGTGATCCTTCGGAACACACGCGCCAGACGATATTCTTCCTTTTATCATGTTTGATTTGGAAGTGGTATATATAGATGAACGGGTGTTTTTTCTTCACAAAGTCTTCGCGGAGAAAAAAAGCTGACTTCATTGAAAGTTGTCAGGCTTAAAGCTCACTACTCTTTTTTTGAAACAGGTATGTTAGCATAAATACGCAACAAATAGTTATCAACACTGCTGATTCTGTTACACTTTTGCTGCAATAAATCCGCGAATCACTTTTTTGCCTGTGCATGTGCATTTAAAGAATAGTTAAAAGATGGGCGACATAAAAAATGAATTGCCCGCGAAATGTGTTATCCGACGAAGGCAATTCATTACAACTATTGGAGATTTATACCTCAGAATTTAACGGCCAGGCGAAGCCCGATTGTTGAATAATGACCTCCATATCCGCCCCCGGTTCCCCCGGTGGTTCCTGGTCCATTTCCGTAGTATCCACCAGTAGTTCCATGGTTCGAAGGAATCTCATTCTGCTTCCATCCCATATACCTGAGTTCAACATCTATAGCCTTGCCTATACCGCATCCTATACCGGCACCATACCAAAAACTGGTACCCAATCCTTTTTCACCGAAGCCAGCACCAGCCTGTCCGTGAATATAAGACCTGTCAGACATGTAGAGTTTAAGTCCTCCCATTACTGGCCAATATTTGAAATTTGCGTAACTGATTGTGTCAACAGTTTTCCCGAAATAATCGATGTAGCCGGCATTGGCTGTAATACCTACCCTTTTTCCCGGTCTGTATTCTCCCTGGAGTGAACCACCAAGACCAAAATTGGAATAATCATGAAAATGCCCTATGGGCATCGAAGGTTCTACACCTAAGCTCCAAATAAACGTTCTGTTATCAGGTGAATTTCTGTGGGCGAGCTGCTCTGTTTGGGTTCCTGAAGAATCCTGGGCTTTCACCGAAAGTGATAAAGCGGTGACAGCAGCTATAAAAACTAACTTTTTCATGGCTCAGATTTTCGTTATGAAATATTAAATTGAAAGACCAGCGACTATATGCCAATGATTTAATAATCACAAAAATGGATAATGATCTGGCGCTCGATCGCTGCCTTTTTCTTTCTCGCACACGGGGTTTAAAAATGGTCCATTCTGCACAATGATGTTTAATATTTCTTTTAGTCGCCCAATTATTATACCAGCAGAGCCATAACAGGAAAACAAAATCCGATTGGTATTGTCAAGCCCGGAATCGCAGGTGTCGGGCTGAAAAAAACTTGTCACAAGATTGTAAAAATTATCACTGCCATGATTATCGGCAGTTGGCAATATAGCTTTGTGCATAATTTGTAGCAATCGAGTAGGATTTTACACAGTGAGTTATAACTGCAGCAATGCTCCAAAGACATGTTAACTGAAGTGGAATGATTTTGGAGACACAGGTTGTACCATGTCAGATGAAGTAAAGGATAAAAAGCCGGGATGGCGAAAGTGGAGAATGGTAATATTTTTTGTTGCCGGCATAACTTTTATTTTACTCATCGCTCAACCTGTTTTAAATGCCATAGTGGAAAGCAAGGTGAAAGAAAATCTTCAAAAGCTTTTCCCCGTTGCAAACGTCAGCTATTTGTCTCTGGAAGCTGATTTTTTTTCTTCTACACTCTCTATAAAAAATCTGTCAATAAGACTTCAACCTGATACCGGTGACCACTATCGTCAACATGTTTTTAGTTTTTCAAAAGCAGATTTTACTGGAATAGATTTTTTAAAGGTTGTATTTAATAAAAAACTGGTCATAAACAAACTTCAACTCGAAAAGGGTGATATCAAACTCGACCCGTCCCTTTTTGATAAAACAAATTTGCTCCAACATGAATTATCAGCTCGCATGCCTTTTAAAAATATATCAGTTGACCATTTTGAAATATCAGAAGGCAATCTGTGGCTAAAAACAAATGAGCAAAACAAGTTGTTGCTGAAGGGTAAGATAATTAGCGACGAAATAGAGAAGGATAATTCAAAAGGATCGTTTGCGGAGAACGGGTTTCATTTGGGGGCCGTTCAATGCACGTTGGAGGATATTAATTACGAAGCGCCCCAATCTCATCAAACCCTCGAGATAAAACAATTATTGCTCGATAGCAGGCGCAGCATTTTACGAATAGACTCTTTGGCAATTACTCATGGAGAAAAAGAACTCCCGTCTGATCATAATAACATAGCATTTTTTCGGCGCATAGACATTTCCGAATTTGATGTTATTGGATTATTCAATAAGAAATTGATCGCTGGCAAAATAGTTATTAATGATAATCGTGTAAATATTTTTAAAGAAGAAGCAAATCAAAGGGATTCAGGAAATACGACGTTTCCTGTTTTAAACTTGAGACAACTTCCCGTTGAAATAAGAATAGATTCTTTTACGGTTGCACACGCTGTCATTGAATGTGGAGATCTTTCGAAAGATGAAGTAAAAACAGCTAAGAAGTTTTTTGATTCGGCAAATCTCGCCAATTTTTCAATCAATCATTTGGTAATTGCAGAATCAAATATCAAGCTGCATTCAAACCCGGGTCAATTTACGATCGATAAAATAGCGGTTGATAGCCTGACAAAGTCTATCAACAACAAACTTAATTATTCAACCATCGAATGCAGGTTATCTGACATTAATTATTCCATTCCCCGTTCTTATCGCACTGTGCATATTAAAAGCGTAACCGCAGATAGCAAAAAAGAATTGCTGCACATAGATCACCTGACGGTTGCCACACAATATCCGAAGTTTGAATTTGGTAAAAAGTTGGGACGTCAGGCTGATTACATAGAAGCGGTAATTCCCCGTATAGAAATTTCGAAATTAAACTTCAAACAGTTGTTGAATAAAAAGCTTGTAGCAGACGAAATGGCAATTGACAACAGCAACTTCTATTTTTTCAGGGACAGGAGATTGCCCCGACAATTAAAGGAACAACCAATGCCAAACGGATATTTGAAGGAAATACCTGTGGAAGTTCGTGTGAACACATTTAAAATAAATAATGCGTCCGTGCTGTCGGAAGAATTTCCGAAGGTCGGAGACCAGGCTGGATATTTGAAAATAGACAAGGTAAATATTTCGATGTCTCCCATGCTCAATCATCCTTATAAAAGTGATCCCCGTTATTCGGATACGCATGTAGAGGGTTCAATAATGAATGCAGGCTTAATAGAAGCATCGATCCGCGCACCATTACGAGAAGATACTTATTCCATAAAAGGCGTCATCAAAAATCTGGATCTTCCCAAACTAAATCCTTCGGCTGAAAATCTTGGCAGGTTTCATATTGAATCAGGCATGCTCAACTTCCTTGAATTTCATTTCACTGCAACAGAAGAAAAAGCGACCGGTGAGATCATAGGAGAATATCATGATTTGTTAATAGACAGGTTGAAGCCAAAAAGTAAAGAGGTGGCCAGGGTGCCGACATTTTTTTTAAAACATTTTATTATTCCAAAAAACAAGGATAAGAGTTTAGATGTTGCAAAGCGTACCGGAAAGATTGATTATAAACGGGATCCTACACGCATTGTTAGTTTTTACTTTTTAAAAGCGCTACTCCATGGTATTAGAGCAAGCTTCGAATTGGGTTTTTTGCTTCCGAAATAAAAAATTAAGGATTGAAATATATTGCGCTTCTGGCACGAGTGGTGAGCTCCGCCGGTCATTCGTGTCTATTAATTCACTCCCGATTGTATCGGGACAGGTGAAGGCAAAATTTATTTAGGAGAGAAGTGTCCTGGTAATTGAAGCCATTGATTTTTTAGGATATGTTGCCTCACTATCACCGGAGCAATCGGCTTGAAATTAGTAGACACGTGTGATCCTTCGGAACAGATGCGCCAGAGCCTGAAAATAGACCAGTTAGAAACAAATAATGAGAAGCTCCATAAAACCGGCGGGCAACTTTAGGAACAAATACGCCACACCAAGGCTGAGCATGAAAAAATAACTGATAAATTATGCCGTGAACTAAAATCTGCATGCGAAATTCCCGCATATACGTGAGTTATTGCGGATGGAAAATATTTGTAAAGCAGTTGGGTTTGGCGATGAGTTAACCCAAAAAATCCTCAGCTTCAAACCAATAACTTTTACAGGCAGGTTGTATTCCCCTGAACATCATCAGCATGTTGAAATAGAAAGCTCTATAGTGCAAATCCAAAATGATCCGAAACAAAAGGGAAAGTCAATATGTGTAGATGGCATAGATATCTTTTGAATGGATCAAACAAAAGTGCAGGAAATTACAAGGGGCCATTAGGGGCTAAAACCCCGCCGGAAAATGAGCAAAAAAAAGGAATAGGGCTATAAATCTGGCAGACTGTAATGTAATCATCATCGTATTTAGTATGAGCATAATTTTTGAAATTTTTGTATTAAAATTATTTCCTATATTCGAATCAAGATTAATACCTTACGAAGTTTATCTCATTGATAAATTTGTTTAGCCTTCCTGAAATACACTCCTATGTTAAGTGATGCTTGTAAAGACCATCAAAAATAGCGATGGTACATTTAATCTGGAATATTCTGAATATATAATGATGAATTTGAAATGAATGTAGATAAAGACGTTCAAATCTGTTCGCAGGATTTTATCGTTTCTCTATATCTACAATAAAGTAAAAGCTTGTATTTATATGACCAGCTTTTACGGAAAGGAAAAACAAAAACTGTTCTCAAAAATGATTTTGATAAAAAAAAGAGAAGTTCTGCTTATATTTTCTGCCCTTTTTTTCATACTGATTTTGATTTATTTAGTTTCTACTAATAAAGAATCATTTCATGATGAAAAATTGAATTTTGTTTTAAAGAAAGCTGGAAAAAATAGATCTCAATTAGAACAAGTATTGTCTCATTACAATAAGTTGGAAGATAGCTTGAAGTTGAGGGCTGCCATCTTCTTAATAAAAAACATGGATGGAAAATATTCAGAAGATGATAGGGCGGGGGGAGAATATTTTGAATTATTTAAAAACTGGAATAATTTATTAGCTATTGGAATTGCGGATAAAAAACAAAAATTTGATTCATTAGTTAATTTATATAATTTGACTAACCCCCAAAAACATCTTGAGGATTTAAAATGCATCAAAGCAAATTTTCTCATCAATAATATTGACAGGGCATTTGAAGTAAAAGATTTGCCATGGAATAAGAATCTGCCATTTGATATATTCTGTGAAGAAATATTGCCATACCGATTAGATACAGAACCATTAGAATATTGGCGTGACAGTATACTTAGTGAGTATGGAAAAATAATTGATTCAATAAAAGAAATTCCAAACATTGATGCAGTAGAAGCATGTATCATAGTCAATACAAAGCTTATTAAGGAGTGGGAAAGTTCTTTTTCTATAACAACACTGCCATCAATGAATTATAGCATGTTAAGGGCTGCTTTGACAGGAACTTGTAAACAGAGAACTGCTTTGGGGATTTTTACAATGCGAGGATTAGGTATTCCAGTGGTTCAGGATTTTACACTCCAATGGCCAAATCGTAGTATGGGGCATGAGTGGAATGCAGTAAGAGACACAAATGGTAGATATATTCCTTTTATAGCAACTGAAAGTAATCCCAGAGAACCACATAAGCCAGAACAAATAATGGCTAAAGCGTATAGACGAACATTTGAAATTCAACCAGAATTATTAGAATTAACGAAACTTAGCGAAAATATTCCTTCAATATTTGAAAACAAATGTTGGATTGATGTTACTTCGGAATACATTAAAGGAATAGATCTAAAAATAGAATTGAAAAATACACCAACAAATCTTTCACTTGCTTATCTATGTGTGTTTGATAATCAAAAGTGGACACCCATACAGTTTGCAAATATTGAAAACAACTCAGTATTCTTTAAAAACGTTGGCAAGGGCGCAGTTTATCTTCCTGCTTTTTTTTATAATAATAAATATTATCCGGCTAATTACCCTCTTTTGTTGTCAAGCGACGGAAGGTTAAGTTTTCTTTCTCCTGATATGCATAGTAGAAAATTAGTAAAACTTTTTCGCAAACACCCCTTGTTAATGGATGCTAAATATACGAAGCGAATGAAGGGAGGGAGATTTGAAGGGGCTAATCGCTCTGATTTTTCGGATGCAGAATTATTACATACAATTTTAACTCACCCACCTCTTTATTATCAAGATATACCTGTTAATTTTCCCAAATTTTTTCGATATGTCAGATATTTATCTCCAGATAGTAGTCGTTGTAATATTGCAGAGCTTGAGTTCTGGGGGCAATCAGGGAAGGAACTTGAACTCATGAAAGGTTGTATTATAGGAACTCCAGGTTCATATCTTAATGATCCATCTTGTACAATTGACAAAGCATTTGATGGCAATGTTCTTTCATTTGTTGATGCAAATCAACGTAATGGGGCTTGGGTTGGGCTAGATTTGGGAAAGCCTAGAAAAATAAATAGAATACGTTACTTACCTCGGAATGATGATAACACAATTGCTATTGGACAATTATACGAATTTTTTTATTGGGATTTTGATGGATGGGTTTCTTTAGGTAAACAAATTGCAACTAAACAAGTTTTGGAATACCGCAATGTGCCATGCAATTCTTTATTATTATTAAAAAATCTGTCGAAAGGGATGGAAGAGCGAATTTTTACATATAAAAACGGTAAGCAAATTTGGTGGTAATATTTGCCATAAAGCATTAGCCGGAACATTTGTAAAAGATATTTCTGTGGATTCATCTCCGACCTTTGTTGCGATAAGCTTCCATGTTCCTTTCTTAAAAAAATAAAGTTGATAAACCTCACTTTTTATTTGTCAAAATTTACTATCAGAAAATAGGTGCTATCCGAAACAATTTGTACTTGGATTAATCCGTATTTTGGTTGTGAGTTACTCACAACCAAAATACGAATTACGGGGTGGCCATAGGCGCGTCCTAATTCTTTGTCGGACAACAATGTTACATAACAGCCTTCACCATATACCTGCGGAAAGTTGAATTGCTACTCCTTTGGTGAACTAGGAAATCAACGGTTCCTAAAAATAGTAATTCAGTCGGATCATCCCTACACGCCCTCTCAAATTGAATCTATTTATAACTGTTTGGTAAGAATTTGAATTGAACAAAACAAATTCTTTAACATTGAAAAGATTATAAACATTTACGCCGAAATCGAATCTTTTTATTCCCTTATAAACACCTCCGGCATCCATAAAGAAATAATTAACAGGCGAGCTTCCAGTTAGACTACTGTAGCTTTGCCTTGCTGCAATTTTAATATCCAATTTTGCCATCGGTGTTAAGGATAAAGCGTACAACTGTTCGATATGAAATCCATTTACAGAAAACCCATTTCTATTATTCTGTTGTTCGGTCCTTGAATTATTCCAGGCTAAAATAGGAGCGTACGTGATTGTCACTTTATCAAAAAACTTTTTTCCCAAAGAAGCATTAAAAGAACAAACGTCATTAGTATAAGGAAAAAATGCTCCATTGATCGCACTTACAGAATTGGCCCTTATATAATTTGCCTGAAATGAAAAATTGGATCTAAGCTTAAATAAATATTTGCTAATGCCACCTTTTAAAACAATTTCTTTTACATCATTTTCATATGGAAAATTTAAAGTAGTTTGTAAATCACCTGTTGTTTGGATATTGGACAACGTGGTTGCCTTTTTTATATTATAATCTATCCCAACATTTGCAAAAAACATCTTCACTGTTTTCTGAAAATTGTAAATGACTCCTAAGGTTTGTTTGCGCGCTTCTTGCAATGCAGCTTCATTTGAAACAAAATTTCTGTAATCCTCTAATATTCCACCTCTATAAACACCAACCAAATCTCCAAAAGTATTGGCAATCCGAAAGACACTATTTAACGTCTGCTCATTAGTTAAATTATATGCTACATTTATGTCCGGACTAAAGAAAATTTTTTCATTCCTTGAATTTACATTGTATTCATCCTGGTAATAGTGAATATTTTGGTATGTAACCGGCAAATTTATAAAAGATCTGATTTTTTTATAATGAACCTGGTAGTTCATTGAAACGTAGAAGTTGTTTTTATACCAACGTAGATTATTCCCCCTGTCACCAGCATATGGCATGAGATTGTCATTCTTAGCAAAAATTAGTTTAGTATCTAATCGTTGGTACTCTGAGATATATCCAGCAGTAAACAATTGATTTACTATTTTTCCGGGAATCTTATAGTTGATATAGAAATTCGAAGCCAATGTAGGAAGGAGCATATTTTGCGTTACCCGATCATAATCGGCTGGTTGCGCAGGTATTTGTGAATAAAATCCAGAATCAATATTCAAGTGCTGGTTATCTTTATTATAATTTAAATTCCACCTTAGTTCTCCTATATTCTTGCTTCCCAAAGAAGGTATCCAGTTTATGTCATTAGACAGGTTTACTATGTTTTTATCAACCTGCTGATTGAAGGCAGCGTTATTAAATCTCATGCCGCCGTATTGCTTTTCGTTTGTAAAGTTTATGCCGCTTGTATTTGAAAAGAAATATTTTTTCTTATTGATTAGCAGATTGAATGCTCCATTTATTTTGGTTGGAGATTTTTCGAAGGTCTGATTTTCAACATAAAAAATAGTATCCTTGGGTGTATAATTACTTGTATTCCCGTAAAAGCTTCCATGATTCTGATCGATAAGAGCCTGGAGATTCAATTTAAACTGCATGTCCTTCATGGTTTTTACAATATTATTTAGATTGATTATTCCGGAGTTGTTAAAATAATAGCTTTGCTGTGGTAGTTCAGAAGGAGCCTTGATTCCTAACGAGAGATCCATCTTTGGAAGTTCATTACTGATATTTGAAATGAAATTAGCAGAGCCAATCGGTTTTGTGTTATAGTCATAACTGATACCTGCATTATTCACTGAAACATTATCGACAGCTTTTATTCGTCGATTTAAAATAATTGGAGTGACAGAAATGTCATATTGCTTTGAGGTGCCCAATCCTATATTTGTATTCCCTGAAACCTTAACACTGTTGGGATTCTTTAAAACCAGATTTAAGGCAGTGGCATCCGAAAATATCTTTTCACTCAGAACATTAATAGGTTGATGGTTTTTTATAATATCGACACTCTGTATCATATCCTTATTAATTCCATCCGTAGCCAATTTGTATTTGCCGCTCATAAGGTCATCTCCGTCGATATATAAATTACTAATTTTCTTTCCATTAAAGTATATGGTCCCATCATCATCATTTACTGAAATGCCGGGCATCCGTTTCAGCACATCCCCAATACTTCTATCTGTTTTATCAGCAAATCTTGCGACATCATACTTTATAGTATCTCCAAGCGAGGAGATAGGCGGCTTGGTTTTAACAGTAACCTCCTGAAGCATATTGTGATCTACTTCAAGTGTAAATTGGTAGAATTGTATCGCCTTAATTATTTTGCTTCTTTGACTTTTGTATCCGCTATAACTAACCCCTATCCATTTTAGATCTGCAATTTCTTTGTTGGGTATAATAAACTTAAATTTTCCCTTATCATCTGAGATGGAGAATTTTACGATAGTTTCATCCGCAGTTAACAGAGAAATACTTGCCGAAGGTAAAAATTTTGATGCACTATCTTTTACCTGGCCGGTAATAATAAAATCCTGAGCATAGCTTTTGGCTATACTAAAAAACAAGAATAAAAAAATTGCAAATTTGAAATAAGATCGAAATAGAGTTACTATCAAATAGGTGACACTTCTATAAAGTTTTTTCAAGAGGGTTGAACTTTTTTATTTTATAAGTATTATTTTCTACAGAAGTACCACCTTCAATATCTACAAAGAAGATCTTTACACCTCCTGGTAGTCCCGTTAGTGTAAATGTTTCAGGATCACTTAAGAAAGCTGCTGTAAGTTTATTGTAATCCTTTACGCTTATTTTATTCGCATAATCTGAATGTAGGAAAGGCCTGACAAATTCTTGTTTTAAATTATTGTGTACAAGGTTTTTAAATTTAAAGGCAATCTCATTTGTCGAATCCGATGCTTCTAAAACAAGTCCTGGCAAACCGTTTAGTTTCCAGGGGCCATCCCTGTAAGGTAGTTCCGGGGTAAACCAGGCTTCATATTTCCTGCCTCCGAAATGGCAAGTTGCCTTTTGGCAATTATATTCACCTATTTTCTTTTTATCACTTTGAAACTCCCAGTTAATTTTGGGCACTGGCGATTCTACATACAATAGTTTAATTCCCAAATTCGCATTAATTTCCATCTTTTGATCTGAAAAATCCTTATATATTTCCTGAATTTCAGCGATGCCATATTTAGTAACTTCAATTGCTGGGCCAATGGCCATTTCTCTTTCTACATGCCGTCCTGCCGAAACTCCTGCACCCTTTCGCGCATTTCCAGACGAATCATTTTTATTTTCCAGATTTACAGAATACAAAAACTGTGAAGTATAAATGCTGGACGTTTTCCCGATGGACAAGACCATGTCTGAGATATATGGACTGTTTTTTTGCCTTAAATCTCTAACATGCTTAAACTCATAAACAACCTTCAACTGAGAAAACTCTCCCTGAGCGGCTACTATATTAACAAACAATACAGTGGAAAAAATTAAATAATACTTTAGATGTTCACTTTTCAATCGAAATTTCATATCATCAGGTTTATACCAGATTATACTTATTAAACAGACGCTTATTAAGTTCTTTTATGGATATTGTTGACTGATAAAAAATAGACAATCTTGTAATATGCTTTGCAAGATTGTATTTTAACCCATCTCTTTTGAAGAGGCCTGCCCGTGTTGGTATGGACGGGGTAAGGGGATAAGGTTTTGCAAAACGCATTTCAAAAACAGAACTAAATAGGGTCTATATTACAATTTGGATATTGTTGCTTCTTTAATAAGGTTTAAGAACTTATTTTTATCGGCTTCATTATCGTAAGGGTTGCCGATTGCCAAAATTTTATTATCGCCATTTGTCAAAACTGTGAACTTCTCTTTACTATCAATTAATGGGGCATTTTTTTTCCTGAACGCATCTGTATTATCAAGAATCAAAGGAATGAAAATATTTTTCAATGTATCAGATTCAAATAAAAATTTTAGCAACTCAAAATTATCATGCGAATAGCACACGGGTACAACAGCTACACTTTTATAATCTTTTAACTCCAGGCTTAATTGATTACATTTTCTAATATCATCAACACAACAGCTACAATATGCGTTCACTAAAGTATAAATCCTGAATGGCAAAACATTTACACTCTTTAAGTATTCGGAACCTGTCGTTGTCGTTTTTGCATTAAATACTTGGACATCTGATGGCACAAACAAAGTTTGAGCTATATTATTGGTTCTGTCTGAATTACAGTTGGTACTTAACATCAACAAAACAAATAACAATGAATGAAATATTGCTTTCATACAGAAGGTAAATTATTTACTGACTTTACGCACTTCTATCCACAAAATCAAATGCTTTTGGATATTTCAGAGAACAGTTATATAGATTCCATTCTCTCGTGAATACCTCGCTATTATTGTGATCCACAAAAAAAAATGGATCACAATGCGTAACGTCAATTATCTATTTTAGTTTACCAATGCGTATTTGCTTTTTCACAGCATCATAAGTGTAAATTGATGCATCATCACTTGACACAGCAAATGCCTGAATATCTTCTGAGAGGTTAATCTTCTTTACCGGGTTTCCATCCCAACTGTAAACGTAAATGCTATTGCCATAAGTGAAATTTTCAGTGAAGAATTTTCTTCCTGAAAATAAAAGATAAATATAGTTTTCCGTCGTCATACCTGTCAGAAATGCTACAATAGTGTTGTTACCACATATCGCTATTTCTTTACCATCAGGGCCAGTCATTTTGTTCATTTGAGGATCAAACCCATCAGGCCCATAGACCATACGAGATTCCCCTGTTTTTAAATTAACTATTTCAATTTTGTCAGTATATCGGTATGCCAAAACGCACCGATCATGGGAAGGCTTTATGAACAAGAAATTCTCCATGGCAGATTTATCGTAATTAGACGCAGGAGTATTGGCATCATGCCCATAAGGAACTATGCCACACTCCGGCTTTCCATCAGCACTAAGATTAAGAAAATCAATTTTATTGTCGGAATTGAAATTTCCACTACCTATAGCGGTGGAGTCATCAAGCAATTTTAGAGAACGATAAAAACCACTTGTAAGATTTTTTTCAAGAATGACACTACTTGTATCCAGGATATTTTTGAATTTATTGAATACAACAGTCTTTTTATTAATATCATAAGCCCAAATGTTACCATCCGATAACACTCCAGAGGAAAGGAACCCCATGGCTTGTCCATATTTTCTGCCAAATTCAATTCTCTGAGATAATAATTTACCGTGAGCCGCATCATATAAAGAGAAATGATACTTGCTTTTTCCAGTAGGCATGCTATTAACCAGCATTAGAACCGAATCATTATACATGTCAAGGTAATCCGGAGCATTTGTTGCGCAATCAATAAATAGCGATTCCGTAATATTTTGCTGATCAGGGAAACTTTGTTTTGGGTGATTGTTTTTTTGTTGTCCGAAGCAACCCGTTAAAAGAAAAATCACTAACCCGAATACAATAATTGGAGATTTTAAATACATATTTCGATCTATTAAGATGCTAAAAAGTTAGCGCTCACTTGAAACGCAAGCGCTAATTATCATTTTGCAGAAAACACTTCAAATCAGCCTTTGCTTAAATGAACAAACGCCAATAAAAAGATTAATTGCAACTTTGTTTAAAAGGGGACAGTGTAACAGCCCGCGGCCATATAGGGCATACAACCAATCACATAGGCATTACCACTAGCACAAACATACGAGTAGGATCCCATGTATATGCACCCGCCACGATATTCTAATTGTGCAGTACTTTTCTTTAACGAAAACACAGAAACCAAAGTAATGGTTAATAATAGTGCGGCAAGTTGAAACCTTTTTTTCATTGACTAAGATTTTAAAATTAATGCTTCATTTTTATTTTTTTACTGAAAGGCTAACAGGCTGAAGCGATAACCCATTTAGCAACCATAATTGATTTTTAAATTATATGCAAATAGTTTTTAATGTTATTCTCTCTCGTTTGAATTAAATATTTGATATTTTTGGCCAATTATTCTTACTTGTTAATTCTGAATGGCTTAACCAAAAGCAAGGTATTTATCAGATAAAATGCTAAAGCCCTGACTGAGTTGAATTATACATTTACTAAAAGCTGAACAATACATTGATTAAATGCATATTTTATTTTTTTAATAAATACTTAAGAAGAACGCTTAATACCGTGAACTTCTTCTTTGATCCAATTAACTTCTATCGATGGTATTTTAACTGGCATAGTCAGAATAATATCGGCAGCTTTCCTGACATTAAAAGTATCATTAGCTTCAACATACAGTTTTAGCAATTCCAATCTTGTTTTAAATTTTGATGGAATGTAATTAACGAGATCAACATAGGTTGTAATAGCAGCATCAATATTTTTTACCTTTTTATAGCAAATGCCAAGAGCCGCAATATTTGATTCTGCCAAAAAGTATTTTTGAGCTTCTTTAAGAATTATCGTGGCCTGGTAATAGTTTGCGCTATCTTCAGTAAGGAGCATTCCAAACTCAGATAAAAATTTTCCATTGAATTTCAATACTGGATAGAGACTTTGGTATTCCAATTGTGCATTTTTTCTTGAAGAGTAATTCCTTGCCCTTTCCCAATGTTTTACGCCTTGCAATTGCCTCCAGGAAACTTGTATTGCAGCCAGCCCTATGACCATGGAAAGAACCACTACCAATCTCTGTAAATTAAAGTTTAGTTTTTTGGGTGTTCTCAGTATCTGGTTGTTTAAACCGCTCAGTTCCATGAGCATAGTGGGAAGACCAAAACAGAAGAACAGCATTAACAATAATATATTTGTCTGCAACAGATAAGACGTAAAGCCACACGTGAAAATCACAACCACAGTTAATTTGGACGCATTCAACAATGCTTTGCATTTAGGCGTTGTTTTTTTAAAAAAACTGTATACAAATAACAATAAAACGAAAAAAAACAAAGCTCCTACCGTTTCAAAAAGTTGCAAAAAATCGTTGAAAAGAATGAAGCTGTCAGATGCACTTAAAAAATATTCAGTAGGTGGATTAGTGTGGTTCTTAAAATAGGACATCTGCCATTGTGGATAATACCATGTAAATCGCCCAATACCAGTCCCCAGCCAAAAATGATCGAAAAAATGATCAAATCCAATTTCCAGCTTCATCATTCGTCCGTAAGTCGATAGCTTTTTTAAAAAGAAAAGATGATAGACCCCACAACAAATCACAATCGCAAAAAGAAATGAACAAAATACAACAAGAACTCGTGGTAAAGTCAGAATACGTACTTTAAGAATCCTTGCATATTTTGAAAAAATGTATGCGCAAATAAGTAAGACAAATGCAATTAGAGCTGTCCGTGATTTACAGCCCCATATGATCATGGAGACGAATAAGACTGATGCAGAAAATAAAGTTTTTTTTATTGACAGCAATATTTTGCCGTCCCATTTTGGATAAATTTTCTTTGGGACTTTAAAAACAGGCTTCTTAATCTCAAAAAAAGTATAGAAAACAAATGGAAGTTGCGATACAAGGTAACAACATAGTATACCAGAATTCTGAAAGCTTCCTTCCACATTAAATAACCCAATTTTAAATGAAAAAAAATCCATTTGTCTAAATACCAAATACAATTCCCAAAAGAACATTCCAGAAAAAAAAACTATACCGAGATGAATTGCCTGCATATTTAGGGAAGGGAACATGCTAAAAAATATCAGAAGTATCACAAGGCATGTAAAATATTCATTTGAAAAAGAGTAGTATTGGCTAAAAAGCATAATACAGATAAAGACACTGGTAATAAGAACTAATCGCATCTGATTACCCGCAAACGCAGGCCTCCCAGAAAAGGATTCTATCCCAGATAAAATCAAAAATATAAACCAAATAGTCAACGCAACAAATGCTATAAAATATTGAGCATTATTATAAAGCTCAATATTAAAAGCATATTGGTGGTAGAACAAAAAGTATATAGCTATCGAAAACAAAAACAATAACACAAGTAATTCCCTTGTCTTTTTCATTTATGGTTTACGCTATTTAGTGGTGATTCAATTTACAAGTGGACATTAAACTTTATTACCACACTTGTTTACCATTTACGTATGCAAATCTGTCTGCATCCCTTTTGTCTGGCTCACATTAATTTACTGCATGAATAACATGCCTCAATTCGATTTGCGGATATCTTTAAAAGAGCAGTGAAAGCATGAAGATATACACATCAGTATGTACGGCCAATATCGCTTAGTGCATATTTATGCCCTTTAAATTTGATGATTTCTATGTAGTTGAAATTAAGAAAAGACCGTAAATGCATGGTTGCGATCGGATTTCAGGTTCTGTTTTAATACTGTCATCCTAGAAAATAGCGGTCTTTTAACAAAAATTGCTCTTCGGTCTCACTTTATTCAATGGATTTTACACCGCTCGACGCTTCGTTGCCCGGCTTGCTTCCTGCCTGCATTATCTTTTGAGTTTAAAATGTGCTGCGTTTAAATAGGTTTTGATATTATTCGAATCAACGATGTTCGCAAAATGACGTTTTTTTTTCGCAAAGTGAAATTGTACTCGCGTCGGGGCCGGTTTAACTTGCTGTAATCATGTTCTTATTTTTATCAGAACCATCGGTCGACATGGGGGATAACATTAAGTAAACAATGATTTAATTAAAACAATTGCTAAATATGGAAACATCATCATCTACAACATCAGTTGATCTGGCAGCCCATGGCCATCCCATCTCAGATTTTTTTAAACAACCTTCATGCGCAGAGGAATGGGAACAGTATATGCTTACAGAGGAACAGGTTAAAGCTTTTGAAGAACAGGGATTTATTTCCGGTATACGTGTATTGACAGATAACCAGGTTGATATATTAAACAACGAGCTGGAGAGCTTTCAATCGATAGGAGGAGAGAAGCGTGATTTGTTTTATTATTATGAAAGTAATGAATCAGTAGATGTAAGTAAAACACTTTTCCATGCAATTGGCGGATGGAGAGTGGCTCCGGGGTTTCATGACCTTATCTGGTCGCCCGCATTTCGCATGGCAGCATATCAGTTACTGGGGCAATCTTTCAGGTTGTTTCATGATCAGCTTTTTTGTAAGCCGGCTAAACATGGCGGTGTAGTTGCATGGCACCAGGATTTTTCCTATTGGACCTTTACCAAACCAATGCACCATCTTACATGTTGGATTGCGTTAGACGATTCGACTACAGAAAATGGTTGTCTCTATTACGTACCGGAAAGCCACAAATGGGGGTTGCTTCCTATCACAGGTCTTACCGGTGATATGGATGCTGTGCGGGAGGTTTTAAACAAAGAACAGGTAGAACTTTTTGATAAAAAAGTTACCAACGAATTGCCCAGAGGTTTTGCCAGTTTCCATCACCCGTTAATGATGCACGGATCATATGCAAATTATTCAGAAAGACCAAGAAGGGCTGTAGTACTCAATGCAATGGCTTTTAATACACTTGGAAACACCGAAAATTATCACAGGCTGGATGCACTAAATAGCTTTCCGGTAATGAAACAGGATGAAGTGCTGAACGGGCGTTTCTTTCCTCTGCTATTTGATGGTGACAAAGAAATTGGAAAGCTTAATGTTCCAAAGGTTAACACGGGATTGTTATACAACGGGCAATAATTTAAATGCCAGAGGTTGATTGGTAATGCCACGGGTTAAGTTTATGGTTGGAATCAGCACGCATATACCAGGCTCTGACCTGCTCAAAAAGAACGGCTTTTCAGTTGGTATTTGTAATTGAACTTTGCAAAGTCTCTCTAAAAGAGTTTTACCTTAGTAAATATTTTTTTGTAATTCTTCATAAGCAAATTGCCAGGTGAAAAAAAGGTTTAAAGTAGCTGTATTGATGGATGTGTCCAGGGCTTACGATAGGGATGTATTAACAGGCATTACCAATTTCAACAAGATCCATGACAAATTCGTTTTCTTTTTCTTTTCTCCCAGGTACGTGCATAATGACAACCAGGCCGCTATAATCAAGCGTTTGGTTAAATGGCGCCCGGATGGTGTATTGACAAGAGAAGTTGATGGATTTAAGCAAATGCTTAAACTGAATGTGCCCCTTATCATATTTCCGCATACAAATTTGTATAAAAACGAAATAAATGTATGGGGAGACAATCATCTTATCGGTCAGGTGTCCGCAGAGTATTTTATTAACAGGGGCTATAAAAGTTTTGGTTTTTTAGGTTTTAAAGGTTTTCAATGGTCCGTAGAAAGAGAAAAGGGGTTTGTTGAATATGTGGGTAAGTTTGGACATAGTGTAAATGCTTTCAATTTCGATAATAAAAATTTATTGTGGGAGGAACTGCCGACGAAGCTTGTTGACTGGTTGAAGGTGTTCAAGAACCCGACTGCGATTTTTTCTGCAACTGATGAACTAAACATACTTCTGCTGGAGGCTGCGAAAAATGCCGGATTAAAAGTGCCTGATGATTTATCCATTATGGGGGTAGATAATGACGCCCTGATCTGTGAGACGACTAACCCAACATTATCGAGCATAGATCACAATGCATGGCAATATGGTTTCCAGGCGGCTATGATTTTAAGCAGGTGGATGGAACACGGCGAAAGGCCTGATTGCAATATTATTTGTAAGCCGGGTACCATTGTTTTAAGAAATTCTACAAATATAATGGCAATTGAAGACGAGCAGGTTCGCACCGCTTTGCATTATATTACAAATGTTGCGCCGTCAGAAGATATTTCTGTTGATGACGTTGTAAAGGTCACTACGTTATCAAGGCGAATTCTTGAAAAAAGATTTCAGCGGCTTATTAAAAGTTCAGTATTAGAGGAAATAAAGAAGGCAAGAATTCAGCGAATAAAATACCTGCTGGAATATTCTGAGTTAAGTATTTTGCAAATCGCCAGTGAACTAAATTTTAGAAACTTTGACAATATAACCAGGTATTTTAAGCAGTTTACGGGTATCAATCCAAAGGAATACCGAAACCAATTCAGGCGAGACTAGCGTTTCTATTGCTTTCCATGTTTTGCTTCTTGTTGCTTTATTAGCCGCATTCCCGCTATTTTTCTTTTGCAGCTAAGGGTTATTCTGTTTTTAATAAAAGTATGTTCATATGTATGAACATAATTATTTATTTTTAATGCCAAAATATGGTTTCGGATCATTTCTAAGTGTGTCCGGAAATTATCCGGTCATTAAAAAGATGCCTTATGATTAAAAGATGTTCGCGCTTTTGCTCCCTTTTCCACTTTTATTGAACGCGCAAATTAGTGCAATTGACGCCGGAAATGGTAACTCAGATAGTAAGATCTCAGATATTGTGATTGCCTTTTAAGATGCATGTTGATATTGGTTATACGAATTCAGCAACCAAATAGAAGGTGTAAAAAAGTGAAATTTCGGAAATTAATTTAATGATACTTTTATGAAGAGACCAAAATGTATGCATATCACCATGCATAAATGCAAGGCCGGTGTATTCTCGATGCTGATGGCAGCCTTCAGTTGTACCTGGGGACAAGCTCCGCAGCCGGATGACAAGCCTAACACCCAAGTAAAAGAGATCATTGTAGTGTTTAAAACGCATTTCGACATCGGTTATACACACCGGGTAAGCGATATAGTACAATATTACCGCACGGATATGATTGATCGTGCGCTCAGTGTTATGTACGCATCACAGAATGTACCCGCGGACCAACAGTTTAAGTGGACTTGCCCGGGTTGGGTCATGTCAAAAGTGATGGAACCCTGGCCAGGACAAACTGCTGAGCGACGAAAAAAACTAGATGAAGCTTTCGGTAGCGGGAAATTTATAACCCACGCATTACCCTTTACGATTGAAACAGATGTGTGTGAACCTGAAGTGCTGACACGTGGACTCGGATTTGCTTCAAGACTTTCAAAAGGGTATCACCTGCCACTTCCACGTTCCGCAAAAGTTACTGATATGCCTTCTCATTCAGGAGAGCTGGCGACAATACTTGGCAACGCAGGCGTTAAGTTCTTACATATAGGATGCAACTGGCCGAGCGGCTCTGTGCAGACACCAGGCCTCTTCTGGTGGGAAGGGCCGGACGGCGCAAGAGTACTCACTTTTTATTCAAGTACTTACGGTACTGCAACCGGCCTCGGCTGGCCCGATTCATGGGGAGGCAGCGACCATTTTACAGGCCATGGGTTGCTGCCCCCGGCAGACTGGCCCTATAAAGCCTGGCCGGCCATTTTTGTAACCCTTGATAACAACGGCCCTCCCAAGGCTGAAGAGGTAAAAGCGTTGTTTGAAGAAGCGCAGAAAAAAATGCCCTGGGCAAAAATACGGGTAGGAACAATGGATGATTTTGCCAACATCATATTAGCCGAAAACCCGACGCTGCCAGTTGTTAAACAAGAGATGCCTGATACCTGGGTTCATGGATTTATGAGCGATCCCGGCGGTTCAAAAATGTCACGCGAATCTGCGCCGTTATTGGCAGCTGACGAACTGTTAAATACTCAATTGAAAGAATGGGGCTTGCCGGTTTCTTCCATCGCAGATTCAATGGCAAGGGCATATGAGTCGATGGCATTGTATGCAGAGCATACCTGGGGCGGATCAGCATCTATTGAAGTGTATGGTGATGCATTTAAAAAGTTGCCGCCGTCGAAATATGCGGATCTGGAAGCATCATGGGAAGATAAGACGGATTACATCCGTCGTGCATGGACGATTTCAAATCGCCTGAAAAATGAAAACCTGCAATGGCTTGCAAAATCCGTTAAATGTGATTCCGGCAATTTGATCGTGTACAACCCGCTACCCTGGAAACGAAGCGCCACGATTGATGTGAATGGAAAGCCCGTTTTTGTGAAGAACATCCCTGCTGGTGGTTATACTACAGTGCCAGTTCCCGGCAAATCAGAATGGCAATCTCCGGCAATTGATTTCATTGAAAATCAGTTTTACAAAATAAAGTTTGATGCCAGCAAGGGTGTAATTATGTCCTTGATTGATAAGCGTACAGGCTATGATTGGGCAGCTAATATTTCAGGTAATCAGACAGGGCAATATTTAAACGAACGATTTACCTACGAACAGGCAGCATCTTATACGGAAGCATACCAGCAGCATCGCGCATGGAAACTTTTTGGCGCAAGCGGTGAATGGCTGCACCCGGGTATTAACAAACCAGGAATGATCTCTGAAAAGATAGTTCCCTATCGTAAAGCATCTCCCGGGTCGGGGAAATTAAGTATTAGATCCAATAACCTGGCACAAACTGCAATCCTTGAAATGCCTGGTGATGAAGCGAACCACTTACCTGCTTCGCGCCTGACCGCAACCCTGTACCAGGACCAGCCTTTCATCGATCTGGAGATAACCATTCTTGACAAAGCAAAGGACAACTGGCCAGAAGCCGATTGGCTGGCTCTGCCATTCAATATTAAGAACCCGGCTTTTAAAGTGTACCGGCCTTTGGGAATAATGAATCCTGCTACGGATATCATGAAAGGAGCTAATAAGAACCTGTATTCGGTTGGACAAGGTGTTACAATGTCCGATGCAACCGGCCGCGGTATAGCCGTAGCACCGCTCGATCATCCCCTCATCAGCCTTGATACAATGGGGTGCTGGAAGTTTTCGCTTGATTTTGTTCCTCAAAAACCTGTAGTGTATATCAATTTGTACAACAATCAATGGAATACGAATTACCGCTATTGGTATCCCGGAAGCTGGAGCTCCCGTGTGCGTATCTGGACATTCGATAAAAACACGCCGACAGATGAAGTGATGTCCGTACCTGTACTCGAAGCGCGTAATCCACTTCTGGCAATAACGTCTGAAAAAAGCAACAACAAGTTGCCTGCAACACAGCGCGGAATCGAGCTTTCCAGAAAGGGGATTGAAGTAACCGCATACGGCGAAAATCCTGACGGCAATAAAGGAACATTGCTCCGCTTATGGGAAATAGCGGGTGAATCAGGAGATGTATCAATTATGCTTCCAGTGCACAATAAATTCACCAAGGCAAGACCTGTAAATCTTCGCAATGAAACAACCGGCCAGGAAATATCTATCATAAACGGAAAATTTAGCTGTAAGATGAAAGGCTTCGGGCCGGCAAGTTTTATTCTTGAATAAAAACAAAATACTTTTCAAACGAAAACGCCTGTGATCATTTTGATTACAGGCGTTTTCGTGTATGCCCCGAAAGGAAGTTTGCTGGTCACCGGGACTTAATCCACGCCAGTGCATCATCAAAGCCAAAGTTTAAAGCAATAAAAGATGATAACTTTAAACAACTTTATACGTCACCTACTCCAATGCAATCGGGGGTAAACTGAATAGACACAAGAGGCCGGCGAAGCTGAACACGCGCCGGTGGAAGCATGTTAATAGAAGTTAGATTCAGATTTATTTATCTTAAATAAACTTACAAGATATGATTTACAAAAGAATGCCGATTGAAATAGAAGCGCCGGAAGGTTTCGGATATGAACATATCGACTGCAATTTGTCCGAAAGTTCTTTTACTGATCAGAAGTTAAGCCACCTTGGTATTCATTTGGATGACCTGACGCTTTTTTATGGTGATCACAAAGGCAAAAGAGAACTGCGCGAATTGATCGCCGGTGATCTGAATCTTGCCGCTGATGATGTACTGATAACCTCCGGGGCGGCTACAGCCTTATTTATCATTGCAACTTCTTTTCTGAACAAAAATGATCATATGGTTGTCGCCAAATCAAATTATGCAACCAATATAGAAACGCCGCGGGCCATAGGCGCGAATATCTCTTACATTCATTTAAAGTTTGAAGACAATTACGATCTTGATCCAGATGCATTGGAAAAACTGATCACCACCGATACAAAGCTGGTAAGTCTGACATATCCACACAATCCCACAGGTGTTTCAATCAGCGAAAATAAACTTAGGAGGATTGTACAACTGATCGAAAAGAAAAATACTTATTTGCTGCTTGATGAAACCTACAGGGAGATGTCTTTTGTAGAAAAATTGCCTGTGGCGGCTACTTTGTCAGACAGGGTTATCAGTATTTCATCTATGTCAAAATCATATGGACTTCCAGGCATACGTATTGGCTGGATATTATCGAAGAACAAACAATTGATGGAAACATTTTTAGCTGCGAAAGAACAAATATGTATTACAAACTCAGTACTGGACGAAGAAGTAGCTTTTCAATATCTTCAAAGAAAAGAAGAATTGTTTGCGCCTGTAATGGCTACCATATCAAAAAACTTCAACGTTCTGAAAGCATTTATGAACAACCAGGATGTGTTGGAATGGGTACAACCTGACGGTGGTTGCGTTTGCTTTCCAAGGATCAAAAGCGAAATAACAATCGACACTAATAAATTTCATGATATTCTGCTGCAAAAATATTCAACTTATATCGGCAAAGGACATTGGTTCGAGGAAGACCCGCGATATATGCGAATTGGCTATAGCTGGGACAAAACTGAAAAGCTTCAAAAAGGACTGCAGAATATTTTAAGCGCAATTGAGGAATCAAGGCTGCGTTAATAAAGTATGATCTTTTTTATTGCCATTTGCAATCTTCAAATATAAAAACCGGTTTTGGATCATTAGAGTCTTCAGTCGCAATCTCCCCGATATTGGTCGTGCATTCGGACCCTTGACTGTACTTAAATACCTGAGCCATTATGCATTGCCTTTGATTCTCCAACCTGTTGGCGCCACATAGCATAATAAAGCCCTTTTTGATTAACTAATGTGGAATGATCACCTTTCTCAACTATAGCGCCATTTTCGAGCACATAAACTCTGTCTGCATGCGTAATGGTAGAAAGACGGTGAGCAATAATAATCGTTATGATACTGCGTTCTTTTGAAAGAGATTTTAAAGTTGAATTTATTTCTGCCTCTGTTAAGTAGTCCAGCGAAGATGTAGCTTCGTCGAACAGAAGTAGATCCGGATCGCGAATCAGGGCCCGGGCAATACAGATCCGTTGTCGCTCTCCCCCGGATATCCGGACGCCTGCTTCTCCCAATACAGTTTCGATACCTTTATCGCTTCTTTTCAAAAGTTCGTCGCAAGCTGCAAGATGTAATACATCCAGAATCATTTGATCAGTTGCCGTAGGGCAGAACAGCAATAAATTTTCCTTGATCGTGCCTGAGAAAAGTTGCGATTGTTGGTTTACAACTCCGATAAGTTTTTGTACTGAATCAAGGTTTATGTTTCTACTATCAACATTGTTATAGAAAATACTTCCGCTGCTTGGCCGGTATAATCCTGTTAAAAGCTTTGCTAAAGTGCTTTTTCCTGATCCGGAAGGGCCTACAAATGCAATAGTTTCACCGGTTTTAACTTCAAAACTCACTTCGCTTAAGGCGTCAGATAAATCGCCTTCGTGTCTGAAAAATACGCTGGAAAATCTTAATTCTTCGATGGCGGACATAGGTAAAAGATCGTTGGTGCCAGGTTTGCTTTTGGGTTCAAGCATTTGGCTCAGTTTGCTTTTCGATGTCTGAGCATCTCTGTAAAACACGCCTATTTTTCCTACATCATATAGTGGGGCAAAAATATAAATTGAATATAGTGAGATGGTTAATAATTTACCAACAGTTAATTCGCCTTCATAAATTAAAACAAGCAACATAAACATAAGCGATTGCTGAAACAGATTAATGGATGCTCCCTGTAGAAAGTTGAGCATTCTAACCTGTTTAATCTTTTGTATTTTCAGTTTTAGAATGGCATCTGTATTTTCATGAAATTGTTTTACCTGTTGTTGGCTTATTCCTGTGCTTTTTATGAATTCTATATTTCTTAAAGACTCTGTTGTTGAGCCTGCTAAAGAGGTGAGTTGATCCAGCGTTCGCTGAGATAGTTTTCTTGTTACTCTTGTCACTTTTTTTGAAATGAAGCTTATAGTGGCTACACCGCCAAAAAATACAGGCAGAATGGACCAGTGAATATTAATGGAGTAAAAAGTGACAAAGCACAAGGAGATAATTGTACCATACAATGTATTCAGGCAAGCGCCAAGCAGTGTCTCAAAATTATCCTTTGCATTTTGTAAGAGGGAGATAATTTCGCCACTTCTTATATATTCAAATTCCTGGTATGGAAGGTTGAGAATATTTTTTATTCCATCGGCGAATAATGAAGCTCCTGCCTTTTGTACCACAATACTGATCATGTATTCCTGAAAGGCTTTGGAGATTCGCGAAACAACAGTTATTCCTGCTATAATGCCCAAATACAATAAAATTCCTTTGATAAAATATTCCCTGGATCTTAACCCTTGCGCTACAAATTCTTTTTTGTCATCGTAATGACCATAGCTATGCGGATGTACTGCAAACTTGTCTATAATGATCCCAATAAAATGTGGGTCGAGCAAAACTAAAATCTGATATATGGCACCCAACAACAGAGATGTCAGAATGTAAACTTTATAAGGCTTGAGGTAAAAAAGGAACGGTTTCATCAAATATCCTTTTTAATAATTCGCTCATTTATAACCCTGATTTCGGTCAATCTTAGAAAGGATTTAGCGAAAAATACAATTTTGCGGTTAATATTAAAAACTACGGCCGGAAATAAACATTGTATCCTTCACAAGCCAATAGAAAAGACGGCTTCCCGGATGCAGGAGTTTTGCTTGTAAAACATCAATTTGAGTCTGTTTTTCTCAATGAAGACATCACGGATTATACTAACTAACGATGTGCTTCTGGTGAACCTGAACAAAGACCAACATTATCTGTGTTTGATGATTGTTTTTACAATGGCAATAAAAGCCGGATTAACCCGGATTTTTGTGCAAAATCACATCAGTTTGTTTTGAATTCATAATGTTTCTTACTATCTTTCTTAAAGCCTCCTGGATATAGATTTGAAGTTATTTTATTCTCAAAATGAAGTAATCGGTTGCTTGCAGCCGTTGCTGTTCTTTGTTCCCAATCTCTTATGTAATGCCATTTTTGAAATCACTTAAATTCCGCTGCAGCTTTTAAACCGCAGAGGCAACAAGCTTTGAATAAAGCCGATAGATTTAAGCTTCCCGTGAAAAGCTTTTGTCTAAAGTAATAATTGGCAAGGTTCAGTTAGTATGTTTCAGAGACAACGATTATCAATGTCGCACGACGAAAATAAAAACAAAACTATCGCCTTTTATTTATCACAAAAGATAAATTGGCTGCGTTTTGTCCTGGCCACTTTCTTTACAGTTCTTGGTATTTTCATTTTAAATAGTAATCGGGAAATCAGAGGGCACTACATTCCTTCAATTGGTAAACTTATTAGTCCTTCATACGGCTTTTGGCAAAATGCTGAACCGGAAAACTACAGTTTTAATACAGATGTAAAACTTTATGGCCTTGCCAATAAGGTAAAGGTGTATCTGGATGATCGGCTCGTTCCTCATATTTTTTCTGAACGTGAAGATGATGCATATATGGTGCAAGGCTATTTGCACGCCATGTTCCGGCTGTGGCAAATGGAGTTTATTACTTACATAGCTTCAGGAAGAGCAAGCGAGATATTAGGTAAAAAAGCATTGGCGCATGACAGAGAGTTCCGTAGGCTCGGAATGGTTTATGCAGCCGAGAATTCGTTGGCTTTAATGAATAGTGACCCAGCTTCCAAAGCTCAGCTTGACGCATATACTGCCGGGGTAAATGCGTATATAACTACTTTAAAAGAAAAAGACTTTCCACTTGAATATAAAATCCTCGGGTATAAACCGGAAAAATGGACAAATCTTAAAACCGTATTGTTTCTTAAATATATGTGCTATGATCTTGCCGGCGCTGATAATGATTTTGAGATGACTATAGCCAAGAACTTTTTTCAGGAAGATGATTTAGATAGATTATTTCCTGTTGTGCAAGACTCTTTGGATCCGGTAATTCCAGCGGGTACAAAGTTTAAAGCGCAAAAGGTATTTCCGGTTATACCAAAAGATTACGCGTCTGTTTACCTGGCTTCGAAAGACCCTGTTGAAATAAAAGAGCTGCAAAAACCAGCAAAAGACAATGGTAGCAATAACTGGGCGGTGAGCGGGAAAAGAACTCGTTCGGGCGCGCCTATTCTTTGTAATGATCCGCATTTGCAATTAAGTCTTCCATCAATCTGGTTTGAGATGCAAATAACTACACCGGTAATGAATGTTTATGGCGTTAGCTTTCCTGGTTTGCCTGGAATTATAATTGGTTTTAACGATAGCTGTGCTTTTGGATTTACAAATGGAGAAAGAGATGTAAGAGACTATTATGAGATACGGTGCAAAGATAAAAACCACAGTGAATATTGGTTTAATGACAGTTGGAAAAAAACAAGGTTACGACTGGAAACAATAAAGATAAGAGGCCGGCATGACATTATTGATTCTGTTTCTTATGTACAACTTGGAAATGCGTGGTGCCCGATAATGTATGATGAAACGTTCGGTGGAGGAAAAAGCACCAGCGGAAAATGTTATGCTGTCCGTTGGACAGCGCATGACCCCAGTAACGAACTTAAAGCATTTAACGGACTGAATCATGCAGCAAATTATAGCGATTATAATCTGGCTATTGCTAATCTTCACACTCCGGGTCAGAACTGCGTGTTTGCTTGCAAAAATGGAGATATCGCGATTTATGCGCAGGGGGCATGGCCTGCTAAATGGAAATATCAGGGTGATTTTATAATGCCGGGGTTTGATAATAGCTATCAATGGGAAGACATGATTCCACAGGATGAAACACCTTTTCAATACAACCCGGAAAGAGGATATGTTAGCAGCGCAAATCAAAAGCCGGTGAATGAAATCTCTTATCCCTATTATTTGGGAAGAGACTTTGCATTATGCCGTGGAAAAATTATCAATCAGAAGTTGGCGGCCCTACATAACATAACACCAGAGGATATGATGAATATGCAGTCCGACACCTACAATCTGTTTGCTGCAATGGCAAGACCACTGTTTTTAAAAAATATACAGCGTAGAAAATTGAATGAAGATGAAAAGAAATGCCTGAAGACATTAGAGGACTGGGATTTGCGGGACGATGTGAGGTCACAAGGTGCAACTGTCTTTGAGGTGTTCTGGAATAATTTTTATACTACAATTTATGACGATGAATACGCGGGGGCGCCAAAAGGCATAATGCATCCGCAAGATATTTCTCTACTTGAGGGTGTATTGAAAGATACGTCATACAAATTCATTGATAATATTACAACAGACAAAAAAGAAACGCTTTCGGAAGAAGTTACCGTTGCTTTTCAAAAAGCTGCTGCGGATATAAAGAAATTAAACGAGTCTAAAAAAATAGAATGGGGAAGATTTAAAAACACGCAGATAGTGCATCTTATGGGGCTACCATCCTTCGGAAGAAAATTTGTTCCTGTTGGTGGGAATAGCAACAGCATTAACGTTAGCCAGGCCAATTTTGGACAAAGCTGGAAAATGATCGTGAGTCTTACCAAAAAAACTGAAGCATATGGAATATATCCGGGAGGGCAAAGTGGTAACCCGGGCAGTAAATTCTATGACGATTTCATTGATACCTGGATAGCTGGCAAATATTACAAATTATGGTTGATGCAGAAAAATGATCAAAATGATGAGCACGTAAAATGGAAAATGAATTTTGATAATTGACGAACGACGCAGATGTTTAAAACTGAGCAATTATAGAAAGGAAAGTACCCGAACAGGAATAACAACGCTAAGTTGATTCTGACAAACAAGCGCTAAAATTTCAGATGAAGGCTGAAACTGATATTGAATTTGCCGTTAATAAAAAGTATCAGTTACCGGCCATTAACCAGATTTTCTACTCTTTGTTTAAAACCAGTGGGATATGACAAACGCGAATTTTCCTTTGCATCCTTCCCAGCAGGACGTTTATTGGGATCAGATAATCAACACAAGAAGCACTCACTATAATATCGGAGGCTGTTTAAAATTAAAAGGATTGCTTGATAAAGGAAATTTGCTGAAGGCAATAACTTCAGCACCAGCGGTATTCGACACTTTTAAAATGCGATTTCAGCTGAACGATTTAGATTCCGTTTGTTATTTCGACGATAGTTTTGACAGCCTGGAAGTTCCCGAAATTGATTTTAGCGGATATTCCAATCCGGAAGAACGAGCCAGGGCCTGGGTGCAGGAACAATTTAATACCCCTTTCTCCATTCAAAAAGAAAATTTCTTATTTGAGCATGCTCTGCTCAGGATTGAAGATAACGAACACTGGCTTTTCCATCGCTACCATCATTTTATTACCGATGGTTTTGGCTTTGCTGTTTGGTTACAGTACCTGGCTCAAAAGTACACATCGTTACGAACCGGGAATGACTTTATTGTTGAATATCCGGGTTACCGGGATGTGATCATTAATGAAAAAAAATATGCTGATTCGTCAGTATATGCAGCTGACAAAAAATACTGGACTGAAAGAATTCAAGAAAAGCCGCAGCAACTACTGAAAACTAAATACAAGTCATTACCCGGTTCTGAAAAGCATAGTTCGACTTACCTAGTCAGATTAAACGAAGCCCGGCAAAATACACTTCAGGAAATTAAACGTGAAACAGGGTACGGCTTGCAACAGCTCACTATTGCTGCGCTATTAATTTATTTTGGAAAAACATCGGATAAGACATCGTTTGTATTTGGTTCATCAGTTCACAAAAGAAATTCTAAACATCTCAGAAATATCATGGGCATGTTTAGCGGACTTTTGCCTTATCACGCAACATTTCAACCAGGCATGACGCTGATCGATTTGCTAAAGGAAATATCGATCCAACAAAAGAAGGACTACCGGCATCAAAACTTTTTGGTCAGCGATATTATCAGGCATTTTAAGATCAATTTCACTCACGAATATTTGTGTGAGGTTGTAATAAATTATGAACAGCTGGATTTCTCGTTGGATTTTGGATCTGATGTTCAGGCAACAATAGAGAAATATTCAAGCTTCCATGAACGATATCCTTTGGATATATGCTGGCAGGATTACGGAAAACAGCAACCGTTGAGTCTTAGATTTAATTTTCGCAATGAATATTTTCTGCAAAGTGAAATAGAACTGCTTGCTCAGCGCCTCCTTTTTATTTTTGAGCAGATGCCTTTGTCATTGAATAAAAGCATCGGGAGCATTGACATAATCCCCGCAACGGAAAAACAGCAGTTGTTGGTTGCATTTAACGCAACGAAAAAAGACTATCCTGCAGACAAGACACTTATTGACTTATTTCAGCAACAGGTAAGTAAAACGCCGGCTGCAACAGCAGTTGTTTTTCAGGATGAAGTACTAACTTTTGAACAGCTTAATGACCGCGCTAATCAGCTGGCGCATTACCTTTTAAAGAAACAGGTAAAAAAAGAGACACTTGTCGCAATTTGTTTAGAACGGTCTTTTGAATTAATTATCTCTGTTTTAGGTATATTAAAAGCAGGGCCTGCTTATGTCCCTGTGGACCCCGCATACCCAAAAGAACGGATTGATTATATACTTAGCGACACGCAGGCCCCCATAATATTAACCAGTAGTTCCTGTGAATCAAAATTGCCGGCAAATTCTTCCGCCACTATTGTTCAATTAGATCGCGAATGGCGAGGTATTTTAAAGGAGCCTTCAATTAACCCGGAAAGCAATTCCAGGCCTGAAAATCTGGCCTATGTAATTTATACTTCGGGGTCCACGGGTGTACCTAAAGGGGTTATGATAGAGCATAAAAGTGTTGTAAACTTAATAACTGCTCAAAGTGCATGTTTTGGTATAACTGAGGATGAAAGGATATTGTTGTTCTCAAATTATTGCTTCGATGCGTCTGTAGAACAAATGTTTCTGGCGTTGTTAAATGGCGTTCCGCTCGTTTTATTCCCGGAAGGTTTGCAGTTGGAGCCAGCTTCCTTCGGGCTTTTTTTGCAAAGCAACCACATTACACATTTGCACGCTACACCCGCTTTTATTGAAAACGTGCCGCTGGTCGCTTACGAATGTTTGAAAAGGGTTATTGCGGGTGGAGACATATGTAAGACTGATCTGGCCGATAAATGGAAAAATAAAGTTCGTTTTTACAATGAATACGGACCAACCGAAACAACTGTTACGAGCATTGAGTTTTTGGATGATGGTGAAAGAATGAATAACAGTCATCTGCTTTCCTTAGGCCGGCCTTTGGCTAATACGGAAGTGTATGTTTTAGATAATGATCAACGCCTCGTTCCCATTGGTACTCCGGGAGAGATCTGCATATCCGGCGCCGGACTTGCCAGGGGATATTTAAACCGGCCAGAGTTAACAGCCGAAAAATTTATCAGGCATCCGTTTCATCAAGACAAAAAACTCTACAGGACCGGAGATATCGGCTGTTGGAATACAAATGGTTGCATCGAATTTCTGGGAAGACAGGACGAGCAGCTAAAGATACGGGGTTACCGGATTGAACCTGGTGAAATTGAAGCTGTACTTCAGCAAAGCGGGCTGGTTCAGGAATGTGTGATTGTGGGAAAAGATGATACAGAAGGGTATAAGCAGCTGGTGGGATACGTTGTGGTAAAAGGTGAATTGGATTCAGCCTGTTTGGTCGCTTATCTTGAACACAAGCTTCCCCGGTACATGATACCGCATCTATGGGTTAAACTGGATCGATTGCCGCTCACCTCTACTGGAAAGATAAACAGGAAGGCACTTCCGGACATTGAACCCGCTCAAATGTTGAGCAACGTGTACGTGGCTCCGCGCAATTACATGGAAAAAAAGCTTGCTGAAATTTGGCAGGAGTTACTGTGTATAGACAATATAGGCGTATATGACAATTTTTTTGAACTGGGCGGGCATAGTCTGATCGCTTTCAGAATGGCATCCGCTATCCGGAAGGAATTAGCTATTGAAGCAGCGATTAAAGAGCTGTTTGCAAAGCCAACAATAGACCTGTTTGCCAAATACCTGCAGCAACAAAAAAATGATTTGCGCCTTCTTCAAATAGAACCACAGGAAAGGCCTGATTGTGTTCCCCTTTCCTTTGCGCAGGAACGGTTGTGGTTTATTCACAGATTGCAAGGCAGTACACAATATCACATGCCAGCTGTGTTAAGGCTGCAAGGTAAATTAGATGTAAAAGCTTTAGGCTATGCACTGGAAAGCATTGTCAATCGTCACGAAATATTGAAAACTGTTATTGTAGAAAAAGAAGGAAAGCCGTATCAATATATTAGTGAACAGCAATGGCGGTTAGATATCGTTGGTGATTTTCCCGGTAATGGCGATAATGATGAGCTGAACAGATTTATTGATTCATTTATATCCCGCCCCTTTGATCTGGAAACGGAGCATATGTTGAGGGCATGCCTGATCGCAATGACAGGGGAATTTCATATACTGGTTCTGGTATTGCACCATATCGCAGCGGATGGATGGTCTGTGTCAGTACTTGTACGTGAGGTGATGGAATTTTATGAGGCTTCAATAGAAGACAGACCGGTTCAGCTTTCCGCGCTCCATATACAATATGCCGACTATGCAGTGTGGCAGCGTAAGCATATGAAAGAAGGCATGCCGGATGAAGGGGTTAGTTATTGGAAGGAAAAGCTTCAGGGAGTAAAGATGCTTGATCTGCCGACAGACTATATCCGGCCAGCCGTACAAAATACCCAGGGAGCACTTGTACATTATACGCTGTCAAACGAACTGACCATATCTCTAAAGAAAATTGCCAGTCAAAACAGTTCCACTTTATATATAACCCTGCTTGCGGCCTTTAAAATACTATTATACCGCTATAGTGGCCAAACGGATATTTGTATAGGTACTGCAATTGCAGGAAGAAAACAACAGGAGCTGGAAACGCTGATTGGCTTTTTTGTTAATACACTTGCATTAAGAGACGTAGTAGATGCAAATACATCCTTTGTTGATTTCTTACAGCAGGTAAAGCATACTGTCCTGGATGCCTTCAAACACCAGGATATACCTTTTGAGAAAGTGGTGGACGCTGTTGTTGAAGAACGTGAATTGAGTAAGAGTCCACTTGTTCAGATACTTTTTACACTACAAAATACACCCGTAATTCCGGAGCTGCATTTAGGTGAAGTGCAGGTTTCTATTGAAGACCGTCAACGAACAACTGCACAATTTGACATCAATTTTACCATAATAGAAACAATAGATGGTATCCGGTGGTCCGTAGAATACCGAACAGATCTTTTTAAAGAACCAACCATTTGCAGCATGTTGGTTCACTACGAACAGCTACTCAACGCCATTGTACAAGATACCGGCAAGGCAATAGGCGATCTGCGCATCATCACAAAAGATGAGGAGCATCAGTTGCTGCATGAGTTCAACAACGCTGCTGTAGATTATCCAAAAGACAAGACAATAATTGATTTGTTTGCGCTCCAGGTGAGAAGAAAGCCTGCAGGAATTGCGTTGATCTGCGGAGAAGGGCAACTAAACTATGAAATGCTTAACCAAAGAGCCAATCAGCTGGCGGGCTATCTGCAGCAAAAAGGTGTTGAATTGCGAAGTAATGTAGGATTGCTGGCCACAAGGGGAATTGAAATGATTGTCGGAATACTTGGCATCCTGAAAACAGGGGCTGCATATGTTCCGCTCAATATAGATTACCCCGGTGAGAGGCTGAAATATATTATTCAGGATGCCGGATTAAGACATATTGTTTGTACAGATTGTGAAATGGCCTATTCGAAGGGGCTGGGATTTTGCGACTGTATAGATATCAATGATTCGCTGGCTTTTCCCGGGTATGAAGTTAACCACACGACAGATTCATGTGCTTATATCATGTATACATCGGGCACAACGGGACATCCAAAGGGGATTGCCATCAGTCATAAAAATGTTGTTAAACTGGTAAGCGACAGTGGGTGTATTGCGGTAGAAGAAAATGACAGGATGCTGCAATGGTCAAATTATTCTTTTGATGGCTCTGTGTATGAGATATTTGGATCACTGTTGCAGGGAGCAACCCTTTGCCTCGTAAAAGATGCATTTGCTTCAGATGTATATGAACTGGCAAACCTGATTAAAACAGAACAAATTACGATCTGCTTTATAACTACAGCATTATTCAACAAGTTTATAGACATAGATCCTCTTGTGTTTTGCAGCTTGCGAAAAGTGCTTTTTGGTGGCGAAATGGTTTCTTGTTCACATGTTAGTCGTGCGTTGTCAGCTATGGGGCCGGATAAGCTTGTTCATGTTTACGGGCCCACAGAATGTACCGTGTTTACGACTTGTTACCCGATAAATATGCTTAATGGAGAAAATACCGTTCCTATAGGCAGGCCACTTTCAAACACAAATATTTACATTACTGATGAGCGGTTGGCATTGGTTCCTCCCGGGATGTGTGGAGAGATTTGTATTGCGGGGGACGGGTTAGCAATGGGTTATTTAAACCAGGCCGGAATGTCGGCTGAAAAATTTATACAGAACCGGTTTGGTAACGGCCGTCTTTATCGTAGTGGTGATTTGGGACGTTGGGATGCCGACGGGAATATTGAGTTTTTGGGTCGCGTCGATGATCAGGTAAAGATTCGGGGATATCGCATCGAACCGGGAGAAGTTGAAGCAGTAGTGTTGCAAACCGAGTGGGTTAGTCAATGTACAGTCATTGCAAAAGAAGACAATAATGGTCATAAGAGATTGGTAGGATATGTGGTAGCAAAAGCGTCTTTTAATGTAGAACAACTGACGGCTTTTCTAAAAGAAAGATTGCCGGGTTATATGATCCCTTCTTTGTGGATTGAAATTGAGACAATGCCGCTTACGTCTCATGGAAAAATCGATAAGAAGGCTTTGCCGGACGCGCCGGCTCCCCAATCTTTTACAGGTGTCTTTGTTGCCCCACATACGGAAACTGAACAAGTGCTGGCTGCAATCTGGCAGAAAGTGCTCGGCGTTGAACAGGTTGGTATTCATGATAATTTTTTTGAGCTGGGCGGAGATTCCATTTTGGCTGTCAGCCTTGTCAGCCAGATAAATCAATGCTGGGATAAGGCTGTCGGAATTCAGGATGTTTTTGAACTTCAAACAGTGGCATCCCTCGCGCGCCATATTACACAAACACCAGGCAAACTGCAGTATGGATGGGATGAAGCAAAAAGAGAAGTTGAGGGTATTGAAGATACAATACTTGGCGATAGCAATCTGTCGGTATTTCTCCCGGACGACTGGCAATGTATCTACCCCATGAGTGACATTGAAAAAGGCATGCTGTACTACACCTTTTTTAATGAAGGAGCGGGTATATATCACGAGCAGGTTTTTTCTCACGTGAGCGGAATAACGCTTGATACTGAACTTTTCAAAAAAGCATTCTTACTGCTTGTTGAAAAACACGAAAGCCTGCGTTCTTCTTTTCATTTTAATACGTTTAATACGCCCGTTCAAATCGTGCATAACACGGCGCAGGAAAATATTTCTTATAGAGATTTAAGTCACCTGGATCTGGAAGCACAAAAAGAGTTTCTTGAACTATTCCTGGAAGAGGATAGACAGACTTCTTTTGAGATTACTAAACCTGGCCTCTGGCGAATAACAATATTTGAGCTTAGTGAAAAAGAGTATACCATTTGTTGGTCATTGCTTCATGCTATTATAGATGGATGGAGTGCCGCATCGTTGTTGAACGAACTTAGCCATGTGTACTTTAAACTAAAGGAAAATTGTTCTTACAAGCCGGAGCCCCTTCGCGCAACTTTAAAAGACTACATAACTGATCAGTTCCGCTACAAAAAAGATCTTACGGTTAAGGATTTTTGGGTAAGATACCTCGATGGTTATTCAAGAACAGATCTGCCGTTTGCAAAAGGAGTAAATGTTCTGGGGCAGAAACATTTTCAAACCGCAACTTTTATTGTTGATGGTGAACTGGGCAAAGGGCTGGAAAAGCTATCCAACAAGCTTCAAATACATGTAAAGGACGTCTATTTAGCCGCCTTTATGTACTTATTGAAAATAACCAATTATTCAGACGACATATTAGCCGGTTTGGTAACCCATGGCCGACCGGAGGTTGTTGATGGCGAAATGATCATTGGCTGTTTTTTAAATACCGTTCCGTTCAGATATCAATTCCAGCAAGATGAAACACCGGAGATGTTGCTCCTTTCCATCAATAAAAAAGCGAGAGAGCTAAAAGCGTATGACCGGCTATCATTGTTTGAGATAATGGAGACAACAGTTGGCAAAACGGCATACGAAAATCCATTTTTTGATGTCATATTCAATTATATCGATTTTTATGTGCTTGACGAGATGCGTAAAGAATTCTCCATTCGTGAACCATTGGTTGACATGTCCACGATGACAAATACCAGTCTCGATCTGACCATTCAAAAAGTAAATGGGGGCCATCAGGTAATCTTTAATTTTCTTGACCAGGTTTTTGAAAGAACAGATGTAGACAGGCTTACAGTTTATTACAGAAAGATATTGGATTCGTTTATAAAGCATGCTTCATCGCCTTTAAGAATTGATGCAATACTAGCGCCCTCGGAAACCCATATGTTATTGAACGTTTTCAATGATACCAAAAGAGATTATTCCTTTGGTAAGACGCTTGTGGATCTGCTGGAAGAGCAGGTACTTCTGACGCCGGAAAATACTGCTGTTAAATTTGAAAATCAGAAATTAACCTATAGCCAGCTGAATGAACGTGCCAACCAGGTAGCGTATTACCTCGCAGAAAAGGGCGTAAAGAAAGAGACACTTGTGTTGGTTTTGGTAGAAAGATCCCTGGAGATGGTTATCGGTATGCTGGCAATATTAAAAGCTGGCGGAGCCTATGTGCCAATCGATCCCGATTATCCGGCAGAACGTGTACGTTTTATACTGAAAGACACGAATGCCACAATAATGCTTGGCCACATTCATTACAAAGATTTGCTGGAGGATTACACTTTAGAAATAGTTGATCTAAAAAATGAGGAGCACTTTATCTCAAAAAAGCCATGTACAAATCCGGCGAATAGTATCGATCCGTCTCAATTGGTCTATGTTGTTTATACTTCGGGAAGTACCGGTAAGCCCAAAGGAGTAATGATAGAAAATAGAAGCGTGGTAAATTACCTGAGTGCATTCAGGGAGTATTTTTCAATAGCAGGCGAAGATAAAATACTTCAACAGTTTTCTGTTTCTTTTGACATGATGGTGGAGCAGGTCTTTTTAGCGCTCATCTCCGGTGCGTGCCTTATTGTTCTAAAAGATGGAAGAGATCTTAATAGTCTGAAAGAAAAAATTGAAAGTAATGATGCCACTATTCTAAGTGCAACGCCTTCCATGATAAACTGGTTAAACAAAGAATTATTAACAACAGGAAACTTAAGATACCTTATAAGCGGAGGCGATACACTATATGCATCTCACATCGATAACTTGTTTGATAAAATAACCATCGTAAATGGTTATGGTCCAAGTGAGACAACAGTGGCTGTTAGCTTTCACAATATTAAGGAGCTATCAGGTGCTTCACTTATCGGCAAGCCGGTACCAAATACTTCGGTATATATCCTGGATAAGAATCAACAATTGCTCCCTTCTGGCGCCATTGGTGAGATCTGCGTAGGTGGGGTACAAGTCGCACGGGGCTATTTAAATCTGGCAAAAGAGACACGCACAAAGTTCATTGAAGATCCGTTTAGCAACGATGACAAGAGAAAACTTTTTAGAACAGGGGATATTGGACGATGGTTGCATGACGGAACGCTGGAGTTTCTTGGAAGACTGGATGAACAGGTACAGGTGAGGGGGTACCGGGTCGAGCCGGCTGAAATAGAAATTGTGCTGCAACAAAATGAATTGGTAAGTAACGCTGTTGTAGTAACCAGGGAAGATGAACCAGGTGATCTGCGTCTCGCCGCATACATAGTTTTAAAAGCAACAGGCCCGTCTCTGTTGTGGCCATCCGTTGGTGAGTATCCAATTTATGATGACCTGTTGTATTATGCGCTTACACATGATGAAACACGAAATGATGAGTATAGGTACGCATTCAGTCAATTGGTTAAGGATAAGTCTGTATTAGATATTGGAACGGGTAAAGACGCCATTCTTGCCAGACTATGTATTGAAGCGGGCGCCAAAATTGTATATGCTGTTGAAAGTGACTTTGAAGCCTTTGAACATGCAAAGCAGACTGTTTGCAATTTACATCTTGAAGATAACATAGTGGTTATTTTGGGAGATGTATTAAACGCGACCATTGGTGAATTGGTTGATGTTTGTGTCTCTGAGATCATAGGGACAATCGGAGGAAGTGAAGGTGCTAATGTGATTCTAAATAATGCCCGCAGATTTCTCAAAGAAGATGGCCGCATGATTCCTCAACGGTGCTTGACACGCATGGCTGCAATAACATTCCCCGACAACCTGTATGATCATCCTGTTTTTGACAAGGCTGCCGGTTTTTATGCGGATAAAATTTTTGATCAACTGGGCGCCGGTACCGCCATTCGTTTGTGTATAAAGAATTTGCCACACGCCAACATTATTTCAACAGATGCGATTGTGGAGGATCTAAATTTTAATTCTCCGAATGATGAGGAATATGAAAACGAATTCGTTATAGAAATAACGAAAAATGCAAGATTTGACGGTCTGTTGTTTTGGATCAACCTTTTTCCTTTGGAAGACAGGCTGATTAACAGCCTTAACGGAGACACCAATTGGCTTCCTGTTTATTTTCCGTTGTTTTATCCTGGCATCGAAGTGCAAAAAGGTGACTATGTGCAAGGGAAATTTGTTGTTCGTTTAAGTGCAAATAATGTTAATCCTGATTACTCTGTACAGGGCACACTGATTCAAAAAAAAGGGACAAGTACAGACTTCGGGTACAACTCTTTCTATCAGCCCGCATGTCCAACTAAAAATGCGTTTTACTTAAAGTTATTTCAATCAATAAACAAGGCCACTGAGCCTGAATCCGGTTCAGATCTCGTAGAAATGCTTAGAAGGCACCTGGGTAAACGGCTGCCCGCTTACATGGTTCCGGATTATTTCCATTTTTTAGAAACGCTGCCGTTAACAAAAAACGGAAAGATCGATAAAAAGGCGCTACCTGTTCCGGATCGCCATTTCAATAAAAGATACTTAGCTCCGGAAACACTGACACAGGAAAAATTAATCAATATCTGGCAGCAGCTGTTGGAAGTGGAACGAATAGGTATAGGGGACGATTTTTTTGCGCTTGGCGGAAACAGCCTGACTGCCGTGAGGGTTATTGCACTTGTTCGTAGCGAACTGCAAACAGAAATAGCCATAAGGGATCTTTTCGCTTTCCCTACAATCGAAAGTTTATCGAAGCATCTGCAATCACAAAATAGAACATTGCTGTTGCCCTCAATCCAGGTTCAGGATAGACCGCATTTGTTACCGCTTTCCTTTGCCCAGGAAAGATTGTGGTTTATTGACAAGTTGCAGGGGAGTATTCAGTATCACATGCAGGCTGTTCTGCGTGTGAACGGAAATATTGATGCTATAGCCCTAGAAAATGCTTTGCAAAGCGTTATAGCGCGTCATGAAATATTGCGCACTGTTATTTGTGAAGACAACGGGCAGCCATGGCAGCTCGTTCGAAATAATGAAGAATGGCGTTTGCAAATTATCGCTAACCCTTTGTATAAGGAAAGCCCTGATAGTTTAAAGCAATGTATCCGGCAAATTGTAGACGAGCCTTTTGATTTAAGCGCTGATTATATGATCCGGGCCAGCCTTATACCACTGGAACAGGAAGAAAGTATTATTGTATTGGTTATTCACCATATCGCATCAGATGGTTGGTCATTGTCTGTGCTTATGAAAGAAGTTGCCGGACTCTATTCAGCTTACCTGATGAAACGGAAGCCTGACCTTAGCTGTTTACCAATTCAGTATTCGGATTATGCATTGTGGCAGCGACAATATCTCGAAGGTGAGATATTACATCGACAGTTGGAATACTGGAAAAAGAAGCTTTCTGATGCACCGGTTTTACAGCTTAGAACCGATTATCCAAGACCTCCTGTCCATACAGCAAGAGGCAAAATGCTTCACTGTACCATAAATAAAATATTATGTGATCAATTAGAAGCATTCTCTCTTAAAGAAGGCGTTACGCTTTTTATGACGCTTCTTGCAACTTTTAAGGTACTGATGTATCGTTATACGGGTCAGGCGGATATTTCAATTGGTACGCCTGTGGCCGGCAGACGACAGCTCGAACTGGAAAACATGATCGGTTTGTTTGTGAACACCATTGTAGTAAGAAGTGAAGTAAATGACCAGATGACATTTGCTTTATTGTTACGCCAATTAAAACAAACAATCCTGGAAGCCTTTGAATACCAGGATGCGCCCTTTGAAAAAGTTGTAGAGGCAGTAGTTGAAGATCGCGATTTAAGCAGAAATCCCCTTGTGCAAATACTGTTTGTTCTACAAAATACACCGGAGATACCTCAATTCCAATTAGGGGACACGCGATTGTCAATTGAAGAACATGCACACGGAACAACACCGTTTGACATAAGCGTTAGTATAGAAAAAAATACTGATGGCTTGCAGTGTTACGTGCAATACTGCACCGATTTGTACGCGTCGGGCACTATAGAGAGCATGTTTTCGCATTATGAGCAGCTGCTTAAAGCAATTACACAAAACAGCTATCAAACAATTGCATCCCTTCAAATGCTCACAGGAGATGAGGAACGGCAATTGCTTTATGATTTTAACAACACTGCGATTCAATGCCCCGTTAACCTGACTGTTGTTGATATGTTCGAACAACAAGTGCTAAAAGATCCGGATGCCATCGCTGTTGTATTCGGCGAATACAAATTAACCTATAAGCAACTCAACGAACGGTCTAACCAACTTGCACATTATCTGCGAAAGAAAGGCGTTCGGGAAGAAGTGCTTGTTCCAATTTGTATTGAAAGATCGCCGGAGATGATTATCGGATTGATTGGCATATTAAAGGCTGGTGGTGCATATGTACCGTTTGATCCTGAGTACCCACAGGAGAGAATTAACTATATGCTTTCGGATATCTCAGCATCCGTAGTAATAACGAGTGAACGTAGCAAAGAAAAGTTGCTTTCAACTGCAAATCTGGACATTATTGAGTTAGACCAGAATGATGCTGTTGCAGAACAGCCTGCTGGCAACCCTTCAAAAATAACAGATTCAACAAACCTCACCTTTGTACTATACACTTCCGGTTCTACGGGCAGGCCTAAAGGAGTGCTAATGCCTTGCAGTAATCTTGTAAATTTGTTGCTTTGGCAAGAACAGCAATTCAGTAACAAATACAGGCATGTTCTGCAGTTTGCCAGCCTGAATTTTGATGTAAGTTTCCAGGAAATATTTTCAACACTATGTTTTGGAGGTTCACTTTATCTTATAGATAATGACTTGCGCAGGGATACGCCGGGGTTGGTTAAATTTATCAAGGCATACGGTATTACACATCTCTTTATGCCTTATGGAGCTTTAAAAAATCTGGCTGAACAGGTCTGTCTGTTCCATGAAAATAGTTTGCCAATTGAGGAAGTTATAGTGGCCGGAGAACAACTAAAACTCACTGAAGATATTTGTCAGCTGGTCAACAAGGATCGAATAAAACTGGTTAATCAATATGGACCTACCGAAGCTCATGTGGTGACATCTTACGCAATTGACGTGGATCACCCTTCTTCATCTTCCTTGCCGCCGATCGGGAAGCCAATTTATAACACAAGCATTTATATGCTGCGTAATGCCAGGGAGTTGTTACCAATAGGAGTTGCCGGTGAAATTTGTATAGCCGGAGAATGTGTGGCCAGGGGATATCTGAATAATAATAAACTTACGGCAGAAAAATTTGTTGAAAATCCTTTTGGAGGTGGACGTCTTTATAGAACAGGAGATCTGGGCAGATGGCTGGAAGATGGTAACATCGAATACCTGGGAAGAATTGATGACCAGGTAAAAATCCGGGGATACCGCGTAGAACCGGGAGAGATTGAAAGTGTGATACTGCAAAGCAATTTGGCAAGTCAGTGTGTAGTGCTTGCCAAAGAGAATGGTCAGGGCTTTCAGCAACTGTTGTGTTATGTGGTTCCAAAGACGCCTTTTGATAAAACTAAGGTGGTAGAATACCTGAAAAGTAAACTTCCGGATTATATGATCCCTGCAAACTGGATCATATTGGAGAAGCTGCCCGTGACCGCCAATGGAAAAATTAATAAAAAAGCGTTGCCAGATCCTGATGGTGATTCTTTATTTCACAACAGATATGAAGCTCCGGAGACAGATCTGCAGCAGGTTCTGGCTAATCTGTGGCAGGAATTGCTCGGGGTGGATAAAATTGGTATACTCGACAACTTCTTCAGTCTTGGAGGGCATAGCCTTATAGCTGTCCGGGTGATTGCCGGTATCCGCCGTTTGCTCCAGGTAGAAGTGGCGATCAAAGATCTGTTTATTCATCCCACCATAAAAGAGCTCGCAGAATGTATCCAGGTTCAGAATAAGGAACAGCTAATACCTGTTATAAAGAAGACGCAACACACAGGTAACATACCACTTTCTTTTTCGCAGGAACGCATCTGGTTCATTGATCAGTTGCAGGGGAGTGTGCAGTATCACCTGCCGGCAGTATTGCGCCTTAAGGGTAAAATAAATGTGCCTGCTTTGAACCATGCACTTCAATGCATCGTAAACCGGCATGAAGTATTGCGTACTGTTTTTTTAGATGACGGGGGAATACCTTATCAGCATGTGCTACAGCAAAATAGCTGGCATTTAGATATTGCAGATGAGCATCTTTGCCTTGAACATAATCAAAATGTACAGGATTATATTAACGGTCTGATCTCACAGCCTTTTGATCTGGCAACGGAGCACATGTTGCGCGCGCATTTGATTGCTTTGAATGAAAATGAGCACATATTGGTGGTGATTCTGCATCATATCGCATCTGATGGATGGTCATTGTCGGTGCTTGTGAAAGAAATAACAGAATTGTACGATGCTTATGAACAAAAACGCCGGCCACAACTTTCTGAACTCCCTGTTCAATATGCAGACTATGCGTTGTGGCAACGTGACTATTTGCAGGGTGATCTTCTTGACAAAAGACTGCAATACTGGAAAGACAGATTGCAGGGTGTAGGAATGTTGGCTTTACGCTGCGATTTTCCCCGGCCTGCAATGCAAAGCACACGCGGTGCTGCAGTAGAACACATCATTGATCATCAGCTAACAGAGCAGCTCAAACAGGTTGCCCTGGAGCATGACTGCACTCTATTCATGGTTATGTTGGCTGCCTTCAAAGTATTGTTGTTCAGATACAGTGGGCAAACGGACATTTGTGTAGGAACTCCTGTTGCGGGAAGAAGACAACAGGAGCTTGAGGGCTTAATCGGATTTTTTGTGAACATGCTTCCGCTGAGGACAGAAATAAATGCAGGGATGACATGTATTGAATTATTGCAACAAGTCAGACAAACAACCATAGAAGCTTATGAACATCAGGATGCACCATTTGAAAAGATAGTAGATGCATTGGTTAATGAGCGGGACATAACAAGGGCTCCTCTTGTCCAGGTGTTATTTGTTTTGCAGAATACTCCAACTGTTCCGCAGTTGCACTTAGGCGATCTACAATTGAGCTGGGAACCGTCCGCACACCAAACAACCTTATTTGATCTTACGGTCGGCGTTATTGAAACCGGTGGTGAACTTCATATATCGACAGAATACTGTACTGATCTGTTTAGAGAAAATACTATACGGCAATTGTTAATGCATTATGAGCAATTGCTACGCGCGATGACAAATTATGATGACCGCCCCATTTATCAGCTTCCCTTATTGACAAAGCAAGAGGAACACCAGTTGCTATATGACTTCAACAATACGGAAGTAGCTTATCCGGAAGACAAAACGATCATAGATCTGTTTGAAGAGCAGGTAAAAAAGACCCCGGGTAATATAGCGGTAATGTATGAAGAAGAAGTATTAACATACCAGCAGCTCAATGAACGCTCCAATCAGTTAGCATGGTACCTGAGAAGCAGGGGTGTAAAAGAAGAGACACTGGTACCGGTTTGTATAGAGCGTGGTTTAGCAATGATCATCGGCATACTGGGTATATTAAAAGCAGGAGGCGCCTATGTACCCATTGACCCGGAATACCCGCAGGAGAGGATCAAGTATATGTTGCAGGATACTGCTGCAACGATAGTAGTGAGCAGCCGGAAAAGCTGGAATAGTTTGAAGGATTCGGAAGAGATCCGGATCATTGAGTTGGAGCAAGAAGCTTCGGATATAGCACAACAACCGGTGATCAACTTAAACAACGGACCGGAAGCAACCAATCTCGCATATGTAATTTATACATCCGGTTCAACGGGTAAACCCAAGGGCGTGATGATCGAACATCGCAATGTTGTACGCCTGTTTTTCAACCAGTTGCCGTTGTATGATTTTGATGAAAATGATGTATGGAGCATGTTCCATTCCTTCTGCTTTGACTTTTCAGTATGGGAGATGTTCGGTGCGTTACTATTCGGCGGCAGGTTGGTGATAGTGCCGTCACTCATCAGTAAAGATGCAATACGCTTTGCAGAATTATTGATAAAGGAAAAAGTAACCATACTTAACCAAACGCCCTCTGCATTTTATGTATTGCAGGACTACTTGGTGCATAAGCCAACGGAAGTGGCCCTGAGGTATATCATTTTTGGAGGAGAGGCACTTAACCCCACCAGGCTACAACCCAGCCGGGAACTCAGCCGGAACTGCCGTTTCATCAATATGTATGGCATAACCGAAACCACTGTTCATGTAACTTTTCAGCTTGTTGAGACAGCGCATATCCTGGCGGGCAGCAACAGTATAGGCAGGCCAATACCCACTTTAAGTATTTATATTTTAGATGAGTTGCGGCAATTGGTTCCCATTGGCGTGGCAGGTGAGATTTGTGTGGCTGGTGCCGGCCTGGCAAGAGGCTACTTAAATCGCAGGCAGCTCACGGAAGAGAAATTTGTACAACATCCATATGGCGCGGGAAGGATCTATTTAAGCGGGGACCAGGGGCGTTGGTTGCCCGATGGAACCATCGAGTATTGTGGAAGGAGAGATGACCAGGTCAAGATCCGGGGCTATCGTATTGAACCGGGTGAGATTGAAAGTGCGTTGCTGCAAAGTGAACTGGTTAGTCAGTGTGTGGTAATAGCAAATGAAGATATACAGGGCCATAAGAAGCTAACAGGTTATGTTGTAGCAAAAGGAATATTTAACCGGGAATCAATAATGGCCTACCTGCAAAGCCGGTTGCCATCCTACATGGTTCCGTCATTATTAATAGAGCTGGATAGTTTACCGCTGACATCAAACGGAAAGGTGGATAAAAAAGCATTGCCTGTTGCCGATGGCACGCTGCAGTTGAGCGGTCAGTATGTAGCACCGCGCAATGAAGCCGAAGAGCAACTGGCAGCGATCTGGCAGGAACTGCTGGGCATTGAAAAGATCAGCATCCATGATAATTTCTTTGAGCTGGGCGGACACAGCCTGACCGCTACAAGGGTCGTTGCCTTTGTACGTGAACGAATGCAAGTGGAGATAGCAATTAAAGACTTGTTTCTTCATCCCACAATTGAGAACCTGGCCGCCAGCCTTTATTCCCGAAAGCAAGCATTGTTACTGCCGGTTATCAGGCACGATATCAGGCCGGATCATATTCCACTTTCGTTTGCCCAGGAACGTTTGTGGTTTATTCACTTACTGCAGGGAAGTATACAGTATCACATGCCTGTGGTGCTTAGGCTAAAAGGCAAATTAAATGAAGGCGCGCTGAATTATGCGTTGAAGGAAATAATACACCGGCATGAAATATTAAGGACAATTATTAAAGAGGAGGAGGGCAAGGCATATCAGTTTATTCAACAGGAGGAATGTTGGCAATTAAATAAAACGGACAATTTTAAATATGGGAAAGATGTACAAGAGCTGAACCATTACATCGAAAAACTGGTCTCTAAACCATTCGATCTGGACAAAGACTATATGTTGCGTGCAGATTTAATTACACTTGAGGATGATGAATGCTTATTGGTCATTGTTATGCACCACATAGCATCCGATGGTTGGTCCCTGTCTGTGCTGGCTAAAGAAATTGAGCAGCTCTATGCTTTCTCCGAGGGAAAAGCAACAGAACGTCCTGCTCTTCCGATACAATATGCTGATTATGCCATTTGGCAACGAAAATACCTGGACGGAGAAATGCTTAACCTGCAACTGCGGTACTGGAAAAATAAACTGAATGGCGTAGCTACCCTGCAATTGCCTGCCAATTTCTCCAGGCCTGTGGACTATAGTCCACGCGGTAATGCACTATATTTTAGCTGGGATAAGTTATTTGTTGAACAGCTTAAAGAATTTTCGCTTGAACATTATGTTACGTTATTTATGACCTTGCTTGCGGCGTTTAAGCTTTTATTGTATCGCTATACAGGACAGCCGGATATTTGTGTGGGTACACCTATTGCAGGCAGACGGCAACTTGACCTTGAACAGCTGATCGGCTTTTTTGTAAATACGCTGGCATTGAGAGATCATGTGAGTGGTGAAATGAGTTTTATTGATTTGCTGCAACAGGTAAAACAAACTACACTAGAAGCTTATGAACATCAGGATGCGCCATTTGAAAAAGTAGTGGAAGCGGTGGTTGTTGAACGGGATTTAGGCAGGAACCCACTTGTTCAGGTGCTCTTTGTTTTACAAAACGTGCCGGAGGTGCCAGGGTTACAACTTGAAGAAGCTACGCTCATTAACGAAGAATTTGATCTGCCTACCGCAAAATTTGATCTCACTTTTACAGTAATGGAAATTCCTGAAGGCATAAAAGGCTCAGTTGAATTTTCAACAGATTTATACAATGCTGAAACCATTTCAGGCATGCTCAGGCATTTTGAACAACTGCTTCATGCAGTTATAGAGGCGCCCGGTAAAAAAATTGCTTTGCAAACTTTATTGAGTCCGTCGGAAGAAGAGCAGTTGCTGAATGTGTTTAATGATCCGTCTGTGCAATTAAAAGACGAAACGTTTGTAACCTTGTTTGAACAACAGGCACAAAATACCCCTGATAACATTTCTGTTATTTACAAACTTGAGCAGTTAACTTATAAAGAACTCAATGAACGAAGCAATCAATTGGCGCATTGCCTGCGCAACAAAGGAGTAAAAAGTGAAATGCCGGTTCCTGTTTGTTTGGAAAATTCACCGGGGTTGATCATTGCGATTATCGGCATCTTCAAGGCAGGAGGATCATATGTGCCGGTAGATCCGGAATTGCCCTCGGAAAGATTAAACTATATCATTAAGGACACTTCCGCATCAATCATCATTTGCAACGCAGCAACAAAAACGAAACTCGGGGAGATTGTATCAAACCTTATCGTACTGGATCAGGAATGGTCACTAAATGGCTGCGACTATCCAATAGATAATCCGCCAATTGATGTCCATGGGAAACACCTTGCCTATATCATGTATACATCCGGATCTACCGGCAAGCCAAAGGGGGTAATGGTAAATCATAACAGCCTGATCAACTATCTGCAAAACAGCAAAACAACATATATTTCCAGCGATAGTGACTATGCTGGAAGTTTCGTACACTTGTCATCCACATTTGATGCATCCCTTACAGCCATACTCATGCCGCTATTGCATGGGAGATTGAGTGTGATCTCTTCTCAAAGCTCTGTAAATGTTTTTAACGATAGCAATCTTCTGAAATATGCCCCGTATGATTTTATTAAAATAACGCCTGCTCATCTTGTATTTCTTAATGAGTTTTTTAAACATGCAAATAGGCAGCTGTTAACTAAAAAATTGGTTATAGGTGGCGAAGCTTTGCATTTGAATCAGCTGCGTGATTTAAAGAATAGTAACATAGATATTGAGATTGTTAATGAATATGGCCCAACTGAAGCTACGGTGGGCTGTAGCACATACACATTACAACTTAGCCAAATCAATGAAAAACAAGGCGGCGCAATACCAATTGGAAAGCCTATTGATAACACACAGATCTACATCCTGGATACTTATTGCCAATTAGTACCTGTGGGCGTTTTCGGAGAGCTGTATATAGCGGGTGCCGGGCTGGCCAGGGGATATTTAAACAACGAGGCATTGACCAGTGAAAAGTTTATCTTAAATCCCTTTGGCGAAGGATATCTGTATCGTACAGGAGATTGGGGTCGGTACCTGGTGAATGGCGATATTGAATACCTGGGCCGGACGGATCAGCAGGTAAAGGTTAGTGGCTATCGCATCGAACTGGGTGAGATTGAAAATGTTTTACTGGAATATCAACCGGTGAAGCAATGTGTGATGTTAACTAAAGAAGACGATGTTCATAAGCAGCTGATAGGGTATTATGTTACAGACAGGAATGTGACATCCATGAAAGAACATACGCTTTATGAAAATCATATAAACAATTGGAAGGAGGTTTACAAGCTTGAATATGGAAAAATAACAGACGATAAAATTAACGATCCGGAATTTAATACAATAGGTTGGATGGACAGTTTCACAGGAAGAAGCATCCCTGCCGATCAGATGAAGGAATGGTTACGGGATATAATGGATGTAATCTTTGAGCAAAGGCCACAGAATGTATTAGAGATTGGTTGTGGAACTGGTATGATCTATTATCAGTTAGCCGGAAAAATTAAAAAATATATAGGGACTGACTTCTCCGCCGCATGTATTGACGAGATCAGGCAAAGAATAAGTGAGCAACAGAAAGAATATGGCGTTACAAAGTTATTTGTTTGTGCTGCACATGAAGTATCGTTAAAAGAAGAACGTGTTGATACTGTAATTTTAAATTCAGTCATTCAATATTTTCCGGGGGAAGACTACTTAACCGAAATTATTGAAAAATGCATTGATCATCTTCAGGGAAAAGGCTGCATTGTTATTGGAGACATACGGGACAACCACTTGCAAAAACTGTTTAACGTTCGATTACAAATACAGAAGCTCCAAAAATCAGTTCGCGTAAGGGATCTTATATGGTCTGCGAAACAACGCATGCTTGATGAACAAGAGCTTTGTCTCTCTCCTGGATATTTTCACAAACTTCAATCGTTATACCCGGTAATTACCCATATTGACTTACTAGCCAAACAAGCATTCTGTGATAATGAATTAACTGCATACCGCTATACTGCGGTCATATGTGTGGATATTGAAAAGAGCGAATTTGAACCTCAATGGCAGGAGTGGGGAAGTCTGGATAATTCAGATATTATCAATCAAATAGATAAGGGCTTGCCTGTGTTAGCATTCGCCAATGTTCCCAATCCGCGGTTGAAATACGAAATGCGGCTGCAGCAAGCGCTTTATGATACATCGCTAAATACCATACAAGAACTTGAAAACAATGTAGACCTCAAAACAGGTGATAAAGTTGATCCTGACCAGGTGCTCAAACATGCAAAAGCAAAAGGGTATAGTTACAAGTTATTTAAGGCAGAAGATCCTTTGTATCTGAATATTTTTCTGCACACCGGTTCTTTTAATGGGTATGTACGGCAACCATATCTCAATACCCTGTACACTTCAGACAGTATCACGTCAAATATGCCATTACACAGAAGTATCTCAGCCATCATTCAAAAGGATATCAGAGCCTACCTGCAAAGCCGGTTGCCATCCTACATGGTTCCTTCGTTGTTAATAGAGTTGGATAGTTTGCCGCTGACACCGAATGGGAAGGTGGATAAAAAGGCATTGCCTGTAGCAGACGGAACGCTGCAGTTGATCGGTCAGTATGTAGCACCGC
>NZ_JAULBC010000012.1:0-134704 GCF_041060425.1 Danxiaibacter flavus
TACTCTCACCCTTTTTCACTTTTGGGTATCAAATCTATTGGTATATTAAACAACTTTGAAAATCCTGTTTTTTGTATATGGCAAACATAGGAGGCACAGGGAAATTTTAGGTGCTTTTGTATTAGCTCTTTTTAATTTAAGATGCTGATCGCTATACAGTACGGACATGACAGTGTTCCTATGTTATTGCTTTGCATTTTTTTGCCAGTTAATCCATCTCCTCGTCATTCATTTTCAATTGTCCCCGCCTGAATGACTCTGGTCGGGCAGGAATTTTCAATTTTCACTAAACATACGCCTCCGTGTCCCTTTGTGTTCGCCGGGCCTCCGTGGTTCAACAAAAAAACAACCATTCGTTTATTACTTTCTTTCTTAACCATAATTTGATAAAAAAATCTATTCACATATTATAAACATCATTATTTTTGCGTCTTAACAATTTTGGATAACAATTTCATTCTGAACTGAAGTTGAAAGAAAACACAACACATCACAACTTATTCGCTTTCCATCCTTCATTGATGGGTGTTGTTTCTTTGGCTAATCTCCCTGTTTTCCGACCTATCCGACGACCTCGTATCTGAGACTAACTCAATGCATTGCATCCATATCAATTCAATGCGTCAGGCAGCCTCAAATTCCAGGCTGCAAAGGATACTTCGATTAGCTTATTTATCAAAAAGACAAAAGTGGAACAAAATAATATCATCATTCGTGTAGCTAATAGTGGCGATGTTCATTACGCTAAAACTATTACAGATGAAATGGAATCTTCAGCCAAAGCGCGTGGAACAGGTATTGCTAAACGCAGTCCCGATTACGTTGCCAACAAAATGGAAGAAGGTAAAGCTGTGATAGCGTTAACAACAGACGGTACATGGGTTGGTTTTTGTTATATAGAAACCTGGAGCCATGGTGAGTATGTAGCGAACAGCGGATTGATCGTTTCCCCTGAATTTCGTAAAAGCGGTGTTGCCAAAGGAATTAAAAAAAGGATCTTCGACCTTAGCAGGGAGAAATATCCTAATGCAAAACTTTTTGGCTTAACCACCGGTCTTGCAGTAATGAAGATCAACAGTGAGCTGGGTTACGAGCCGGTTACTTATTCTGAGTTGACACAGGATGATTCTTTCTGGGCAGGCTGTAAAAGCTGTGTGAACTATGATATTCTGATGAGCAAGGACAGAAAGAACTGTATGTGCACTGCTATGCTGTATGATCCTAAAGATCACTACGAGCCACAGGAAACCAAAGAATACTTTGAAAAGAAATCAAAGATCTATGAGCGTTTGCTGCGTTTAAAGCAAAGCAAGTTCCTGCAGGCATTCAGAAAAAAGAGCAAAGACGAAAATGGCGGCGGCGGCAATCCCACCAAAACCAAATCGTTCTTCCATTTCTTTAATTTCTAGTTAGCAGGGCGCAGAAACAGCTACGAATGTTTTGACTTTTGATTTTTGACTTTTCCTGCCCGACTGGTCAGGCGGGGAATTTTTACTTTTGACTTTCTTTTTTTCAACTATATCAACATCTTACAATGAGCTTTTCCAACAATGTAAATTTTCAGTTTAGTCCCGATGCTGCCGGCAGCGGAAAGAAAACACTGGTGCTTGGTTTTAGCGGCGGCCTGGATACAACTTATTGCGTAAAATATTTAAGTGACGATCTTGGTTATGATGTACACAGTGTTATTGTTAACACGGGTGGATTTAGTGAAGAAGAATTAAAAAATATTGAAGCTCACGCTTACAAGCTGGGCGTTAAAACACATACAACAGTAGATGCCGTTAAAGGCTACTACGACCGCATTATCAAATACCTGGTATTTGGGAATGTGTTGAAAAACAATACTTATCCTCTAAGTGTAAGTGCTGAAAGACTTGTTCAGGCGCTGCATATTGCTGATCATGTAAAAGCATTGAACGCAGATACAGTTGCACACGGTAGCACTGGCGCAGGTAACGACCAGGTACGTTTTGATATGGTGTTCCACATCATGATCCCTGACGTGAAGATCCTTACGCCGATCCGTGATCTTAAACTAAGCCGCGAGCAGGAGATAGAATACCTTAAGGCCAAGGGTGTGAACATGAACTTTGAGAAAGCCGCGTACTCTATCAATAAAGGACTATGGGGAACAAGTGTTGGCGGAAGAGAAACACTTTCTTCAAAAGGCATGTTGCCTGAATCAGCATGGCCCACACAGGTTACCAAACACGAAGGTGAAGAAGTTAAACTACATTTTGAAAAAGGTGAACTAACTGCTGTAAACGACAAAACCTTCAGTCACCCTTCAGAAGCTATTCAATACTTGCAAAGTATTGCCGGCGCTTATGGCATTGGTCGCGATATACATGTGGGTGATACCATCATCGGTATTAAAGGACGCGTTGGTTTTGAAGCCGCTGCGCCAATGGTTATTCTAAAAGCGCATCATGCTTTGGAAAAACATGTTCTTACCAAATGGCAGTTAAGCTGGAAAGACAATATTGCTAATTTCTACGGAAACTGGCTGCATGAAGGTCAAATTCTGGATCCTGTTATGCGCGATATTGAAGCATTCCTTCAAAGTTCACAGCAAACTGTAACCGGTGATGTGTTTGTCTACCTTCAACCTTACCGTTTCCAGGTATTGGGTATCGAATCTAAGTATGACCTGATGAGTAGCAAATTTGGTAAATACGGAGAAATGAATAATGGATGGACTGGTGAAGATGTGCGTGGATTTAGCAAGATTTTTGGTAATCAAACTTCCATGTATCACCTGATAAGGGAAGATGCAGAAAAGCAACAATAATATCCTAATAAGTATAGCATCACTGTGCTTATAACAGCTTAACTTTTTACATGTCAATACGCAGCAAAGAACAGCCATTACAACACTACCTCTGGGGAAACAATTGTGATGGCTGGGTTTTAGCTGATACCGAACAATTATCAGTTAAGCAGGAACGCATGCCTCCTCAAACAAGTGAGGCGCTGCATTTTCATAAAAATGCACAACAGTTCTTTTTCATATTAAGCGGAACAGCAACTTTTGAAGTTGAAGGAGAAAGCTTCAACGTTATTGCCGGCAACGGTTTTCACATTGAAGCAGGAAAGAAGCACCGCATCAGCAACAATGCTGCTGATGATCTCGAGTTTATATTAAGCTCTCAACCATCAACCAACAACGACAGGGTGAATGTTTGATGAGCAAGATATAATGAGCCTTTGCAAGGATGCCGGATTTTATCCTGCAGATGAAGTAAAACAATTATCAAAAGGCTGGTGGTCGCAAGCTTATTCATTCAGACACGAGGGAAAAGATTGGGTATTAAGAATTAACGGAAGTGATAAAGATTTCAGAAAGGATCAAAAAGCCTGGGAGTTATTGCACGAAATTACTCCGGTCCCTGGAATAAGACTAATCGGAAAATTCAGAGATAATTTCTACGCAGTAAGTGAGAAATGCAGCGGGATTACTTTGATTGATGACCATGTAACATCCTCCGAAATTGTTTTTGAGCTGTTCGATACGCTACTGCAGATGCGGACTTTCAACACAAACGGATTGAACGGCTGGGCATTAATGAACGAGCGTTTTGAGGGAACATATAATAGTTGGGAAGACTGGCTGCTAAGTTTCCACAATCACAAAATGGATTACACGCTTCAGCAACTGGTGAACGACGGACTTTTTGAAAGCATGCTTCACAAAGTTGCGCTGAATAGAATAAAACAACTTCTACCCTTTTGTAAAACGGAAAAATACCTTGTTCACGGCGATGCCGGCTTCGACAATGTGTTAAGCGACGGAAAGAAAATTACAGGAGTAATTGATTGGGGCGAAGCGGCGCTGGGAGATTTTCTCTACGACATTGCCTACCTTTTTTTCAATACAGAGACGGTTGATTACAAAGGCTACTGGCAACAGTTCGTGCAACAAAGGCAACTACAAATTCCATTCATGGAAGAGCGGTTAAGGTGCTATCAAATGGTTATCGGACTCAACTCTGTAGCCATCGCGGCACACACCCGCAACGAAAAGATTTATCATCTGGATAGAAATAAATTGATGCAATTATTATGAGCAAGAAAATTAAAGCAGGCATAATAGGTGGCGCCGGTTATACAGGCGGAGAGTTAATTCGTTTACTCATCAATCACCCTCACGCAGAAATTAGTTTTGTACATAGTAAAAGCAATGCTGGTAACCCGCTTTATAAGGTTCACCAGGATTTAGTTGGAGACACAGATTTACACTTCACCGGTGAATTGTCTGATGATGTGGATGTGCTGTTCCTTTGCACCGGCCACGGTGAGGCAAAGAAATTTTTGCAGGCAAATACTATCGCTCCTCACATTAAAATCATCGATCTTTCCAACGATTTCAGGCTTTCTCAGCATGCAGTTCTGGGCGACCGCACATTTGTGTATGGTCTGCCGGAATTAAATAAAGCGCAAATCAAATCGGCACATAATATTGCCAATCCCGGTTGTTTTGCAACAGCAATCCAGCTCGGATTATTGCCGCTTGCAAAAGCCGGATTACTGGAAAATATTTACACAACAGGCATTACAGGTTCTACCGGCGCGGGACAGGGTTTAAGCTCCACATCCCACTTTAGCTGGAGAGCAAACAATATACAGGCTTACAAAACATTGACACACCAGCACTTAGGAGAAATTGGACAAACCTTGCAACAATTGTATCCGGACAGCGATATTGATCTTAGTTTTGTGCCATGGCGGGGAGATTTTACACGGGGCATTTTTATCAGCTCCACCATCACCTGCGACAGTTCTTTGGAATCATTAACTGCTTTGTTCAACGAATTTTATGCAGCTCATCCTTTCACCGTTGTAAGCAACGACGCCATTTTCCTTAAACAGGTGGTTAACACCAACAAATGCGTCATTCAACTGGAAAAGGTAGGTACCAAACTCGTCATCCATTCCGCCATCGACAATCTCCTCAAAGGAGCCAGCGGCCAGGCAGTGCAGAATATGAATTTGATGTTTGGGTTGGAGGAAAGTGCGGGGTTGAGGTTGAAAAGTGCGGGATTTTAGGAGAGTTATAAGTTGTACGTTATACGTTTTACGTTGATCTTAGCGGAGAAAAAACGACGGTATCACATAAAATTTGATAAACGTACCACGTATAACTTACAACGTACCACGTAAATGCTACCATGAAAAACGTACAACGTAACAACGTAAAACGTATATCATGCAAAATTATAAAGAGCTGAAGGTTTGGGAAAGAGCACACTCATTTACATTGAGTGTGTATGGTTTGACAAAAGGTTTTCCGAAAGATGAGCTGTATAGCCTGACAAACCAGTTAAGACGAGCTACTTCATCTATTCCCGCAAATATTGCGGAAGGATGCGGTAAATGTTCACAAAATGAGTTGGCACATTTTTTAAATATAGCACTAGGTTCTGCCAACGAAACGGAATATTTTCTATTGCTATCGAAGGATTTAAATTACATCGGGGAAGATAAGTACATAGAACTTGACGATGATATCAATCAGATCAAAGCCATGCTTATCGCCCTTATTAATAAAGTGAGGAAGAAGTTGTGAGGTATAAGTAACGAGTTATATTGTAAGCCTGATCTTTGGGCGTTTTAAAATTCAGCATATAACCGGAACGCACACTCTGCAACTCTTTTCACGTATAACGTAAAACTTATAACGTACAACTTATATGAAGCTTTTCGACGTTTACCCCATCAACGACATCACCATCACCAAGGCCCAGGGTTCTTATGTTTGGGATGAGAATGGTGTACAGTACTTAGACATGTACGGCGGTCATGCCGTTATCAGTATCGGACATACTCACCCTGTGTGGGTAAGACGAATTGAAGAGCAGTTAGAAAAAATTGCTTTCTATTCAAATTCTGTCCGTATTCCGTTGCAGCAGGAGCTGGCGGACAAGCTCGGTAAGCTGAGCGGCAAAGAAGACTACCAGCTATTCCTTTGCAACAGCGGTGCTGAGGCAAATGAGAATGCACTTAAACTGGCTTCTTTCCACACAGGAAGAAAGAAGATCGTTGCTTTTAAGAAAGGGTTTCATGGAAGGACATCTTTAGCAGTAGCCGCTACAGACAATCCGGCAATAGTTGCACCGGTGAATGAAACGGATAATGTTGACTTCCTGCCATTCAACGATGAAGCTGCACTGAAAACCTATTTCCAGACAAAGGGAAAAGATGTTTGTGCGGTTATTGTAGAAGGTATTCAGGGTGTTGGCGGTATTCAGATCGCTACGGAAAGCTTTCTGCAACTGATCCGCAGACTTTGTGATCAAAACGATGCAGTATTTATCGCGGACAGCGTGCAGTGCGGTTACGGTCGTACCGGTAAATTCTTCTCGCACGATTATGCAGAAGTAAATGCTGATATCTATACTATGGCAAAAGGTATGGGCAACGGATTCCCCATTGGTGGAATTTTGATTGCGCCACACATCAAGCCTAAACATGGAATGCTCGGCACAACTTTCGGCGGTAATCATCTTGCATGTGCTGCCGCCATTGCGGTACTGGAAGTGCTGGAAGATGAAAAGCTGATTGATGTAGCAAAACAAAGAGGTCAGTATTTGTTGAACCGTTTGAAAGCCATCGACGGCATTACCAACGTGCGTGGTCGCGGTTTAATGATTGGTTTTGACGTGCCTGAGGAATTGAAAGATCTGCGCAAGAAATTGCTGAACGACTTCTTCATCTTCACCGGAGAAGCAAAACCAAACGTGATCCGTTTATTACCATCACTCGGTATCAGCAGAAAACAGGTAGATGAATTCCTGGATGCATTAAAAGAAGCTATCGCTGAATTACAGCCAGCTTCCACCACAACAACAGAAGAAACTGTAGAATAAGGTTAGAAGTTATACGTTGTACGTTGTACGTTTAGGCCCGGGGGCACAAATACCGGCTACGTAACAACATACAGCGTATGATTTTAACTACGCTATAATAAACGTATAACGTACAACGTAAAACTTACAACTCAACAGTGAAGCAATTTATTTCCGTTCATGATGTTACAGACATCAATGCATTGGTAAAAAAAGCGTTGGCATACAAGGCCAATCCACTTACAGACAAAAATCTTGGCGTAAACAAACGCATCGGTCTATTATTCCTTAATCCAAGTTTGCGAACCCGTTTAAGCACACAGGTGGCAGCGCAGAACCTGGGTATGGAAGCCATTGTATTTAATGTGGATAAAGAGGGTTGGGCACTTGAATTTGAAGAAGGTGCCATTATGAGCGGAAACAAGGCTGAACATATTAAAGATGCAGCACCGGTCCTGGGAAGCTATTTTGATATCCTTTGTATCAGAACCTTTCCTTCACTAAAAAACCGCGAAGATGATTACAGCGAATTGTATATTTCCCAGTTCATCAAATATTGTGGAGTTCCTGTGATCAGCCTGGAAAGTGCAACATTGCATCCATTACAAAGTCTTACCGATATCATTACCATGACAGAACATGCACCGGCACACAAACCCAAGGTGGTTCTTACCTGGGCGCCGCATGTTAAAACATTACCTCAGTGCGTTGCCAACAGCTTTGCACAATGGGTAAACGCATGGGATGGCAAAGCTGAATTTGTAATTACGCATCCGGAAGATTATGAATTATCAGAACAGTTTACCAAAGGAGCAACCATCACGCATAACCAGGACGAAGCTTTAAAAGATGCGGATTTTGTATACGTAAAGAACTGGAGCACTTTTAATGATTATGGAAAGATCTATGCGAATGATCCTAAATGGATGCTTACTGAAGAAAAGCTGAAACTGACAAATAACGCCAAAGTATTGCATTGCCTTCCCGTAAGAAGAAATGTTGAATTGAGCGATGAAGTGTTGGACAGTGCAAACAGCATCGTAACACAGGAAGCGGCTAACAGGGTTTGGGCGGCGCAGGCGGTGATTAGTGAGATCCTTCAGAGAGGTGAATAGTTCTGGTAAAGTGAATAGTGAAGGGTGAATAGTGAAAGGTGAGACAGGTTAAGTAATTGGAATCAGATTTTTTTGCATAAAGTCAAGATAGAGATATGGAAGATGGATTGAACGTTAGGGCCTTTTGAATTTTGACTTTTTATTTTTGACTTATCATGGACAAGTTGATTATCATAAAGGTTGGCGGTAACATTATAGATGATGAACAAAAGCTGTCATCATTCTTAACTTCTTTTGCTTCGGTTGAAGGCAAGAAGATCCTGGTGCACGGCGGCGGAAAACTGGCGACCAAAATGGCTGCACAGCTTGGCGTTGAGCAACAGATGATTGATGGCAGAAGAATTACCGACGCTGAAACACTCAAGATTGTAACCATGGTATATGCCGGTTACATTAACAAAAATATTGTAGCGCAGTTACAGGCAAGAGGTTGCAATGCGATCGGTTTATGCGGTGCAGATGGAAATGTTATTCAATCTCACAAAAGAGTTCATCCGACAATTGACTATGGTTTTGTGGGAGACGTTGATTCCATCAATACCAGTTTACTGAAAAGCTTGCTTGACCAGGATGTAAATGTGGTAATGGCGCCCATCACTCATAATAAAGAAGGTTTACTGCTTAACACCAATGCAGATACAATTGCGCAGGAGATTGCCCAGGCAATGAGTGGTCTATATAGTGTGCAGCTAATCTACTCTTTTGAAAAAAGCGGTGTGTTGTTAAATGCAGAAGACGATAGCACGGTGATCCCGGGCATAAATCCCGAATCATACAAGGAATTGAAAGAAAAGAATGTGATTTTCGCCGGCATGATCCCGAAACTGGACAATGCTTTCACCGCTCTTAAAAAAGGTGTAAGCAAAGTGGTGATAGGAAAAGCCGAAGAGTTGCAGGCCCTTATAACAGGCAAGGCAGGGACAACAATACAAGAATAGTACGAAGGGCTGTGCGAAAAGGCGAACTGTTGAACATAGGTACTTCGTACTTCGTAACTCGTACTTGACATGACATTCACAATGAGAAACACCAAACTACTACAGCAACATTTTATAACAAATAACTGGTTGAAAGATCAGTGATTTTATGATAATGAATTTACCGACTGTAATGAATGAGAATATTTCGATACTTGCAAAAAATGCGACAAGTCTGCTGAAACAATTGATCTCCACGCCTTCCTTTAGTAAAGAGGAAGAAGTAACAGCGGAGATCATCGAAAGTTTTATTGAGTCCAAAGGAGTTACAACGTACAGCTACCTCAACAACATTTGGGCTAAGAACAAATATTTCGACGAAAGCAAACCCACCATTCTTTTAAATTCTCATCACGACACGGTACGACCCAATAAGGGGTACACATTAGATCCCTTCTCTCCCATTGAAAAAGATGGAAAATTATATGGCTTGGGCAGCAATGATGCAGGCGGATGTCTTGTTTCACTCATTGCTACATTCCTTCATTTTTATAAGGAGCCATCTTTAAAATATAACCTGGTTATTGCAGCCACAGCTGAAGAAGAGATTTCCGGCCACAACGGTGTGGAAATCCTGTTACCACGTCTGCCAAAAATTGATTTCGGAATTGTAGGCGAGCCTACATTAATGAATATGGCGCTCGCTGAGAAAGGTCTCCTCGTGCTCGATTGTACGGCACACGGAAGAGCCGGCCATGCTGCACGTGAGGAAGGCGAAAATGCTTTGTATAAAGCAGTTGACGATATTCAGTGGTTCCGCAATTATAAATATGATAAGGTTTCGAGCCTGCTTGGCCCCATGAAAATGAGCGTAACCATTATCAATGCTGGTTCCCAACACAATGTAGTTCCGCATGAGTGTAAGTTTACGGTTGATGTGCGAGTGAACGAACTGTACACTTTTGAAGAGGTCCTGGATATAATCCGTGCCAATGTTAAAAGCGATGTTCAGCCGAGAAGCAGCCGTCTTCGGTCTACTTCAATTGCGGTTGACCATCCGCTGATCCAGGCAGGTGTTGAGTTGGGAAGAACTTATTACGGCTCGCCCACTACCAGCGACAAAGCTCTGATGAACTTTCCAACACTTAAAATGGGGCCTGGCGATAGCGCACGTAGCCACACTGCGGATGAGTTCATCTTCCTTGATGAAATAACCAACGGCATTGACTTATATATTCAGTTGTTAGATAAGATTTTACGCTGATCCTAACACACGAATCGATTTTGACTTTTTAATTTTCCTGCCCGACTGGTCAGGCGGGGACTTTTGAACTAAATGAAATAAGGTAAAATATTTACTATGAAGCTCTGGCAAAAGAATACAGCATCACTTAAAGAGGTAGAACAATTTACTGTTGGTAATGATCGTGAATTCGATATTTTATTGGCGCCTTTTGATGTGATCGGCAATATTGCGCACGCAAAAATGCTGGCCAGCGTGGGCCTGTTGACAAACGACGAAGCTGCTGATCTTGTAAAAGAGCTTAGAAAAATATACACCAGCATCAGCGAAGATGAATTTTCTATCAGACCAGATGTTGAAGACATTCATTCCCAGGTAGAGTTTTTATTAACGGAGAAACTAGGTGATACAGGTAAAAAGATCCATTCTGCCAGAAGCCGTAATGACCAGGTTTTGCTGGATGTTAAACTGTTTTTGCGCAGTGAGATAGAAAAGACCGTTTTGTCTGTACAATCATTCTTCGAATTATTGATTGCTAAAAGCGAAGAATTCAAAGACGATTTATTGCCAGGCTATACCCACCTGCAGTTAGCAATGCCATCTTCTTTTGGTTTGTGGTTAGGCGCTTATGCGGAAAGTCTTGTAGACGATACCGTGATGCTGAAAGCTGCCTATGATGTTGTTAATAAAAATCCGTTAGGCTCTGCCGCCGGTTACGGATCTTCTTTCCCGATCAACAGGACCATGACGACAGAGTTGCTTGGCTTTGCCGATTTAAACTATAATGTTGTGTATGCACAAATGGGGCGGGGAAAAGCGGAACGAATTGTAGCGATGGCTTTGGCGAATGTTGCTGATACACTGGCAAGATTGTCAATGGATGCTTGTCTGTATCTGAATCAGAACTTTGGTTTTATTAGTTTTCCCACTGAGTTAACCACAGGAAGCAGCATTATGCCTCATAAAAAGAATCCGGATGTTTTTGAACTGATCCGCTCTCAATGCAACAGGATAAAATCTTTGCCTAACGAGATCATGATGATGACTACCAATCTGCCTTCCGGCTATCATCGCGATCTTCAACTGCTGAAAGAACACCTGTTCCCTGCCCTCGGCATATTGCGCGATTGTATTGATATGGCCGGCCTGATGCTGAACAACATGGAGGTTAAGAAGAATATTCTTGAAGACGAGAAGTACAAATACCTGTTCAGTGTTGAAGAAGTAAACAAGCTTGTTTTAGAAGGCGTGGCTTTTAGAGATGCTTACAAGCAAGTTGGTTTTGCTATTGAAGACAATGTGTTTACCTACGATACAAAAGTGGCGCACACACACGAGGGAAGTATTGGTAATCTGAAAAACGACGCAATCACAGATAATATGCAGCGGCTGTTACAATCCTTCAATTTTGAGGTATATCACGCAGCGATCGATAATCTGTTACATCAATAGATCTTAAAGACCTGTTCGTTTTCGTTGGCCTTAAGTACCTGGTTCATTTCCCTGGAAATTACATCCAGTTTGGAAACTTCTTTGTACAGAATGCCCATCATTTCGTTAAGTTCTTCATCGCTTACAAGGCCATCCTTGATCAGATCTATAATACCCAGCATATTGGTGATAGGAGAACGCAGGTTGTGTGAAACAAGATAAGCGTACTGACGCAATTGTGTTGATTGATGCATCAGCTCTTTGTTGCGCTGGTGCAGCAATTTTACATTGTTCTGTATATCAGTTACATCGCGTACGATGCGCATGGAGTACTGATCATTGATTTTTATGCATCTTGATGTGTAACTACGCACAATTCCATTGGGAAAAGGAAGGTCATAGTTGAAATAATGGATTTTACCCGTTTCAATAGGATAAGTGATGTGATGCATTAATTCTGAAGCGAAATCTCCTGGAAAATTATGATCGCGGATGTTGGAGTTGTAGATAAATGAATCCTGCTGGTAAATCTCCCCAATTCCTTTTTTATAATCAACATAGTTGCCTTCTTTATCCATGACAAAAATGAAGTCCGGGATCGCATTGATTATATCATAAAAGCAATTATAAAAGTTTTCAGACAATGCAAGCAGGGTTTGCAATGGCTTATCGGGCCCCTCGGGATGTTTTTCTTTATTGTTGCTGGTCATAATAATCAGGCGTAATGTGAAAATACGGTAATCACCATATTTCACCATAAAAATTTATGCAGAAGGTGTTTCATCAAGAGCCTGACTGTTGATGGCCTGACAGCAAACCGCGGTAGCTGCATTTGTTCAGTAACAAAGCGTGCTAATCATTTTGGTTGAGCTTTTTCAAGTAACCAATTGCGTGAAAGACCATGGCAAAAAAACAAGCTGATAATAGTAATAAAGAATGCAGCTTTTTTTCATTCAGCTCTAACCGCATACAGTAAGCATATGTGATACTGGAGGTGGAAGCTATAAGTGACAGTATCACCCATAGCCATCCAATGTTTTTTCTCATGTGACGATATTTAAGGCTTACCCTTACAGTTTCTTCAAATACGAATCCGTGCCAACAGCCCGTTTATTTTTCCAGGATCCGTGATTTGTTGTATTCGTAGTTCATACGCGCAATATTCAGGACCGAGATCTCCTGTGGACATTCAACTTCACAAGCTTCGGTATTTGTGCAGTGGCCGAATCCTTCGCTGTCCATTTGATTCATCATACTCTTTACCCGGGTGCGCGCTTCTTCTTTTCCTTGTGGTAGTAATGCAAGGTGAGCAACCTTGGCTGATGTAAACAGCGCCGCGCTTGAATTTTTGCAAGTGGCTACACAGGCGCCGCAACCAATGCAGGCTGCAGAGTCAAATGCCGCTTCTGCAGTTTCGTGATTGATCGGAATACTGTTTGCTTCCGGTGCTTGTCCTGTGCTGGCAGAAATAAATCCTCCCGCGGCTATAATGCGATCAAAAGAAGTACGATCTATCTTCAAGTCCCTGATGATAGGAAACGCTGTCGCGCGGAACGGTTCAATATAAATCGTGTCACCATCCTTAAATGAACGCATGTGAAGCTGACAGGTTGTTGTGTTCGACAGCGGTCCGTGTGCCCGGCCGTTAATCATAACGCCGCATTGTCCGCAAATTCCTTCCCTGCAATCATGATCAAATTCAACCACACGTTCACCTTTTTCAACAAGCGCTTCATTCAGCATGTCCAGCATTTCAAGAAAGGACATGTGCTCGGAAACATTATCCAGTGTATAGTCCGCAAGCTTTCCATAGCTGGTCCGGTCTTCCTGCCGCCATATTTTTAAGTATAGTTTCATATCAATAAATTAAGTCAATAGTGAATGGTGAATAGTGAAAGGTGCATCAGTGTCCTTTTTATTTTGACCTGGTTTCAAGTACGAGTTACGAAGTACGAAGTACGTTGCTGTGATCTTGCTAATATTTTTTGAAGCTTCTAAATAATTAAAAGGCCAATGATTTAATGAGCCCGATAAACCTAAGTACTTCCAACTTCATACTTACTAACAATTAAAAAGCCTGTATTCAGTTCGCCTGATCAATCAAGGTACTTCGTACTTCGTATTTCGTACTTGCTACTTATAGCTTCTCACCGCCAGTTCCACCTCTGTAAACTCCAATGGTTCTTTATGCAGTTCTTCTTCTGCGTCTTTTCCCTTGTACTCCCAGGCTGATACAAAGCAGAAATTTTGGTCATCTCTGAGTGCCTCGCCATCGGGAGTCTGGTATTCTTCTCTGAAGTGCGCACCGCAGGATTCGTTGCGGGTTAACGCATCATAACACATGAGTTCTCCCAGTTCAAGATAGTCTGCCACGCGGCCGGCCTTTTCCAGCTCACTGTTTACCTTGCCGTCGCCAGGTATTCGCAGTTCCTTGTAGAACCTTTCGCGTAACATTTTAATTTCTTTGATCGCTTCTTCCAACCCTTCTTTGCTGCGGCTGAGCCCGCATTTGTCATACAATAATTTGCCCAGTGTTTTGTGGAAGTAGTCCGCAGACAGATGCCCTTGAATATGCATTAAATCACCCAGCTGCCGGCGAACCTTTCTTTCTGCGAAATCAAACGCAGGATCCTTTACGTCGATCTTGCCTGTCTTTAGTTCTCCTGCCAGGTAATTGGGGATAGTATATGGAGCAATAAAATAGCCATCCACACAGGCCTGCAATAACGAATTTGCTCCAAGCCTGTTTGCGCCATGATCTCCAAAGTTGGCTTCGCCCAAAGCAAACAAACCAGGAATGGTAGTCATCAGTTCATAATCTACCCACAAGCCTCCCATGGTGAAATGCGCAGATGGCGAGATCAGCATGGGCTCCGTATAAGCATTGATCCCCGTGATCTTTTCATACATACGGAAAAGGTTGCCGTATTTTTCTTCAATCTTGTCTTTGCCCTGTTCCCTGATCGCTTTTGAAAAATCAAGACATACAGCATTCTTCATTTCGCCAACACCATGGCCAGCATCGATGCGTTCTTTGGCAGCTCTGGAAGAAATATCGCGGGGTGCAAGATTGCCGAAGGATGGATAGCGACGCTCGAGGTAATAATCCCTTTCTTCTTCCGGAATGTCATTAGGATGCCGCGTGTCATTTTGTTTTTTAGGAACCCAGATCCGGCCGTCATTGCGTAGCGATTCAGACATCAATGTCAGCTTGGACTGATGTTCGCCATGTTGAGGCAGAGATGTTGGGTGCACCTGGATCCAGCTCACGCCCGCCATGTACGCGCCTTTTTTATGCGCACGCCAGATCGCTGAACCATTGCAGCCCATCGCCAATGTTGATAAATAATAGATCTTTCCGTAACCGCCGGTTGCCAGAACAACAGCATGTGCACTGTGACGTTCAATTTCACCTGTTTCAAGATCACGCGAAATAATACCCCTGGCTTTTCCGTCGATGACAACAAGCTCAAGCATTTCATGTCTTGAAAACAATTGAATCCTTCCGGCAGCAACCTGCCTCATCAGCGCCTGGTATGAACCAAGCAATAATTGCTGACCCGTTTGTCCGCGTGCGTAAAATGTTCGCGAAACCTGTACACCACCAAACGAACGGTTATTTAAATAACCACCATATTCTCTTGCAAAGGGAACACCTTGCGCAACAGCCTGGTCAATCAGGTTGGCAGAACATTCTGCAAGCCGGTAAACGTTTGCTTCGCGCGAGCGGAAATCACCGCCTTTAATTGTATCGTAAAACATACGATAGACGCTATCGCCGTCATTCTTATAATTCTTACATGCATTAACCCCGCCCTGCGCAGCCACAGAGTGTGCGCGCCTTGGCGTATCCTGGAAACAAAAGGATTTTACGTTGTAGCCTTGTTCTGCCAGTGACGCCGCACATGATGCTCCGGCTAAACCGGTGCCCACCACAATTATATCCAGCTTTTTGCGGTTGGCCGGGTTTACAAGCTTTGCATGCGATTTATAATTACTCCATTTTTCTGACAATTTGCCTTCCGGAATTTTTGCATTCATGGTTTAAGCTTTTGTAAAATGAACGTATACAGGTATCAACATAAATCCGATGGTAATAATGCCGGTATAAGCCCATCCGGCCACTTTTACCCACCTGATATATTTCGGGTGATAAACGCCTAACGTACGTCCCGCACTGAAAAAGCCATGTAAAAGGTGAAAGCCTAGTGCAATCATAGCAACCTCGTACATGACGACATACCACCATTCTTTGTAAGCAGCTACAACTACTGTGTACAGATCTTTGTTTCCTTTCTCATCCAGAGGCAACGTCGTGAATTTGTATTGATACCAGAAGTCTTTGAAGTGAATAACGAGGAATGCGAAAATAATTGTGCCTAACAAACCCATATTGCGGCTCTGCCATGTGGAGGCGGAACTGCGTCTGTCATATTTATATTTCTTACCGCTCGCCAGTTTATTTTTTCGTGTTACGACTAGGGCGTAAACAACATGGCCGATAATAGAAGCATACAAAACATAAGCAATTACCTCGATGATAATATTGCCTGCAAGCAAATGTGAGTACCAATTGAATTGTTGCTTTGCCTCTTCACCGGGAAGCAGTAGTTGAATATTGCCAAGTAAATGAATGACGAGAAAAAAACAGAGAAAGAGTCCCGTGCCGGCCATCCATAATTTGCGCTGATGTGTTGCAGATTTCATAGCTTCCTGATTAAGATGAAGAATATACTTATGTACGCTTTTCTTAAAAAAATTATTACATCTATAACAACCAACCGCTTCATTTGTTGCTCCGGCCAACCAATCACCCGGATCCGTGAAATCAGACTAAAATCTCACCTGTAACTGAACAATTGCTGTATTGTGCGAATACATTGTTGTTAAGGGAATATTTGTTTTATAGATGTCAATATAAACGCCTGCCTGTAATAATGCAGAAAAGTTATCTGCGAATTCCATTGCTACCATCGGAGTGATTGTTTGCCTCGTATCGTTGGTTGGCTGTTTGTAATTTTCGTCAAAATATTCGTAGCGGGACGATACCTGTAATGAACTTACTTGTTTGCCCATACAACGGTATTTTAATGTTGGCAAAACATAAAATCCTTTCATTTTAAACTGATCAAGTGGGTGAATTCCGCCACAACTTTTAAATGCCGAGAAGTTTGTCCCATCTTTATATTCACCGGAAAGTTTTAGTGATAGGCGGTTGCTTAAAGAAAGGTCGGTAGCAAAATCTCCTCCCCAGGCATAACCATTCCTGTTATCGGTGCTGCCTGATCCGCCATTAACGCCAATCGTAGTCCTTTTAAAAGGGCTTATTTCAATCCTTGCATAAATATGTTTGTTGTTGTCGTTGTCTGTTTGCTGATTGCGGTTATTTCCATTGTGTACGCCGACATAATAGCGGACAGGCATTTTGTTTTCTTTATTAAGATCACCATAAATGCACATGCCCAATTGAAAACTTTGCCAGCCGTTACTGCCAAAAGCATTGTACTGATTGGAATAGTCCAGCGATTGAATAAGATCTGCCGGAATCAGATCTTCTATACCGAAGAAAGGCCGGTATTGTCCCGCGATAACATGCAAGTGCCTGTTGAGCGTATATCGTACAAACGCATTTTCTAACACCTTATTATTTACATTGGATGAATTGAACTCCGCAAAATTTATGAGCAGGCTTGCATCGAAGTGAGCATTTATTTTTGCGTTAGCCTGCAAACGTACGCGCCTTAAAGAAAAACTGTTGGTAACACAATTACCTGAATCAATATTTTTACCAGCCACATCAACACGGCGGTTGAGTGATAATGAATATCTGGTCTGCAGTAATCCGGAGAAAGTAAGAATACGATTAGCTGTGCCCCGTGATACCGAATCTTTTTTTACTTCCTGGGCGCGCAAACAAAAATTAAGGGATGCTGAGAAAAGAAGAAAAACTGTGCATATAAGTTTATGTCTGATCACGCATCCCTTTTATAAATGAAGAAAAATGGTAATGCGCGAAGTAAGGATGCATGGGTTGGAGAAGAAATGATAAAAAGTGTGTTGGGGCTTGATTTTTATCAGGTAATTGATTTTATGGAAAAAAATGACTGAGAGGATCGCTGCAAGCGATAGAGTAATGCTACAAAGCCCGGAGGCTTAGCAGAGCGTAAGAGCATAAATTGCCGCGCCGCTGCTTCTTTGCGCTCGCCGCGAGAAATAAATGTGTTTCTTTTTTATCGGATAGAGCAAAAAAATCGCTGCAAGCGATAGAGTAATGCTACAAAGCCCGGAGGCTTAGCAGAGCGTAAGAGCGTAAATCGCTGCGTCGCTGCTTCTTCGCGCTCGCCGCGAGAAATATGCGTGAAACAAACCTATTCAATCATTTTATAAACCCGCACGTAATCCACTTCCATTTTTCCGGGAAATGCACTTTCGTCAATTCCTTTTTGTCCGCCCCAGTTACCTCCTACTGCCACATTCAGCAACAAATGAAATCGTTTATCAAAGGGCCATTCTGCAAATCCCTTACCCGTATTTTTAAATTGAAAGCATTGCCTATCATCAATAAATCCTTTTATATCATAAGGCGTCCAGTCAATGCGGTAAATGTGAAAATCGCTGGTTGCAGTAGGCACATTTGTAACACTCGTTTTTTGCGTGTGTATTACGTGGTTAAATGATTTTGTGTGAACGCTGATGTGAATACTGTCGGGATCATATCCAACCTGTTCCATTATGTCTATTTCGCCGGATTCGGGCCATCCGCCATATTTCCAGTCGGTGGATAACATCCAGATAGCAGGCCACAATCCCTTGCCGGTTGGGAGTTTGGCTTTTATCTCAAATCTTCCGTATAAAAAATCAGCTTTATTTTTGGTGACCATGCGCGCCGATGTGAACTCTTTGTCGCCTTTTTTTTCTTTTCTTGCCTCAATGGTGAGCATTCCGTTGGCCACGGAAGCATTGCCTTTATCCGTATAATATTCCAGCTCGTTATTTCCCCAACCACTGCCTCCAACATCATAGCCCCATTTTGAAGGGTCGGGCTTTCCGGTGTAGTTAAACTCATCGGCCCATACAGGCTTGCTTTCAAATTTCCATTGTTTGTCGGCAATTGTATCTTTTTGCTGGGAAAATCCGTTAAGCCCGACAACCAGGAAAGATAGAATGATGAATGCTCTCATGTTAGGTCAAGTTTGGCTTTGAAGATAAAATAATTTCGCGGTAGCACAACTTACATCACCCCATATTAACCACGTAATTTGAAAAAGAGACTGCCATAATCACGTACTTTTGTTTTTTAATTTTTGATATGATAAACAGAAAAGAAGAGCCAGCCATAAAAGACGCCGTGGATTTTAACTTACAACTTAAGCCCTATACATACTTTCAATTAGATAACGGAGTGCCTGTTTATACTATTGATGCCGGTGCGCAGGATGTTGTGATGGTTGAACTGGTATTTTTTGCAGGAAACTGGTATGAGGATAAAAATATAGTAGCCGCAACAACAAATTACCTGTTGAAGAATGGAACCACTAAAAAGAATGCTTTTGCGATAAATGAGCATTTTGAGTTTTACGGAGCCTACCTGAACAGAAACTGTTACAATGAAACCGCAACTATATCACTTCATGCGCTAAGTAAACATTTACCTGAGCTATTGCCGGTTGTAACTGAACTTTTAACGGATGCCACATTGCCGGAAGATGAACTGGCTATTTATAAACAAAACCAGAAGCAACGCCTGGAGGTAAATCTTAAAAAGGGAGAGTTTGTAGCAAACAGGCTCATTGATGAATACCTGTATGGCTACGATCATCCTTATGGAAAATATACGCTGACTGGCGATTATGATGCTTTACAACGCGAGGATCTGGAGAAGTTTTACAAGCAATATTATTCAGAAGGAAAATGTTTGCTGTTTGTTGCAGGAAAACTTCCTTCGGATATACAGGAACAACTGAATAAATCGTTTGGTCACCTGGCACTGAATAAGGCTGATATTCCGCAGATTACCCATTTACGCCAGCCAGCTGTGCAAAAAAAATATGAGGTGATCAATGATGCAAACGGTGTGCAGGGCGCCATCCGTATTGCAAGGCCGTTTCCCAACAGGCATCATCCGGATTTTACCAAGGTACAGGTGTTGAACAATATTTTCGGAGGTTTTTTTGGCAGCCGGTTAATGAGTAATATCCGTGAGGAAAAGGGTTATACCTACGGTATATACAGTTATCTGCAGAACCATGTTGAAAGCAGTGCCTGGATGGTTAGTACTGAAGCCGGCCGTGATGTGAGCCGCGCTACAATTGAAGAAGTGTACAAGGAAATGGAAATACTCAGGAAAGAACTCGTTGATGATGAAGAGATGCACCTGGTAAAGAATTACATGATGGGATCAATACTTGGAGACCTGGATGGTCCGTTCCAGGTAATATCCCGGTGGAAAAATTATGTATTAAATAACCTTACAGAAGAGTATTTTTATAATAGTATCAACACAATAAGAGCAATAACTGCGGAAGAAATCAGGGATCTCGCTAACAAATACCTGGTTGCTGATGAGTTTTATGAGCTGGTTGTTGTATAAAAACTGTATTGAACAGTAAAATATAAAACGTGGGAAAATTTATTGGCAAAATACTGGTTACGGCCCTGGCCGCTTTAATCGCAGCGCATTTTATTCCAGGGGTATCTATAAAAAACGGAACAAGCGCAGTTTTGCTTGCTTTGGTTTTGGCGGTATTAAATGCAATAGTGCGGCCGATATTAATTATATTGACCATTCCCATAACTGTAGTCACATTTGGTTTATTCCTGTTGGTTATTAATACGATCATCATCAAATGGTCGGCCCTGATTGTCAAAGGCTTCAACGTAGTAAATTGGTGGAGTGCATTCTGGTTCGGAATACTTTTATCAATTGTCACCTTTCTTATTGAATCCCTGATCAATCGCCACGCCGAAAGAGATTAACTCTATAAACTTTTAAAAAGCTTACCTCATTAACGAAGCTTGCGTGTGTAGTTTGTTGCAAACTAAAGCCGTGCCATGCAATGGCGAGAGAAGATGTATTTGCGACAGATTTTTTGTAACAGCAGTCGCACTAATATTTGAATGCGTATGACAGCAGAGCAGCAACGATTAAAAGTAAACGCGCTAAAAAAAGTACCACTTGAACAATGGGGACCTTATTTGTCCGACAGGCAGTGGGGAACCGTTCGTGAAGATTTCAGCAGTAATGGAGACGCATGGAACTATTTTCCTTTCAGTCATTCTCATGCAAGGGCATACCGGTGGGGTGAAGATGGTTTGGGAGGGATCTCCGATTTTTTTCAGAATCTCTGTTTTTCCGTGGCTTTGTGGAATGGGAAGGACAAAATACTTAAAGAGCGCCTTTATGGCCTGGGTAACTTTGAAGGAAATCATGGCGAAGATGTAAAAGAACTGTACTACTACCTCGATAATGTTCCTACCCACTATTACATGGAGTTTCTGTATAAATATCCGCAACAGGAATTTCCGTATGAAGACCTGGTTGAAAAGAACAGGAACCGCTCGCGGCTGGAGCCAGAATACGAAATCCTGGATACAGGCGTATTTAACGACAACAAATACTTCGACGTTAAGATAACTTATGCCAAGCATAGCAAGCGGGACATTGCGATAAGAATAGACATTACCAACCGGGGAAAAACAGCGGCGCCAATAACGGTGTTGCCAACGCTTTGGTTCTACAACCGTTGGTCCTATGGTGGGTTAACGGAGCGACCCTGCATAAAAAAGATAAATAACAATGCTGTAAAGGCAACACATGAAAGGTTAGGTAATTATTACCTGTATTTTCAAAAGGCAGATATGGCGCTTTTTACCGAGAATGAAACCAATCATGAAAAGTTGTTCGGCAGGCCCAATCAATCGCCATTTGTAAAAGATGCTTTTAATGAGGCTATTATCAACAATGTGAATGTAGATCAGCTGCGCGAAAACACTGAAGGCACAAAATTTTCTCCGGTGTACAAATACAGAATTGCCGGCGGAGCAACAAAGAGCATTTGCCTGCGATTATCTGATGTTTTGATGGATCAGCCTTTTCCACATGGGTTTGAACACATCTTCGCTACAAGAAAACAGGAGGCTAACGACTTTTACGCGGAAATATTGCCAAAGAATGTTTCAGAGGATTGGAAGCAGATCCAGCGTCAGGCGCTGGCCGGGCTTCTGTGGAGCAAGCAATATTATCACTTCGATATTGAAAGGTGGTTGTCGACGACAGACGATATAAGTCCGCTGAGTCCCGAGCGAAAGACCGGGCGCAACCACGACTGGCAGCATTTAAAGAACCAGGACATTGTTCTTATGCCTGATAAATGGGAGTATCCATGGTATGCAGCGTGGGACCTTGGTTTTCACTGCGTTTCCATGGCATTGGTAGATCCGGTATTTGCCAAGCATCAGCTTATTCTTATCATGCGCGAATGGTACATGAAGCCTGACGGACAAATCCCGGCGTATGAATGGAACTTTGGCGACGTTAATCCTCCGGTACACGCCATGGCTGCATTGCAGGTTTATCATATCGAGAAAAAGCAGAAAGGAACGGGCGATATCAATTTTCTCAAACGCATCTTCCAAAAACTGATCATCAATTTTACCTGGTGGATCCATAGAAAAGATGCGAACGGCAATAACATTTTTGAAGGAGGATTTTTAGGACTGGATAATATTGGTGTATTTAACAGAAGCATGCCACTGCACGGCCAGATGGAACTGGAGCAGGCCGATGGAACCAGTTGGATGGGCATGTACGCGCTTAACCTCATGGATATGGCCATAGAGATTGCCATGCACGATCCATCTTTTGAAGATGCCGCCACTAAATTTTTCGAACATTTTGTATTGATAGCTGAGGGGTTGAATGAGCTGGGCATGTGGAACAACGAAGACAAGTTTTATTATGATACGCTTGCAATCAAAGAGCATGATCCAATTCAATTAAAAATTCACTCCATTGTGGGTCTTACTTCTTTATTTGCGGTTTCCACTATTGATAAAAAAGTATTCGATAAGCTGGGAGATTTCAGAAAACGATTTGACTGGTTTGAAGACTATCGTAAAAAGAACAACAAATTCTGGCCAAATGAGGAAAAAGCCGATGAAGAAACTATTTTGCTTTCGCTGATTCCAAAAGAACGCCTGATTGCGTTGTTACAGCGCATTCTGTCTGAAACAGAATTTTTATCGGAAGGTGGCATCAGGGCTTTATCAAAATACCACGAAAAGAACCCTTATACGGTAAATATCGACGGAACGGATTATACCATACAATATGATCCCGGAGATTCAACTTCCAACTTTTTTGGCGGCAACAGTAACTGGCGCGGTCCTGTGTGGATTCCCATCAATTACCTCATTATACAATCCATTAAAAAATACGGTGATTTTTATGGCGATAACCTGTGCGTAGAATATCCAACCGGATCGGGAAATTACCTGAACCTCGAGCAAGTATCTGAGGAACTGATGAAAAGAGTGATCAGTATTTTTGAACTGAATCAGTCTGGCCGCAAAGCCCACGGTGATTATAACTGGTTTTACCAGCAACCGGGAAATGAGCATCTTATTCTTTTTTATGAGTATTTTCATGGTGATACTTTGCATGGCCTCGGTGCAGCGCATCAAACAGGCTGGACCGCTCTTGCGGCGAACCTGATTTGCGACATGTCTGAGAATCTGCCACCCGTGGAACAAGCGCAGGAGGTTTATGAAGAGGAGAATGAAGAAGATGTATAAGAGATCTGATACACTTCTGCCATTTAGATTGTGGCTGGCTATGCTATACTAACGGACAGATAGAAAACGTATGATCAAACAATGGCTTAACTGGCGGACGTTGCTTGCTTTTATTGCGATTATTATTGTATCGGGTACGATATGGTATTCCCAATACCTGGCAAATAAAATTGCCATTGACGAAACGAGAAGAGTAGAATCCTGGGTTGAAGCGCAACGCACGATCATGCAGGCTCCGGATGAAGCAAACTTAAACCTGGCGATAAAGATCTCCAGCGAAAATGAAGATATTCCCATTATTGAAACAAACGAGAAGGATAGCATCACCAACAACTATCTTAACCTCGATACGATCAAAGTAAAAGAAGATGCCGGCTACCTGCTGCACAAGCTGAAGGAGTTTAAAAGGCTTCATGCGCCAATTGTAATGGTGCTTACCAAAAGCCCTTACACTGCCAACAAGTATTATTATGGCAAAAGCAAGTTGCAATCGCAGGTGCGCTATTATCCTATTGTGCAACTGATCATAGTAACACTGTTTATTATTGTAACCATTATTGCACAGCAAACCACCTACCGCAGCAGGCAAAATCAGCTCTGGGTTGGCATGGCGAAAGAAACTGCCCATCAGCTTGGTACGCCGGTAACCAGCCTTAAAGGGTGGATTGAAGTGCTGAAAGAAATTCCGGGGACTGAATCCATAAACCCCGAGCTGGTGAAAGATGTGAACCGGCTGGAACTGATCACGGACAGGTTTGGGAAGATTGGCAGCCAACCACAATTGGAAGAAAGAAACATCATCAGCCAGTTGCAGTACATGGTTGACTATATGAAGAAGCGTGCGAGTAACAGAGTCGAGTTCAGGCTTGATACCGAAGGCAAGCCGGAGATCGCGGCTATGATCTCGCCACCACTTTTTGATTGGGTGATAGAAAACCTTTTAAAGAATGCATTGGATGCAATGGAAGGCCAGGGTAAAATTGAAGTGCATGTTGCAGAAGCGCCGGCTAAAATAACAATAGACGTTACAGACAGTGGCAAAGGCATCAGCAAAGCCAATATCGCCAACGTATTTAAGCCCGGCTTTACAACAAAGAAAAGAGGATGGGGCCTTGGATTAACCCTCACGAAAAGAATTATGAAACAATACCATAAGGGCGACATTTTTATCAAGTGGAGTGAGGTGGGAAAGGGAACGACGTTTAGGATTGAGTTGGTGAGACAAAATTGACAATTGACAATTGAAAATTGAAAATGGACCATGCGAATGTGCGGCGATTTGAAAATGGACAATTGAAAAATCATCGTTGTCAGAATAAAGATTGAAAAAATTGAGATCTAAAACCCTGTCAGACGATAGTTGTAAAATGAATTTAAGCCGGGTCTAGGAAGAGAAGTATTTGATGTTTCATACTCCTTAGAATGAAAGGAAAAGAACCAGAGCCATGCGCGCTCGTACGATCAGGTAAGGTGATAACAACGATATAATGAAATAGGTTAGCGCAGATCGACTCAATCCCGAAGGGATGAAATTATTATAGAAATGCGTAAAATCTTTATTCAAACCCTGAAAGGGTGGCATTATATAATGTCAACCCCTGCCCGTTCGGTCAGGCGGGCTTCGGGTTTTAAATACAGGCGTGTATATCCTTCTATAATAATTTCATCCCTTCGGGATTGCACGAATTGAGCTTGACGTTTTTAATAAAATTAGACTGGGTTAACGTGGCCGTTGTTCATTAAAGAAGTATTTCACACCTTTAGTGGGGCAATAATAGTTGAAAATGAACGGTGTGAACGTGAAGCCGGGCAAGATAATTAATAACGAGTGATTCAAACAATGAATAGCATCGATCCTATCTTATTCACCCGGCTGCGGATGGTTTTCATTTGCACATTCGCATATTTGCTCATCTGCACATTGTCCCATTTGCACATTAAATAAAAGATGTTTTTGTCCTTTATTGCATTATCTTTGCCATAAAATCGAGCAAAATGCTTTTTTCAAAAACCTGTGAATACGGAATCAGAGCTGCAGTGTATATTGCTTCTCAACATGACAAAGACTATAAAATAGGCATTACCGAGATCTGCGAAAAGATCGAGGCACCCAGGCATTTTACAGCTAAAATTCTCCAGATACTGACCCGTGAAGGGCTCGTTAGTTCACAGAAAGGCGTTAACGGTGGTTTTTTTATGGATGAAGAGCAAATGAACCGGCCGCTTATAGCGCTCGTTGAAGCGGTGGAAGGTACCGAGGCATTATCACGTTGCGGGCTGGGATTAAGAGCTTGTTCAGAAAAGGAGCCTTGCCCCCTGCATAACAAATACAAAGCAATCCGCACCAATATTGCCAGCATGCTTACTGGCATTACCATTGGTGATATGGCCAAAAAATTACAAAAAGGCAGTAGTTTTTTAAAGATAGCGTAAGCTATTTTTTTGATCAAATTAAGGATGTTTTTGTCCTTAATTAAAATACAAAATCAATCACTTACAATAAAGACACGATTATGAGTACGAATTTAATTGTTGACGTTACTACAATAGAACCGGTGCACCGGCATGCTGCTATTTTTAATCTGTTTGATAATCTCGGAGACGGCGAAGCGCTGACTATCCGGAATGATCACGATCCCAAGCCGCTGTATTATGAACTTAGAAGCGCCCGCGGTGCTTCGTTTTCATGGACTTATCTGCAGGAAGGCCCGTTAACCTGGGAAGTGGAAATAAAAAAAGAAGCGCTGAATAATGCCGCTGAAACCATTGGTGAAATGGCCCGTAAGAACTTCAGAAAAGCCGAGGTATTCAAAAAACTGGGAATAGACTATTGTTGTGGTGGCAAGAAAACTGTTGAGGAAGCTTGTGCAAAACACGGATTGGATGTTGAATCTGTAAAACGCGAGCTTGAAAAAGCCGAACAGCCTGGCTCCGCTTCAGCAGTGCAGCACGATTTTGACTCATGGCCGCTTTCGTTCCTGGCCGATTACATCGTTAATGTGCATCATAAATATGTACGCGAAAGCACCCAACTGTTGGATGAGCTAAGTGAAAAAGTGGCAAGAAAACACAGTGATAAGTTTGCTGAACTTCCGGAGATCCGCAGGTGTGTTGTTGAATTGCTCAATGAGCTGACGACACATATGGTAAAAGAGGAACGCATTCTTTTCCCTTACATCAAGCATACGGAACAAGGTAATGATAGTGCTGGTCCATTCAAACAGACATTTGACTCAATCGAAAAACCAATTTGGGTAATGGAGCAGGACCATGAAGTTGCCGGCGATCTGTTAAGACAATTGCGTGAACTGACCAACGGTTATTCAGTGCCGCCAAATGCCTGCAACAGCTTTAATTTTCTCTACAAAAAACTGGAGGAATTTGAAGGAGATCTGCACCAGCACATTCACCTGGAGAACAATATTCTGTTTCCGAAAGTAATTCAGCTGGAAGAGAGTAAGACAGTAAGAGAGTAAGATAGTAAGACGTGTAAGACGTGTAAGACGTGTAAGACGTGTAAGATGTGTAAGACGTGTAAGACGTGTAAGACGTGTAAGACGTGTAAGACGTGTAAGACGTGTAAGACCAAAAAAAGACATGTAAGATAGTAAGAAAGTAAGATGGTAAGAGTTTGTGAACCTGCTGCACCCGCAACAGCAATCTTACGATCTTACTGTCTTACGTGTCTTACGGTCTTCCTGCAACAGCAATCTTACGATCTTACTGTCTTACGTGTCTTACGGTCTTCCTGCAACGGCTCTTCTTACGATCTTACTGTCTTACGTGTCTTACGGTCTTTATTTTTATCTCTTGTATTGTAACATCCACTGGTAGATGTTCAGGTTATTTTCTTTGTAGCTCGGATTAGATGCTTTTGTCCACGCATCATGCGTATATGCATTCCAGATTGTCAACCTCGGTTTAATCAGCGGGTATCCGCCATTGATCATTGCAACGTTGTTAACTGAGTAGGAAGAAGGCACCGTTGGGTCATATTTATTATGAAAAGCCCAAACCGGTAAATTCTTTGATGCCAGGAACTTTGCCCCTGTGTTGTACAATTTATTCGCACCTGCAATAGGAACAATCGCTGCTGAACGCGTTGGATATTTTTCTGCGAACAACCATGTTCCGCCGCCACCCATGCTAAGGCCCGCTACATAGATACGCGATGTATCTACCCTGTATTTGTTCCTTGCATAAGTGATCATGCTGTTTACATCATCAGGTGTCGGCCATCTTGTAAATTGCGGCATAACTACAATGAATGAAAAGTTTTGACCGTTAACATAAAAGTTTGGCGGAAACTTTCCTGCTTTTAATAATGCTGCAGTTCCATTTTTTAGCACTCTGGGTAACGCGGCAAGACTACCATCTCCTATCTCGCCTTTGCCATGCAGGTAAACCAACAACGGATATTTTTTAGTTGTTGAATCGTACCGTGCAGGTAATGCCCGGTAATAACCATGGATGTCTGCGCTTACGACAGCAACAACTGCCTTAAGATTTGCTGGTCTTGTTTCAATTATGTCATTTGCGGTTCTTTCTGAAGTTGAATGATCGCTTGAAGTGTTCTCCTCTGCTGTTTGTGTGGGAGATACGGATTCTTTCTGACATGATGTGATCACCGTCGCACCAACCAGGCATGCGACTACAATTGCCTTTAACTTGCTCATAAAAAATTTGGATGTTGGATCCTTTGAAAAGAATGATGAATTTGTTGGACACGGGTAGGTTTTCAAACATGGTGCCAAAACGGTGTAGAATAAATCCAGGTCAATTATTCCTCGGAATATTGTTGGATTTATTGATGAAAGTCAATAGCAGTAAGGGTTACGAACAATGATGTTCAAGGATTGGTGAGAAGATTTTTTAAAGTTGTTTGGTCGATGTTGAAAATCTTTTAAACCGAATTAATGTTAGTTTCTTGTATATTGAAGCATCCATTCGTAAATGTTCATGTTGTTTTGTTTATATCCGGGGTTGCAAGCCTTGTTCCATGCATCGTGCGCCTCCGACTCGAAAAGAGTAAGTATTGGCTTAATTGAAGGATTAAGCGCTTCTACTTTAGCAACATTATTTTTGGTATAGTTCACGGAAACCATTGTGTCCTGGGTATTATGAAAAGCCCATATCGGCATCTTAGCTGATACAAGTGCTTCTGCGTTCTTATCATTTATTGCAGATGCGCTGGAGATTGGAACAATTGCAGCTATTTTTGCTGCCTCGGTGGCGCCGGTTAGCCATGTAATGCCACCGCCCATACTAAAACCAACTATATAGATGCGGCTTTGATCCACCCGGTAATTTTTTACGGCATAATCCAGCATTGCATTCACATCTCCCGCGTCGGCCCATTTGTCAAATTGCGGAAGCAATACGATAAATGAATAGTTCTTACCCTGCACATTGAAGTTGGGAGGAAAGGTCTTGTTCTTCACCATTTTTCCAATACCTTCTCTACCTACTTTGTATATGTCAGTAGTGCCATTTCCAATGTCTCCCTGGCCGTGAAGAAATATGATCAGCGGATAGTTTTTCGTTGTAGAATCATATAAAGCAGGTAAAGCTTCGCCAAAGCCATGAATGCTGGCGCTGATAGATGCTACTCTCGGAGTTACAATAGCCGGCTTTGATTCTACAATATTGTTATTTGGATTATTACCGGTATTGCCATTACTTGCCTCTTCTGCCCTCTGAGATGTGGGTGACACAGATTGCTTGCTGCAGCCGGATAACACTGCGAACATCAACAAAAAATAGATAATAGAGCTAAACCTGGTCATATACTGAGAACTTCTTGGGCTAACAAATACTTCTGATTCGACCAATAATGCCAAAGATGGTGCCAGAGCTATAAAAAAATAACCGTTTCATCGATTTTAATATTAGTAAAAAATGAAAAAGTCCTTGCTAGCAAGGACTTTTCACGATATTATTTTTATTTATTAAATATTTTTCTAAGCTATCTCCCAAACTTCAGAACCTCTTAGCAGCTTATCAAGATTGCCTGAACCTTTTTTGGCAACAGCTTCTTCAATCTGCATGTTCAGGGCATCCTCGTAACAAGCTCTGTCAGCTTCATAGAACACGCCAAACGGGCGGGGGAAATGACCTTCAATGCGAGGATCATCAAACATTCTTATTAAGATCTGTGCTTTATAAAAATCCCTTTCATCGTGAATCCACAAATCATCTGTGCTTGCATTTTCTCCTAGCTCAACAACAACAGGTTTTAAGCCATCCAGTTTAATTCCTTTGTTTTGGTTAGCTCCAAAAATCAAAGGCTTGCCTTGTTCTAAGAACAGTGTTTCATTCAGTTTGCTGCCTTTCTCTGTAAATATTTCAAATGCGCCATCATTAAAGATGTTGCAGTTCTGGTAGATTTCCAGGAAAGAAGCGCCCTTGTGCTGATGAGAACGTGTAAGCATCTGTTGCAGATGTTTAGGATCACGGTCCATACTTCTGGCTATGAAAGATGCATCTGCTCCCATGGCAAGCGCCAGTGGATTGAACGGATGGTCAATGCTGCCGAGCGGTGTACTTTTCGTGATCTTGTTTTCCTCAGAAGTTGGTGAGTACTGGCCCTTGGTAAGACCGTAGATCTGGTTATTGAACAGCAACACATTTACGTCAAAGTTGCGGCGCAGCAAATGGATGGTATGGTTACCACCAATGCTCAGGCTGTCACCATCACCCGTAACGATCCAAACACTCAGTTCGGGCCTGGTAGCTTTCAATCCGCTGGCAATGGCTGTTGCGCGGCCATGGATCGAGTGCATTCCATACGTATTCATGTAATAGGGAAAACGGCTGCTGCAACCGATACCGCTGATAATCACTATATTTTCTTTAGGAACGCCAATTGTAGGCATTACCTTCTGAACCTGTGCAAGAATGGAATAGTCCCCACAGCCCGGGCACCAGCGAACTTCCTGGTCGGTCGAAAAATCCTTGGCTGTTAATGTGGGTAACACCGAATTAACTTCACTCATCTCAAAAAAAATTTCTATGCAAAATTAATCAATTAACGGACACCTATTTTAACTCAGAGCTCATAAGCTCTTCCCAATATTCTGCAGCACGTCTTGTATGTGGAATTACAATTGTTCCGCCAACAATATTGGCTACGGCAAAAATTTCGTACATCTGCTGGGTTGTAACACCCAATTCGCGGCATTTTCCCAAATGGTATTTAATGCAATCATCACAGCGTAAAACCATGCTGGCAACCAGTCCAAGCATTTCTTTGGTTCTTTTATCCAAAGCGCCATCTTCATAAGTGTTTGTATCCAGATTCCATAAACGCTTGAGTACCAGGTTATCTTTGCTCAAGATCACCTCATTCATCTTCTCCCTGTAGTCATTAAATTTCTTTACCAGCTCAGACATAAAAAAAATTTTCCAAAGTTACGACCGAAGCGCTTAGCGGGCTGTCGAATTGGGTAATAAAAAACAGGAGAAATCGGGATAAACATTCCAAACGCCACGAAACATTAGATTTCGCCTGATAATTAGATTTTGCTTGAAAGCTTGTGGGGCCAATTCATTGCCGTCTGCTTCAGCTGACGGACAGTGATTGATTTTTTAAACCGGGCTTTAGCCCTAAAGGGTAGGTTATGTGGCTAAAGCCATGTTCGATATGTTCCACTCTCCGTCAGCTGAAGCAGACGGCAATGAAAAGAGATAGGTGAATCAATCTCGAAATGGCTTTACAGCAACAAATTCACCAGCTTCCAAAGGAAATAGAATCGGTTATATAATTGTAAAATATTATCGTTCAAAGACACACACAACAATCATCGCATTCGTCGAATGCTATATTTAAACAACTACAAATCAAACGATAATGCTTAGCCATATTTAAACAGATAACTTTAAAAGACATTTAAATGCTCTTTCGGGTACGCGTGCTCCCACAATCTATACAACAAAAAAACAAGGCCACTTTGTATTTTGCATTAGCTAAAAATTGGTTCTTTTCTCAATGGCATCAGGCAATACACACGTCTGTTAGCTAACAGGTTATTCAAACAAGAGCGCCAATTATTTACGTACATGCCTTAACTTGCATTTCTTTTAATTTAGTAATATCCACATGAACACATCATTTGACTTCGGCATGGTTGGTCTTGGCGTTATGGGCCGCAACCTCTTGCTAAACATAGCTGATCATGGCTTTAGCGTTATCGGTTTTGATAAAGATGCAGAAAAGGGAGCTTCCCTGGAATCTTCGGCAACAGCGGGTACAACTGTAAAGGGCGTAACAACGTTGGAAGAAATGGTCAAGCAGTTGGCGGTGCCGCGAAAGATTATGATGCTGGTGCCTGCCGGGAAGCCGGTTGATGATGTAATTGACAGTTTATTACCTCTTCTGGATCAGGGAGATCTTATAATAGATGGCGGTAACTCACACTATACCGATACACTGAGAAGAATTAAATATGTAAGTGATAAAGGTTTTCATTTTATGGGCACTGGTATTTCCGGCGGTGAGTTTGGTGCACGTACCGGGCCAAGCATTATGCCCGGCGGTGATATAAAAGCCTGGGAAATCATAAAACCAATATTTGAATCCATTGCGGCGCATGTAGACGGCGAACCTTGCGTTGCTTACATGGGTAAAGGCGCTGCCGGACATTTCGTGAAAATGGTGCACAATGGTATCGAGTATGCCGTGATGCAGCTGATCTGCGAGATCTACGACCTACTTCACCGCGGTTCAGACATTCCCAATGATCGCCTGCATGAAATTTTCAAAAGCTGGAACGAAGGGGAACTGAAATCTTACCTGGTAGAAATTACTGCTGATATTCTTAAAAAGAAAGATCCTATTACCGGCAACTTCCTGGTGGATATGATCAATGATAAAGCTGGTTCTAAAGGAACAGGGATCTGGACCTCACAGGATGCGCTGAATCTGCCCGTTGCCATTCCTACAATTGACGCGGCCGTTGCAATGCGTACTTTATCCGGATTTAAAGATGAAAGAATTCTTGCAGCCCGCTTGTACAAATCTGATTTTGGAAAGATCACGGATGCAGAATCATTCATCAAACAGGCTGAAGAAGCGTTGTTCGCTGCGATCCTGATCAGCTATGCACAAGGCCTGGCAATGTTGAAAAAAGCTTCTGAAGAACTGGATATGGCGATAGAATTAAAAGCAGCCGTAAAAGTATGGAGAGGTGGATGTATCATCCGTTCGGTGCTATTGGAAGACTTCTATGAATCATTCAGCAGCAATCCTCAGTTAACAAATATCCTGCTCGATACAGAAATTGTAAAACTATTGGATAGCAAACAACACAGCCTGCGTGCAGTAGTTGCGAAAGTGGTTGAAAGTAAAATTGGCGGCGCTGCCCTGATGAGCACACTGGCTTATTTTGACGCATTCACGACAGAAAAAATGCCAACCAACCTGGTACAGGCACAACGCGACTACTTTGGCGCACATACTTACCAGAGAATTGATAAAGAAGGAATATTCCATACAGAAGATTGGGCGAGCTAATTTATTGGATTGCTAACCTGCATTTATATTAACTATTGAATGTTTTGCATGAACGATGTTCAGCAACAGCATTTATTAACCAATGAACATGTCAACACAGAATAACAATAACACCCGTCCGCCGGCCACCTTGTTGTTTATTTTTGGGGGAAGCGGCGATTTGAATCAAAGAAAATTATCTCCTGCGCTATATAACCTTTTTTTGGATGGCTGGATGCCTGAAAAGTTTGCGATTGTAGGCTTGGGAAGAACAGCTTACTCTGATGAAAAATTCCGCAAGCATTTGTATGATGGCATCCAGGAATTCAGCAGAAGAAAAGGCGAGCAGAACGGACATTGGAAAGAATTCTCCCAACACGTGGGCTATTTGCAGATGGATGGTGAAGACGAAGCGGCTTACAGCAAAATAGCAGACAAGGTTAAGGAAGTTGAAGAACAGTTTGGCGAACATCCTAATGTTATTTTTTACCTGGCGGTTGCTCCGCAACTGGTTCCGGATATTGCTGTGAAACTGGGTAAGCTGAATCTTTGTAAAGACACGATCTACACGCGCATAGTAGTTGAAAAACCATTCGGGCATGATTTGAAAAGTGCGCACGAACTGAATGCTTTGCTTACTTCCATGTTTGCTGAGGATCAGATCTATAGAATTGACCACTATCTTGGTAAAGAAACCGTTCAGAACATTCTTGCATTGCGTTTTGCAAATGCATTGTTTGAGCCGATCTGGAACCGCAACTATATCGACCACATTCAGATCACTAACGCTGAAACAGTTGGTGTGGAAGGTCGTGGTGGCTACTATGAGCAAAGCGGTGCATTGCGTGACATGGTGCAGAACCATATCCTGCAACTGATCTGCATGATAGCGATGGACGCTCCTGTGAACTTTGAAGCTAACGAGATCCGTAATAAGAAAGTGGATGTGTTGAATGCGTTGAGAAAGATTACCCGCGATGAAGTACATGCTTATGCAGTTCGCGGTCAATACAGTGAAGGCTGGATGAAAGGTGATAAGGTAAAAGGTTACAGGCAGGAAGAGAAAGTAGCTCCACAATCACCAACCGAAACTTTTGCGGCTATCAAATTCTATATTGATAACTGGCGCTGGCAGGATGTTCCTATCTACGTGCGCACTGGTAAACACCTGCACGATAAAACAACCATCATTACCGTTCAATTTAAGCAGGCTCCGCATTACGCCTTCCCACCGGAAGCTGCCGAAACATGGAGACCAAACCGTTTAACGATCAGCATTCAGCCTAAGACGGATATCCGTTTAAGGTTCCAGGCTAAACGTCCGGGTCAGACAATGACGTTGAGTCCTGTGGATATGATCTTTAACTATGAAGATGCTTACGACGGTCATGAGCCTGAAGCATACGAAACATTGTTGCTCGATGTAATGGAAGGCAACCCGACACAATTCATGCGCGCCGACCAGGTAGAATCTGCATGGAAAGTAGTAATGCCAATCATCGAAGCATGGGAACAAAGACCACCGGTTGATTTCCCTAACTATTCACCCGGAAGCTGGGGCCCTGAAGATGCAGAAGCATTGATAGCAAGGGATGGAAGAAATTGGGTGACGTTGCCTGCACCGCATAAGGAGTAAAGGGATGTAAGACGTACGGTTTTAGATGTACGATGTGGGTAGTAAGTACGAGTTACGAAGTACGAAGTACTTAGGTGAAACAGGCCGATTGAATGTACGATGTCAGATGCCTGCCCGTACCGACGGCACGTTCGGGCGGGTACGGTGTACGATGTGAAGGAATGTGAGATGTACGGTCTTAGATGTACGATGTGAGACAATGTACGATGTCTGATGTACGGTGTACGATGTGGGGGCAAAATGGAACGTACTGTTAACGACAAGATTGTAATACAAAAGAAGGCACGCGGTTTTTAAACTGCGTGCCTTCTTTGTGCGAATGATTTTGAACCATGTAGGGCATATAAGGATATATAAGGTTTGCCCGTATTTGATAGAGACGCGACGCATCGCGTATCTACGGTAATTCGCGTGTTGACTGAGGCTGAAGGCCTCATATCACTAGCCCAGGGCAACGCCCTGGGAAAAATCGAAAATGCCGATCAAGCCCTGAAGGGGCGATAGCAAAAAATCAAATCAATGGCTCGTTCTACGGAGTGTAGGGCCTGCCGCAAATTGCATGTTGTAACGGAGCAAATGCATATTGTGGAGACGCGATGCATCGCGTCTCTACGGTAACGGCACCTGTTGTTTTTCAATATTCCACCCGCTAACCTGCATCACAGAACCCTGCGTTATTTTATCACCCGCAACCGTCACAGACACATTCGCAGACTCTCCCGGTGCCAAGGAAATATAATTTGATGACCAAAAACATGGCGCCAGTTCATCAGCACCATTATTCAAAGACAAATTGATAAAGAATGCAACCTCTTTACCTGAATTCGTTAACTGGTAAGTAAATGTTTTTTCATTCTTCGAAGGAGCTATGCTTATCAACTTCACACCGACACTAGTCTTATCCATGTTCTGCATGGATTGATAATTGTTGCCCGGTGCAAGCCAATATGTATTGGACGAAACAATCTTCCCCTTAGAGTTTTTCAATCTTAATAAAACAAAACTCACACCGTTGGCGGAGGCCAACGTCTTGTTTAATTCCACGGCTGATTTTACTTCCAATGCAGCGAGATTTATATTGCCAACACCTTTGTTGAAAATGGATTTACCACTCAAATCATACACATTCACATCAGCTGTTAATCCGCTTTGCAAATTATGGGTGCGATTTACAACTGCAATAGTCGAATCATCATGATTAAACTGGATATGCAACGGCTCACAGGCGTTCTGCATAAAGTAATATCCGGCATTGGGTTGCAGGTACCAGTCATAGATCTGCCATGCAACACTCGGGAAAGCTGCGTTTAATTTCCATAACATTACGCCACCTGTTTCATTCAGTTTGTGATTGGCTGCTTCAAAAATTCCCTGGTAGCCTATTGCATTCAGCAATTGCATTTTTGTAGAAAAATCCTCCAGGCTGGTGGCCTTACCATAGCGCGTTTCCATTTCTTTGTAATACTTATCATAAAACATCGGGCTGGTACATGCATCATGATAACCCCATGTATGATTGAGCGGATAAGGCAATGATGTATCCCAGGTCAGGTTCGGAATTATCTTGTGCAAAGTAGAAATTGGCGGCTGGGAAGGCAGTCCGGTTTCATCTTTAAAAACCCAATCCTTACCATTGTTGACGAATTTGTAGTAATCCATCGGATCGCGCCAGGCGTAGGGTCCGCCACTGTAAACACCAGAGGCTTTATCATCCGGCCAGGAGTGTTTCATATCTGCCGGGAACTTTGCAAAGCCGGAAGAGTTGGGAATAAAAGGTCGAGTGCCATCTAACGTGGCAATACCATCACGCATGGCGTTGTAAATTTCTTTTCTTGCATGACCTTCATTACCGCCGGTCCATACCAATAAGCTGGCGTGGTTGCGAATGCGGTAAATGGTATTGATCATATTCCTGTTAAATACATCACCCTGCAACGGCCAGTCAGGCGAGCCCTTGAACTCTCCTTGTGTATCACCAGTGATCCAGAAATCCGACCAGACCATCAATCCCAAACGATCAGCAATTTCAAAAAATACATCAGGTGGTGTAACACCTCCGCCCCAAATTCTCACGAGGTTTACATTGGCATTTTGACAAAGCCGCAGTTCATTATCCAATCGCAGGCTATCGCGATTCAACATCATATCAGGAACCCACGCACCTCCCACCAAATGCACCTTCTTTCCATTCACATAAAAATCGCGACGCAGCCAACCGTTTACATCAGTTGTCTTACTATCCACCGTTCTTATGCCGAACACAAATGAGGTGTCGTCAGAAACTGTAGTGCCGTTGCTGTAGCTCAATTGAATTCTGTAGAGATCAGTCTTTCCATAATCATGCGGCCACCATAGATGCGGCTGCCTGATGATCATCTCTTTTACACTGTTATGATCGAGTGTTACATCAGAAGATGAACCGGCATTGACAGCAATATTTTTAGTGATGGTGATGGGTGTTCCTGCAAATGTTTCAGGTGTTATCTTAACCGTAAGTTTGCCATTATCGTTTGCTTTGCCGCTATTCTTTAATGATAAAGAAAGAGAAAGATTGGCGACGCTTGTATCAGGAAGATTGGGCAGATCAGTTTTGATCTGAACCGTATTGATCGTTGTATTGCCAGAAGTTTTTAAATATACCGGTTGCCAGATACCCATGTTTCTATCGCGCACTGGGGGAAGCCAATCCCAGCCAACGCTACAAAGCATGGTGACGTTCTTGCCAATATCTCCCGTAGGACCTCCATTCAAATAAAAGCTTTCCAGTGCTTTCAGCTGTTCTTTATCAGGCTCACCCGGAACATCCAGCGGATAAATTTTAACGGCGAGTGCGTTGTTTGCTCCGGCTTTTACAACAGAACTTACATCCAGGCTGTAGGTGGCAAACATGCCGACCATTTGCGATGAATCTGCAATTTGTTGTCCGTTCAGCCAAACATCCGCGCGGTAGTTAATTCCTTTAAACAGGAGTTGAAAGTGGCGGCCTTTGTCAGCCTCAGGGACTGTAAAGGTTGTTTTGTACCAATACGGTTTTGCCCAGGGATTTTGCTGATTGGGCAGATGGCTGTATTGAAATAAATTATAACGATGATTGAAACTATCCGATGCATCGGGAATGAGCATGTTGTTCATGCCCTGGTATGGATCAGGATAGACATTGTTTCTGACTAACCCGGTGAGTACTGTTGATGGTACTTTCACCGGGAACCAATATTCTTTTGGTTGAAAGCCGGTAGTTGATAATTCTTTGCCAGATGCGGAGGTAACAGATGATGATTGTAACTGAAATGCTGTAAGCTTTACCTGCTTTACTTTGCCGCTTTGCGCAAAAAGAGAATGTAATGAGAGTAAAAAAAGAGTAGCTAAAATGGGGTATTGGAATGTCTTTCTCATTTGTAAGAAATTAATGTTTAAGGAGATGGGCAAAGTTAAAGTTTTTTGAACCACGGGGGCAGGGCGACACAAAGACACACGACGTATTATAACCACTGAAGCACAGAAAATAAACAAAGAAAAAAGAAAGAAGTTAACCACAGAGAACATAGAGTTTTTTCACGGAGTTTCACAGAGGAGTGCAAAACCTCAGTGCTTCTGTGTTTCAGTGGCAAAAAAAAACTCAGCGTTAAAGGAGTTATTTTACTCAGTACAAAACCTCTGTGCTTCTGTGCTTCAGTGGCAACAAAAACCGTGTCCTCTGTGAAAAAAACTCCTTTACCTCTGTGGTTAACCCAATGCCGCAAGGCATTTGCATTTTAAACAACACTCAATTTCGATATTTTTTCCTCCTTCGCTTCGAAGCTGGATTGCTGCATCAGGCAGCCGATAAAATCATCCGCCCAATAATCCACATCATAATGGTTCACATGCTCCGCCAGTCTTTGCATTCGCATTTGGCGCTCTTCATCATTCATCAGTAAAGCCTGCAATAAAGTCTCCTTCAGCGAACGATAATCATACGGATTCGTCAACAATGCATAAGGAAGCTCCACCGCAGCACCTGCAAATTCAGATAGAATTAACGCGCCATTCGATTGCTCCAAACATCCCTGAACAGCTACATACTCCTTCGCCACAAGATTCAATCCATCACGCAGCGGAGTGATCCACGCAATATCAGCCAACGCATAATAAGCCACCACTTCCTCAAACGGCACCGAGCGGAAGAAGAACCGAACGGGCGTCCAGTTAAACTGCGAATATTTACCATTGATGCGGCCCACAGCCTGCTCCAGTTCATTCTGCACTTTCTCATACACTTTCATTCCCTGCGCCGGCGGCGTACAAATATTGATCAGCTCAACCTTTCCATGAAACTCAGGATATTCTTCCAGGAACTGTTCAAATGCCTGGATCTTTTCCAACGGTCCCTTTACATAATCCAGTCGCTCCACACTTAAAATAAGTTGTTTATCTCCCAGCTCGCTTCGCAGTTTGGCAACTTTTTCCAGCGTTTCATCCTGCTGCATTAACGATTGAATATACTTCACATTAATACCAACCGGGTTAGCGCCAAGACGTATCACGCGATTACCCAAATCCAGGCTCGTAGTCATTTGCTCAACACCAAGCGCCGTGCTATAGGTAAGATATTTCGGTGCACAATTCACTTTCTCCTTCACCGTTGCAGGCATCAGACTCTTCACCACATCCACAAAATTTTCGACATAACGCGGAATATGGAAGCCGATATAATCACATTGCAGCAAACTACTGATGATCTCCCTTCTCCACGGCAAAATATTAAATGTATTCGCCGCAGGAAAAGCCGTATGGTGGAAGAAGCCAATATGCAGATCGGGCCTCATCTGCCTTAAATAACCCGGAACCATCCAGAGATTGTAATCATGAATCCACACAATGGCGCCTTTGTCCGCCTGCTGCGCGGCTTTTTCTGCAAACAGTTTGTTGATCCTTACAAAATGATCCCAATGGCTGTGATTGAAATTCACCTTGTCAACAAAAGAAAAAATGGTTGGCCAGAAAGCCTCCTTTGAAAAAATACGATAAAAAATATCCACTTCCTTTTTGGTCAAGCCAATGCGCGAAGCCATCAGGTTAGGATATTTTTCTTTATCTATATACAGGTTCCTAAGCACTTCACCACTACGCGCCACTTCTTCCCAGGCAATCCACACACCCGATCTTCCGTTGGCAAAGAAACTTTGCAACGTAGGCAAAATACCATTCGGGCTTTTTGGCGCCACACGTTCTTTCTGCACACCATTGTCCTTAACCTCGTAAGGAAAACGGTGATACATCATCACGATCTGCGGCTCTCTCGTCGACTTACTCTGCTGTAAAATTTTCTCCGCTTCCTGCGGAATATATTTTCTGAAAAACTCAAAATGTTTCATACTCTGCATAATACCGCCGGCACCGGCAATAGAAGCCTGGTACACATCAGCAATATCACGTGTGGCATCCAGCAACAACTGTTCAGCCTCACCCACAACCACGCCTTTAAAATTGCATTGGTACATGGAGAGGTCATTCAATGTATCGCCCGCTACCAATACTTCAGACGGATCTATGCGCAGGTAATCCACCAGGTTGGTAAGGCTGGAACCTTTGTTTATACCTGCGGGAAGAATATCCAAAAATTTCCCGGCAGAATACAGCACATCACAACCAATTTCTGCAGCCAGCTCTTTGGCCTTGGGCAGCAGCGAAGTATCACTCGTATAATAAGAGCATCTTCTTTGCTGTGGCACTTCCTGGTACTGTAGTTGCGGCAACGCTTCCATTTTTTGCTGCACCTGTAAAACGCCCGGCCACTTCTGTTCAATCTTGCTTTGAAGCGGTTGAATGGCATCTAATGTATGTCCGTTGACGATGGTGGCTCCAACGTCACATATAATAAAGTCAGGATTCGGAATAATGGGATCATTCAGCAACGGCAACACGGTTTCCAATCCTCTGCCGGTTACAAATACCAGTCTTATAGAAGGATTTCTCCTGATAATACGATATAGTTGCTGACGGTGCAGGCTTATGCCACCCAAAAAAGTTCCATCCAGATCTGTTGCTAGTAACATGCGTAAATTCTTTAAATCCAAATCAGAAGAAGTCAATAGTGAATGGCCAATAGTGAAATGATCAGGCTCGCTGATTTTTCACTATCATTGATCATGTTGAATTTGCGCGCCTGGCGGGCAGGCGGGACTTTTCCGATTCAGATTGGTTAACGTAATAATTTCTCTAACAGTTTAAACTCGTGATAAGGGTTTGCGTGTTGATGTAATATGCGATAAACGCCATGTAAGATAGGCAAACGGAGGCAGGATTGTTGAAGCAGTGCAGCCATCTCCAGCGATGCCTGGTAACCTTCAGCAACCATTTCCATTTGCTCTAACGCTTTGCCGGCCTGCATACCGCGACCCACCAGCTTGCCCAATGTTCTGTTACGGCTAAAATCGGAATACGCTGTAACCAGCATATCGCCGAAATAGGCAGAGTCGAACATATCGCGCTCGCGTGCATCGATGTATTGCAAAAGCCTGCTGGTTTCCCGCATGGCGTTACAAATCAATACCGACTGAAAATTATCGCCGTAATGCAACCCGTTGGCAATGCCGCTGGCAATACCAACAATGTTTTTACAAATGGCGGCATACTCAACACCCAGCGGATCGTTGTTTTCCACCACATGCATATAAGGCGTTTTAATAGTGGCTGCCAGTTGATGAACATGTTCGGGATTACTGCCGGCGATGGTTAAATAAGTATCCTGTCCTTTGGCAATTTCTTCTGCATGGCAGGGACCGGCGAGTACCATTACATCACCGGCATCATCAGGAGCCAGCATTTTTTTGAGGTAAACACCCGGAATAAGCCCGGTACCGGGCACAAAGCCTTTAATGGATACGGCGATTTGTTTATCAGCCATCCATTCCGGTTCAAGATCCTGTATGTAATAAGACAGGTACGAAGCTGGTACAGCAAAAACGACCCACTGTGCCTCCTGTACAACATCCTTTAGCGATGTAGAGGGCATAATATATTCAAGGTCTAATTCGGCAAAACTGAGATAACGCGGATTTCTTCCGTTTGATTTGATAAAATCTGCCTGTTCTGCATCTCTAACGTGCCACGAAACAGGACATCCGCTCTCAGCAAAAATTTTTACCAATGCTGTTGCCCAACTCCCACTGCCAATAACGGCGAGTTGTTTCAACATAATAGGTTTTAAGTAAACAATTGCGATCTGCAACCATTGTCTTTTCCAGAGCTGATCAAGTACGAGCTACGAAGCCTGCCCGAACAGAAGCTCATTCAGGCGGGTACGAAGCCTGCCCGGACTGAGTCCATTCAGGCGGGTACGTTAACTCGAACACGCTTTATTTCTTCAGCATCCTGAAAAGAGTGGCAGATAAGATCGATAATAAGCAAGTCGATTTCTGGTAAGCCTGACCGAAGTACCGTACTTCGTACTTCGTATTTCGTACTTTGGCCAAGACAGCATTACCAAAGTATATCGACTCTCATTTAACACCTGGGGTATCTCAAAATTACCTTTTTCCTCCCGGAAAAGCCGCCCGATGCTCCTCTTGCCCCTTCAAAGCCCCAACACCGGCGTCTGTATCTACCATTATCAGGAGGATAACGGCGAATGTTAAAAAAATCTAAACAAATAGGTTGTTAATGAAATTTTCAACTTTTTAGGAACTAATTGATTAAAAATCGGTTGTAATGAATATTTTTGCAGCCTTCGCAATTAAATAGCGAAGAAAATGTCTCCGTAGCTCAGTTGGTAGAGCAATTGACTCTTAATCAATGGGTCCAGAGTTCGAGTCTCTGCGGGGACACAGAAAGCCAGTCAGTGATGATTGGCTTTTGTTTTTTTGGAGTCATAGCTACCTTGTGCCCATATTTTATCAATTGCTTCGCAAGTGCAAGACCCATACCTTTAAAATGCACCGGAAATTCCCGAAATTCAATCTCTACCAAAATTTCCTTTTGGTGTTGAATTCCCCAGGCTGAGGATTCTTAATTATTGTTTGCATTGTTTCGCGCCATGTTTCGAGAGTTCATACTGAACCGTTACGGGCTGGGTGTCTAAAACAGTTCGTTTGATCAATTTATTTGTTTCCAACTCTTTTAGTTCTTTGCTCAACATTTTGTTCGAAATCCCAACTACATCGTTCAATATATCTGAAAATCTTCTTTTGTTGTACAGGCAAATTGACGAGATGATAGCTATTCCATTTCTCATTAAGCACATCCATTGAATGCTGGATAGCCCTCATTTCTTTTTTATTTTCTTCTTTATCAATGTTCTACACTCCATATTGTTACTTGTTTGCCTTCAAGAAGAAGAACACTTTGCTACGCGTTAAAGGTACTTTATTGCAACTGCGATACAGTAGTGTCTTGTGCAGAGAAAGCTTCGGAGGACTTTGTGCTAACATGTTTCCTGTGCAGATAGCCCCATTTCTCCATTGCCGTTAAAACCTCATTCAATGTTTCACTGTAATCTGTCAGTTCATACTGAACTGTTACAGGTTTGGTATTGCAGACTTCGCGGCTTACCAGGCCATTCATTTCCATCTCCTGCAGCTCTTTAGACAGAATACGCGGAGAAATTCCCGCTTCCCTTGATAACTCATTAAACCCTTTCTTCCCGCTTCTTAAAACGGAGATCAAAACCAGCTTCCATTTTCCGCCAACCACATCCAGTGTATCCCTTATAGCCAGCTTGGCTTTTTTACAGCTTTCAACCGTATGTTTTTCCATATACTATCCTTTTTGTAAGTACTATCCTTTTTGTAACAGATAACAAAGGTATACTACTTCTTTGGAAATTTGCATCTGCATTTAACCAAAAAATCAGATCAATGAAAATTTTAAGATTAGAAACCAGTTTCCAGGGTAAAGCATCCAAAAGCTTTCAATTGGGCAATGCTATTTTGGAAAATTTGGTGAAAAAATATCCCGGTTCGCAGGTGCATACCCGCAACCTGGTTCACGACGAAATTCCGCATTTCAACGAGATCCATTTTACCTCTTTTGCAACTCCGGTACAAGATCTTTCGACGGAACTGAAGCGTGCAGTGCAGTACTCCAATAATGCAATTGAAGAGTTGATGGAGTCGGATATTATAGTGATAGACGTTCCGATGTACAATTTTACCATTCCCTCTTCACTAAAAGCCTGGATAGACCATATTACAAGAGCCGGGGTTACTTTCCGGTATGGCGAAAATGGTATAGAAGGATTGCTCAAAAACAAAAAAGTTTACCTGGCAATTGCTTCGGGGGGTATTTACTCCGAGGGAGTGATGAAGGACTTTGACTTCACAGAAAAATACCTGCGGAGTGTTCTTGGTTTTCTTGGTGTACAGGAAATTTTCGCTTTCAGGGTGGAAGGCGTTGCCATTCCAGGAATTAAAGAGGAAGCCATGCCCAAAGCCATTCATGCGGTAGAAGAAGCATTTGCATTTTAAAAATTAAATCTCAACAATTATGACACAAAAAACATCTAAAATGACAGGATGGGTACTAACCATCATTTTAGCGTTACTTTTCACAATGAGTGCTTTTATGAAACTCACTCAAAACGCAACAGCTATTGAACAGGCATCTTCATTTGGAATAGATGCGCATACTTACCAGTTTATCGGGATGATTGAAATTATTTCACTGATATTCTTCATCATACCGAGAACAGGAGTTTTGGGAACACTTTTATTGGCCGCTTATTTAGGTGGCGCCATCGTTACCCACCTCGAACACCAGGAACCGGTGGTAATGGCGGTTGTTTTTCAAACTGTTCTTTGGATCACAGCCATCATCCGTTTTCCCGAATTAAGACAACGGCTTTTAACAAACACAAAAAACTAAAAACAATGACACAAAGAATCATATCGAAAGTTACCCAGGGCAGCTGGCATGAGGGATTTTTGGGGATTGGGCATAGTGCTTCGGCCGTTTTTGACGGAATCCCTTATGAGGAATCTGATCCCTTTATTTTGTTTATGGATGATAAATTAAACCTTCCGGGAGGAGAACCGGTGGGTGGCGCACATCCGCACGCCGGGTTTGAAACACTTACATTGGTGTTGGAAGGCAACGAAAAAGATTGGAAAACCGGCAGTTTTGAACTGATGACTGCCGGTAAAGGCATCATTCATACGGAAGAGATTACATCAAAACAAAACCTGCACATTCTGCAGGTATGGCTGGCATTGCCTCCTGAAAAAAGATGGGCACAACCTTTCTGGCAAAAAATTCTGTTAGAAGATGTACCGTCTCTCAAAAATGACAATTACCAAATCCTTGTATACAGTGGAAGCAGCAATGGGTTGACTTCACCAGTCAGGAACCATACGCCACTTACACTGGTAGATTTCAGAATGAAAGCCGGTCAGGCTGTTGTTCAGGAATTACCTGCCAGTCAAAACGGACTGATCTATGTGCTGGATGGAAGCGTTCAGGTAGGGGATAAAACTATTAAAGCAGGACAAGCAGGATGGCTGAACAGAAGCGCAGAAACAGGTAACAGTGAGCTTGCCTTGCAATCACTTGAAGACACGCATTTTGTATTGTATGCTGCCCAACCGCATAATGTACCCATAGTTGCGCACGGACCATTTATCGGAGATACGAAGGACGACATTGTAAGGCTTTACAAAGCGTATGGCAACGGGCAAATGCCGCATCTGAATAATTTGCCAGGCACTCAAAAAATCAGCTTCGGAAAAGCACAACAATAAATTCAAATGATGGATTGAGCGTATATGAGGGATTTAAAGATCAAAAATCAGGACTTCCATACTTTAATAATTGCCAATGACAGATTTGGGTGTGGTGATTTTTTTCATTGCCGTTCCGCCTGCCCGATCAGTTCAGGCGGGCTTTAGCGAACGGAACCATAAGGCAACATGAATATGGCTTTAGCCACATGTTATAATATTGGGCTAAAGCCATGTTTAAATTTAATCACTATCCGTCGGTTAAAACCGACGGCAATGAACCGCTTTAAACAAAACTTTACCTCCCAATAACTTACGCAAACGTTTGAAATGATCTCTTCATAAGCTTTTTACTAAATTTCCTCAACCGACTGACTTATGTAGTATTTAAAGACCTATTTGTAATGCATACCGGCGATCAACTGAAGATCAGGTTGAACGGTTGAGCGTTTGAGTAAGGAATAAAATTAACTGGCTTTACAGAACAGGGATGAGTATAAACGATTTTGCTTAGCTTGATTTAAAATACATTCATAAATCAATGTCGTTTCCTTAAGAGGACACGAAAAAAAAAGCAAGCCTAAAATTAGGTATTTCGTACCCGTCCGAATGCGCATTCGGCGCGGGCGGGCTTCGTAAATCGTACTTGATAAATGCCAATTATTCTTAAAGAAACGACATACATTCATAACTAACCGGCGCTTTCGTTAAATTTTTACGTTGTATGCCTCAGCAACAGGATGAGTTCATCGTTGAAAGACTAAAGAGCAATGATCTTGCTGCTTATGATGAGCTGTACCTGAAATATTTTAAACTCCTATGTGCAAGCGCCTACTTTTTCCTGAAGAGTGAAAGTGATGCAAAGGACCTGGTGCAAAATTTATTCATGGACATTTGGGATAAGAAGCTGTACCTGCATTTTCACAACGATGTTAAAGGATATCTTTTACTGGCAATAAAAAACCGCGCGCTTAATTTTATTAAAAAACAAAAGGTACAGGAAAAAAGAGCAAATGGCTTTACCATGCTTTGCGATACACAGGAAAATGAGGCGCCTGACGAAGACACGCAGGAAAAGCTGCGGGATAAATTAAACGATATGCTTTCTAATATGAAGGGACAAAAAAGAGCCGCCATTACCATGGTGTACTTTAATGATAAAAAATACAGTGAAGCAGCGGAAGGTATGGGGATTGGCGTCAACTCGTTTAAAACACACCTGAAAGCAGCCATCAAAAAACTCCGTGAAGGAATGAACCCAAAAATTAATTAACCCGATTTGAATTTTTACTGTATCTAATAGTAGCATGGCAACAGATCCTAACATATTACACAGGCTTTACATCGAAAAACTGGCTGGCACGATCAGCCAGGAGGAAGAGGCGTGGCTCAAAGACAGGCTTGAAACAGATCCGGAGTCAAAACAAATATGGGAACAGCTGGAACGTGAAGGGGAGGATATGAATATACAGGGGTTTCTTGATCAGCTTCATCCGGAAGAAGAACTGGAACAACTGAAGCGCTCAATGCTAAGCCACCCTGTTCGCAAGCCCCGTGTGCGGCGCTTAGTGACACTTGCAGCGGCAGCGGCCGTATTGATATTACTGGTAGCAACCGCCAAATGGATGTTTTTCACCGACAGGAAAATAACAGATAACCGCGCCATTGCATCCTTAATAAAGGAGAAAAAAGGCACTGTGCATCTTCGCCTTGCCACCGGCAATGATATCGACCTTAAGGATAAAGCACAGGGAGAACAGCTCAAACTGGGCAACACGACTTTAAATCTCGATAGCAATAAACTTGGATTCAGTTCTACAGACACGGCATTCAACCTGCTTTCTATTCCACAGGGTGAAACCTACACCATCAACTTATCAGATGGCACTTCCATTACCCTGAATGCAGATTCTAAGCTCAGGTTTCCGTTTAAGTTTGTAAACGCAACAAGGGAAGTGTACCTGGAAGGAGAAGCATTTTTTAAAGTGGCCAAAGACAGCAGGCATCCTTTTATTGTGCATACCCCGCTTACAAATGTAGAAGTGCTCGGTACACAGTTTAATGTGAATACGTATCAAAAGGGAACCGTTGCCACCGCATTGGTAGAAGGTAAAGTGCGCACAGGCATACCGGGAGGCGACAAGCAGCAGGAACTTGCACCGGGTCAGGCAGCTATATTCAACGCATCGAAAGGATTTAATATAGAAAACTTTGATACCGATGATGTAACCTCGTGGCTAAACGGCATTTATTACTTTCACGACCTTTCTTTCCACGAATTAGCGGAGTCTATCTCCCGTATATACGGCGTCACAATCAGTTTTGATGATCCTCTCATCGAAAAAAAATCCGTATCGGGTGTTATGGATAAAAATAATTTTCCTGAATTACTGCAGGACTTAAAATCAACTGTTGGTATAAAATATTATTACGCCGGCAACACCTTGCATTTCTATTAAGGCCTCATTGTTCATCTACAAAAAACGCACACAAAATATTGCTCCATCCTTGTTACGGCGCGGTCTGTAATTTTTTTTTTAAATAATTGTTATTTCCCTTCACCCGGTTTATACCTTTTGTTGTTCCTGGAATATAAAAGCTTGCGATTAAATACTAATTGACTAATTCGAACTTCTTATGAGCAGAAATCATTCCCCACACCATCCGGTCACGTACCAGCTGATGAAATTCATTTTTTATTGTTGCGTGTTGCTGGCAACAACACATGAAGCAATTGCACAAAAAGATGCGGAGATGCATGTATCCATCCATTTTAATGATGCTTCTTACCGCCAGGTTTTCCAGTCTATTAAAAAACAAACCGGTTATGTTTTCTTTTACAGCAACCAACTGCTGAATGATAAAGAAAGACTGACCGTGAATTTTCAGAATGCAAAACTGAAAGAGGTCCTGGATTATTTGTTCCGGGAGAAGCCCATTACTTACCAGTTCAACGGACAAAAAATTCTGCTGAGCGAAAAGAAAGCTGAACCCACCAAATCAGCAGAAGCATCGATAACACCCCCGCCGGTGCAGGAAGTTATGGCCGAAATAAAAGGGCAGGTGATGGATGTAGATGGAAATCCCTTATCCGGCGTAGCAGTAATGCTTAAAAGTGATCCTGGCAAAGGCGTGATGACGGATGACCTGGGCATCTTCGTTATCCAGGGCAGGGCCGGAGAGACGCTGAGTGTATCTATGGTGGGTATGAACACGCAGGATGTGCTTGTACCACATCGCGGTGTTTTAAAAGTTACGTTAACTGCCAAGCAGGATGTAATGAAAGATGTGGTAGTTACATCCTACGGCAAACAAACCAAGATCACCGTTACCGGCGCTGTAGCGTCTGTAAATATGACTGACATGCAAACGCCTGTGCCCAACCTTACCAACGCGCTTGCAGGCAAAGTAGCCGGTATTATTTCCGTACAATCGAGCGGCGAACCTGGTTATGATAATTCCACTTTCACCATCCGGGGTATTGGCAGTTTTACCGGCAACAATTCTCCGCTCATTATTGTAGATGGTGTGCAGCGTGACGATGTGAATGGTTCCTACGGCGGCGCATACAATAACATAGACCCGGAGGACGTAGCCAGCATATCTTTATTAAAAGATGCCTCCTCTACGGCGATGTATGGAGCCAAAGGTGCCAATGGCGTATTGATTATTACCACCAAAAGAGGTGTTGCCGGCAAAGCCAGGATCTCATTAAAAGCGGAAACAGGGGCAACAGGCTTTGCCAAAAAACCTGAGATGCTGGACGGCATAAGCTATATGCAGTTATATAATGAGGCGCGTAAAAACATGGGTCTTACTGAAACCTATTCACAGGATCAGATCCAAAAAACAGCAAGTGGCCTGGACCCTTACATCTATCCCAATGTAAGCTGGATGGACCAGGTGTACAAGGATTATTCACCGCTTACCAATATCAACCTGAATGTAACCGGTGGCGGAGAAAACGTACGCTACTTTGTATCCGGTTCGTATTATAGTCAGAAAGGTCCTTATAACGTACGTACATTAAATGATTACAACCCTAATCTCTCTTTTAAGCGGTATGACTTCAGAACAAATCTCGACGTGAACATAACCCGTACTACGTTAATGCAATTGAACCTGGATGCGATGCTGGTAGATCAGCAGTTTCCGGGTATTTCTGCGGGCAATCTCTGGTACCTCACTTTTGCTACAACACCGGTAGGCTTTCCTCCACAATACCCCGATGGAAAATGGGCAGGGCCAAACGATGGCGCCAATCCATTAAACGAAGTTCAGAACAATGGTTATGCCAGGGAATTTCATCCTACGGTACAATCTGTATTTACTGTTACACAAAAGCTGGATGCATTAACAAAAGGTCTTTCAGCTTACGGGCGTTTTTCTTTTGATAGTTATGGTGAGTTTGATAACCGCCGTACAGGTGTGAGCGATCTGTATTTAGCAACAGGGCGGGATGAGAATGGTAACCTGATCTATACACAAAACAGGATCGGCCAGGAATTTTTGGGTTATTCCCAAAGCTCCACCGGCGATCGTACCATGTACCTGGAAGCCAACATTAACTACGACAGAACATTTGGACCGCACCGTTTTGGTGGCATGGTGCTTTACAATATGCGCAACCATTTAATCAGCACTGCCGGAGATGCGATTAGTTCCATCCCTTATAAAAACCAAAGCATTGCCGGACGCATCAACTATGGTTACATGGATAAATACCTGCTGGAGGTAAATGCCGGTTATACAGGATCAGAAAACTTTGAAGCTGGTAAAAGGTTTGGCTTCTTCCCTTCTGTATCTACCGGTTGGGTAGTATCTAAAGAAGATTTTTTTAAAGGAATGTCGTCTACGGTGTCCCTGCTAAAACTCCGGGGCTCTTATGGTATTGTGGGTAACGATAACATCGGCGGTACCAATACGCGATTCCCTTATTTAACCCAGATAGGTGACGGATCGCATACCGGCTTTGGATTAAATGGTGGTTATGCGGGTGGGATTACTGAAAAAATTATCGGCATCCAGGATCTTACCTGGGAACGTTCTTACAAAACGGATATAGGTATTGAGATTGGCCTGTTTAAAAAACTCAACATCATAGCTGATTATTTTGTAGATCATCGTAAGGATATATTGGTAGAACGAAAAACCGTATCGGGTATAGCCGGATACAACGGCTCCCAGGTATATGCCAACTTAGGCGAAGCGAGGAACAGGGGTGTGGACGGCAATATTGAGTACAATGACCAGTTTGGTAAAGTAGGATTGCGCCTGTTTGGCAACTTTACTTATGCTGTAAACAAGATCATCTTCCAGGATGAGCCGCAAAGAAAATATGCTTACCAGAGCGGCACCGGCCACATGTTTGGTGAGTTTACGGGATATAACGCCAATGGATTATTTGCAGATCAGAACGACATCAATAAAAGTCCTGTTCAACAGTTTGGGACCGTTGCGCCAGGTGATGTGCGCTATAAAGACATGAATGGAGATAACATCGTTGATGCAAGCGATTGGAGCTATCTTGGTAAATCATTCTTTCCCAAATGGCAATATGGTACCGGCTTTACCGTCAGCTATCACGGCTTTGATGTATCTGCATTGTTCCAGGGGATCTCAGATGTGGGGATCATGGCTAACGGAAATTACATCAGCAGCGGCTATGGTGTGCCCGGCGTGGGTGTGATTCCTTTTTCAGGCCTCGGACGATACCCCAATAACTCCTTAACAATTATCAAAGACAGGTGGACGGAAGATAACCCCAGGCAGAATGCAGCCTATCCACGGCTCACAATAGCGAGCACACAGGACAATAATTATCTCAACAGTTCCTGGTGGCTGAAAGACGGTTCTTACATCCGTTTGAAGCAGGTTTCAGTGGGATATAATTTTTCCTCAGCCAAAATGAAAAGAGCAGGGTTCAACTCCCTGTATGTTTATCTCTCCGGTCAGAACCTGCTCACTTTCTCCAAATTTAAATTATGGGATCCGGAGCTGGGTTCCAATGGAGCCAAGTATCCGATTACGCGTATGGCCACATTTGGAATAAGGGCACTGTTTTAAACCATCACTAATTCTATTACAATGAACAAGTTTTTTTCATACAGCTTCCTGGTTTGTTGCACCGTTTTTATATTAAGCGGTTGTAAAAAATATCTCGACGAACAACCGGATAACCTTTTAACATCCGAGCTGATCTGGGAAAAAAGATCAACGACGGAATCTTATCTCAACCAGGTATACAGCCACGTAATATTGCAACCGGATGATTATACCGTGCTTGGCGCCAGCGATGAAACGGTGTGTAGTTTACCGGGTGTTTCTGTTCGCAAAATGGTAGTAGGTAACTGGAGCGCACAAAGTGATTTCTGGAATTACTGGCCGGGTTATTATGCGGGCATTCGTCAATCTATCGTATTTGAAGAGAATATTGATAAAGTACCTTCCTCTGAATTAAGCAATGAGTTAAAAAGCCAGTATAAAGCCGAGGACCTTTTTTTAAGAGGCTGGTTTTACTGGAGATTGTTGCGCCAGTACGGGCCCTTTGTATTGTTACGGGGAACGTTGAGTTTAAATGAAGATTATAACAAATACACCCGCGCACCTTTCGATTCATGTGTGGCAGAAATTAATAGTTTGATGGATCGTGCAGCTGCGGGCCTGCCGTCAAGCTGGTCCACCACAGCCAATTACGGAAGGGCAACCAAAGGTGCATGCCTTGCAGTAAAAGCCCAACTGGCGCTGTTAGCCGCAAGCCCTTTATGGAACGGCAACACCATGTTTGCTTCGCTAAAAAACCAAGACGGGACTGCATTGGCGCCTGCCAGCTACGATGCCAACAAATGGAAAATTGCAGCTGATGCAGCAAAAGCCGTTATCGACTTAAATGCGTATAAACTTTACATGAACACAGATGATGGCGATGCGAATTTTGATCCGCTGGTTTCTTACAGAAATGTATTTATCTCTAACTGGAACAAAGAGATCATCTTCTCCTCTAACCTGGCCGGTGACTCATGGATCTGGGGTATGGAAATAAGATGTGCTCCCGGCCCTGCGGGTTTTAATATGCAATGCGCCACACAAAATGTGGTTGATGCATTTTACATGCGCAATGGCAGAAAGATAGATGATCCAAAATCCGGTTATACAGAACAAGGGTTTGCGCAGGAGGATGATCCTGCACAATGGGGTGTAGCAAAAGACGGCATTAACCGCGGTTATATTGCAGGCAACAGTAACATGTATGTAGGAAGGGAAGCCCGTTTTTATGCATCCGTCATGTATAACGGTAAGCCTGCTGTTGCCGCGCCAACAAGCGATGACAGGAACTATTTTTCATCAACACAAAATGCGGATGGCCGCGGTAGAACAGAATTCTATTATTCAGGTAAATCGGGTGCGCCTGCTACCAACCGTCCGGATATGACTGGTTACCTGGTTCAAAAACCGGTAAGTCCTGCCAGCAATATCCGCGTGAGCCAGGTTTCTTATCGCCCCTACATTCACATGCGCTATGCAGAAATATTGCTGGATTATATTGAAGCGTTAAATGAATACAGTCCCGGCAATCCGGATATTTTGAAATACCTCAATGCTATCTGGTCCAGGGCCGGCCTTCCTGAATTTGAATCTGTTTATCCCGGGTTGAATGGCAATAAAGAAGAAATGCGCAAAGTGATCCTTCGTGAAAGACAGATCGAATTATGCTTTGAGAATGACCGTTACTTTACACTAACCCGCAGGTTGATGATGGGAGATCCTAAAAGCCTCGCCATCTACCGGATGAATGTAAATGCCAACGACAATAACCAGGGCTTTGCTTTTACGGATTATTATACCCGTAATTTATTCGAGACAAGAACCTGGGCAAACAAAATGTATTTGTTCCCAATTCCTCAATCAGAAATGGATAATGCTAAAGGATTGGTGCAAAATCCTGGTTGGTAGTCTTCATTTCCTTACAAAACAAGATCATCATCTTAAACGAATTATGATATGCAAAAGAGGTCTATCCCTGCTATTTTAGTGGGAGGATATATTATACTATCCGTTTTATTGCTCTCCTGTAAAAAAAGCAGCACGGAACCTGCGTCTGGTTCCGCCAGTATAGAAAGCTTTACACCCGGCCAGGGTGGCAGCACTACCGAAATATTGATCAATGGTAAAAACTTTATTACGGATACATCAAAGCTTTCTGTTTCCATAAACGGCAAACCGTTAAAAATTATCGGGGTCAATGATCACCAGATCATGGCGATCGTCCCGAAAAAAACAGGCTCAGGTGTCATCTCGGTCACGATGGGCGGCCAGACCGTAACAAGCGCTGATACATTTCACTATCAATATGTGCGAAGTGTGTCTACGCTGGCGGGAAGTGGTGTTCCCGGTTATCTCAATGGAAGCGGTGCGGATGCGCAGTTTCATTTTTATGATCCGGTGAATACATGGTATCGTGCTGAAGGTATTGTGGTAGATAAATCCCTGAATGTATATGTTACCGACCCCGGTAATAATTGTATTCGCAAAATTGATTCGGCCGGCAATGTATCATTGTTTGCGGGATCTCCGGGCAATTCAGGTTACGCGGATGGTAAAGGTTCTGCCGCAAGGTTTGCGCTCCCTTATTCACTGGGCATAGATGCTGATGATAATGTTTATTGTGTGGATCCGATCAATTGGGATATCCGCAAGATCACACCTGATGGAACGGCTACTACCATTGCTTTTACAAAGACAGAATCCTGGAGCCTTACCGTAAACAAAACAACCGGTGATATTTTTTACCTCGGCATCTGGTCCACCGACTTGTATCAGTTAACAAAAGACCTGTCTGTTCATCAGAAGATCGCGGAGGGTATGTTATGGCCGGTAGGTGTTGCCTCCGATAAAAGCGGGAATGTGTATGCTGTTGGAACGGGCGACCAGGCAGTATGGAAATTTGCCGCCAATACATGGACGCCTTCTATTGTAGCCGGTGCATTGGGTACCGCGGGATACCAGGATGGCGTTGGTGGTGACGCAAGGTTTTCGAATCCCTGGGGACTGGCTATAGATGATGCGGATAATTTGTACGTAGCCGGCAACGGCACCGGAGATGGTGGTAGCAATGCTGACCAGTCAATAAGGATGATCAAAGCCGGCACCTGGGATGTAACCACGCTCGCAGGAAGCGCCACAGCAGGCTATACGAATGGCATTGGTGCAGCAGCAACTTTCTCCGGGCCCATTGGTGTTGCAGTTGATAAGAATGGAACCGTGTATGTGTTGGATAAAAGGAACAATGTGGTAAGGAAAATAATCTCGGAATAAATATAGATCGCTGATCGCTGATTTGAAGATGTCTGATTTGTTGTGTGCGAAATTGCTGATCAAATACAATCCTTTTTTCTTTTGACAGATGCTCATCGCGAAAGCTCTGTGTAACTCTGTGTCTTCTCCTGTATTTCTCTATGTAACAATAATTCACCTTAAGTGTACTAACACTTCCCTTAACAATTATAGTTACACAGAGCTGCACAGAGTCTGACACAGAGTTCCACGGAGAAAATGCTTGCCTTGCCCGCAAAGTTTATTCACTCATTCACATCACATTAAAACAAAATGATCAGGAAAGTTTTCACTGTTGCTGCCATCCTCATGCTGGCAGCGACCGGATTTGCCCAGACTACGCTGGTTAACCCCCGCACCGATATGAAATTGTTGCGTCGCTTCCAGGATGCCAAGCTCGGGATGTTTATTCATTGGATGGCCTGTTTTACACCCGCTACCGGTGACTCCTGGGAGATTGGACGCAAAACACCCAAAGCAGTTGCAGACTCCATCTCCTTTGCATGGAACCCTGAAAAATTCGATGCAAAAGCCATCGTTGATTTTGCAGTTAAAGCAGGTTGTAAGTACATCACGGTGATCTCCAAACATCATGACGGCTTTTGTATATGGGATAGCAAATACACTTCCTTCGATATACAGCAAACAAAATTCAAAAAAGATATTCTTGGCGAATTGGCCAGAGAAGCACGCAGGCAGGGGCTACTCTTTGGCATCTATTACTCCATCCTTGATATACAGCAAATGGGATGGGATAAGATGCCATTTGAGATTTCAACAATGCCGGAACCAACCGGCGGAAAAGCAAATTTTGTACAATTCACGCATAACCAGGTAAAGGAGTTGCTTACAAAATATAAACCCGACATCCTGTGGTTTGATGGCTACTGGCTGAACCAGTACTGGACAAACGAAGACGGAAAGAACTTATACGCAGATATCAAAAAAACAAAGCCCAACACTTTATCAAGAGGATTATCATCCACCAGGTATGGCGATGAAGATATTTTTATACCAGATGGATCTTCGGGAGACTACCTGTGTATTGAGGCAAAAACATCCGAAGGACCTACCTATCCCTGGGAAGCCTGTTCAAGTGTTAGTTACCCCGTATATGCGTATGACCCGGCAGCTCCGCTGAAAAGTAAAAAGGACCTGATCACCATGTTTGATAAAGAAGTCTGTGGAAATGGAAATTTCCTGTTGAACATCGGGCCTGATCTGGATGGCAGTTTGCCCAAACCGCTCACCGACCGCTTCCTGGAAGTTTCATCATGGGCGTTGAAAAACAAGGATGCCATTTATAACACATCCGGAGGTCCGTTTAAACAGGGTGACTGGGGTGGAAGTACTTACAACGGCAATTATATCTACCTGCATATTCGCGCCAATGTTACAGAAGTGGCTCTTAAAGATCTACACGGGTACAGCATTGTTGCTGCAAAAGATGCAGCTACAGGCAAGGCGCTCAGGCTTACTAAAAAGGAGAAAGGATATAGTGTTGAAGTGCCTGCTTCCGGTGAGGATAATCTTATCCCGGTTATTGCACTGCAACTGGACAAGCCGTTTCAGTTCACGCAATGGCTCGCATTATAATTATCAACAAGCTTCTATCATCAAATAATATCAAGAATTGTTGTATGAGATTTTTTAAAGCAAAATTCCTGGTTTGTGTTCTCTCAGGAATGGTGATTAGTAGTGTTGTGTCCGGCGCGGATTTTAAAGGTGTGCAGGCACTGGCACAGAGAAGGGTTCCCTGGCTCAGCAAAGCGCTGGTATTTAAAAAAACAGCCGCCCTTACTGAAGAACAGTTTACGTTGACATCTGACAACAATAAACTTGTTATCTCCGCCACCACTGCAAGTGCTGCAGCATTCGGTCTTAACTGGTATCTCAAGTATTATTGCCATCGTTCAATGAGCAGGATGGGAGACAACCTGTCCCCGGTTTATCCATTACCGAAGCTGGATAAACCTGTTACGGTTAGTTCGTTTGCGCAATACCGTTATGCGTTGAATTACTGCACGTATAATTATACCACAAGTTTCTACACCTGGAAAGACTGGGAACATGAGCTTGACTGGATGGCGTTAAACGGGGTTAATACAATGCTCGTTGCCAATGGCGCCGAAGCCGTGTGGCAGCATGTGTTGAAAGCACTGAATTATTCAGCTAACGCGATTGATAGTTTTATTACCGGGCCTGCTTACAATGCATGGTGGCTAATGGGAAATATACAAGCCTGGGGCGGTCCTATGGCACAGTCGCAAATTGACAATAGAGCACAACTGGTTCAAAAAATGTTGCGTCGAATGAAAAGCATGGGCATAGAACCGGTGATGCCTGCGTTCTTCGGTATGGTGCCTGCTGATTTGAAGCATAAAGTGAAGGCACATATTATTACGCAAGGTACATGGGGATTCTTTACACGTCCGGATATCCTTGACCCTACAGATGCATTGTTTGATAAGATGGCTGACCTTTTTTATGCGGAGACCAAAAGGCTTTATGGCAACGACATCCATTTATTTTCAGGAGACCCTTTTCATGAAGGAGGAACAAGTGATGGTGTGAACCTGGCAAAGGCTGGGCTGGCTGTTCAAAAAGCCATGCAGCGGAATTTTCCGGGAGCGGTATGGGTGTTACAGGGCTGGCAGGCCAATCCCCGGAAGGAAATGCTTGCAGAGATAGATAGATCAGGCATTCTTATCCAGGAATTGTTTGGTGAGAATACACAGAACTGGGAGGATCGCAAAGGTTATGAAGGCACACCCTTTATCTGGTGCACTGTCACAAATTTTGGCGAACGGCCGGGCGTTAACGGAAAGCTGCAACGTTTTGCAGACGAAGTTTACAGGGCAAGGAAGAGTGCATACGGGCAGTACTTAAAAGGTGTAGGCATTATGCCCGAAGGCATCAATAATAACCCGGTTGTGTATGAACTGATGATGGAGCTTGCATGGCATGCTGAACATGTTGATGTAAAACAATGGATCAGGGATTATGCAACCGCACGCTATGGAAAAACAAACGAATCAGTAAATGCTGCCTGGCAATTATTACTGCAAACTGCCTACAGCAGTGAGCTGGGTTATGCAGAAGGACCACCGGAGAATATTTTATGTGCCCGCCCTGCATTGCAGATAAAATCTGTATCCAGTTGGGGGAGTGCAAAAAAGAAATTTGATGTGGCTAAATATAAGGAAGCGGTGAAACTGTTTGCAAAAGCATTACCCGGTTTTGAGCACAGCGCCACCTATAAGCTGGACCTGGTGAACTTTGTAAAACAGGATATTGCTGATGATGCGGATACCGTTTTCAGCAGGCTTGTTAAAGCTTATGAGCAGAAAGATGCAACTTCTTTTGAAGAACAATCCCGCATCTTTCTCGGATTAATTGACCGTACTGAAGAACTATTAAACACAAATGCTTATTTCAGCTTCAATACATATTTACAACAGGCGGCAATAGCCGCAACAGGTAACGAAGAAAGAAAGAATAATTTGTTGAATGCACTTATGTTGGTTACCTTTTGGGGCGGCGACGACCCGAAAGAAGATAATCTGCACGACTACGCTTATAAAGAATGGGGCGGCCTGATGAGTAAATACTACAAAAAGCGCTGGCAGCTTTACTTCGAACAATTGCGCAATCAACTTAACGGACAGCAATTTGCGCCGATTGATTTTTTTCATTGGGAGCGTAAATGGGTACAGGAGCAGCATACTGCAGTTATTGGTAACATAGCGGTACCAAAAGAAAATTCATTAGCCAGGGTAATAGCTGCTATATATAAATAAAAGTCGTTTCCTTAACGATGATTGACATTTCAATGTCGTTTAGTTAAGTGTGAGTATCATCAACGTTGGGAGATGTCTCCTATCGTGCCAATGACAGATTTGCATGGCGGACTCTCTGTGAACCTCTGTGTCTGCTCAGTGTTTCTCCGTGTAACTGTATTTTTTTATTAATAACTATTCAAAAAAGTTGATAGATCGATATGCGTTTAAAAACTCTTTATTCTGTTGCCCTTCTTTTTGTTTCGCTGACTGTTTTTTCCCAAAATTCGTCACAAACATTTTCCATTGGTGAAGATGCCTTTTTACTAAATGGCAAGCCTTACGTGATACGTTGCGGAGAGTTGCATTACGCGCGTATACCCCGTGAATACTGGCGCCACCGCTTAAAGATGGCGAAAGCGATGGGGCTGAATACGGTATGCGCTTACCTGTTCTGGAACATCATCGAAAAAGAGCCCGGTAAATTTACCTGGACAGGCCAGTCAGATGCGGTTGAATTCTGCGAGATTGCCCGGCAGGAAGGTTTGTATGTGATATTGCGTCCCGGGCCATACTCCTGCGCCGAATGGGAGTTCGGAGGTTTTCCCTGGTGGTTACTAAAAAATAAAGATCTCCGCCTGCGCACGCAGGAACCGTACTATCTCGAAACCAGCAGGAAATACCTTATGGAAGTAGGAAAGAAACTAGCGCCCCTCCAAATTACCAGGGGAGGCAATATACTGATGGTACAGGTAGAAAATGAATATGGTAGTTATGGTAACGACACGAACTATATAGGCATCATTCGTGATTATTTAAAAGAGGCAGGTTTTGAAGTGCCCTTGTTTACCTGTGATGGTGCGGCGCAGTTAAAGAATGATACACGCTCCGATATTTTTGCCGCTGTAAATTTCGGGGGAAACCCGGAAGCGGCTTTTAAAGCTTTGCGTGAAGTACAGCCCAACGGCCCGCTGATGTGCGCAGAATATTATCCCGGCTGGTTCGATAGTTGGGGCAGACCGCACCACAGCGGAGAAACCCAAAAAGTGGTGGATGAACTAAAGTGGATGCTGGAGCATAAAGCTTCCTTCAGTATTTATATGGTGCACGGAGGTACCACATTTGGTACCTACACAGGTGCCAATGCCAATCCCTATCTTCCGCAAACCAGCAGCTATGATTATGATGCGCCCATCAACGAATCAGGTGCAGCTACACCGAAATATTATGCCATCAGGAATCTTTTGAATCAATACCTGCAGGATGGCGAAACACTTCCTGATGTACCCGAATCAAAGCCTTCTCAAAAGATAGAAAACATTCAGTTCACGGGAATGGCACCCCTTTGGAAACAATTGCCGCAACCGGTTTTATCAGACACTACTTTGTTGATGGAAGACCTCAACCAGGGGTATGGCGCTGTTTTGTATCAAACCACGCTAGCCAGTGGAGATAAAGGCACGCTCACATTTGAAGACATACATGATTACGCACTGGTATACCTCAACGATTCACTCATCGGTACCATCGACAGAAGAAAGACGCCTTATCGCATTGCATTGCCTGCGCATAAAAAGAATGCAGCGTTAAAGATCCTGGTAGAAGCCATGGGCCGGGTGAATTATGGCGCCCTTATGCAGGACCGCAAAGGGATTCATGGAAAAGTGATTTTGTCTGAAGGCACCCTCAGTAAAGAATTAAAACAATGGACGCATTATCCAATTCTGTTAGGAGAAAAAAACATCCCGCTTACTTTCAAAAAACTGGCGCCTCAACGCATGAGTTCCCCCGGTTTTTATCGCGCCACATTTAATGTCGCGGAACAAGCCGACACTTACCTGGATCTGCGTAAATGGCACAAGGGACTGGTTTGGGTAAACGGCATTTGCCTGGGTAGGTTCTGGAACATTGGACCTACACAAACGATGTACCTCCCCGGCTGCTGGCTAAAAAAGGGCGCCAATGAAGTGGTGGTCTTTGACCTGTTTGGAATGGAGGATCCTTCATTGCAGGGACTGGACAAACCAATACTGGATAGCCTCACCGAAAAGAAAGAACAGGCGCACAAAAAGCCATCGCAGAAGTGGACACTGGATGAAAAAGATGCCTGGTACCAGGGCTCATTTGTCAATAGCAAAGAATGGCAGTCACAACGATTTAAACCAGTAGTCGCCAGGTATTTTTGTCTCGAAGCTTTAAGCGAAGTAAATAACCTGCCTTACACATCCATCGCAGAACTTGAACTGCTTGATGAAAACGGAAAAGAGATACCGCGCAACCAATGGAAGATCCTGTATGCAGACAGTGAAGAATTGTCCGGCAACGATGGTAATGCTGCAAATATTTTTGACCTTCAATTCACCAGTATCTGGCACACCGAGTGGCAGGATAAAACAGCACCACTGCCACACCAGGTTGTTATTGACCTTGGCGGGAATTACAAAATAAGCGGGATAAAAGTACTTCCCCGGCAGGATAGCTCTAATGGGCGGATTAAGGAGTACAGGTTGTTTTTTGGGGAGAGGGAGTTTGGAGGGATTTGAGGGGGGGATGTGAGGGAAATGGTGGGAGGAAAGAAACTGGATCATTTGTTGATGTTCACTGGAATTAGCTGTTGGGAGTGGTGAGCAGAAAATATGGAGAAGTTAATTTCCTTTTTGGAACGACCAATTATTGCTAATGATATTTAATGCTTCCGATACTTATTAAAGAGAATTTAGATTTCGAGACGAAAATAAACAAACTGTCTCGGTGGCCCTGTTGGCAGAGCAATTAACTTTTTCTAAATGGGTCCATAGTCTGGCACTTTACTTGTTTTCAGAAGGCGAATTTCAGTTTACACGGCACATATACGCGGGTTACTAACCCGACTGACTGTTTTGAACGACATAGCCAAGACCAAGAGTGTAAGTCATAGTCACCAATTTTAGCAGATAGGCAATGTTGAATTCACATGGAGACAGCCTTAATTTTTATCTATTAACAACTCCTGTTAAGTTATTCAAAGCAAAAAATAAGCAATACCAATTATCAATTATTATATTTGTATACCTTATGAGCAACCTTGCATAAGGAACGCAGAGGTGATTAGTGTGATTTTTTAAATATAAACTTATACTATTAAAGATTCTGTTACTGACCTTTTTGAAAATCTAATGAAAAAATTGAGTCAACAAGATAAACCTAAACTCAAGGCTGTGGACTTCTTTTGCTGTTCCGGAGGGGTTACCTGTGGCTTTAGGAAAGCTGGTATTACCGTGCTCGGTGGAATTGATATAGATGACAGTTATAAAGAGACATACGAAAAAAACAATAAGGGTGCAGCTTTCATTCAAGCGGACATTGCTTCATATCAACCGGAGCAACTTGCTGCTGACCTGAACATTGTTCCAAATATGGACGATATGGTTTTTGTCGGATGTAGTCCATGTCAATATTACACTACCATGCAAACCGATAAAACGAAATCCTCTGGGGGTAAGTTGCTTTTAGAAGAGTTCAAACGATTTGTCGATTATTTCCGTCCAGGATTTCTGTTTGTCGAAAATGTTCCGGGCCTTGAAACGAAGGCAGGAAGTCCACTTGCACGATTTAAAAATTACATTGAATCATTGGGATATGTGTTTGACGACGATATAGTAAATGCTTCTGATTATAAAGTGCCTCAAAACAGGAAACGATATGTATTAGTTGCAACACGTCTGGGCAAGCAAATTAAGATTCCTATTCCTAAAAATAGGACTCAAGTAACTGTTAGACATGCAATCGGTCATTTGCCAGAAATTGAAGCGGGGCATAAAGATGATGGTATTGACAAGCATTGGACTGGCCGCTTGGAAACAATAAACCTGAAACGCATACGCAAGACCCCACATGACGGAGGCACACGGTTGGCTTGGAAAGACGATGATGATCTGCAATTAAAATGCTATAAAGGAAAAGACAAAACTTTTATAGATGTGTACAGCCGGATATTTTGGGATTTGCCATCTCCAACAATTACTACTAAGTTCTACAGCATTTCTAACGGACGTTTTGGTCACCCGGAACAAGATAGGGGTTTGTCTATAAAAGAAGGTGCTATATTACAATCCTTCCCGGCCAACTATCACTTCTATTCCAACAGTATGGTGGTAGCTGCCCGCATGATAGGCAATGCTGTACCTCCTAAATTGGCGCAAGCTATTGCAGAATGTTTACTACAATGTTATAAACACTATGGCTCAATTCAGAACCAAGGCCAGAGCAGTTGAGCTGCTGGGAAAAGGCCAGATTGCCGATTTGCCCACGGCCATTTCAGAGCTATGGAAGAACGGATATGATGCCTATGGAGATAAATTAGAGGCGGCATTATACATGCCTGGCTATCAGCAATATCCCGATCCCGTTTTCGTGCTTTCGGATGACGGCAAGGGAATGGATAAGGAAGATGTGTTAAATAAATGGTTTGTGTTGGGTACAGACTCGAAAACGCGTGGAGAAGCTGATGTTGAGGGACCCGACACCACATTGAATAAGAGGCCCCGCGTAAAAATGGGGGAAAAAGGAATCGGCCGCTTGGCCGTAGCTTACCTTGGCCCGCAAATGCTGATGCTGACAAAGAAGAAGAAATGCCCGTTGGAAATGGTATTTTTTGATTGGCGCATTTTGGAAAATTACGACCTGTTTCTTTCTGATGTTAATATTCCTATTCGTTCTATCACCTCTGTTGATGCGTTTGAAGAAGCTTTTCTCCAATTGAAAGAAGAGTTTCTACTCAATTTTCCTGAAATACGTGCAGGACAATCCGATCCTTGGAAAGATCAGCAAGAACTGAAAGTAAAGATTATTTCAGAATGTGAGCAATTGAGCGTTCCGGAATTTATTACGGAAGATTGGATTGCTGATATGCTACAAAAGCCCGTAACTACACATTCTACTCGTTTTGTTATTTTCCAGTCTGATGAACAACTTGTCCAATTAACGGATTTTACTAAGCGAGAAGCTAAAGTAGATAAGGACGATACGACCATTAACCATACAGTCTCTACTCTTGTTGGATTATTTAACCTGTTTAAAAATGAAGAGCCTGAACATAAAACTTATTTCTGGATATACGAGAGCGATGAAACCGGGCGATATGATTTGCTAACTCATCGCGCCTTTTTTAATCCCAATGATTTTACAAATTGTGATCACTTAATAGAGGGAGAGTTTGACGGTCAAGGAGAATTTGTAGGTAAAGTCAGGATTTATAACAAAACTGTACCACACAAATTTGTTCCCCAAAAGAAAAAAGGGAACACTACTTATGGTTCGTTCAAGATTAAAATGGGATATGTAAACCCTCTTGAAAACCAAAGTTTAGTTAAAGGTGAAAATAAACGAGCATTTGACATTAAGCTAGATTTATACAGTGGATTATTTATTTATCGTGATGGATTTAGGGTACTGCCTTACGGTCGACAAGACACCGACTTTTTAGAATTTGAAGAACGAAGAGGAAAACATGCTGGTGAAAACTTTTTTGCTAAACGAAACATGTTCGGCTACATCGAAATAACTCGTAAACATAATGAAAAGCTAAAAGACAAATCGAGTCGTGAAGGCTTCATTAATAACCAAGCATACAGAGATTTCAAAACGGACCTGATTGCATTCTTTCGTGATTTAGCTAAAAAATATTTCGCTACTCGCGCTGAATATAGCTATAAAGAAGACCAACAAGATGACTTAATAAAAAGGGCTGTCGCGGAAAAGCAAGAACATGAACGTGATAATGAAGCGCGTAAAAACTTTGCCAAGGAACTTAAAGATAAACCTCAAGAATTAGAAAATTTACAAGCTGAATTTCAGCAGCACATAGCCAGTCTTAAACAAAAGTCGTTACAAGAGAATCTTGCTTATGAACAAATACAGCAGTTAATGGGCAAAGTTGAGGATTGTAAAACGCGCCTAACGCAATACAAAGTTGCCAAACCTGCAAGGTTCAAACCCACAGAGCTGCAATCCAAAAAATTTCATGCCTACAATAAGATATATGCCTCGGTTGTTAAAGCGTTTGAGCAGTCGGAAGAGGTACTGCGCCCCGTAAGAGATAAATTGAAAGTACATGAACTCTTTAAAGAATTTGAAGAAAAAGCCATTTATTACGAAAATACCTTATCTCGCTATTATCAGGATTATGAGGGCGATTTAGCGAAAGTATTTGATAAAATAAGAAGCGAATTCAATTCCGAAAAAGCTATATTTCTGGCTGAGTTTGGTGAAAAACATACGGCAATTATCCCCGCACGTAATAATGCAACGGAAATAGGTAGAAGTCTTAAAATCTTAGAAACTATCTTCAAAGAATCGCAAGAACGCATACGGAATCGTGTAGAACCTTATTTAAACCACTTACGCAGATTGAGCTTTGATGTAAACGAGGATAACCTTGTTGGGTATTATAAAGATCAGTTTGAGGAAATGAAGGAGGAATGGAACAAAACTTACGAGCTGGCACAATTGGGCATCGCCGTGGAGATAATCGACCACCAATTCAATACGATCTACGCGCAAATGGCCGAGAGCATTAAGAATATTCAGCCCTATTTGAAAGCGGGGAAAGACCCACACAAATTTTATAGACACCTGTCAAATGCCTTTGAGCACCTGCAAGATAATTACAAACTACTGCAACCTATATACAGAACAACGGGACGAGTTCAAAAAGACATTACAGGCAAAGAACTGAAAGAATACACAGAAGAGTTTTTTGAATCTAGGCTGAACGAACATAATATCAAATTTACAATTACTGATCAAGCCAAAAAATGGACAGTAAAATCGTACGAGTCGATTTTCAAACCCGTGTTGATTAATATAGTCAACAATGCAATTTATTGGCTTCAACGCGTAGACGACAAGGAAATAAGAATAGATGTTGATGGCAATAATCTCTTAATCATGAACTCTGGTATGCCTATTGAAGATCATTTGTTAGAAGATATTTTTAAACTATTCTACTCCGAGCGTCCGAAAGGCCGGGGCATTGGATTATACTTAGCCAAGCAAAGCCTTAACGGGATAGGATTTGATATAGAAGCCAGTAATGAGCCGAAATACAACCGTCTAAACGGTGCTTGCTTTATAATAAAACCCATTTCAACCTTATGAATGCGATAGAACTGACTCCGACTGCCATTATTCAGAATTCTATTTTATCATCAGTTTATATTGATGACAAAATAGTTGAGCCTTTCACGGAAAAAAATGCAACAAACGAACAATATTATAACGTATCCCAGGGACTTTTTAATTCCTTCAGAGGCGCAAAAAAAACAATAGACTTCTATCGGTACAATAAAAATTGGAATGATGATGTCGACTATATCTTTAAAAACAGAGACCTGTTAATTCTGGATTGGCAACTAGATGACACGCAAGCTCTAAAACAACCGGAAACTTTGAAGATTCTGAAAAAGGCTGTACAAACAGATAATCTACACTTTGTGTCAATCTATACAGAAAGTAAAAATCTTGATGAAATACTTTATTCTATTAAAGCGTACTTTGATAACTCCTTTAATAAGGAAAGTCAAAATGCCTGCGAAGTGATGCTGGAAGCATTGGAAGCTGAGTTGGGTATTGACACGCTGAAACTGTTTCGAGCTCACGATAAATTTTTCTTTCAATTAGCCTTGACTACGGGAGAACTGAAACAAACCAAGTTAAATGAGCTTAAATCGAAAATTCAAAATGAGCTTGGAAATAATTACAGGATTTTTATGCAGGGGTTGAAAAAGGTTAACATCGATCTGACTAAGGCTTGTGATGTTCTCGGATATTATGTGCACGAAGAACCCCTTTTTGATGATCTTGATTATCCAACAGAAGTTAAGACTGATTACATAGCGGACAACTTTATTGTTGTAAATCACACCATCATACAAGTAACGAGTAAAAATAATCCGGAACCGAAAGATTTATTTGATTTTTTCACGAATGCAATCCAAAAAGTTGCAGGAAATCTGCTTACCCTAATTAGCCTTGAAGTGAGAGGACTTTTAAGAGAAAGCTCTGGATTTGTGGGTAAAGATGCAGACTTAATTAAAGATGAAATATTATTCCATCAGCTTGATAAGAAGGAGGCATTTATTGAATTCTTAATGAGTATCATTAAAAGTCATACAATATCTTATTTTGACCACAAACAAGGAAAACTTAAAAGTGTTACTGCGGCTTTTTGGAATATATACAAAAAAGATAAAAATTTAGAAGCGTCGATTGATTCGTTTAGTAAAGATGAGGTGCAGATTCTAGCAGAGATAAAAAAACTCAACGTCTATTATAACATCCTTCATATTCAGAAATACTCTGGTTCTGCGCTTCGGTTCGGAGATATATTTTTCACCGTCGACCAAAATGGAAAAAGGGATGGACGCTTTTTTTTATGTGTGACAGCCCATTGCGATTGTCTAAATCCGAAGGAGAATATTAAGAATAATTTTTTCTTTGTTGGTGGCAACACGGGAGATATAAATAAATTAATTAAAGAAGGGGATGGAGTTTTTTGTTCTTATATAAAAAATGACACGGGCGTATCAGCGGTTAATTGGAATCCTAAACCTGTTATTATAAATATTCCAGATTCCAAAATTTATGATAACAAATTAGTAGGTAAAGATGGACTACAAAACCAGTACACGTTGGTTTATCATTCTACCTTGAAAGAGAATTATACACAAAGAATGGCAAATAATTCGTTTGCACATGCCATGCGCGTGGGAATTGATTTTGCCTCATTATAAACCAGTTAAAATGTTTGTTAAAGGCCAATTTTACACCAAACATGACATTTATAAAGTTCTAAATGTTCCGTCTGAAAAGCAGCGAGGCGCTTGGGATAAAGGTTATCGAAGCTACGAGGGAAACATTTTTATTTTTTCAAACATTGGTATTCCTGGCCGCACCGGCCACGATTATAACAATTATTGGGAAGGAGAACTATTCATTTGGGAAGCAACGCACCAATCGCATATAAATCAACCGCAAATTAGAAGAATGATTAATCCGCCGCTTGGTCAAAAAATTTTTCTATTTACCAGAACAGATGACCGCTCTCCGTTTACATTTGAGGGTAACATAATTGCCAAGGAATATTTCGACACAACACCGGTAAAAATTGTTTGGAAGATTGATCCGAACGATATCGGCCTTGAATAATAGAGATTTGATGTTTAAAATCCTTGTAAATAACCACTACGATGAACTTAGCTCATCGCATAAGATGGAACTCATTCTTCCTGTTAGGTGTTTGCATGCTGAAATTGCGGATAAAATAAGGTTCGTCGTGATCTTGTCACTTGTTTCAGGGCGATTTTTATAGAAGAAAAAAGAACAATACAGAAATGAATAGTTTCTTTAAACACACATACTATAACACTTATTATTATGCTAATATTGTTGATAATGTCCTAAACAACGATCCTGAACTGGCCGGATTTGTAAGCGATTTCTTTGAGGAAAGAGGATTTATTAATCAACTCACAAAACCTTTTCAAAAACGAAGTGCTTTTCATGTGTTTATAGAGCATGTCTTATGCAACTTTCTAGAAGACGATATGCATTGTCACGATCAACGTAATTATGAATACTGCAAACTTAACCGAGATTTAAAATTTAAGCCCTATGTGGATTCGGTATTAGAAGAGTATGGCATAAAAAATTACTCATTAATGCTCGATGTGAAAAACTATGCAGATATTGAAAGGCATCATGAGGAGCTTGTTGAATCAGGTATTTTAGAAGTATTATATGAAGTTATTGCTAATGAAATATTTCACATTATGTTCAATAACAGAGAAGTACTATTGCGTTTCAATCTTCTGATAGCACAGAAAATTCACGATAATAATAACGATAAAGGCGAAAGTGCGAAGTATTTTAATAAAAATGGTTTTTTAAAACGAGTAGGCATCCCTGCGTGGTGTAAAAAAGCTGTTTATTTTAGAGATAGGGGACGATGCTGTTTTTGTCTCAAGAATCTGAATGGAATTCTATCCATTCACAATCAAAAACACTATGATCATATAATTCCCTTGGCACAAGGCGGACTAAATGATGTAGCAAATATTCAATTGTTGTGTTTATCGTGTAATTTAAATAAAGGAAAAAGGCATATAAGAACTTCAGAAATGTATGAACGGTGGTATTAACAATTTTTCAGTTCGTTGAGAAGTTTAGCTAATACAATTTCTTGCGTTTTTGGTTTTAAGTCGCAGCTCCAAATGACTATAACCCGCCACCCTGTTTCCCTTAAGTATCTGACTGCCTTTTCATCGTTAGCTATGTTTTTAGCGATTTTCTCCTTCCACCACTCCGTGCGAGTTTTCGGCAGTGAAGCATAAGCGCACTCGTTATGTCCGTGCCAAAAGCAACCATGTATAAAAATTACTGTTTTGTATTTCGAAAGTACTATGTCTGGTTTGCCTGCGAGTTTATTTTGATGAAGACGATAACGAATACCATGAGAAAAAAGGAATTTCCGTACCACTAACTCCGGCTTAGTGTTTTTACTTTTAATTTTGCTCATATTGTAACTTCTAACCGTTTTGCTGTGTATATCGGCCATCCGGAATATTGTTTTTACAAAGTTACAGATCAGAGGCTGTGTTTGATAGTTGGGCCAGGCAAGGGCGTCCACGTTAGGGATAGGAGAATTATTTTCTAAATTTTGATCAGCAAATATTTAGTACAACTTGAATAGTCATCAAACAATAAAATCTGCCAAGAAAATGAGCATATCTTTTAGTTGAAACACTAAAAATTAATTTCTTTATATGTTAGCTATTTCTCCAACAGCTTCTCCAACCTCGCGATCATCTCATCCTTATCCTTCAACATTCTTTCACACAGCGCCTCCTTCTCTTTATATATCTTCAATATTTCTTCGATGGGGTTAAATATTTGGGTGTTACTGCAGTTATAGCTATTTATTGTGGAGCTGTCATAACTATTGTGCGAAAATATATTTACAGCTTCCTTAGTATCAAAATTCTCAATCGCTTCCTTAGGCACCTTCAAGGCTTTAGCAACCTTCTCAAACAACGCCGGTTCTATTTCAGCTTTTGCTTCCAGCATCGATACTTTTCTTTGGTTCCAGTCGTCTCCAAGCTCCATTGCCAGCGCGTCTTGTTTTACGCCAAGCATCTCCCGGAACCTCTTAATCTTTTCTCCCTGGTGGATGGTATGTTCTGCCATAGTTGTAAGAATATGTGTGCCGACAAATATAATATTTACCTGTTGGTGTAAAAAGTATTTAAGTCTTACTGTGGGCAAAAAGAGGATTGGTAAAATATCGCATCTACCTGATTTTTTAGCGGCGGTTAATAAACTTACTTCGTACAAACCCAATCTTCATGCAAAATCCTCTGCCCACAACCGCTGCTTCTTCAAAATGGCTCAAGCTGTACAATGTCCTCAACAAGCCCGAAACCAAAGAGCCATGCGATATTATTGTTCGTTTTTTCAATAACTACACGCTTTCAGAAATAAGGGAAAAACTAAGCGATTGGTTCTTTGATACACTGCAAGAGGATAATTCAGACATTAAGCAACATGCCTTGCTGTACAACGATCTTCAAAAAATGGTAGAAGCGGTGTATGAGGTGGCACATGAAGTTTGCGATGGCAAGGGAATGCTGCCCGCTGAATAGGCCTCTTGTTGCCTGGTATTTCACGCAAAGGCGCAAGGGTTTCACGCAATCCCCACAGTACTGTGCGGGATTGCGTGAAACCTTTAAATCTGCTCATCAGGTAAAATAGTACAGCCAGCTGATTTTTTATCCAGGCGTATTACGCTTACTTCGTTCCAAAGTCCAAAACATATGAAAGATCAACTAGCTATCCATCGGTGTATGCACCCACACGGTCAACGGTACAAGTTTGTAATAACACAATGTTCACTGGTTTATAATTGCCGGTTATACGTTGTGGCGGGTTTATAGCATCGCTATATAAACGTTAACAGCATCGCTTACAATATTACCCTTAACCAACAGATTGCAACAGCTCATGAAAAAAATACTATTACCTACTAAATCCATATTGCGCGTAATCCATATAACAAGCAACAATACTTGTAAGGATTATCGCCGCAGCCGTATAAAACGGTAAGCCTCGCTATTGTATCAGAATTGTTTATTAATACTTCCACAAACAGTTATTTCTTTCGGTCATAATATTTAATAACCCCTAAAACCAACCACTTATGATATAAAATTCATCACCCAAAAAGACTGCGGTGTTCCCGCACCGCCGCACATGCTTTCTGGTAAAAGAAGCCGGAAAGCCGGTTCGCTGTAGAATGTTGGTTGGTTATGATTGGCAATATAAATGCTCGAAAAATAGCGTGATCGGATCAATAAATTCATTGCCGTCTGCTTTAGCTGACGGATAGTGATTGATCTTCTATCGTGGGCTTTAGCCAAAAACAGAAATGTATGGCTAAAGCCATATTCAGGAAATTTTATTTTCCGTCAGCTAAAGCAGACGGCAATGAAAAAAACATCACTATAATCAAATCTTTCATTCGCACAAGTGCAGACATCTGCCAACGTTTACGAAGCCTTCATAACCAAACAACATTGCTCGCCTAAACAATTTTATTTAACGTAAAATCACCTGCTTGTATGAACAAAAAATACAAATGGTCCCCGTCATGCTGTACCCATAGTGTTATAGTTAAATCCTTCCTTGTTTTAATAGCACTCAACCTGGCATTATTGAATAAAGCCTTTTCACAGGATCATAAACTTTCCGGAACCATTACCGACTCTTCCGGCAAAGCCGTCGCCGGCGCCAGCGTTATGATCAAAGGAACACAGCGTGGAACTGCTTCAAATGAAAATGGCTTTTTCGAATTGAACGCACAGGTTGGCCAGGAGCTGGTTATATCAGCAATGGGTTATGCAGATCAAACAGTAAAGATCACGTCAACATCCACACCGCTTGAAATCAGGCTCACCGCAACACATGCCGTGTTGGAAGATGTTGTGGTGGTTGGATACGGCACACAAAAAAAAGTGAACCTTACGGGTGCTGTAGCAACAGTAAGTGGAAAAACGCTTCAGGACAGGCCCATAACAAACGTTGGACAAGGCCTGCAGGGATTGGTTCCCAACCTGAACATTTCATTTGCCAACGGCGCACCGGGCATGGGCGCAACGTTTAATATACGTGGAACTACAAGTTTAAACGGAGGCAGTCCGCTGATATTGGTAGATGGCGTACAAATGGATGCCAATTTAATTGACCCGGCTGATGTGGAAAGTGTAACTGTGTTAAAGGATGCGGCCTCTGCGGCCATCTACGGAGGGCGTGCCGCTTATGGCGTTATTCTTATTACTACAAAAAAAGCTGCGGGTGGTGTTCCTAAAATTAATTACTCAGGCTCGTACACGATTTTCAAGCCAACGCGCCAGGCCAAGTACCTGAACTCCGTTGACTATATCCGCATATTCAACGAAGCAAACCGAACGGGTATGAATGGCGGTACACAAGCAAGTTCTGTATTTACGGAACAGGATTCGGTTCTGACAACAGCTTACTTTAACGACCCGGCTAATAATTCAACGGTATATATTGATCCCGGAAATCCCAACAAATACCGTTATGTTGGAAACACAGACTGGATTAAAGAATTATATCCCGGTTGGGCAGCTATGCAACAGCACAATTTGTCCCTGTCCGGTGGCAATGCAAAAACATCTTATGCCGCTTCATTGGGATATTTTACGCAGGGAGGCATTTTAAAATTGGCAGACCAGCGTTATAACCGGTTGAACCCAAGTCTAAAAGTAAAAACGGAGATCACAGATTGGTTTACCGTAAATGCGAGCATTTTACTCAATCATTGGGATTACAATACGCCGGCGCCAACCAACAACGGTGGCACAAGCAGTGGTTGGATCACGGGCGATGCGCGACCCCTTATGCCCGTTAAACATCCCGATGGTAACTATTCCGGGCAAGGCAGTTTTACCAATCCCATTGCAGTGATGGAACAGAACGGTCGTTCAAAAACAACAGCAAATGATCTATGGCTCACAGGAAGAGCGATACTTAAACCGGTTAAACACGTTACGGTAACAGCAGATTATACATGGAACAACTACACCAATTTTAACCAGCAGAACTATAAAGAGTTTATGGAATATGGTGTGAACGGCATGCCGCTGGGGTTATTTGCCTGGACAAAGCCCAATGGTGTTACAGAAAGCTTTTCAAACGATAACTATTATGCTTTAAATGCATACGCTGATTACGAGAATACTTTTGCCGGCAAGCATTACGTAAAAGCCACAGTTGGTTATAACCAGGAATTAAAACAATCAAAGTATAGAACGGAGTATGCTAAAAACCTGATTGACCAGGAGCTGCCTTCTATCAATTTAAATAACGATAGCAAGCCATCTGTTGGTGGCAGTCAATCAGAATGGGCATTATCTGGTAACTTCTTCCGGTTAAATTATGTTTATGCTAATAAGTACCTGCTGGAAGTTAATGGCCGCTATGATGGCAGTTCCAAATTTGCAAGAGGTAACCGCTATTATTTTTCACCTTCAGTATCCGCAGGATGGCGCATTTCGAAAGAAGCATTTTTTGAACCGTTCAGCAATGTCGTCAGCAATTTAAAGATCAGGGCATCTTACGGAACATTGGCCAACCAGGCTGTGGCATCCAACTATCCCTACATTTCAACAATGACAGCTAATGCGGTGAATTACATTTATGGAGATCAGCTTGGTATGGGTGTTTCGACTCCCGGCCTTGTAAGCTCCAACTTTACATGGGAAAAAGTTACGAGCAATAATATAGGACTTGACTTTGGCTTTTTGAATGAGAAGTTAACCGGCTATTTTGAATGGTACACACGCGCCACCAAAGGCATGGTTGTAGCAGGCTCCCCGTTACCCGCAGTGCTTGGAACGACTGCGCCACGTCAGAACGCAGCGGATTTAAAAACGCGTGGATGGGAGCTGAATCTAAGCTGGAAAGACAAAGTGGGTAAGGATGTTTCCTATTCCGTTGGTCTTGCATTGTCTGATTACCAGGCTGAGATCACCAAATATGACCTGAATCCAAACAAAGTGATCGGCAGCAATTACACAGGTCAGAAAATGGGTGAAATATGGGGCTATGTCACTGACGGGTATTTTAAATCAGATGAAGATGCTGCGGCTGCAGATCAGTCAAAGATCTGGAACGGTAGGTGGCTTGCCGGCGATATTAAATACAAGGACCTGGATGGAAAATCGGGCATAACTCCCGGTGCCAATTCGGTGACTGATCCGGGTGATAGAAAGATCATCGGTAATAACACTCCACGCTACCAGTATGGCATTAATGCATCTGTAAGTTATAAAGGGCTTGACCTGGTAATTTTTGTGCAGGGCATTGCAAAGCGTGACGTGTGGATGGCGGACAATGCTTTCAGAGCTTTCGCCAGCGAATGGAGTGTTCCCATGGTATATGCAAAAGATTACTGGACACCGCAAAACAACAATGCCTATTTTCCCAGGATTCGCTTTGGCGGAGGCAATTATGAAACACAATCAAAATACCTGCAACATGCGTCTTACCTGCGAATGAAGGAACTGTCAGTGGGCTACACTTTTCCCAAACAATGGACCGACAAGGCCAAATTAAGCAGGCTCCGCGTTTATGTAACCGGCCAAAATCTGTTTGAATTCACCAAATTGTTTAAAGCATACGATCCTGAAATACTGGACTTCAGGGGATACCCATTGAACAGAGCCATTGCCTTTGGCCTGCAACTGGGATTATAACGCTTTAAAAAACTAAACTTTATTAAACATGAAATCTAACATATCGTATATAGCACTATCGATCTTGCTTTTGATGGGCTGCAAAAAAGAAGCTTTCTTAGACAGGTATCCGATGGATGCCCTTAGCGAACCAACATATTTTAAAAATGAGAATGACCTGAAACTGTTTTGTAACACCTTGTACACAACGCTGCCGGAGCAATCCTTTCCCGGCGATGTGAACTCAGACATCATGGTGCCCAAGTCGAAATTTGCATTTTGGGCCGACCAGTATGTAGTGCCCGTCAGCGGTGGATTTTGGAGCAGTTCGGACTGGGCCACGATAAGATCCTGCAATTATTTTTTAAGCCGTTACAAGGTTGCAGATGCATCTAATGATGTCAAAAGCAAATATGCTGCAGAAGCCCGTTTTTTCCGTGCCCATTCTTATTGGGGAAAGGTAAAGCTGTTTGGTGATGTGCCCTGGATGGGAAGTTATATTGTTGACACATCCTACCTGTTGTATGCAAAGCGCGATCCGCGAAAAATGGTGATGGATTCCGTTTTGAGTGATCTGAATTTTGCGATAAACAACCTGCCGTTGCCCGAGAAGGCCGAGTCGGGCCGTCTGCACAAATATGCTGCCATGGCCCTCAAGGCAAGGATCTGTTTGTGGGAAGGAACACACAGAAGATACTTTGGCGAAGGTGATGATGTTGTATACCTGCAGGAAGCGGCGAGCAATGCCGAAGCAATCCGCAGTGCTGGTCTGTATGATGTGTACAGTACCGGCAATCCCGATAAGGATTATTACAACTTATTCATCCAGCAGGAATTGCTGAACAACAAAGAAGCGATTTTTCCAATGCGCTATTTGAAGGACGTGCGGATGAACAATATATCAAGAGCATTGGGTGAAACAAACTGCGGCTATAGCAAAAGCTTTGTACGATCTTATTTATGTACTGACGGACTGCCCATATCGCTCAGCCATTTATACAAAGGCGATGATTCACTGGATGCAGAGTGCATTAATCGTGATCCGCGTTTTAAACAGACGATCGCCACACGAGGCTTTGTATTTCTTGTAAATACGGATGGTTCCAAAGACACGATCTCGCTGCCGAGAATTGGCACCGCTGTTACATCCACCGGATACCAAACCATCAAGGGGCGCTCCAGCGATATTGCTACATGGAACGCTAACCAATCGGTGCTTGACTTTTTTGTATTCCGTTATGCGGAGATCTTATTGATTGAGGCCGAAGCAAAAGCAGAATTAAATACCTGCACACAAGCGGTAATTGACAATACGATCAACAAGCTTCGCAAAAGAGTGGGAATGCCCAACATGGTAATTGCATCACTGCAAAAAGATCCGGGCTCCGAATTTCCCGCCCTGCCTGTATTGCTCGATGAAATAAGACGCGAAAGGAAGATTGAACTCGCCGGTGACGGTTTCCGCTCAGATGACATACTGCGCTGGAAGGCTGGAAAGCTGCTGGAAAATCCTGAAAGCATTTTAGGCATGAAGCTGCTGCCACAAACAATAGCGCAGTACAAGTATGATGTTTCAGGGATGCCGTTAGATAAGGATAGCTATATCCGTGTGTATACGGATATTATATCGAGAACATGGAAAGATAAATTGTATCTCTATCCGATTCCAACGCAGGAATTAACATTAAACCCGAATTTGTTGCCGCAAAATCCGGGATGGTAGTAAAGGGGAGTTATTTCACGCGGTCCCGCACAGTACTGTGGGGACGGCGCGGCGGCACACACGCTCTGCTAAGCCTCGGGGCTTCGCAGCCTTATTCTATCGCTTGCGGCGATAAAAAAGGAATTGTTTCACGCAAAGGACGCAAAGGAGCAGAGGCGCAGAGGGCTGCTAGTCATTTCTCGCAGCGCACGCAAAGAGGCGGCGACGCGGCGGACTATTCATACGATGCAATACTATCTAAAGTTTGCAATGATGCAACAATAAGCACGCCGCCGTGCCGTTGCTCCGCTGCGTCCCCACAGTACTGTGGGGATTGCGTGAAACCGTTCTTTGCACCTTTGCGTGAAACCTATCTGCTGTTTATGACAAATATGATCACTTTATTGGTTATATTTGCTTTCATGGGAAACGCATCTAACAAACGGGTAGTGACCATTCATTGGAAAAATCGGAAGGATCTTTCATTCGAAGTGTTTTCTAATCTTAAAAACTTATGCTTAAGCTATCCCGAATACAATTACAATACGCTCAACAACTACTTAAGTAAAGCAAAAACTCACTACGAAAATGATGACGTGCGTATTGAGCGAAAAGATATAATTGTACGCCCGAAACAAATGGAAAAGGAGACAGCTAATATCGCGGGCAGAATTGTTCCCGTTGTTCGTCGGTTTGCCATGAAAGATGCAAATGAGCATAGTGATGATCTGGCATACTGGCTCGCTCAACCTGCAGCTAAGCGCGTTGCTGCCGTAACTTTCATTATATCCCAATCGCTCGGTAAAGATGACCGGATGAACAAAAAGATTGTCAATAAACAAAAGATAAAAGGATGATACTTGCGCGGGATTTCGAAGACTTTATTAAACTGCTAAATAAGCATAAGGTAGCTTATATGGTGGTGGGTGGATATGCGCTTGCATTTCATGGTAAACCACGCCATACAGGCGATCTTGATATTTGGATAAACATTTCTAACACGAACGCTTCAAAGATGTTGAAAGTGCTGAAAGACTTTGGCATGGGTGCGCTTGGATTTGAGAAAGAAGATTTTTTAAGACCAGGGTATATTACCCAGATAGGCTACCCTCCGTTGCGCATAGACATTCTCAACAACATTGATGGGCTCGAATTTGACGAAGCTGTCAAAAATATGCAACAGATGGATGCAGACGGGGTTATAATCAATTACATCGGATTGAATGATTTTCTAAAAAACAAAGAAGCTTCGGGCAGAAGCCAGGATTTAGTGGATATTCAGGAAATTAAGAAGGCGATCAAAAATGTGCAGGATAAACAGAGAGGGCGAGGGCGGAAAATATAACTGATAGCGACGCGTCAGAACGGAGTTTGATTGCTTTAAAACCCTTCCTAAGATAGAAAGTTGTTGGTTGACTGCAGAGTGGTTTGATGATGAGGAGGAGAAAGTAAAAAGTAAAAACGATTAATAAAGGTTTAATCTAATTTCTGTAAAAACGCTTTTTTACGAAAAAGTTGGATTCGATCAATTTCGCACATTTAGGCGAGGCGGAATCTAAACGTATTGATTTTCACATTGGGGTTGTCAATAGGAGATTAGATCTACTCGACAAGGGATCATCGTCGACGATCGAAAACATACATTACGGTGTTCGCGAAATGGATGTCGCTCAAAAAGAATATCTTTGATAAGGGTCGTTTTTCTGTTTTTTCCAAGTTGCCAACCTAAATCTTGACGCGATGCAAGCTTATGATAAACACCAAAAGCTACTCAGGTATAAGAAGAAACTTGAATCTTTGGCACGAATATCTAAGAAGGATTTTGACCAGTTATGCTCTATAATGCATGAAAGAGATTTAAAAAAGGGTGAAGTGATACTAAAAGAGGGGCAAATATGCAAGTGTTATTATTATATTAACAATGGGAGTATACGCGGTTTTGAAATACACGAAGGAAAAGAGATCAACATTAATTTTTACTTCGAAGAAGATTTGGCTTGTAATTTTAGAAGTTTTATTCGCCAGTCCCCCTCTAGTTTAAATTTGGTCGCTGCCGAAAATTGCAAGGTCTTTTACGTTTCCAGGTCCGACGCTATTGAGCTATTTCTAAATAATAATTCTCTCCACTTTTTACTGTTTCGTTTTTTTGAAGAGCTATATCTCAAAGAAGAAGAGCATTCAAGCATGTTTAAATTAATGTCTCCTGCTCAGCGCTATAAACATACATTAGACAATCATCCCAATTATTTTCAACAAGTACCTCTAACTCATCTTGCTTCATATTTGGGAATGAGTCGTGAAACGCTGAATCGTATTCGGAAAAATTTTCAATGAAAAATTTTTGTGCAATTTGACACAGGAGTGTTTTCCCACAAAAAATACCTTTGCAAGTCTGTGTTGTGCATGGATGTATATGTGTGTGTGAATACGATTTAAACACTCCGATATCCAAATCCGACAAAGAACATCCGTAAACTATATACCCAACGAAATGAAAAAAGTTCTCATTATTAGCGCTTTAGCCGTTACCATGTTAACCGTTTATGGCTACACTTCAAGAAAATATGCAACATGTAATGGTGATAAAACTTGCAAGGCATGCAAAAATTGTAAATATTGCAAGCATTGTAGTAAGGACGGTGGCAGATGCGGAGTTTGCCAGTAAAGAAATGATTTAAATGTTTTATGGCTAGTAATAGACCAGCGAAGAACACCTACACAATTTCTGTTAAAACTGAAATGCAGGTTTTAAGTTTCAGAATCTATAATAATTCAAGTAATAAATGAAGCATCTTTTTCGACTTCTGTTAGTAGTAGTTGTTGTGTCTACCGGATGTAAAAGTAAAGAAAGTACTTCTGCAAAGCACATTGAAACTGTTGTTGTCTGGTCTAATCAAGAAGATGAGAGTACGGCACACGATGAAAAACTATCAGATTATGCCGATGGTATATGGTGTGCAGATGTTGAGTACTATAATCCAAACACGGGAACAAGACATACTTATGAGCTCAATGTTGAGGTTGAAAACGGTCAATTAATCAGAATTAACTGGCCAAACGGGGGATGGCTTGACGAGTCTCATTTTATAAGTGAAGACATAGGAGATGGTGAATGCAGTTTCATAAGTGACAAGGGATATCATTATCAAATTACCTTAGAAAACGAAGGGGAATGTAGTTATGTAAACCACTATCAATTTCAACATGATGTAGCAACAGATCAACAATCATTGATTTGTCCAATGTGCGGAAACAAAAAGTACAGTTACGAAGAGATTTGTTTTGACTGTGAAAGACGTGCATACAGATGTCCCAAATGTTTAGGTCGAAAAAGCCCATCCGAAAGCCTTTGCAGTTTTTGCGAAAGTGATCTTCGACTTAATCATGATGAAAAAAATGATTTTGAAAATGATGAAGAAAATGATTTTTGAAAATGATCTTTCAAATTAAATGGAGGCTTAGTCCTGTTGAAGTTAAGGTCATGAGCTAAATCCGACCTGCCCAAATAGGAATAAGTCTATTATGATTTTGATTTGCTAAAAGTTGGCTTTTTTACGCAACCGGACTAGCTTCTTTTAAAGGTATAAAGGACTCAGGCTGGCAACCTATTAGTTGGGTCCTTCCCAAAATTTTAATTTGCCCCTTTCCTTCCTCCTCCTATATTTGTCGTACTAACAGCAATCGTACCTAAATCCATCCTCCGAAACACCCCTTATTTTCCAAATGACATAAACCGTAAACCAGATTTACTAAGGCTAATTATGAATAAAATAACCCTATTGTTTTGTGCAAGTTGCTTGTCAATACTATTTGCGTGCACAAAATCCACGAGTGGTGGAGAGCAGCAACAACCGCCTAACCCGCCAGATCCGCCCAATCCGCCTGGCACGCGCAGCAAGTTTGGCGTAAGTTTTCGTTTAGGCAATATAGATGTTCAGAAAGATGGCCGCATTGCATTTAAAGAAATGGCTGCGGGTGAATATCTGCGCTATTTGTTCTATGGGGCGTATGACTCAACCGGCGCTCTTGCCAGCAAGAAGGTGCAGGACCTTACCAATGGCGGCTCTGCTGCAGATTTTGGCGCTATAACGGATTCGCTTGCTCCGGGTAAGTACACTGTTATCCTCGGTGGAGGCAACATGAACATCTTTGATGCAAATAATAATGCTGACAACCTGGTAAACCTCCTCAAATTCTACAGCGGTGATTCGCAGGATGTATTTTATAAGAAGATCAACCTTATTGTAGGCTCAAAAGATACTGCTTACAGCGGCGTTCGCTTAAACAGGATCACCAGCGCCGTTGAAGTAAAGATCACTGACACGTTGCCACCAGTTGTTACGCAGATCTCCGTTAAGCTGGACAATCAACCCGTCTATTTTAGTCCGTATAACGATGCTGTAGTTGGTGTTGATTCTGTCTTGTTTTCCAGCGATTACAACGTTTCGTCGGCGTCTATCGACTTCAACTGTTTTACTACTACCGGCAAACACTCGGTAACCATCACCGGCTATTCGGCTGATAATAAACCTGTGTATCAGAAAACAATTGAAAATGTTCAACTGGATCCCAACAAACAAACTGTATTGCAGGGAACCCTTTCCGATGCACCATATGGGCAACATCCCATGGTTGTTACAGTTGATCCGGATTATAGCGAAAGTATTACTTACAACTTCTAAACCACATAATTTATGAGTGGCCTTTCTTACATAAAAAAAATATTATGTGCATGCCTATGCGTTGTTGCGGTGGCATGCAATAAATCCTCTACCGCTCCGAATGAAAATGATAAACCTGATAAAACTGCGAACACATCAGCTGCAATACGCAAATATGCTGTTCGTTTCAGCCTTGGAGATATCGATGTTTCGGATGGACGGACTGCAAACAGGGAAATGCCTGTAAGAAACTATCTGCATTACTTGTCTTATAGAGCTTATGATTCTACTGGTCGTTTGATAAGCAAAATTGTGCAGGACTCCATTTTAGCATATGCCGGACCTGACTTTGGAGTTATTAACGACTCGTTACCGGTTGGTGATTATACTATCGTGGTTGTGGGCGCTCAATACTATTCTGTTGAGTTTTATGATGATACCTTGTTAAGTAGGTTCAATTTATTCACCCGGCATGAAGATGTCTGCTTAAAGAAATTTAATATAACCGTTTCAGAACATGACTCTATTGCAGCGCCTATAAAACTGGAACGAATAACGGGAGTTCTTGAAATAAATCTAAAAGATACGCTGCACCCAGAAGTGAAAATGGAGAAGGTGTATGTTGACAGCACCTATTTACACATGCAAATAGCCACTGGTGAGCTTCAGTCTTCTATAACAGATTTTTTTCCCTCATGGGGCTCACTTGCCTATCCATATTCTTTCAGCATCGGCTACTTGGGGTCGAATACAACCCACACAGTTACTATTGTAGGTTGTGATATTAACGAACAACCAGTTGCTCAAAGGGTGATAACAGGCGTATATATCTATCCAAACAGAAAAACGATATTAACGGGAAGACTTTTTGACACGTCTGACACTGGGGGCAAGAATGCTGGATCTCTGTGGGTGGACAAACGCACCGGTTCCATAAACCAGAAGTTTTAAACTTTTAATCTTATGTGTTGTGGTTGTGAGTAATGAAACAACTCAACGAATCAACTGCATTTATCCTCAGTCTAAATAAGAAACTATATGCCGGTTTTCTCGCCAACTAAAATGATTTTATCAATTTGTCTCTTAACGCTGGGAGCAGCATGTACAAAATCGATAAACGACGTTCCTCCAAATAACAATGCTGCCAGCCCGATTGAATCTTCGGCTTCAACTAAAAATTTTAAGGTGCAGTTTCAGATTGGAAATCTTGAAGTTTTAAATGGTAGGCATGCAAATAAGGAAATGCCGCTTAAAGACTATTTAAAACACTTATATTATGCAGCCTTCGATTCAACTGGTCGTCGAGTTAGCAAAATTGAGCAGGATTCTTCAATTAATGAGCTTGGTGCAACATTGGGAGTAATCAATGATTCATTGCCAGCCGGCAAATATACCGTCATGCTTATTGGTACAGCGTCTTGGTTTGCTACGGACAACAGCGACACCACTCTTGCCAGTATGTACTTCAAGCCATTGGGAGGGGAAGCATTTTTTAAAAAAATCACTATCACGGTTGGTGAAGCTGATACAGCCATTTCAAATATCAGACTTGAGCGAGTTACCGGGGAGTTGGAACTCAGGTTGACTGATACATTATCATCTGAAATTACCTGGGTATCGGTGATAGTTAATTATTTGGATCAGGCTTACTATGTGGCGGCGGACACATTGGGGCAATGGGGAGCTTCAAGCCAAGGCGTTCCGTATAGCCGTGATGTTAATCCTCTGGTAAGTATAAAACTCAGCATCTTAGGATCTGACGCTAAACAGCAGATCGTTTTGCATGCTTACGACAAAAATGGTGCAAAGATCTATCAAAAATTAATAAAGGATGTGGTGATTAAACCAAACCAGAAGCTTATTCTGCAGGGTGACCTGGCCGCTCAGGATAGTACTGTTGCCGGACAGCCGGTTATTTTCGACCCCGATTATGCTGGCGAACCAATCATAAAAAATTTCTAAATCATATACCCAATGTTAAACTTAATGCCGGCTGGCAACACCCGGCATTACTTTTCACAAGCTCTTCAAACTAACATCTTAACAATACTATTATTCAACAAAATTCAAAATCAAAACTGCAATGTCAAACATCTCTAACGTCAAAAAATTATTATGGGCATGTCTTTGCATTATTGGCGTGGCATGTACTAAAACGTCCACGTCACCTGAATCAAGTAACAACCCTACGCCGCCGGTAAATCCTTCAGTAAGCGCCAAATTGTATCCGGTTAATTTTAGTCTTGGCGATATTGAAGTGTCTAATAGCAGGATCGCAAGCAAGGAAGTTGCAGCCAGAAGTTATCTGCGTTATGTGTTGTATATCGCTTATGACTCAGCCGGCCATCTGGCGAGCAAGGTGGAGCAGGATTCAAGTTACAGTCAACATCTTGGCGCTGAGTTTGGAATAATCAGAGATTCACTTCCTGCCGGCAATTACACTATTGTTATGATTGGAAGTCGTGGCAAACCATATATGGGTGATAGCAGTGAATCGTTTTTGAATAAATTCTTTGTGCAGACTGCGGGTGATGAAATATTTTATAAAAAATTCAATGCTGTCGTGGGTGTGAAAGATACAGCAACAACGAGCGTGAAGCTTTCGCGTATTACCGGGGAGCTACAGTTAAATCTTACTGACTCACTTCCGGCTGAAGCGCAGCTTGTAAGAATGACACTTGACAATTTCCCCTTGTATTATTATCCAGGAGGAGATTCAGTGGGCAATATTGTTCCTCTTGGTTGGGCATGGCGTTATAATCGCGCAGAAAACCCATTATTTAACATTTCCAGTAGCATCTTTGGTTCTAATCAACCACATACCATTACAATTGAGGGCCTGACTGAGAATTACGAGACTGTGTGCGAGAAAGTGGTTCGTAATGTGTACGTTTATCCTAATAAGAGAACACTTTTAAAAGGGTCAATAAACACGGATTTCAGCGGAGCGATGACAGTATCTATTGATACAACCTATTCAGAAACAATTATTCAAAATTTTAAAAAGAAATAATAACAACCTAACGCAGCGGCAGGCGGACAACCTGTCGCTGCATATTTAGTTTGAAGACACATTCAGGTTAAACCACATAATTCTAAAATCAAATCGGCTCCTTCTCCATTTAGCTCATCTTGCAACCTCATACCCGGTGCGCACACCCGCTACACTCTTATACAGCATCGTTTTCAACTCTGATGAAAATATGCATCCGTCACCACTTCACTTTAACATGCAGATCGATAGCCGAAGGCTACATTGCGTGCTATCTGATTTTCCGATTGGCGTAATAAGAAATAAAAAGTATTTGTCCTACAACTGCGAGTTGTAGGACAAATACTTTTTCCCTCCAAATTGGTTTCTGCCGCATATTAAGGTGATAAATAATATTGCAATTCACAAATTTTAATTTGCTTGTTCCAACGTTAAGCATATATTTGTCTTGTAACCGTATCCAACCTGTGAAAATTCTTCACATCAGATCCATTTACAAAGAATCAAGTTTTCTTTTCCCATTGAAGTAACTATTTGCTAATCAGTTTTTTACCTGACCTGAAAGTCAATGTCGTCCAATATAAAACAAAGGCGGAGGACTTATAATACCTAGATTCTACAGGCGACCAGGTTTTGAAGAGACGATTGTGCAGGACTTTTAAATTTATTCGCGCTTAAGAAATAAAAAAATGCGCTACCCTTTCGGGGGAAGTAGGCTACATTTGCACATTTTTTGAAATCCCATACCTTTTGTGAAATTTAATGCCGGCCAGCAATGCCCGGCATTTCTTTTTTCTATGTGGTGTCACTTTGTAACATGATATGCATTAGGAACAAGGTTGCCCGGGTATGTTTTGGCCTAATCCATAAAAAACAATGTAACCCCAAAGATGGCATACACTGCAATAAGCAATACCCCTAAGTACCAGGTTGATTTACCATGATTGGAAGTCAATGCCACCGTTAACGTTCCAAAAAGCAGCATAAAAATGAGGCCGCCTGTAAAGCTAAGATCTATGGGGGCGGGCGCGATGAAATAACTAAGTATTACCATTAACGGAGTAACAAAAAGCGCAATCTGTGCCGAGCTTCCCATAGCAATGCCCACGCTTATATCCAGCTTGTTCTTTTTGGCAGCTGAAAAGGCTGCCATCATTTCTGCAGCAGCACCAACAATGGGAATAATGATGAAACCGATAAAACCTTGCGACAAACCTATTTTAGAAGCTGCATCCTGTACTCCTTCCACAAAAATTTCACTCACAATTGCAATGCAGGTGGCGGATATGGCGAGTACAATCAGCGAGATGTTCAGCGGCCATACATGTTCCTCTCCTTCATGACCGGTTTCTTCTGATTTGAAAAAGTCAGCATGCGTTTTTAAGGAGAACAACAAACTCAGCAGGTAAATCGCCATTAACAAAATAGAAATACCAAGACTGATCTGTCCCATCGCCGGCATGTTTTCTTCTTTTGAAACTTTAGCCACAACCGTTGGTACCATTAGCGCAATGCACACAATGAACAACAATGAAGACTGGATGAATGCATTCAGCTTATTAAAATTTTGCACCCTGAATTTTAATCCGCCGATAAGAAAAGAAACTCCCAGCATGAAAAGTGAATTGGTGACCACAGCGCCCGCAATGGATGCTTTTACAAGCTCTGTCAACCCCTGCCGGAGTGCAGCAATAAAAATCACCAGTTCGGTAAGATTGCCAAGCGTTGCATTAAGTAAGCCGCCGACTGTGTCACCGGTTTTGGCAGCAATACCTTCTGTTGAGTGCGATAAAAAACCGGCGAGCGGAATAATTGCTAATAGTGATAGCACAAACATAGTGGTATGCGACGCGCCATGTGTCCACTCAAGTACCAACACAACCGGTATAAATATGCCCATCCAGAAAATGGGTGTTGATTTGATGTCTTTCAAAAACTGGTGCATAAGATAGGGGCATTACATGTTGTATAATAAAGGCTCGTACTAAGCCCAATAATCATTTTTCTTTTTTTGTTCTTGACGATTCAAATTCCATAGACACGAGTCTCGCAATCAAAATGGCAGGGTATAACTGACCGATCAATGCTTCCAGGTTGGCAAGTGACCGGCTGAATGGTAATGCCGGGCTAATGTCGCCATAACCAACGGTGGTAAGCGTAACAAGACTGAAGTACATAAATTCCTTTCTGTCAGCAGAACTCAACCCTTTAAAAGCGATTTCCCCTTTCAACAGGAAAATAGAATGATATAAAAGCGCGAATATGAAGCTGATAAGCAGGTATACAACGATGGCCCCAAAAATACGATGTACAGTAACCGGACCTTCGCCAAATGTACGCAGCAGCACCACCCAGCTCAGGAGAATGCAATAAAATGCGGTAGTCAGATTATCTGCGACTGCAAATCCTGCCGAGCGCAATACTATACCTGCGGCGAGTAAAATCAGCAATATAAGCGTGATCCTTTTAAGTCGTGGATTTTTCAGCAACAGGAACATGCCGGCAACAAGCAAAGAAATATAGAAGAAGAGAAAAATGACCTGGCCAAAAACCGTTTTTTGACCAAGCGGGATAATAATGAAAATATGCGCCGCCAGAACAACCAGTAAAACGGTAAGGCTCGTTTCCTGTGCCCAAAACTGCTGGAAATTTTTTCCAATAGGTTTCATCTGTTGTGTCAGGGGGATTAATGTACAACCAAATCATTCATTTGAAATAGTACAACAGATTACCAGGGGCGATTGTTTATGGGATAACCCTTTAACCGTTAAACCGGAAAAATTGCGGGTGGACTATTTGAGATTTAATACCAATATTGCGAGGCAAGCTTTAGAGTACTTTTTACCATAATCCCTTCGGGCAATGTCATTAAGTTAAGAGATTTCATATCAAACGCTTATAAAATATCACCATCAGTTCTATATTCGGGAGACCTCTCCTGTCGTCGAGGTGACGTTGAGGTTGCAGACTTGCTCATTATTCTGTACTTGGTATTGATGCTGTTGTGATTACTTTTTCTGATAAGCCAGGATCGTCATATCGACGATAGGAGATATCTCCAAAGTTGAAGATGTCTGTGCTTAACTTAATGACATTGCCCAAAGGGATGATATTATTCTAAGCCATGTTGTTTAGTTAAGCCTGCATCGCCACTTTTCGAAAAGACTCCTGCTGTACCAAAGACAGTTCTGTGGTCAGAATTATTGCCAGATTGTAATTTGTTTGGGAATCTTGGTCTGCTCTCTATGCATCTCTGTGCCTTCTCCATGTTGCTCTGTGTAACTAAAAAATGCAGTTACACAGGAAAGACACAAGTAGATACGGAGTTGCACGGAGGCTTGTAAAACGAGTATCACGCTCATTTCCGCGATAAAATTTGTCGTATTGCTTTTTCATATGCCGTAGCATGCTGCATCATACCAATATCGTTTGGATGAATGCCATCTACGGTAGATTCTGCACCAAGCCCAATTGCTTTTGCCGTTAGCAGATAGATGTTTTTTATGCCGGATGATTTCATGTCTGTAAAAGTCCGCTGAAGTACTTTGTTCACCCGTTCACATTCAGCCAGGGTTGCACTATCCAAGCTTACGGAAGCAATGCCACAACTGTGCTCTGTTAACAAGATGGGTGTTGCCGGATGTTTTGACTGCAGGCTTTTAACCGATGCCTGTATGCGGGCCCGAACGGTGTCGTCAGGAAATTGATCTCTTGCAGTAAGATTGGGTAAACAATCAAGCACAAAAACAGAAGCCTCCGCTTCATTCAGAAGATCTGTTACTGCCGGTTCCAACCGGCCGTTTCCTGAGAAGCCAAGATTGATCACCGGCAAATCCAGCTTCCGGCCAAGAATATTCGTCCATGCAAGTCCGGGTCTGCTGGCACATGCGCCCTGTAATATTGAAGTGCCATACAAGACCAGCGGTTTCTTGTCACCAACCTTCGGAAAAACAACAGGATCCTTTTCCGGAGTGCCGATCTCCAGCCATTTTACTGTATTGTAAAGCGGTAAATACAGCCTGAAAAAAGTAAGTGGTGTTGCCGACTGAATATTGGTAAAGCGATAAGTGATGGTGTCTGAAAAATTGTATTTGCCTCTCGCCCAATGCCATTCTCCCTGTTTGTCTTTGGCGTAAAGATCAACGCCACTTACGCCGGTGGATGGCATGTGTGGCATGTTTAATCCGCCGCTTACAGCATAACGGACCACAATTTCTTTTGCATTGGTGGTGAAATCAATATATTCTCCCGCAGTATTGTGGGAAAGATTCCAGACTTCGGTACGAACTGTTTTTTCTGCTTTTGCAGGCAATCTGTCGTAGGGCCTGGAAAGCTCAGTTTGCCAGGCCCGGCCTTGTACTACAGGAAAATCAGCTGAGAGCGGATTTTGCCAGCGAATGGTTTCCTGGGCGTTTAATGACGAAATGCCTGTAACTATTAGCAGTGTCAATATTATTGTTGATTTCATATGCAATGTTGGTTGATAAGGTTAGCCGATGTGGTTTAGATGCGATGATTATTTGGGTATTACCTTTCACATCATTTATCATCCAAGATCGTTAAATAACGCAACATATCGAAATAATGAAACAGGTTTCGTTCTTTCACAGAGCAAGCGGTTGTACATAGATGGAGCTTCTAATCTCCCTTTTATTGCTTGCGCCCTTACAGGGCTTGATCGGTATTTGCTGTTTATTTTCATAGGGCGTTGCCCCATCCATAGGGCGTTGCCCCATGCTAGTGCTTCGACCCTTTCAGGGTCGGTCACGACGGAGTATTACCTGGAGAAAGTTAGTTATCATGTGAGGCCTTATATGTCCTTATATTTTTATGGGGATTACCTCATCTGTCGCTTCAGTTTAAGATGATCTTAGATTTCGGAAAATGGCCCGGGCAGGCCTCTTATATTCCCTTGCATGCCTTATATCCAACTAGTGAATAGTGAATGGTCACTGGTGAAGGGCCCAAACAGGCTGCGTAGGTATAAACTATTCTAGTCAGTATTAACCTCGGAGGTAAGGTCTTATACGCCCTTATATGACTTCTATACAACTGGTGAATAGTGAATGGTCAATGGTGAAGGGCACAAACTGGCTGAGTAGGGATAAACTACCCTGGTCAGCATTAACCTGGGGTGGTAAGGTCTTACACGCCCTTATATGACTTATATGGTTTAAAAAACTTCGCTTCGGTCAGCTTTAGGCTTTAGGCTTTGGGCTTTAAGCTTTATCAGTTGTTTACAAAGAAACGTTGGCGCCCGACACCTTACTTATATGGTTTAAAAAACTTCGCTTCGGTCAGCTTTAGGCTTTAAGCTTTATCAGTTGTTTACCAGGAAACGTTGGCGCGGCCGACACTTTACTTATATGTTTCAAAAAATTCTTCTATGTTTTACAATTGCGGCGTCGCCACCCATCATTTTCAATTTTCCCTTATCAATTTTCAATTAGCCCTCGCTCCCTTCATCCTCACCGTTCTTATCCCAAACACCGGTATCTCACATTCAAACGCCACCTTTTCATTCTTCTCATTTTTAACCTTCTTTGCAACTGTATTATTCAACTCCACTAAATCCACTTCATCCGCATAACAGTTAAAAGATATTTTATGTGTTAGCTGCTTGCTACCGTTGTTCACCAATCTTACATAAAGATCATCTCCGTTATAATACATCGCCGAAACTGCAATGCCTGAATCAAGATGCGAAATAAATTCCAATGAATTATTAGCTGTATTGTTGAATGATGCAGTAAGCGGTTCATTCCACTTAATGGTTTCATTGTTTAAGTCGGCAGCATCCCATTTGCCTTTGTGCGGTAGCAGCGCATAACGAATGTCCGAAGGGCCATCAACAGTATAATCCCGTCCCCATAAACCCACACCCGCGTATTGCATGGTAAGTGCCAGCGGAAAATTTGCGCCGTGGGAATAGCTTGTTACGTGATCAGAAAAGATTGCCATTCCGTAATTGGTCGCACCATCTGTAACATCCACCCAATTGTTAATGATGTTGTTTTTAATGCTGTCCCAGCTATTGTAAAATGTATTGCTCAATTTGCTTTCTGTAACATCCAGCGGTGCATCTTTATATACTTTTTGATGTTGAAGATTTAGTGGAAATGTCGCGATCAGTTTACAAGTGTCATTGTAAAAAGCCTTGTGCAGGTCTGTCAAATTGAAACCACCTTGTTGTTTGAAGTCTTCGCCAATGCCGTTTCTTCCGGAATATTCCAGGTGCAGGGAGCAGTCAATTAATCGTTCGCCCTGTGTTAAGCGAATGGTTTGGATAAATTTTGCATTACTTAATGTGCTTTCTATTTTCAGTCCGATCCTCAAGGGGCCATTTTCAATAATTGTAACCTTTGCGCTTGTTGTTTTGCTGGTTTTAAAACCGCCGTCAGTATAGAAATTTCCTCTTAGTGTATTAAAGCCGTTTGTGTTGTTGGCATCTACAAAGTCTTTATTGCCCAATGTTTTTGCAATGAGCTGCTGAATGCGTCCGCCTTCTGCCGGATTGATGACCAGCTTATACAGATCGGTTTCCATGGCAATCGTGCCATCCGGCAATTGCCGAATAACTGCGCTGGATCTTGAGTCTGCATGCTTACCTGTTGAGAGCACACTATATCCCAATGCAGGCGCAGAAGCTCTGACAAGTAGCGACCTGGATGAATCATTTCCGGTAACAAGCTGCGTGTTGTGACTGTTGAAGAGCCCATCCGTAATATGTTTTGTGTCAGCAGGTAATTTAACCTCAACTATTTCGTTCCTGTTAAATGCCGTTGCGTTATATACAACAATATTTTGCTGATTTGATGTTGTTTTGTTTAATGCCTGCAGTGAATGCTGAATAATTTTTTCACTAGCGGAGATGGTATTGCCGGTCCATACTTTTACATTGTCTGTCCAGGTGCCCCATTTTTGCTTGTTGTAGGGAACAATCCAACAATCGTGATGTTGTGCAAGCATCAGCGTTCGCCACGCTTCGTCAAACTCCTTTTGAGGATAAGGAACATTTGCATACAGCTTTGCAAGTGCTGCAGCTTTTTCGGCCATCGTGATCTTGTTTTCCGCCTGCCGCACCTGCTGGGCGATTCGTTGCAAAACCTGCGATCCCCAAACAAGGCTCACTTGTATATCTTCCTGCGAGAGGCGCCAGTCTTCTACGTTTTGTTTTTTCTCTATCAGGTTAAAATAATCGCGCCAGGTAGTATAACGTGCTGCGGACGTATTTTTCCCCAACCACCGACCGTTCTTCCAGCCGGCATCCTGCAAACACATGCCAACCGGATCCGTAATGCCCTGTTGAATGGAGGCATTAATGTAAGCGTGCGAATTGTTCCAGGCCGTTGTTTGCCAGGTAGATTTTTTCTGAAGTTCTTCGGATGCATAACGTGGCACGGTTAGGATGGAAGTACCATCAGGACCGATCCAGTTCAATGATTCCCCGCCATATGCTCTTACATAACCGCCCCAGCAGGTATTCGGATTTTTTAATGAGGCGTATTTAAAACCCAGTGATTTCAATATTTGAGGAAGCGCACTTGTGAAGCAGGGCTCTTCGGTGGAATAAGTGGTGAAAGTAATGCCGGGAAAATGTTCTTTCAGTTTTCGCATGCCATATTGAAATTGCCTGATAATGCTTTCTGCTGAAATATTGTAGAGGTAGCTTTGTCCGTAAGCAGGGTTAACATATTCGACCGGGTTTTCTGAGTTGTCCAGCAACTTTTGAAACACTGCATAGTTAGATGGATCCTTCAATGCCACGGTATCCCATGTTTCCGGTTCGATCTCAAGGTTAATCTTCCAATCCTTATAATGCTGCAAGGTATCCGTCATAAATTTGGTGACCCACAAAGGATAGTGACCATAAATGCCACCGTGAAAACCATCAACAAAATAACTCGTCTGTGCAGGAAGATTCTTGCAAACGCCGGACAAAAGAAAAACGGACAATAAGGCTCTGTATATTTTTTTCACAAACTTGCTTTAAATAAAAATGGCAGATACCGTTTTTAATGAACCTGGTTGCTTAACGCGTGGGAAAGCAACAGGTTCATGGTAAGCTGCACATTCGTGAACTGATGTTGTGTTGTTAAGGATCGTTGGCTTATGCGTTCGCCCGCTGTTAAACCGGCTTATAATAGTAACCTTAGGCTCCGTTTTCCTCCATCGCTAAATTCTTTTTTATGTTTTGAGGTCTGCGGATAATTAAGTGACTATCTGGAAACAATTTTTTAGTGATGGCATTTAAAACGGAAATGCTCCTGATCTTTTTGACCGGAGCAATGTATGCGCACGCACAGCAGAAGATTTCTCTGAACAGTGATAATAAAGAAGTTCAGTGGAAGGTGAAACCGCAGGATGAAGTAAGAACTGATAGCGTGAAAATGTATACCACGAGTTATAGTGATGGCAATTGGGTGAATGCGGTTGTGCCCGGAACGGTGTTTACTTCTTATGTAAATGTTGGGGTTGAAAAAGATCCGAATTACGGCGATAATATTTACCAGGTCGATAAATCTAAATACAATAAAAACTTTTGGTACAGAACAACTTTTGCTGTCCCCGTTGCCAATAGCGATAAGCAGATCTGGCTGAATTTTGAAGGCATTAACCGCAAGGGCGAAATATTTCTGAACGGTGTTCGTTTAGGCTTGCTTGATGGTTTTATGCATCGCGGCAAATTCAATATAACCGGCATAGTAAAAAAGAATGAACAAAATATATTGGCTGTGCTTGTGCAATATCCGCCGTTACCAATAGCGAATCACCAGAGCCCTACCTACATTTCGGGTGATGGCTGGGATTGGATGCCCTCTGTTCCTGGTTTATTATCGGGTATTACAGATGATGTATATCTGGCTGTTACAGGTGGTGTTACCGTGGTTGATCCCTGGATCCGCACAACTGTTCCTTCAAAAGATAAGGGGATCATCCATTTGAAATTTGATCTAACAAACGCCGGGGCAAAGGATGAAAAAGGCGAATGTATTGTAACGATTAATCCTGGCAACATTCGGTTGCATAAAAAAGTGGACATCAAATCAGGACAGACAATTAATGTGAGTTTTGATTCTACCCATTATAAAGATCTTGTTATTAACCATCCGAAACTTTGGTGGCCGAATGGATATGGCGAACCCAACCTGTATACCTGCGATCTAAAATATGTTGCCGGAAACGATACTTCAGACAGCAAGCGGATCAACTTCGGAATAAGAGAATACAGCTATGATACAGCCGGAAGTGTATTTCATATCTATGTTAACGGAGAACGCATTTATGTAAAAGGCGGCAACTGGGGCATGAGTGAATATTTACTGCGTTGTCGCGGGGAAGAGTATGATACAAAAGTAAAGTTGCACAAAGAAATGAACATGAACATGATCCGCAATTGGATCGGTTCTGTTACAGATGAAGAATTTTATGATGCCTGTGACAAATATGGCATGCTGGTATGGGATGATTTCTGGTTAAACTCTCATCCCAATCTTCCGGATGATATAATGGCTTTTAACCTGAATGCGGTGGAAAAGATCAAGCGACTGCGTAACCATCCGGGCATAGCCGTATGGTGCGGCGACAATGAAGGTTATCCCTTGCCGCCGCTAAACGGTTGGTTACGTGAAAATGTAAAAACGTTTGATAACGGCGACAGATGGTATCAGCCCAATTCGCATAGTGATGCCCTGACTGGCAGTGGGCCCTGGGCGAATTTTCCTGCGGACTGGTATTTCACAAAATATCCCGGTGGCTTTGGAGGAAACAGGGGTTGGGGATTCCGCACAGAAATAGGCACAGCGGTATTTACAACATTTGAAAGCTTTAAGAAATTTATGCCGGAGAAAGACTGGTGGCCGAGAAATGACATGTGGGACAAACATTTCTTTGGCAAATCTGCCGCGAATGGTGGTCCGGATATTTATGAGAGATCGTTAAACGCGCGTTATGGCAAAGCTACCGGTATCGAAGATTTCTGCCGTAAAGCACAGCTTCTGAATATTGAAACGAATAAGGCATTGTTTGAAGGCTGGCTGCACAATATGTGGAACGATGCTTCCGGCGTAATGACCTGGATGAGCCAGTCTGCCTATCCTTCCTTTGTGTGGCAGACATACGATTATTACTACGACCTTAATGGCGCTTATTGGGGAGTGAAAAAAGCTTGTGAGCCGGTTCACATACAGATGAATCCTGCCGACAACGCGGTGAATGTAATTAATACGACTTGTGAAAGCCTCAGTGACCTTACCGCTGAGGCGCGGGTATATAATATGGATGGAACGGTGCAGGAAAAGTATTCAAAGAGCCTGGCTGTACGCGCTCCCTCAAATGCATCCACGCCTTGCTTTAAAGTAGATTTTTTGATGGATAACCTGGCTTACAGAAAGACTGTTGTGGCATCATCTTCTCCCGGCGACTTTGAGCCTGCGGAATGCATTGTGGACAACAACACTTCCAGCCGCTGGGCCAGCAGATCAAATGATAACGAGTGGATTTATGTTGATCTTGGTCAGCCGACGGAAGTAGGAAGCGTTGTATTGAATTGGGAGACGGCTTATGCCAAAGTCTATAAACTACAGATAGCTACTGATACTACAAACTGGCAGGATGTTTATGCAACAACAGATGGCAAGGGCGGAACAGAGACAATTAAGATTAAGCCGGTAACTGCGCGGTACATTAAAATGCTTGGCATAAAAAGAGCAACGCAATGGGGTTATTCTTTGTATGAAATGCAGGTGTTTAGCAGCAAAAAAGTTGAAAGTGGTTTGTCTGCCGTACATTTTGTCAAACTTTCTCTTAAGAACAAAAAAGGACATTTATTAAGTGATAATTTCTACTGGCGCAGTACCAGGCCGAATGATTATACAGCTTTAAACGCTTTGCCCAAAGCAACCGTAAAAGTCTCGACAAGTATTTTAAAATCAAGCGGTAAAGCCGTTATATTGGCAACAGTAGCCAATTCAAATAAAGCCGTTGCATTTGCAGTGCATGTACAGGCAGTGAGAAAAAGTGATGGTGAAAGAATTTTCCCTGCGGTGATGAACGACAATTACTTCACACTTTTAAAGGGAGAAAGTAAAACCGTTACGATTGAGTTTGACGAGAAGCTATTGGGTAATGGAGAATACAGCATTGTTGCAGAACCTTATAATAAATAGGCGTTGTACCCTCTGCGGAACCTCCAGGTTCCGCAGTTTTACTGCATCGCCTCAGGCGATATAACTAATCGCTGCAAGCGATAAAATAATCCCGCGAAGCCTGGAGGCTTAGCGGAGCGGTAGAGCGCCTGGCTTGTGTGCGAATTAGTCATTTATCCGGTGGCATGCTCTGTGTAACTCAGTGCCTTCTCCGTGAAACTCTGTGTAACTGTATCCTTTGGCTTCTTCATCTTATCCCCGCAAATACTCCGAAGGCATCATTCCAAATTGCTTCTCAAAATTTTTGCTGAAAATTTTAGGGGAGCTGTAGCCTACTATTTCAGATACTTCATTCACATTATGACCAGCACTCATTAATTCCGCAGCCTTTTTCAAACGTGTAAGATTAATCAGGTCATTGGGCGTAAGATCTGAGATGGCATTAATCTTTCTATAGAAAGTTGGCCGGCTCATGTTCATATACTTTGCCAGGCGATCCACATCCAGTTCGGTGTCCTGCAAATGCTCAATGATCACCTGGTTGACTCTATCCAAAAAACGTTCATCAGACTTAGTGTGTGCAATCGTTTTTAAATGGGCCAGCGGTGAGTTGGCAAAATAGGCTTTGATCTTGTTGCGGTTAGCCAGCAGGCTGCTTATCTGCATTTTTAAATGCTTAGGAGAAAAGGGCTTTTCGATATATACATCCGCCCCAAGTTCCAATCCTTCCAGCTTTGCCTGTAAGGTATTTTTTGCCGTTAATAAAATGCAGGGCAAATGACTCAGTTCCACATCAGATTTAATCAGTTTACAAAATTCAAAGCCATCCATTACCGGCATCATTACGTCACTCACAATAAGATCAACCATTTCATGACGCAACAGATCCAGCGCTTCTTTACCGTTCCTGGTTTTAAGAATGGTGTAGCTATCGTCTAAGTTACTTTCAATAAAATCCAGGATCTCTTCATTGTCCTCTACCAGCAATATGATCGGTTGCATGTTTTTCTATTTATGATTATCTCCCTGGTGTACAGGCAGCGTCAAAATAAATACATTCATTTCAATTGACGAACGGTCCAGAATAAGTGTTCCTCCATGCATTTCTGCAAGCGATCTGCTCAACGTCAGGCCGATCCCCGTTCCGGCATTATTGGAAGTCTCTTTTATACGGTAAAAGCTTTGGAAGATAAGGTCCTTGTTCTCATCCGGGATAAGAAAGCCGTCGTTACTAAAGATAATGCTGTAAGCGTCCTTTTGAGGATTGGCATATTCAAGTGTTATCGCCGCTTTGCTGCCTGCATATTTGATTGCGTTATCCATCAGGTTGCTGAATATCTTATTGAGTGCTTCCTCATCAGCTTCGGCCCACAAGTCGTCTACATAATTAAATTCAACTGTAATTTTTCTCTTCTCAGCGATTGGTTTAAACCGGATATAATGATCATGCAGTAAAGCAGAGACATTTGTTCGTGCAAAATTCAGATGAAAACCATTCTGCTCTATCTTTCTAAAGTCCAGCAACTGATTTGCAAGCTGCATTAATCTTTCAGTATTTCTACTCATCAGTTCGACACTTTTCTTTATTGCAGGCAACTCGTCAATCTGGTCCATGATGTTTTCCATCGGTCCTTTTATCAACGTCAGGGGTGTTTTAATTTCGTGTGCCACATTGGTGAAGAAGTTCAGCTTATCCTCATAATTTTCCTTTTCCTTTTCATAAGCCAGCTTTTCCAACCTGCGTTTGTTTCTTGCGCGCGACCTGTCTATAAAGAATTTTATCACAAAGAATATAATGAGCAAAGAAGCCACTACGTATAAGGTATAAGCCCACCATGTTTGCCAGAACTGTGGAAGGATTTCAATCTCAAGCGTGGTGTAATTATCCATCGCATTTTTATCATCCAGGCTCTTTACAATAAATGTGTACTTACCTGGTGGTAGTTCGGTGAAGTATGCTTTACGATTGGTAGTTAAATAGGTCCAGCCCTTATCCAGTCCTTCCAGTTTATACGCATAAGCCATCCTGGAGGGCGCACTGAAATTGAGTGCGGCAAAATCAATACTGAATGATGCCTGGTTGTGCCTGAGCACTAACTTTTTTGTAAAGCTGATGGACTGTGTTAATGGCGAATGGTCTTTAGCAATGCCCAGTTCTTTATTATACACCTGGAATCCTGTAATGTACACGGGCGGAATAAAGGCATTGCTTGTGATTGAATCGGGGTTAAAACTCACCATACCTTTTACACTGCCAAAATACATGTTGCCTGCATCGTCTTTGCATGCTGATCTGTAATTAAACTGATCTGTTAGCAAACCTTGCGATTGGGTAAATATTTTAACGTCTTTGGTGGCTGGCGTAAATCGCGCAAGCCCTTTTGAAGTGCTCAGCCACAAATTGTTTTTATTGTCTTCCAGTATAGCGCAGATCACGTCAGCAGGTAGACCATCACGTGAAGTAACGATCTTTAGTGCATGCGTTTCCGGCCGATAACGGCAAAGTCCGCCTTCCGTTGCAAACCAGATCACAGAATCCTTATCGCAATAAATGTAGTTGATAATATTGCTGGCAATGGACTGATTGTTATTTACTGAAAAGTAAAAATGATCGGACTTGCCGGTCGCGACGTTATAAACATACACGCCGTCACCATAAGTGCCACCCCAGATATTGCCTTTCTTATCCTCACACAGGGCACGGAAAAATGCCTTCGGTAATGCTGTTATTCTTTCAAAATTGTTTTTCGCAGGCAGGTAACGGTATGCGCCTTTGTCGGTGGCTACAATTATATCTCCATTGCTTGCTTTTAACATCGCGCAGATGAAATTGCTGCCGATGGAAGAATTAACGGTATTGTAGTTATGCAGGCGCTTTCCGTTCTTGTCAAGAATGTCAAGCCCGTGTAGGTATGTTCCCGCCCATACGGTGTCGCCACTAACCAACATGCCGTGTATATTGGAATATGAAACACTCTGTTTATTTGTTTCTGGTTTGAAGTTGATAAAAATGCCGGTTGCAGGATCATATTTGTTCAACCCGCCATCTTCCGTTCCTATCCATAAATTATTGTATTTATCGCGATGCATTTCGCTAACCGCATTGCCACTGATTGAATTGCTGTCTGTTTTGGGAAAATATTTTTTAAAGACAATTTCCTGTTTTGGATAATAATTTACGCCGCCGAAATACGTGCCTGCCCAAATGCCTCCCTGCTTATCGCGCCACAGTGTGTGCACAATATCATCGGACAAAGAATATGGATCATTGTAATTTTTTCTCAGGTTGGAATATGTACCTGTTGCAATATTTAAAATATAGATGCCCGATTGTGTGGCGATCCAGTAAGTGTTTTTGTCAATGGCAAGTATATCGCGGACAATGATGTCTGTTTTGTCCGCATTTAAAGTCAGGATGTCTTTATATATGCCGGTCTTTGTATCCAGCAGTTTTAGGCCCTGGTTGTATGTGCCCACCAGCAGCTGTCCGTTATCCAGTTCATAAATCGACTGGATCCATTTGGACACCGCATAGCCGGATTTATTGAACATGTCGTAAACAACATCAAATGTATCTTTCTGTGCATTGTATTTTTCAACAACTCCTGCAGAGGTACATACCCAAAGGCTTTTATCTTTTAATATATTGTAGGATGTAACTTCTTTGTTAACAACAAAACGCTTTAGTTTTTTTGTTTTCTTGTTGAAGCGGTACAATGTGTAAAGCGTAATATAATATACATCATCGCCTTCCACTTTAACGGAAAGAACGGAAACGTTGCCTGCCTGTTTGAATTGGGTGAAGCTTTCTGTGAGCTCATCAAATATGAACAATCCCTTTTCTGTACCAACCCAGATCTTTTTATCGCTGTCTTCCGAGATGCACATGATGGCATTGCTGCCAATGCTATTCTTGTTGCCGGGATCGTTTCTGAAGATTTTATAGGAAAGGCCGTCAAAGCGGTTCAACCCGTCGCGTGTGCCGAACCACATAAAGCCAAGATGATCCTGCAACATGCAAAGCACTGCGTTGTTGGACAAACCATCTTCTACCTGGTAATGGGTAAAATAATAGGGCTGTGCATTACCACGGCATATTGTTAAAACGCTGAACAGAAGCAGCACAAGACACTTTCTCATATCGCAACGCATCATTGAAAATAGGAAAATTATAATTGTCAAATTCAATGTCATTGCCGTCTGCTTTAGCTGACGGATAATGATTGAGCTCTTAACTATGGCTTTAGCCATAAAAAATAAGTTTGTGGCTAAAGCCAGGAACAAAAGACGAATTGCTGTCCGTCAGCTAAAGCAGACGGCAATGACTTACCTTTCATTAACCCGATTAGATCCATTCAGCATCCATCTTCGCAAATAACATTGAGCGGTCAAATTACAACGATTGCGTATACAAACAGACCTGTTACCAAACAATGAGACAAATCCATCCAAACATGAAACAAAAAATCATCGTTTAACGGATTTTACTTGCTCTTTTTGCCTGTTAATTGATTGCACACTTATGAGAGGAAGACTTGCACCTGTGTCAAGCGTTTTAAATACTGATTGCTATGCTTAATAACGACCATCCGTATTGCCGGTTATGCGACAAAAAATTATTCGAGCTCGTTCAAAATGACGATAAGAAAGCTTTTGATCAGATCTATTGCCGGTACTTTAATTTTTTAACTAATTCGGCAGCGAAGCACTTGCAGTCAAGGCAAAAGGCAGAGGACCTGGTGCAGGAGATCTTTATAAGTTTCTACAACAGGCGAAACAGCATCGAGTTTTCAGTGTCCTTAAGAGCTTATTTATGCCAGGCGTTGAAGTTTAAAATAATGAACGAATACAGGTCGCAGAACATACGCAATACTTATCAAAAAGCCGTTCATTATTCAAGTGCACAGGGCAACAGAACAGATTATTACCAGGTGTATGAGACGAAGGAACTGGCACACAACATCAGCCGTTCCATTAACCTGTTGCCTGAAAAATGCAGGGAAGCATTTTTGTTGAGCAGAGCTGAAGAGCTTTCCTACAAAGATATTTCAGGGCATTTGGGCATATCCGTCAGCACAGTTGAAAAACATATTATAAAGGCATTGAAGTTTTTAAAAGGAAACCTCAACCTGCAATAGTTTCTGTTTCGATTGCTTTACATCACCCGTTATTCTTATTACAACCAATGGTCAGATTTTTACAGAAAAACATCACGGTCGCGTGCTTGCTGATAGCATCTGCTGCAAATGCGCAAAAGAATTTAGTAGATTATCTAAACACCTTTCAGGGAACTAATTCCGAATGGGATCTGTCTTATGGCAACACTTATCCCACAGTCGCCCTGCCTTTTCCGGTGCACTCATGGTCGCCACAAACCGGTAAGAATGGTGATGGATGGAAATATACCTGGAAAGCAACTACTATCAGGGGCTTTCAGGAAGTACATCAGTGTAGCCCATGGATGGGCGATTACGGCGTATTTACATTGATGCCTGTGGCTGGCAATCTTGTTGTGAAGGATAATGAAAGAGCTGTCTCCTTCAAACATGAGAATGAAATAGCGAAGCCATCTTATTATAAAGTGAAGCTGGACAATGGTGTTACTGCTGAAATAGCGCCGACTGAGCGCGGCGGCCACATGCGTTTTTCATTTCCTTCATCAAAAGAATCGTTTGTCGTACTTGACGGATATACCAAATTCAGCGAGGTAAAAATTATTCCGGAGGAAAGAAAACTGGTTGGGTATGTTACCAACGGCACATTCATTCCGAAGGAGTTTAAAAACTATTTTGTAATTGTTTTTGATCAACCATTTACTGATTACGGTACATGGAAAAATGAAAGCGGTAAGATCAACAATAAAAACCAGTTTGATTCCGGCATGCAAACCGGCGCTTATGTGCAGTTTAAGAAAGGCGTGAAAGTGCAGGCGAAAATTGCCTCTTCCTATATTAGTCCGGACCAAGCGGAGCTTACGCTGCAGCAGGAATTGGGGAAGTTCCAGAAACTCGAACAAACCAAAGTTGCGGCCGATAATATCTGGAACACATTGCTTGGCCGGGTAAAAGTAGAAGGCGGAACAGAAGATGAAAAAGCAACGTTCTATTCCTGCTTGTTCAGGGCCAGCTTGTTCAGCCATAAATTTTATGAGATAAAAGCAGATGGTAGTCCTTATTACTTCAGTCCTTACGACGCTAAGGTTCATGATGGTTATATGTATACCGATAACGGCTTCTGGGACACTTTCCGCGCGCAGTTTCCCCTGAGCAATATTCTGCATCCGACAATGGAGGGCCGTTATATGAAGTCTTTGCTGGATGCGCAGGAACAGTATGGCTTCTATCCTACCTGGTCAAACCCCGGAATGTCGGGTGTAATGGTGGGCAATCATGCCATTTCCCTTCTTACAGATGCGTGGGTGAAAGGCATCCGCACATTCGATCCCAAAAAAGCACTGGAAGCATATTTACATGAAGCAACCAACAAAGGGTTCTGGGGCGGATCAAGCGGAAGGGAAGGACACGAATATTGGTTCTCGCTGGGCTACATTCCTTATCCCACTATTTCCGAAAGCGGAGCGAAAACATTGGAATATGCGTATGATGATTTCTGCGCCTACAACCTTGCAAAGCTTACAGGCAACACATTTTACGAGAAGATTTTTGCAAGGCAAATGTTTAACTACAAAAACCTTTTTGATTCAACCGTTGGGTTTATGAGAGGAAGGCAAAAGAATGGAGAGTGGGTTCCCAATTTTGACCCGGTTGAATGGGGTGGGCCTTTTACAGAAGGCAATTCCTGGCACTGGACATGGTCTGTATTTCATGACATCAACGGTCTGATTGGAATGATGGGTGGCGAACAGAAATTCAACGCAAAACTCGACAGCCTTTTTACTGCACCTAATACAGTTAAATATGGCAGCTATGGCCATGAGATTCATGAAATGAAAGAAATGGTGCTGCAAAATATTGGCCAGTATGCACATGGCAACGAGCCGGTACAACATGCGGCTTATCTGTATAATTACAGCCGCCAGCCATGGAAAGCGCAGAAACAATTGCGCGGGATAATGGCTAAGATCTACAATGCTTCACCAAGTGGTTTTCCGGGCGATGAAGACCAGGGTGAAACTTCTTCCTGGTATGTGTTGAGTGCATTGGGATTGTATGGTGTTTGTCCCGGTACGGATCAGTACGTTCTCGGAAGCCCTGTTTTTAACAAGATCACCATCACACTCGAGAATGGAAAGCAGTTTGTAATTGAAGCGAATAACAACAGCAGCAAGAATGTTTACATAAAGTCTGCAAAGTTGAATAACGTGGATTACAACCATAACTGGATTACTTATAACGACATTATCAACGGAGGAACACTTCATTTGGAAATGAGCGATGAGCCAAATACCTCAAGAGGAATTAATGATGAGGACAGACCTTTCTCTGTTTCATTGAAAAAATAGACAAACAGATGGAGGTTATGCATTTTATAAGTGACGATATGCTATGATCCTATAAAAAAGTGTTTCCTGCGTTTTTATTGCTTGCGTGTAACAACTGCCAAACAGGAAAACTTTCTTAAACAGACCATAACTACTGACTAACTCAAATGAAATTTTTTGCTGACAGCATTCTGTCGCCGGATTTTTTACATAAAGTATAGTCCGTTATCATCAAACAATGATGGCGGATTTAGAAAAGGAGCACCTGCCAGTTGATAGTGCCGTAAAAGGCACTATTCAATTTTAGTAAAAAATGCGCGCGACCGTAGAGGTCTCAAAAAAATGAGTGACGATACTTTTAATAACGATCATATGAAAATAGTATTCTTTGGTGCCTTTTTAGCTTGTATATGTATTGTTACTTCCTGCACAAAAGAAGGCTTTCTTGATAAAACCACTACCACGGATCTGAGCGAAACATCAGTGTTTTCTGATAGTGCCCGCTCGATGGATTTTCTTACGAATATCTACACCAATGTGGATTTCAGTTTTAGCCTTACCAGGTTTAACGGGGCCGCCGGCCTGGATGCCTCCAGTGATGAGGCGGAAGGTCCATTGTCCACCACAGTTACAACCTACAATCAGTTTGCATCTGCTTCTGTAAGTGCATTTAACATTGCAACTGATGCATGGAACACGCCTTACACGCAAATAAGGGCTGTGAATCAATTCCTGGCACATTTGCCATCAGTGCCTTTTAACGATATGCTTAAAAGAAGAACAAGAGGAGAAGCCCTCTTTTTACGTGCCTGGTACTATGCAACTATGCTGAAACACTATGGCGGTGTTCCGTTGATTGGAGATACTGTTTATAAAGAAAGCGACAAAATAAATACCGTTAGAAGTACTTACGAACAATGCGTGAACTACATCGTTCAGCAATGTGACGACGCCGCTTCCATATTGCCGGCCAGCTATGCTGGACTTGATTATGGAAGAGTGACCAGGGGTGCTGCACTGGCTTTGAAAGCACGCGTATTGTTGTATGCAGCGAGTCCGTTGTTTAATGGCGGTTCAGATGCTGACGGTGATCTGAAGCCGCTGGTAAGTTATCCTGCTTATGATGCCAACCGCTGGTCGCTTGCAGCCGAAGCCGCAAAAGCAGTAATAAACCTCGGCGCTTATAATTTGTATGTAGATAACAATACAAAATCAGGATACGGGTTTTATCAACTGTTTCAAAAGCGTGTGAACAGCGAATACATCTTCGCAAAAATGACACCCGATAATAAAGACCTGGAAAACTTATGGCGCCCACCATCAAGCGGCGGTAGCACAACAAGCGGATCATTCCCTTATCAGAATCTTGTGGATGCATTCGGAATGAAAAATGGAATGGCGATTACAGATGCAGGTTCAGGCTATGATCCTGCCAATCCTTACTCAAACAGGGATCCCCGTCTGGACTTTACCGTTACACACAATCTCTCCCAGATCTATGTGGCTTATGATCAGCTAAGGCCAGTGTACACATACGATGGTGAGCCTAATGGTAACGGGTTTGGTGCAGGTACGCCAACCGGGTATTACGGTAATAAAATGTGTAACGATAATGTTGTGCCTAATTACTTCTTCAACGTTAGTTCCCGTTGTTACCCGATGATCAGGTATGCAGACATACTATTGATGTATGCAGAAGCAACCAATGAGTTTGAAGGTCCTAACCAGGAAGTATATAACGCTGTGGAGCAGGTAAGACAACGCGCAGGCCTGGATCCTTACCAACTGAAAACCGGGCTAACCAAAGATGAAATGCGCAAAGTCATTCAGCATGAAAGGAGGGTAGAGCTGGCATTTGAAGAGCAACGTTTCTGGGATGTAAGAAGATGGAAGATCGCTGATCAGACTGACAGCCAAACCATGACCGGGATGCGTGTAAAAAAAGATGATAACGGTAACTACACTTATGTAATCGAAAACGTTCGTAAACGCAGCTTCAGAAGCGCTATGTACCTGTGGCCAATACCACAAAGCGAAACAGCAAAATCAACTGACCTGCGGCAGAACCCCGGATATTAATATAACCACATAACTATAATTATATGCTTGCGCGAAAATTGCTTCTACTTGTTATTGTTATTGCAACAATGGCATCCTGCGTAACCAAAAAAGATCTTTTGGCCGAGCCGGTGAAAGATCTGAATGCCCAGTGGCGCATTCAAACTGTAACCCGCAATTCAACAGATATTACACAGTTCATTGACTCAGCGGGCTTCAGACTCACATTACAAGCAGATAACACTTACACTTTAACCGGCAACAACATTCCCTTTCTGGTAAACAGTGCCGCCGGTAAATGGGCTTCTGATGATCCGCAGTATCCGTATAACATCATGTTTACGCCAACTGACAGTTCCAAAGCTTTTAGCGGAAGTATTGCTACCCCTGCTTCACGCGGACTTCGGACACTTAGCATAACATTCAGCCCCGGCTGTCATTCCAACACATATGTATACACATTTGAAAAAGTTTATTAATCGTATGCAGCCAGTCAAAACAAAGAATAAAAAGCCGTACAGAAGATATATCTACCTGTTATTGTTTGTGGCATTCGCGGGATTGGTGATCACCGCCTGCGTGTCAACACTTACCATTGTCAGCCAGGATTCATCAGTAAAGCCAGGCGATTCTGCACACATGGTGATCGGTCTGCAATGGACGCAGATCAACTATGACCGTAATGACAGGCAGATTGTAGGTATATGCGTTCCCAAATCGTGGAATGCATCAAAAAATACAACCATGACTTATACAAGTGATGTGGGTAACGGCAAAATGGTGCTGATTCCTGAGGGCATTGTTGATCCTGCAAGCGGTCTTTCTTACGCAGCTGCAATGTCAAAGAAATTTGGTATAGGGCCCAACTACATCAATGATATGGAGTGGATCGTTTTCTGGAGTGATAACAAGCTGTTTGCTGCGAACCAGACCACAGTAAATGGCAAGATCTACATCAGCATAAAAACAGGCACGGATTACCTCAGCTTTAAACCGGGCTATGCAATGTGTGAAGATGAGGATGGACTGTCTGATGCCAACTCAGGCTACTATCAAAGCCAGTTTGGAACCTGTATGGAAGTAATTGGTACAGGTGACGAAGATGTGCAGGACTTCTGTAATCCGCAAATTGGTCTTGGCGAACCTTCCAACTCCACAGAGAATGATATCATCACCGTAAAATACAACGGCAGCCTGGATACATCGCCGCTGAAAGACAAGCAGGATATTTATTTCTGCGCCAAGGCATTCACCAATACGGGGGACAGCCTTGTTATATGTCAGCCTTCCGCTGAAACAAAGCTTACCAATTACGGCTTGCAGCAGTGGCGGATTGATTTCTGGCCGAAGAAATTTTTCAACCTGAAGCCGGGGGTAACGCTTAAACAGATCCAATACTATTTCACTGATGAAAGCGGCACGCTCAAAACCGGATACGGTAATACAGCCGACCCATTCAAATACACTTTTAAATGCAAATAAATAATAACGGTACCCGGTTTGTGTACAGCCGTTATCGCTAAAACATATTGTTGTATGAAAAAATTACTGGTCTTATTGTTCTTCACAACCTGCTTTTGTTTGCAGACAAAGGCTCAGCAATTCACTGCTTCCGGCAGTGTTGTTGATGAGTATGGCAGGCCGCTGCAGGGTGTTACCATAAAATCCAAAAGAACTGCTGCTACCGTAGTTTCGGGAGACGGTGGCTTATACAGCATCCAGGCACAGCCGGGAGATGTATTACAATTCAATTATCCAAACTATAATGCCTTTACTGCAACAGTTCACGATTCATCTTTCGTGATTGCAGTGAAACTGACGCACAACGTTTTTGAATCGCCCGATTCTGTAAATGTTTTGTATGAAGTAAAAAGGACTGACAAGATCCTGGGATCTGTTGCAAGTATTTACACCAATCAGTTAACAACCACGCCATCATCATTATATGCGTACGCATTAACAGGAAGATTGCCCGGATTATACACGCAACAGACAAGAGGCTGGCAGTCCAGCAACTCCGGCGCACTGGTGCAGCAGGATGTTGACGGATTATACTATCCCAACAAAAAAGGATTGGGCGGTCCTAATGATAATACTGAAATAAACATGACGTTGCGCGGTCAGCAGCCTGTAACGATTGTTGACGGTGTACAAAGAGATATTTATACAATTGATCCTGAGAACATTGAATCAGTTTCTGTTTTGAAAGATGGATTGTCAACAATTTTACTTGGACAGAGAAGTTCAAGAGGTGTTGTACTGGTAACGACAAAGAAACCGGTTTCAGGAAAACCGCATGTTTCATTAACTGCACAAACAGGCGTTCAAACGCCGCTGGGTTTGCCCGATCCGCTGGCCGCCTATCAATATGCATACCTGTATAACGAAGCACAGTCAAATGAGAACAAGCAACTTTCGTACACAGAAGCAGATTTTAAAGCGTACAGGGATCACACTGATCCTTATGGTCATCCTGATGTTAACTGGTTCAATACAATTCTTAAGAAAAGTTCTACCATCAGCAGGTATAGTCTGAACGTCACCGGTGGCGGTGGCGCTGCACGATATGCTGTTGGCCTCAGCTATCTTGGCGATAATGCACTGTTTAATGGCAGCAATCCCGCTTACGAAACCAATGCAACCATCAAGCGCTACACCATCAACTCAAATATTGATGTGGATGTTACAAAGGAGTTCAACGTAAAACTGCAGATGTTTGCAAGAGTGCAGGAGGATAATCAACCGGGTGCTACAACAGACGCTATCATCAGCCAGATGTACACTACACCAAATAATGCCTACCCGGTTTACAATCCGGATGGTTCATTTGGTGGTACACAGGCTTATCCTAAAAACCTGTATGCACAACTAACGCAGTCCGGCTATATGCAGGGCTATTCAAGAGATATCTTTTCCAACCTTGACCTGAATTATAAGTTCGACAAATTTGTTCCTGGTCTTTGGGCGAAAGTGCAAAGCAATATTTCTGTATTCGGTTCTAACACAACAGACAGGTCAGCCGGTGTGCCTTCCTTTAAATTTTCCGTAAGCGGCAATGATACTACGTACAACAGGTATGGAGCATTTACTGACCAGGTGAATAATTTCAATCTTACTTACAGCGCCCAATTCTGGTATTTGCAGGGTGCATTGGGTTATACACGCTCCATTAAAAAGAACAACTTTACGGTAAAAGCTTTTTACGACAGGTATGAAAGCATTTTCAACTACGATCTGCCTGAAACCAATCAGAACGTTGCCCTTGCCGGTTCCTATGATTACGACGGAAAATATTTTGCCGAAGCGGCGGTTAACTATAGCGGCAACGACCGTTATCCGCCGGGCAAACAATTTGGTTTGTTCTACGCAGCCGGATTAGGTTGGAACATTGCACGCGAGAATTTTATTAAAGACAATATCAGCTGGATCAACAGGCTGAAATTACGCGCCACTTATGGCAAAACAGGAAATGATAATGTTGGTTATTTTACCTGGCGCGAATCGTACCAGTTAAATATTGTAAACCCAACTTATCCGATTGGGATCAACAGGGCTTCACAGGCGGTTACACAACAAAATATCCTGGCTAACCCCAATGTTACCTGGGAAAAAGGCGACAAGTTCAATGTTGGATTGGACGCGGCTTTCTTTAAAAACAGGTTCCTGTTCACAGCAGATTATTATAACGACAGGTATTCTGATCTGTTGCAATATCGCGGAAAACAAACAGCGCTGATTGGTATCGGTTATCCGCTTGAGAACCTGGGCATCAATAATTATTCAGGTGTGGAGTTGACTGCTACTTACCAGGATCACGTAAAAGATTTCAATTACGCCATTTCCGGTAATGTATCCTTCCAGCAATCAAGGGTTGTCTACAGCAATGAAATAGAACAGAAATATCCATGGAACGTGCGTACAGGTCAGCCAGTGGGAATGACATTCGGATATATTTCGCAGGGATTGATCCAAACGCAGAAAGAAGCAGAATCAAGCCCACACCCCGCAGGCTATACTATGCAGCCCGGTGATATAAAATATGCCGACCTGAATGGTGATGGTTTGATCAACCAGTATGATCAGGCCGCCATCGGAGAGAAAAAACCATTGATCTTTTACGGTGTAACCGGCAATATCAGTTACAAAGGTTTTGATATAAGCGTATTGCTGCAAGGCGTGGGAAATCGCAGGTATATATTAAATGATTATTCGTTCGGCTCAGGCACACAGCAAGGCTATAGCTACATTGTTGGCAGATGGACGCCTGAAACAGGAACCGCTTCCACATTCCCAAGACTTACGCCGGGTATTAATACCAACAATGATGTAACCAGCACCTGGTGGCAACGTTCGGGTAATTACTTCAGGTTAAAGAATGCTGAGATTGGCTACTCATTGCCTTACCGCGTGGTTAACAGGCTTAAGTTGAATGCAGTGCGATTCTTTGCTAACGGACTCAACTTGTTGACGCACGCAGATTTTTCGCGTGTTGATCCTGAAGTATACGGACAGGTTTATCCCAATCAGCGTATCATAAATTTTGGTGTTAACGTCAAGTTTTAAGAGACAAATATGAAAAAGTACCTAACGATATTGTTTTTCCTTGCGGGTTGCCTTGTGGTGGTTAGCTCCTGCAGAAAATATGAAACAGTTCCGGTTGAAACGGTAACCAAAGATTATATATGGGATACAAAAGATTCCAATGGCGTGTATGCCAGTCAGTACCTGTTTTCTATTTATTCTTCGCTGCCTGATGGTGCAAACCGCATTGGCAGGGACTTTTTGGATGCAGGTTCCGATGATGCAGTAACCTCACAAACATCAACAGCGCCTGTTACATTGCTTGCAACAAACGGGATCACCATTTTTAATAATCCCGATGATGCATGGGCCAGAAGCTACGCAGGCATCAGGCAGGCAACTAATTTTCTAAACAATTTTAGCGTAGTGCCGCTGAAGAATGCGAATGAGAAACGCTCCTGGTTTGGTGAAGCAAGAGTGTTGCGTGCTTTCTTTTATTGGGAGCTGGTGAAAAGATATGGCGGCGTTCCGATCATTGGCGATTCATTAAAAACGCTTGATGATAACATTGAAATTCCGCGTAGTTCTTTTGAGACATGCGTTAACTACATCGTAAAAGAATGCGATAGAGCTAAGGACAGTCTGCGCGATGATCCCGTTGATGATGGTAATTACGGCCGCTTTACAAAAGCCGGCGCCATGGCTTTGAAAGCGCACGTTTTGTTGTATGCTGCAAGTCAGTTGTACAACGGCGGCAATGTGGGCGATTCACTGAATGGATATGCAAGCTATGATGCCAACAGATGGAAGCTGGCTGGTGATGCAGCTAAAGCCATCATGGACCAGGGTGTATATAGTTTGCAGCAAGAGTTTCTCGACATCTTTATTATTCAACGCAGCCAGGAAGTGATCTATGGCAAAACCAATACGCTTGGCAAACCAGTTGAAACGCTGAACGGACCTATCAACTATTCTACAGCACCTGCGTCCGGGAATACAAGTCCTACGCAAGAGCTGGTGAATGCATTCGGTATGAACAATGGCCTTGAGATCAACGATCCGGGTTCGGGATACGACAGTACAAATCCCTATCTAAACAGGGATCCGCGTTTGGGTTATACTGTGCTGTACAATGGTGCACAATGGTTAAGCACTGCGCTGCAAACCTTTAATGGCGGTGTTAACAGGCCGGGTGGAGCAACAGTTCAAACGCAAACCGGTTATTACATGCGCAAATTCATGGGCCGTTTTGAGAACACCACCAATTATGAAGATCATTACCACGACTGGATCTATTTCCGCTATGCAGAAGTGTTGCTGAACTACGCAGAAGCAATGAATGAATTCGCGGGACCAACGGCTGATGTATTTACCGCAGTGGAGAGCATCAGGCAACGTGCCGGTTTAAATCCTTATGCATTGGATCATAGCATTTCAAAAGATTCGCTGCGCACGATTATCCGCAATGAAAGACATAAAGAGTTTGCTTTTGAAGAACAACGTTACTGGGATATCCGTCGCTGGAAAATTGCCGGAAAGATCTATAACAGCGGACTGCATGGCATAAGCATCACACAAACAACCACCGGATTAATGTACAAAGTTGCTCCGGCCTTAAACTCAGCATTTGATGAATCTAAAATGTATTTCTACCCAATTCCATATAATGAAGTGGTGAGCAATGCTAAAATGAGACAAAATCCGGGATGGTAGAAAATTTCAAACAGATCAATATCTGCAATGCATATAAAAGAATAAACATGAAAAAAATTTTTTCATACATATCAATATTACTTCTTTGCCTGGTGTTTGCTTCCTTCGCAAATGCGCAGACCGTTAAAGGCACTGTGAAGGACGCAGCAGGGCCGCTCGCAGGTGCTTCCGTTATAGAAAAAGGCGTGAAGACAAACGGAACAGCCACTGACGAAGAAGGCAATTTTTCTTTAACATTAAAAGGCAATAGCAGAACGCTACTGGTTACAAGTGTTGGTTTTGCAGCGCAGGAGGTGAAGCTGTCTGCCTCGCAAAGATCTGTAGAGATCATTTTGCAGGCGAACGAACAAGGTCTTGACCAGGTCGTGGTAGTTGGTTACGGAACGAAGAAGCGTGTAACCAATACTGGTGCCGTTAGTTCCATTTCGGGTGATGCGATCAGGCGCGTACCTACTTCCGCCGTGCAGAATACATTGCAGGGTAAGGTGCCGGGCGTATTTTCTGTTCAGCGTGGTGGTCAGCCGGGTAAAGATGCGTCAGACTTCTTCATCCGTGGTGTAAGTTCATTGAATCCTGATGGTAATAAACCACTGATCATTGTGGATGATATTGAATATACTTATGAGCAATTGGCCCAGATCAACGTGAATGAAATTGAAAGCATTTCGGTCTTGAAAGATGCATCAACTACTGCAGTGTATGGTATTAAAGGTGCGAATGGTGTGCTTATCGTAAAAACCAGGAGAGGCTCTTCCGGTGCTCCGCAGGTAAATGTGCGTGTTGAAGGCGGTGCCAACTCACCAACGCGTGTGCCTAAGTTTTTAAATGCTTATCAGTCTGCTTCACTTGTGAACGAAGCCTACAAGAATGACGGATTGAATCCCATGTTTACGGACTATCAGTTGCAGCAATACAAATCACATTCAAACCCATATATCTATCCTGATGTAGACTGGTATAACGAAGTGTTCAAGAAAAATTCATTGCAGGCGAATACGAACGTGGATATTTCCGGAGGAACAGAAAGCGTACGTTATTTTATCTCCGCAGGGGCGTTTACACAGAATGGTAATTTGAAAGATTTTTCAGATCCAAGAAACCAGGGTGTGTACAACAACTATTTTTATCACCGTTATAATTTCCGAAGTAACCTTGATATACAGGCTACCCGTACAACTAAATTAAGACTGGATGTATCCGGCAGGTTTGGACAGATCAATGAGCCATTGTTCTATCCAAATACTACTGCCAACAGCATTATGTCTGAAATCTATAACTACCAGATCATAACGCCATATGCTGCACCTGTCCTTAATCCTGATGGAAGTTACGCATATGCCTATGGTCCTAACCTTACTAACGTACCCACGCTTAATGCAAGGCTGGCGACATTGGGATATACAAGAAACAGCAGAACGGATTTTAATGCATTGTTTGACGTAAACCAGCGTTTTGATTTTATCACCAAAGGGTTGTCTGCCCAGATCCGTGTTGCTTATGCAGGAACGAATGATATCACCAGAACACAGTCACGCACAAGTACACCGCCTGCTTATCACTATGATTCAACCGGTGGCTATACACTTGATAAGAACAATTTGTACCAGCTGGCCCCATTCTCCCTGTCAGGCAGCAACAATCTTTTTGACAAGCGCCTGAATCTGCAGGGCTTTGTTAACTACGACCGAAGCTTTGGTGTTCATCATTTATCAGCAATGGCTTTGGTGAACCAGGAATCATATGTGGCAAAGAATGGCAAGTCACTGGATGTGCCGCAGAAATTGCGTGGTTTTACCATGAAACTTGATTACGATTACAAACAGAAATACCTGGTCAACTTTAACGCAGCCTACAATGGGTCTGACCGTTTCAGCAGCGGTCACCGTTATGGGTTCTTCCCTGCGGGAAGTGTTGGTTGGAACCTGGCGCGTGAAGACTTCTTCAAAAATACATTTCCTGTTTTCCAGTTGTTTAAGCTCCGCGCTTCTTACGGATTGGTAGGATCTGATGCCGTTGTTGATAACCGCTACCTGTACCAGCAGGTTTATGCAAGAGGCAACTATTATTACTTCGGCACGAACGCCAATTCAAGCCAGGGCATTTATGAAGGTGGACTTGGAAACCCTTTTATTACCTGGGAAAAATCAAGAAAGAAAGATGTGGGTTTAGATATAAACATGTTGAAAGATAAACTGTCAATTTCTTTTGATTATTTTGACGAGTTCAGGTATGATCAGTTGTTTTATCCGGGTTCTGTACCGAATATTATTGGTGTGGGCCTGGCAAGACAAAATCTTGCGCAGGTGCGTAACCACGGTTACGAAGGTTCTGTCCGTTTCCAAAGTACAGTTGGAAAAGTGGCATATGATATCACCGGTGTATTCTCTTACGCCAAGAACAAAATTGTTTACCAGGATGAACCCAACCAGGCTTATCCATGGTTGGCGAGAACGGGGCATCCTATCGGTCAGCCGTTTGGTTATACAGCAGTTGGTTTTTATACCAGCCAGGATGATATCACCAAAAGTCCGAAGCCAAATATTGATCCATCAACCATCAGACCGGGTGATCTTAAATATGCAGACTTAAATGGTGATGGTGTAATAGATGAGCGTGACCAGGGCCCGATTGGCAAACCAAATATTCCGAACCTGAATGCAGGTATCACGCTTGGGGTACATTACAAAGGACTTGATTTGAGCATTCTCTTCCAGGGTGCATTTGACTATAGCTTCCAGGTAACGGGAATTGGTATCCAGCCTTTCCAAAGTCAATGGCAACCGATCCACGAATTAAGATGGACAGAAGCGAATGCGGCAAATGCAAAGTTTCCAAGATTGAGTACAGACGCATCGTATGAAAGTAGCCCTACGGCATATCCATCCAGCTTTTGGTTAGTTAACGCCATGTATGTGCGTATGAAGACAGTTGAGCTGGGTTATCAGTTGCCAAAGAAATTATTACCATTCAGAATAAACAACGCGAGGTTTTATTTCAGTGGATATAACCTGTTAACATGGACAAACTTTAAGCTGTATCAACAAGATCCGGAGGTTGCGTCTAATACAGTGGGTGATGCATATTTGAATCAGCGAGTGCTGAATGTGGGTTTGCAACTGGGGCTGTAACTGACGGCTATCACATTATTGAAAACATTTCTCGAATACGGTATAACCGGGCAGAGAAATGTTTTTTTGTTTGCGCTCTGCTTTTTGCGCTCTGCTGAGCCTCCAGGCTCCGCAGCCTTGTTTTATCGCCTGTGGCGATTGGTATAAAGCATAAATAGAGACAAGCAATTAAACAGAATAATTTAGTTGCAGACTGAACGGAGCGAAGGGTTTAAACCATATAAGTAACGTGTTGGCCGCACCAACATTTCTTTGTAAGCAACTGATAAAGCTTAAAGCCCAAAGCCTAAAACCCAAAGCTAACCGAAGCGAAGTTTTTTGAACCGTACAAGGTATATAAGAGCGCACAAGAAGTTACGCCGGAGGTCCATTATGGCTAGAGCTGCATACATTTACCCAGCCAGTTTGTGCCCTTCACCATTGACCATTCACTATTCACTAGATGTATAGAATAATTTACTTGTTCGACCGGCTTCAGAAATAGTGAGACAACTGCACTTTCAACCGAGGCTGAAGGCCTCGAAGCACTAGCATGGGGCAACGCCCTATGAACAAAATGCAAAAGGCGGATAAGCCCTGTAAGGGGCGAAAGCAAAGAACGGCATCCCTTTTTCCTGCAAAAATTGTTGCGTGTATGCACCCCAATTATTCGTAAATCAGCAGGGAAAAAATCACGTGAAACACCACGGCACATCTTGCCTTTTTTGACCAATATTGGCTCACTTTACTCTTCCATTACTCTCTGTTTACCAACACTTTACTTTAAATTTTCCGCAAACGTTTGAGTGAGTATTATCACGTTTTCATATGTTCAGAATACTTACCTTGACGCTCATTGATTGCATTTGACAACCCTTAACCAAACATGTAACTGTCATATGAAAAAAATACAATCACATAGCAAACGGATATCACACCTGGCTTCCCGAACCCTTAGACGCTCTTTGCCCAATGTGTGTGAGAGCTTGCGAAAGTAAGTTGTGCCGGGTGAGCGTGAAGATCATTTCTCTTAATCATACAAACCACCGACACCTATTTTGTAACCCTAAAATGAATGCCCATGACATAAACTCAACACACCCAAAAAAAGACAGCGGTGTTCCCGCACCGCCGCCTGATTCGCTTTCCGCCTTCTAGTACCGGAAAGCAGATTTGCCTAAACAATTTATTTAATGCAAAATCACCTAAATGTATGAACAAAAAATACAAATGGTTCCCGTCATTCTGTATACGAAGTGTTATAATTAAATCCTTCATTGTTCTGATAACACTAAGTCTAACGATCAGCAAAGCCTTTTCACAAGAGCATAAGCTAACAGGAACAGTAACCGACTCCGCAGGAAAAGCAGTTGCCGGGGTCAGCATTACCATCAAAGGAACGCAACGTGGAACTGCAACAGACGAAAATGGCTTCTTTGAATTGAACGTACAACCTGGTCAGCAACTGCTTATTTCCGCAGTTGGATTTGCCGATCAAACTGTGCAGGTTACAACGTCCACAAAGTCACTGCAACTCACACTTCTTAACGAACACAAGGAGCTGGAAGAAGTTGTGGTAGTGGGCTATGGCAAACAAAAGAAAACAGATCTTACAGCGGCCATTGCGCACGTGGATGGCGCTGCGCTGGAGAACAGGCCCGTGGTAAATGTGGCGCAGGCACTTCAGGGCATGGTCGCCAATCTGAACATCAGTGTAGGTTCTGCAGGAGGTGCGCCAAATGCCATGCAGGGAATCAATATCAGGGGGTATACCGGCCTCGGTACTGCCGCCGGGCCACTGGTAGTAGTGGATGGCATACAGGGCGGAGATATTAATTCTATTAACCCGGATGATATCGAAAGTATTTCCGTTTTAAAAGACGCAGCGGCTTCTGCAATCTATGGTTCAAGCGCGCCTTATGGCGTTATCCTCATCAACACAAAAAGAGGAAAAAAGAACCGTCAGCCGGTTATTACTTACAATGATAATTTTTCTTTTTCTCAACCGCTGAACCTCCCGCACATGGGCAGCTCACTTGAGTATGCAGAATGCTTCAATGAAGCATTTGTAAATGCGGGCCGCTCACCCTGGTTTGACGATGAAACCATGCAGCGCATTAAAGATTACCTGTCGGGAAAAATAACCACCGAAACAATCAAGGACCCAAACAACAATGCATGGTACAGCTGGAACAAAGCCAATGCCAACAACGACTGGTTTAAGATCTACTTTAAAGATTGGGCTTTTAACCAGCAGCACCGGCTTGGTGTATCCGGTGGGTCAGAAAATACAACTTACTACCTCGGCCTGGGTTTCAATGACAAAGCAGGGTTGTACCGTTACGGCAATGATGATTACAAACTTTACAACGTGCGCGCCAATCTGACTTCCGATTTGAAGAAGTGGATGACCGTCGGTTTAAGAAGCTCTTACAGCCGCAGCATTTACAATACACCCAATACATACGCAGGCAGAACGGGTGGCAATTATCTTCACCAGATCGGCAGGAAGGCGCCTACTGTACCACTCTTCAATCCGGATGGTTATTACTCTGAATATAGCGATATCCCCTTACAGGAACAGGGAGGACGTTATATTGAACAAACCGATAAACTATCACTTACAGGAGAAATAGTCCTTCGTCCGCTAAAAGGATGGGAGATAACGGCCAATTACACTTTTAATGGCGAGTACCTGCAAACTTCTGCGCATGTAAAAACGATAAATATGATGTTGCCGGATGGTACTACAGCCCCTTTGGGACAAACATTTCCAAATGCTTTTTCACGTGGGCGAAATAGCACCGAGAAGCAGATTGTAAACATCTTCACCTCTTACGAAAAACGATTGGATGATCATTCGTTTAAAGTGTTGGCCGGATTTGTAAATGAATACACAGATTACCTGTATTACGGAGCAAGCAATACTTATTTATATTCCAATGACATACCGGCGCTCAACCTTACTTATGGCACATCGCCTACAGTGGCTGATGGCATCAGGCGTTTGGGTACCAGGGGATATTTTGGAAGGCTCAACTATAGTTTTAAAGACAGGTATCTGGTTGAATTCAACGGAAGGTACGATGGTTCTTCACGCTTCCTGGATAATCATCGCTGGAGTTTCTATCCTGGCGTATCTGCCGGATGGCAGATCTCTAAAGAAGATTTCTGGAGTCCGCTTAAGGACGCCGTAAACAATCTTAAACTCAGAGCCTCTTACGGTGCACTGGGCGATCAGATCTTTATTGGCGAATACAATTACTATCCTTTCTATCCCTACCTGGTTACAAACAGGCCGACATCTACCAACTGGTTATTTGGAAGTAGCCAGCAGGCTTCCGTTTATGCACCTCCACTGGTTAACCAGGATCTGACATGGGTTACCACCAGCACAATGAATATTGGTTTGGATGCGGCTTTTTTGAAGAATCGTTTAACCGCTTCGTTTGACTGGTACGTAAGAAAATCGAAAGACTATGCCGGCCCGGCTAAAGCCACACCTGCCGTGCTGGGAACCAATCCGCCTGCCGTAAATAATTCAGCTATTGAAACACGCGGTTTTGAGTTGTCACTTAGCTGGGCAGACCAGGTATCCAAAGATTTCAGCTATTCAATAAAAGCGCTGCTGAGTGATTATCGTGGAAAGGTTACTGAATATCCTAATCCTACGGGCATTCTTTCCTCTACATGGTACAAAGGAATGAATCTGGGTGAGATCTGGGGTTATACTTCAATGGGACTTTTCCAATCTGCAGAAGAAATAGCCAAAGCACCCAAACAGGATTACATTAATAAATTGTGGATGCCGGGCGATGTAAGGTATAAAGATATTAACGGCGATGGAAAGATTGATATCGGCAAGAATACCGTTGACAGTTCGGGAGATCTGAGTGTAATTGGCAACAGCACGCCGCGTTATTCCTACAGCTTTACGCTTGCCGCAAACTGGAAGAACTTTGATATTAATGTTTTTATCCAGGGCGTTGGCAAACGCGAAACATGGATGGGTTCTAATTATTTCTTCGGCATTACCGGCGATGAATGGCAAAGCTCCTATTTTACAGAAATGCGCGATCGCTGGTCGCCAACCAATCCAAACGGCTATTATCCCAAATACTATATGAATAGTGATAATGCAAAGAATCAGCGGGTACAAAGCCGTTATCTGCAGGATGTCGCTTATCTCCGCATTAAGAATCTGCAAATCGGGTACACGTTGCCGCAGGATGTAATGCGCACGATCAAACTACAACGGATCCGCGTTTATGCAAGCGTGGAAAATTTACTGACAACAACAAAGATGAAAGTTAAATCAATGGACCCGGAAGTGTTTATAGGTGATGGTAAGATCTATCCATTGCAAAGAACCTTCTCGCTTGGATTGAATGTCACTTTTTAATCAATGATCATTATTATCTATAAAATCTGTTATATGCGATTACTTAACATATTCACGATTGTGGCGATAGCAGCCAGCATCACTTCCTGCAAAAAAGATGTGCTTGAGCAAATTCCACAAACAAATATCCGCGATGATGATTACTGGAAAAGCACGAATGACCTGAAGTTGTACTGCAACAACTTTTACAATAATTATCTGCCTTATTTTGGCGGCTATGGTACCATTGGTATTTATGGGTTGGATGCGGACCAGGGTAGTGACAATATGATCACCATGAGTTATAACAAAGTGCTTAACGGAGAAACTACACTACCGGCGTCTGCAAGTTCGGCGGGCTGGAATTGGGATGCGTTACGGAACATCAACCATTTTTTTGACAACTACAACAAGGTTAATGCACCGCAGGAAAATATAAATCCCTATGTGGGAGAAGCCTTGTTTTTTCGCGCGTACATCTACTTCTCCATGCTCAGATATTTCGGCGATCTCCCCTGGATAAGCAAGGAACTTGATCCCAATTCATCGGATCTGTATAATGAACGCTTACCAAGGAATATAATAGTGGATTCAATGTTACAGGATCTCGACAATGCCATTGCTTTCCTTCCTTCAAAAACCAAACAGGAACCTTCGCGCATTAACAAGGAAATCGCCATGTTACTACAGGCGCGAATAGCTTTATATGAGGGAACATGGGAGAAATACCATGCAGGTACTGACTTTGGTGTGAAAGGATCTGATGGCAGCATGTATTTAAACAAGGCGGCATCAGTTGCAGACGCGTTGATCAATTTAAATGTCTACACCCTGGATAACATGGCAAGTGGAACCAGCACCGGTTACTGGCAATTGTTCAACCGGACAGACTATAGTGGAAGCGGAGAGGTAATGTTGTGGAGAAAGTTTGATAAGTCACTCGGCATTACACATAACTGGCACCGATATACCAATTCAGGAGCAGGACGAGGATTGACCAAAAACCTGGTGGACGCGTACCTGTGTACCGACGGCAAGCCTATCTCCGTTAGTCAGTTGTATAAAGGTGATGATTCACTAAGATCTGTTGTTATCAATCGTGATCCGCGGTTGGTGCAAACGATCTATGTAAATGATAGCAATCATGTTATTACCAGTAATCAGCCCAGCGGCCAGCCAAACAAAGTGTTTACTGTTCCTGCGTTTGATCAGGCCAATGAGGGGAAACCAGCCACAGGCTACCAGGTGTATAAGGGCCATAACCCTGATTATTATCAGCAATATGCCGGCGACCAGGGAACTACAGGTTGCATCTTATACCGCTATGCGGAAGCCTTGTTGATCCTGGCCGAAGCGAAAGCGGAGTTAGGCACGATTACGCAAGCCGATGTTGACAAAACGATCAACCTGTTACGCGCAAGGGTTGGCATGCCTTCACTCATCATTTCATCCATTACACCTGATCCTAAATGGGAGTTTCCGGAGTTAAGCGGAATTATTAATGAGGTCCGTCGTGAGAGAAGAGTTGAGTTGGCTTGTGAGGGTTACCGTCATGATGATGTTTTCCGTTGGGCCGCAGCGGGCAAACTGATCAAAGGCTGGCAACCGCAAGGCGCAAAGAAAGCACAGTGGACAGCTACGGTGCCTGACAATTTGCTCGTCTCTTACCCGGTAGACGCCAATGGCTATATTGTGTTGTATAAGAATCTTTCACCAATGGCCAACGGTTACCAGTTTAATGTAAACCGCGATTACCTGGCACCAATGCCTACAAATGAAATTCAGTTAAACCCGAAGTTGAAGCAGAATCCGGGTTGGTAAACAACATAGAGTGTTACAAAAGAAAATCCCGCAGTTATTTATTGCGGGATTTTTTTATTGATTGGTAATGGCTTTTGCTCCTACATGGATTAATAAACATATCTAATTCATTTTCATAGGGTGTTGCCCCATGCTAAGGCCTTCGGCCTTGATTTTTTTGAACCATGTAAGGCATATAAGAGCATGTAAGGGTTTATTTATTCGACCTGTTTTTCTTTTAATTAAGAACTAATTGCGTTTTAACCGACCCTAATGCGTCAAAACACACTGGAGGGAAGGCGCGTAGCGTATGAAAGGGCATATAAGAATTTACCTATCCAGAGCCTTTTGAAATTGCGAGAGAGCCACCTTTCAACCGAGGCTGAAGGCCTCGAAGCATTAGCATGGGGCAACGCCCCATGAATAAGGTGCAATGCGCAAATAAGCCCTGTAAGGGCGCAAGCAAACAGTTCGCGCCTGCGTAAGGCTGCGAAACAAAAACAGAATAACCATCAAAAGGTATTGTTGCTTTTCGTCCATAGTTTTTATCAACCCTTATATTGGAAGCAATTTAGTTTTTTCAACTTTCAGGTTTTAAATCCATCACAGCTCTTCCATTCTTTAAATCAACGGGTAATGACACATGCTCATGTGCAATTAACCATTCCTTGCCAATCTTCTTAAAACAACAGGTCAGGCGTTCCCAATAATCAATTTTATGTCCGCTTTTCATCGTTGCATTTAATCGCAGAAAACAATGGCTGAAGGCTAGGTGCTCATCAGAAGTTATTTTAAGGTCACGTATTTCAATATCAATCGGATCTTGAAATAATGCAAAAGTGTCTTCCCAAACCTTTGTATATGCATCACTTCCTACATATTGTAACGGAGGTATAATGTCGAAGGATACCATGTCGGAAGTAAAAAGCGACATCATTAGTTTTACGTCTTTGGTGGAAAACGCCTCAACAAAAACGTTCATTTGCTGACGAATTTCGATATCTGTAGTTATTGCTTTCATTTTAGAAGGATTGCAACGTGATTTAAAATGTGGTCTAACAGAATTGTTACCAGGCTTGCAGACTATGCACTTTTTTCAGTGACTTTTCATCTAAATATGACTTATTGCCTGTGTAATATAAACCCGCCTGTTTTCAAATTAGTTATAGCTTTGCAAGAAAAAAATGACGTTTTCCGCGCTTGGTTTATCTGCTCCTTTAATAAAAGCCATTGGCGATCAAAATTACGCTAAACCTTATCCTATCCAGGAAAAAGCAATTCCAGCCATATTACAAGGCAGAGATATCCTGGGAATTTCTAAAACCGGTTCGGGAAAAACAGCCAGCTATGCCCTGCCCATATTAGAGTTGTTTCAAAAATCGAAAAATAAAAGAGACAGGCATGTGCGCGCACTGGTAATTGTGCCTACAAGAGAGTTGGCTGTGCAGGTGTCTGACGTTTTTAAAGCATTTTGCAAACATTTGCCGGAACGTATAAAAACGATGGCTGTTTATGGTGGTGTATCTATCAACCCCCAAATGATTAACCTGCATAATACGGACGTATTAATCGCCACGCCGGGCAGATTGCTTGACTTAATTGACAACAAAGCCATTCATCTTGCTGATGTGGAGGTGCTGGTATTAGATGAAGCAGATAAAATGCTTGACCTGGGTTTTGAGGAAGAGATTACAAAAATATTAGCACTGCTGCCCGCAAAACGTCAGAATATCTTATTCTCGGCCACATTAAGTAACAATATAAATGACATTCAGGCAAATCTGCTGAACAACCCTTTAACTATTGAGATTGTTGAGGCTGAACACAATATTGATTTAATAGAACAAGTTGCCTATAACGTTACGCCCGAGCGCAAAGGGCCATTATTACGGTATTTGATCAGGCATGAAAATATGACGCAGGTATTGGTATTTACTTCTGCTATAAGAGTTGCAGATAACCTGGTGGGTAAGCTGCTGAAAAATAACATACATGCAGCATCACTACACGGCCACTTGAGTCAGACTGCGCGGCTGGAAACTTTGCAACGTTTTAAAGCGGGAAAATTGCGTGTGCTGGTTGCTTCTGACCTGGCTTCCCGCGGTATTGACATCCAGGAATTGCCTGTGGTTATTAACTACGAATTACCGCGATCACCAAAAGATTATGTGCATAGAATAGGCAGAACCGGCAGAGCTGAAGCGCCGGGTAAAGCGATAACCCTGGTTTGCCCCGAGGATCAGCATCACTTCGGCATTATTCAAAAAAAGATGGGTAAAAAGGTGGAAATGAGGGAAAGTGATAATATAGATTTGCAGGGTGTATAATAAACAGTTCTTAATCGGAAATGATCTTATGAACCCTGATACGATCAGGTGGAAATTAATTGTTACAAGTGGTTTTGCGGGAGCACTCACGCGAGAAAAGCGATTAAGCGGAATTATTAATGAAGTACGCCGCTACAGAAGAATTAAACTAGCATGTGATGCTAATCGTCATGATGATGTTTTCTGTTGTAAACCATATAAGTTAGAGATCGGCGCCGCCCATGTTTCGGCTTATAGCAACTTTGTTAAAGTGTTGATTTTCAACAACAGAAAATCTAGTTACATGGAAGGCATATAAGGAAATGTAAGAATTGACTGTGGGACTATTTTTTTTTCAACTCCAGAGATGATGGTGTTTTTATGCATCGAGGCATCAACTAAAAAAATTAAACCAGGGAAGAGCATATAAGAACTTCGTTTCAAAATGAACCTGATTGTGTTATCAACCAACGCTGAAGGCGTCGAAGCACTAGCATGGGGCAACGCTCTATGAATAAGGTGCAAAAGGCCGATAAGCCGTAAGGGCGAAAACAAATAATCGGGGTAGTTTTGCTCTGTTTACCTTAATGGATTTCTTGTTTCTTCAAAATCTGTTGGCAAAAGTGCTATTGTTTTGTCAACGGCCTCGGCAATGCTTGTTGTTTTAAATGAATCGTTTGATTGCGAATTGTTCAAAGTTAATCCGATTTCAAAAACGCCATTGTTGCAAAATATAATTGGGGTTTGAAAATTTTCATTTCCCTACGGACTATGTAAGTTCAGCGGCTTAGTTCTATTGCCTTTGGGGATTACTTTGCAAAGTATACATCGCCAGAGGCGATAGAGTAAGGCCACGAAGCCAAGAGATTTAGCGGAGCAGAAAACGTAAAGCGCCTCACCATGATATTAATGCAATATTGATTGCCGTAACTTCCTGTCACTTTTTTGGGATTTGATTTGTATGTTTGACTTTAATTATAATTCCCAAATCTTTGTCTTTTACACCATATTGCTTGCTCAAAGTTTGTTTGTCAATAACGGAAAGTTCAATAAAATTTGTATCGTTAATTTTTGAAAGTTCTCCTTCGAAATTTTCTGCCTTAACGTTGCCATTTAGAATATAAACAACTGAACTGTCGCTTTCAGCAGTTGGTACATTTTTTAGATAATCTGGAGACTTGCTTTTAAAGTAGTTCCAATATTTACTTCTTGCAAACTTCTTTGTCTCAACATATACCGCACCATACTTGCCTTGTTCTCCAATGAGTTTGATTGCATTTGTGTCTTTATAAACTGTAACAACGGCAATTTCGGTGGGTTGATATTGTTGTAACTCAACCCTCGTCACATTTATACTGTCAACATAAAATACTGGATCGTCAAATAATTGCTTGTATTTATTATTTACTTTTTCAATGATGCTATAACACGAAACAACAAGGTCAATACCTTCTATTGGCTTTTCTGAATAGTATGCTTCATCAACAGGGTATTGAGGCTTTTTGCTTTTGTCAATTTTTACAAAGAAGGAAAGTGTATCGTTGCTTAAATTCCAATAGTCTGAACAACCTCTTGATTTCCATGTGTCGAACTTAGGATAGATTTTCAAAACGCCCTTTGCTGTTAGTGTTTTCATGTCTATTGGTGTCCCGTCTGGCAATAAACCCACAAAATCTTTTGTCAATCTTATTTTGCCAATGAAATCATTGTTATTGTTCTTTTGAAAAATAAGCCCAGGGTATTTTTTTGAAGAAAAGCCTTTTCTATTTACAAATCTTGCATCTTGCACAAAACCCTCTTTACATAAATCCATTTCTTCAACATCTACTTCCTGAAGTTCACTGTCAAGATTTTTAAGCTCTGTTAAAGTCGTCTGACAAAGACAAAAGCCCGACACAGTAATTTTTTTCGCCAGGGTTGAGTCAATTAAGGACTTTGTTGAAATAGTTTGAGTGTGTCCAGTCGTTAACAAATACAGGGTTAAAAAAATGTAAGTAATTAAGAATTTCATGCTGTCATGTGTTGCTACCGACGTTCAGGTATTACTGCAGGTAGGGTTTATAATTGTGAGCCCGGCACTAGCCGGGCTTTATTTTAATGACGAAATTAAGAACTTTTGCTGGTACTAAGCGATTGCGTTCGAGCTGTTGGCAAAAGCAGTACTTCTCAGGCGTTTTTTAGTGCCCAGCTCATTTAGAGAAGTTATGTTTGTTGCTGGTAATTTTTTCTGTTAAAGAAGAAGTCCCCTCCCTACTCCGTCCTCAAACTCTTCACCGGATTTGCAATTGCCGCTTTTATTGCCTGGAAACTTATCGTTGCAAGTGCAATAATTATCGCCGCTAGTCCGCCCGCTGCAAAGATCCACCAACTTATATTGATGCGATAAGCATAATCTTGTAACCATTGGTGCATGTAATACCATGCAATGGGCGTGGCAATGGCAAAGGCGATGGTAATAAGCACGATGAATTCTTTTGAGAACAAATAGACAATATTGCCCGCAGTTGCGCCAAGTACTTTACGAATACCAACCTCTTTTATCCTTTGCACAGCCATAAATGAGGCTAAACCGTACAGGCCAAGACAGCTAAGAAATATGGCGATTGCTGCAAAAATCTTATACAACTGCGCTAACTGATCTTCTTGTTTATAAAAACTTGCGATTTTATCATCCAGGAACTTGTATTCATAAACATAGTCGGGGAATGTTTGCTCCCATATTTTTTTAACTGATTGCAGTGTAGACGTAATGTTTGTGGTCGCAAGTTTTATTCCAGCCTGGCGATACATAGTGCTGTTTGTGGTGACAAGCAATGGTGCAAGACTTTCGTGGAAAGATCGGTCATTGAAATCTTTCACAACGCCAACCACAGGGCATTTTATCAGATCGCTCAGCATGCTTACCTCTTTGTTCAATATGTCTTCCGGTTTCTTAAATCCTAAACTTTTTGCGAACGATTCATTCACCAAAAATTCTCTCGTCATGCCGGACGGTTGCAAATTTCTTCCTGCTACCACTTGTAGTTTATAAGCCGGCACATATTGGTCGTCGGCGAATTTGACAATAGCCTTAAAATCTGTTTCTTTTATTGCATGGTCAAATTTAAATGTGGTCCACACATCATTATCATTTTCAACCGGCGTGTTGGAACTAAAGCTCACTGCCTGCACCCCATTTACTGACGATAACTGTTGCCTTAAATAATCCGTAAGCTTGCCGCCTGTACTATCCGGACGAAAAGGAATATTTACAATGGCATCTTTATCAAAGCCCAGGGGCTGATTCATAAAATAATCCATTTGCTTTACAATGATGAGTGTTCCGATGATCAAAGCCTGTGCAATAATGAATTGAAACACCACCAATCCTCTTCTCAATGAAATGCCCTTTACAGTATTGGCTGTGAGCTTACTCTTTAAAGCATTAACGGGATTAAAGCGCGACAATACGATAGAAGGATAAAAACCTGCAAGGGCGGTTACAACGATTGTTACAGCCAAAAGAAATAGAATGATTGCAGGATTGTTAAATAAGTTGAACGACAGCGACAGTTCCAATAGCTGGTTTACAGAAGGCAATGCAAGAATTGTAATGACCGCAGCAAGTATTACCGCACTGGTAACGATCAACAATGTTTCGGTGAGGAACTGGATTTGCAATTGAGATTTATTGCTGCCTAAAACCTTTCTTACCCCTACCTCTTTTGCTCGATTAACCGCTTGTGCAGTGGAAAGATTGATAAAGTTTACGCAGGCAATTAGCAAAATGAATGCAGCGATCAGCCACAATACATTCAGCAGTTGATGACTGATGGTTTTGTTGCTGTAATTGCCTGTTTGTGTGTCATAATGCACCGCACTTAATGGCTGTACAATATAACTATCCTTGTGATCGGGGGATTTTACCTGCCGGGCGAATGCACTTAGCTGCTGATTAAAGTTGTCAGCAGAAATATTTTGCGGCAACAGCACATAGCAACCAAAATCAGGTGCTGTTCCGTTCCAGTCCGGATTTGCATATCCATATTGTTTATCCCCGGTAAAGTCTGTTCCGTAAGCAACTACAAGCTTTAGCGGAAAGTCCGTATTTGCCGGTATGGTTGCCAGAACGCCCGAAACTTTGAGCAGCACCGGTGGAGACTGAAACAATCCCGCGCCTACGCGATATGATCCTGTTAATTTGATGCTTTTGCCCACTGCAGTTTTCCAGTCGCCGAAATACGTTTCTGCAATCTCTTTTGTAAGCAGTACATTGTTCGGATCTTTTAATGAGGCATATGAACCTGCCAGCAGTGGAAAATCAAATATGTTGAAGAATGAAGGCCCGGTATAAAACACGCCGCTCTGTTCTTTAAAATTCTTTAGCGGAGATCCATTATCATCAAGCACCTGTAACTGATCATTGTGGCTCGCATAAACCGGAGCCACTTGTTCTAATTGGGGAAAAGCCGTTTTTAAAGCTTCAGGCAATGGAAAAGGAACTTCTTTTCCATAAGAAATGGTTGCTGCATCTGCATGATGGTATTCGGTTAACACGCGATGGATGCGGTCTTGCTTTGCGTGAAAATTGTCGAAGCTCGTCTGAAATTGTATGATGATAAAGATCATCATACAAACAGCAATACCAACAGCCAGTCCGGCGATGTTGATAATGGTGTAATTCCTGTTACGCGTCAAACTTCTGAAGGCTGTTTTAAAATAGTTTTTTAACATGGCCAAGCTGGATTTGCATTTCACACCACCATAAGAATGCCACCTTTGTTACGTATTGATTATCAATAAATTAATGTAATTTGTAAATAACGAAATGCACGTTTTTGTTATAATAACGTCCGAATTTGTTACAAATGAATGTTTTAGGTAGGAGACCGCTTTAAGCAAGCAAAGGCTCTGTGGATCTCTATTTCTTCTCCGGCTTTACCTCTGTGTAACAAAAGAAAGTTACACAGAGATCACAGAGTCGGCACAGAGCGTCACAGAGAATAACTGTAAGTCGCATTGTTGCATCCCGGATAACCTTAGAGATATCTTTCAATCAATGCTTTTGTTTTACGTATCCCATCTTCCTCATCGCCTTTGTTGCCTTCGAACTCAATTCCTATGTAGCCTTTAAATGATGATTTTTTTACAAGGTCCATTAGTCTTTTGTAGTCCATCAGCGGTTGTTCACCATTGCTGTCAAAATCATAGGTCTTTGCACTTACACCTTTTGCAAAGGGCAACATTTCTGCCACTCCTTTATACCGGTCGTATTCGTCTTTACAACCATCCTGCGTAGTGCCCCAGGGATGCGAGATGCAGAAATTACCGAAGTCAGGCAGCGTACCCACATTGGCTTTACCCACTTGCTTTATCACGTCTGCCATCCAAAAACCTTTTGATGAATCACTTCCATGGTTTTCCACAACCACATTTATATTCATCGGCCGGGCAAATTCTCCAAGCCTGGAAAGAGAATCTATCGATGCAGTCTTCTTTGCTTCGGAATCTCCGTCTCCATGCAGGTTTACACGTACGGTCCAACAACCTAAAAATGATGCTGCCTCTATCCATTTTTTGTGGTTGTCTACTGCCTGCAATCTTTCTTTATCGTTTGGCAAAGCAAGCGGCCCTTCTTCATCAACCATAATGAGATGATTGAGTACACCCGCATCTTTACTGCGCTTCAATAGTTCATTTAAGTATGGTTGGTTTTTCCCGGCTTCTTTAAAGTTCATTTTCTTTCCGCCAAAAAAACCATTCACATACTCCACTGCTTCAACACCAAAATCATTCCTGGCTTTGGCCGGAAAGTCAAGATGATCCAGTTTTCCCGCCTGGAGTGCGCGATGCAACGACCATTCTGCCAGCGATATTTTTAATCCCATGTCTTTGACTGCGGCAAATAAGCTGGGCTTAATGAGCAGGGCGCTTGTACTTAATAAAGCTTGCTTAACAAAGTGTCGGCGTGTTGACATACAGGTAGTTTTGATTTTTTAAAAGAATGGCGGTGCAGTTGTAGTTCTGCTATTCTGAATAAGCAACCGTTTTCAGTTTGGTCTAAGTGTTTCTTACCCGGACCGGTTATGAATATAGGTAATAAAGTTGAGGATTAGTACAATGACTGGCCAATGTTTTGTGTACTCGGATTGCAGTTGAAAGATATTCTGCTAACGATGTCCCTTCCGCTCGTCGACATAATGGTCGGCTTAGTCTACAAGCTATTTGTTTGCCCATTCTATAAACTCCTTTTCATCTGCAAAGCGTCTAAATGTAAGACGCCTCAATTCTCCTTCAATTTGCTCTCGGGGCCATCTTTTTTCTGTGATAATTGTCTCTGAATATTTTGAAGCAGCGTTTGCAAATATTAATAGTTGGGAACTGAAGAGATCAAAGCCGAATTTTTCATTATCGAGCCACGTTGGCTTATCGAAGACTCGTGCCCAGTCTACAAAATGCAGAAATGTGTCAATAATCGGAATCTCAAATTGTGGGGTAGATTTGCTGTTGAAGAACTCAGCGATTATTGGCACTCTACCATCTTTATCAAACGAAATGCTGATGCGTGCTTGTAAACTCCGATTTTTATTCGTTTTGATTTTCGAATGCCAAACAAAATTGCCGTTGTCAGCAATTGAAAGCCTATAAGCTTTTTCAAATCCTGTAGTATCCCATCCTTCTATTTCAGCGATGGTCATTAATGCATCGTATATGATTTTTAATGCAATTTTTATTTTATCGATATCGCCTAGTTGTAAAGAAATATCTACAGCATTCTTAATCCAGATGGATTTGATGCTCCCGTCGGTATGGGCTCGTTCTTCGTCACTCAAATAAATGTTAACTCGCTTTCTAGAAAGAGTTTTATTATAGTCAAGATTCTTTGAAAATATCAAAGTTGCCCTGAGCAAATTGTCTCCGAACCAATCGGAGTTAATTTTATTCTCTGGATAGATCGTTATGTGTGGCGTGAATGTCATGGGCTTGCATACAATGTTTCGGGCTTCTTGCAGGTAAGGACATTGTATTCCGTTTGCTGACCCGTTGGCGATTAAAATATAAAGTTCAATTTAAGAATTAAAGTTTGGATCCATGCGCCCGGTTTTATCTTCAGGTTGGATTGGTCTCAGTTTTTTCTCTCGAATTTGATGTTAACCTTAGTTCCGTTTGGTAAATCTTTAATCTGTTCACATATTTGTCCACTGAAAGCAAAATGAACACTCATGTGAGTCGGCTCAATATTGTCAACTGAGTATTCGCCTCCGATGATGGGTAGTTTTTTATAACTATAAACTTCATTTTCTTTTAGCATTTTTCCGCTAGCTAATAAATTTTCTATAAGCAAAGGAAGAAACCAGTTGTCAATGTTTTCTTCATCACCCAATAACTGCTCATATTCTTCAAGTGTCTCAGCAACTTTGGTTAAGTCGCCAGAGTCTGTTTGGAGCCAATAAACAGCATCGTCGTGTCCAACCAAGAAAATGTCACCTAAAGCTGAAACTGTCGCTACAGCTTTCATGTCTGCTAATCGCCATTGCCAACAAGATAAAATGTCGTCAAAGTCAATGTCGGCTATGTCTTTGGTTAACTGCTCAAACGTAAGTGCCATAAAGTTGAATATGACGTCACGGCTCGACGATAGCGGTATTTCAAGATCGTCAAGCCATACCGTTGTTAAATTTATAAGTTAAAGTTCACGCAACCACCATTTTATCGTCCTCAGTTTGTCGGTTTCTAATTCGGTCAGTTCCAATTCTGCAAACGTCTCTTTTAATTTCTCTATCCCGTAGTTGTTTTTCAGCCAAAAAGGCAATTGCTCAACACTTTTATCCCAATTTTTCAGAACTCTTAGCAAAACTTCTCTTAAGTCTTTTTCAGATTTTGGATTGACACTCTCTAAAACTCGTCCTGCAAATTCTTGTTCTTCGGAATACTTATCAGCGCCAGCTCCTTTTTCAAAAACCCGAATAACACCTTCCACAACTAATTCTGGATCAGCCTTGGGTAAGATGTGGATTAGTTGCCTGATTCTAAGGTCTCGTAGTTCTTTGTATTTGTCTGAGGAGATTAAGATTTCCCTTTCTACGTCTTCGGCTGTTTTTGGAAACTTCATGATGGTGATAATTACTCGCGCTTAACTCATAAATGTAGGAACGTTTCTTATCGTTTTCGGTTTACTTCAGGATAGCCAGATCACTTGTTGCCAGCTAGGCATCCAGGCATATTTACTCCTCCTTTACCAAAACTCTTTTCCATGTTTTATTATCGCCAATAATTAATGTATCGTTTTTAAATACAAAAGGTCTCGGTTGGTCGGTATCAATATACCACGGTAACGAACCTCCTGTAACGTGATGTGTGACAATAGATTTGTTGAAGTCAACTGAATAAGTTCCAAAATAACCCAGTGAGTTATTTTCTAGCCAATTCAGCAAATTAACGTTATAGTTCTTGGCCGAATCCCTGGAAATCTTCATAGGGTTTTCTGCAGAAATATTTAGATTAACAATACCATTCTTAGTGTATGTAAAATATCCTTTTGGGTTTTTGCCATATGGATATGTCCAATTGGAAGTTGTTGAATCTAAATCAGCAAATTCGATTAATCTCCAGGTTCCTGTCAATTTATTAGCTTGTGTGGCCGCTATGCCACGCTTGTCTGATTTGATCTTACTTTGTCCAGATAAATCGATGGCCAGCGTCAAAGCTAAGAGTAGAGATAAGAGAAACACCTTCATTTACCAAAGTTTAAATGTATAAGTGTGATATTGGCAACTCCTGTTGCACATTTATGTGGACCGCCGTTGGTATGCAGTGCTGAATAGTGCATGGGGTACCAACAACAAAGTATGCAACTTCAACTAAAAGTCAACAACGAATGGTTTTGTAAGTAAAATTTTATGGAACAGGTACAATTGATAATGTGTTACACCCTACTCATATTGTTGGTACCCTTTCGCGCTTTTCCTTTGCTGCATACCAATGGCGGTCTGCGCAACTGTCCAACAAGGCCGACCCTAACTCTGTCTCAGGACTAATTTTATTATTCTGTGCACCAACGACGGCTGAAAACCTAATTCTGGTGAATATTTTTTGTCACAGTAACTTTGGATATCTAATAAAAAAAATTGCAACATTGTCATGGAAATATTTCGACCTCGCTATATTAGTTGGAATTTCTGCTTCCTTTTTTTCATCTGCTTTAATAATGCGTTTCTCCGCACCAAAATAGTAAGTGCCATTTAAAACCTCAGCGTCATTTTTGTATTCAATTGATGTTACCATCAAAAGCTTCTTATCGGAAAAGTAATAAGTAGTTGTCTTTTTTAAGTCCGCATGGATTGTATATGAAGTATCGACCGCTAGTTGTAAATTAAGTGGCTTTTCTTTGTTTAAAGTGTCTAATTTATATTTTGTAATTCTACCGGTTTTAGTTCTGGTAACTTGAATTGTCTTTTTCAGACCATTTTTTGCATCTATGAAGTAAGTGTTTATTATAAATGCAGTGTCAGTAAAAAGAACAGTGTCCTTTAATAATTTCAAATTTTTCGAAGCATCAATTTCCTTCCTTATTTTTTGCGCATTTTCAATGTCTGACTCTTGTGCGTGGAGTCCAAGAACAATTAAATTGATCAATACAGCCAGCAAAAGTTTTTTCATAACACCAACGACCGCTAAAAAAACTACGTTTCCTGTAGTATTATGTTCCATTACGTTTGATATTACTGTTCTGATATAATAAACCAAAATATAATTTGTCCAACTATAAAAAGTGCCCATGCAACGGGAACTAGTTTCATACGAAAGTCAAATGCTCTAATCAACTCGTTTCGGTCTGTCAATTGAACGTCTAAAAGAATAGGTGGAAATTTCAAGTAAAGCATTGTAGGAGCTGTCAATGCAAAGTGAATTGCAAATAAAATCCAGTTTGTTTTATCGGCCCGCTTTGACAGTAACCAATAGCCTATTATTGAAAGACGCAAAACAATTATTATGGTGAGCTGCCCAATAAAATACGGCGGGGAAATAGTTGTATGCCAACCTGGAACTACAGAAGTCGCAAAGTCAAATGAAAACGGAATGGTCAACAATAACAAAATATGGAAAGCGAGAAACGGTATATAGGTTCTTTTCATGAATTGTCTGTCTTGTGCAAGCTGTTTAGCATTGTACATTCCTCCTTCAGCGTTTAACTAAAATAACTTCAAAATATTCTCTGCATTGTCCGCTAAAGAATTAAATAAATTTTCCTGCTTTCATGTTGCACATTTACGTGGCCCGCCGTTGGTATGCAGCCGTGTAATGGTGAGGGGCATACCAACAGCAAAGTGCGCAATTTCAAAGTTAAAATGTTTGACAATTTGGATTCCCATTTGGCGTTAGATAAACTTGCATTTTGGTCAGCTATTTTATTTTGATTTATGTTTTAGATATTTACGAAACACTGTTGAATATCCGTCTCCAAATTTCACGATGCTTATTGTGTTTAACCTGATGTTTTTTGGTTTGTCATCAAATTGCCCGTCCGGATTGTAATTATGGATGCTAACACTTTTGGCTGTTACATTTTTGATCTCACCGATCCAGAAGTCAAGATAGTTTTTATTGATGTTTTCAACGATAACATGGAAATCATAACCTTTCAATGTTTTCAGGATATCGATCCAGTTTGTTAGCGGTAATGGTTTGTCAAAACCATAGGTCGTCGACAATAGGCCTTCAGCATTAAATATTTTTCTTTGAGTTCGTTCATAACTTGAATGTCGAATACTGTCAAAGTCGTCAAGTCTAATTATTGCATATCCGTCAAGCATAAAATCATAACTAAGTTGCAAGAGCAAGAAGTGCTTTGACATTCCTAAAATAAAACCTGATAAATTTTCTTCTTGATCGCAAACTGTCCTGAAAATTTTGACAAAAGCTTTCTTGTCGATATATTTCTGTAACAGCGAATTATAATCTTCTATTTTTTGTCGTTCTGTCATTGGGATAATCTCTATCGATGCCATTTAGGGCTTGCGATCGTTACAATAATAGTATTCCTGGCGAAAGTTGTTACAAAAGGCTAATGGAATTTCAACTGAATAGTTTTGTCAGTCTGTTGTTCATGAGGCAAGAACACTATTTCAAGCTGAGTTTTTGCCTATTTCTTATTATTCAAAATTTGGTTTAGATAATTAGTAAAATTCTGGTAGCCATTTCTCTCCGGACTATCGAGGGTAATCATTTGGGCAAGCCCCGTGTCGAATATTTGCCAACCATTTTGCCGGGCAAGTATAACAATTTCAAAAAGTCCTTGTTCTCCATACAAATTCAAAATTTTGTTGCTTACATTTTCTGTGTCAACAAAATATTCTATTTCAAAATCATTTCCTTTAATTCGTCTGTGGTTGTCGTGTCTTTCTATGTTGCCAAAGTGATTTTCTAGCATGGCATCAAAGTTTGTCGGCTCTAAAAAATCTTCATCAATTTCTTCAACTGAGTTAATTATCTGTCGTGAATTAAATAAAACTAAATCCCAACTCATACTTTGTCAATAAGTTTAGATTTTATTTCTTCAAATGCAACTTCTATGCTTTTGTAATTGTCCAAATTCAACATAAAAATTTCTTTGTCGTCTACCTTGACGATAAAATATTCTGTATAATCTCGCCAATCGTCATTGTGGATTTCAACTCTTTTCTTGCCCAGACATATAAGTCTACAAATCCAGTTCTTCGAAATACTTTGATCTTGATTCTGGTTGTCAAAAGCAAGATCGTACCCATATTTCCCTAACAACTCTGTCAGTTTGCTTCTCAATAAAGTTCTAAAATCGGCTCTCTGTTTAAAGTTTTCCATAGTTTGTAATGAGTGGTCTGTTGGACTTGCTACCCTTTGTTTGGTACACACTTGAGTCTACATGGACTTGAACTCCAGTTCATTCTTTTGCATTTGAGTAATGTGTCGTTGTCCATGCTGCGCTAAAAAATAAATATATTCGTAAACATCTATTTTTCCTAAATCGTTTACCGTCATTGTTGTTTTGTAAAGTATGCCTTCACCATTCATCATTCTGTCAAGATTGTCTAAGCAGCGGCTTAGTTGTTCTTTTAGTTGATTGCGAACTTCATCTAATTCCTTGTTACCTGTTGGTTCCATGTGTTCCGGTCTAATCCAGGTAAAAGATTTGTGGAGTCCAACTTCTGTTAATTTGTCCCAATGAAAAACGTGGTTTTGTAATGCTGTTTGAAGGTCAAGCTTCTGAATGTTTTGTAGAGCCTTGTTTGTTCCCTTGTCGATAAGAATAAGCAAAAAATGATTTGTCAATCCGATGTGTTCTAAAATCTCATTGATTGTCCACCCTCCGCTAACAGGTCTGTAATTGCGCACTTCAATGTCTTTGTCAAACCATGTGTCAATGGTCGAAAAAGTGTTAACAAGAAAAGCCCTTATGTCTGTGATGATTGTCTGTATGCTCATTGTCCAAAAGCTTGCATGCGATTTAAATTTAAGAAGGTTAACCTCGTAAATACAATTTAGTTTTTCGAAGCTCTCTTCCCAACAAAGCTCCGCCACCTCGGCCACAGGTGCAGGGCAAGGATTATTGAATAAAAAACGCTAAAAAAATACAATCACCCAATTAAAAAAGTTTTGTAATTAAAAGAGCCACAAAACTTGCCTGCAATGAAAAAACAGTAAATGTTATATTTGTTCATTCATATTCTACAACTATGGCAGAACATAAAATACACCTCGGAGAAAAAATAAAGCATTTGCGCGAAATGCTCGGTGCGACCGTAAAGGCAATTTGATAAATATTCTTTAGCAAGAATCAGGTCAGATCCAC
>NZ_JAULBC010000013.1:0-101681 GCF_041060425.1 Danxiaibacter flavus
ATCATAAGGCCGAATAGAAGATTCGATCGAAAAAAGCGGCTTAAAAGGCCGCCTTCCATGAATTATAAACAACTTTAGTTCTTATTTCAACGACATTGAATAGTGAATAGTGAATAGTGAATAGTGAATAGTGAAAGCTACAACTCATAGGCACAATTCCAAATTTCAAATCTCAAATTTCAAATTTCAAATCTTCTCATGAATAAAATAAACGCCTCGATCATAACAATCGGAGATGAACTTTTGATAGGACAGGTTATTGATACAAATAGCGCCTGGATTTCGCAGGAACTGAATAAGATTGGCGTTTGGGTGAACCATCGCGTGGCAGTTGGCGATGTTTGGAGCGATATATGGCAAGCACTTGATGAAGAGAGTAAGATTGCAGACATCATACTTATTACAGGCGGACTTGGGCCAACTGCCGATGATATTACTAAACCGCTTTTGTGTGAGTATTTCGGTGGAAAACTGGTGATGGACGAACCAACCCTTGAGCATGTTACCTATTTGTTTGAGCATGTTTTTAAAAGACCAATGCCTTTACTGGAACGCAACAGAAAACAAGCAGAAGTGCCTGACGTATGCACAGTTTTAAAAAACGCGATGGGTACAGCTCCGGGAATGTTATTCGAAAAGAACGGAAAAATTTTTGTGAGCATGCCGGGTGTGCCCAATGAAATGAAAACCATTATGCAGGATCATGTGTTTGGCATCATTCGCGAACGTTTTAATCTTCCTTATATCAGTCATAGAACGCTGGTGACTTTTGGTATAGGTGAATCTTTTCTTGCTGAGTTAATAAAAGACTGGGAAGAAGCACTTTCTCCCAATATTAAGCTTGCTTATCTTCCTAACTATGGAATGGTAAGGTTAAGACTTACAGCTTTCGGAGAAAAGCAAAAAACAGATCAGGATCTGGATATTGCGTTCAGTAAGCTGAAAGTGCTGGTTAAAGACTACATGATCGTCGACGAGGATCTTACCATGGAACAACAAATTGGCCGGTTATTGTTAGAGCGAAAACAAACAATGAGCACGGCAGAAAGTTGCACGGGTGGTTATATCGCACATCTTATTACATCAAATTCAGGCTCGTCTGCTTACTTCCATGGCAGTATTGTGAGCTATGATAACAGGATAAAGAAAGAAGTGCTGCATGTTCAACAACAAACGTTGGAGACCGTTGGTGCTGTTAGCGAAGAAACCGTTCAACAAATGCTAACAGGTGTGCTGGACGTAATGAAAACCGACTACGCGGTTGCTGTAAGCGGCATCATGGGCCCCGATGGTGGCACTCCGGATAAGCCGGTAGGGACTGTTTGGATTGCTGCGGGCAACAAAAACAAGATCCAAACCAAACAATTTAAATTCCGTTACGACAGGAGGAAGAACATCGAAATTACTGCCATGAATGCGGTGAATATGCTTCGGGTATTCATTCTTGAAAACAGCTAGTTAAGTCAAAATTCAAAAGTAAAAATTCAAAAATCTTAAGTGCGGCTTATTACTTTTTCTTCAGACCAGTTCAGGTCCAATGAAATTGCCCCGATTTGTTCCTTAAAAAAATACAGCAACTCAGCGTCCGAAGCTTTTGACTTTTGAATTTTGACTTTTGACTTTTGAATTTTGACTTTGCAAAAAGCTTTCAAATTTTGACTTTTTACTGTTGACTTTGCGCTGATTTTCAACGTCAAACCATTGCATTATTACATTAGCCTAGAATGCTTTACATTTGACGCGTTGAAATGCCCTTTCAGCTGCGGGGATCAGTGTATTGTAACCAATGCAGGTTTCTAAATTGGCGTTTTCAACATTATTAACATTGAAACAAGAGAAATCATGGCTTTAGTAGACCTGGTAATGCCCAAGCTGGGAGAAAGTATAATGGAAGCAACCATTTTAAAATGGCTAAAAAAGCCCGGTGACAAGATCGAACAGGATGAAACTGTTCTGGAAATAGCCACCGACAAGGTTGATAGTGAAGTCCCCAGCACTGTTTCGGGTATTTTATCTGAGATTTTGTTCGATGTAAATGATGTTGTTCCGATCGGTGCAACGATTGCTAAAATTGAAACGGAAAGTGCAGTTGAAACTCAGCCACCTGTAAACAAGCCCGTCGAAACGGAAAGCACTGTTGAACTTCAACAGGAAGAGGAAGAAGCAGTAGCTGACGTTCCATATGTTCCAACGAATACGGCAGGAGTTCCTTCCGGGGCAAGATTCTATTCTCCGCTTGTGCTGAATATCGCAGGCAGCGAAGGCATCAGCCTTTCTGAACTGGAGAATATTCCCGGATCAGGTAACGAAGGTCGCGTTACAAAGAAAGATATTCTGCAATATGTAGAAGCCAGAAAAAATGGCGCTCCTTCGGCTGCGGCTAAAACACAACAAAAGGCAGTAACAGAGACTGTTGCTCCGAAGACTGAACAGGAAACCAGACCATCCACTTCACAGGAAGTGATCACCGTTCCTAAAGCATTTGAGGGGAATGTGGAGATCATCGAAATGGATCGCATGCGTAAATTAATTGCGCGGCATATGACCGAAAGCAAGCACACCAGTGCGCATGTTACAAGCTTTGCAGAAGCAGACGTTACCAACATGGTCCTCTGGAGAGACAAAGTGAAGAATGAATTCGAAAAGAGAGAGAACACCAAAATTACTTTCACTCCTTTATTCATAGATTGCCTGGTGCGGGTGATGAAAAACTACCCGATCGTCAATAGCTCCGTTGATGGCGACAGGATTATCATCAAAAAAGACTTTAATATTGGAATGGCTACGGCTTTACCCAGTGGCAACCTGATTGTTCCTGTTATCCGCAACGCTGATTATCTGAATCTTGTCGGGTTAAGCAAAGCAGTTAACGGTCTTGCAGCCAACGCGCGCAACAACAAGTTAAAACCAGAAGATACACAAGGTGGCACATTTACACTGACCAACGTAGGTACTTTTGGAAGCCTGATGGGCACACCCATCATTAACCAGCCCCAGGTGGCTATTCTTGCAGTTGGGGCCATAAAAAAACGCCCGGTTGTAATTGAGACCAACCAGGGAGATACTATCGGCATCAGGCATATGATGTATTTATCTCTCAGCTATGATCATCGCATTGTAGATGGAAGCATGGGCGCATCTTTCTTAACCGCTGTTGCCAAAGAAATGGAAAACTGGGACGTGGAGAGGAAATGGTGAATTAGTTGACAGTTGATAATTCCTGCCCGACTCACGTCGTTCAGGCGGGGACAATTGAAAATGAGTTGTTCGCGGAACGATTCGTTGTACCTGATTTATATTAGTTGTAACCTGATTTTTTTATTTTAAATTTTACATACCCCATATTTTGATGAGAAAGTGTCTACGATGTGTAGCAGCGATAGTATTTGCTACGATGATGATGATGATGACGATAACAGCCCACGCACAACAAACACAAACGGCGGATTTAGGCGGCTGGTACGTTGGTCAGTTTATTTACAAACCCAACAACAAAATGTTTCTCTGGTTTGAAACGCAAACCAGATCGCAAAAGCTTACCGATCTTTTTTATTATCATGAATTCAAAGGTGGCATCGGTGCTATTTTTGCGAAGAAACACTCCTTTCTTATCGGAACCGGTGACTATAAAACCTACAGTTACGATGGTAATTTCAAGACACCCATGCAGGCAAAAGAATTCAGGCTCTGGGAACAGATCACATTAAACAACAATATTGACCGGGTTAAAATTGAGCAACGTTACCGCATTGAGCAACGTTGGGTGAATGGAGATTTTCGCAGCCGTTTCCGTTATCGTCTTAACCCGATCATTCCTTTAAACAAACCAAGTGTTCAAACGAACACGGTGTATATTTCCTTATTTGAAGAAGTATTTTTTGGCAATCACGCTCCTTATTTTGAACGCAACCGCTTTTTTGCTGGCGCAGGCTACCAGTTCAATAAATGGTTTGCTGCACAGACCGGCTGGATAAGACAATTCGATTATAACAAAACTACTGATGGTAGTGGAAAGAATTTCCTTCAAACTACGTTGATGTTTACACTTGACAAGAGTGGGCCGAAGGAATCGCATCCAAGCCCGATGGACTAATGCAATTGAAAGTGAAGAATTGATAATTGAAAATGGGAGAATGTGCAGATGAGAAAATGTGCGAATGTGCAAATGGGCGGATATGCAAATGTGATATTGGCAGGCAAGAATATTCAATAATTGGATATCAAGAAAAAAAGGCCTTCGATTTTGATCGAAGGCTTTTTTATTATTCGTCGTGCTTTACGAAGTTTACGCTTTACGCTCTGCTAAGCCTCCAGGCTTAGCAGTCTTACTTTATCGCTTCCAACGATCTTTTTGATGTATTTTTTAGAATCGCTTTTTCTTTTTATGCTTCGCGAGGCTTCAGGTTTCACAGCCCTGCTCTATCAATTGCAACGATCACTCTACTTAACTTCTATTATTGCGATCTTACCACTTCTGCTCTTGCTGTTAAATGCCTTGAACTTAAATGTTCCTTTTTGGATAACCGGAGAAGCATATAAGCTGCTTTTGATTGTCGGCTCGGAGCCATCAGTTGTATAGCGCAACTGCAAACCAGGTAACTGAATATTTGCGTTTACAGCACCGTTCACATTATTCAGTCCCGGTGTAGGTATACGGTAATTGAAACCTCCGCTTAAATTATCAAGGCGGGTCAATTCTCTTTTACCAACCACATTTACAAATTTGCTCCATGCCTGCTGGTACAACATTTCAGCTTTAGCAGAATCCTTTTCATTTGCCCATTCAGGATCTTTGGCCCATGCTCTTTCTGCCAGGCCAAGAAATTTCGGCAACATCATATATTCCATTCTTTCGGAGCTGATATTATTTTCCGACCACACCAGTCCTTTTACACCAACAATATTGGATTTACCATAGTCTGTCAGTCTTTCCTTACCCTTGAATATGGATCTGTCAAGCGGAATACCCAAATTGTCTTCTTTTGCATTTTTGAAATAGTCATATGGAATAAAATAGAAAGGCTTATCAACATCGAGAAAACCACCCCAATAATAACCGGGTTCATCAAATGACTTATAATAAGCCATGTCAAAATAAAAATTGCTCACACAGCTTAATACTACCTTGTATCCGGCATTGGCCTGTTTATAAGCAAGATCTTCCGCTCCCCAGCCAAGCACATTGTTCCATACGTCCGGTTGAAAATGTTCATTGCCAAATTGCGGATTAGGAATGATTTTCTTTTCACCATCCAGCATTGTTTTACGTACACCTATTTCTTCCCAGCCGGAAACAAAAAGGTTGCGCGCTTTTATTATCTTGTTTACTTTATCATAGTAGTAATACCAAAGATCATCCACATTCTTCACTGCAGGTTCTTTTTGCATCAGCGCCTGGCAAACCGGGGATTTTTCCCAAACACCGGCAGGCACTTCATCGCCCCCCATATGTATGGTTGTCAATGGAGCATTCGCGGTTTTATACATATCGTGAAGATCATCCACCACACGCTCAACAAACGTGTAAACCGAAGGCAGGGCCACATTCATTACATTGTCCTGCCACATTTGCGCAGAAGAATACACTGAAGAATCATTGAGATCATTCAACAGATATTTCTCTGCCTCAGCCATATTTCCCTGCTGTTTGAATTTAACATAACGGGCATACATTGACTTTATCGCTGCGCGGGCGTGGCCTGGCGTTTCAATCTCGGGAATTACCTGAATATGCCTTTCCGTTGCATACTTCAGAATCTCTATAAAATCTGCAGTTGTATAAAATCCTGTTCCTGTTTTATTATTTACATCAGCACCAGAGCCATAAGAAGGTTGCAGCATTTGCAGTTCATCACCCCAGCCGCGTCTGGCACCCACATCAGTTAGCTCAGGCAGTGAAGGCATTTGAATGCGCCAACCTTCGTCATCACTAAAATGCAGGTGAAAAGTATTCATCTTGTATAAAGCCATCAAATCAAGGATCTTGAGGATCTCTTTCTTTGGTTGAAAATTGCGGGCAACATCCAATAAGAATGCGCGATAACCGAAACGGGGAGCATCACTTACTTTTATACACGGCAACGCAATACTCTTTTGTGCTGATGCATAAGCGGCCGGATTCGTCATTACCAGCAGTGATTGAATGGCATAGAAAAATCCTTCGGGAGAAGAAGCATTTATTTCTACAGTGGAAGTTGCGATATTCAACTCGTAAGCCTCTTTTGCCATTTCTTTTTTATTCAGTACAATAGACTTGCCTGAAGCGCTGGCACTTTTTGGAAGCGCACTTCCCAACAACGACTTTAAGCGTGATTGCAAATAGCTGACTTCATTTTCGCAATTGGCATTGTCGACTATTGACACATCAGCTGCTAAAACAAATTCTCCCGGCTGTAATTCTTCGTTAACCGCGGTTGGAAATATTTTCGGCAGTTTGGCTTCGTCTAAATCAGATATAGCTTTGTTTTTATTAAAAATATCTTCAGCGGTTATCAATCCAATTTTATCGTCTGGCGAACGCAGGTACTGTTTCGGTTTTGTGGAAGGAATAATATTAACCGCAGGCATAGCCAGACCTTTTTTATCACCATTCCATTCCAGGAAAAAACCGATGGGCGCATCAGTAAAATTCACTACCCAATCTGTTGATATATACTGAACTGCAAATGAACCACCCGGTTTTACCGGTTGAAAGTTCTGCAGAGGCGACAAAACATATAAATCGCCGTTGATGTGATCAACTTTCACGTCTCCGTTTAGAACAGAAGTAATATATCGCACTGAATTGAAATAGATCTTCCAACCGGAAGCAGGTAATGCATTTTTATCTGTGTTTTTAAATGTGAGAGCCGTTAGAGACTGGCTTTTTTTATCATAATTGTTTTCTACAACCTCCCATGAAATATTGAGTTTTAAAGGATTAAAAGTTTTTTGCGCCATAGTAAAAAAACTAAATAATAAACAAGCGACAACTGATGCAACTGCTTTCATTTGGTATGTTTTAATTTCAATTTTCTCAATGAGTATCTTGCAAAATACAATAAAATTTGAGTGAACAAGACAAAATACAGGTACGAATTACGAGGTACGAGGTACTTAGTTTTTGGACAGACTTTTGGTTTTTCAGAATGCATCAGTCTTCATCAGGTTGCCCCTTTTTTACTTTATTTAAACAGATAGTTTTTGTAAATTGATGTAAGAAAAACAGCAAGGCTATGAAAACACTATCGGAAACATGGTTTGCAGACGGGTATATTGATTTTGAATTGAAGAAATATACGTTACTGTCTTACTTGCAGGAAATAAATAAGTTCTTTAACGAGAACAAGTTGTATCCACAATTAACCGACCTCATTTTTCATTACAGAAATCTGAGCGCTTTCAGGGAAAACAAAAAATACCTTCAGGAACATTTCCCAAAACAACTTACATCTATTCAACTGCAAAAGCTGCAACTACTGTATGAACAGATGATTGAGGATGACGACCTGATGCTGGAACTGGAAAACATTATTCAGTTTGCCTCCGGAAAAATGGAGCAAACCATTAGCAGCGGTACGGAGATATACGAATTTGTGGAAGATAACATGACAATAACTCCTGTAGGACTTATTCCGTTGGAGCTTAATGAAGGCTACTTTTTCTTAAGTAACCAACCGTCAAAAGATACAAGAGTATATGAATATCGTCTGAGCATTTTTGAAAAGCATGATGAAAAATACAGAAGCATCAGGACGGAATATATTGAAAGTCACCGCCGGAGTTTTGCAAGCACATATGAGCATATAAAAAGGCAGTTGATTAAAACCAGGAAACAATTACCCAACCCGGCTGTATATTCTATTGAAACTGAATTGTCTTTCCCTGTTGACGAAACGTTGTTACCGGTTGCCAAAAGGTCTTTGGTAAAATATATCAGCTCAGAAAACGGACAATAAATAATGCCGATTCGGAGTCCTTTCCTTCAACCGGACTTGCATTAAGTACGATTTACGAAGTACGAAGTACTCAATCTTGAGCAGGCATCCTTTTTTGATCCGGTTTACGGAAACGGCATTATAAGGATTTGATCTTTTTTTTGATCCATGATAAATTTAAATCCAAATAACAATCCGGAGCATTACGGCCCCGGATTTATGTAATCGTTTAGATCAAGTTTTATCTACAATCCCAAAGTTCTTCCCTTCATTATAGCGGGCACCCCATTGGTGATCCAGGAAGGAGGGGTTTTATCTTTTAGCAACCAGTCAAAGAATTGTTGCTCCCTTATTTGGATATCCTTCCTGTTCTTTCTTTCCAACAGGTTATGCGCCTCGTTATTGTAGTTCAGCATCCAAACCTGTTTACCCAATCTTCTCATGTCAGTAAATAATTCAATGCCCTGGTACCAGGGAACTGCACCATCGGCATCATTTGCCATAATTACCAGCGGTGTTTTGATCTTTGGCAGATGGAACATTGGAGAATTCTCCATGTACAATTGCGGTTTTTCCCAAATGGTTGCACCAATCCGGCTCTGCTGTCTTTCATATTGCATTTGCCTGTTGAAACCACTCTCCCATCTTATGCCCCCATAAGCGCTGAACATGTTTGATACCGGTGCACCGGCCCATGCAGCCTTGTATAAAGTTGTTTGAGTAATTAAGAAGGCTGTTTGGTAACCACCCCAGCTTTGTCCCTGCAAACCTATGCGCGCACTGTCAACAAATCCCTGCCTGATCAGCGCCCTGGTACCACTTAAGATGTAGTCATATGCACTCTTCCCCGGGTGTCCTGTTGTGTACCATATATCCGGAACAAAAACAACATAACCATTACTTACAAAATAGGATATATTAAGGCGTGACGGTGTAGGTGCAGGCGGAATATAATTGTTCAACGTTGTGTTATTCCGCTCGTAGAAGTAAACAATCATCGGATACTTTTTCGTGGCATCAAAATTATCCGGCTTGTATAGTACTCCTTCTGTATGCTTACCGGTGTAGGCTTTCCATGTAAACAATTCAGCCGTTCCCCAGGAGTAATGCTGCTGCTGAGGATTGATGTGACTCAACTGCGTCAATGCCCCCACCGTTATGTCTTTGCTTTTTGCAAAAGAAAAATTAATTGCATTCAAATCCGGCGACTGCGTAAACGATTCTTTAGTGAAAACAACAACTGTAGTATCGTTACCAACAGTACGCCGGTATAAAGTGAAATTCATCGGCTTTTTTGTTATTACAACCGGTTTAGATTGGAGATCTGGGGCAACAGCAATGCCGGTACTTTTATCCTTTTCATCAAATATCCTGTAAACAGCTTTCTCCTCAGGTTTGATAAATTTTTCTTCCTGATCAAGCTCTGCAAAACGGTAAATGATCTTATTCTTACGACCTTCGGTGAGCGATACTGAGCTTTCTTTTGCCTGCGGATCAACCTTCCAGACATCATAGCGGTCATTTATCAAAACATATTGATCATTCTCTGTCCATTTTACAATACCGTAAGTACCGGGATCATCCGGAACATCATTTTCTTCATCGTATAATGCAGTCTTAATATCAGCACCTACGGGGTACAATTTCTGCGTCTCGCTGTTATACATTGTGTATGAACGTTTCACCTGGTCGTACATCAACAGGTATTTACCCGTATAAGAAGGATACATATAACCCTTCAGGTTTTTCCTGATCATTATGCGTTTGCCGGTAGTTGCATCAATGGCGTAAATATCATTCAACACATATCCCTGCCATTGCATTGATACACGCCTTCCTGTATCTGTCTGCGCATAAAAAAATGCGCCATCCCCCTGCCCTGTTTCTTTAACTTCCCTGAAGTTTTCATCAGCTAGTTGTGCCATGGTCTTAGTCTGAATATCCCACACCGCCAGGTAACTTCTCTGCAAGTCTTTTTCCAGGTTCTTCAGCTGAACAGTCATCAGGTCATCATCGTTATAATTCCATATATCAACACTCACCCTTTCAAATTCCGGCAGCGAAGTATCTTTCGCGGGCAGAACGGGAGCCGTAGAAAACAACAAACGTTTACCGGAATCGCTGAATTTCAGATTGGCATTCTCACTAACGGACCAGCCTTTGTGCATACCCGGCGTAGAAGCGGTTATCTGAACCTGTGCGCTGTCGTCTCCTTCCTTGTATGTATAAACCTTGTAAAACTTTTGAATGCTTTTTTCAGAGCTGTCTCTTTCGGCAATAAAAGCCAGTTGCTTTCCCACCGTGTCCCATGCATAACTCTTCGCATCATTAAAGCCGGATAAGATCGTGTCAGCTTTTGCATGAGAAAGGCTATATACAATTACAGAAGATTTTACAGAGTCCTTTTTTGCGCCAGCGCATTCCAGTACCAGTTTGGTACCATGCCTGTCGAAAAGATATTCAGTAACAGATTTAATAGAGTCAATCTTTCCGCTGCTCATATTTTTCAATAAGAGAATGGCAGGGTTGCCTTTCTTATCTTTTGATGGCTTATCGTTATCAGCATCCACCAGATCTTTTTTTGCACCGTCAGATTTTTTGCAAACACTGTCTGTCTTTATTTCCTCATATTGCCAGGCAAGCCAGGCAGCAGATTTATCAGGCAGTTTGTAAGATGACACATTTGCATGTTTTTCAACCAACAACGTTGGCAGATGAATGATGGCCATACTATCCTTAGGCATTTCCTCAGCTTTCTTCTTATGGATCTTTGCATCTCTCGTCTTCTGATAGAATGGCTTTATTTTACAAACAACAAAGCTGTTATCTTCCGCGATAGCGGCATTGTACCCTCGCTCAATTTCAACCAGCTTTTCACCACTGCTTTTCTGTAATACCAACAAAGCATCACCCTCCTGCGGCGTAATTGTATAAACAATGAACCGGCCATCATTACTGATCAGTTTTTCACTGATGTTTTGCCAGCCGTCGTAAACCGAATGATCGAGTGGTTTCTTTTGGGCTGAAACAGAGAACGCAGTAAATAATGCACAACAGATAAATAATTTTTTCATTCGTTAATTGGTTCCTTTGGTTTCGAAGATAAGAAAGTATTTATGCCGGATTCTCTACCAATCTTTCATATAAATCAGAGATCGATCGGCGGCCAATGTTTCGTTAATCAACAGCTAAATAAAAGCCTGGGGGCCAGGGCCTGACCGAAGCGAAGTTTTTTAAACCATATAAGGCATGTAAGGGAATATAAGGCCTTACACGCCGGCTAATACTGACTAGAGCCATTTATACCTACTCAACCAGTCTGTGCCCTTCACCATTGACCATTCACTATTCACTAGTCGTATAGAAGGCATATAAGAGCAAATAAGAACTTTTGCTCAGGACAATCCTAACACTTAAACGATAATACATTTACTTCACCAGCTCGAACCTTCACCATTGACCATTCACTATTCACTAGTCGTACAGAACGTATATAAGGGATATAAAAAATTGCGCCGGGAATAAAAATAATCAGGCAGCATGCATTTTATTAACCAGTCTATGCTCTTCACCATTGACCATTCACTATTCACTAGTTGTACAGGAGCTTTTTATGGTGTAAGTTTATGGAACTAAACTTTCATCTTATGAAGCAAAAGTTCTTCCTTGTTTTGTTATCTTCTATTGCATTTTATGCTGCAAAAGCGCAACATCAGTTGACCAAATTATGGTCAACAGATACTATTGTTCCTGTACCTGAATCTGTATTATTTGACGGACATAATAAAGTGTTGTACGTTTCCCTGATAGACGGAGATCCGGGCAAAAAAGACAACCAGGGTGGCGTCGCCAAAATAGGCCTTGACGGTAAGATCATTAACATGAACTGGATAACAGGTCTGAGCGCACCTAAAGGAATGGGAATTTACAAAAACACCCTTTATGTTGCCGATATCGACCAGGTTGTAGCCGCAGATATTACAACAGGAAAGATCACGCAAAAAATTTCAGTTGATGGTGCCCAATTCCTGAATGATATTACCATATCAAATGACGGAACTGTGTTTGTATCAGACTCCCGCAAAGGAAATGTGATCGCAATAAAAGGCGGTAAAGTCACTGAATATGCTGCAGACTTCAAAGGACCAAATGGCCTTTTAGCTGTCGGCTCAGATCTATATGTACTTGCCAGTGGTACATTATATAAGCTCGATGCAAGTAAACAACGGACTACCATTGCCGAAGGAATGGAAACCAGTACAGATGGAATTGAAGAAGTAAAACCCGGCGAGTTTATTGTAAGCGCCTGGAGCGGTGTTGTGTATCATGTAGCCAATGGTAAGGCTGAAGTAATGCTTGACACACGCAATGAAAAAAGCAATACTGCCGATATTGGATATGACAGCAAGAATAAGATTGTGTATCTGCCGACGTTTTTTAAGAAGTCAGTGGTAGCGTACCAGTATAAGTAGCTTAAAGCCCAAAGCTTAAAGCCTAAAACCACAAGCGGGTATGTGTGATGCCTTGATGAATATGGATATGCACATTAAAGCTTAAACAGATTCTTAAACGCCAAGTATGATTTTTAATGATGCCGCGACTTTTATTGCGGCATCACCATTTAACGAAGAAGGAAGACCGCTGAGCCGTTATTTTAATAGCGAAAAAATTTATTTTTCGACGACACACTAGCTTTAGGCTTTAAGCTTTAAGCTCATGCTTCTCTCTTCCTCATCAACGTAATCATCTGCAAAACAACGGCAGACAAAATCAGCAGGAATCCTATATAAAAATATTTGCTCAGGACCTCGTTTTCGTGATAGAGAATAAATGCAAGTATTACGCCATAGACAGGTTCAAGCGTTAAAGTAAGATTCATAGTAAAGGCGCTGATCTTTTGCAAGGCCCTTATGTATAAAAAGAACGTAAGTATAGTGCAACACCAACTTAAAATAATGAGCCAAAGCCAATCGGTATGCTGCGGCATATGAACTGCTGATGGAAATAACCATTCGTACAACGGCATCAACAGCGAAAGGCCAAGAAAGCCGCCTGTAAGCTGGTACAGCGTTATGGTTTGAGGCATATAGCCTTTTACAATCTTTTTGTTGAGTATGGAAACGACCACGGTAAACAAAGCACTCAGTAATCCGATATAAATACCTATAGAAAAATGCAGGTTGGAGAAATAGATGATACCGATTCCTGCCAGTGCAAATAATCCAAGCAGCACCTCAAAAAAATTAATGCGTTTTTTAAAGAAGATCGGTTCAATGAGTGCAGACAACAAACCCGATGTTGCCAGACAGGTTAATGCAATGGAAACATTTGAATACTTGATGCTTCCATAAAACAGTAACCAGTGTATTGCCAGCGTAAATCCGATAGAAGCTATCTTCAAAAAATCTTTAAAACTGATTCTGTGAATCTTCCCTTGCAAAGCAAACAAAACCCACAATGTTACAGCAGTAATACACATGCGCCACCACACCAGCCAGCCTTCATTCAATGAAATGGCGCGGCCCAACACACCTGTAAATCCCCACAAAAAAACAGCCACATGTAAGCGAATCAAAGCAGATTTCATCCGTCCGTATTTAGTTTATTGGTGGATGTTGCCATAGTCATTGCATAACTGACATCATCCTTTACGCTGACCGCAAGGTTATAGTGTTACAACCTTTAACCGGCAAAAGCATGCAAAGGTAGAAATTGCACGTATAAACGCATAAGTTTTATACGTGCACAATTAAGTATTTTCTTTGGTAAATATGTTAGAGGAGATGTAGTGGTTGTTATTTATTCTGTTCAGCTATGAGTTCTTTTTCCTGGTAAGAACTGTTGTCATCTTTTGGCTGACTCAATCTTTTACGGTAGTTTTTAAACATACTTTGCCACTGAATGCTGAGTACACCAAAAATGCCTTCCTTCAAAATGCCTTTACTCATTTTGCTTACACCAATCTTTCTGTCAACAAACGTAATGGGAACTTCAACGATGTTAAAACCAAGTTTCCAGGTTGCAAATTTCATTTCAATCTGGAACGCGTAACCAACAAACGTTACCTGGTCAAGATTGATCGTTTCAAGCACTTTACGGGTATAACAAACAAAGCCTGCAGTTGGGTCCGCAACCGGCATCCATGTTATCAGTTTGGTATATATGGCGCCACCGCGGGAATAGATATGTCTGTCCAAAGGCCAGTTTTCAATCTTTCCGCCCGGCACATACCTGCTACCAACAGCCATATCACCGCTGTGGTATTTACAGGCGTAATACAATCTCTCCAGATCTTCAGGATTGTGGGAGAAATCGGCATCCATTTCAAAAATGAATTCATAGCCTTTGGCTAAAGCCCACTTAAATCCGTGGATATAAGCGGTACCTAATCCAAGCTTTCCTTTTCTTTCTTCCAGAAACAATACATCCGGGTATTTTTCAAAAAGACCTTTCACTATTTCTGCCGTACCATCAGGAGAACCGTCGTCAATTACCAGCACATGATATCCCTGCTTCAGATCAAATACTTTCTGAAGAATTGCCGCAATGTTTTCTTTCTCGTTGTATGTGGGTATTATTACTAGCTTTTCCAATCGAAACATTAAGAAGCAAAAATAGAATTTTAGATTGATAGATTTTTCTTAAATCTATTGACTTATAATCACAAAAAAAGCCACCAGCCCAATGTTGCCGCTAAATAAAGCGTCCGGACAGGTGGCATCTTTTTTATTAGTTAGTCTTTACATTTTTTTTAACAAAGTACGGTTGAGTATTTCTGTTAGCTTTTGCTTTGTATGTAGTGCAAAATCACCCTTCATCATCCAATCATAGTATTGAGGCTCCATTCTTAATACGTCGACAACTGATTTGCCTTTGTGTTTGCCAAAGTTAAACAGTTCAACCCCGTTTACTTTTACAAAACGGCGTGCAAAATCCACAATATCTTCTTCACCGGTGAATTTGCAAATGGAATCAACTGTACAGCCAATGTGCTCATATCGTTCAATCTGCGCTTCCAGTATTTCCGATGTTGCGGCAGCATCTGCTTCGGCACTATGTGCATCCTCAAGTGTTTTATTGCAATAGAATTTGTAAGCTGCACCCAAAGTTCTTTGCTCCATCATATGAAACACTTTTTGCACATCTACCATTCTTCTCCCTTCAAGGCTGAAATCAAGCCCTGATCTTAAAAATTCCTCTACCAGCATAGGAATATCAAAGCGATTGCTATTGTATCCCCCAATATCTGCATTATCTAAAAATTGTTTTATTTCATTAGCCACTTGCTTGAATGATGGTGCATCTTTTACCATTTCATCAGTAATTCCATGAACATCACTTGATGCCTTGGGAATAGGCATTAAAGGGTTGATGAGTTTACGTTTTACCTGTTTTGTACCATCAGGTAAAATTTTGACAATTGCAATCTCAACAATTCTGTCGGCACCGATGTTTACACCGGTCGTTTCCAGATCAATAAAAGCCAAAGGGCGAGTTAATTGTAATTTCATTACAGCGAAAATTATTTAAACGTTGCGAATGTACTACGCTTTTTCAAGTAAATAATAAGATTAGAATATGCGGAAATATTTTAAGATCTATGCAGGTTTTATGCCGTTTTTATTGGATGTGTAGGCCAATATTGCCTATCACTTTTTCCAAAGCCAGACCATCATAATTGCCACTGCTCATGAGCAACAGATTGCTGTTGTTATAGTTTTGCGATTCCATCCATTTATCCAGTTCATCTTTATCGTTAATCACAATAAGTTCTTGTTTGTTAAACCCTTCCTTCACTTTTTCAGCGGGCAAATCAGGCATTCTTTTTAGTTCCAAAGCATGTTTTGAATAGAAGACAACCGCAGCATCAGCTTTATCCATCGCGCCATCATATTCGTGCATAAACTGCTCGTTCAGGCTGCTATATGTGTGCAATTCCAGAACTGCATATAGTTTTCTTTCAGGGAATTGTTGCTTCACAGCTTCAATAGTAGCCTTTACTTTACTGGGCGCGTGGGCGAAATCCCTGTAAACATTGGCTTGTGCGCTGGTTGCAAACAATTCCAGCCTTTTAGAAGCTCCGGTAAAAGATTTTATGCTACTTACAAACATTTCAGCATCAACTGCCAGATCCTTGCAGGCATACCATGCTGCATGCAGGTTTAACAGGTTGTGCTCGCCAAATACTTTAAGTTCACCTTTATGACCGTCTATTGTCACGGTAGTCTTTCCATTTTCAATTGAATGTTCCGGAACCCCGTAAGGCTGATAACGGATATCGGCCCGCCGGTGCTTTTCAACCAGTTCTTTTAATACCGCATCAGTTTCATTATAGATCAACAAACCATTCTTTTCAATCTTATCGATAAAAATTCTAAACTGTTCAAGATAAATGTCGAATGTTGGGAACACGTTGATATGATCCCAGGCTATTCCCGTTATTATAGCCACGTGCGGATATAAAAAATGGAATTTGGGCAGTTTTTCAATGGCGCTGGCTGGGTACTCATCACCCTCGCAAACAATCACCGGGGCATCCGTAACGTTTACACTTTGATCAAATCCTTCTAATCTTGCACCCACCATCCAATCAAAAGGCTTGCCTGTACTTTTCAGCACATGCATAATCATGCTGGTTGTTGTTGTTTTACCATGGCTTCCGCCAACTACCACACGTTTTTTGTGAATGCTTTCGCTGTAAATAAATTCCGGAAAGGAATAGATCTTTAACCCCAATTCACGGGCCTTTGCCATTTCCGGATTATCATTTTTGGCATGCATACCGAGAATAACGGCATCCAGATCACTTGTGATCTTGCTTACATCCCATCCTATTTTTTCAGGGAGCAAACCTTCATTTAACAGATTTTTTCTTGCAGGCTCAAATATTTCGTCATCCGTTCCTGTTACTATATAACCTTTTCTTTTTAAAGCAATTGCAAGCTGGTGCATTACGCTGCCACCTATTGATATAAAATGAACTTTTGCCATAAGATGGCAAATGTGAGAAATAATCTGAAAAAAAAGTGGACGAATACTATCTTTGCACGCAAAAATCAGGCGTTTTTAACGCTCTTCAGTTAATCTATGAACAGAAAATTACTTATACTCCTTTGTTGCGTGATGCTCAGCCTGGCGGTAACATCTTGTGTTACAGCAGGAAAAGGCGGTCACTGCCCCACAAACGATAAGAATTTTTTCAGGCGCTAACGCCAAATTTTTCATCAGTATGAATTGGAAAACACTTAATGCTCCCGAACAAATCGCGGAGATACTGGATAATTCATTTCGCCAGCCCCAGGTAATTTTCAAGCACAGCACACGATGCAGTATCAGCAGCATGGCTAAAAACAGGCTTGAAAGAAGTGAGCAACCGGAAAATACCGAATTCTATTATCTCGATCTGATTGCACACAGAGATATCTCTAATAAGATCGCAACCGACTTCGATGTTTATCATGAATCTCCCCAGGTATTACTCATCAGAAACGGAGAATGCACCTATTCCGAAAGCCATATGGGCATTTCAATGGAAGAGCTGGAGGAGCAGATTGCAAATTGATTGGATTTGAAATTTGAGATTACAGATTTGAGATTAGTATAGAGTATCAAACTTTAATGTGTGGGCGCATTTGTTTATCCGCCTACCTGAAACCTGATACCTGATACCTGATTGCTTATAGCTAGTAGCTGATAGCTAATTGCAACTTTCCCCCCAACCTTCTTATATTGTGCTTAAATTCTTCACCATATGATCATAACTGTTTTTGGAGCAACCGGACAGGTTGGTAAATACATTGTAACAAAAGCGCTTGCGCAAGGTCATCATGTAAGAGCATTTGGCAGAAACGTAACGTCTTTAATGGACGAGGCCGATAGAAATCCGAATCTTAAAGCTATCACGGGATACGTATTTGAACAGCGCGATGTGTTTGAAGCAGTGAAGGGCGCCGATGCTGTTCTTTCGGTTCTTGGCGGCTCTTTTGACGGCACTGACAAAACGAGGAGCCTGGGCATTAAGAACATTGCCACTCAAATGGAAAAAGCAGGTGTAAAAAGAATTATTGCTGTGGGCGGACTAGGTATTTTACCGGATGAAAAACATGAATACAGGATCTACCGCCATGATTACCCAAAAGAGTATCTGCCCGTTGGAGAGGAGCATCTGCACGCTTATTTGAATTTAAAACAATCATCGCTGGACTGGACCTTTCTTTGCTGTCCGGATATTAAAGACAATCCGGGCGACGACCGCTATGTAACCGCGAAGGAAAAGATTCCGACTCCTAATCTTAATAAAATTTCAGCAGGCAACATTGCATTTTTTATGTTGCAGGAATTGAAACAGAATAACTATATCCAGCACAGAGTTGGAATTTCAGACTCTGTAGAATAATGCAGACAGCGTATTTGCAGACGGGTCCGGGGCCGGTCTGCAAATGCCTGAATATATTTAAAGAATACACTATTGATGATCGCAGGTTATATAGCAGCCGTTTTTATTGGCATTTCTTTAGGATTGATTGGTGGGGGCGGCTCTATTTTAACCATACCCGTTCTTGTTTATCTTTTTGGTCTTTCTCCGTTGCAGGCAACAGGTCACTCGCTGTTTATTGTAGGTGCAACAAGCCTTGCCGGCGCTTTTGCTAATTTTAAAAGAGGCAATGTTCATACAGTTACAGCTGTTTATTTCAGCCTCTCCTCAACTATTACCGTCTTTTTAGCGAGACGCTTTCTATTACCGGCTATTCCAACAGATATAATCACCATTGGCAATTTTGTAGTAACAAAGTCGCTCTTCACAATGCTGCTTCTTGCAATAGTGATGATGTTTGCAGCAGTAAAAATGGTTTCTGCCAAAAGTGAAGAGGATGTAACGCATCGCCTGGAAAGCAATATCCTGATGATTGTGATCAGTGGCATTGGCGTTGGTTTACTCACCGGACTGCTGGGCGCGGGTGGAGGATTTTTAATTATACCGATACTTATATTTCAATTCCGCCTGCCTATGAAACAGGCCATAGGCACATCGTTACTTATCATTACCATCAATTCTTTGTTCGGATTTCTCGGCGATCTTTTTAATGAAAAGATCAACTGGGAACTGTTGCTTTCAGTTTCCGCGCTGTCTATAATTGGTGTGTACATCGGAAGTAGATTGGGAGAAAAGGTGCAGGGGGAAAAACTGAAACGCGGATTTGGATGGTTTGTGATGGTGATGGGAGTTTATATAGTGATCAGGACCTTGATGTGATCAGGATTAGTCTGGACCGGGATTTAGGGGATTCACGGGATTAATTTTGACGGTTAATTGGGAGAATTTGTCGGGATCGGGATTGGGAGGATTTGGGGATGAAAGGATTGTTCTCAACAGCGGTTTAAATTGATTTCTTGAGTTAACAAAAGATACCTCGAATAAGCAAAAGAAAAGCCGGCGCGTTAACACCGGCTCTAAATAATATCAGAAATCAAAAAATCATACATCAGACATCTCTTTTCACGCCTTACACCTCAAGCCTCACACCACTACATCGTACACCGTACATCTTACATCGTACACCTTACATCGTACACTGTACATCTCACATCTTACATCTTACATCCTACATTCCTAAAACAGTCCAAACAACATACCATCTACCTTGTTAATGATCTCGCCAAGGTCTTCTTCCTTGTCGGCAAAATTGTTTTTGTCTACATCAATTACCAGCAATGGGCCTTCTTTATAACCGTCGATCCATTTGTTATATAGCTCGTTCAATTTTTTCAGATAGTCAAGGCGGATATTTTCTTCGTATTCACGGCCACGTTTTTGAATTTGTCCAACCAGTGTAGGCACGGAGGCTTTCAGATAGACTAAAAGATCCGGCGGCTGAACCATTTGTTTTAATGTGGTGAAGAAATCAAAATAATTATCAAAATCGCGTTTGCTCATTAGTCCCATTTCATGAAGGTTAGGCGCGAAAATGTGCGCATCTTCATAGATAGTTCTGTCCTGGATTACTGTTTCTGTTCCATGTTCTATTTCTACAAGCTGGTTAAGGCGCTTGTTCAGAAAATAGATCTGCAGGTTAAAGCTCCAGCGAGGCATATCTTCATAAAAATCCATCAGGTAAGGATTGTGATCAACATCCTCAAACTGGGGAATCCACTTATAATGCTTGCTTAATAATTCTGTAAGAGTAGTCTTACCCGCACCGATATTACCGGCCACTGCCACATGCTTTGCTTTCTTAATTTTTGCCATTCAGATGCTGTTATATATGTTATTACCCTGAAGTTTGCTGCTTTAATAAACCAGCTTTACCTGATCTAATTTAAAATACGGTACAGTCCACTCTAACTTAAATTCTTTGGCGTTAACCAACGCTTTAAATTACACATAATTCACGCCAACTGCGCTGCGAACCAGTTTAATGGTTTCAACAGCTCCGGTTCTCGCTTTATCCGCGCCTTGTTTTATTATTTTGGACAAGTAGGCTTTATCATTTTGAATGTCTGCCGCCTTTTCGCGAATGGGCTTAATAAAACGCACCATATCTTCAGCGAGCTGCTTTTTCATATCGCCGTAACGAATAACGCAATTGTTATAATCATCCTCAAACTTCTGCAATACGTCATCGTCGCTTACCTGTTTCATTATTGTAAACAAGTTTTGAATATAATCAGGTTTTGTTGAATTAGGCTCAGTTGGTCCTGAATCAGTTTTGGCTTTCATTATTTTCTTGCGCAAAAGCTCATCTTCATCGGCCAGATAAATGGTAACCATCTGATTTTCGCTCTTACTCATTTTCCCGGCGCCATCCAGGCTCATTATTTTGATCAGTTCACCACTGAAATTAAAAGCCTTTGGCAAAGGAAATACTTCTGAATATCGCTTATTGAAGCGATCCGCAAAATTGCGCGTCATTTCCAAATGCTGCTCCTGGTCCTTCCCTACCGGCACATATAAAGCACGCTGAATAAGAATATCGGCAGCTTGTAAAACAGGATAAGTAAGCAGGCCCGCGTTTACGTTTTCGGGTTGCTGGCGTACTTTATCTTTAAAGGTGGTTGTTTTTTCCAATTCCCCTTTATATGATAACATATTTAAATACAAATAAAGCTCTGCAATTTCATGTACATCACTTTGTACATAAAAAGCTGCTTTTTCAGGATCAAGACCGCATGCAATGTTTTCCGCCAGTACGCGGTGCACATTGCTCACCAACTCTTTTGTGTCAGGATGCGTAGTAAGGCTGTGCCAATCGGCCACAAAAAAATAACATTCATACTCTTCCTGCATGCGCACAAAATTGCGCATCGCTCCGAAATAATTTCCTAAGTGTAATAAGCCTGTCGGACGTATTCCACTAACCACGATCTCCTTTTTCATCCGTATATCTGGTTTTGTAAATTGAGCGGCGAAGATAGGAAATGAAAACCGAGAGTTCATTAATTGAAAATTGAAAAGGGACAATTGAAAATGGAGCAAATGTGCGAATGTGCGAATACGCAAATGGGTGGATGTGCGAATGTGAATTAATTGACAGTTGAAAAGGGACAATTGAAAATGATCGCGAATGGGCGAATATACAAATGGGTAGACGTGCAAATGGGCAAAACAGATTAATTGACAGTTGAAAAGGGATAATTGAAAATGATCGCGAATGGGCGAATATGCAAACGGGTAGACGTGCAAATGGGCAAAACAGATTAATTGACAATTGATAATATGGATGGGTAAAACTGGAAATTAATGGCTTTTACGAATAATTTTTCTCACGAACACGCATCGCAAGCCCCGAAGGGGCGTAATCATTAGCCCAGGGCAACGCCCTGGGTAAAAGACACAAACGGGATAGAGCCTAATGCCCTATCCCATTTATGCCGTATTAAAAAGGCGGCTGACTATTTTTTCCGGATTGTATACTTTTCCCCCTTAACCGTTGAAAAACTAATGGTATTATCTTTTGATACTACATTAACGACTTTATTTCCGCTGTTCCGTATTTCATACTGGTCCGCAGGAAGCGCAATCTTGCACCGGCCTCCCAACTTAGAAACGATTGCAATATTATCTACAACTCCATTTTTCCACTCAAAATCAACCACAAAACCACCGCGTGCACAAAGACCTTTGGCTTTACCTGCAGCCAGTGATTTTTCGGAAGGCCAGGCCGGTAACAGCCGGATCACTTCATCATTACCATGACTTTGCAGCAACATTTCAGCGATGGCTGCTGTAGCACCAAAATTTCCGTCTATCTGAAAAGGAGGATGCGCACAAAATAAGTTAGGATATGTGCCGGCGCCGCTGGTCATTTTAATTTCGCTGGATGGATCTACCGGCGTCAATAGCTCCTTCAGCATTTTGTAGGAATGATCTCCATCCTGAAGCCTTGCCCAGAAAGCAATCTTCCACGCCCTGGACCAACCGGTTCCACCATCTCCACGACGCACCAGGGTCGCGTTTGCAGCTTTCGCCAATTCCGGCGTTTCCCACGGATTGATCTCGTCGTATGGGTATAATCCATATAAATGTGACACATGCCTGTGGTGAACTTCTTCTTCTTTATAATCCTTCAGCCATTCCTGGATTCCCCCGGTTGTAGGACTAATTTGATTTGGAGCAAGTTTATTCAGAACAAGCTCCAGTGAATCGCTCCATTTCGCGTCCACTTTCAGAAGTCGTGCAGCATTTATCGTCATCCCAAGTAATTGTCGGCCGATTTGCATGTCGATGGTCGGCCCCATACAGGTTTGTCCTGATTTTCCATCGGGCAGTATATAAGTATTTTCCGGCGAGTTGGAAGGCGCAGTAACCAGCCATTTATGCTCCGGTTCTTCAATCAAAATATCCGTGTAAAACCGGGCTGCACCTTTGATAACGGGGTAGTATTGACGTAAAAAATTCTCATCTTTTGTATATAAATAATGCTGCCATAAATGTGTAGCACACCATGCACCACCCACTAATGTTGAGCCCCAGCCAGCACCTTCGCCCGGAGCAACAAAACCCCAGGGATTTGCAATAACATGGGCAACCCAGCCTTCTGAATTGTAGTAAGCCTTTGCTGTCTTTTTTCCGTTTACGGCCATTTGTTCCAACAGGCGGAACAATGGCTGGTTAAGATCAGAAAGATTGGTTACTTCAGAAGGCCAGTAGTTCATCTGCAGATTAATATCAATATGATAATCACCGTTCCATGGAGTTTGATACTCTTCTGCCCAAAGTCCCTGCAGATTGGCAGGCATTCCACCGGGTCTTGATGAGGAGATCAAGAGGTATCGTCCGAAATTATAATACAGCGACATCAACGCAGGATCCGATTCCCCTTTGTAAAAACGCTGCAGGCGTTCTGGCACTGATAAGTTTTTTACATCGTCGTTATTACTATCAAACCAAACGCCATTCCTGGCAAAATAGTTCCGGTAATCTCTTACATGCGCCTGAAGTAATTCACTCCATTTCTTTGATGACGCATCCTGAATATCTTTAAGTGCCACCGGCATTGGATCTTTTCCTCTTTTAGTTACTTCCGGCCAGTTCATGTCTGTTCTTATGGCAACCAACAAAACACATTCATCTGCACCGGTTATTTCCAGGGTATTGTTCGTTGCAACCATTTTGCCACCTACGGGAATCGCCTTCAATACAGAAGCATAATGCAACCCTTCGTCATTATTGCCACCGTTGAGTGTTCCGGCCATTTCAATCAGGCCGGTTTTTGCATTTACTGAAGCACGCTCTTTTCTGCTTAATCCTATTGAAAATGAAAGCGCAGCTTTTTTATCAGCCTTTAGCTTAACGATTACTACCTGCTGTGGCGCTGATACAAACACCTCCTGCATAAACCCTACACCGTTACGCATCCAGGAAGTTGTACTTTTTGCGCTGTCAAGTCGCAGGTTACGCAAGTAGTTGCTATAAGCAGCAGCGGAATCATGCCAGTTGATCCGCAGATCACCAACGGTTTGGTAACATCCGAATTTTACATTGGCACCATTTCCATGTCCTGAACCCGGTCCGTTACACACAAAATGTTTTTGCAGTAACTCCTGCGCCTCAATGTTTTTTCCCTCTAATAGCAATTCCCTCAATTGGGGTAAGGTTTTATATGCTTCATAGTTGTTTTCATCATCTACCCCACCCGACCACATGGATATTTCATTTAATACAATGCGTTCGCTATTGGGATTGCCGAACGCCATTGCGCCAAGTCTGCCGTTTCCCAACGGCGCGGCTGCTGTAAAATGTTTGGCAGGTTCTTTAAACAGCATCAAAACATCAGCCTGGGCTGAAACATTCTTACCAATAACAAGTGCAAAAAGTGCAAAAGCAATCTTTTTAATGTGCGGGTAACTCATGGCAGCGAGCATTATTTGATTAAGTTTGAAAAGTAGTTCTTTTTTAACCAATTGATTAAGTGTGAATTGTTTAATGCTTACAGAATATTAACCTGTGAGCTGGTTAAAAAACAGTAGAAAACTCATGTCGCCGAAACAAGCTCAAACCTGGCAGTTTTAGATTACTTATGAATCGTAAATCCACGGAGTTATTAATTATTTTCGCAAAGCCTGATATTTGCACAAAAAGAACCCGGATATTAACAGACAACCATCCATATTAGATTCTCCCATTGAATACCTGAAAGGTGTAGGACCGTTGAAAGGAGATATGTTGCGGAAAGAATTGAACATTTTTACGTTTCGCGACCTTCTTGAACATTTTCCGCTTCGTCATATAGACAAAACCCAGGTGAACCTGATCAGGGATATTTCCTATCAAACTGAATTCATACAGGTGGCGGGCACCATCATTAAAATGGAAATAATGGGTGAAAAGCGGTCGAAAAGGCTGGTCGCTCATTTAAAAGATAGTTCCGGCATTCTTGAACTCACGTGGTTCCAGGGAATTAGCTGGGTGGAAAAAACGATTAGTACCGGGCAAAAATACCTTGTCTATGGCCGCACGGGCTTTTTTAATGGAAAGGCCCAGATGACGCATCCTGAAATTGAACCGCTGGCCGATGTAAATGCCGAGGGCAAAAATTTTCTTGAGCCGATCTATCCCACAACCGAAAAATTGAAGGCAAAAGGATTGAATGCACGGCAAATCGGCAAACTTACAGGCACTTTACTAGCCCAGATAAGCGAAAGAGATATTCCGGACAATATTCCCACCTATCTTCTTGAAAAATTAAAATTTCCAACCCGCTATAAAGCACTTTGCGATATTCATTTTCCGGGGAATGCGGCATCTCACAAATCCGCAGTGAACCGGCTGAAATTTGAAGAGTTTTTTATTGCCCAGGTACGATTGAACCTCACCCGTTTAAACAGGCACAAAACAAGCCGGGGCGTCGTATTTGAAAAAGTGGGCGACCTGTTCAATAGCTTTTACAATGAACATTTGCCATTTAGCCTTACAGGTGCACAAAAACGGGTGATCAAAGAGATCAGGACGGACACAATGCGCGGGCACCAAATGAACAGACTTTTACAGGGAGATGTAGGCAGCGGCAAAACGATAGTTGCGCTCTTATGTATGTTGCTGGCGGCAGACAACGGCTATCAAAGCTGTATAATGGCACCTACGGAAATACTGGCTCAACAACATTTTAACGGATTATCCGTTCTATTGAAGGATATGCCCATTGAAATGCGCCTGCTTACCGGAAGTACCAAAACTGCCGAAAGAAAAAAGATCTTAAAAGGTTTGGAAGATGGCTCAATTCATCTGCTTGCAGGAACGCATGCAGTAATCGAGGAAAAAGTGCAGTTTAAAAATCTGGGACTTGCTATAGTTGACGAGCAGCACAGATTTGGTGTGGCTCAACGTGCGGCGCTCTGGAAAAAGGCCGCAGTTCCTCCACACATCCTTGTAATGACGGCAACGCCCATTCCAAGAACCCTGGCTATGACGGCCTATGGTGACCTGGATTACAGCATCATGGATGAATTACCCCCGGGAAGACAGCCAATAACAACTGTTCACCGGTATGAAACGCAGCGGGCAAATGTGATGGATTTTATACGTTCTGAAATAGATAAGGGGCGCCAGGCTTATGTAATTTATCCATTGATTGAAGAAAGCGAGAAATTGAGCTATGAGGACCTGATGCAAGGCTATGAACAGGTTAAGAGTTTCTTCCCGGAACCCAAATTTTACATAAGTATGGTTCACGGACGAATGCCGGCCGAGCAGAAGGAAATAAATATGCAACGGTTTGTTAAAGGAGATACACAAATAATGGTTAGTACAACCGTTATTGAAGTGGGTGTGAATGTGCCGAATGCATCTGTAATGGTAATCGAAAGCAGTGAAAAGTTTGGGCTTTCGCAGTTGCATCAGCTCCGCGGAAGGGTTGGACGGGGTAGTGAAAAAAGTTTTTGCATTCTTTTAACCGGCAGCAAAGTGAGCAACGACGGCAGGGAAAGATTAAAAATTATGTGTGCCACCAACGATGGGTTTAAAATTGCCGAAAAAGACTTAGAATTGCGCGGCCCTGGTGACATTGAAGGCACCCGCCAGAGTGGCGTGCTGAATTTCAAGTTGGCCAGCCTGGTAAACGATAAGCCGTTACTGGAAGCGGCTAAACATTATGCAGAAAAGATACTCGAAAAAGATGAAGACCTGAACCACCCTAAAAACCAACCACTCAAAGACTACCTGCTTTCGCAAAAGGGAAAAACTATTTGGAGCAAAATATCCTAAGGAATGGCCACCAATACACGGGCAATTAACCTGTGATCTGGAGGAATGGGAAAAGATATATTAGCAAATGATCAAATTACTTGAATTGAAACATTTTACGTGCATTGCAACTATTTTGTCGCTTTTTGCCGCAATAAACAAGGCAAAATCGCAAGGCATTGAGTTTGTGGAGAACAAAGGTCAGTGGGACAAATCGATCAAATTCAAAGGCGACATTAATAATGGTGCATTTTATCTTACTGAAACCGGCTACCGCGTAGTGGTAAGCAGCCAGGATGATATGCTGCAGGCTTCAGAATTTTACCACGGGAGATCCGGTGCAGGCAATGCCGACTCTTCAAACATACATTTTACTACATCTGCCAGGGCCATTACAGATAACACCGGGCGTCCGGGCAATGCAAGCTCGGGTATTATCCGCTCCCATGCTTATGAAGTTTCATTTATGAACACCGGTGCCAGTGCGAGAGCAAAAACAGGCAATGCGGTTACCATGGTGGGCGAAAAAGCGATGACCTCGGTAAATAACTATTTTATTGGTAACGACCGCTCCAAATGGGCCAGCAATTGTAAAGTTTACCAGGCCGTCACCTATAAGAATATCTACCCGAACATTGACGTCCGATATTACGTGGATAACGGTTCACTGAAATACGATCTGATTGTTAACCCCGGAGCAGATGTAAATAATATCGCATTAAAGTTTGACGGTGTTGATAAGCTTGATGTAAAAAACCAAAATCTTGTTATCAAAACATCTGTTGGAGAAATTGCGGAACTTCAGCCTTATACCTTTCAGGCATCTGTAAACGGCCGTGCAGAGGTCAGTTCAAAATATACTGTGAGCAATGATAATGTTGTTAAGTTCAGAATTGGAGCATATGACAAAACGCAACCGCTGGTGATTGACCCAACTATGGTGTTTTCAAGTTTTGCCGGAAGCAGGGATGATAACTGGGGTTATTCCGCAACCTATGATGGTGCGGGCAACATGTATGGCGGAGGAATTGTGTTTGGTCCGGGTTTTCCTGTAAGCAATGGCGCTTTTCAAACCAAATGGGGCGGCGGTTCTGACGATGACATTTTTGCTGCGGTTGACATTGGCATCATTAAATTGACTCCGAACGGTACACAAAGATTATATGCAACCTATCTTGGCGGAAACGGAAATGAGCAGCCACATAGTATGATAGTGGATAATAACGGTGACCTGATCGTTGCCGGGCGTACCACATCTTCAAATTTCCCTACTACGCAAGACAAGTATGGTACAGGAACACCAGCCCAGGGTACAGATATATTTATCACCAAGTTTAATTCTACGGGTAGCGCCATCATCGGCTCACGTTTGTTTGGCGGAACAGGACTTGACGGCGTAAACATTGCGCCCAAGTATGCTTCAAGCCCTGAGGGCGCCTTCGATACACGCCGCAATTATGGTGATGATAGCCGGAGCGAAGTAATGATTGATGGTCAGAATAATATTTACCTCGCTAGTTGTACACAGTCAAAAGACTTCCCTACAACATCCAATGCTTTTCAAACAAAAAACGCGGGAGGACAGGATGGTGTATTCATTAAAACAAACTCAGACCTGAGCACAGTACTTACTTCTACCTATTTTGGAGGCAGCGGTAACGATGCTGCTTTTGTGCTTGCAATAGATCCTCTTTCCAGCAATATATTGGTTGGCGGGGCCACGAGAAGCACTGATTTTCCGGGCGTTGGCAATGGGGCAGTTATTTCCAAAGTTAACAATGGCGGTGAATGCGATGGCTTTGTTTCCTTATTGTCAAGTAGTGGAAGCCTGATTAAAACTACTTATGCAGGTACAGGCGGCCATGATCTTGTTTATGGCGTGCAGTACGATAAATTCGGCTATCCTTATATAATGGGAACCACTACCGGGGACTGGCCAACTACTTCTAATGTTGGCTATAAAGACAAAGGCGGAAAACAGTTTATTGCAAAGCTCAAAAAAGATCTCTCGGGCTGGGAGTATTCTACAACATTCGGCTCCGGCCTTGATAATCCTGATATTTCTCCTGTGGCATTTCTTGTAGACAGGTGCGAGAACGTCTATGTTTCCGGCTGGGGTGGTTCGGCCAATACGGCCATGAAATACAAATCCGCAGGTACCATCAACTTAAAAATCACTTCTGATGCAATTCAGAGAACAACAGATGGTAGCGACTTCTATTTTTTTGTATTGAAAAAAGATGCAACCCAACAATTGTATGGGTCATATTTCGGACAAAAAGGTGGTTTTGGAGAACATGTAGATGGTGGCACGAGCCGGTTTGACAAGCAGGGCGTTATTTATATGGCCATGTGTGCAAATTGTATGAAAAGCGGAGCTTTCCCGACAATGCCCGGCAACGTATGGTCGCCATCAAACCCGGCTGCATCCGGTTCTAAATGTAATCTTGCTATGGTAAAAATAGCTTTTGAACTGGCTGGCGTTGGAACAGGTGTGCGGTCTGCAATTGACGGTATTATTCGCGACACTGCAGGATGCGTTCCGCTTACTGTAGATTTTAAAGATACGATCGCAATTGCAAAACAATATATCTGGAGTTTTGGTGACGGAACTAAAAAAGACACAACAACAATTGCACAAATCAGCCATACCTATAATCAGATTGGCTTGTATAGAGTAATGCTGGTTGCGATCGATTCAAGCTCCTGCAACGTTGCGGATACTTCTTACATGAATATTCTTGTAAGAAAAGACAGGGCGATTCTAAACACCAGTTATACCAAATTGCTGCCTTGCGATTCGTTGAAATACGAGTTTGAGAACAATTCTACAGCGCCGCCGGGCATGTCCTTCGGCAGCAACAGTTTTATTTGGGATTTTGGAGATGGTTCTCCAACAATAACTACAGGTTTGGGAACCGTGCAACATAGCTATGCGGCACCCGGTAAATACAACATTCTTTTAAAGATGGTTGACACCACATTCTGTAACTATCCGGAAACTGATTCAATCATATTAAGAATTGCATCGAATGTAAAAGCACAGTTTACAACACCACCATCCGGTTGTGCGCCTTACGATGCAGTGTTCACCAACACGTCGCTCGCAGGCCAGCAATACCAATGGGACTTTGGCGACGGTACAACGTCTACGGAAGAAAGTCCAGTGCATACATATCCCAAGCCGGGTAATTATTCCATTAAGCTGGTTGTGATAGATTCATCTACCTGTAACAAGATCGATTCGTTCAAGTACAATATTGTTGTGAGTCCGAAACCCACAGCAGCATTTACTTATACGCCAACACAGGCTGAACCGAATTCACCTTTTTACTTTAGCAACAATTCAATAAATGCAACCAATTATAAATGGTTGTTTGGAGATGGCGATAGTCTTGCTACGGTAAAAACACAGCCGCCCGTTTCGCATATATTCAACAGCAGCGGGAATTTCAGGGTTACATTAATAGCCAGCAACCCATATAAATGTTACGATACGGCATATCAAACGCTGCAGGCGCTGGTAATTCCGCTTGTGGATGTACCAAATGCGTTTACGCCTAATGGTGATGGCATTAATGACCAGGTGAAAGTTCGCGGTTATGGAATAGATAAAATGAGCTTTAAAGTATTTAACCGCTGGGGAACACTGATGTTCCAAAGCGCCAGCCAGGACCTGGGATGGGATGGCAAGTTCAAAGGACAACTGCAACAACAGGATGTATATACTTATGTGCTAGACGTCATATTCTTTGATGGAACGAAATATCAGAAGAAGGGAGATATAACTTTATTGAAATAACGGATGCTAATACCAGCATTTAAAAGCAGGGACATCAGCCAAAAAAGGAAGTTAGAAATGAGGAACCCATTTATGAAAAAAGTATTGGATATTAAAATTGTTGCTACAATCATGGTGATCTTTTGCACTTTGGCCTCAAGTGCGCAGGATCTGCATTTTTCGCAATATTTCAATACACCGCTTCTCGTGAATCCTGCAAATACAGGTTTTGCACCGGAATCTGACTGGCGTGTCGGAGCGAATTATCGTAACCAGTGGTCAAGCATACTTAACAACCCATACAAAACAATGAGTGCATGGGCAGACGCGCAGGCATTTGGCAATCGTCTTAGCAACGGATGGCTCGGTATTGGCGGCGCATTATTAAATGATGTTGCAGGAAGCGGCGGCCTGACATCTACCCGCGCATATGGTAATATTGCCTATCACCAGCTTTTAGGAATAAACAGTTTGCTGAGCATGGGTTTTAGTGTGGGCTATGCGTCTAAACGTATTGACTTTACCAAACTTTCTTTTGATGACCAATGGAACGGGAAATTCTTTGACATAACAATACCTAACGGCGAACCATTTGCTTACAGCAGGGTATCTTACCTGGATTTAGGTGTTGGTATGAATTACGCTTTTTTTCCCTCAGACAATACTTACCTGAATTTGGGAGTAAGCATATCGCACATTAATCAACCTAAAGAATCGTTTTTCTCTAATTCTTTGATAGATCAGCGGCTGGATGCACGATACAACGTTTTCCTGAATGGCATGTTTAAATTGAATGACCAATGGATCATCAATCCTAATGCATATATAAGCAAAATGGGCACAGCATGGGAAACGGTTGTAGGCCTTAATGCGAACTATAATTTAAGTGGCGATGGCTTTACGCAAATGATTGCAGGTTTATACTACCGCTCGGGCGACGCATTTATTCCAATGATCGGCTATCAGCTTGACGATTTTAAACTTACTTTTAGCTACGACGCTACAACATCTTTCTTAAAAAACTACAATCAATCCAGGGGCGCATACGAAATATCGCTTGTCAAAACAGGGCTGTATAATAGTGGTGGCAAGAATGTAAAATGTCCTACTGTTAAATTTTAATTCGTTTAAAAAAATTTAATCGGAATAAATCTATCACTATTAATAAAGTCATCAATAATAATTAAATTGTGTAAGGAGCAACCAATCTGAAAATTTAGCGTATTCGTATCTTATGAACGGAGTGGCCTGCTGCAAAAAATCCTTCCTGCCAAAACCGCAGTCCCGTAACAGGTAACTTAATTTTTCTGCTTAGTTAACTGACGATTTGCTACATACATAAACCTTTATCCATAAAACAATTTGTATCTGTAAAACGTTGTTTTATTGTGGACCTCTTAAAATAAAAGATTTGAAACTTCTTACGCATATAGTAGTTTTCATTTCCCTGCTAACCTCTGCAAAGTCGATAGGTCAAAGTATAGAATTTGTCGAAAACAAAGGGCAATGGGACAAAAGCGTGAAGTATAAAGGCAATCTTAACGGAGGAGCATTTTACCTGACATCAACCGGCTATCGCGTCGTATTAACCAACCCGGACGATATGCGTAAGCTGGCAGAATATTACCACGGAGGTTTTAGCTCCGATTCCTCTTTTCAAACAGCACGCGCATCAGCAGTCGCAAACAACAAACTTTCTTTACGGGCGCATGCATATGAAGTAAAGTTTGTGAATGCATCTCAAAATATTTTCTGCGAACCGGATAAGCCGCTCACCTCAGTAAATAATTATTTTATAGGAAACGATTCAACCAAATGGGCCAAAAATTGCAAGATTTACCAGGCAGTGACGTACCGGAATATTTATCCAAATGTTGATCTCCGTTATTACATGGATAATGATGCATTAAAATACGACCTGGTTGTTAACCCCGGCGGGGACATCAACAAGATCGCCTTACAATTTGACGGCGTTAACCGCATTGATATAAAAAATCAAAATCTCGTAGTGTCAACATCTGTCGGAGAAGTTGCGGAGTTAAAACCATATACTTACCAGTCATCCGTTAACGGAAGAGCGGAGATCAATTCAAAATATGTAATCATCAATAATAACACTGTAACATTCCGTATTGAAAACTACGACAGAACAAAACCGTTGATCATTGATCCTACACTTGTGTTCTCTACTTTTTCCGGTAGCCGCGATGATAACTGGGGTTACACTGCAACATATGATGGCGGCGGCAACTTCTACGGTGCTGGTATTGTATTTGGAACCGGCTGGCCCGTTAGCAACGGTTCTTTTGAAACGACATTTGGCGGAGGTGTTCAGGAAGACAATCTTGGTCCCTTAGATATTGGCATAATAAAATTGTCACCTAACGGAACGCAACGAGTATATGCCACTTATCTTGGAGGAGCCGGCAATGAACAACCGCACAGCCTGATAGTTGATAATAAAGGCGAGTTGGTTGCTGTAGGAAGAACTTCTTCAAAGGATTTTCCTACCTCTGTTGCCCTGTATGGCTCAGGCGGCGCTTCTGATATTTTCATTACGAAATTCACAGCCGATGGTGGATCCATTGTGGGTTCACGGTTATTTGGAGGATCAGGTCCTGACGGCGTAAATATCAGTCCTAAATATGCCGACGCTGTTAAAGGTGCCAGCAGCACAAGACGGAACTACGGTGATGATGCACGAAGTGAGGTGATTGTTGACGCGCAAAACAACATCTACCTGGCAAGTTGTACGCAGTCAAAAGATTTTCCCATAACATCGAATGCTTTTCAAAAAACTTTTGGCGGTGGTATGCAGGATGGCGTGTTTATAAAAACCAGCGCGGACCTGAGTACAGTTATTACAAGCACTTATTTTGGCGGATCTGATAACGACGCAGCCTTTGTGTTGGCGTTGAGTCCGATCACCAACAATATACTGGTAGGCGGTGCTACGGGAAGTTCAGACTTTCCCGGTGTAGGAAGTGTAGGTATTAATACTGCTTATCAGGGAGGAGAATGTGATGGCTTTGTGTCTTTACTTTCCAACGACGGACATACATTGATACGAACTACATACGCTGGAACAGGCGGCAATGATCTTGTATACGGTGTGCAGTTTGATAAGTTTGGATATCCTTATATCATGGGGTCTACAACAGGCACCTGGCCGGTTGTAAATGCTGCATTTAGTCAGCCAAATGGCAGGCAGTTTATCTCCAAGCTAAAACAGGACCTGTCTGGCTTTGAATATTCAACCGTATTCGGCAAAGGACAGGCTGAACCGGATATATCCCCTGTTGCATTTTTAGTGGATAGGTGCGAGAATGTATATGTTTCCGGCTGGGGCGGATCAACTGATAAAAACATGGGCTATCCTACAGCATATACAAACGGATTGTCAATAACACCTGATGCTATTCAAAAGACCACGGATGGAAGCGACTTCTATTTCTTTGTTCTGCAAAAAGATGCTGTAGCTCAGCTTTACGGTTCTTATTTTGGCCAACAAGGCGGCTTTGGAGATCACGTTGACGGTGGCACGAGCCGTTTTGACAAGCAAGGAGTTATTTATAACGCTATTTGCGCCAACTGTAATAAACAAGGTATTTTTCCCACCATGCCAGGCAATGTATGGTCGCCGTCAAATCCTTCCAATAGCGGCGCCCGTTGTAATCTTGCAATGGTTAAAGTTGCATTTGAGCTCGCAGGCATAGCAAGCGGTATTCAATCAAGCATAGACGGCGTTCCAAGAGATACAGCCGGATGCGTTCCTCTTAAAGTTGATTTTAAAGATACGATTGGCATAGCCAAACAATATATATGGAACTTTGGCGATGGTTCTGCGAGTGTTACAACCACTACACCTCAAACAAGCCACACCTATCAAAAGCTTGGGTTGTTTAATGTAATGCTTATAGCGATTGATTCTTCGGCATGTAATATTGCAGATACATCATACCTGAATATTCTGGTCAGAAAAGACAGAGCCATAATATCCGCACAGGCTATTAAACTTCCACCATGCGATTCACTAAGGTTTGAATTCCAGAACAACTCTACATCACCGGCAGGTGTGCCTTTCGACAATCATAGCTTTATCTGGGATTTTGGAGATGGTTCTCCTACGATTACAACCGGCACTCAGTCTGTGTTCCATAGTTATGCGTCACCGGGCAAGTACACCATTTCTCTTCAGATGATAGATACGGCTTTCTGTAACTATCCGGAAACAGATTCTATTCCATTGCGTATCGCGGCAAATGTAAAAGCTCAGTTTGTTACACCGCCTTCCGGTTGTGCACCTTATGATGCTGTGTTTACCAATACATCAATGGCCGGACAGCAGTATTTATGGGACTTTGGTGATGGCGCTGTATCTACAGAAGAAGATCCGGTACATACTTACTTTAAGCCGGGAGAATACACCGTTAAGTTAAAGGTTACCGATTCATCAACCTGTAACATTGTAGACTCAACGCAATATCATATTATAGTTAGTCCGAAGCCAACAGCAATGTTTACTTATTCACCGCTGCAGCCACAGGCTAATACTCCTTTTGTATTTACGAATAGTTCAGAAAACGCAAACTCATATAAATGGTTATTTGGGGATGATGATAGCCTGATCACAATTAAAAAAGACCCTTTATCATACGTATTCCCGCGCAGTGGAAACTTCAGGGTCATTTTAATTGCCATCAATCAATATGGCTGTGCCGATACTACTTCTGCCACATTACAAGCTATTGTTGAACCGCTTGTTGATGTGCCGAATGCATTTACACCAAACGGCGACGGATCCAACGATATAGTGAGAGTACGCGGTTACGGCATTGAAAAGATGAGCTGGAAAATATTTAACAGGTGGGGCACACTGGTCTTCCAAAGCGCAAGCTCCACAATTGGATGGGATGGCAAGTACAAAGGCCAGCTCCAACCACAGGATGTATACACTTATATACTGGATGTAATATTCTCCGACGGGACAAAAGCTCAAAAGCGGGGAGATATAACATTATTAAGATAAACAACGGGGCCTGCATAAACGGACTTTCACCAAAAATGTCTGAATAATGCACGCCCGGCCAAACGACCAGGTAATTGACTGTTTGACCAATTTAAAAAGAAAGAGGGAGGATTTATGGAAAAGGTACATTATCTGAAACTCATTGTTTTTATAGCAACGATTGCAGCTTTTAACTACCATTCATTAAAGGCCCAGGATCTTCATTTTTCACAATACTACAATACACCATTGCTTGTTAATCCTGCCAACACGGGCTTTGCTCCTGCCGTGGACTGGAGGCTTGGCGTAAATTACAGGAACCAGTGGGCCAGCATTCTTACAAACCCGTATAAAACCATGAGTGTTTGGGGCGACGCTCAACTTTTTTATAACAGGTTTGCCAACGGCTGGATGGGCGTTGGTGGTGCTTTGTTAAGTGATCAGGCCGGAACCGGCGGATTAAAATCAACACGCGCGTACGGAAACATTGCGTATCACCAGCTGGTTGGTCTCAACAGCCTGTTAAGCCTGGGATTTAGCCTGGGTTATGCAACCAAAAGAGTTGATTTTACAAAGCTTACATTTGATGATCAGTGGAATGGAAAATTCTTTGATATTAACATTCCTAACGGAGAACCATTTGCGTACAGCAGCGTTGGCTATTTTGACCTTGGCGTGGGAATGAACTATGCGTACTTCCCCACTGACAATACGTATTTGAATGTGGGAGTAAGCATTTCACATGTTAATCAGCCAAAAGAATCCTTTTTTGCCAATTCACTCACCGATCAGCGGTTGGATCAACGAATTACACTTTTCCTCAATGGCATGTTTAAATTAAATGATCAATGGATCATTAATCCCAACGCTTACATCAGTAAAATGGGCACAGCATGGGAAACTGTGATAGGCATGAATGCTAATTATAACCTGAGCGGAGATGGCAATACGCAGATGATCGGTGGCCTTTACTATCGCGCTGGAGATGCATTTATTCCCATGGTGGGCTATGAATGGAGTGGATTCAGGCTTACCGTTAACTATGATGCAACTACTTCCTTCCTCAAGAATTACAACCAGTCACGCGGTGCTTACGAACTTTCAATTGTCAAGACAGGATTATATGATAAGGGCGGAAAGAATGTAAAATGCCCTACAGTGAGATTCTAAAAGCTATGAGCTTTCATTTTAAACCATATAAGGCATATAAGAAAGTTGAAGGGATCGCATAAAACTTATATTCTCTTATATGCCTTCTATACAACTAGTGAATAGTGAATGGTCAATGGTGAAGGTCCGAGCTGGTTAAGTAAATATATTGTCGTTTAAGTGTTATTATTATCTTGAGTAAAAGCTCTTATTTGCTCTTATATGCCTTCTATACAACTAGTGAATAGTGAATGGTCAATGGTGAAGGTCCGAACTGGTTAAGTAAATATATTGTCGTTTAAGTGTTACTATTATCCTGGGCAAAAGCTCTTATTTGCTCTTATTTTTCTTAAATGGTTTAAAAAACTTCGCTTCGGTTCGCTTTAGGCTTTGGGCTTTAAGCTTTATCAGTTGTTTACAAAGAAACGTTGGCGCCCGACACCTTACTTATATGGTTTAAAAAACTTCGCTTCGGTCAGCTTTAGGCTTTAGGCTTTGGGCTTTAAGCTTTATCAGTTGTTTACAAAGAAACGTTGGCGCCCGACACCTTACTTCTATGGTTCAAAAAAAACTATATGTTTTGCCGTTCGCTAAGCGTTACTCTCCCATTGCCTTTAATATCTTCCTAAACACTTCTGTGTTTTCATAAACACCTCTGAATTGTTGCGACTGTGGCCCGTATGCAAACACCGGCACAGGAATGGCAGTATGATCATTGGTGGAAAACTGTCCGCCTACTGCACCTTTCTGAATGTCGCCGTTTAAGAGTGTTAGGCCACCTGTTTCATGATCGGCGGTAACAACTACTAAAGTCTCGCCGTTCTTATCCGCAAATTCCAATGCCTTTCCAACCATTTGGTCAAAGTCCATCGCTTCTGTAGCCAGATAAGGCACCTTGTTACTGTGACCACCATTATCAACTTGCGCACCTTCAGCCATCATAAAGAATCCGTTTTTGTTCCTTGATAAAAAATTGACGGTGCTGGCAAACGCATCCTGTAACCAGCTACCGCGGCCATTTATCATGGAGCGACTTGCGATGCTATCAACTACAAGCAATTTCTGGGAAGAAGCATTTTGAGCATCCTTCACAGATGATAGAATTGCAAATCCATTTTCTTTAAGACGCGAAGACAACGCTGCATCAAATTCTTTTACGCCAGATCCCATTAATACATCAACAGGAGATGAAAGGAGATCCTGCAGTATGCCATAAGTGCTATCACGATCCATTCTATGCGCATAAAAACTTGCAGGTGTTGCACCGGTTATTTCGCCCGAAGTAATTAACCCCGAGGACATCTTTTTCTTTTGTGCATAGTCAGGAAGGAGTGGTAAGGCCCTACCTGTTTTATCTACACCAATAAAACGGTTCTTTGTTTTTTTACCAGAAGCGTAAGCAGTTGCACCAGCCGCTGAATCAGTTATATAATCATCATCTGAACTTGTTTTTGAAAAGCCGATGTTCAACATTTTGAAGATATTAAAGTTGCCGCCGTTAGCAGTGTAGCCAGCATAAAGCTGCGGCAAGCCTGTGCCGTCAGCGATCAATAAAATGATGTTTTTTGGTTTTGCACTCGTCCCGTCCGATTTATACGTCGGCTCATATGTTTTATAGAAGTCTTTATTAAGGAAACTGTTTGCTGGTAACTTTTTCAAAAAAGAAGACAATTCAGCAATATGATCCGTGTTAATAAAATCAACTTTTAGCTCCATCAGTTTGTACCAGGCATTGACAACATCCGGCGCGTTCCAGAAGCGGATGGGCTTGTGCATGCCATGTATCTTTTCTACCATTTTTTTTACAGCAGTTGCACCGGGTTCAGGAATTACTCCTTTTCCATTCCAGGGTGTAAGATTTTTAAGATTACCGCTCACCAGCGCAACACGCTGCATGTTTTGCTCGCTATAGTTTTCGTAAATATCTCCATCAAACCATATATAGGAAGGATACACTGTAAAATCTGCTGGCCTGTTGCCCGTAATTACCCAGCGAACTGTACCGGTTTGTAGCGCAGGATATTTTTCAATCAGCTCAACCAACTTCTTTAATGTAGATACACCTTCCGTTTTTAAATCGATAAGCAATTGTAGTTTTAGCGTTGTGTCTGCATAAGGGTATCCATTATTTTTCTGCACACAAGATAATACCGGCTTTATATAATATTCCTCCAGTGTGCGGTGCTGTTGCAATCCTTTCACGTCGTGAGATACAAGCAGTTCGCCTTCTTTTAAAAAGATGTCAGCTTCTATGGAACCAAAGCCCGCATTGTAAGCCAGCCAAAACGGTTCTTTTTGTTCATAATCGTTGTGAGAATGCGCATTGGAAACAGTGTAAGCAACGGGCTGTGCAACACTTAAGAAGCCCGAAAACATCAACAACAAAAAAATACAAATTCTTATCATTACTGTAATTTTTATCTACAAAAAAGTACCAGGAACGGGAAGATAATTCCAGAACCTGGTACAGTCAGTTTATAGTTTATCACTCAAGGTCGTTTAGTTAAACACACATCATCAACTTTGGGAGATGTCTCCTGTCGTCGACATGACGATCCAGGCTTATCATAAGAACTAATCACAGCAGCACCAATAATAAGTATCAAATACCGTGAGAGTCTGCGCCCGCATCGTCACCTCGACGACAGGAGAGGTCTCCCGAATATTGATCTGATGATGATTATTTGAGCCTTTACTATTGAATACTTCTAATTAAACGACATTGACTTCTCAATGGCAATATCCTACCAACCGGCGTTTTGTGTTATAAGGCCTCCGCTATTATCAATTTCACTTTGCGGAACCGCCCATACATGGTGCACTTTAGGATTGAAATTTCTTGCTTCCCATATCACTTTTCCATCAGCTCCATGCAGCGGTTTTGCGTAAGCAGCCTGGGCATCTCCCCAGCGAACAAGGTCACGATGACGATCTGACCATTCACCAGCCAGCTCTCTCCTTCGTTCGCTCTTAAGATCATTCATTGTAGCGCCTAAAAGTTTTGGATAATGATTTTCATCCGCACTGCCCCATGCTCTTTTGCGAATCATATTTAATTCATTATCGGCATTCTTATTCTGCATCAATTCTGCTTCAGCTTTTATCAAAATGATCTCAGCATAACGGATCAGTGGCACATTAAGATCCGTGGTTGGATGATCGCCGTTCGGATTCAAATGAATACCGCCAGGATAACTAAATGGCTCCATGTACTTATTAAACTGGTAACCGGATGTACTGTTGCTGGATGAATAAGTCATTGAATCACCAAAATAAACAAACTTATCACCGGGCTTAAGAATGGTTGCTTCTCTTCTTTTATCACCAGCTTCATATGCATTGTACAATTCCTGTGTTGGCATATAATATCCCCAGCCATTGTATTTACCCCATCCTTTGTTTTCAAGCATACAACCGGGCAGAATACTTCCCCACAACGTATTGCTTACTGCTGACCAGATGTATTCTTTAGACCAGTTATTGGCAATATAGAATACACTTTTAAAATCGGGCAGCAACGCATGTTTACCACTCTGGATAATTGAATCGGCATACTTCTCTGCATTCACATAATCTTTCCTGTACAGGTACATTTTAGAAAGATAAGCCCACGCTGCGGTCTTATGCGCCCTGCCATAATCATCTGTACTCAATTGATCAAAATAAGGCAACAAGCTTGCAGCCATTTTTAAATCAGACTCAATATAAGCATAATTCTCATCCACATTCTTTGCACGCGGAATCATATAGTTGGATGGATTCTGCCTGTCGATAATAGGCACGCCGGCCCTTTCATCACCATAATTAGCAGCCATTTGAAAATACATAAGACCGCTTAGAAAATATGCTTCGCCAATGATTCTTTTTTTGAGTGATTCATCCATGGAGATTCCAGGAACATTCCGGATAATGTCATTTGCACGCTTGATAACGATGTACCGCATTTTCCATTGAGGTTCTGTGTAAGAACCTCCAATATAAGATGAGTTAAAATTCTTCATGTTATCTGCCTGTGCTTTAACGCGACCAGTAACCATATCATCACTGGCGTTCATAAACCACATAAAGCCACGTCCATAAAATTCTTCGCCGTCGAACTGATCATACATGGCGTTGGTGGCTTTAACCGCATCGTCCTGCGTTTGCCAGAAGGTTGCAGATGTTGGCGATCCCTGCGGAACGATATCCAGTTTTTTGGCGCAGGATGTAAACGCTGCTATTGCAACGAGTGCGGTATATATGATTGAGTGTTTTTTCTTCAACATTGTCTTAGTGTTTTAGCTGATCAGAGATTTATATTTAAACCGATAAAAATGGAACGGGCCTGTGGGTACCTGCCCTTATCAATTCCATATTGATCAAGTCCTACTTCCGGATCAAAACCGGAGTAATTTGTAAATGTTACCAGGTTGTTGGCTGTTACATAAAGACGAACCGTATTCAGGCCTGCTTTCTTTGTGAGTTGGGCAGGAAGCGTATAACCCAATGTAAGGTTCTTGATACGCATGTAAGAGCCATTCTCGATGTACCAGCTTGAAGTAGTTCCGAAATCACCATTCGGGTCAGACAATGAAACACGCGGGATATCGGCGTTTGGATTCTGTGGTGTCCATGCATTCTTTACAGAATTCAGCAGGTTAAATCCTTGTTGCACACTTGCGCTCTGACCAAGGAACTTCAACGCATTAAAGATTTTATTGCCCTGTACGCCCTGCAGGAACATATTCAGATCAAATCCTTTATAGCTAAGGTTAAAGCTAAAGCCGTAAGAAAATGACGGATATGCGCTTCCCATAAACTGGCGGTCGTTATTATCAATTTTCCCGTCACCATTCACATCTTTAAACTTCATGTTTCCCGGAACTGCGTTGGGTTGAATTTTACTACCATCTTTTCCAACGTAGCTGTCTATTTCCTGTTGAGTTTTAAATAAACCTGCTGCAGGGACAACATAATATGCATACAGCGGCTGACCTTCTGCAACGCGGCCCGGCGTTAATACACCTCTCACGTCGCCACCGGAGGCAAAGCTTGAAAACTCATCCAGCGAAAGCACTTTGTTTTTTATGCTGGAAAGATTCGCATTAACGGAGTATTGCAATCCACCCCTTGTTACATTCTGGTATCCAAGGCTCAGTTCTACGCCACGATCTTCTGCACTACCAACATTCTTCCACATTACCTGGGATACACCTGCTGTTCCAGGCAATGACACAGGCAACAACATGTCTTCTGTTTTCTTAATAAAATAATCTGCCGCAACTGTAAAATGACTATTGAAGAATGCCGCATCCAGGCCAATATTAGTCTGACGGGATTGCGCCCATTTTAAGTCAGGATTTGAAATAGCGTCTTCCGCGTATCCATAGGCTCCTACAGGCGTTTGGCCAATGTAAGCTGTTGTTGCAGCAAGCGGCACATTAAATGCATTGGAAGGCAATGAACCAAGGTTACCCAGTATACCATAACTGCCGCGCAATTTCAGATCGCTTAGCCAAAGGCTTCTTTGCAGAAAATCTTCTTCTTTAATCCTCCATCCGGCAGTTACGGCAGGATACCACTGCCAGCGGTTCTGGCTCGGGATCTTTGAAGTTCCGTCGCGACGAATGCTTGCAGTTACCATATATTTGTTTCTGAAGTCGTATGCAATTCTTCCTGCATAAGAAAGCAATGATTCCTGCCATCTCCCGCTTGACGGTTTATTAGGGAATTCTGTGGCGTTGCCCAGGTAAAGCAGATCTTCTCTTTCATCGGGAAGATTTTGTCCCTGAACTGCAAATGAATTGTTCACATTTTCCTGGTAAGCATAGATGAAGTTAGCCGAAAGATTATGCGACCTGCCAAAGCGATGCGTGTAAGTCAGGATTTGTTCTGCCAACAGGTCTTTCCAATTTCCGGAAGAATAATCCAGGTAGTTGTTATAAAATTTCTTACCACTCTCTAATATTCGTGGCTGAAAATTCTTGGAGAAATTATTGCCATATGTGTAAGAGAAATTTGAACGGAATGTAAGTCCTTTTGCAATATTTATTTCTGCATAAGGATTGAAATATAAAGTATTGACCGGGTTGGTGTAATCATTGCGCATCAGCAACGCTACCGGGTTTAACACATCACCATAAGAACCTGCATACTGTTCCGGAACACCACTGTAGGCACCTGTTGATGTATAAGGAGCTACGTTAGAAGGATATGCAATCGCCATAAGAATAGCGCCGCTGGCAGTGCTCGTAGTGTTTGCTCCGCGTCCGCCGGTTACTGTATAAGAAAGGTTCTCTCCTATCTTCAACCATTTTTTTACCTGGTAATCGGTGTTCAGGCGAAGAATGGCGCGCTGGCTGCGTGTGTTCAGCAGAATGCCCTGGTTATCGCGGTATCCGAAAGAAAGATAGTGCGTTGATTTTTCGTTGCCACCACTCAGACTAACATTGTATTCCTGAATAGTACCCTTACGGAAAACATCATCCATCCAGTCCGTTTGTGTAATGTGACCTTCAGGATAAACAGAAGCATCAAACGCCGGATCCCTTTGTCTGCCGGCATTATCAGCAGCCAGGTTCATTGTCTCGGCATAGTCATTTGCGTTTAATGAATGTAATTTTCTCCACGCTTCCTGGGTTCCATACTTGGCGTCTGCATTAACAGTACTGGCACCACTTTTTCCTTTTTTAGTAGTAACAAGTATAACGCCGCCGGAAGCTCTTGCACCGTAAATTGCAGCAGCAGCATCTTTCAACACGGACATAGATTCAATATCATTCGGGTTTACAAGCGGTGCGCCGGAATAGAATGCAACGCCATCTACTACCCACAAAGCTTGTTCACCATTAATGCCACCAAGACCACGAACATTTACGCTTGGTCCAACAGTTGGATCTCCACCATTATTTTGTACATATACGCCGGCAACTTTACCCTGCAATATTTCAACAGGATTGTTTACAGAACGTGAGCTTACTTTATCCAGCAACACTTTACTTACCGCACCGGTTACTTTTGTGCGCTGTTGTGTACCATATCCCACAACCACAACACTGTCCAATTGCGCCACAGACCTGAGCATCACTATTACGTTTGGCGCGCCGGCTTTTACCATTACGTTTTTTGTCTGGTACCCAACCAGCATAACGGTTACCAGGGTTTCGGGCTCATCGCTTTCAATCGAAAAGAGTCCCTTTTCGCTGGTAACAGTACCATTGCCAGAACCCTTAATAAAAACGCTTGCATTTTGCAACGGACCGTTTTCATCCATTACGGTGCCTTCTATGATTTGCTTTTGTACCTGGTAAGAAGCATTGCTAACTGTAAATCCGGAATGCAGACCAGCTTCCGGAGACCCGGCGTGCGTCTTCTCGTAAATAACAATTGTGTTGGATTGGGTTTCGTAGGTAAGGTTTGTTTGTTGCAATACTCTCTTCAACAAGTCCTCTACCGTAATGCTTTTCTTTTCTCTAAGCGTCACGGTATATTTTTTTATCTCATTTACATCATAAGCCAGCTTAACCTGTGTAGATGCAACTATTTGCGTAAGTAGCTTTTCCAGTGGCTGCTTTTCCGCCTCGATACTTATATTGGTCTGGAGCGGATCCTTCTTCTGTGCAAGAACGGCTGAGGGGGTGACTGCCGTTACACAAAAGACAATACCCAGCCCGGAAAGCAAACGCGTTGCTTTCACAGTGATGAAAGATTTTTTCATGCTGTTATGTATTTGGGTTACTGAATAATTACTGTATTATTTTGGAGAATAAATCGAACGTTATTTTTTGCACCTAGTAAATTCAATATATCAATCACCTTTTCTATGGTGATATTTTTGTCAACCTGAAGATGATATTCGCCTGCATAGCCCTCCTTCCTGTTCTCAACATTTACAGAGAAATGATTTTGCAGCCAGTCTGCCACTTCATTTACAGATACATTTTGTAAAAGAATTTCTCCGTTGATCCACCCGTTTGCTTCAAGCGATAAAGAAGAATCAATTCTTACTTTGTTATTTGCCGAAGCGTAACGCAGCCGTTGACCAGGAAGAATAAAGCCCAACGTATCGGCCTGTTTGCTGACCAGCACTTTACCGGTCACTACAGACACTTTAACATCGCCTGCAATCATTTTTTTCACAGAGAAAGATGTGCCTTTTACCACGGTATGTACATCGTTTGTAATGACTGTAAATGGATGGGCCGCATCTTTTTTAACTTCAAAAAACACCTCTCCCTCTTTTATCTCCAGGCTGCGGTTATTTTCAAAATTTGAAGCATAGATCACCTGTGTATTTTCGTTCAGCCAGATAGTACTTCCGTCAGGCAAAATTTCTTTACTAACGTGCCCTGCACTTGTGTTAAGAGCAATCATCTTTTTATTGACGGAAGAAAAATAGTATATGCCTGCAACCACACACAAAAGGCTGGCGGCAACAGAAAGATAACGCCACCACTTGATCCTTTTTACCGGAACATCTGTTGCAGGTATAGTATTCGAAAAAATTTCATCCCGCACTTTTTTCTTATCCTCCTCATCAATGAACTTGTAATCATCTCCGCCAGCGGCCTTTGCATCCAGCCAATTATGCAGTAATGCCAGTTCATCTTCTGAACATTCATTGTGCGCATACTTGTTCAGCAGCGACTGTATATACTCATCACTATTCAAATTATCCATGCTTTATAATGTGAAAGACAAAAAATCAGTAGAGGTTAACTATTCGCGGGCTAGTTTTTTTTGAAAAGCGTAAAAATAATTCCTGCCCAGATAATAATATCATCGGCCTTGCTCAAACTGGCCTTCATTTTTTTTGAAGCAACATTTAATTGGTTCCGTATGGTTTGAGGAGAATTTCCTGTGTAATTAGCAATCTCATCAATATTTAATTCTTCAAAATGATACATGCTGTATACCTGTTGCATTTTCTCCGGAAGCTGTGCAACTTTTGAGCGCAGTACCTTTTCGGCATCTTTTGTATGAAGAATATCGGCGGCTGAGTTGGCTGCAGCAATTTGTTCTGCCTCGTTAATAACAGTTAGCGACATTTTTTTCTTTGCGAAATGATTCAGTAACCTGTTCTTGAGCGCAACAAAAAGATAGGCAGAAACAGCCTGAACCTCAGGAAGGTTTTCACGCTTGTTCCATAGATACACAAACAGTTCCTGAACGACTTCCTGGGCGTCTTCCCTGTTTTTGAGCGTACGGTAAGCATATTGGAAAAGGTCCTCCCAATAGCCATCAAACAGCTCGGTAAACGAGCGCTGATCGCCTTGTTTTATTTTCTCCCAGCAGCATATTTCCTGGTCCAATTTCATATAAGCATGCAATATAATGGTACGTTTTACAAAGGAAAGGTTAGCTCAAATTAAGAAATTATTAATAACAAAATCGTTTGAGCACGCAGATATTCATGCATCCGATTACATTGTTGAGTTTTAAGGGCTCTTTGATTACTATACTTTTTTTGTAGGTTTACACCCATTTTTAATGACCTTATTTAGCCACTATGTTCACAAAAGGACTTTATTTACCGGACAATTATCATTCAGCATTGAACCTGATAGAGACCGAAATCGCTATTAAATTCGTAAAAGATCATTTTGAACACGAGCTCGCCAAAGAACTGTATCTGACACGTGTTTCAGCACCTTTATTTGTATTGGAAAGCAGCGGCTACAATGATGATTTAAATGGTGTTGAGCGTCCTGCTTCATTTCCTGTTAAAGACCTGAATGATACCAAAGCGCTTGTTGTGCACTCGCTGGCTAAATGGAAAAGAGCCGCTTTGAAAGACTATGGTTTTGCTCCAAACACCGGATTATATACGGACATGAATGCGATACGTGGCGATGAAGAAATGGACAACACGCATTCCATTTATGTAGATCAATGGGATTGGGAAAAAATTATCAGGCCTGAAGAAAGGAACATTGCAAAACTGAAGAATATTGTTGAACGCATTTATAAAGTGCTACGTAATATGGAGAAGGAAGTATTGGAAAGATTTCCTGTACTTGGTGACGCAATCCTTCCTGAAAATATCACTTTTATACATGCGGAAGAGTTACTTCAACGTTACCCTAATGATACGCCTAAAATGCGTGAGAATAAAATTGCAGAAGAATACGGCGCTGTCTTCATCATAGGCATTGGCAACAAACTATCAAACGATGAAGCACACGATTCCCGTGCCCCGGATTATGATGACTGGACCACTGTTGCAGACAACAATCTTCCCGGATTAAACGGCGATATTATTCTTTATTATCCTGTATTAAAATGTGCATTGGAAGTTTCTTCAATGGGCATCCGCGTTAATGAAGATGCCCTTGAAAGGCAGCTTACGATAACCAATACTACTGACAGAAAAAGATTCACCTGGCATCAGCGCTTACTTGGCGGTGAACTTCCGCAAACAATTGGCGGAGGAATCGGCCAATCAAGAATTTGTATGTTCTTCCTCAGAAAAGCCCACGTCGGCGAAGTACAAAGCAGCATTTGGAGTGAAGAAATGCGAGGTGCGTGTAAGGCAGCCGGCGTACAGTTGCTTTAATTAATTGATAATGGAGAATTGAAAATTGAAAATGAAGGGGAATGTGCGAATGTGCAATTGTGCGAATGTGCAAATGGGCAAATGAGTGAAGAAGATAGTGAATAGTCAATAGTTAATGGTGAAAGCGGCGAGCTTGTAATTGATTATAGGCATACAAAAGGCCGGAGCAAACCTCCTTCCTATTACTGCTAAAAAAAGAGGGCTGGAATTGATCTTCCAGCCCTCTTTGCTATTTAAATTAAGTGAGCAAGCCGGCTCCTTTCACCATTGACTATTCACCATTCACTCCTCCCCTCATCCGCACATCTGCACATTCACTCATTCGCACATTTACTTCAGGCTCTGCGTAGAATTATCCTGAGGCAACAATACTTCCGCCAGCTTTCTTTCAAGCTCATCGCCACGAAGGCTGCTTGCAATGATCTTTCCTGAAGGATCCAGTAATACATTGAAAGGAATACCATCAAACTGGTAAGTATTAACTGCCACGCTCTCCCATTGTTTCAGGTCGCTCATATGGTTCCAAGCAAGGCCGTCATCTTTAATCGCTTTTAACCATGCAGCTTTATCCTTATCAAGAGAAACACCAAGAATGGTAAAGTTTTTATCCTTGTACTTGTTGTAAGCAGCTACAACATTTGGATTTTCCTGCCTGCATGGACCGCACCAGCTTGCCCAGAAATCAACCAATACATATTTACCTTTAAAGTTGCTTATTGCAAGGGGCTTACCATTTACATCCTGCATTGTAAGATCAGGCGCCTGCTGATTCAACAAAGCATAAGGCTTTTCCTGGCTGTTTGCTGGCCCTTGCGGAGGAGCGGTCAGCATTTGTTTAATCTTCGCTAAACCTGCATTGTCTTTAAACTTGTTAGACAGAGCAATTACCAGAGGCTTAAGATCATCCGGCGCAATTGTTTTTGAAGCCAGTACAAGGCCGTAATAAACGGCCGCCGGGCTCTTAGAATTATTCAAAAATGATTTCACTTCATCATTCAGTCCTGTAAGCGCTTTATCTTTTTTAGCTTCCAGGTCTTTTACCGCATTACTGTCAACACCAGGCGTTCTTTTCACACTGTCAAGCGCCATAAAAGTGGTATACAGAACTGAATCCTTCTTGGTGTATGTATCAAAGAATTCATACAGACTCTTTGTTGCATCGGATCCTTCCACATCAGGCTTTCTATGCAAATTGGCATCGAACGAAATACGGATATGATCATCATCATTGATGAAGATGATCTGAGGCCCTTTATCAAAAGTGAGCCTGTAAAGTCCTTCATCTTTTGCAATGGCGCGCATTTCATATGCACCGCCTGGCTTAAGTGTTGCTGAATCAACTACAACAGGAGCGTTTGCTTCCAGGGGTAATTGTTCAAGAAATATTTTCTTAGCATCAAGATTGGTGATCTTTCCGCTTACAACAAAGGCTCCATGTTTCTTTTTACCACAAGCCGCAAGAGCGACAGCGGCCATCAGCACAATAACAATTTTTTTCATCCGTGAGTCTATTTGAGATTTGAAATTTGAGATTTTGAATTATGCTAGCCAGATAATTTCTGTTCTAGCAACGTTGTAACAACTTTAGGATCAGCTTTACCCTTGCTGGCTTTTTTAACCTCCCCAACAAACAGGCCAATTAGCCCTTTTTTACCTTTTTTGTATTCTGCAACCTTTTCAGGCATTTTGGCAATTACTTCAGCAACCCAGTTTTCTATTTCGTTGCTGTCACTTACCTGTATAAGATTCAATTCAGTGGCAAGTTGTATTGGCGCCTTCGAACCATCCGCTAAAAGCGCAGGCAATAATTTTGACGATGCCACAGAAAAGTTGATCTTTCCTTCGTCAATCAGCTGCATAACTTCTGCTAATTGCTGCGGTTTAACCGCGAAGGAATCCATCGCTATTTTATGTTCATTTACATATTGCCTTACCGGTCCGTTGATCCAATTAGATGCAGCCTTATAATTGGTAGTGAACTTCACCACTTCATTAAAATAATCAGTCGTTTCTTTTTCCAGGCAAAGCTGGGCTGCGTCATATTCGCTTAACCCATATTGTTGGTGATAAAGCGTATAAAGCTCTTCGGGCAATGCAGGCATTGCATCCTTAATATCATTGATGAATGTTTCAGTCAAACGGAACGGAGGCAGATCCGGCTCAGGAAAATAACGGTAATCATTTGCCTCTTCTTTATCCCTTATTGCGAAAGTTGTATCATTTGAAGCATCAAAGCTTCTTGTTTGCTGAGTAATAGTGCCGCCCTGTTCAATTACATTGATCATGCGGTCTATTTCAAACTCAATTGCTTTTTTCACGTTGCGGATGGAGTTCAGATTTTTTACCTCAACCTTGGTTCCAAGCTTTGTTTCTCCCTTTAATCTAACAGAAACGTTGGCATCGCAACGAAGGCTTCCTTCTTCCATATTACCATCACAAACGCCTAGCCAGCGAACCAGTTTACGCAGCTCGGTAACATAATGATAAGCTTCATCCGCGCTGCTCAAATCCGGCTCCGTTACTATTTCAACCAGAGCCACACCTGCGCGGTTATAGTCCACACAGGTATTGTTATCATCAATATCATGAATGCTCTTACCCGCATCTTCTTCCATATGTATCCTGTTCAACTGAACGTTGCGCACGCCCGAAGCTGTGCGGATGGTAACGTGGCCGCCTTTACATATCGGCGTAGTATGTTGCGATACCTGGTAACCTTTGGGCAGATCCGGGTAGAAATAATTTTTTCGCGCAAAATAGTTATAGCGTTCTATGTGGCAGTTGCATGCCAACCCAATCCTTATAGCAAGTTCTACCGCTTCTTTATTTGTTTTAGGCAATGTGCCCGGATGTCCTAATGTAATGGGGCTGACATGGGTATTGGGCTCAGCTCCAAATGCAGTACTGTCACCAGAGAACAATTTACTCTGTGTCATTAACTGTGCGTGCACTTCCAGCCCGATAACCGCTTCATATTTGTCGTGATAACTCATTATAAAACAACTTCATCTGTTTGTAAGGTAAGCAAAGGTATTGGTTTGCACTGATGAAATTGCCTGTTTTTGAGAGTTTTGGCAAGGCATTCAGAAAATATAACAGCCTGTAGATGTGTATGGGAAACTCTACAGGCTGTTAATACCATTAAGCTACTATGCTCAATGGATTTCTATCATGTGTAAAACGCTGGGTAGCGAGATTATTTTCTTCAAATTCATTGCGAATTGCACGCATTTGCCCAATGTGTCTTTTGGTATGCTGAACAAGAAAATAGATATGTTGATAAACATCAATCTTACCCAGGCCATATACATTCATCATGGTTGTTTGAAGCACCCCTTCACCCTTTTTCAGATCATCCAGCAGCCCAAGACATTCCACCAGTTGACGGCGCAATGTTGCTTTAATATCACCGGCTGCCACGGTTCCGCTTGGTATCATCTGCTCAGGAGTGGTCCAATCTGCGGCGTCACGATTGCTGACCACCTGCATTTTCTCCCAATCAAATTCATAAGATTGCAACATATCCCGGTAATCGTTCTCCATTGAATGCTGCAAGCTTTTCAACGCCGCCTTTCTTATCAGCAGCAACAAATAAAAATTGGTGAGGGTGATGTGTTCCAGCACCTCCGCAATTGTCCATCCACCATTTGCAGGCCTGTATTGCATCATAGCATCGCCTGCGTTAAACCATTTCATCACATCATTAAATGTGATGAACATTTCGTCCTTAATTCTGCTCATAACATTCTGGATCATAAAAAATATTTCCCTGGTTAAAAAAAGTCTTTAAAAAGAAAAAACCCGGCTGATATCAACTTCAGACCGGGCTTTTCACTCTATAGTTCGTTTATAAAGTTCATAGTCAAAAAAATCCCGGGTCCGATCGCTTGTAAATACGTTTATTCTGCTTCGCCGATGCCGCAAAACCTGTATTGGCTGAAAGAATCAGCAATTCCGGCTTGACCGAAACAGCAGCATTAAAATATTGCGCTATACGCAACCGGCTATTCATTGTTCTCTTCGTCCTGTTCACTTTTTGTTTTCAGCTTATGTGTATAAAAAAACCCCGCTTTCCGGCGGGGCTCTTTTGCTTAATTAGTTTATTGATTAACCTGATTTCAGCAATCTATGCCCCTGCCCAACGCCATCTTCGCGTATGCGACGATACACTTCTTCGACTGACGGTTATATTGATGAAATAAAATGCTCATATAATTTATTGATTTTGCCGGTGTAAAACGTCGTCCGATTTCCTGCAAAAATCTTCTTTGCTGACACCTGCTGTACTGGTTAATTACCAAAAGAAAGAATGGTAACCCTTTTTTTTATTAAAATTTCAAAAAAAAGCAAACTTCTTCGGAGCCTTATTATACCGTTAAATACACAAAGGCCGCTATAACTGCATCAAACCCACAACAAATCGTGCAATCGGTTTGTTATTAGTTTTTGTGAAAAGATCGAATGCCATTGACTAAACAATTCTGAACGCAGAGCCGGCAGAAAATAGAAAACCCACTTTATTATATTATCAAACACGTTTTTATGAGCAGTACAAGGAAAGAACATGACTTTCTTGGAGAAAAAGAAATTCCTAACGATTGTTACTATGGCGTACAAACGCTTCGTGCAAAAGAGAACTTTGATATTACAGGTATACCTATTAGTAAAGAGCCTTTATTTATTAAGGCTTTTGGCTATGTGAAGAAGGCTGCAGCAATGGCCAATAAAGAATGTGGCGTGTTGGACGCAAAAGTAACTGAAGCCATTGTATATGCCAGTGACAAACTGATTGACGGCGAGTATACAGATCAATTTGTAAGCGATCTTATACAAGGAGGTGCAGGAACGTCCTGCAATATGAATGCAAATGAAGTAATTGCCAATATTGGCCTGGAGCACATGGGCTACAAAAAAGGCGATTACAACCACCTGCACCCGAATAACCATGTAAACTGCTCGCAAAGCACCAACGATGCCTATCCCACGGCTTTCCGTCTCGCCATCTATCTTAAAATAGATGAATTTACCGATGCGCTGGAAAAACTTCAAAAGGCCTTTTTTGATAAAGGACAGGAATTTAAAGATGTATTGAAGATGGGCCGCACCCAGTTGCAGGATGCGGTGCCGATGACACTTGGCCAGGAATTCAATGCGTTTGCCACAACCATAGGAGAAGATGTACTGCGCATGAGAGAAGTGCAACAATTGATAACCGAGATTAATATGGGCGCTACTGCGATTGGAACAGGAGTGAATGCCCCCAAGGGCTATGCCGAGATATGCACAAAGCACTTAGCCGAAATTTCAGGAATCCCGGTAAAATTATCACCGGACCTTATTGAAGCCACTTATGATACGGGCGCGTATGTACAGCTTAGCGGAACTTTAAAAAGATGTGCCGTTAAACTGAGTAAAATATGCAACGATCTGCGCTTACTGAGCAGCGGCCCCAGGTGCGGACTAAATGAAATTAACCTGCCCCCAATGCAACCGGGTTCTTCCATTATGCCCGGCAAGGTGAACCCCGTTATACCGGAAGCGGTTAACCAGACCTGCTTTTATGTTATTGGTGCGGATCTTACTGTTACGCTTGCTGCCGAGGCAGGACAGCTTCAATTGAACGTAATGGAACCGGTAATAGGCTTTGCGCTATTTACTTCCCTTGAATATATCACCAGGGCCAGCCATATGTTAAGAGAAAAATGTGTAACAGGAATAACCGCAAATCCGGAACATACAAAAGAAATGGTGATGCATAGCATAGGCATTGTTACACAGTTAAACCCGATCCTGGGATATGAAGAATCTGCAAGCATTGCCAAAGAGGCCTTAAAGTCCGGGAAGTCAGTACACCAGATTGCTGTAGAAGAAAGAAAACTGATTACACAGGCTAAGTGGGATGAAATCTACTCTGTAGATAATCTCATTCATCCGAAGTTTATTAATCAGTAGAAGTGTTGGCGGATAGCCCCGCAATAAAAATGCGCTACCAATGATGTAAAAAATAAATACTTACTTATGAAAAATATCTTCGTTCTCATCACTTGCCTTGTGCTTTCAATTGCGGTTACCGCGCAAGGCACGGGTAAAAAGCCCCATATTATTATTTTAGCCACCGGCGGAACGATCGCCGGCCAGGGTGCAGCCCCCGACCGCGCAGGTTACGAGGCAGGAAAGCTGCCCATAAAAGAATTATTGGCAGCGATACCGGGCGTGGAAAAAATTGCAGATGTAACCGGTGAACAAATATCCAATGTGGGCAGCCAGAATATGACTATTGAAATATGGCAAAAACTGGATAAACGCATCAATGAGATCTTTGCAAAAAATGAAGCTGACGGCATAGTAATTACGCATGGCACAGACACGCAGGAAGAAACAGCCTATTTCTTAAACCTTACGGTGCGGTATGACAAACCTGTAGTCCTTACCGGATCTATGCGCCCGGCTACAGCCATCAGTGCAGACGGACCTAAAAATCTGTATGATGCTATCACTGTTGCAGCCAACCCCGCAACCAACGGCAGAGGCGTACTGGTAGTTTTTAATGAAGGAATTTTTGACGGAAGGGATGTTGAGAAAGTAAACACCACAAAAGTGAATGCCTTTGCAGCACCCAATCTTGGTCCCCTTGGCCAGGTATATGATGGCAAAGTATTCTACTACCTTAACTCAATACGTGCCGGCAATAAATCAACTCCATTTGACCTTCAAAAAATACAATCACTACCAAAGGTGGGCATCGTGTTTATGTACGCAGATGCGGTACCGTTAACCATAGACGCTTTTGTGAATGCAGGCTATGAAGGTATAGTGATCGCGGGCGTAGGTAACGGAAATTTCAATAAAGCATTTTACGATGCGGTAGACAAAGCTGTAAAGAAAGGAGTAGTTGTTTGCCGTTCTTCCCACGTTCCTGCTGGTCGCGTTACTTTATATGATGAGATTGACGATGACAAACTGGGCACTATAGTTTCTGATGATCTTAACCCGCAAAAATCGAGAGTGTTACTAATGTTGGGATTGACACAAACAAAAGATAAAAAAACATTGCAGAGCTATTTCTTTAAATTCTAACAACCCGCTTTACCGTAGCGTTACTCCGGAAAGAGTTGTACATTGGTTCTACGCCTGTACCAGGCTTATTGATCCTAAGTATTGAGATATATCGAATAAAGCAATCCTCACTTCTACAGATCAATAACTAACCAAAAAAGATTACACCCAACATCAAAACAACATCAACGCTTATGATCTGGATCCAGTTTTTGATAGTACTAATAATGATTCTTATTGGCGCCAACATGAAAGGCATCGGCCTGGGCGTTATGGGAATGGTTGGAATGCTCATTTTCGTATCCGTATTTCATATGCACCCGACCGAGCCCCCGCTTGACGTAATGCTTATCATCATCGCTATTGTAACAACGGGTGCCGCATTGCAGGCTGCAGGCGGACTTGACTATCTTGTAAGCATTGCAGAAAAAATTATAAGAAGCAACCCTTCTCAAATTACTTTCCTCGCACCGGTAACAACCTATTTTTTGTGTCTTTTTGCAGGCACATCACATATCGTTTATTCATTACTCCCGATCATTTCAGAGGTAGCGGCAAAAAAAAGGATCAGACCTGAACGCCCTCTGTCGGTATCAGTAATAGCATCACATATTGCACTTACCGGCAGCCCGATGAGTGCCGCAACAGCGGCCATGGCGGCAATACTTGCTTACCCAAGCGCGGTTGTGGATATTATGAAAGTTGGAATTCCATCCTGCTTGCTGGGTGTACTTGCCGGTGCGCTTGCGGTGAGAAAGAAAGGCAAAGAACTGAATGATGATCCGGATTTTATTGAGAAGATGAAAGATCCTGAATTTGCACAATCAATAGATGCAGATTCGGCTGAAAACAAAAAAGCTATTAAACCCGGCGCAAAAACCGCCGTGCTGATCTTTGGAATTGCCATACTGCTTGTTGTGCTGTGCGGGGCATTTCCATCCCTAGTTCCCAACACGGGCAAAGGAGATCTGAATTTTAGCGTTAAAGCTGATGGCACGCTCACCATGGGCAGTGTTATTGAAATAATCACATTGTCCGCAACAGCCCTTATTATGCTTGTTACAAAAACAAGTGCAGAGGCTGTAACCAAAGCAAGTCTTTTTACATCTATGGCCACTGCGGTAATCTCAGTTTTTGGGGTTGTCTGGATGAGCTCTACATTCATGGCCAACAACGAGCATGTTATCAAAGAAGCGCTCGGCGGGATTGCTCAAGCGCATCCGTGGACGTTTACATTCGCTGTTTTTATAATGGGCGTCCTCATGTTCAGCCAGGCTGCAACCACCCGCACCATGATGCCGCTTGGTGTTGCACTTGGGATCGCTAACCCAAATCTGTTGGCTATGTTTCCGGCTGTAAATGCCGACTTTGTTCTACCTGGTTACCCCACTTTACTGGCAGCAATAAATTTTGATAGAACAGGCACAACCAAAATTGGAAAATATGTCATCAACCACAGCTTTATGCTACCCGGATTCGTTGTGATTGGAACTGCTATTATAATAGGATTTCTTCTTAGTCATATTCTTTTATAAACTAAACACTAAACTATGAAGCTTCGCATACCCCTTTTGATAGCATCTATCTTGCAGGTGATTGTAGCTTCTTCACAAATAGAGAAGCAAATAGATACTTCTATCAATCATACGACCCCTATCATTCCCACTGAAAAAGTTGAGCTGCTAAAAAATATTGATGTCATTGCCAATATGCAATACGGATTCAACAACGATTTTCAGGATGGCAAGTATGTAGGTAGCGCATTTTCCATGAACCAGTTTCGCCTGGAGATAAAAGGAAAAGTGTATAAGGATAAAGTATATTTCCGTTTTCGCGACAGATATACTAAATCAACACAACCGCAATCAGTAGATAACATTAGCGCCAGTACGGATCTTGCTTATATAGGAGTGAACCTCTCCCCAAAAGTGAGCATGCAATTTGGTAAGATGTGTGCAGACTGGGGTGGCTATGAATTTGACGCAAACCCGATTGATATATATGCATACAACGATATTGTTGAATATGCGGACAACTTTTTGTCCGGCGTTCAACTTGGATGGCAGCTAACCAAAAATCATTCACTTACCTTTCAGATCCTTAACTCCAGGACAAAAACTTTTGATGAATTGTACGATTCAATCCCCGGAGTAAAACAATCGAAATTCCCTGCGGCATGGGTAGCAAACTGGCGGGGCAACTTTGCAAACGGAATGTTTCAAACTTTATGGAGTGCCAGCGTTTTTACTGAAGCGGTAGATAAAGAAATGCATTATATAGCACTGGGTAACCAATTGCTTCTAAAAAAGTGGACCATCCAATATGATTTTAAGTGGAGCAAAGAAGGACTTGACAGGAAAACGATAGTTACGGGTATCGTGCCAGACTCCTACGATCCTTATGCCGCAATGGATGTGGCATACATTGAACACTGGCTTCGCTTCACTTATCAATTTGCACCCAAGTGGACAGTCTCCGGCATAGGGATGGTAAGTGACGCATACTGGTATGGCAATCCCGATCCGCATAAAGACAGTCATCTAAGAACTGCATGGGGCTTTATTCCTTCCGTTGAATTTTATCCTTTTAAGAACTTCAATCTAAAATTCTTCGGAACCTATATTGGCCGCACCTATAAGTATACCGATTATTCCAAAAAAGAATTTGGCTCGGCTGATACACATACAGGAAGGATAAGTATAGGATTCATTTCTCCGCTTGTGGTGTTGTAGCGCAACAAAGACTTTCCTGTTTCAGATTCTGGTATAATGCATCATCTTTGCACGTATGCAATGGATAAGAATTACTGACCCGGAACATTTGTTATTACCCTTTGTCAGGAGCTTATATGAATCTGCGTTTCCGGTACATGAAAGAAGGGAGTGGGCAAACTTTCTCAGGACCATTTCGTTCAGCGGGATGCAGTTATCATTATTAGAAGATGAATTGCCTGTAGGATTTATTATTACCTGGCAAATACAAGACTTCTGCTATGTTGAGCACTTTGCTATTTCTTCATCACAACGTGGCAAGCTATATGGAGGCAAAGTTATTGACGAGTTGTTTGATCGCTTCAATCAGCGAATAATACTTGAAGTGGAACCCGAACATGATGAAGACAGCAGAAGACGTATTTTATTTTACGAAAGAAAGGGCTTGCAACCGGTTCCCTTTAGTTACATGCAGCCACCGTACAGAAAAGGTGAAGATTGCTATAAGATGCAGCTAATGAGTATCCCAGCAATAACCAGCTACAATGAGTTTGAAAGCATTGCCTCAGACATCAGAGCAACTGTGTATGAAGGATTTTACGAATAGGCATTACCGCTTTGCAGCAAGGACTCTGTTCAACTCCTGTATCTCCTCCGTGAAGCTCTGTGTAATTGTATTTTCTATTACACAGTCAACGCCCGGAAAACGTCACCTACAGAATCAAAACAACTGTCCCGGCAATAATCAACGAAGCCCCAACAGCCATCTTCCATGTAAGCGGCTCTCCAAGAAAAATAACCGACAATATGATCGCAATTGCTACGCTCATTTTATCAACGGGAGCAACCTGCGAAACATTACCGATTTGCAGCGCCTTGAAATAAAACAGCCAGGACAATCCCGTTGCGCATCCTGAAAGTATAAGAAACATCCAGTTTTGTTTGCCCAGTGTTTGCAGGGCATGAACATTTCCTTTAAACAAAACGATGGACCAGGTAATAAACAAGATACAGGTAGTCCGGATAGCTGTCGCAAGATCACTATCAATATTTGCTACACCTTTTTTTGCCAACACTGCTGTTAGCGCCGCAAACAATGCTGATAACAAGGCAAAGATCCACCACATACTTTCAATTTTTATTTATTAGCGACCAGAAGTTTGATTTCCATACCACTTTTGTGTTAGCATGTAGTACGGATGCAATGCATGATGCGAAAAAATGTTCTTTGCAGATTCAGGATATTGTTGCTTATATGCTTCATCAGCCATCAACACAATCGGCACACCGGCACGCATATAATTGCTGCTTGCTACATACGTTGGTTCTCTAATACCCGGCATAAATTTTTTAACCTGTTTAAACAATTTGCTGCCGAGATTTTTCTCCAATTTTCTTTGAGCCTTTTTTGTAGACTTATTCAAAGAGTTATATACACCATTTATGTACCACCGCACCAACGTCTTTCGTTTTTTTAGCGCACCTTTCAAATCAACAAAAGGATTGGTTGCATTAAAATCTTTCACTGTTTGCACCGATATTGGTGTCTCCGGAACCCAGTCAAGTGAATTAACAACAGTAAGCCCCCATCCGTTACGTGTTATAAAATCATAATCATACGCATAATACAAGTTTCCTGGTTTTGGTGCGGCACTGCTATATGTTTTGAAATAAATATCCTTTGGCAAATTTCCGTTTACTGTTTCATAATGAAGATAGGATGTTAACAGAAAAGACAAAGCACCACCCTGGCTATGCCCCATGATGATAAATTCTTTTACACCTGTAGCATATAGCTCATTTATCTTTTCTTTTACTGAAGCTGCCATGCTTGATAAACCAAGTAGCCAGCCAACATGCACTGCAGCAGAAGGATTGTCCGCAAGTTTATAAGTAAACGAAGATGTATCACTTAGCTGAATGCTTCCTGTAGCCGGCACCATAGCCATATAAAAATTTTCTAACCAACTCGCTGTCTGATTAACTGTTCCTCTTATGCATATAGCAGCAACATGCTGGTCGTCACGAAGCCAGAGATCCCACCTGTTATAAAGTGGAGACACCTGTGAACGAAATACCCTTTGGTAAAAAAGAGGAGCAGGAATTTTTGAAGAATTATTAATAGAGTCACTGTGAGCTTGCAATGTAACCCGCAACATCTCCAGGTATTCATCACTTTCAAAATTTGGTTGTATATATTGTTGCGCTTCCGTTCTGTAAACACTTGCAATCAAAACCATTATGAGAAAAATACGCATCATAATCAAGCTGATTAATGTTTATCGATAAATTTAAATCAAATAACCCATTATCTTTCTTTTTTAAAAGTTTGGTTAATATTTTAATAGTCCAACATGTTCTTTGGCTTCAGAATTTGTTTAATCATTGTCCATAAAACATTGTTTTATTAGGAAAAGTTTGGGGAATTATTTATCAGGAATAATCCATTTTTTCCACTGCATTTTCGCCCGGATAACACCAACTGTTTTATTTTCCTTGACTGGCATGAATTTAGTCCGCACCGTTATCAAAAGCATACCGATGAAACAAGCATATACAACAATGATAGGACTATTGATAACGGTTATAACACTATCCTGTTCAAAAAACATAGCAGACGTCCCTGCTGCAACCGTTGCTGACATTGGTTTTGACGAGAGGGCTGCAACAACACCTATAACCGAAAAAGAAACAGATCCGCCTGTACTGAGAAGAAAACAGGAAAGAATAAACAGCAACATAGGTGGTTACGCAGAAATATTGCCGAAATACTATTATAATGAACGTAATAAGGCAAAACGCTATCCGCTAATTGTCTTCCTTCACGGTTGGGGCCAGCGAGGTAATGGCACTACTGATCTTTATAAGCTGGAATGGTACGCCATTCCTCAGTATGTAGTCAATAAAAAATTTCCCGGTCGTTTTAACGCTGACGGAAAACTACTTTCATTTGTAATCATTTGCCCGCAAAATGATGGATGGCCTTCACCTAACGATGTAAATGCTACAATCAATTTCTGCGTAAAAAAATACAAGATAGATACATCAAGAATTTATTTATGCGGCATGAGCATGGGCGGTGGCAATGCTTGGGATTATACAACAATCTACCGCAATAAGTTGGCGGCAATCGTTCCTATATGCGGCGCATCGGATGTGAATAGCGGTAAAGCACTTAGTCTTGCAAAATCAAAAACAGGCATTTGGGCATTTCACAATTCTACTGATCCGGTTGTGCAGGTTGCTAAAACAAAAAATTATGTATCAAGCATTGTAAAATACCATCCAATAATTTATCCTAAAGCAACAATATGGGCACGGGGTAGTGAAGAAGATCAGCACGACGCATGGACTAAAGCTACCAATCCCGAATACAGAGAGAGTGGCAAAAACATTTACGAATGGATGCTTCAGTTCAGACGCACAGATTAAGCATGGAATTTAAAAGCTGGCTTTATTAAACATAGAACCATCATTGCATACAGTAAAAAGCCTCCTGCTGCCTGCGGAGGCTTTTGTTTAAGCATTGGTGATTTCTACATCTATAGTATGTGAAAAACAACATTGATCTGCTTCGCCCGCCTATGTACTTTTGGCGGGAATTGAATGAGTGATATTTTGGATGCCCAATCAAAGGACAAGTTTAATAACTGCAGATACACAAAGATGCCCGTTATTTAATCGTATCCGCATTGAGTTTCCTGGATTCCATCCGGGCTCCGATCATATTCCCGGATGGAGGCAGGTGCAAATCAAGCCGGTTATTTTTTAGAAAACAACGTAACAGATCATTGGCCTTCCGGATATAGATGTAAGAAAATAAGAGGGGCTTACTGGTATGACAATATGTTTATATTTCCTAGCATCTATTTTGGCTACATGGCGCCTCGCTCATTTATTAAGTGATGAAGATGGACCGTTGAATATAGTTTTCATGTTGAGGGAAAAAGCAGGATCAGGCTTTTGGGGGAGCCTGATCTCCTGCTTTTATTGTGTAAGCATCTGGATCGCAGCTCCCTTTGGTATCTGGATGGGGACAACCACTATTGAAAAAATTGTTTTCTGGATTGCCGTCTCTGGCGGCGCCTGCATCTTATACAAGCTCACCGGCGAAAACAAAAAGCAGGTACACATACCATATTATGAGGAAGAAAAAGCAAGAGACGAATTTGGAATTTGAGATTATTATTGTCAAACTAAATGTGTAAATAGATAAATCAAAGTTGCTTAATCCCGAAGGGATGAAATTATTATAGCAAAGGCCGAAACATTTCATAAAACTCCGACGGGGTGACATAATAGAATGTCACCCCGTCGGAGTTTTATATCGATGTATATATCTTTCTATAATAATTCCATCCCTTCAGGATTGGCCTGGCGAAAGTTCATGTATGCCTATTCCGAGATAAGCATCACTATTCAACTATTTAAATTTAGTCAGGCACGAATGATTTCAAATTTCAAATTTGTAAATTGCTGCTGACTATGAAATGGATTACAAGAGAACGGCCAAAAATTGATCGCATTGCCTGCCCATGGCTCATCAAGAGATTTGTTGACGCCTCTGCACAAATTATATATGTTCCGTACGAAAAAGTTGAGAGGCTTGCGAAAGAACTGGATGCTATTCCTTTTGACATACCGGGAGCGGAATACAGCCATTACGATGACCGCTGTACATTTGATTTTATCATACAGAAACATCAGCTGCAGGATGAGGCGCTTGACCGGATTGCAGACATAGTAAGAGGTGCTGACACAGACAGGCATGACATGGCCCCGCAAGCCTCAGGGCTTTGGGCAATTTTTGCTGGTTTATCTTACAACATAAAAGATGACCAGGAATTGCTTGAACTGGGTATGATCATTTACGATGGCATGTACAGCTGGGCAAAACACCTCTACACAACAAAGCATACTCAAGCGCCGGTGGAAAAAATATTGATGGAGGTATTCAGGAAATACATCGAACAATCTGCACTTAAAAAAACGCCAGACTGGGCAATAGAGCTCAAAGAAATGATGCAGGATCAGATCGACACAAATTTGAATTTAAGTCTGCAGCAAGCATCAAAAGAACTGGACATCAACCCGGCATATCTATCAAGAGAGTTTTCAAAATATTTTGAGAACCTTTCCTTCGGAGAGTATATTAGAAAAATGCGCATTGAAAAAGCCATACAATTAATGCAGACAACAAGTTATTCGTTAACTGAAATCGCCTACCTCACAGGCTTTTCAGACCAAAGTCATTTTACGCGGATATTTAAAAAATTCACCGGTAAAAATCCTTTGGCTTACAAAAAAAGTTGGGCGAAAGAAAAAGACGATTCTGATAAAGAATGAGTTGCAGGTTTTATAAATCAAGCTGGATTTAACGCATTGCTGTAAGGGAGTTCTTTTCGGATATTTCTTTTATATCTGTCAGCATCCATTCATCATAAGACCGGCGGCCGGCCTGATCTTTAGTCTCTACAATATTCAGCATCATTCCAATACCTTTTCCATGATACGCATTTGAAACAATATGCCAGCTCTGCCGTACCGTTTCGTCACCTATTCTCTTGAACGCAGCATACGCAACAGCTTTTATCAGTATTGTTTCTACCTGCCTGCCCTGCCACATAAACGTAGTATCTTTTAACTTTTCTTCTTCATACTTAAGTTCGTAACGCATCTGCCCTATTTTAAATAGAATATTTTCCTGGCGGCGTGCTGTTTTATCTTTAATAACGACTGTATCAAGAATAATTTCACCTTTTATTCCACCGGCATTACCAGGAGTAAAAAATTCGAAGACCTCGAGCAGCTTTCCATCAACAGTAACAATGGAATCAGTAGTTACAATATTATTATATCTTCTTTCGCAGCGATAATTTTTTCCCTCCTTAGTTACCAGCTGTAAATCGGTGTATGTTTTTTCGGCGGTACTCGTATTTTGATAAACTAAGGTTTTTCCGTTCCCTATTTGTTCATCTGCCAACTTATAGTCCTTTGGAAAAAATGCAGTCACCTCTTTATTACATGTAAACCCAAGCAGTAAAAGGGATAGTATACATGAGGCAGATTTCATGTAGCTCTATTTAAGTATACTAAATGTACAAAAAAGTAACGAGAGTATTCCGGCAGCCGGACATTGTAACATCCTTAAAATACATGCATGTTAACTTCAGGAAGCCGACAATGAAAAAAAGAAAATCCGTCCTTGTAAAGAACCGGCTACATAAAGCCAGGGGGGTAGGTCAAATGAAGATGTTTTAATGCGCAGCTTTTTTAAAGCTTCAAAACAGATTAATTTCTAACAATATTGATAACAGTAAATAAAACTAACCCATTCGTAACGCCGTGTTATTTAGTGAAAATAAAGAATAGATGCCTTATGCATCAGGCTGGGTTAACCACATGTAAAAGAGTTTATACCCAAGGGAAAGAACAACTGCACCTGTAAACAAACCCATGAATCCGGAGAGTATAAATCCACCCACTGAACCAAGAAATACGACAAGCATGGGAACCGGTGCGCCCTTGCCTAACAACCAGGGTTTAAGCACATTATCAGAAAGCCCTACAAGTAACAAATAAATAGTTAATAGTGTTGCTGCCAGCGTTGTGCCTGTACTCCAGATATAAATAATTATACAAATAGAAACAGGAAGAATACCAACCTGGATGATTGCCAGAATAAGACATATTAATGTCCACAAACCCGCAGCAGGAATTCCGGCAACAACAAATCCTATTGCAGCAAGTGTTGACTGAATAAAAGCAACACCCAGAATTCCTTTCACCACATTGCGGATCGTTATGGCAGATATCTGAGTTACATCAATATTCGAATTACTGCCAATTAAACGACGAAACAGGCTTCGTGCAAACGAAGAAGCACTATCCGCATAAGACAGAAAGACACCGCTTATAATAATTGAAAAGGTAAAGAAAAGCAAGCCTTTACCCGTGCTGGCCAACAACCCCAGTGTGAATGCAAGCGCCGAGCGGAATTTTTGCGGATATTTCTGTGCAAGAGACTCAATGCCCTGCGATGCCTGTACCCATATTTCATGCGCCCTGTTGCCTATCACCGGCCAGCCCTTTACATTTTCACGCGGAGGAGGAATCGTGATCAATCCGGCTTTATAATCTGCTATGATGCTTTTTACTTCAGCAGCCGATGAAAGGCCTAGCCAAACAGCGGGCACAATAAGAATACAAAGCAGTACAACAGTAATAATAACGGATGCCCACGCAGTTCTGCCATTTAATTTATTTGTAAGCCTGCGATGAACGGGATAAAGTGCTACGGCCAGAATTGCCGCCCAGGCTACCGGATTAACAAACGGACTAAGAATGCGGAAGCACCAGCTTATCAGGAGAGCAACAAGCAATAACTGGATAGCCGTATTAAACAGCTGTGCCTTTGAAAAGGATTTAACAGACTTTAATTTATCGTCGTTTGTATCCATTTGCAATTTTTTAAATAATCAACCCGTCGCCCGGAATAAAACTACAAAATGAAATCAGCAGGTTCATCGATTTGTATCATGTAACCGTTAAATGAGCCGCCAGCAATATTGGCTATTTAGCTCCTATCGCTTTAACGGTTGTAACCCTGGCAAAAGTTAGGGGAACAAGACCATAATCTACAAATCCAGTGATCTTCCCGGAAACATCACTGATAAAACGAATGGGCGATGGCATCCCGGAACCGTTAAACTGATTGTTACCCACAGGTAAAAGCTCAACAGGTTTTGCCCCTACAATGGTGGCCCACAGCTTTTTATCTTTACACTTTACGATGACAGTATCCATATCGCCATCGACATACGCTCCTTCATATGCAGGATAGCTCTTTGTATCGAATGCCACAGCCCTTATTGGGGAGACTTTGTTGTGATCCCCAAAACCATGCTTTTCTCCGCATATTTCACATAATGTCGGCTTCATGCCATTTACTATATGATGCTCAACAGGAAGAGTGGTTTTAAGGGCAGCGAAAATTGCTTTGAGATCGTCATCATTAATATTTTTGAAATTTATCCATGGCATGGAATGATGCAATGATCCATTTTTCCCGGTGCGGATCACACGTATAAATGTCTCATCGTCCCAGGTACCAATACCGCTGGCATCGGAAGAAATATTTGCGCTAACTATAATTGAGTCTGTTTTTTCATTGGCAATAGGATTTCCGCCGCCAAAATAACCCGGATTACGTTCATACCAGGCTGTGTGACAACCGAGGCATTCTCCAATTGTTACCAGGTACTTTCCTTTGGCCAATATGGTGGATGTGTCTGGTTCCGCTACTTTGATCACTTGCAGCGATCTTGGGTTGTTTTGCAGTTCTTTTTCAATGGCAGCACCCAAATGCCGCATCGGCACAATATTATTGACTGGCTCTAAAGAACGCAGATAACAGATCACAGAAAACAGATCTTCATCGGAGAGAGAACGGTATGTCCACCATGGCATCGCTTTCAATGCACGTCCGTCATGTCCAATTCCATTACGCAGAGCCCGTATAAACATATCATCGCTCCAGTTTCCGGCTCCGGTTTCTTTATCGGGAGTAATATTGGGCGCGTACAAGGCGATGCTGTCTTGTTTATAAAGCAGACCTCCACAGCCGAGCCGGTTTTCCAGTGCGGGCCACCCCGGCTTAGCAGAATCCACTTCAGCATGACAGCGAAAACAGCCCAACACGCCGTTTACAAGATATTTACCCCGTTCTATTCTTTTAGTTGAAGATGCAATCTGGTAATTGGTTAAAGGCCTGGCATACCTGGAAACAAGAATGGAACTATCTATGCCCCTGTTCTTTTTTTGACTGCACGTAACAAAAAGAATAATGGATGCAATAACTGCTGTTATTACAAGAACCTGCTTATGCATAAAAAGTGGTTTAGTTAACGGATTAAGTTTTTGCAGGGTTATTGATATTCCAATTAACTAATACCAAAAGATGAAGCGTTATATAATGATTTTAAAAGACGACTTCCTGAGATATGTGACAAACCGGGAATAAGGTTCTATCCAAATAGAAACTGAGACATTTCGTTTTTTACTCCCGTATATTAAAAATATAACATTGAAAATTCATTCGCAACAGGGCACAAAGAAAAACGAAGATGTGTGACAACAAAAAAGCCACCCAATTTTGAGTGGCTCTTGCTCCCGAAGCTGGACTTGAACCAGCGACCCTCTGATTAACAGTCAGATGCTCTAACCAGCTGAGCTATTCGGGAATCCTTTTCCGTTTTGCGGAGTGCAAAAATAGGAGTTTTTGTTTTCCGTCCAAATTCTTTTCAAATAAATTTTGAAAGCGTACCGAACATTTTTACAAAACCCTTTCCCATAAAGGATTTCAGAAGAAAAAAAAATATTTTACAACAGCGAAAAAAGTTCATTTGGCAAACAAATAAAGGATTTTTTATTTAAACCATATAAGGCATATAAGGACATTCAATGCATATGTATTTATTCTTGTTTGTACAGCCCCAAAATACTTTTCTTATATTCTCTTGTATGCCTTACATGGTTTAATCTCCTCGTGTTTCAATACCCCGGATTTTGGATTAAATTGCTGTTTACATCAATTTCCCTTTGAGGAATAGGTAAAACCAATTTCTTATCGTTGTAAGGGAAACCATCGATATCCATTTTCAGGCGTTTCAGGGTCCAAAGTCTGTCCCCCTCAAAAGCAAGTTCACGGAAACGCTCTTCAACAAAATCATTCAATGTTACCGCATCCAATCTTTTAGCCTTCGACCTGTCTCTTACCACATTAAGATCATCCGTAGGTGTACCTATACCCAAATGCAGATTTGCTTCTCCCCTGGTCAAATACATTTCCGCCAGCCGTACAACAGGAATGTATTTATACAGCTTCGCCCATTTTTCGGTATAGGTGCCATCAAATCCGCCAATACTTGATCCATTGTAGTTAAAACTCATCCGCACATCGGCCGGATCATCAAAAATCGTTTCATAGTCCGCATTCATTTGCGCATCGCCGCGACCTGCAGGATATGCAGAATAAAATGTAGGCAATCCATTGTTGCTGGTTCCTGCATTGCTCTGGTTGGTTTGTGCAATGGCAAAAATATCTTCTGAAGAAAAAGATATGTTATTGAAAGCCTTGTCATATAAATCCATTCTATACAAGCCTGACTGAATAACCTCATCGGCAAAAGCAGCGGCCTTTGTATAATCACCCATGTTCATATAAACCCTGGCCAGGAAAGCTTTTGCGGCAAAACTGCTGGCTCTTACCTGCAATCCGCTTTGAGTTTGCTCAGGAATTTCCGGAAGCTTATCTGCGGCTTCAGTCAGATCCGCAATAACCTGGGCATATACTTCAGCAACGCTTGCACGGGCAGGTTTATCTTTTGTTGAATCAAAAGCATAAACCGGTTGCAGCACAATCGGCACACCGGGATTTGAATTTGCATTGCCGGCACTGTATGGCTGGCCAAATAAATTTACCAGCTCAAACAATGCAACACCGCGCATAAATTTCGCCTCCGCCACTATTGTATCTTTTTCAGAGGTGGCAAGCGCTATCTTGTCTAAAACAGTGTTGGCTGCAAGAATAATATTGTACTCGTTTATCCATATATTTTGAGGAATGCTATTGGTGGCCTGAATGGCTTTTCTCTGCACTTCCCTATAATTGGAAAAAGTACCCACAAAATCTACCTGCTTGTCTGAAGCCAGTAAATCCGGCACAAATAACAATCGCTCACCAAAACCATTTGGATTTTGGTATAAGGAGTATGTTCCAAATAACAATGCTTCCAGGTCGGCCTGCGTTTTTATCTGGTCCGGCGTCAGGTATTGCTGCGGCTGAACATCCAGCTTCTTGCTGCACGCAACCGAAAAAAATGTCAATATAAAAAGACTGTATAAAAAATAACTCGTTTTCATTCTTCTATTTTTTGTTTTTACATAAAGGGAGGCACATTATGCTAGTCATGCAGACGTGCCATTGCTTCACTAAAACTTTACATTTAAACCAACAGTGATCGTTCTGGCCTGAGGAACAGTGTATAGATCCTGCCCATTTCCAATGTTATCAATAGTTGCTGTATTCACTTCAGGATCTGAAGGATAGTCTGTTCTTGTCCACAGATTGATTCCGGTTGTATAAATTCTTGCAGATTGTATGTGCAATGCTTTTGTAACTGAAGCAGGTAATGAATATCCCAGCGTTACATTCTTTAACCTCGCATATGAACCGTTGTATAAAAAGCGGGAAGAATTTTGGAAACCAGATCCGAAGTTGTATCCTACCCGGGGGATATTTGTAACATCACCGGGTTTTGTCCAGGTATTCAACATATCACTTGTCTGGTTGTCGTAGCCATTGTAATAGCCGCCCGACATATAGATACCTGCGGCATTGTAAATGTTGTTTCCGGTTACAAATGTGAAGAATACACTCAGGTCAATTCCTTTGTAGGAAAATGTATTGGTAAAACCACCGGTCCAGTTTGGATTTGACTTACCCACGGGCAATCTATCTGCCAAAGAAAAATCACTGGTAGGTTTTCCGTCCTTCCCCTGATACAAAGCATCACCTGTTTGCGGATCAACTCCAACAAACTTTTGCATAAAGAAGGTTCCGATAGGCTCTCCTTCTACAGCACGCTCCAGGCCCGTTCCATCTTCAATAATTTGTCCGCGGATGTTAACTACTTTATTCTGGTTGTATGCAAAATTTAAAGACGTATTCCATTTAAACTTACCCACCAAATTGCTGGAATTAAGCGTTACTTCAACACCTTTATTATCCATAGTGCCGAGGTTTCTATAGAGTGACGTAAACCCTGTAGTAGCCGGAATATTTACATTCAGTAAAAGATCAGTTGTATGCTTTTTATAAAGATCAACTTCACCGGTAATTCTGTTTTTCAGGAACCCGAAATCAACACCAATATCAGTTTGTGATGTTCTTTCCCACCTGAGATCACTGTTACCTAATTGGTTTGGTATTAGCCCCGGCAAGCCCGGATAGTTAGATACACTGTCCAGTGAATAGTATTTATACTCGCCAATTTCTGCGTTACCGGTCAGGCCCCAACTGGCTCTCAGTTTCAGGTAACTTAAAGCCTCTGTATTCTTAAGGAAATTTTCTTCAGACAAAACCCATCCACCAGATACGGACGGGAACCAACCATACCTGTGGTCCGGACTAAACCTTGAAGAACCATCTGTTCTGACACTTGCAGAGATTAAGTACCTGTTCATATAAGAATAACTGCCACGAAGGAAATAAGAAAGAAAGGTATACCTGTCCTTACTTGAAGTGGCGCCTGTTATAGAAGTTGCTCCTGCCAGTGTTTTTACTGCGTCAGAAGGATATTGTTCGCCCGAAGCAAAATTCTTCTTTGTATCGTTCTGCAGATAACTCATACCCAACACTGCATTCAGCTTGCTCTTGTCATTTATCTTAGGCGCGTATGTAAAATAGTTATTGGTATTGAAGGATGTGCTTTGCGCATTATTGAAGCTACCCAACCCATTACTTGCAGAACCATCAACAGTTTCTTTACCGAGGAATGCTTCCTCATACAACGTGATAAGATCAGCGCCAAACTCGGAACGGAATGTGAGATCCGGCAGGAACGTATATGCAGCAAATGCATTACCTATTGCCCTGTTTGTAGACTGATTGTTGCTGCTGTATTGCGCATCAAACAAACCGTTAGCATACAATGTTTGTTTATTCAGTTTGCCTGTTGAAGGATCTATTAATGGAGAGATAGGTAATTGCGCTACCAGTTGACCTGGTGTTGAAAATGCATTATCAGTCGATACTCTGTCGAGTTGCGTGCGATCAACAGACAGGTTAACACCCAAGGTCAGTTTATCAGAAGCATTGTGTTCAAGGTTCAATCTTCCTCCGTAACGATAGAATTTGTTATTGATTACTACGGCTTCCTGTGTGTTGTAAAATCCTGAGACAAAAAACCTCGTTCTTGCATCACCTCCGTAAGCTGACAAATCTACCTGGTTGGTCTGCGCATTCTTATTAAACATCTGATCCTGCCAGTTGGTGTTCACTTCAGGAATTGTATAATCTGTCCCTAAAGAAAAATAATCAAGCACTCCGTTGTATTCATCGTTATAATAATTCATTGCAGAATCCAACGATGGAAAGCCGGACACACCGTTGGTAAAATCATAATTGGCATCATTTGCAGCTGCTTTATGCATCAGGTCCACATACTGTTTTGCATCAAGGAATTTTCTTTTGCGTGCGGGGTTGCTGTAACCCTTAGCCATATTGAGCTCGATAGTTGTTTTACGACTATTTCTCCCCTTCTTTGTAGTGATAAGCACCACGCCGTTTGCTGCGCGCGCACCATAAATTGCAGAAGCTGATGCATCTTTTAAAATCTCTACTGATTCAATATCATTGGGATTAATATCGATCAGTGGATTCGTGGGATCGTTCCCTGTGTTTGACAAACTGGAAGATACAATAGGCAGACCATCCACAACGTATAACGGTTGGCTGCTTGCAGAAATAGAAGAAGTACCGCGAATGTTTATCCTAATGCCCTGGCCAACTTTGCCACTACCTGATTCAATTACAACACCAGCAGCTTTTCCCTGCAATGCGGATTCAAAGCTGGGCACAGGGATATTCTCTACATCTTTGCTTCCGATGCGCGCAATAGATCCTGTAATATCTTTCCTGGATGCGCGGCCATAACCTACAACAACGACCTCATTGAGGCTTTTGGCACTTGCACTCAATTTCACCTGCATATTTTCGGTTGCAGCCAGTTCCACATCGCCATAGCCAACAAAAGAAAAATTGAGGATCTTACTACCTGCGGGAATCGTAATGGAGAAATTTCCTTCAACATCTGATTGTGTAGAGCTGGAAGCTCCTTTCACTTTCACCGTTACGCCGGGCATCGGCGATCCGTCTTTACTGTCTGTCACATTGCCGCTAATCTTCCGCCCCTGAGCCAGGGCGCCGGATACCAACAACAAAACAGACATGCATAATAGAAATACATGTTTCATAAACAGTTATTTAGATTTTACGTGAATATTTACGTTACGGGCACGACAAGGCATGGCCGTTATTACACCAAACGATCATTATTTTCAAAGGAGGTGACGTGACAGGCAGCTGACTTTTCTGCCTTACATAATGCGGCATTATAACAGGTTGGCTCAAAAGCAAACCCCGTGTGCTAAAATTTCTGCTTAGATTACTGTACAGTTAGTTTTTTGGTCAATGCGATAATCTAATACCAGTAGCAGGGCATATTATTCCGGAAGCTGCACGCAGCCTTTAAAACAACTGCAAGTTACAATTATGCCTTGTTTAGCATTAACCGCTCATCATAAAACGAGAAGCTTTAAAAAGTGTAGAAATGTAGAATTCAGACAGGTCTAAAAAAATGACAGGTGGTAGAAACCACCCGAGTCACATGAGAAAAATACTACTATTTTAAGTCCGTTAATACGGATATTATTATTATAAATTAATTTTCAAGCTGAAACATTTTCCAAAGCAATCGACACAAAATCAAACTAATCGGGGGCGGAATTATTCTACTAAGTAATGCTTTTTTTCGTCTGTATCAGCCTTTCTAGGATAATTTAATTAATAACAATCGTTAGTTCACTCCCTACAAGATCAGTAGGATTATCCTGCGTTCAAAATTTGAAATAAAAATTGAACATTCCAATAGCCATTTATGGCCTCCAATAACAATTAACTTTTTATTACGGGGCATATATAAAAACTTGTGTGTTAGACAAAAAGGTAGCTCTGATGTAATAACAGCGCCTTCTGCAACCTTTTAGCTAACCAGCAAACCAGCGACCATGAAATTACTGATTATCGAAGATGAGAAAAACACAATACACCATATAATAGATTACCTGAGAACGACGGGAGCTACTGTAAGCATTGCCGATATAACAGCAGATGCAGCACCTCAGCATTGTCGGAAACGTTCCCGGATCGTCGTGAAAAAAGGAGCGGATTTCCAGATGATCCGGATGGAAGACATTGCTTATTTTTTTACAGAGAACAAAGTTGTTTTTGTGGTTGATCAAAACGGCAGCAAGTATCTGGCTGATATTAATACATTGTCAGAGCTTGACGGCTCGCTGGATGAATCTATTTTCTTCAGAGCGAACAGAAAATACATTATTAATGCCAATTACATTACCCGCTATTCGCCGGTTGACAAAAGCAAGCTAAACATAGAACTGACGGTTCCCGTACAGGAAGAGATCATCATCAGCCAGGAAAACGCACCGGTTTTTAAAAAGTGGATTTCGGAAGTATAGGTTGTTTTAAGCTTAAAGCCCAAAGCCTAAAGCTTAAAACTTTGTGTATAGCGCGCTAGACTGATGTAAGGTATTTAAGTATGTATCGCTGTGTGTACCACTTAGGGCGTAATTTATCTGTTTTTTGGGAGCTGGATCTTAAGCATTACGGAGACTCCGCTGGAGTCTGATGACAACTCTACATCCGGTTTTTCTACAAACAGGAAGCTCCACTGCATCTTGAAGTGAATCCTTATTTATCCTTAACCAAATAAGATTGGTCTTTACGATTTTAGCCTTTGGGCTTTGGGCTTTGGGCTTTGGGCTTTGGGCTTTGAGCTTTAGGCTTTAGGCTTTGAGCTTAAAGCTTTCACTAAAAAGGGCCCACCTAACGGTGAACCCTTTATGCAGCAATGGGTATACGGGTGTAAAAGCTTTGAGCTGTCAGCTATTAGCTTTCAGCAATTAGGTGTCAGGTTTCAGGTGTGAGGCGTAAAGCTTGAGGTGTGAGGCTGTTCGCATTTGCATATCCGCACATTTGCAAATTCGCAAATTCTCAATTTTCCACTTTCAATTTTCAATTCCTCCCATTCACACATCTCCGCATTTGCACATCCCCACATTAATTCCACCCGCCTCCCAGTGTTCTGTACAAACTTATCATCGCCTGAAAAATATCTTTCTTCTGGTTGGTCAGTTGCAGCTCGGCTTCCAACACACCTTTTTGTGCAGTGATCACTTCCAGGTAAGATGCATAGCCGGTCAGATATAATTCGTTGGCTGTAGAAACTGCCTTAGCCAATTCGCTCACTTCTTTTTCCTTCAGACTAAATGATTGTTCGTTGTTATATATGTTCGATAAATTGGTCATCGTTTCACTAAAGCCATTTAAAATCGCTTTTTGATACTGGTATACAGCTTCTTTGTTTGTCGCATTCGCAATAGCATATCCGGCCTTGATCTGGTTGTTGTTAAAGATCGGCGCTGTGAGTCCACCAATCAGCCCGAAGGCAATTGATGCGGGATTGAAAAACATAGAAGCATTGAATGAATTAAAGCCAACGTAGGGCGACAACGTAAGCGATGGAAGAAATGCAGCCCGTGCAGCTTTTACATCTGCCTCCGCTGCTCTCAGGCTAAACTCAGCTTCCTGGATATCCGGCCTGTTCAGCAATAAATCAGCAGGCAAACCGACCTGCAGGTTAGTTGGCAATCCTTGTTTCATAATAGAAGAATCACGTTCTATCTTTTGCGGATAACGTCCAATAATTGCATTCAACTGGTTTTCTGTAGCTGTAAGATATTGTCTCGTCCGGAATTCAATTGCTCTTGTATTCAGCAACTGTGCAGCGAACTGTTGTACCGCCAGTTCAGTCGCACGGCCTCCTGCCTTTTGCGCCTGCACTATTTCAACAGCCTTTTCCTGCAGCTCAATATTGCGTTTAATGATCACCAGTTCGTTATCTAACGCCAGCAGGCTATAATACATGCTTGCCACTTCTGCAACAAGCTCTGTTACTACATACTGCCTTCCTTTTTCAGATGCCAGTAATCTTGCAATAGCTGCCTTGTTTCGTTCACGCAGCTTGCCCCAAACATCAATCTCCCAGGAACTTCTCAACCCAAGAAAATAATCAGGCGTTGGTGAAGGAATATGCTGCTCTTTGGTAATGTTGGGAGATAAGTTGGTATCATCGTTACCGACGCCATTCATTGTATATTTTCCATACTTGTCAAAGCCTGCAGATGCAATACCATCCAAAGAAGGAAGCATTGCTCCCCTGCTAAGTGCAACCTGAGCTCTCGCAACTTCAATGCGCTGTATAGCTATTAACAGATCAGGATTGTTTTTTATCGCTGTATCAATTAACATTTTTAATTGCGGATCTGTAAAAAAATCGCGCCATGGCACTGTAGCCATGCTGAACGAATCCTTGCGTAAACCAAAAGTATCCGGTATCTCTTTTACTACCGGCATTTGCACCGGCGCAGCTACTTTACATCCCGATGAAATGATAATAAATATTGCTATTACTATTAATCCTTGTAAATATTTCATGTAATCACTTAGTTTAACTGCTCTTAATGTGTACTATTCGCCATATGCACATGCTTTTCCGCTATGACAATTTTCTTCTTGCGCGTTTTTTCAGACAGCGTTGCAAACACCACATACAAACCTGGTATTACAAACACACCGAAAACTGTTCCTATCAACATCCCGCCGGCGGAAGCAATCCCGATAGAACGGTTCCCCATTGCACCCGCACCGGAAGCAATACACAAAGGGATCAATCCCGCAATAAAGGCAAACGACGTCATAAGGATGGGACGCAACCTCGATACGGCCCCTTCTTTCGCCGCTTCAAGAATGGAATAGCCCTGTTTTCTTCTCTGTATGGCAAACTCCACAATAAGAATTGCGTTCTTGCCCAACAGACCAATCAGCATGATCAATGCCACCTGGGCATAAATGTTGTTTTCGAGACCAGCTAACTTGAGGAAGAAGAAGGCACCAAACACGCCGGTGGGCAATGAAAGAATTACAGAAAGCGGCAGCAGGAAGCTTTCATATTGAGCCGCTAATAAAAGATATACAAACACAAGACAGATGATGAATATATAAATAGCCTGGTTGCCCGATAATATCTGCTCGCGCGTCATACCGCTCCATTCATAATCATAACCTTTGGGCAATTTTTCGTCCGCAAGTTTTTGAATGGTGCTGATTGCCTGACCGCTACTAAATCCGGCAGCTGCATCACCGTTGATCATTGCAGAAGTATACATATTGTACCGCGTAAGCTGTTCGGGACCATACACGCGTTCGAGCCTGATGAAAGTTGAATAGGGCACCATTTCACCGCGATCGTTCTTTACATAAAGTTTAAGAATGTCCTCAGGCTTTGCGCGATATTCGGGATATGCCTGCACCATTACTTTGTACATCTGACCAAAGCGAATAAAGTTCGTTGCATAATAACTACCAAGCAATGTCTGCAAGGTGGCCATTGCATTATCTACAGTTACACCTTTTTTTGCTGCCATGTCCTGGTCAACATGTATCAGGTATTGCGGAAAGCTTGCATCGAAGCTTGTAAATGCACTTCCAATCGCCTTGGTGCTCTTGAGTTCCTTAATAAAATCTTCAGCAACCTTTGCAGTTTTTGTAAGATCAGCGCTTTTGTTTTTATCAAGCAAACGAAGCTCAAATCCGCTCGCATTACCAAAACCCGGTACCGTTGGCGGCGGAAAGAACTCAATGGTTGCATCGGTTATATGCTTTGTTGCAGCCTGCATTTTTGTAATCAACTCCTGCACGCCTTCTTTGCGGTCCTCCCATTTTTTCAGGTTTATCATTCCCATACCATAGGAAGCACCGGCTACTTCTGTTACAAGACTATAGCCTGCAAGCGTACTTACGTTTTCTACTGCATCAATCTTTCTTGTTGCTCTTTCAATAGATTCCAGCACTTCTTCCGTGCGTTCAACTGTAGAACCAGATGGAGTAGTAACATTCACATAGATGATACCCTGATCCTCCGTAGGGATAAAGCCTGTAGGTAATATAGCGCCCACTCCCCATGTTGCAAAACAGAAGAACACGAACATAATGAGTGTGATCACTTTTCGGCCTGCCATCCAGCTTACAGCTTTTGCATATTTGTTTTCGGTATTGCTGTATGCTTTATTGAATGATCCGTAAAAGCGCTGTAACAAACTCTTCTTCTTTTTAGTTGAAGTGTTGTGCTTTAACATTAATGCACATAGTGCAGGAGTAAGCGTTAACGCGTTTATTCCCGATATCACAATTGAGAAGGCCAATGTCAGTGAAAATTGCCGGTAAAACACACCTACGGGACCTGACAAAAATGCTACCGGCACAAACACAGCCGACATCACAAGCGTAATAGCCACAAGGGCGCCGCTTATCTCTTTCATAGCTGCAATAGTAGCCTGCATGGGTGCCATGTGATACTCACTCATTTTTACGTGCACAGCTTCGACCACCACAATAGCATTATCCACCACAATACCGATAGCAAGTACAAGGGCAAACAAGGTAAGCAGGTTAATAGAGAAGCCCAGCATTTGCATAAAGGCGAGTGTGCCTACCAGGGCTACAGGCACGGCCAACGCCGGAATCAGCGTTGACCGGAAATCCTGCAGGAAAATAAACACCACAACAAACACCAACAGAAAAGCTTCAAATAATGTCTTTACCACTTCATGGATACTGGCATCCAAAAAGCGGGATACGTCATACGCAAAGTTGTATTCCATGCCGGGCGGAAAAGTTGTTGCTTTCAGCTCGCCCATCTTGTCTTTGATATTATTGATCACATCGCGCGCGTTGGAACCGGGACGCTGTTTGATCATGATAGACGCAGAAGGCTTTCCATCAGTTTTACTTACCATCCCATAACTCATCGTACCGAACTCAACATCTGCTATTTCTTTCAACTTAAGAATAGTTCCGTCCTCGCTTGCTTTCAACACAACATTCTTGTAGTCTTCCGGCTCAAAAAATTTTCCTGTGTATTTAATTACATATTGCAAGGGCTGGCCGGTTCTGCCTGAGCTTTCACCTGTTTTACCCGGAGCGGCTTCCACGTTCTGGTTTCGCAAAGCCTGTATCACTTCTTCAGCGGACACATTATATGCCATCATTCTGTCTGGCTTCAACCACACACGCATTGAATATTCTCTCTGTCCCATTATCTCCGCAAAACCAACACCATCAATCCTTTTAAGCTCCTGCAACACATTAATGTCTGCAAAATTGTAAATGAACTCTTCATCTGCTGTTGAATCCTTACTCATAATGTTCAGGTACAGCAACATACTGTTCACTTCTTTTTCGGTGGTAACACCGGCTTTAATAACTTCTTCCGGCAATTCATCCAACACAGTTGTTACCCTGTTTTGTACGTTAACCGCAGCCTGATCAGGGTCTGTTCCTACCTTAAAAAATACCTGTATAAGTGTAGTACCGTTATTGCTGGATACGGACGACATATATGTCATGCCCGGTACACCGTTAATAGCACGTTCAAGCGGCATAGACACCGCCTTTGTACATACTTCGGCATTGGCACCTGTATATTTCGCAGATACCACAACGGATGGCGGTACTATGTCAGGAAATTGTGTTACCGGCAACGTATATAACGCCAATACACCGAGCAACGTTATGATCAGCGATATTACTAATGATAATACCGGCCTTTTTATAAAAGTCTCAACCATTGAAATTGTTTTAAAAGAAAAAAAATTAAAAAGTCAATAGTGAATGGTCAATAGTGAAATGTGAGGCGGCGAACCCTTTTTTGTAAACACGCTTCACTTTGTCAATAGTGAATGGTGAAGGGTGAATAGTGAAATGTGTAGCTGCATTTTTATTTTGCAGACAGGTCGATAAACGGGCATTTTCTACGTTATTCTTCGCTGCTACACATTGAGCATTTCCGATTTGCTAATCAAACTTTCACCGTTCACTATTCACCATTCACTATTCACTTCTTCAATAGTCAAATGTGTAGCAGCGTTCCTATTTTGCAGACAGGTTAATAAACGGGTATTTTTTACGTTATTCATAACTGCTACACATTGAGCATTTTTGATTTGTTAATCAAGCTTGCACCTTTCACTATTCACCATTCACTATTCACCATCACTATTCACCATCACTACATCCCACTCACCTCTTTCGGCGTAATTGCCGTTCCGTCACTCACACTCTGTATACCTTCATATACAATTTTATCTCCGGTTGAGAGTCCGGTTTTTACTATATAGTAATTGTCGATCCTTGTTCTTGGTACAAAGCTTTTCATTTTAACAGTGTTGTCCTGATTCAGAACAAATACAAAATTTTTGTCCTGGATCTCCATAACCGCTTTCTGAGGTATCATGATCACTTTGTTAGCAGACGCATTCAGTTCTACCTTACCGCTGGAGCCATGTTTCAATAACTTATGAGGGTTTGAAAACTTGGCCCTGAATGCAATAGAACCGGTACTTTCATCTATCTCGCCTTCTACTGTTTCTATCAATCCATCCTGTAAATAACGACTGCCGTCTGCGAGAATAAGTTTTACAGAATCACTATGCGTTGCCTTGTTATGTTGCTTGGATTTAATGTAGTGCAGATACTCGCTTTCCGATACATTGAAATATGCGTAAACCGTTTGAACATCCGAAACCGTTGTAAGCAAAGCGCCTTCACTTATCAGGCTCCCCAACTTGAACGGTATACGGTTAATAATACCACTGAAAGGGGCTTTAATACTGGTGTAAGAAAGTTTGAGGCGTGCATTTTCTTCAGCAGAACGTGCTTCGCTAACTTTAGCCTCTGCAGCTTTCAGTTTGGCTTCAGCCAGCTCCAATTCTGTTTTTGAGATTACATTTTTTTCAACAAGCGTCTTTACTCTTTTTACTTCAAGCTCAGCTGCTTTTGCTTCGGCCATGGTACTGGAAAGCGTAGCTTTTGCCCTGGATAATTCTACCTGGTATTCTTCATCATTAATTAAGAATAATGTCTGTCCTTTTTTTACTTCTGCGCCTTCGTCTACCAGGATCTTGTCGAGGAATCCCGGCGCCTTAGCTCTTATCTCCACATTTTGATACGCCTGAATATCGGCCACGTACTGATCAAACAACAAAGTGTCTTTCTCTGCAAGTGTGATCACAGGTATTACGGGTGGTTTCATGGCTGTGTCATCCGTTTTCCCGCTCACTTTGCAACTTTCCAACGCTACAAACAGGGACATGATGAGTATATAATGAAATTTCATTCGGTTAATTTTTTTAATTAGGCAGAATCCAATGCTGTATGGGAACACAACAAGTATTCTTTTCAAAAACTGCTGTTAAGTGTTTTAATGATGGGATTTTTTTCTTGCGCAGATAAATGCATGATGCGCTTGTTTGCAGGCTTTATCAATCCTTTTTGACTAACACGTACACCGTCTTACATGAGTACGAACAAAACGGGCAGCACAATGAATGTATCCGATAAAACATAATATGGATCTGCTGTAGTTACTTATGTCGTATGATAATGGCAGCACAAACATTTACTGAGCCATCTTTTAATACAGCGCAAGCAATACAGAAATTACTGTTGAAATATCGGTTGGAACTAAATCCCATACACTCATTCTTCTAAATGCTCAAAACGGGTGCACTTTCATGTTAGAAGAAGGAAGACAGATTAATGGGTATTCAGAAAGGAGTAAGCCTGAATAGAAAAGTATAGTAGAACGGTATGACGGCAACTTTGCAAACCTGGAAAGATTGCTTTTTGTCATCGGGAAAGAAGCTTTCATAACTCCAGCCTTGCGCCGGTCTTGCGGCCTGTGATACATTGTTGCGTACCTGCTGAAGCTTGGGTCTTATTTTATAGAAATTCGTCTCCTGCGGATCAGAGGGATCCTGCAATTCATCAAAGAAAAGTTCAAATACATCTTCCGGATCATTCTGAGCAAAGACAGCAGCCTTCTGTTTTGTTGAAACAGACTTCGTCTGAAAATGCAATAGTTGTTTGTTATATCCTGAGTATCCTTTTAAAAAGAAAAAACTCAGAACAACACCAAACAGTAATCGCCTGATCATTTGTATGTTTCGCTTGTTGCTCATTAAATATCCATGAAAATTTATCTATGCAAAAATAGGAAGCATCCTCCTTATTTCTGTTCCGCCAATGTAATATTCGTATTTTATTTTGATTATTTATGACGTTCGTTAATACATAATTTTAAATATAATTTTTGAAAAAACACGAATTATAGCCAATTGAACAGTCCTTTTTTATCAAATCCAACGTAAATGCCCGTTTCGTCTGACCTGATTTCATATGTTCTTAAATAGTAACCTTCTCCGGTTACATTCCTTCCATTTTTCAGGCTAAACTTATAACGGTGAAGCGGACAAACAACATTTCCAACAGCATCAATAAAACCGTCGGCCAGGATTCCACTGGCGTGGGGACATTTATATGCGCATGCAAAAACCTGGCCGGCATGCCTTGCCAGCGTAATGTGTTTTCCATCAACTTCAATGATCAGCATATTGTTATCCTGCCAGAATAGTTCGTTTACTGAATCGGCAATTTTGTGCCATTGCTTTTTTTGTTCACTCATGGGAGGGCAAAGGTAGAGGTTGTAGGTTATAAGTGGTACGTTGTACGTTGGAGGCGTGAGGTGTGAGGGGTGAGGCGTAAGGACTGGGGTTTGAGGAAGAAGGGTTGAGGTTTGAGGGGTAAGGTTTGAGGATTGAGGCGTAAGGATTATAAAAAAAGCCCGGCAGATTTTAACCTGCCGGGCTTGTATTTCATTTTCAATTGTCAAATGTCAATTATCAATTAAACTACTTCTGTGCTGCTTTCTGCATCGGGTTCAATCCTTGAGATTGGCCACGAACAGCCTGCTTCATTTTGTACATGGTAAAGTTGCTTGGTACGTCAACTTTTGGCCATGTGTTATTTGTTTCATCAATGTCAGCAGTTTCGCGCATTGGGTCAAGCTTAACTGAAGTAACTTCTTTATCCTTGATAAATACTTTGGTTACCTTGTTTTCATCTTTACGCCAGATCTGCGCAGGAATTCTGTCAACTTCTTTAGTGCCGTCAGCAAAAGTCCACTCAACAATAACTGGCATTACCAATCCGCCTTTGTTGCTGAACTGCAGTTCGTAAAAATATTTAGAAGCCCATTTTTGTTTTGTTGCTTCGTCAAGCGGTTCAGTAGCCGGAGCTTCAACTTTGAATTTGAAAGAAGAATCGTAAGCTTCCTGTCCGCGATCGTAACGATAGTAGAAATCCTGCAGGTCTTTATCCGTCTCAACAAGGAACTTAACGTTCTTATCTTCCCTGTTTCTGATCTTTGAAATGTCGTCAAAATCGTTCACTGCAGGCTTGTCAATACCTCTTGTACCGTTACCTCTCATTGCCGGCGCTTTACCTTCAGTTGCAGCATCCAGGCGGAAAGGCTTAACACTGTCAAGTGCAATATCGCAAACGTCGATGCTATAGAACCATCCTCTCCAGAACCAGTCTAAATCTTCACCGCTTGCATCTTCCATTGTTCTGAAAAGATCTGCGGGTGTTGGATGTTTAAATGCCCAGCGTTGCGCATATGTTTTAAAAGCAAAATCAAACAGTTCGCGTCCCATGATTGTTTCACGTAAGATATTCAAACCGGTTGCAGGTTTAGAATATGCATTAGGGCCGAAACCAATGATGTTTTCACTGTTGGTCATAATGGGCTCCAATTGATTTTTAGGAAGCTTCATATAATCAACAATAGTATATGCAGGTCCGCGTTTTGAAGGGAATTTGTTATCATATAACTCTTCAGTCAGGTACTCAACAAAAGTATTCAAACCTTCATCCATCCATGTCCATTGACGTTCGTCGCTGTTCACGATCATTGGGAAGAAGTTGTGTCCTACTTCGTGAATTACAACACCCAGTAAACCGTTCTTCGTTGCTTCACTGTAAGTACCATCTTTTTCAGTACGTCCATAGTTAAAGCAGATCATTGGGTATTCCATACCGTTAGCGGCTTCAACACTCTGTGCAACCGGGTAAGGATAAGGAATAGTGAAATGAGAGTAAGTTTTAATAGTATGTGCAACCGCTTTTGTAGAAAATTTTCTGTACAGGCCGTAAGCTTCTTTACCATAGAAGCTCATGCACATAACTTTCTTCCCTTCTACATCAGCAGCCATCGCGTCCCAAATAAATTTGCGTGATGAGGTCCATGCAAAGTCGCGAACCATGTTGGCTTTAAATATCCAGGTTTTCTTAGCTGTGCTTTTTTGCGTTTCCGCTTTTTTTGCTTCGTCCAGCGTAAAGATCTCTAATGGTTCTTTCGCTGTTTGTGCTTTTAACCAACGTGAGTAGTGCGCAGCATCTAATACCTGCTGATAGTTCACACACTCACCTGTTCCACCAACAACATGGTCAGCTGGAACAGTCATTTCCACTTTGAAATTTCCGAAAGTCAGTGCAAATTCTCCGCGACCAGTGAACTGGTGATTTTGCCAGCCCTGGAAATCGCTGTATACGCACAAACGGGGATACCACTGAGCCATTGTAAACAGGTGGTTACCATCTTCAGGGAAAAATTCATAACCGCCGCGACCGCCAAGTTTCATACGGTCGGTGATCAGGTAGCTCCAATCAACATTGAAAACAAAAGTCTGCCCTGGCTTCAATACAGTTGGCAGATCTACGCGCATCATTGTTTTGTTGACAGTAAATTTTAATGGTTTACCGGTAGCATCAGTAATCTTGGCGATCTGATCACCCAATCCATTGTCGCCTTTAGGTTGCTCCATACGTTCCAAAGCTGCAACACTTGCATTTTTGTTCATGGTGCTCCCATCCTGGTAGTTGGCATTGTTTACGGAGCTGTGCTCATTTTCGTCCAGCTGCAACCACAAATAAGTCAGTGGATCAGGAGAATTGTTGTAATAAGTGATTTTTTCACTTCCTGTGAGCTTCAGGTTCTTTTCGTCAAGCTCACATTTGATGTCGTAATCTGCGCGCTGCTGCCAGTATTTCGGACCGGGCGCGCCGCTTGCCGTACGGTACTCATTCGGCGTAGGCAGAATGGTTCCCAGCTGTTCAAACTTATTCCCGTGATTAGACGCGGGATTGTTTCGAATGTCCTGGGCATTCGCAGAAACAGCTAACACTATTGCTGTTGTGCAAAAGAGCAGTTTTCTCATGTTGTTTATCTTCTTTTTTAATTGGGTATCTATCAATAGCCATTTGAAGGGCAAGGGCGGCAATACAACCGCTGAAGAATAACACGTACTCACGACGGTTGATTTTCAGCAGGCGTACGAAAATAAAAGAAATCAGCAATATGGCAATAACAATAATTATTTGACCAACTTCCAGGCCTAAATTAAATGCAAGTAGCTGAACAATAATGCTTTGATCTCGCCCCAGCATGCTTTTTAGCAGCGTACTGAATCCTAAACCATGTATTAAACCAAAAAATAATGCATAAAAATATATCAATGGCATGCGTTTGCCGGATACATCTTTTGCCATACAATTATTTAATGCAGTGATGATTATGGTTACGGCTATGAGAAATTCGGTCCAGTCACGCGAAATATTCAAAATATTTAAAGTACTTAATGCGAGGGTGATAGAATGCCCAATAGTAAATGCAGTAACCAGTACCAGAATTTTCTTCCATTCGGTTAACGTGTATCTGAGGCAAAGTGCAGCCACAAAAAGTATATGATCAATGCCACTAAGGTCTGTTATATGCTCAATGCCTGTTGGGAAGAAAATGCCGAAATCACTCATTACTAAAAAAAATTATCGATCTAAAGGCATTGATAAAAGTCCGTTAATGGCCTCTACATCGCGCAAAAATTGAAAATTAAACCGCAGCTTTGCAATTCAGAAAAAAATACCACGAATGGCAAATATATTATTTCAATGGTTTTCCACAGCATTGCTGGCAGTACTACACCCGTTTTTTGTATCGATGACGGATGTCAACTACAACGGCAAGGATAAGAACCTTGAGATAAGCGTTCGCATTTTTACAGACGATTTTGAGAACATTCTGTCCACCAACTATAAAACCAAAGTTGACCTTCAAAAACCCTCGCAACAGGCCGAAATGGCCAAACTGGTAAATGATTACATTCAAAAACACCTTCACTTTCAGGTAGATGGGAAAAATGTAACCATCTCTTATGTCGGGTTTGAACAACAGGGAGAAAGTACGTGGACCTATTTCCAGGTAGAAAATATTCCGTCAGTGAAGAAGATCGCTGTGTTTAATTCACTTTTACATGATTACAAAAAGGAGCAAATAAATATGCTTCACCTTAAAGCAAACGGGAAAGAACAGAGCTATAAGCTGGACTACCCCAACACTCAGGCCGCCTTTGATTTTTAGGACTATTCTTCATCCTCGCCCTTTTCTGCTTTTTTTGATTTCAGGGTAACCAGCAATTTATCAATGCGATGGTTATCCATATCAACTATTTCAAATGTAAAGCCCCGCCATTCAAGTTTATCGCCGGTTACAGGTATGCGTTCAAGCTCGTGGAGAATAAATCCGGCAAGTGTGTCAAATTCATGTTCGCCTTCATGCATCCATTCTGTTTTTTCAAAATGGCTTAGAAAATCATAGAACGGAATTTGTGCGTCAACCAGGTAGCTGCCGTCGTCACGTTTTACGATCACATAATCGTCCTGATCAGGTTGCGGCATGTCACCGACAATGGCTTCCAAAATGTCGTTTATTGTAATAATACCCTGCAATGATCCATATTCATCCACAATAAACGCGTAATGCGTTTTGGTCATTTTAAATTTCTCAAGTAGCTGGTAAGCAGAGTTATTCTCCGGAACATACATAGCAGGTTGCACAAGTGCACTCAACGGCGTAGCGTTATCTTCAGCAAAAAGCTGCTTTAAAAAGACAACTCCTTTTACGTCATCAATATGCCTGTCGCAAATCGGGTAGACAGAGTACGTTCCCTCCTGGGTTGTTTTCTTAACTTCTCCTACTGTCGTGTGGAGGTCAAACCATACAATATCCTTCCTGTGCGTCATAAGCGAAGTGATATTTCTGTCACCTAAATGGAACACACGTTCAATAATTTCCTGCTCCGCTTCTTCAATAGCACCCTGTTCTGTTCCTTCGCTTATGATGGCTTTGATTTCTTCTTCAGTTACTTGCGATTCACTTTGTTTAATTCCGAATATTTTAATGATGAGGTTAGTTGATTTAGTCAACAACCATATAAAAGGGTAAGTGAGGTAAGTAACAAGGCGCATGGGTGCGGCCAGCTTTTTTGCTATGCGCTCCGGGTTGCTTAACCCAATTCTTTTGGGAACCAGTTCACCGATCACCAATGAGAAATAAGTAATGATGATAACAACGATAGCTGTTGCGAGTCCATTGCTGTAGTTTTTAATACCATCAAACTTGTTTAAGAAGGCAACTATGTCGCCTTTGATATTCTCCCCCGAAAAAATACCTGTAAGAATGCCTATTAATGTTATGCCAATTTGAACTGTTGAAAGAAAAGTGTCGGGACGGCTGGCTAACTCCAGCGCTTCTCTTGCACTGTTATCGCCTTTATTCGCCTGTGCTTCCAATCTGGCTTTACGTGCTGAAACAAGGGCTATCTCCGCCATTGAAAAAACACCGTTAAGGATGATAAGGCCGAGTATGATGAAAATTTCTACCATAACTTGTAAAACTAATGAAGATAGTTGATAATGTTTGATGTAGGGTTTGGGGATCGGTGAATTTTTTAAAGGCGGAGAGTTGGGTGTAAGGTATCAGGTTTCAGGTAACAGGTGAATACCAGGGCGCTTATATCCCACTCTCCGTGTTCTGCACGCGTTGAATTTTCCATTACCCCAATACTTTATCCCAAACCTGAAACCTAAATCATTATCCAATAGCTAACATCTTACGCCTCACACCCCGCTCCTTACCTTATATCTTACGCCTCACACTGATACCTTACACCTGATACCTTGCACCAGATACCTGATACCTTCTTACTTTTGCTTTATGCCTAATAAAATTGCAGTAGCCATAACCGGTGCAAGCGGATCTATTTACGCGAAGCTTTTACTAGAAAAACTTTTGCAAATGCCGGACCAATGGCAGGAGCTTGGTGTGGTAATGAGTAGTAATGCTAAGGACGTATGGCGGACCGAACTTGGGAATGACGACTACAGTCGTTATCCTGTAACGTATTACGACAAGTACGATTTTACGGCGCCTTTTGCTTCCGGATCTGCACGCTTCAACATTTTGATAGTAGCACCCTGCAGCATGGGAACACTTGGGCGCATTGCTTCGGGAATGAGCGATGACCTGGTTACACGTGCGGCGGATGTTATTTTAAAAGAACGGAGAAAGCTGATTTTAATGGTTAGGGAAACCCCTTACAACCTCATCCATATAAAAAATATGGAGACTGTAACACTAGCAGGTGGTATTATATGTCCGGCAACGCCGTCTTTTTACTCAAAACCAGATACCATTGACGCGGTTGCCATGACTGTCGTGGATCGTGTGCTTGATTTAGCGGGGCTGGATATTAAAACGAAAAGATGGGGGGAAGGAAGTCAAAAGTAAAAATTCAAAAGTCAAAAGCTCACTCATAGACACGATTCATCTTTATAAAATAGAAAAAAAAGAACGGAGCCTTAGCATTTAAGGCTCCGTTTATATTTTTAGTCACCACTATATCGGTGCTGTTCCAATCTTTGTTTCAAAAGCGCGAAGTCACCAGTGTAAACCTTTTTGACTTTTTACTTTTGAATTTTGACTTTTCGACCTACATGATGTTCATCGCCAAAGCAAAATAAGTGCAAACACCCGGTAATGCCAGCCAGAAAAATTGCCTGTAAACGAACAACAGGACGATCAGAATGGCCAACCAAATAAAGAAGTACACCCAGTATTTTGCAGTTGATTTATGTTCCATGTGTTAAAAAGTTTGCGCAAAAATAAAGATCAAACAAATATGAGACGACTTTTATTGAAAAAAAGCATTTTATGACGGCAATTACCGCAAACAATTACTTTTTGCCAAATTGCTCTTTGTAGTTAGCAATAGCTGCTTCGATAATTTCTAAAGCTTTTGCTTTGTCGCCAAAATCTTCCACCTGCACAGTTTTGTTTTCAAGATGCTTGTATTCTTCAAAGAAATGGCGCAACTCATCAAAAAAGTGCTGTGGAAGCTGCTCAATGTTGTTATAGTGGTTAACTCCGGGGTCGTTAGCAGCAACAGCAATGATCTTGTCGTCGGCGTCACCACTGTCAATCATTTGCATTACGCCTACCACTTTTGCTTCCATCAATGTAAGCGGTTGTACGGGTAAAGAAGTAATTACCAGTATATCCAGGGGATCTTTATCGTCACCATAAGTTCTTGGAATAAATCCATAGTTACAGGGATAATAGAAAGAAGAATAAATAACACGATCAAGTTTAAGCAGGCCGCTTGGTTTATCTATTTCGTATTTACAACGGGAACCTTGCGGTATTTCTATCACCGCATTTACTACTCTCGGTGCCTGTTCACCAAAATCAACTCCATGCCAGGGATGCAAAACAGTTAACATCTAAGCTTTTTTTAATGATGCAAAATAAGGTATCATTTTCCAAATGATGAACAATCATTCAAAGTTAAAACGCCATCTAAAGGAGATTGGATTATTTTTCCGGCAAGCGAACGATGTATTTGCAGGAGCGGAGAAAGCAAATTTCCTGCCGTTAGATACATCTAAGAAATCGTTATAGATTGCCATTAAAAGTATATTTCAGATCAACCAGCCAGCCGGCGTCTGTCAAAACTACTTTAATCTTCCTGGCAATATTGTCGTATGAATTTTTATAATTGATGATATGCGTGCGTTCATCAACCGTTTCGTCGTCTAAGATAACAATAGATGCGTCTTCAAAATGTTTTTTTTCTTCCTGCGATTTCCTGTTAAACTCAACTTCCAGTTTTTCGAGTGATTCCTTGTTGGTTGCATCAGGTTTCATATAAAAGGCAGCCTTCTCAAAATCCCCCTTCAGGCAACCGTCAATAAATTCCCTGCCTGCGTCAAAAGCGTTTTCAGCTTTGGTAAAATTGGTTTTGCCGCCGGAACAACTTATCAATCCAATAAAAATAAAAGACAATATAACAAGAAGCATTTTCATTCCGCAAATATAATAAGGGCATAACTATAAAGTGCGAAACATGCCAAATGCAGGTTTCTAACGAACAAGTAAATATTTTCGTGGCGTCCCAAAACGGATAGCAAAAAGGTTTTGATTTACATTTTGATCACTGAACGAACTGACAGTTATGATTATAAAGAAAGCTGTAATATTTGACATGGATGGCGTACTCGTTGATTCAGAAAAATTCTGGAAACAGGCAGAGTTCGAAGTTTTTTCTTCATTAGAAGTAAATGTTACGGACGAATGGTGTGACGAAACAAAATCTATGACAACACCTGAGGTAACGAAATTCTGGTTTGAAAAATTTCCATGGACCGGCAAAAAACTGGAAGAGGTAGAGCGAATGGTGGTTTCAAAGGTGATCAGTTTAATTGAAAATGAAAATTGCCAGATACCAGGTGTAAAAGCTTTTATAGAAACACTTAAAGCGCAGAATTTTAAAATAGGGCTTGCCACTAATTCGCCATCAGTAGTTATCCCGGCTGTTCTGAACAAGCTCGGAATTCACCATTTATTTGACGCTGTGTCTTCTGCAGAGTTTGAACCCAAAGGAAAACCCGATCCTTCCATTTATTATACAACAGCGGGCAAATTAAATGTGAAACCAGAAGAATGTTTTGTAATTGAAGACTCCTATTCCGGGATGCTTGCAGCAAAACATGCGGGTATGACTGTTATTGCTTTTACAAATGGAAACGCTCAGTTGAACTTTGAGATAGCGGATCATAGAATTGAGAATTTCGAAGATGCCCATCTGAATATCCTGGACAAGGCTTTTATTTACCCTTTGAATTAAATTCTATCGGTCCGAAATAAAATGAGCCACTGAAAAAGTGGCCCATTCTAAAAACAGGTTAATGTGACGCTTCCTTTATGAAAGGTTATACTGCTGAATATTCATCTTTCTTTGGGAGTGTGATGAAACTTATATAGTAAATATTTTAAAAATCTTCATTCTGTTTGTACTCGGGGCACAAACAGGCTCGTGACTAATACAATACCCTACTTATGAATGTCTCATCTCTTCTTTGCCTTTTTCCTTGTCGTAAGCCCTGATAATTGCCTTTACCAGGCGGTGCCGTACAACGTCTTCTTCATCGAGTTCGATATGAGAGATGCCATCAATATTTTGAAGAATACGAATAGCTTTCTCTAATCCGCTTTTCTGATTCTTCGGAAGATCCACCTGGGTGGGGTCTCCTGTAATTATTGCTTTTGCATTGGCGCCGATACGGGTCAGGAACATTTTTAATTGCAGATCATTCGCATTCTGCGCTTCATCCAAAATGATGAAGGCATTGTCCAGCGTTCTACCGCGCATGTAAGCCAGCGGCGCAATTTCAATAGTGCGCGTACTCATGTAGTAACCCAGCTTGTCTGCAGGTATCATGTCGTCCAGCGCATCATACAATGGACGCAGATATGGATCAATCTTTTCTTTAAGGTCACCGGGCAGAAAACCAAGGCTTTCGCCCGCTTCAACTGCAGGTCTTGTAAGTATAATTTTCTTAACCACTTTGTTTTTCAGTGCTCTAACGGCCAGGGCAACAGCTGTATAGGTTTTACCTGTACCTGCCGGGCCTACTGCGAAAACAATGTCGTTGCGGTCTGCAGCCTGTACCATCCGTTTTTGGTTTGCCGTACGGGCACGTACGGTTTTACCGTTTGGACCGAACACAAGTATGTCGTTCGGGTTGCGATCAACAAAATTGTCAACCGTTTCCGCATCGTCACCACCTAGAATCTGTTCAAAGTAGTTCTCGCTCATATCGCCGTTTCGTTCCATATATTGGATGATAAGATCGATTTTTTCTTTTGCAGTATCTATCTGCTCAGGCGCACCGCTTAGTTTAATCTGAGTTCCTCTGGAAAGTATTTTTAATAATGGGAACTTTCTTTTTAGTAAATCGAGTTTTCTGTTGTTCACTCCAAAAAATTCGATCGGATTAACGGTGTCAAGGTTAATTATTGTATCTGTCAAAGCACGTTCAATTTAAGTGAATAATAGTTATTTTTCCCGGGAACAGCAGCTTACTCAAATTTAACTTATACTATCTCACATTCCTACTAAATGATATACACACAATGTGGAAAGTTACCTGACTGAACCCTTGTAATAATAATGTATTTTCAAAATATATGCCGTGTTCTTTTGCTAATAACCCGGCATGTTAAACATTGATTCCCCAGTCTCGCAATTCCTGTTTTAGCTTATCCGCAGAAGTAAAGACAATTCCATGTATCCCAATACTTTCTGCACCTAAAATGTTTCTTTCATTATCATCAATAAACAATGTCTTATCCGGAACCACGTCATGCCTTTTTAGCAGGATATGGTAAAAATCGGCAAAAGGTTTCCTTGTTTTTTCCACGCCGCTGACAACTATTCCGTCAAACCAGTTCAAAAACTCAAAGCGATCCAATGCGAGAGGAAATGTTTCTGCACTCCAGTTGGTAAGCGCATACAGTTTTACTTCATTTTTCTCCTTTAATGTTCGTAGTATTTCAACTGTTTCTTCTATCGCGCCGCCCAGCATTTCGGTCCATCTCCCGTAGTAAGCGGTTATTTCATTTTTCCAGTCTGGGTACAGCGCCACTAACTCTTCGGTACCAGCTTGCAACGTATTTCCCGCATCCTGCCTTTCATTCCAGTCGCCGGTGCAAATGTTTTCGAGGAACCACTCGGTCTTTGCTTCGTCCTCAAAAATTTTATTGTAGAGATAACGGGGATTCCAATCAATTAAAACGCCTCCGAGGTCAAAGATGATTGTGTCGATTTTTGATGCCATAAGGGTGATATTAAGATTTGAAAATAAGAAGAAAATAGAGAGACTGCGTGGCTATATCGTTTAGTTCGGGACATATCCTCAAATTTGAAACATGTCTCCGTCGTCGATCCGATGATCACCATGCATTAGCAAAGAAATGAAGCAGTACAAAAGGCCGGTTGCAAACAATTCAGAGAACTGCGTCCGCATCGTCACTTCGACGAGTAATTTGGTTAACCACTATCAAAAAGAAACGACATTACACTTTTTGTCGATAGCCCGTAGGGCTTAAAGTAAAATCCATAATCGGCACGCAGTGAGGTCTCCTGAATATTGATTTGCTCGTGATATTTCATGAGCGATTGATATTGACAATGATGAGATTTTCCTCAAACAGACTGAAACCGTTCTTACAAAAACAAATCAATCTAAAAATCACCTTCTTTTCTTTAATTTTTTTAAATGATTTTTGCACCCCGATGGCAAAGCAAACCGCAAAGAAAAAAGGTAGTAAGGCATGGCTTATTTTATGTGTGCTCATTATAGCGATGGCAACGTTCATCGGCATTACCTTATGGCGGCAGTTTAAAGAATCTAATGAAGCACGGTTTGTGCATTATGATGCCTTTGGTATTGATATGCCGGTGAATTATGAGATCCACGGTATTGATGTCAGCAAATACCAGGGCATTATTTACTGGCCCTCGGTAGTTAAGATGAAAGTGAATGATATTAAACTGGGATTTGTGTTCATCAAGGCTACTGAAGGATTGGGCAAGGTAGATGCAGGTTTCAGGCGAAATTGGATAAAGGCAAAAGAAGCCGGCATTACACGCGGCGCCTATCATTTTTTTCTTGCAACCAAAAGCGGTAAAGCCCAGGCTCAAAATTTTATAAACACGGTAGATCTGCAGCCCGGTGATCTTCCGCCGGTTCTTGACATTGAACAGCTCTACAATGTACCTCCGGAAAAAATGCGCGCCGAAATAAAAGCATTTCTTCAAATGCTGGAAGACGCCTACAAAGTGAAGCCTATTATCTATACCTATGTGAGCTTTTACAATAAATACCTCGGTGATGAGTTCGACGATTACCCGTTATGGATAGCACATTATTTCGAAAAGGATAAACCACGCATCGATAAAAGCTGGCGCTTTTGGCAACACAGCGAACTGGGAAAGGTTGACGGCATAACCCATCGTGTGGACTTCAACGTATTCAAAGGAGATTCTACTGATTTTAAAAACCTGCTTCTCAAATAGAGCTCGGCCACTAAACATTCGTAACTTACTTCTGCATTAATCAACTCACTTTTGATGGAACCGGAAGTAAAAGAATTTCTTCGCCGGGTAATTGTTACATTGTCAACAGGGCTTTTATGGATGCTCATCAACTCCACAGCCGGCATTATGTATGGCTATGCCTTTTTTGACAACGGTGTAAGGTTGGGCAATATTCTCTTCTACATATGGTTTCTTGCCAGCCTCGCGCTGTTAATTTGGTATATGTATAAGTTATGGACGAAACCAATGCCCAGGCAGGACAGTGAATAGTGAAAAGTGAATAGTCAATAGTCAAAAATGCAGACAGTTCAACAAATACCAACAAGCGATAAATGCAGTCAGCCGCTAAATAGTAAAAGCGCACTGTATCACCCTTCACTATTCACTTTTCACCATTCACTTTTCCAGCTCATATGATCCAATATATAAGTGGGCAATAGTAAATAGTCAAAATAGCAGACAGCTTAACTAACACATACAATTAGCATTGCAACAGCTCTGTGCAAAAGCACGCTTTCGCACCTTTCACTATTCACTATTCACCATTCCCCCCTAGCTCGTATGATCCAGTGCTATCACCCACTTCCCTTCTACTTTCTTAAACAGAAGTGTATAATAGCCGCCGATATCGCCAATTGTTCTTTTGAGGAACCATTTGCCCAACACAAAGGCATAATCGTTAGATAGAATTTGTACCGACTGGATATCAAATTGCAGCTTACCCATTACGGTTGTATCTGGATACGATTTTTTGTAGCGTTCCAGCGTATTTTTCCAGCCGTAGGTAACACCTTTGGAGCCGACGAATTTCAGACTGTCACTTTTCCAATAGGTTTCCATAAAAGCATCAATATTACCGTTATTCCAGTCTGTCACCTGTTTCGCCATTACTGCTCTTATTGCAGTTTCATCTGTTTTTTGTGCAAACAGATTTCCCGCAATCATCAAACTAAAAATGCAGATCAAAAGTTTTCTCATGTCAGTTAATTTTGTGTTTGTTTCGTTCCGCGAAGCATTTCTCTTTTACCTGGCGGCCCTTGTAATTTCTCAATGGCAAACCCGCTTGCAATCATCGCTCTTCTTACATCGCCTTTGCTGCAATATGTAGTCAATACACCTGGGGGAGATAGCATATTGTACAGTTTATCAAAAACTGTTTTTTCCCAAAGATGCGGCTGCGCGGAGGGAGCGAATGCATCATAATAAATCAGATCGAAAGAGTGCAGGGGAAGATAATTCAGCAGATCCTGCCTGGTTTTTCGCAACCTGAAAAATGGATTTATTTCCACCTGTTCATCCCAATTGCAGGCGTGCATCTTTTTGAATTCATCTTTGTACAAAAGCAAAGAAGGTTGTTCCGTATAATTCAAGGTTGCGGCCTCTTCCATTGTCAGTGGATAAAGTTCTACTGCTTCATAAATTACCGGCAGGTTGCTCCGGGTCGCATAATCCAGTGTAAGCAAGGCATTCAGGCCTGTTCCAAATCCCATTTCAAAAATAATTATGGATTGCTTGCCGTTTTTTTCAACAAAATAATCCAGTCCGGCCTGAATAAATACATGAATACTTTCCTGCATTGCACCATACCTGCTATGATAAGTAACATCCAGATTGGGAATGCAAATTGTGGATGATCCATCTTTTGTAATTTGTACCAGCCTGTCCATTCAACTTTTGATTTAACCCTGTTAACCGACACTAAATTACAGGAATGGTATATTATCCTTGTGCGATTTATTCTAACTTTCCAAAATGGAATATCTTGAACATCTGCATAAAGACAAAAAACTATCGCCGGTAATACTACAACATGGACCGATGGAAGAACTCAAAATACGGAAGCACATTCCTTTTTTACTGATGGCATCCATCATGAGCCAGCAACTAAGCACGAAGGTGGCATCCGTTATTAAAACGAGGTTTCTTGATCTTTATGGAGGAAAAATCCCCCCCTCACAGCAAGTGCTCGACACACCGTCAGAACAGCTAAGAGCCATTGGCCTGTCTAACGCCAAAGTAAGCTACATAAAGAATGTTGCCGCGTTTTGCATAGAGCATAAAATAACCGACAAAAAACTGATGGTGTTATCCAATGAAGAAATAATTGACCTGCTTACACAGATAAAAGGTGTTGGCAGGTGGACAGTTGAAATGTTGCTGATGTTTAGCCTTGGCCGCGAAGATATTTTTGCCATTGATGACTGGGGACTCCAAAATGCCGTGATCAAAATCTATAAACTGAAGATTGAGGATAAAAAGAAACTAAAAGAAAAAATCATCCGGATCTCATCCAGGTGGAGCCCATACCGTTCATATGCATCCTTGTATTTATGGCGATGGAAAGACAACGCTCCTGTTACATCCGAAACAAAATCCAAAAAATAATATATCATGATCCTTACGACAACAAACACCGTTGAAGGAAGTCCTGTCAGGGATTACCTGGGAATTGTAAGCGCTGAAACCATTATTGGCGCAAACATTTTCAAAGACATATTTGCCGGAATCAGGGACATTGTAGGTGGCAGAAGCGGCACATACGAAAGAGTAATTGAAGAAGCGAAGCAAACCGCGATGCGCGAATTAGAACAGCGGGCACAGGCAATGGGAGCAAACGCAGTTATAGGCATTGACCTGGATTTCGAAACTGTCGGCAGCGGCGGCAGTATGCTAATGGTAGTCGCCACAGGAACCGCTGTTAGGTTGTAAGTTATAAGTTGTACGTTATACGTTATACGTTTTTCACCTGGTAGGATTCATCTTCGCTAATGTCTACAATGGTTTAAACATACGACGTAAAGCTTATAACGTATAACTCATTACGTACAACCCAAACATACTCAAATAAAAAACCCCGCAACTGCGGGGCTTTTTATTTGAGTATGTTTGATTACTGCTTTGTTATTTCAACATCATCAACAGACTTTGTAACAGTATTTACATTGAAAGACTGTTCAAGAGCCTTGTTAGAAGATTTAATGCTAAAGCTGTAACGGATGTTGTCTTCACCTTTCAGCAATTTGAACTTTTTATCGAAGCTCTTATCATTAAACTCACCGTTGTAAAGTGTAGTTCCGTCTGCAGTTTTTACAACTACTGTAAATTTATCTCCTTTAGGATTATCCAATTTTACATTGAAGAAAAGCGCATTGTCTGCAGAACCAACAAACTGAATGTTTGCCTGATTTTTTTCAGATAAGATTTCAATTTTGTCGCCCGCTTTTACAGAAGAAACTGCGAATACTGCTGCGATGAATGTAGCTGCTATTACTCTTTTTACGATTGTCCTTTTCATTTTGTTCATTTTAAATAATTAATAATACAGGCATATCCAATCGATGTAAGGCAGTCGGCAATCTTTTTCGTGAAACAAGGCAAATCGTGAAGGAGGGGGTTGATCAACTTAGAGATTCAATATCTGCAGATACTAGTGTAAAAATCTCTGATCTTTATTCTGTGACACAAATATACGAGGAAAATGAAACAATTTATGCCTTTAACATTTTAGTAATATTCAAAGAGAATGTATCAATTATAGAAATTGATGATTTTCAACGTTTATATTCAAATATTAAATATTTATTACAAACGTTAGTTTGTGTGAAAACTACACTTTAATCATTGGATATTTTTTTTAGCAGGCGTTTTACGCGCGTGGATAATTCCAGCGGATTGAAAGGCTTCGTCAAAAAGTCATCGGCCCCCAGGTCAAAAGCTTCTAATACAGTATTCTCCTGGCCGTAAGCGGAAAGTACAAGAATGGGAATTTTCTTTAACAGGTTTGATTTTACTACACCAATAAGTTCCAGTCCGGATGTATAAGGCATTAAAATGTCGGTAATAATCAGGTCCGGATTAAATTCCTCGAACATTTTTAAAGCCTCCTGCCCATCGGCTACAGTTGCAATTTCATATCCATCGTTGGTAAGCCGTGTTGCAATGGCTCTCAACATCACGGGATCATCTTCTGCAATTAGTATTCTCATAAGGTTGAAAAAAGGTTTTAGCGGATTAAAATTAATACTTAGTTCTCTATATTTTAGTTATATAATCATCTAAAAAATCGCGTGCATCAAAAAACATCTTTTCAAAACGCTCAACTTTGGCAGGAATTAACTCTATCTCTTTCAGTCCTCTGCAATCAAAATCAATCTCTTTGGCCAACTCAAAAAGTTCCACCACATTAATAACGGAAAGCGAAGATTTTGCATAATGCGCCGTTTTTTGCAGATGGGCCCAATCCTGTTCGCCTGCCAATCGAATCATTTTTTCAACTGTTACAGCCATATTATCTGTAAAAAGTTGTATCATACTTATAATATGCTCATTGGTATCATCACCTAATTGAAACAAAATATTCAAATTGATCGTGAGACCATTATGATGATAAGTATTGGGCTGTTCCGGATCTTCCTCTGTTTGCAAACTTCCTTTTTCCGACACCAGTTTTTTTACCACTTCCGGTGTAAAAGGCTTTACAATATAGCCATTCATTCCCGCTTCCATGCATTTTTCCTCTTCTCCCGGCAAAGATACCGACGTAACGGCCACTATTGGCGTTTTAACACCCAATTGCTCCCGGATTACCTTAGTGGCCTCATAACCATCCATTTCAGGCATGAAAATATCCATTAAGATTATATCATATTTGTTCGCCCTGGCAAATTCAACAGCCTGTGCCCCATTTTCAGCAATATCGATCCTCCCGCATATCTTCCCTAGCGATCGTTGCATAAATATTTGGTTTATAGCACTATCTTCCGCAATTAGCACACTTTTAAAAACAATCTGCCCGTCTTCCATAAGATTAATTCGTTATTCTGAGGCTGCATTTACCCGTAGATCAACACAAAATAAGGATTGTAGCCTTTAACAGCAAATAACCTTAATAATCCCCAGCCAGCCGTTAGAAATACGTATTTTCTTTTGGCTTATTTTTAACCAGTTGTGTGTATGCAATTCTATTATTTTTGCCGCCTATAATATTTATATATTTTTAACTGCATGAAGAAGATTTTTTTAGGATTGTTATTTATATCGTCGTTCTGCCTGGCAGCAAAAGCGCAAAACAATAACAACACCCAGCCAAAGAAACCGGATTACAGCAAAATTGATTTGAGCAACAGGCCCAATGATCACTTGTTAATTCAATTTGGTTATGATGGATGGGACAACCAGAACGGTGGTGACTCAATTAATCCTACGGGCTTTTCCCGCCACTTTAACATGTACTTCATGCTGGATAAACCATTTAAATCTAATCCGCATTTTAGTGTGGGTTTTGGTGCCGGTATAGGAAGTAGTAACATCTTTTTTAAGGACACATATATAGATCTGAAAGCGAACAGCAATACACTGCCGTTCAGACCCAGCGTTCCAAATACAAACTCAGCAAACTTCAAAAAATACAAACTCACTACCGTATTTGCAGAAATTCCGGTAGAATTCCGGTATGCCGGTAACCCTGTTAACCCTAATAAGGGATTTAAAGCTTCTATAGGCGCCAAAATCGGTACCTTGCTGGATGCTCATACCAAGGGTAAGAACCTTGTTGATCAAACAGGCGTGTCCGTTTACGGTTCAAAATACATTAATAAAGAAAAAGATAAGCGCTTTATCAACGGTACCAGGCTTGCTGTAACGGCACGTGTTGGTTACGGTATTTTTTCTCTCGATGCATCCTACCAGGTTACCAGCTTTCTTAAAGATGGTGCCGGACCGACCATCAGACCTTATTCTATAGGGTTGACGATCAGCGGACTCTAGTGAGAAGATCGTAAGATCGTAAGACCGTAAGACACGTAAGAGGATAAAAGATATTTAGGAAGCTTCTGTGAATAACGGGAGCTTTTTTATTGGAGATAACTGAAAGAAAGACGGCCTGCCCTATTAACAAGAAGAAGCGAGGACAGAATTCCCAACAAATCACGATCCGCTTATCTTTGCAAAAAAAATTTCCGCTTTGATAGAAAAAAAACAAAAGATCAATAGTGAAGAAAGGGCTGTACTTGTTGGATTGGTGCAAAAAGAGCAGACTGAAGAACAGGTACAGGAATATTTAGATGAATTGGCCTTTTTGGCGGCCACAGCAGGCGCCGAAAGCATAAAAAGATTTACCCAAAAATTAGCCCATCCGGATAGCCGCACATTTATCGGAAAGGGAAAACTGGAAGAAGTCAAAAATTATCTTGACGGAAAACAGGTTGACGTAGTAATTTTTGATGATGAACTGACCGGCTCTCAAATCATAAATATTGAGAAAACACTTGGAGTAAAAACCATTGACAGAAGTGACCTTATCCTTGACATCTTTGCCCGCAGAGCCAGAACTGCCCAGGCTAAGGTGCAGGTGGAGCTGGCACAGTATCAATATCTGCTCCCCCGTTTAAAAGGTATGTGGAAACACCTTGAAAGACAAGGTGGTGGTATTGGTACGCGCGGACCGGGTGAAACCGAAATTGAAACTGACCGTCGTATCGTTAAAGACAAAATATCACTGTTAAGGAAAAGACTGGGGGAAATCGATAAACAATCCTTTACGCAAAGAAAAGAAAGAGGTGAATTTATTCGTGTTTCCCTCGTGGGTTATACCAATGTGGGCAAGAGTACTTTGATGAATCTACTGAGTAAAAGCGAAGTATTTGCCGAAAACAAACTGTTTGCCACACTTGACACAACTACACGCAAAGTTGTTTTTGAAAATACGCCTTTCTTATTGAGCGATACGGTTGGATTTATCCGCAAACTTCCGCACCACCTGGTGGAAAGCTTCAAAAGCACACTTGACGAAGTAAGAGAAGCTGATATTTTGCTGCACGTTGTTGATATTTCTCATCCGCAACATGAAGAGCATATTGGTGTTGTAAATAAAACGCTACAGGAAATTAATGCTTTCGAAAAGCCCATTCTTACCATTTTCAATAAAATGGATTTGTATGAAGAAAGAACATTTGACGAATGGCTGGGTGATGATGTAAAAGTGGAAATCATTAAAGATCTGAAAGACAAGTGGGATCATCTTACTGAAGGCAATTGCGTTTTTGTTTCCGCAACCGAGCGACTAAACATCGATGACCTGCGCGCCAGGATATTGGAGAAAGTACGTTCGATGTATTTGGTGCGTTATCCTTATAAGGAAATACATTTTTAATGTAAGATGTAAGATGTACGATGTAAGCAGCTTTGGAAAGGCTTGTTGATGGCAAAAGCGTTTAATTAAAAAGTACGATTTACGAGGTACGAAGTACGCAGCTTTGGAAAGGCCTATTGATGGCAAAAGCGTTTAAATAGAAAGTTTGAAGTACGATTTACGAAGTACGTAGTTTTGGAAAGGTTTATTGTGGCAAAAGCGTTTAATAAAAAACGCTAAGTACCTGATTAAAAAAAGGGGCGCCGCAGCAAAGAAAAAATATAAACTAAAACAGCTCTGTTAAACGCAGGGCTGTTTTAGTTATTACAATTGCATGTAAGTTAAGCTTACTTCGCGTGATCAAAATTGTGTACTTCATACTTCATAGATCGTACTTGATGGTCCAAACATCTTACACCGTACATCGTACATCTTACATCGTACATCTAACATCGTACATCTAACATCGTACATCTTATTGTCTATATTCGCCCGCACTAATCATTAAGCACATGAAAAAATTACTGTTGCTTTTCTTATGCCTTGGCGCGTTGGCAAATGTTTTTGCAGCGCCGGGAGATACATTACACGTAATTCCACACAACAAAACACTTATGAAGACTGATCCTGCACGCGGCTTTAATGAAGTGCGCAAATGGGCAGTATTTCCATCTTCAAAAACAAACTACAGGAAAATTATTGCCAGTATAACACTGCAATGTCCCGATGGTATGAAATGCGGCGCATGGGATTATATTGACTATGTTATTCTGCATAAGAAAGGAAGTGAGCAATCGCAGCCGCTCAATCTTGAAATGATGCGGATGTTGACACCTTACGGCGGATGGTTTGACAGTACCTGGAAATTTACATGGCAACAGGATGTAACGGACTGGGGATTGCTGCTAAGAGATTCTGTGGAGATTGAATACCAGCATACAGGTTATGAAAGTAACGACGGCATAGGATGGCTCGTAACACTTGATTTTGCAATTATTGAAGGGACACCTGTTATGAATCCGCTTGGCCACCAAACATTGTGGAGCGGTTCCTTTGCCTATGGCGATAGCAGCAAACCATTTGAGACACTGGTAAAACCAGTGCCTCTGGATGCTCCCAAAGGTGCACAAATAGCCAATTACAGGGTTGTGCAAACCGGTCATGGAATGGACGCGCCTGACGGATGCAGCGAGTTCTGCAGTAAATGGCGTGAAACATATTTTGACGACAAGAAGTTAGATCACAAAGACATGTATATCGTTTGCGGCAACAACCCGGTTTTTCCGCAAGCCGGTACATGGGTATATAGCAGAGGTAATTGGTGCCCGGGTTCTCTTGCAATTCCGGATGTGTACACACTTCCGCTAAAAGGCAATAACCATACAGTTGAGCTTAAAATGCAACCATATCATTCTACTAAACCACAGGGCGGCTGGGCAATCAATGCGCATGCTTTTTACTATGGCAAGCCCAATAGTGATTATGACGTGACCATCAATGATGTTATTGCACCCAGCAATATTGATGAATATGGCAGAATGAATCCTGTCTGTGGCAGCGCAAGGATCCACATCCAGAACAACGGAAGCAAACCTTTGCATTCATTGAATGTTGAATACGGTGTGAAGGGTTCAAAAAAAATGATCTACAAATGGAAAGGCAACCTCGCTTTTCTTCAAACAACAGAGATTGTACTGCCGGGAAATATTACTACAGACATTGCCGGGAATTTCGCTTTTGAAGTAACACTCTCTTCACCCAACGGAAAAAAAGATCAATATCCATTGGACAACTCGGTAGTCTCCTTCGGCAAAATGCCACCAGCAATGGAACAGGATATTGTTATCTCTTTCATGCCAAACAAAGACAGTACTCAGACCGGCTGGGAATTAAAAGATGCAGCTGGCCAATTGATTAAAGCAGTTCCACAGGGAGCGATACACAAACCCGAACTACGTAATGACACTTTGCATCTGGCACCAGGTTGTTATGTATTGAATATTACAGACACTGCAAACGATGGCTTAAGTTTCTGGGCCAATCCGAAAGGCGGCTATGGATACATTCGCATCCTTGATAAGGCCGGCAAATTGCTGAAGAATTTTGAACCCAACTTCGGGAGCGGGATTCAATATTACTTTACAGTGAAAGAAAACTATGTTGCAGACAGATCATCAATTCAGCCGGTATTTGAATTTTTCCCGGCGCGTACAAAAGGACCTACGACAGCAGACATTGTGATTGATGAACCACAAGACATCACGTTTAAGTTTACCGATGAAAAAGGAAAGGTGCAATGGGAAAGTAAGTACTACAATTTCACCTCTAAATTTATCAAAATGGATTTGAGTGCATTGCCGGCTTCTTTCTATATGGTGGATCTGTATTTAGCGAATGGGAAGCATGTGCGTAAGAGTATTAGAAAGGTTGATTAGGATTTTTGTCTTGATCAGGATTTATTGGATTTGTGGATTAATGGATTTCATGAGCATTCTTTTTTGTAGTATCTTGATTGGTTTTATTTTCTGATAGCTGATAGCTGATAGCTGATAGCTGATAGCTGATAGCTGATAGCTGATAGCTGATAGCTGATAGCTGATAGCTGATAGCTGATAGCTGATAGC
>NZ_JAULBC010000014.1:0-90438 GCF_041060425.1 Danxiaibacter flavus
GATACTGTCCCTGAAGTCATTGTTAATCACCAGCCAGTTGCTTACACTGTCACGGCTGATCCGTGTCACACTGTCCCGGAATACTTGCGTATTGGTGATACTGTCTGCGATGGTTGGCATATTTAGTTTCAGCCTGGCATATTTCAATAAAGTGCTGTCACCTACTTTGGTCACACCGTCTCTCGCCAACACATCTATAAACTTATCACTTGACAAAGAATCACCTTTCGCCTTCACTGTCATAAACACACTGTCCTGCAATATGGTATTCTTATCATACCAATTGGTTGTGCTATCCCTGATCACCTGAACTATATTGCTGTTCACCCAATTCGTCACGCTGTCCTTCACAATGGGATTGTTAACTACAATTGTAACAACCGAATCTTTGAATAAATTATTTGTTGTGAGATGCTGTATAAAAGAAGTATCTCCGGCTAGACCAACTACATTCAGCATCAGCTTAACATCTCTTAATACTGAACTGTCCCCGCCATTGATGACAAAATACTTATCTCCTGTAAGTGATTTTTTCACGATCATGTTAGTAGGCACCCATTGAGTGGAGTCATTCGGATCTCTTATGTAAACAAAGTTTGTAGTTGTATCGATAAATATACTTCTCGTTGAATTAATAGTTGTTGTACCCGGTACGCCCGGAACACCCTGCCCACCCTGAATTCCAGCAACGCCGTCCTTTCCGTCCCGGCCATTTTTGCCATTGATCTTCGTCCATGTACCATCGCTGTTCTGAACATATACATCACCTGTTGAATAATCTGTGTAGATATTAATGCCTTCCCCCGGATAGCCTGCATCACCTTTGTTACCGGGAGCCCCATTGCCACCCGCTACACCAACTTCACCCTTTGGCCCCTTCAAATTCCCTTGCTTTTCCCAAACGCCAGCCGTGGACTTTTGGTAATAGTCCCCGCTCACATTATCGATGTACAAATCGCCGGCTACACCTAATGTACTTGCAGGAGAATTGCTACCGGTGTATATCATCGCACCGGAGGCCCCTGCAGAAGACGTTTTTCCTAAAAGCACCCAGGTACTAGCCGGGCTTCCGTTGGGTCCGCTCCAGTAATAGAAACCAACTCCATCTCCGCCAACGATATCCGGATTTGTGTTGAACACAAGCAAACTTTGTTTGGGATTCAGAATGGTTTCTGCATCGTTGATATTTCTCAAACTTATACGAGGTAACAATACACCTTTACCCGTAGCGGTTACATCCAAAATAGCTGAAGGATCCGGTGTTTTTGTACCAACACCTACAGAACCTTCCTGGGCGCGGGCTGACATTGCTAAGAGCACCAGTAATAACAAGCTTAGGATTTTGTAAAAACAGCGTGGCATACTTATGTTTTTTAATTTCTTTATTTTCAATTCCTCCATAGCGAAGGGCCAGTTGAATTAATTATTTATCGATGATGGTAAATTCGGTTCTGCGATTTTGCTGATGCTCTTCTTCGGAGCATTTAACGCCGTTGCTACACCTGTTCACCAATCGTGTCTCTCCGTAACCTTTGGCCGTTAATCTGTCTGCCGTAATTCCATGCTCAATCAGGTATTTAACTGTTGACTCTGCCCGCTTTTGAGAAAGTTTCATGTTATAGGCATCATTCGCCCTGGAGTCAGTATGAGAAGACATCTCAACACTCCATGTAGGATTGTCATTCAATAATTTCACGAGGTGATTTAGGTCTGGTTCTGCATCCGGACGGATGTTCCATTTATCAAGGTCGAAATAGATATTATCCAGTTTTACAGGCTTATTCAGCTCTACCTTTTCCAGCTCAATGTCTCTTCTTAAAGTTTTCGATTCTGTCAGACCTTTTGTTGTAAGGTTTATACCGGTAACTGATGCATAATCTGTTTTTATTGCGGACAAATCATAATCGGTCAGACTATCGAGTTTAAAGCTATAGTGACCTCTTTCATCAGTAAGCGTTTTTTCAGGAGTTCCTGTGACCTTGTTGAAGAGTGTTATTACCGTGTTCTTTAGTGGTTCGCGTGTTGCCTTATCAACCACTGTTCCTTCCAGTGCAAACACAAGTATTTTCGAAAAATTGAATCTATAGATATCATCGCTTCCCTTCCCTAGCAGGCGATTGCTGGAAAAATACAATTCGAGCGGACGGGTAAAGAAAGGCGCAAAATCATCCTGCGCACTATTTACAGGACTACCCATATTGGTAACTGTCCAGCCATTGGCATTATTTCGCACAGCTTTGTAAATATCTAGCCCCCCCATTCCAACGCGCCCATTGCTGGCGAAGTACAAAGTGCCATCACTATCAAGAAAAGGCGTGCGCTCATTTCCTTCGGTATTAATGTCCCTGCCCATGTTTACGGGCGACATCCATTTGCCGTCTAAATCTTTCTGCATAGAATAGATATCAGTCCCACCAATATTCCCTTCGCCATAATTTGCAACGAATAACATGAAGGTTCCGTCTGCATTGATCCAGGGATCGCCCACAGAATAATCAAATACACCGTTGTAAGGAAAATCAACCGGCTTGTTCCAGTTTTGCCTTGTTGTATCCCAGTCGCATTTGTGTATGGTAACGTTAAGCGTATAGGGTTGCTCTTTTCCTAAAAAGCTCGCACTTTTTTTAACCAGCATTGTCTTAGCATAGTACATTTCCCGGCCATTGCTGGTATATGAAGCACTGGCACTATGATAGTCGCCATTAATATCCCGGTTCAGTAATTTGGTGCTATTGCTGTCTTTACCATTGCTTTGATATAAGTGCAGATAACTGTTGCCTGTCCATCCGTAATGATCACGTTTGATATTGCTATTTTGAAAAAACGGCTGACGTCTGACAGAGTCATACGGACGATCTGAAGAAAATACAAACTGATCGTTTATACGAACCAATCCCCAATCTGAATATTGTGAATTGAAGACCTGCATATTCTCGAGGTTGCCTTTAACCGGGTTTCTTAACCACTTTTCTGCTTCATCGCAACCTGCAAGCAAGTTTTCAGCAAGCCTGTCAGATCCTTTTTTAGAAAGATAACTTTGTAGTTGCTGTTTTGCTTCTGCATACTTGCTATTATTCATTAGCACTTCAGCAAAACTTAACTCGTCTTCAGGCGAGTGCCCGGGCATTGTCACAACTTTTGCACACCATGATTCCGCAAATTCATATTCATTATTGTTACGGAAGATCTCCGCAAGACCACGCGCAGCTTCCAGCGATTGTTTCTTATTGTATGCCTTAATGAACAATGGCTTTGCTGCTGTATAGTTGTATACAGCAGCCTGCCCGCGGGCTTGTTTCAATACATACTGTGCCATTACAACATTACATGTGAGCAAAAGCAGGGCTATAAAAAAAGAAATAGTTATTCTATTATCAGGCATTGAAATTCTGTTTAAATGCAATGACTTTTTCATTATTACAAATACTGTGTTTCTAGAAATACCGGGGCGATAACATTCTTGCCCTTGGGTTGTTAAAGAAGTAATTCAGGGATATTTCGTGCGTGGAATAATTATTCGCGGCTGTTCCATTAATGGTTTGGTCGTAGGCATAACCTATCCGTAACTTGTCATTTACAAACACTTCAATCATTCCTGCAACAGCTCCTGATTTGGTAAGGCTTTTATCAATGTTACTTCTGTTTAATACGGCAGTCCGGTAAGATGCACCCAGCCAAACCTTTTGATCCAAAAGAAAAAAGGCATTCAGGTCAAGGCTTGTGGGACCTGCAAAATCTTCTTTAATTAAGAGTGATGGCTTAAATAAGATCTCTTCGGAAAGAGGCACCAGGCCGCCCATTGTGAAATACATATGCGGCTTCATGGGAATATAATTTCTAAGGACCTGGTTCTTTCTAAAAACATCAGTGATAAGATTATCAACAGAGAGTCCTGTATAAAAACGATCGCTGTTATAAAAAACACCAAAGCGCGCATCCGGCATTATTGCTGTTTTCTTTGCGTTAATCAAAGCAAGATCCTCAGTTGGGAGCGTTTCATTCTCATCATGCAGTGCGTTTATGTTTAAGCGCTGCTGAAGAAATCCGGCACCGATACCCAGGGCAAGCGTTTGGCTACCTTCATCATTCAATGGAATACGATAAGCGTAATTGCCATAGAATGATGTGTTCTCCTGTGCACCAATTTTGTCGTTCATGATCTGCACTCCCAGGCCAACACGATTGTCATTTGCTATCCCATCGGCGGCGAGTGAAAAGGTTTTCGGTGCGCCGGGAAAACCTGTCCACTGGTTGCGGTAAAACATGTTAATGTTCCATTGCTCTCTATATCCGGCATACGCAGGATTTATATACAGGCCGTTAAACATGTACTGGCTGAATTGTGCATCCTGTTGAGCATATAGTTTTACAACTCCTGTACACAGCATCATACACACAATAAGTAAACTTCGCTTCATACATTCGTTTTTAATTATTTTGACTGGCCGGCATGGCCTTCCTTCTGTTTGATTATTGGCAGGTAGACTATTATCTCATGAGCATGATAAACCCTTTGTAAACTTTCTCGTTACCGTCTTTTTTTATCTTGAGTATGTAGAAGTAGGTGCCGGCATTCAATCCCTTACCATCCCAGGTGTTCGTGTAATTTTTGGTTTCATACACTATATTGTTCCACCTGTTGAAGATCACCACTTCGTTTTGAGCAGTCAGGTCCAGGCCTTTTATTTTCCATGTATCATTCTTACCATCGCCATTAGGCGTAATTACATTGGGAATGTAGAATTCATCATGATGCTCCATTGCCAGGTTAATATCAACGGGTAATTGGTTGTTAATTGCAATCGCAGCGCTTGTTTTAAAAATGTAATCGTTGGTATTATAGTCAAGGCTGGGTATTGCACCTGTAGATGGCAAGTTTTCCCACATGCGCTTGCTGTTATTCCATGTAACCATTTTTGAGTATACGCCGCCATCTGCAATGGAGCTTTCAGTAACCAGAACGTTAACTGAATTACCGTCAGCCGCATCTGTAGTTACTGCGTGATACCAGTTCTCATTTACTACCTGTATATCGGGCATTTTTTGTGATGCCGGGAAACCATCTTTCGAAGGATTGTAATCCTGGAATTGCCCGAATATATTACCGTCTTTGGCGGCCGAGATAACCATCGGGCGGAAACGGAACAGTGAACCATTTCTGTCACCGAGAGGAAAAACATATGAACTACCATGATGCATGTTACGAACAAGCCATCCGTGATTGCCTGCAGTTGTATTTACATAACCGCTTACATATTTTACCGCGGCCAGGTCATCTGATAATAATGTGGCCGTATTGCTATTAACATCAAGCTCTCTGTCTGTGAGATCCAGTACGTGACGGACCTCTACCGGCGCAAACTGCTGTTTTTTATCTGTGCCTGTTAACGTTAGATTGGGAAATCTTGTGTTAAAGCCATTAAATGTTTGCAATGCACCGCTAAAAAGCACATTCCCGGCAGATGCATCTGCAAATACTTTTTTGTCTTTTACTGCTGTATTATACCAATTGCCCTTTAATTCCAGCAAACCATCATGAAGAACAGATTGTTCCTTACTACCTGCGTATTGTACATCGCCGTTTACAAAAACAACAGCGTCTGACAATGTGGTCAGGTCTGCGTTTTCTATATATAGCTGTGCATTTATACCATTAAAGCAGCCTGTGAAGATTAATAGTGTTAGTATCCGGTATGTAAATGACAATACATTCATTGTATTATATTTTATTGGGCAATAAAGTGCCTTGTGAGTTTATGCTCACATGTGTACTTTGGCCGGTATCATTTCGTATTAAATATTAGCTCAGATGAAGAGCTTACGGGCCCTGGTTAAGCCGTTGAAGATTATACTCTGATATGAACTAGTGTTTTTTCATGATTGTATTTTAAATCAACATTGTCTAACGATACATTTCTAATTTGAGCAGCGGTTAAGTCATTAGTGATGCCGCGGAAGTAAAACTGCATGAATACGGTTAGTAAGCCGCAATTGCCTTCGGCAGCATTGTTTTTTTTCAGGTACGGTAACATGACGTTTTATTTTTCGCTTTTAGCAGTATTTTTTAGAACTACTTACAAACGAGAATGCAAAGTTCGGTCAGGGCAAAGAAAATTACTATCTACGCAATCTTTAAAAAGAGCTGTTTTTTTAATCAATCTGAACATTGCAAATCAACAGATTATCTTTTTTTCGCCTATTAGGAGACAGAAATTATCCCAATAGTCCAGCATTTTATCCTTTAAAGAAAACTTAGAATTTCTGTAAGGGCTGAAGAAAGATCAAATCCTTATTGGCGAAACGCGCACCGCTGCTATCATATGCATCAAATCCACAAAAGGCGCTGCAAAAGCCCGCAGAATTTTTATCAGTGTAGGTCAGAATTCAAATGGAGGATTGAAAATATAGCGTTTAAACATAGTACGGAGGTGCGAACGGGCAGTGAATGGGGCGAATGTGCAGATGTGCAAATGTGTAAATGTGTAAATGTGCGAATATGCGAATGTGCGAATGCATGATGATAAAAAAATGGATCGGGTGTAAGAGGGTGTTTGAGCTGGCGTGTAGAGGCACAAAAAAACCGGTGATGGAGATCACCGGTCTTCTTTATTTAAGTTCTTAAAATTTATAAGCTATCAAATGCTACATGAGCATCTTTAAGATCCTGAATGGTTACCGTGCGCTTTCCATGTTTCATCTTACTTACCACCAGGTTACCAATCTTCAGCGCATCCTCCTGGGTTTTGAAGGTTTGTAAGCCGGATACAGCAGGTATATTTGTCTGGTCGATAAATAACTTATCCTCCACAAACACCTGGTATCCCCATCCTTTTCCCGAAGGAACCGCAATTACCTTAACAGGCAACTTGTCATCTCCGGACGGCTCTTGTTTTTTATTGTTGCTATTGCATGAAGTTGTAAACACAAGTCCTGCAAACAGCGCTATGCACCACAAAGATCTAGTCATTCGCATTATACGTGTTGTTGGGATCAAGTTCCCAGATATCATCATAGAAAGAGCTGCTACCCGCACCACCTGTAGCAATAAAACCTCTGCCAGCAACGGTAAAGCCTACGGCACCTGTGCGCGCTTTGCCTTCGTAAGCAGTTCTTCTTGCCCAGGTATCGTTCGCAAAATCGTACTGCCATGTTTTAGTTGAAGTTCCGCTTGAACCACCAGTAGAAGATGATGGAGCGACTAACTGACCAGTGCTGATATATCCGAAGTCACCTATTACAAAAGTAGCTGCATAAGCTCTTGTGATGTCAGAATAGTCATCATCGAATGTGCTGTCTGTTACGTTTGACAATTTTCTTTTAGCAGTCCATGAATCCTTTGAAGGATCATAAGCCCACATGTCGTTTACACCGTATCCATTGTTCATACCAGCAAAAACGTAAGCAACGTTTTTGTAAACAAAAACTGAAGCTCCGGTTCTTTTATCACCGCCTAAGCTCGTTTTTTGCGTCCAGCTATCTGCTGAGGGATTGTATTCCCAAATGTCTTTCAGGTTACTGCTACCACCACTGGTGTTGTCGCCGTATCCTGTAGTAATATAACCTTTTCCGTTAATTGCAAAAGCTACTGCATCGTATCTTGCTGCACCAGAAAAGTCATTTTTCTTAGTCCATGTATTTGCTGTTGCATCGTAAGCCCAGTTGTCTTTCAGTTTAACGTTACCGTCGTTACCCGTTGCCACATATCCAACATTACCAACTGCAAAACCCACAGCATTGCTTCTTGCTGTACCTGTGAAGTCTGCAACCTGTCTCCATGAACCGTTTCCGGTCGGATCAAATTTCCAAAAATCATTTAACCTCGCTGTACCATCATAACCACCACCGATATAAGCGACGTCACCAATCACAAATGATGCTGCATTTGTTCTTTGTGAACCTTCAAATTCCGAACGTTTTATCCAGTTGCCCGTATCTTCCGAGCTTGTGGTACTGGAACTTTTATTACATGAAACAGAAATACAAACAGCCCCAAGAACTAACAAATAAAGACTAGCTTTTTGCATGAGTAAATTTTTATTTTCGGCGCCCAAATTATTCGCACGAATCGGTGCGATTTCGTTAAAATGGTTATAAGCCAATTAATTATCTGCAAATAGATTATATTTGTCGATAAACACATATTAAAGAGTCCTTAAAACTTCAGAAATGCTTAACAAAAATGAAGAAATGTTAACTGGGAGTAGAAATAATTTCACTTTTTTTGCCCCAAACAGGCTATCAGCGATTGATCATGCATAAAAAATGCTTCATCGATAAAAAGCTGGCGATGAAGGCCAAACCGAATACTTTTATCTATACTAACAATTCACTAACAGGATGGGCGAATAATATTGCGCACGTTTACCCATACCATATATAATATACATGAATATACGTGTAACTTTTGTGAAGATTTTTGTGGCTCTAACAGGACTAATTGCTTTGACAACGGCATGTAAAAAGGTTGATATTCAATTTGGACAACAGCTTGTTAACGGTTACACACAGGTAATAAAAACAGATACTTTCACAGTAAACGTTTCAAGTATTTATACTGATTCTTTTCCCACAAACGGCACTGGCTCTGCAGTAGCGGGTATTTATAATGACCCTTCATTCGGGCTGGTTAAAGCGGGCACTTATTTGCAGGTTGTCCCTCCCGGATTTGTAGACGATGACACATACAAAAATGCCACTTATGATTCGCTTGAGGTTGTTTTGAAACTGAATAAGGTCTATTATGGTGATACAACGAAACCTGTTCAGATGGAAGTTTATCGCCTTCAGGACAGCATTGTGCTTGATATGAACACCAACAGGTTGTTCAATACCAGCTCAGTGAAAACTCAGGCTGCTCCTATCGGATCTCAGTCTGTTTATCTAAAACCATACAGAACAGATACTTTGTCTATCCGTTTATCTGATGCGCTCGGCCAGGAACTGATGGCCAAGCTGAAAACAAAATCACAGGATATCAGGACTGTTGACAGCTTTTTACGTTACTTCAAGGGTATTAATATCAGAGGTGCAGGGAATGATGGCCTGGCATTTGGATTTAAAGACAGCGTCTCTTTAAATCTGCACTATACGGACAGGGGGCTCTATCCTGTTGCAAAGGTCACGAAGTTTACAATGAACAACAGTGGCCATCAGTTTAACAGTATTAGCATAGACAGAACCGGTAAGCCATTGCAGGCAATCGGATCTTCAAACAAAGAAGTATCTTCCAACCTTTCTGCAAACGCCGGATATTTGCAGCCAATAACGGGAACGAGGGTCAAGTTTACCTTTCCCAGTATTTCGCAGCTGCTGGATTTCCCAGGCTTTGTCAAGCTGTCTGCGGCGCAGTTAGTCGTCAAGCCGGTTAAGGGGACTTATGACCGGAGCATTTACAGGCTTTCGGATTCATTAAGGCTTTCTCAAACGGACCTGAATAACCAACAGGGTACTGATATCCAGATAAATGGAGCTACACAGGCGGGAAATTTTGTGTATGATTACCAATATGGGCAATCTACCTCATACACTTATGACATCACTACCTATCTGCAGGCCCAGATGCGCCTGGTTGGTCCTATCAACGAGAGAAATGGTTTAATTCTCAGCACTTTTGCAAAAAGGGAGTATTCATCTTTCTGGCGTACCGTTGTTGGTAACCAGCATCAGCCAAACGATTTTGACCGTGTTCAACTCATTATCTATTATATAGCTATTCAATAAACCGATACATGCAATTAAAGTATAGTCTATTTGCTTTTTCATTTTTAATGGTCGCTTGCGGAAGTTTACAGGCGCAGAACAATGCTTCGCCTTATTCTATTGCAGGTATTGGTGATATTGAGCAAAGTTATTTCGACCGTTCCTCTGGCATTGCCAACACGGGAGTAGCCCTATCTTCCAACAAATACCAGTACGCGGCTAACCCGGCCAGCCTGGTTAAGCTGGATGATTTTTTCTTTGATCTTGAATTATCCGGCAGATACAGAAATGTTAGTTACTCAGGTCAGCCAATCGGCCAGCTTGACACGCACTCCAACGATTTTCAGGTAAAAAGACTTGCACTGGCCTTTAAAATGAAGAGTTGGTGGGGCATTGGATTTGGATTGGCGCCATTTAGCTCTGCGAACTATTCATTTACAGCGCCCAAAGAAATACAGGGTTCTAACGATTACACTTCTGCCCATTATGAAGGAACAGGCGGCGTAAACAAAGTTTACCTGAGCAATTCGTTCGGCTTTGGCAAAAGGAAAAATCTGAGAATTGGTTTAGAGACATCTTACTTATTTGGTTCGCTGGAACAGAAGGAAACAATTACCTATTCCAATATAGTAACCAACAACCAGATACATTTAGACCATATATATTTTAAAGGCGGTATTCAATACTCGGCTAACATTGCCAAAAAATGGGGCATTGCTGTGGGCGCATCTGCAGCCAACAAGACTCAATTAGCAGTAAGCCAGGCGCTTACAGTTTCAGAAGCTAATGTCATAATTAACCAAAATGATGATTTTAAAAACAGCTATTTCAATCTTCCGGTTATATATACAGTGGGTGGAGCAATCACTTATAATAAAACTTTCACTGTAGCAGCAGACTACCAGAAACAAAACTGGAATGATGTAAATAATCTTGGAGGCCTCGGTTACATACTTACAGATGCAAACAGGATTTCCGGCGGTATTGAATATGTAAAAAATCTCAACTACCGTAGTGTATACCTGGAAAAATGGTATTTGCAGGCTGGAGCGTTTCACACCAACACTTACGTAAAATTGAGCGGACAGCAGATCGATCAGACAGGATTTACTTTAGGAGGCGGTATCAGTTCTCTGAAAATTCCTTTTGCAGTTCAGGCCAATGTTGAATTTGGACAACGTGGAACAACAAATAAAGGCCTGATTAAAGAAAACTATCAGCAATTTAATATTACCTTATTCTACCGCGATTTCTGGTTTACCAAACAGAAGAAATACGATTAAGCTTAAAGCCCAAAGTCTAAAGCGCAAAGCTTAAAACCGGTCGATGAGTGTTTTTTGAGCTTAACGCCTAAAGCCCAAAGCCTAAAACCGATCGATGAGTTTTATACCGTTTAAAATAATTGAAAGAGGTTGCCAGTTTCGGCAGCCTTTTTTGGCTTAAAGCCTTAAGCACAAAGCTTAAATCCGGTCGATGAGTATTTTTTGAGCTTAAAGCCTAAAGCGCAAAGCTTAAAACCAGTAGATGAGTTTTATACCGTTTAAAATAATTGAAAGAGGTTGCCAGTTTCGGCAGCCTTTTTTGGCTTAAAGCCTAAAGCGCAAAGCTTAAAACGGGACGATGAATTTTATATAGATTTACGCTGAGCAAAAAGATTAATGGCCGCAAACACCAATTCACGGAAGACATCCTCCGCTATAATCAGTTTTAGGCTTTAAGCTTTAGGCTTTAGGCTTTGAGCTTTAAGCTTTCTCCCCTCCCTCTCCTTCGCAGCAGTTTTTTGCCGATTCATCTACACATTTTGATTTAAATGGCGTTTACTGCCTTAAGTTGCTAACTTGCCGTGATGAAGTTGTTCAACAGCAAGTGGTTTATAGTTTTGGTGCATATTGCTATTTGGGTTGTGTATTTATATTCACCCTATTTCTTTCGCCCGTCAAATGCGGAGTTTATGCATGGAGACGCAATGCGCAACCACTTCATGAAAGAACCGCTTCCCCCACCATTGCCACGAAATTACATACACAGCATATTCACGCATTTTAACATGGTGCTTGACGTAATATTAGTAAGCTTTTTTTACCTGAACGCCTATGTATTACTTCCGAAGCTTGCCTATAAAAAGAAGTATGTCTCTTACGTAACAGCCATTCTTCTCTTTATCTTTCTTATCGTGATCGCGCATATTGCTATTTTCAATCCGGCACTCCACCCTCCTCAATTCCGGCCGGGGCCACCGCTTGGAGCCGGTTTTTTCAGATTTCTTACCATACTGGCCTGCAGCATTGCGTATAAGACGATCATAGATAAAATTGCACAGGACAAACTTGCGAAAGAAAAAGAAAACGAGAATCTAAAAACAGAATTGTCGTTGCTGCGCAGCCAGGTTAGCCCGCATTTTATGTTTAACGTACTGAACAGCATGGTTTATATGGCCCGCATGAAGAGTGATAACCTGGAACCTTCGCTAATTAAACTGTCATCTCTGATGAGGTACATGCTGTACGATGCAGACGAAGACAAAGTACCTTTACAGAGTGAAATAGAATATGTGGAAAGCTACATTGACCTGCAAAAGCAACGGTTTGAAGACACCGTGAAAGTTAATGTAACGATCGATGTAGATAGCATAAATCATTACATAGAACCGATGCTGCTGATCCCCTTTGTAGAAAACGCTTTTAAGCATGGCACAGGCATGATAGATGATGCAACAATCAATATAATGCTGCATGTAAGGGAACAGGAACTTAAGTTTGTAGTCACCAACAATTACAACGAGCGGCTGAAAGAAACGAAGGATAAGATATCGGGGATCGGACTGGCGAATGTGATCAGGAGGCTGAACCTCTTATATAGCAATGATTATAAAATGGATATAAAAGATGAGAATGGCCTGTTTGAAATTCATCTTACTTTAAAACTTACCTGATGCTCACTTGTATAGCTATAGACGACGAAAAATTTTCATTGGATCTGCTCGCGGATAACATCAGCAAAGTACCTTATCTGCAGCTGCTTGCAAAATGCAGAAACGCCATGGAAGCCATGACTTTTATGGAGCAGCAAAAACCCGATCTGATTTTTCTTGACATACAAATGCCGGGACTGAGCGGTTTGCAATTTGCTGAAACCATGACCAACAGGCCAATGATCATTTTTATAACAGCTTACGAAAAGTATGCGCTGGAAGGCTTTAAACTGGATGTTGTGGACTATCTGCTAAAACCGGTTTCGCTGGAGCGATTTATAAAAGCCTGCAACAAGGCAAAAGAACTTCATAATCTAAGACAAAGTTATTTACAGAATGCACCGTCCACAGTTTTTGATTACATTTTTGTGCCGGTTGAATATAGCCAGGTTAAAGTGAGCCTTTCTGACATAAGATACATTGAGGGATTGAAAGATTATATCCGCATTCATCTTGTGTCTACCAACAAGCCCATTATAACAAGAATGAGCCTGAAGAATATTGAGGAAAAGCTACCGCTGCAACAATTTATCCGAATACATAAATCCTATATCGTCGCCATTAAACACATTACAACGGTTCGCAAATCGAGCGTTTATCTGCAAACGCTTGAACTGCCAGTGAGTGAGATGTATAAACAAAATATTGTAGCGCTAACCGGCAATGCTTAGAAGCTATCAACATTCAGCCTTAAGCTATCAGCCAGTTCAACTCTAAGGGGCTGATAGCTGATTATCATGAAAATTGGGCAGCTCTAAGAATTACTCCGCGCTCTGAGAAAAACTTACTGTTTGTCTCATCCTGTATTTAACCGGGCGGTTATGTAACATTGCCGGTATCCATTTGGGTGACTTTTTAATAACATCTAAGGCAATCTTTTCAAACTCAGGATAAAAGGGTACACTTATTTCTGCATCTTCAACACTGCCATCCTCACTTAATGTAAAATGAGCCACAACGGCCACGAGGTCACTGTTTACAATTTTATATCCGGAAGGGAAGTACAATTGTTTCTGCAGGTATTTTGTCCATGCACCTATCCCTTTGGGAAAAGCTGCCGCCCTCATCATTCTGTTTGCGGTATCTGAAACAGCGTTACCAGTTTCATCAAATAACTTAACCTGCAATAAGTTACCATTATTGTAAAGCTCTATGCAACTCAGCTGCCCGTTGTGGTGATAATAGTTCCATTTGCCATGCTTTTTGTATCCTGCCGCATATCTACCTCCGGCAGAAGGCCTACCATCATCAAACCATTCCATTTCAATGCCGCTGCCATCCTTGTTGTAAAATGCCGAGTCAGTCATATAACCGCTTTTTGCCCATTTGATAGAAGTACCCACTGGTTCATTATCCAGGTACGTAATGGAGTTCTTCATCATACCCTCGCTATAGTAGCTGAAATATTGGCCTTGTTTTTTTCCATCGATAACCCGTCCAACGGATTCAAGGTTGCCGTTAGGATAAAAATAATAAGCCATACCATTGTGTACTTTGCAGGAACTATCGGTGTATAACGCCTGCATTTGCAGCGTCTTACGATGAATGTAATAGTCTTTTCTAAGCCACCCCGAATCAGTTTTATTACTCATGGAATAAAAACTTGCACCTGAAATATCCGTCTCCTTCCAGTTATAATTGTAATATTTTTCTACTTTTTGTGCATGTCCTGCAAGACAGGTTAGAAACACAAGGGCTAAGGTTGATACAGTTTTCATTAAGTAAATATAATTACAAACAGAATTGAACAGGCAAAAAGTACCGCGCTTTAAACAAAGCTTCATTCGTCGCATCTTTTGCTCGATTCACAGCTTTTTTTAAGGCCTATAATAAACATCCCTATAGCTTTGCTGCAAGCAAAATAAAAAACCTTTTCACGGAATATCCCCAATGAATCAGATCCGGATATCCTTGTAAAAGAGACAGGAAGGACTTGTTTGAAGGGTTCTATAAATTCAATTTTACCTCATTAACAACCTATTATTCATAAATTGATATTATATTTATGATAAGTACAAATTATTTTTCAGACACACAGGATATGCCGTTGCAACAAACAGGTTACCGCAGGAATTTTATACTTATCAAAAGTGAATATAAACTGATCAAGGCCTGGCTTGATGAAATTCAATACATCTCTGCTATGAAGGACTATACCCAGGTTTTCATTGCAGGCAAGTCAACGCCTATAACAACACTTCAAAACCTCAAGGATTTCGAATCAAAATTGCCCGAGGCCGATTTTATACGTGTCCACAGATCATTTATTATAGCACTGCATCATATTGATTGCATTTCAAGAAATGAAATAGGAATTGGAAAACATACCATACCTATTGGAGATGCCTACCGCGATGAATTGAAGAAAAAAATAGCACCGTATTTATAGCAAAAAAATTTTCAGCTTCTTTTAAACTTTAAAAGAGTAAAACAATCATATTTTCAATTTTTTGAGCATTGCAGCTCAATTACGTTAAATAAGGGTGAGGGGAAGTAGTCTTACTTCCCCAATTTTTTTGCCTGCGGCGAGGGGAACCACGGAGGCACGACGACACGGAGAAACACTACGATATTAACGCGAGAGGTAACATACCCTTCTGCTCGTTGCCATAACAGGAAAACTCGCAACAAATATCTAACGAGCCAACTAATTCATGCTTTTTTCTGCCTCAATTTAAAAGTTGATTTTAGTAGCAGCAATCTGATTCGCTGTGTCTCTCAGTGTCGCCCTGTCTCCGTGGTTCCTATTTGCCGAAGGCCGCGAAGTTGCTGCTGAATATTTTAACCGCAATTGCCAACAGAATAACACCAAAAAACTTACGAATGGCCATTAAGCCGCTTTTACCCAAAGCATGCTCAATCCACTTTAAGGATTTGATGACGAGGTAGACAATGATCAGGTTAATTAAGATCCCGAGAAGTATATACAGTTCCTCATAGTTGGCTTTGAGGGAGATAATAGTAGTAAGTGTTCCGCTGCCTGCGATAAGCGGAAAAGCTATAGGTACAACCGTACCGCTATGGCTGTCAGCATCACCTTTAAAGATCTCATGCCCTAGCACCATTTCGAGACCCAGAAGAAAAATCACAATAGAACCTCCAACCGCAAACGACCTTACGTCCAGGCCAAGAATATTCAGAAATTTTTCGCCGGCAAATAAAAAGAGGACCATCAGGCCGCCTGAAATAGCTGTTGCTTTTAGCGCTTTTATTCCGCCCATCTTTTCTTTCAAACTAATGAGAATTGGAATAGAGCCTACAATATCAATAATCGCAAAAAGCGTGAATGTGACTGTAATAAGCTGATCCGTCCTGAAGTTCATATATTGAAAATAACGAAAATGAAAGAAAACGCAAAAGAGAGGGATGTACGATTTTAGATGTACGGTTTTAGGTGTACTCTCTTAGGTAGTGATTTATGCCGTACTATTTTAAACGCTTACGGTGCGGAAGCATATGTCCGTTACCGTGATTTACAGCGCGATTAAATCAGATCACAAAAATAAAAGCCGTAAGATGTTTTTTCTTCATTCACACCGGCGGTTGACGGCGCATCATATGTTCTATAGACAATTTCTCCTTTTTCAAAATCAATGGGCTTTTTAAAGATCGGACCATCATATACAAATGAATGGAATTCGCCATTTTCGCCACAAGGATCAACATTGGAAGGGAGATCGTTCAGAAAACCTTCATCAATTATTCTTCCACAAAATTCTTTACTAAGATATTGCTCATTGATGCAAACAATCACAGCTTTAAAACCGAGTCCAATAAATTCTTTCAGCAGCACTGTAGTATCCTGTTTCCATAACGGGAATATACAGGACAGACCGGCTTTGGCCAGTTGTTGTTCTCTATAAACGCGTAAGTCTTCCAGGAAGATATCGCCAAACATGGCATGCGTGCAACCGGCTTCCTTTAAATTCAATACTTTCTTCATCATTGTCTCTTCATAGGATTGCATTGAAGGATTTTCAGGCAATTCAATCGTCTGTAAAGGAATACCTATTGATTCTGCCTGCTTTTCCAACAACGATCTTCTGACGCCATGCATGGAAATGCGATCATGTGTACTGTTAACGCTGGTCAGCAAATAACGGAAATCGTATTGACGGGATTGCATTGCTTTATACAGACAAAGAGAAGAATCTTTTCCCCCGCTCCAATTCATGTAGGTTGTGATCATAGTTGCAAAGTAAGGGCATTACAATAATTGAAAATTCCTGCCCGACTAAAAGTCATTCAGGCGGGGAAAATGGATAATTGAAAACGATGGCTGAGCGAGAAATAGTAATTCCTACGCCAAGTATCGAAATGTGGTCTTACATACCGTTAACGCAAATAAGCAAATAGCGGATGTCTTATTGATTGGATTGCATCGCAGCAAGCTTATTTTATTTAGCTATTCTTTTACTTCTGGGCAATTATTTTTGCTTACCCAAAAAAAGAATTATGTCCCTATACCCCACCCAACGCAGATGCTTCATTATATGCCTGCTCGTAATACTCAGCAATTTTTCGTTTACAAAGCCAGCACCAGACAGCACAACGATGATACTTTCCTCTCTTAACACCTCTCAAAAAACATCTTTATATCAGTTAGCGGTCCTCCAGCAGTCCGGCGCAGATGCCGAGGCTCAGCGTTTTTGGTCACAGCATCAATCCTCTTATCCGTCAATGAGTAACAATCTTAGGGATGCCATCCTGAAAGAAATATTCCAACATGCAAAAATTATTTATGTCCACTCCGAAAACGCGGCCGTGAGAGAATGGCTGCAAACTCAAACATTAATTAACTGGATCACATACCTGGCCATAATGGTAGCTATACTGGCCATAATCCGCCTTATCTATGTTTATTGGAACCCCATTATCTTGTTTTTAATAAAGCAGTTCAGACCTCTTTTTCGCATTTTATTTTCAACTATACTTTTAACCTATGAGTTATTGTTAGCCGGGATAACCTGCGTTATTGCCGGTACCCACATTCCAGATATAGCCATCAGCACGGTAATTGTTCACATAGGCATCTTCATTGCATGGGGACAACTCACTGCTTTGTTTACGAGTGAATATTTACTGGCAGATTATTTTAAAGTAGTCCGAAACATTATCAGGTACAATCAAAAAGAAAGAATATTCACAACATTATTTTTTCCGGTTATCATCACTTCGGCGCTTCTTTTATATGTGATAAACAAGTTGCCCTACAACAATTGGTATTATTATGAACTAGTCATGACGACTCTTCTCGCAATATATTCACTTCCTTTTGTAAGATGGATCGAGCCCCGCTTAAGTTTTGTTTTACTAGCCTTTAACCGCGCTGTTTCTGAAAATAAAAGACGAATAGCGCACTACACAGCTCTTTTGTTTTTCCTGTGGAGCATTGCAATGCTCTTTCCGGATGACTACTTCCCAATATACAGGACCACTATATCAGCGCTACTTATGCTCGGGTTGCTGATTACTTCTTTAAAAGAAAAGAATGACTCACGCCCGGGCTGCTATATTTACCTGCAAGTGGTTACTCTCACAATGCTTTGCTGTTTGTTATTGGCAAGCAGGCACATAACATCCCCCAACCCTTTATGGTTAAACCTTACAGGATGCACATTATTTCTTGTAATTAAGTATTGGGAAATTCCGACTTTATTTAAGCATTGGCAGTGGAACAAAAACAATGCCTGGTGGGGATTACTGGGTATGGCTGCATTACTATGGTTGATAAGTAAATGCATACAGTATTTTATCTGCCACTATTGATCTCATTATAAAAGAAATACATTCCACGGAGATCCACAAAGAAGACACAGAGCTGCGCAGAGATTCGCAACACTAACACTGTGCAGCTCTGTGTCTTCTCCTGCTTTTCCTCCGTGTAACAATAAACACATTAGAACCAGGATCTTTATATTATACTAAAAAGGCCGCCTCTGCAATAAGAGACGGCCCCACTTTTAAAACACAAAAACACTAATCAACAAGGGTTGCTTCTTTCACTTTATTCCTCAGATTTTTTGTTGCTAACATCATATTCCGGAGGGCATCTTCAGTTTCTTTCCAGCCTCTTGTTTTGAGCCCGCAATCAGGATTTACCCAAAGATTTTTAGCATCAATTACCTTCAACGCTTTCTCCAGCAACAGCTCCATTTCTTCTGAGGTTGGTACACGCGGAGAATGGATATCGTACACACCCGGACCGATCTCGTTGGGATAATCGAATTTGGCAAATGCGTCCAATAATTCCATTTGAGAACGGGATGTTTCAATTGTAATGACATCCGCATCCATCGCGGCAATACTATCAATAATATCATTGAACTTCGAATAACACATGTGCGTATGAATCTGGATTCCGTCTGCCACACCACAGGATGCAACTTTGAAAGCCTTCACCGCCCAGTTTAGATATGCAGCATGATTCTCTTTTCGCAAGGGCAGCCCTTCACGGATAGCAGGCTCATCTATTTGAATGATCTTAATTCCTTCAAACTCAAGATCTCTAACCTCATCGCGTATAGCAAGCGCCAACTGCATGGCAGTCGTTTCTCTTGGCTGATCATCACGCACAAATGACCACTGTAACATAGTGACAGGGCCCGTTAGCATACCCTTTACGTACTTTCCGGTTTGGGATTGCGCAAAGGTGATCCAGTTAACAGTCATCGGTTCTGGTCTGTATACATCACCGTAGATAACCGGAGGCTTTACACAACGCGATCCATAACTCTGCACCCATCCGTCTTTTGTGAAGGCATACCCCTGCAATTGTTCTCCGAAATACTCCACCATGTCATTTCGCTCAAACTCGCCGTGCACAAGCACATCTAATCCAAGCTCCTCCTGCAAACGAATACAACGGACTGTCTCCTCTTCCAACGCTTGTTGATAAGCTGTTTTAGTAATCGCTTTTTGTTTTACCTGCGCCCGCAATTTTCTCACATCAACTGTTTGCGGAAAGGAACCGATGGTTGTTGTAGGAAACAGAGGCAGTTTAAGATTCGCATGCTGAACCAACTGTCTTTTATCAAATGTACTTCTGCGTGATGCGTCGTCTATTGTAACAGCAGCAACTCGTTTCTTCACTTCCTGGTTATGTATAAGCGTGGAAGTTGATCTAGATATAACTGATTGTTTATTGGCTTCGAGCAATCCTTTTACACTTTCATCGCCATCCACAGCTTTCTTAAGTGTAATAACCTCCTGAACTTTTTGAGCTGCAAAAGCCAGCCAGTCTTTTATTTCAGGCGTCAACAATGTTTCTTCTTCCAGATCGCAGGGTACATGTAGCAATGAACAAGATGTTCCGATCATTACCCGTTCCTTTCCCAATGTTTCAACAGCGCAGTTGATAAAACCCAGTGATTTTTCAAAATTATTCTTCCATATATTTCTTCCATCAACAACACCCAAGGATAACTTCTTTGATGACGACACAAAACTGCTTTGCAAAATATCATCCAATTGCCCTGAGCATCTTACAAGATCCAGGTGAATTGCCTGAACGGGCAGTTGCAGCACAGTCTGCAGATTTTCACCATAGCACTCAAAGTAACTTGTGAGTATAACATTCAGCTTCGGCAACTGTTTGTATAATTCTTCATACGTCCACTTGAACGCCAGTCGTTCTGCATCTTCCAAATTCAATGCAAGACATGGTTCATCTATCTGTATACAAGTGGCTCCTTCTTCCAATAACTGTTTCAATAACTGCACATAAACAGGAAGCAGGTTCTTCAATAATTCAATCCGATGAAAGCCTTTTTCCTTTTCCTTTCCCAGCAATAGGAATGATACAGGCCCGACAATAACAGGTTTGGTATGAATGCCATGTTGCTTTGCTTCTTTGAACTCCTTTATGGCCTTATCCGACAATAAGTTGAATTTTTGTCCGGCATAAAATTCAGGAACAATATAGTGGTAGTTTGTATCAAACCATTTCGTCATTTCCATTGCGGTAATATCATAGCCGTTCTTTTGATAACCACGTGCCATGGCGAAATACAGATCTGTTTCATTAAGCTTTAATTCCTCAATCAATGAATGATAACGATGAGGAATTGCGCTTACGGCAAGGCACATATCAAGCACCTGATCGTAAAGCGAAAAATCATTAGAGGGAATGAGATCAACGCCTGCTTCCTGTTGCAGCTTCCAGTTGTGGAGCCTTATTTCGTTGGCTGTTAATTGCAGATCTCTTAAAGATGCTTTGCCTGCCCAATAGTTTTCGCAGGCAGTTTTTAGCTGTCGCCGGTTTCCAATGCGTGGATAACCAAGAATGTTGGTGAACATGTTTTTTTGTTTGTGCGTGAAACAATAATTAACATGCGCTTTGCCTGATGCCGTACGAAATAAAGAAGAATGGATATAATACTGCCAATGGAGAGAAGTAAAGTATCAATATCTGACCTGCCTTATATCGTGAAAGCATATCATCCGCAAGGGGCAAGTATCCTGGCTTGTAACAGCTAATGCCGTTCTTCTCATTCCGATGGAACAATGAACATAAATGGCACGCCTTAAGGTTACTTACAGTAGCACGTCTGCCCGTGAATTACACACGGTTCCTTTTTAATTCCGCTTTTGACGGAAACCCTATTGCATTGAATATAACAAAGAACAAGAGCGCAAAGATAGGGTAATTGAGAATTGAAAGTTGAGAATTGAAAATGAAGGAGGGCGAATGTGCAGATGTGCGAATGTGCGGATAATTGAAAATGGAAAGTTGACAATGAAGGGAGCGATAGAGCGACTCTGTTGATATTTGAAATGAATATGTATCCTTCTGCGGAGAAAATTAGATGTCTTAGCATAAAACAAAAAAACGCAAACCAATGAATGATTTGCGTCTCTTGTTATAGTCGTCATTTTCCATTTTCCCCCGCCTGAATGACGTCAGTCGGGCAGGAACTATCCATTGTCAACTTACTATGCGCTGCAGGCTTCGCAACTGCCATCAATCGGGCAGGCTACTCCCTGAACATCGTTGTCATTTTCTTCTTCCTGCTGATTGTTGATCAAAGGTTGAACCTGTGCGGCACTTTGTTTTTCAACAGTGAACTGAACAGCCTGTGCGGCAGCCTGTGTACGCAGATAATACATACCTGTTTTCAACCCTTTCTTCCAGGCGTAGAAGTGCATGCTCGTGAGCTTGGCCTTAGTTGGTTGCTGAACAAACAGGTTCAATGATTGTGACTGGCAGGTATAAGCACCTCTGTCAGCAGCCATATCAATCAGCGTACGTTGTTTGATCTCCCAAACAGTTTTGTACAGATCTTTCATATCCTGTGGTATTTCAGGAATGTTCTGAACTGATCCGTTTGCAGCGATGATCCTGTTCTTCATTTCATCGTTCCACAAACCAGCTTCAATCAGATCTTTTAACAGGTATTTGTTTACGATGATAAACTCGCCAGACAATACTCTTCTTACATAAATGTTAGAAGTATATGGCTCAAAACATTCGTTGTTACCCAGGATCTGAGAAGTAGATGCTGTTGGCATCGGAGCAATCAACAATGAGTTTCTAACACCATATTGCTTGATCTCACCCTGCAGTTTTTCCCAGTTCCACCTGTTACCCGGCACAACACCCCAGAAATCGAACTGGAATACGCCTTTTGATAGTGGAGATCCCTCGTAAGTGCTGTAAGTTCCTTCTTTCTTTGCAAGATCACAAGAAGCCTGCATAGCCGCGAAGTACATCGTTTCAGCAATATCCTTATTCAATTGTTGTGCAGCTTCACTTTCAAAAGGATGTCTTAATTGGATGAAAGTATCTGCCAATCCCTGGATACCCAACCCAATAGGACGATGACGCAGGTTGCTGTTGCGTGCTTCATCAACCGGATAATAATTTCTATCAATGATACGGTTCAGGTTAACGGCAGCCTGATAGGTTACTTCATATAATTTCTGATGATCAAATTCGCCGTTGTTCACAAAACGGGGCAATGCAATAGAAGCAAGATTACAAACCGCCACTTCATCAGGTGCGCAATACTCAACAATCTCAGTACACAGGTTTGAATTGCGGATAGTTCCTAAATGCTGCTGATTGCTTTTTCTGTTACAAGCATCTTTATACAACATATAAGGAGTTCCTGTTTCTATCTGTGCATCAAGAATGGCAAACCACAGATCCTGCGCTTTTACAGTTTTTCTCGCCTTACCTTCTTTTTCATAGCGCACATACAGCTCATCAAATTTCTCACCCCAGCTGTCTGTTAATCCCGGTGCTTCATGCGGACAGAACAAGCTCCACTCTTCATTCGCTTCTACACGTTGCATAAACAGATCAGAGATCCACAGTGCATAGAACAGGTCTCTTGCGCGCATTTCTTCTTTACCATGATTCTTTCTCAGGTCAAGGAATTCAAAGATATCTGCGTGCCATGGCTCAAGATATACAGCAAATGCTCCTTTACGTTTTCCACCACCCTGATCTACATAACGTGCTGTATCATTAAATACCCGCAACATAGGGATGATACCGTTACTTGTACCATTGGTTCCGCTGATGTAAGATCCCGTAGCTCTGATATTGTGAATGCTTAGTCCAATTCCACCGGCTGACTGGGAGATCTTTGCTGTTTGTTTCAATGTATCGTAAATACCATCAATGCTATCATCCTTCATTGTTAGCAGGAAGCATGATGACATTTGTGGTTTTGGCGTACCCGCATTGAACAATGTTGGTGTTGCATGCGTAAACCAACGTTCAGATAACAGGTGATAAGTCTTGATAACTTCTTCAATATTGTCCAAATGAATTCCAACGGCCACACGCATGTACATGTGCTGCGGACGCTCTACCACTTTACCGTTAAGCTTTAAAAGATAAGAACGTTCTAATGTTTTGAAGCCAAAGTAATCGAAGGCAAAGTCGCGATCGTAGATGATTGTTGAATCCAGCAGATCTGCGTGTTTGCAGACTACTTCGTAAACCTCATCTTCAATAAGCGAACTACGCAAACCAGTTTTGGGTTCTACATAGTTGTACAACTGTTCAACAGTTGCAGAAAATGATTTTACAGTATTCTTGTGCAGGTTGCTTACCGCTACGCGAGAAGCAAGCAAACTGTAATCAGGGTGTATGGTGCTCATTGAAGCAGCCGTTTCAGCAGCAAGGTTGTCTAGTTCTGTAGTAGTTACGCCATCATATAATCCTTCAATCACTTTCATCGCAACTTTAACAGGGTCGACAAATTTGCTGTTAAGGCTATAGCACAGTTTTTCCACCCTTGCGGTAATCTTATCAAACTTTACCGATTCTCTTCTTCCGTCTCTTTTTACTACGTACATATATGTTAATTGAAAATTGATAATTCCTGCCCGACTGAAGTCATTCAGGCGGGGACAATTGAAAATGCCCGATCGAAGTACGATTTACGAAGTACGAAGTACCTAGTTATCATCTTCTGAACAGAACAAAAACATCCTGACTCTCACAACTAAATTGAAGAAAATTGTTTCAGTTTATAAACCTTTAGTATTCGGGATAACGAAAAACCAACAATTAAAACACTTCCCATTCTGAAGCATTTTGCACCTGAGTACTTCGTACTTCGTAAATCGTACTTGGCAATCTCATTTTCAATTTTCCATTACTAAAAGTCTTCATCTGTTGAAAACACTTCTTCTGCTTTGTTTGAGGTAACGCCGGCTTTTTGATAATCGCCAACGCGTTTTTCAAAGAAGTTTGTTTTGCCCTGGAGGGAGATCATCTCCATAAAATCAAACGGATTCGTGGCATTGAACATTTTATCGTATCCCAACGCAACCAGCCATCTGTCCGCAACAAACTCGATATATTGTTTCATCAGATCGGCATTCATACCTATTAGCTTAACAGGCAAAGCTTCTGTGATAAATTGTTTTTCGATGCTAACGGCGTCCGCTACTATGTTAAACACCTGCTCCTGTGTTAGCCTGTTTTGCAACATGCTGTACAGTAAACATGCAAACTCGCAATGCAATCCTTCATCTCTTGAGATCAATTCATTGCTGAAGCTTAAGCCCGGCATCAATCCGCGCTTTTTCAACCAGAATATGGAGCAGAAACTTCCACTGAAAAAAATACCTTCAACTGCAGCAAAGGCAACCAGTCTTTCAGCAAATGTGCCGTTGCTGATCCAACGCAACGCCCACTCTGCTTTTTGTTTAACGCAGGGCACCGTTTCTATAGCGTTGAACAATCTTGCTTTTTCAGTTGCATCTTTGATATAAGTATCGATCAATAAAGCATATGTTTCAGAATGAATATTTTCCATCATGATCTGAAAACCGTAAAAACAACGTGCTTCAGGGATCTGTACTTCACTCATGAAGTTCACAGCCAGGTTTTCATTTACAATACCATCACTTGCTGCAAAAAAGGCAAGAATGTGTTTTATGAAATGCTGTTCACCTTCGTTCATGCTATCCCAATCTTTTAAATCCTGCGACAAGTCTATCTCTTCTGCCGTCCAGAAACTAGCTTCATGTTTTTTATACATTTCCCATATTGCAGGATACTTAATGGGGAGCAACACAAAGCGTTCTTTGTTCTCTTGTAATAGTAATTCTGTTTGTTGCATTTTGCCGGATTTTAAATGAATGATGCAATAAGCCGGCGATAGAGGAGACGAGGATATTGAACTGTGATAAGTTACAGAACAAAACTTTTCCCGAAACTCTGACCTGGCTTATAGAGCGTAAGCGCGTCAAAAAAACAATCATTAAGGCAGATTTTCTGACTTATACCGTTGGTAATTACAGTTGCGCCACAGTCCGGGATTTACACCCGGTTCCCCTTTAATTCCGCAGTTGCGAAAACCCTAACGACAGTGCAATTTTAGAACAGAAAAAAAAGAAGCAATAATTAACTTGTTAACAGGCTGTGTAAAAACGATTTCAACAATTTGTGTGAAACGAGAAAAGCCTTGCGGCGCAAGACTTTCAGGCAATAGAGATTATGCACGCGACTGCGTGAATTATTTGTTACACATTTTCATACATTTAATTCAATGACTTAATGAATCCGGAGGAATACCTGCTGAATCGTTTGCCGGAGCGGAGGTGTTAATGGAGCCCCCGTTTGTAATATTACCGGAGTATTTTTTTCCGGATTGAATAAAATAAGTTACAACGGAACTAACTATTGCAACTATAACACATAGTAAAAGCCAATTTCTTTGTGCGAAATTGAGCCTGTGCTGATGTTGTGAATTTTCCATGGTAACATGTTTATATAATCTTGTACAATAATAATGCCCTCGAGTTCATAAATAGAAGTGTAAACTTTGTTTTTATGGCACAATGTTTTTTGTAGTTTGTATGGAACGGTACGCTAAGTGAGTAAGCCTGACATCTACAATTTATTTTTCTTTTCACATGCGTCAGTTCTCCCCTGTAAATAACATAACGTGAAGCGGCTTTGTGTATCAGGATGTTTTTTTATTCTTCTTGTATTTTCTACAAAATGTACAAAAGAATACAGCTATGTAGGTGATCATAGTGTAGATACTTTTACAACATACGTGATACCGGTTAACGAACAGTTCAGTCTTCAAAATTATTATCGTACAACCGACGCTTCCAGCCTGAAGTTCGAAGTCATATTTGATAGTTCCTGCATCTACAAAACACTCGATCCGCTGAATCAATATGATATCAACAAGCTTTATGGCTTTTCCGATTGCGACAGTGCACATCTTATCAACAGTGCCAGAATTGGCTGGCGATGGAGTGATGATTCGCTAAGGCTTTTCGCTTTTGTGCATTATAACGGGCAGATCTTGTCGAAGGAGATGACAACAGCATCAATCGGTAGTATTATTTCTTGTTCAATAATTTGTGATACCAACATCTATAAGTTTCAGGTGAACGATTCCTGTACAGAAATTCATCGTTTTTGTAATGGAGGGAAGTACCGGCATTACTATTTATATCCTTATTTCGGAGGGGATGAAAAAGCTCCTCATGAAGTGGTGATTAAGATACGGGAATTGTGAGGAGTGAATGGTGAATAGCAAACGGAGAAATGCGATGGATGATGTCTGATCTCTGATCTCTGATCTCTGATGTCTGATTTCATCAAGTGCAACATCGTAACTAAATCATAACCGCTTCAAAAGTTCCTCACATTTGCAACCGTCAAACAAACATAACATCGTCAAAATTGAACAGCAGCTGAAAGCTGATCGCTGACAGCCAGAACGGATAGCCAATGCTATGTTCCAGACAATATTATGCTTGCGCCAGTCGGGGTTTCCGAAGTCAATTTGATCAAATATCCATTTGACTGCCGTTGGTATGGAGCGTAGCAACGTGCTTAAGCCTACCAACAACAAATTAGCGAGTTAGACGCTTCACGAATTAGGCTTTTTCATTTTTTTAGCTTATTACTTTCTTTTTCTTGAAAAAAAGAAAGTAATCAAAGAAAATTCAAGGCAAACATCCCCACAATACTGTGGGGACCGCCCCACGCCTCTCCAAAATGCAGTCCTCCTTCACTTTGTGTAGCAACGTCTACCTACAGTTTTTAAAAGACATCCATTACAATCCTCCTTCTGTTGCCGGAATTGTAAACAAGCTCATCCCTTTGCTATGTTTAGCTTGGCTCTCTTAAATTTCTAAGGCCTTGGTCTTCTTTAAACACCTTTGTTGTTCGATTTTCTCGTTGATACGAGGAGCAATAGCTGTGAATGCGAAAATCAGAAATCAAAACATCAGACATTCTTACCAATCCTCAACCGCTTCAAAATTGAACAGCAGCTGAAAGCTGATAGCTAATAGCTCATAGCTCATAGCTAGAAAGGATAGCCGATAGCTATGTTCCAAACAATATTATGCTTGCGCCAGTCGGGGTTTCCGAAGTCAATTTGATCAAACACCCATTTGGGGCCACCCGGCTCATAGGGTTTCCGTATGGGGAATGCAACATCTAATCTTATTACAAAGAATTTAATATCGGCCCTTATACCGAGACCAGTACCGACAGCCATTTGTCGAATAAAATCGCTGGAGAACTTTCCACCCGGCCTGTAGGGATCATCCCGATTCAACCAAACGTTACCAGCATCGGCAAAAACTGCACCTCGCAAAATGGATACGATTTTAAAGCGCAACTCGGCATTCAATTCAAGCCTGATATCACCTGGCTGATCTGCAAGAAAAGCCGAATCAACCGGGTTGCCTCCATAGTAAGTACCCGGGCCAATTGTCCGGGCTCGGAATGCACGGATGCTGTTCGGACCACCTGAGAAGAATGCTTTGGTAAACGGCATCAACAATGTATTACCGTATGCATAACCAACACCGGCAAAGAAGCGCGAGACAAACATGTTGTCCTTGCTTAGCCGTAAGTAATGCCTGAAGTCAACTTCAGCTCTTATGTATTGAGAGAAAGGTGTGCCAAATAGTTCTTTTTGCTTACCTTCTTTTTCGCTTGCTCCGGTTATAAGCCCAAGCAAATTAGATGACAAATCCAGGTTTCCATTAAAATAGTAATTGTTCTTCCTTCTGTTTGGCTGTAGTTGTGTGTTAAAGTTATAGTTATAGATGGGCCCGATAATAAACTGACGCTCCACTGCTCTTGCCAGCGTAATGTTTGTGTCTATTTCCTTTCTGAAAGAATCGGTAATATTGGTTGGTCTTACAAAATTTACTGAAAGTACCTTAAGATTATGTTCAGTTTTTATATTCTCTTTCCATATATATCCAAAACTACCATTGGCACTACTCAACGTGTACTGGGCGGAACGCATATACAATTCGTACCCGGCAGTTATGGATGTCTGCGGTACAAAATCTGAATTGGTTTTGAATCTTATTGGAGCTATAATTCTCGGAATAAGCAGGTTGGCCGTCAAACCCACGCGGTTATTGTGTACACGTTGTACACCGGTATATTGCCTTTCGAAACCGGCGTAAGCACTCATTGTAAACAGTTCTGCGCCCTTCAAAAAGTTTCTGTGTCTCCAGCTTAACGTAAAGTCGGCACCGTTAGAATTATTAGACTTGGTTAAGCCTGAAGCTTCCAACCGGATCGATTTCTTTGCCGTTGGCGTCAAATAATAATAGGCATTTAACATCGGTCTGTGTGCGGTATCATCTTCCACAAATTGCGCCTTGACAAATTTGTATACCCCCAAACTTACCAATCTGTTTAGCGCCATACCATGTGCTCTGCTGCTATAGAGATCACCCGGTTTAAAAATGAGCGTCTGCGGAAATATTTTCGGATTGAATTTCTTTTCCGGATCAATAATATAATATCCCTGGAATTTCTTAGTTGAATCAAGCACAACGGATGAATCGCGATTGATGCTGTAGTCCGCATATACAATTACATTGTTGATCCTGTAAGGGAAAAGTGATTTAATGCGCGCACTCCGCTTAATGCGGATATACATGTTCACCATATTGTCTCCAATGGTCGAGTCAACATTTACTATTATATCCGTTGCATTAAAAAAGAAGAAGCCTTTTTCTTTAAGACGCTTGTCGATTCGCTCACGTTCGCCTTTAACAAGATCAAGACTGTAAGCCCGGCCTGGCTTAAGTAAAGTTCTGCGCGATGTAGTTCGCATAACATTATACATAAATCCGGAGTCCGTGGGAAAGTATGTATTCTTTATCTTATACTGTTTGGTAAGCATGGCCACATAAGTTGCATGCATTTTTTTGTTCTTAATCACACTGTCAGCGGTTACCTCTGAATGGAAGTAGCCGTTGTTCTCCAATCTGTTTTGCATTATTTGCCTGTTCTTTTCCAGGTTAACGCTGCTGGCCAAAACAGGAGGTTCTCCTACTTTGTATTTCAACCAGTACTTAAAGCCCTTATTCGCTTTTGGTGTATCCACCATATTAAAAATCATCAGCTTAAAGCGAACACCTAGAAATGATTTGTTAGGGGCAGGCCGCACCAGGGCTTCCAGTTCACTTTGCAAACCTTTATTTTTTACGTTGGAGCTATCCTTAATGCTTTTTAATTTAACATCAGATCCGGTGTATAATGCGTCGTTCGGCGGAATACTTTTAGTTACACTGCAAGAGTAAATACAAGCAGCAAGAGTGAACAACAAGCTTAACCTACCAATTGTCCGGAATGCTTCTATGAATCTTATGTTATTGTTATACCCCATTCCTGTTAATCATTTTTCTTAGCCTTTGTAAACAATTCTCTGAATTTATCGTAGTCCAATGTGAGTATAAATGTCAACCCGGTTTCTATTACCTGTCCTTCCACTACGGCGTCATATTTGTTCTTTCTGTAGCCGCGCACTTTATAGCGACCATCTTTTGAGAGCTGATAGTCAACAGCCACATCACCAGCTATGTTTGAATTTGCCTGGGCGCTGTTAGCCGGCTTTTCGAGCATAAAATCACTGCCAACGCTAACCTTCAACCGGTCATTCAGCAGGGATTTGGAAACACCAACGCTGAAATCGGTAGATGTCTCGCGCTGGCCCGTATAATAAGTATCTCCTGAGTTTATGCCGAAGTTTACATCTACTCCCTTAATCAAAGTACCCGCCAGTTGATTTAGTTGATCGGTCAGTATACGGCTAACGCTTTCACGTGCCATGCCCTCAGCAGTACCACCGGCATTTGAAGCCATCGGATCTTCCTGCATAAAGCGACCCAACAGCAGCAATGCAAACACCTGCTTGTTCATCTCTGCTTCATTTGCCCTGAGCTGATCAAGTTTTGCCTCTACGTCGCTCCACTGAGATTGTTGCTCCTGCGGTATGGTAATATCAAAAGTGATAACTGGTTTTAGTAACTCTCCTTTCATTTTCAACAATACCGTTACAGGAATTTTTTCTTTGTACTTATTTGTTTCTGATTCGGATTTACCTGCCAGTTGTTGTTCAACAAGATCTATAGGTGCAGTTTTTATGCTATAAGCCGCAGTAATGTCCACATTCGCCGAGGTGGGATCTCCCGTCCAGGTTATTACGCTTCCGCGCTGTATATCAAATTTTCTTTTTAAAATGCTCAGTGTTAACTGGTAGCTTCCCTGCACCAACTCATAGTTACCTGTTAATGTAAGCCTGCCGCTTTCATCAACCCCGCCGGAGAGGTCTGCTTTACCCCTGATCTTTAAAGCGTCACCGTTTCTTTCATCAATAACCAGTATGAATTGTGCTGCACTATCAGTTTCTACATTCGCTGAAAGATCAAGATCTGCAAGCGCCTGAAATCTTGGCTGCTGGAACTGCCGTGCAGTGGTAACGGTATCTTTAGGTGCATCCATATCCACAAACCGGACAATACCTTTTCTCTCTTCCAATTCTGGGTCTTCACTGGGCAAAACAAATGTGAAGTTGGTCGATTTGTTTACCTTCAGGCCGGCCTGTATGGCAGGAGTCCTTAAATCCCCGTTCACTTTTATATCCGCATCAATATTCAGTTTGCCGTAAAACAATTTATTATCCGCCTGGGTTGAGCTTACCACACTAAACTCATCTGCCTTCAGTGTCAATCCGAATTGGTAGTTTACATAATCTTTTGTGCTGATAGTACCGTCAAGTATAGCCTTGCTTCCGGCAGAATCGGTTAATGTAAACTTGTTAAACGTTATCGCTTTTTCCTGTATGGTAATGTTTTCATTTGCCAACTTGAACCTTTCACCCAGCATTGTTGGAGTAACAAATGCATCAACAAAACGGAGATTGCCATTTACAACCGGCTCCTTGGTAGTTCCAGCAATGTCAATATTACCTTTCAGGCTGCCCCCCGCATCTCTCAGGCTTCCTGCGGAAAAGTTCTTTATGGTTGCCAGGTTAACATTGTTCAGGTTTAATTTCAGATCCATTTTTCCTTCACCCGTATAATAATTTCCGTTTAGTGTTATGTCATTTCCATGACCATCAATCTTAACATCGGCATTATATACATTGGATGTTTCGTTGTTCACTTTAAGGGCAATATTACCAACGGTGTCGGTTTTGTAGCTGATGTCTTTAAACAACATATCTGCAGTAAATACCGGGTTCTTCGTTACATCTTTTACAACAGCTTTACCATCAATAACCCCATCCATGAACAGCGAATCCTGATCTGCAAATTCAGTAAGCGTTTTGATTCTGAAATTTTCAAAAGCAACATCTATAGGTGCGTTTGGCGTGTGTGCAGTACTGTTAAGCTTTATTGCCTGATTACCTTTATTCAGGTTGAAGTCATTTATTATAATACCTGATGAATCATATTGAAAGTAGTTATCAGCCGGCATATTCCATGCTTCGTAATTCAGCATAAGACTGTCCGGAACAAAAGTTATTTTAATTGCACTGTCAATTTGCTGAAGTTTGGTCATGATATGATACCTGTCCTTCGCCTTCTTGTCCTTTAACAGCACTGATGTTGTTATGGCAGCAGTATCTATGTTACCATATATCGCAGTTTGATTCAGCCGGAAGCCTTTTGTTCCCGCGTCCGCTATTTTAAGTGCATAAGCAATATTCTTTTCTGATGTTTGGGCCGTCAAGGTCAGTTTATCTATTGTTTGTTCTCCATATTTTATTTTTGGCGCATGCATGTTCACCTGCAAGTCGTCTTCTTTACTTTTATATTGTACCATTGCTCCGATTGTATCAGAAGCCCGTAATTCAGGAACAAATTGTAAGATTGTCGGCGATGATGGCTTAATAAACACATGCATCTGCCAATCCTGTTCTGTAAACGCCGTATCCTTAAAACCTTTTAACCTGTAGTACTTATTTATAGTGTGCTGCAATGCTGTCGCCGTCTCTGTAAGTTTGTACTTCCCTTTCCAGTTAACCTCAGCAAAAGACGAAGTAAGTGCAATTGATTGTGTGTCGCCGCCGTGGGCCGCCAATACTTTTACTGTGTCTATCGCAAACCTGTTTGAATCCTGTAAAATGATGGTTTCTGCAATGCTGATTAATCCGATCAAACTATCCGGATTCGCAGATGGCATATCCGCAAATAGTTTGGTATGAAACTGAAGTGAATCTGAAGAAAGATGAAGGGCTTGAAGATTCAGTGTATCAAGATCCAATCTGACTCTAAGATTCGTCGGAAACTTAGATGCAAGATTTGCACGCGCCCTCAACGCATACCGGATATTGGGATCATCAATCGAAGATTCCACAAAAGCACTGTCCGGTTCAGCAAAAGCTTTTAACTGCAGATTCTTATATGTATATCCTTTCAATTCGCCTTCTACAAGTGTTGCATCCACATTTGTGGTGAGCGTTTTGTAATCGAATCCGCGACCTTTTGCAGATGCAGTTAACGTAATTCTTCCGATGGTAGAATCCTGGCTGATAAGGTAGCCAACATTCAAATTTTGAGTAGACGCTTTGAGGTTGTATGCTTCTGTTCGCGTATTAAGCGATCCGGAGACCTTTGCAGTGCCGTTGGTTGTTCTTGCATTTAATACGGTGGAGAATGCAGAAGTAGTGCCTTTGTAATTACCGCTTAGCAAAATTGATTGCGGTATTCTTATATTAGAGGGTAGTGTATTTTTAGGGATCAATGCCAGCAAATCTTTTCTTGAGGTAGACAGCTTCGCGATATTAATATTATAGTAAGCATTCTTTCCATCCGGGAGGCCTTTTATATTTCCACTCATTTGCACGGCTGTGCTGCCGTAGCCACTTAATTCTATATTGTTAAGCGCGATATCTTTTACATAGCCATGCGCTTTTCCTTTTAGCTTAATAACGGCCTGTTCGTGACCTTTCAGATAGGTTTCAAGGGATGGAGATAAAAGTAGGATATCTTTTGCAGCAAGATTAAAAGTGTCGATAGATGCATCAGTAAAAATTTCTCCGGGCTTTGTTGCCAGCATTTCCTGCGACGGATATTTTGCGGTAACCGAAGTACTGATCCTCGATGAAGGTGTAGCAACCTGCAAATTTTTCAACTGCGCGTCTTTCTCCCCATACAGAAATTGAGTAGACACATTATTCAATACAAAGCCACTTTTATCTTTAAATGAAAGTTGTTTTAAATCCCCTTCAAACTTCACAGGTGTGAACGCAAGGTTCGAAGCCTTTAAAATGAAATCGGTGATACCAAGATGGCTGTAGTCCATTCCTTTTTTAACAACTGCAGCATTGCTGTCATTGTAAGAAAGCTGGTTGTTGTTAAAATCAACCTGATCAAGCACAATCTTCCACGGATTGTCAACCTGAGCTTTAACGTTCTTCTTTACTTCTGTCTTAACAACCCTGGCTTGTTTTGCCCTGCCCAGGTTTACCTTTACGGAAGTATTGTCTAGTTGCAGTTGCTTCAGCTGAATAAACAGTTTGCTTAAATCCGTTGCGCCGGCCAGGACTTTTAGCTTCCCGAGATCAAGCGCAGTATACAGCCGCGAAATATCATTTTCATAGTCAAGATGAATATCGTTCAGTTGAATATTTTTTAGCTGCAACTTTACTTTTATGGGCTCGTTACTTTTCGTTTCAATTGAGTCCATTGGCTTTGGTTCAATCAGTGGCTTGTATTGCCTTACCGAGGAGCTTATTCCTGCAAGCTGTATGTTGGGAATATCGTAGTCTGATCGTGAGGGATCGAAAGTGTCTATGGATGTTTCGAATTTTGCCAGGTTAACAGTGGCATCCATTCCCGCTACATCATCATGGTATATCGCCCTGATCTTATTGAGACGGATCGTACCTATTTCAAACTTCATCGAGCTTGTGTCAGTCGAAGTAGTTGTATCCTTTGATCCTGAAGAAAAAGCATTAATAATGTAATCAAAATTGAAAGTTGTGTCTGGTTGTAATCTTTTTACTTTGGCTGTAATTCCGTCCAGCTCGAGGTAATTTAGCTTTACTGTGTTACGAAGCAGCTTCAGCATGGAGATGTCAACCTGGATTTTGTCACCTGCCAGCAAAGTGTCTTTTGTTTGATCCTCAAAATAAATTCCTTCCAGCACAATTTGCTTGGGAAACTTAATGGATAACTTACTGATCTGAACTTTAGTGCGAATTTTATTTTCGAGGTAAACGACGGCTTTTTTCCGGGCAAAGCTCTGCACTGCCGGTACCTGGATTAAAATTAATACCAATACCAGCAAAAAAATAAGGCTTAACAGTATCCACCCAATAATTTTTAAAGAACGCCTGATAAATTTCTTCATGAAAAGTCACGCTTATAAATATCCACTGCAAAGAATGAGCAGCAATTATATATCAGGACGGCCAGCCACAAAACTGTCATTCAGTGGAATAAAATCCCCACACTCAGATGCTTGGCGCGTTATTTTCCTTTCCAGAGTTTGTAGGCAGTTTTGGCAAGGGTAAACAGGCCTAATTGACTGGCAATGCCGAAAATGCCTCTTTTTTTGCTTTGTCCGGCCTTGTCTTTGCCTTTTCCGCCCAACGCACCAATGGCGTTGGTTACGAGCTGCCAGGATTTATCAAACACCTTGTTGTTGAGATAAACGGGCAATAAAAGCGAGATGCCTGATTTAAGCCCTTCCCCGGGTATCCGTTTCAATCGGGTTTTCAGTTCTTCTTCATGCAGTTTTAGCCTCGCATCCGTTACCTGTATCTCTCTCCGCAAATCGGCAAGTGTGTTTATATGAGATAAATTTCTCTTACTCATTATCATCTGTTTTATCGAAGATTATCTTGATGACCTTATTGCTAATAAGTGAACGCAACCAGTTTTTACTTGACAGGAAGATTACCAGCAACACAATAATATAGATGCCGGCAATTATTCCAAAGCCGTAAAAAAGGTTTCCTGTAAGATCAGCAAAGTAATACCCGCCCATGATACTCAGAAAAAAGAGAATAAACACGCTCACAATGGCTATGATAATGCCTATAAACATAGCGGCGGCCAGTTTTGAAGCCTGTTCAACTGTTTTAAGTTTAAAGAGGAGGAGCCTGTCTTGCAGATATTCCTCCACTTTATCCCTTGATTCTGCGAAAAAGTTTTCCTTTTGTTCCATAATAGCCTTTTTAAGATATTGCATCTTGTGTCTTGTCTTCCACATCTTCCACAAGACTTTTGCCTTTTTTCAGCAAACCTTCCACACCTTTGTCTAAATCATTCCACTTGGCAGTAATCTTTTCCTTCGCATCTTCGGCAAAATCTTTGAAAGATGTCTTGAGTGATTCTGCAAGTTCTTTTCCTTTTTCAGTTTGCAAAAACCAGGCAATGGCTGCACCAGCTGCGGCTCCGCCAAGCAAGCACACGAGGATTTTTTGTTGCTTATTCATACGCTTTGATTTAATTTAAATAAATTTTGGCATCTACTGTATAACTGAACAAATATTGCACCGATATGTTAAACCGTCAGGATTATAAAGTTAACAGATACTTCTTTTTGGGTATTATTATTTTATTTGCTTCGTTGCTGTTATACAGTATGATCGATTTTTTTACCGCCTTTCTGGCGGCTATCATTGTATACGTATTAAGCAGGCCTTTTGTTGAATATCTTGTAAAAAAGAAAAGATGGAAGAAATCCTGGGCCGCTATTGCCGTTATATTCATTTCGTTCTTTATTATTCTGCTTCCCATTTCGTTAATGGGTACAATGTTGTATAATAAAATTGTGCCTGTAGCTCAAAATCCTGATATCATTATCAAAGCTGTAAAACAATTTGATCAGTTATTGCATGAAAAATACGGCCTTAACCTGTTTACAGAGCAAACTGTGGGAAAAATACAGGCACTGGCAGCCGGCCTGCTGTCCATCATTCTTAATCAAAGCCTCGGCATTTTCACTACCATTACCATGATGTATTTTTTCTTGTACTTCATGCTGATGAATGTAAACCGGATGGAAGCGGCTATTGTTTTCTATCTGCCGTTTAAGCGAAGCAAGATCATGATGTTTGGCAACGAGCTGGTGGCTCAAACATTCAGTAATGCTATCGGCATACCTCTTATTGCTATTGCTCAAGGTTTTTTTGCCTACCTGAGCTATTCAATTGCAGGCCTTAAGGAAGCCGCTTTTTGGGGTGTAATTACAGGCTTCGCCTCTATAATACCTGTAGTTGGAATTGGGATAGTGTGGGTTCCCGTTGCCATATTTTTACTGATAAGCGGCCACACGTGGCAGGGCATTTTTGTTGCTGCGTGGAGTGTTGTTTTTTCCGGCACCATAGATAACGTGATCCGGTTTATACTGGCCAAAAAAATGGCAGATGTTCATCCGGTGGTAACTGTTCTCGGAGTGATCATCGGCCTGAAGTATTTTGGTATTACAGGACTTATTTTTGGTCCGTTAATCATTTCTTACTTTATCATTCTTGTCCGGATCTACTACCAGGAATACCAGCAGCCGACTCTTGCCCGCAAAAACAAACCGCGCCAGATCGTTCCCGAATACATGCAACCTTTCCTTGGAATAAAAAAGAGCAAACCGAATAAGAAGACTTAATTGACAATTGAAAGTTCCTGCCCGACTGATGTCATTCAGTCGGGCAGGAACTTTCAATTATCAATTAATACGCCCATTCTCCTATTTGCACATCTGCCAATTTGCATATTCGCACATTCCCTCATTCGCACATCCCATTTTCAATTCTCAATTATCCATTTTCAATTACATTAAAAGCTTGTTCAAGGTCCTTAATAATGTAATCAGCATCTTCCAAACCGCAGTAGAGACGGAGCATTCGCTGATCGGCAGAGCCGTTAAAACTTTCGGGTTTAATACCCGCACAACGTGGAATGATCAATGATTCATGACCGCCCCAGCTAACGGCCATCAATATATGTTTTAGTGATTCACAAAACTTTTCAATGCCTGACACAGTGTAGCATTTGATAACAAAAGTGAGGAGGCCACATCCGCCTTTCATCTGACTCTTCGCAAGGTCGTACTGCGGAAATGCTTCATCCAACGGGAAGATCACTTTTTCAACCAAAGGATGGCTTTTCAAATAATCCAGCACTTTTTCAGTGGTTGATGTAATCCTGTCGAGGCGCGCTTGCAGTGTTCTCAAACCTCTTATCAGCAACCATGCGTTAAATGGTTGAATACCGCTGCCAATATTGTTGTATTCACTGTTGAAAATGCGCTTAATAATATCACTTCCGCCGCAAAGTACGCCGGCAATAACATCGCTATGTCCGCCGATATATTTTGTTGCAGATTGCAGAACAAGATCTATCCCAAGCTCAATTGGCCTTTGATATAAAGGCGTACAAAAGCTATTATCACAAATGGTAATGATATTGTGTTGTTTTGCCAGTTGGGCGACGGCAGCAAGGTCCTGCAATTCGTAAGTCCAGCTATTGGGACTTTCCAAATAAAACAACGTTGTATTCTCACGGATGGCTGAAGAAAAATTATTAACGTCAGTGCCGTCTATATAGGTGGTCCGGACATTGAACCTCGGTAATATTTCATCAAACATTTTCTTCGCCCATGTATAAGGATTGCGAACGCTCACAATATGATCTCCGCTTTTTACATTAGCGAGTACTGAAGCAAAAATGGCAGCAGATCCGCTGTTGAACACAAGGCAATCTTCCGCTCCGTCAAGTGCAGCAAGTTTTTTACGAAGTATTTCCACCGTCGGATTCAGGCCACGGCTGTACAGCCATGTAGAATACTCATCGTCAAAACTGCTCCGCAAAGCCTCCACCGTTTTAAAGGCAAAGTTGCTTGTCTGCATAATCGGCGGCGCAATCGCTCTAAAGTATTCGTCCCTGTCTTCAGCGTACTCATTTAAAATATAAGATATATCCATAAAAAACTATTAATTCTAAAAATCAGTTGATGTACGGTGTACGATGTGCGATGTACAACGTAGGGGTTTACATTATTTCTTTGGCACATCGTAATTATCGTCACCTGTTTTCTGCCTGCTTATTTTCTTATGTGTCAGGAAATATATGCCCATAAAAGAAGCGAGGACAATTAGCCCCACAAGAGCGGTACCGGGCGTTTGCATAGCAATATTTATTCCAACAAACACATAAGCGCAAATAAAAACCAGCGGCATCAACGGATATAGTTTCATTGAATAAATACCCGTGCCATTCAAATGCTTTGTCTTTCTTCTTATCGAAAAAATACTTGCCGCTGAGGCCGCCATCCCAAAACAATCCAGAAAAATGGTAAAGTTCAGTATCTCCTCAAATGTCTTAGCAAGAAATACGATAATAATACATATGGCCGCAAATGTAGAAAGAGAGATTACCAGTACGTCTTTCTTTTTCGACTTTTGTTGAAAAATTGCAGGCAGCACACCATCTTCACTCATAGCAAACATTACACGCGGGTTACTCATCAACAACACATTTACATAAGCCAGTACAGATAAAAACAGCAAGGCCGAAAACGCAGATCCGCCCGATTGACCAAACATTTTTGCTGCAACAATTGAGGCAATTTCTTTTTGGCTTTGCAATTGCGTAAAACCAATCACCTTAAAATAAGAAAGATTTACGAGAAGATATAATCCTATAATTATGGCGATTCCCATGAAGATGCCCCGCGGAATATTTCTGGAAGCGTTTTGCACATCACTACCAAAATTGATCGTTTGCTGATAGCCTCCATATGTGAATGAAACGGCAATAAGGCTTGCCCCAAATGAGTGGATCCAGGAAGGAAACGAAACATCCGAAACCGCATTACTTTCGGTTACAGGCTGATGGATCTCGGGCATAAACAGTGCAGCTATAAGCATTACGATCATACCAATCTTTATGATCATCAGAACATTCTGCGTTTTAGCACTCATTCGCAAACCCAGCAAATTAACACCGTAAAATACCACAACGGCAGAAGTGGCAATCAGTGCTTTTGTAAGATCTGTTGCGGGTTCATTAAAAATTACCTGGCTTATATAACCGGAGCCGATCAACGCTACAGCGCCAAGAGAAGCTGCGTTTGAGATGAGTATGATACAGTTTACAGAAAACGCGATAGATGGATGATAAGCATGGGAAAATATGCGGTAATAGCCACCGGTCACCGGGTAGCGGCTGCCTATTTCAGCGTAAGTCAGTGCACCACATAAAGCGATAAGTCCACCCGCTATCCATGCACTAAAATATATTACCGGGTTAAGGGCATATTGTGCGGATGTAGCGGCCGTTCTGAAAATTCCCATCCCGATAACCAGCCCCACCACAACCATGGTCAAATCAAAAAGCGTTAGTTTCTGTTTGGAACTCATAAATAAAAAATAGCCTTAAATGTAGCGAAAATGTGCAAATGTGCGAATGGGCGAATGTGCGAATGGGCAAATAGGCAGATGCGTAGATGCGCGAATGGGCAGATGTGAAGATGGATGAATGGGAGCATGGGTCCATGCGCGAACTAGGAAAGCATAGATGTTTGAATAAGTGAATATTAAATAGCCGCGGGCAAAAGTCCACGCCTGCGCCTATACGAGGTTTATGGATATTTACTCTGTTCATTCACACATTTACTCGTCCGCACATCTACTAATTCGCACATTTCCCTTACTTTTGCCGCGGATTTGGTTGGCGCACGCGCCATTAAAAGGGAAGTCCGGTGTAAATCCGGCGCTATCCCCGTAGCTGTAAGCTTAACGAGCAGGATGCAAGGCATCCTTACTCAATATCTGGATCTTCATACCACTGTATTTTAACGGGAAGGTGTTCAGATGTAAGCGAGCCAGAAGACCTGCCTGATTCAAACAAGATCACTGAGCTTTCGGGAGAAAAGCCGGAGATGCAGCTACGAAAGTTTTAATAATAACTCGTTGCTGCTTTTCTACTCTTTCATTATTCGAAAGTTCATTCTTCATTAAGCATTTCAGAACAAAATACAAACAGAAGAATGAGCATGAAAAAAATTGCACTTTCAGTTACAGCACTCATGACAACACTAACGTTATGGGCACAAAAGGACTCTGCCACTAACGCCCTTGACGAAGTTGTTGTAACCGCAACCAAAAGTCCTAAAAAATTAAGCGAGACAGGCAAAGTACTCACTGTTATTTCTCACGAACAACTTGAACGCAGTGCAGGAAAGGATATTGCACAAGTACTGAATGAGCAAACAGGCATCGTTGTAAATGGCGCTACAAGCAATCCGGGCAAAGACAAAAGCATCTACATGCGTGGCGCTAAGAGTGATTATACATTGATATTAATAGATGGCATCCCGCTATACGATCCGTCAGGCCTCAGCAGCAATTTTGACATCCGCACAATACCCATTGAAAATATTGAACGTGTGGAAATATTGAAAGGCAGTCAATCTACTTTATATGGGGCAGATGCCATTGCAGGCGTTATCAATATTATCACCAAAAGAAAAGGCAATAAAGAAGTGGGCGCTTTTGCGACCGCGAGCTACGGTAGCTTTAATACATTCAAAGGCAACGCAGGGGTTAATGGAAGCACGAAAACGCTTGACTACAATGTCGCCTACACTTACTACGATACAAAAGGCATTAGCGAAGCCAAAGACCCAAACGGCACCGGAACATTTGACAAGGATGGTTATAAACAGCATGGTGTATTGGCCAATCTTGGTTTTAAAGTAAATGATCATTGGAAAATAACTCCGTTCCTGCGCTACAACACCTACAATGGTAAACTGGATGCGGGGGCTTACACAGATGACCGGGACTATACCTACAAAAGCAAAAGTCTGCAAACGGGTGTGCGCAGTGAATTAACCTTCGGCAAAAGCAGGTTTACACTAAACTATAGTTACAATACTATCAAAAGAGACTACCTCAACGATTCAGGTTATGTGCCACCATATAGCGACCAATACTATTCCGGTGGCTATAAAGGAACAGACCAGTTTGCGGAAATTGTTTACTCTACTGAGCTGGCTAAAGGTTTACAACTGGTTTCGGGAGTTGATTACAGAACATCGAATACATCTCAATCCAATACGTACATTGGAAGCTGGGGGCAGGACGTTAGCAAAATAAGTAAGGACAGCGCCATGCAACACCAGTTTAATGCATACGCATCTCTTCTGTACACCGGTAAGGTATTTCACGCCGAGGCTGGCGCCAGGTATAATAACAATTCTATTTACGGCACCAAGTGGACTTACAACTTTAATCCTTTCGTTTTCCTGAACAAAGAAGTGAAAATTTTTGCCAACATATCCAGCGCGTTTAAAACACCTACACTGTACCAATTATACGCACCAATGTATGGCAACAGCTCTTTAAAGGCTGAATCTGCGGTTACCTACGAAGGTGGAGTGCAGTATTTTCAACCTGAACAAAAGTTCAACATCAGGGGTGTTATTTATAAGCGTGACGTAAATAATGTAATTGCATTCACAAACAGATATGTAAACCAGGATGAACAGCATAACTGGGGTGTAGAAATTGAACCAACCATCAACTTCACAGAAAATCTACAGTTAGTATTACAGTATGCACACACGAAAGGTAAATTAAATACACAACTGAACGGCAAGGATTCCAGTTCATCTACATTATTGCGTGTACCAGAAGATACTTACAGCATGGCATTGAATTACCGCGCGTCTAAAAAACTGTTTTTAAGCATGAATATACAAACCTTTGGCGCAAGAAAGGATTTGGATTTTAGCACTTATCCATCTACATTGGTTAACTTGGAGGCCTACACTTTGTGGAGTGCATATGGTGAATATAAATTCAACAAACACGTTAAGGTTTTTGCTGATTTTAAAAACATTACCAATACGGATTATGTTGAAGTATTGGGATATAGCACTCAACCGGCAAGTGTACAGGCTGGATTAACTGTAACTTTTTAAATTCCTAAATAGTCATTATATGTCAATTCCAAAATTCAATCCCCGCACAACGTTACTATTACTGATCATTTGTTTTGTGGCTGTATTACGTTTATCCACAAACATGACAAAGGAGTTAAGCCCACTGGTTATGTATTCACCACTTGGCGCAATGGCCCTGTTTGGTGGCGCCTATTTTAAGGGCAACATAAAGCCATTTGCGTTTCCTTTATTAGCATTATTTATTAGTGACCTTGTTTTATCATTTACTGTATTTTCCGAATTCAGAACAGGTTTGTTGTATGGTGGCTGGTACTGGGTGTACGGATCTTTTGCATTAATGACTATCGCTGGCAAACTTCTCATCAAAGACGTAAACATCCAGAGTATCTTAACAGCAACACTGGTAACCGTGTTAATTCACTGGCTGGTCTCTGATTTGGGCGCGGCGCTATCTCAAAACGGCTTTGCAAACATCATGACAACCTATCAACTACGTCTTGTCACTGCAATTCCTTACGAATTAAGATTTCTCTCTTCCACCATTATTTATAGTGGAATTATGTTTGGCAGTTTTGAATTATTAAAGAATAGAGTTACTGCACCCGAAGCAAGATAAATGTGCGAATGAGTGAATGTGCGGATGTGCAAATGTGCGGATGTGCAAATGTGTGAATGAGTAAATATGCAAATGAATTCCTGCGAAGTTGTTTATTGCTTCGCAGGAATTATTTAGATCTTTAGATGCAGAAATCCAATCTTTTTAGAAACATTACCAGTTTTAAGCTTTAGGCTTTGAGCTTTGGCTTAAGCTTTGGGCTTTGGGCTTTGAGCTTTGAGCTTTAAGCTTTAAGCTTTTCCTCAACGTAAAACTTATCACTCCCATGGTTGCCTGTTCCTTTCTCCCCGCGGTTACACAAATGATCTATGATATGGGCCTGCAGCACTTGCTGCACGGTGTAACATTTGAATGTCCATCAAAGGCATTAAAAGAAAAACACAGGGTTGTCAGATATTTACTTGAAGGCAACAACTATTCAAGTATTGAGATAGATCGCATTTTTTCCGCAAGCAAGTCGCAGGGAAAAAGCCTTTATTTTGTAGATGAGGATTTGCTCAAACAAATTCAGCCGGATATAATTTTCACACAGGATGTTTGTGAAGTATGTCAGATTGATACTGCCTGCACGGCAGCTGCAGTTGCAAAACTTGAGAAGCAACCGGCAATAATTCCAATAACGCCACAGACACTGGATGATGTATATCAAAGCGCCATTACCATTGCATCGGCATTGGGCCAGGAAGAAGCTGCATACACTTACCTTACAAAACTTCAGAAAAGAACTGACAATATTCTTGATACTTTGCGTCAGCATAAAATGCCTTTAAAACGTGTGATGCTGATAGAATGGATTGAACCTGTTTACAATTGCGGACACTGGATTCCTTACCAGATTGCCCAGGCCGGTGGTATAGATATGCTTAGCAACCCTGCAGGAGACTCTATCGTAACACAGTGGGATAAAATTGTAAAGTACGATCCTGAAGTTTTAATAATTGCCCCATGCGGATTTACCGTTGAACGTACGTTGGAGGAAATGCATTTGCTTACTGACAGGAAAGAATGGCAACATTTGCAAGCTGTAAAAAACAACCTGGTATACATTGCCGATTTCGATTTGTTTACCCAACCAAGCGCATCTACGCTTGTGGATGGAATCGAAGTACTCTCCAGTATGTTTCACCCAAAGCTGTTTCAAGCTCCGGAATCATTGGAGCATAAATTTGTGCAACTCAATAAACAGCATGCCCACGCGGACGTATGAACATAAAGGCTTCCACGTTAACATTTCGCATACAAAGCGTCAACACACGCGATAAAAAACTACACAAACGTTTAAGTGTTTGTTACAGCACCCAGAAAAAAAATACACTATGATCTGTTTTATTACCGGCGGTGCCCGCAGCGGAAAAAGTAGATACGCACAAAATGAAGCACTGGCTTTGTCTGACAGCCCAATTTATATTGCCACATCCAATGTAACCGATGACGAATTCAAACAAAGGGTAGCCAGGCATAAGGAAGATCGCGATGAAAGATGGACCACATTTGAAGAGCCATTGTATGTGAGCAGGCTGCCCATAAGTGAACGCATTGCGGTGGTAGACTGTGTCACATTATGGCTCACCAATTTCTTCTTTCTGTACAAGCAGGATGTTCAAGCAAGTCTCGAGGCACTGAAGAAAGAAATAGATGAACTGGCTAAGCATCCGGGCACATTTCTAATTGTAAGCAATGAACTTGGCATGGGTTTACACGCGGATACAGAGACCGGCAGAAAGTTTGTCGATTTACAAGGCTGGGCCAATCAATATATTGCAGCCAAAGCAAGCAAGGTTGTTTTCATGGTTTCCGGCATTCCGGTTTCCATCAAGGGCTGAACAGATAAATGCCAATACACTTCTGCAATCTGATCTAAATAACAAGAGAAATGATCAATATTAAACAGGCACTACAACACATAATCGATCATAAAACGAAACCGCCTGGTTCACTCGGGCAGTTAGAAGACATCGCGCTACAAGTTGGATTAATTCAAAACACGGTATCACCGGTTATCAAAAACCCATCTATTATAGTGTTTGCAGGAGACCACGGTATTGCTGCCACGGGTCTCGTCAATCCATATCCACAAGCTGTAACGGCGCAAATGGTATTGAATTTTGTAGCAGGCGGTGCTGCCATCAATGTATTTTGCAAACAGCACGGCTTACATCTTTCTGTTGTTGATGCAGGCGTGAACTTTGACTTCGAGCCACGACTCCCCATTATACACGGCAAAATTGCGAAAGGAACTGCCAATTACTTAGAGCAACCAGCCATGACTATTGCTCAATGTGAAGAGGCCATCAGCATAGGCAAACTGATTGTCGCAAGAATGCTTAACAATGATTGCAATTGTATTGGATTTGGAGAGATGGGCATCGGCAACACTTCCTCGGCGGCGTTGCTCATGAGTGCTGTGATGGGCAAACCGATCGGGTTTTGTGCAGGCAGAGGTACCGGCGTAAATGACGAACAACTGCAAACAAAAATTGAAACGCTGAAAAAAGTGTTCGACCTACGTCAGTTGCAAACACTTGCAAATGCTCCCATACAATTACTGGCAACTGTTGGCGGATTTGAAATAGCTATGATGGTGGGCGCGTTTGTAGCCGCAGCCGAAAACAATATGATCATAGTAGTGGATGGTTTTATTACCACAGCGGCGTTATTAATTGCTCAACAGTTATCTCCAGGTATTCTGCAGTATTGCATTTTTGCGCACCAAAGCAATGAACAGGCACACGCAGCCATGCTGGAACATATGGAGGCCAAACCGCTGCTACAACTGGGCATGCGACTGGGAGAAGGCACAGGCGCTGCTCTCGCAATGCCGCTTATACAGTCTGCTGTTAATTTTTTAAATCAAATGGCCAGCTTTGAAAGCGCGTCTGTAAGTAATAAGGAAGAATAACCATGCCGATACTGCAAAGACTCAAAAGTGAACGTGATATTTTCTTCACAGCACTGATGTTTTTTACACGCATACCTGTACCACGTAATATTGGCCACGGGCAAAACATGCTGCAAAAATCGTCGCGTTACTTTCCATGGATCGGCCTACTTGTTGGTGGCATTAATGCGCTGGCATTTTATCTTTTTCAGTTCTTTTTTCCTTTACAGCTTTCCCTTCTGTTTACAATGATCGTAAGCATTCTCACTACAGGAGCTTTTCATGAAGATGGTTTTGCTGATGTTTGTGATGCGTTTGGTGGAGGCTGGACAAAAGAAAAAATATTAACGATCATGAAAGATAGCCGTCTTGGCACATACGGCGTTATCGGATTGATTGCAATACTCAGCAGTAAATTTATTTTGCTGGAGACACTGGCGTCGCATCAATCATTGACCGTATTTCTTTTGATCATCGTCGCCGCACATAGCAGCAGCAGGTTGGCGGCTGTTACGCTGTTACAGCAATATAGTTATGTAACCGATACCGATCAAAGCAAATCCAAACCGGTTGCTGACAGAAAACTTAATACGTTAGAGTTGTGCATTGCATTTGCTGGCGGGCTGCTCCCTTTTTGCTTTCTTCCTCCGGTTTACCTCTTGCCGTTGGTATTGGTTATTATTGCAAGACTATACTTAGGTAACTATTTTTACAAATGGATTGGGGGACAAACCGGCGATTGCGCCGGCGCTACCCAACAAGTTTGTGAAATTGCTTTTTATACCGGCATTATTGTACTATGGAAATTTATTTAATACGCCATACCACTCCTGATGTAGCCAGAGGCATTTGTTACGGCCAGGCGGACATTGATGTAACGGACTCATTCCATACCGAAGCTTCGTTGATAAAGGCTTATCTGCCTGCAAGCATACAGCAGGTACATTGCAGCCCATTGCAACGTTGCCGCAAACTAGCCGAGTTACTATTTCCACAAGCGCTTATACAATACCATGACGCTCTAAAGGAAATTAACTGCGGGGATTGGGAATTAAAAAAATGGGATGATATAGACAAAGCAGAAATACAACCATGGATGGAAGACTTTGTCAACGTCTGTATTCCTAACGGAGAAAATTATGTGCAACTGCATGAGCGTTGCAGTCTTCTTTTTGATCAGCTGATACAAAATGCTCCGGCAGCTATCGTTACACATGGTGGCGTAATACGAAGCATCTTGTCTCATATCACCAGCACGCCGCTAAAAGAATCATTCAATAAGTTTTCTTTACACTACGGCTGCGTTGTAAAAATCACAATGGAGAATAGTCAATACGCTTACAATATCGTTCATAATATTATCCCGCCGGAAGTGGAAACTCATAAGCCTAAATAGAATGCCGATTGAATTGAACTTCTGGTTACTATGCTTTCCTGAAGTTGTTCGGAGAACGATCTTTTTTTTAAAGCATAAATTTGTACATCTGAATAAACAACACGTCTATGCCTGTGCATGAACATAAAACCTGCCCACGTTGTAAGCAACCATTTGAATGCAAGGTGGGGGATGTAGCCAATTGCCAGTGCAGCAGCTTTACTTTTACTGCGGAAGAAAAGAAGTTTATCGCAGAACGCTACAGCGATTGCCTCTGCGCAAATTGCCTGAAAGAATTGAAGAATAAGTATGTGTTGTTTAAGGAGAAGTATATGTCTTAGGAGTTGTACGTTGAAAGTTATACGTTATACGTTTATCGGAGCGAAGGAATGTTCAACACCTTACTATTGTTGATTCACTATTCACTTCTAAGTATTTCTCCGTGAAATTATGCGTAATGGTTACACGGAGAAATACAGGAGAAGACACGGAGTTACACAGAGGTTTGCAACGACCTCTTCCCGCCATTTTCACCATTGACCATTTACTTCTTCCTGCCACCGTTATGAAATTTCCAAAACAAAGCACTGCTCCCCCCTTTCACCATTGACCATTCACTATTCACTTCTTCCGCATCTTAGTGCCCCTTTTTGTCTTTGTGCCTTTGTGGCAAAACTATCCCTTATAAAAATTCGCCTTCACTCCTTTTACCTTCAAATCAACAGCAAACAAACTTCCACTCAAAGGATATTTTTCCAAATCCTCTTTGCTCATGTTTTCCCGCGCAGTTGTTATGTACAATGTTGAAAGATCTTTTCCACCAAAAGCACAGGCAGATACCTGAGGAACCGGCACAGTAACTTTTCCTAATAATTCGCCTGTCAGCGGATTCCATCGGGCTACAGAAAAGTCTCCCCACAAGGCTGTCCATAACATGCCTTCTTCGTCAATGGTCATACCATCAGGAGAACCACTTCCTTCGGGAACATGGATTACCGTCCGCCGGTTGCTGATGTTGCCGGCGGCATCATCGTAATCAAACGCATCTACTTTTTTTGTAGGAGTATCTACATAGTACATTGTCTTTTTGTCCGCACTCCATGCAATACCGTTGGATATTGTTACATTATCCAACATTTGATGCACTACATCATCTGCGTCCATTCTGTACAACGAAGCTTTACCTTTTATTTGCTTTAAGTGCATGGAACCGACCCAAAATCTTCCCGAAGGATCACATTTTCCGTCGTTAAAGCGGATCTCCGGATCTGGCAGCGGGTTAGTCATAAATACCAACTCGCCCGTTGTTGTATTCATCTGGTGAATGCCGCTCTGCAGGGCTACCAGTACATCGCCGTTTTCCATAGGTACAACGGTCCCGATTTTTTCAGTTGTCTCTAACGCCCTGTCTTCTTTCGTTTCGGGATCATAAATATGTAGCTTCCTTCCATCAATATCCACCCAATACAATTTATTTTCCCTGTAATTCCAGATCGGACCTTCGGCCAGCTCTGCCCTGGCATCTAATATCAATGACGCAGTTAATTCCATAATTTAATCAAGCAAGATTAGAGATGTTGTCAACAAGCCCGGCCTGTTAGCCGGTTATTGTATTATCGTTAATAATTATCAGTCAATATACTTTGATCTTAGTTAATTACGGCTGTTTTTTGCCAATATCACAATTAAAAATCGGTGATTACCATTTTAGTAATCACAAATTGCTGTTTACGCCCTATTTTTGCCAGACTTTTTACTAAAAAACAATTTCCATGTCTGTATTAGTGAATAAAGATTCAAAGATCATAGTTCAGGGTTTCACCGGAACGGAAGGAACATTTCATGCTACTCAAATGATAGAATACGGCACCAATGTAGTGGGTGGTGTTACCCCTGGTAAAGGTGGATCAACCCATTTGGACAGGCCTGTATTTAATACCGTTGAGCAAGCTGTTAACCAAACAGGCGCTAACGTAAGCATCATTTTTGTGCCGCCGGCTTTTGCTGCTGACTCAATTATGGAAGCTGCTGACGCAGGTATTGCATTGGTGGTTTGTATCACTGAAGGTATTCCTACACAGGACATGGTAAAGGTTAAAAATTACCTGCAAGGCAAAAACACGCGCCTTATCGGGCCAAACTGCCCTGGCGTTATTACTGCCGGCGAAGCTAAAGTGGGTATCATGCCCGGCTTTATCTTCAAACCAGGCCGCATAGGTATCGTTTCCAAATCAGGTACGTTAACCTATGAAGCTGCTGATCAGACTGTAAAAGCAGGTCTTGGCATCAGCACTGCGATCGGTATCGGTGGTGATCCGATCATCGGAACACCTACGGTTGAAGCCGTAAAATTATTGATGGACGACCCTGAAACTGACGGCATCATCATGATCGGCGAAATTGGTGGTAGCATGGAAGCTGATGCAGCCAACTGGTTGAAAGACAATCTGCGCAAACCTGTTGTTGGTTTCATCGCAGGACAAACTGCCCCTCCCGGTCGCAGAATGGGACACGCCGGTGCGATCATCGGTGGTGCGGACGACACTGCAGCGGCAAAAATGAAAATTATGGCTGAATGCGGTATTCACGTAGTCGCCAGCCCTGCGGACATCGGAAAAACAATGGCAGAGGCACTAAAGAAATAATTCGTATATACGCCTAGACAAGTAGCCTCACCCAACCGTGAGGCTACTTTGCGTTCTGGCCTTGCCAAAACCTAATTTAAAATGACCGTTTAAGACTTCACCCACTTTCGTATTTTTTTATCTACTACTTTAGTAGTGAATTATCAGTAAATGCTGAAGTATTCAATTTCATTGGGGGTTAAAGCTTGTAGCTAACAACTACAAGCTTTTTTATTTTCTTTTTGAGTAGGATAGCTTTCTTTTGCATCCATGAAGCTTTTTTCCGTCTTCGCATTAATTGGATTTATTATATGTAGCAATAGCATTTTTGCAGCGGACAGCACATATTCCCGCAAAAATACTTTGGCTGCCTGGCAGGTTACTGTTCCGGCTAAAATCCCCGTTAACCAACTTTACGAACTACCTGTACAATTGGAAAACAAGAGTGCCGAAGAATGGACGGGCTACCTGGTTTTTGAATTGCAGGACGATTCTTCCCACAAGGTTGTGGATGGCTTGTTCAGCAACGTATTTCCAAACCAATATTTTACATTAGAAAAAAATGGCAGGGCAGAGATAAAATTTCCTTTCACGGTGCCAGCATCGTTTCACAACAATGTGCATTTCGTGATTAAGATGTATAAGAAGGAATGCATTGATACGCTGATTGGGAGGATAAAGCTGTGAGCTTGTCTGGACCTGGATTACAGGATTTGAAGATTAACCGGATAATATTTTTAATAGACTATTTAACAGCGCTGAAAGCTGATAGCTGGCAGCCACCTGATACCTGAAACCTCATACCTCATACCTATTATGACAGACTACATCATCATCGGACAAGGGCTTTGTGGAACCTTCCTGAGTTACTACCTGCACAAGGCGGGCAAAAAGGTTATTGTGATTGATGAAAGCCAGCCATTCTCTTCTACCAAAGTGGCTAGCGGTGTTATTAATCCTGTCACAGGAAGGCAGATTGTTACCACCTGGATGATTGATGAACTGCTTCCTTTTGCGTGGAATGCTTATAGTGAAATAGGAAAAGCTTTGGATGTTGATCTGATCTCTGAAAGGAACGTAATATCGTTTCCCTCGTCTCAGCAAATGCGTGACTTTTATGACAGAAGAATTGACGAGAAAAATGTTTACCTCGCCAACATAGAGGCGGCAGACGTTAAGTACAATCCATACTTCACATTTTTATTCGGCGCGGTTGAAATTCACCCGGTTTACCTGATCAATCTTCATTATATGTTGAAAGGATGGCGTAAGCAATTGGCGTCTGAAAACCTCCTGCTTGAAGAAGCATTTCATGAAGAGCAACTGAAAGTTTTTCCTGACCACATTGAATATAAAGGCATTCATGCTGAGAAAATTATCTATTGCAATGGTATTAATGCCTATCAATCGCCATATTGGGAAAATCTTCCGGCAACATATAATAAAGGGGAAGTTGTGATTGTAGATATTCCTGATCTGCCACAAACAAACATTTATAAATTCGGCAGCACCACACTCGTTCCATGGTATGACGGCTTATGGTGGGTGGGCAGCACTTACGAAAACAACTATACAGATGCCGGACCTACAGAATTATTTAAGCGCAGAAAGGATGAAGAACTAAAATTTCTGTTGAAACAACCTTACACTATTATAGATCATATTGCGTCTATCAGACCGGCGGCAATGGAACGCAGACCTTTTGTGGGCTTACATCCGGTGCAGCAAAATGTCGGCATTTTCGATGGTATGGGAACCAAGGGCTGCTCGCTCGCTCCGTTCCTGGGAAAACAGTTCAGCGACCACCTTACGCAACAGCAACCATTGTTACCTGAGGCCGATGTAAAGCGTTTTCAAAAAATTTTAAGCGGCAGGTTTTCCAAGGCTGATTAATATTGCACTGTTTTACATTTAAGCTATTATTCTCATGAGCGACACCGGTTTAACCACCAATACTGGCATTACTGACCATGCCGGCAATAGCGGCGACAATTTTGTCGTAGCAACCACGACTGAACAGGATTACATTATCCCTTTGCGTTATCGCAAAATGGAAAACCTTCATATTGTTTTCTGGTTATTTAAAGATGTGAGTTGGTGCCTGGTATGGAAGCCTTTAGGCATTGCGATGATTTTTCCAACCCTCATCATTTCGATTGTCATTGCGTATCGCACCCGCCAGTATGTTTCCGAACTCTGCCACAATCTCGCAATAACGATCTGGATCTCAGCCAACTCCTACTGGATGATCAGCGAGTTCCTTCATTTTGATGAGCACATTGTTTTTGGCAACATAACTTTCAAACATCTAACGTTAATACCTTTCGGACTTGGGATATTAATATTAGCTTACTTCTATTTGTACTGGCAGCCGAGGCATAAGAATGAAATTTGAGTATTTGCAAATGTGCAAATTTGTAAATGTGCGAATAGGATTCCGAAGGTAACTCCAATCGAAAAACAAAATAGGGCGTAAAAATAAAAGCTGACTACTCAATGCTGATTGCTAATTGCTGGCTTTCATTGCGTCGCACTCTTCAACGGCTTGTTATTAATTGAGTACTACAATGCCTCTTCCACTATCGCGAACCCACTACCTCCATCATAGCCGCAGCCGAAATTGCTTCTTAAATATCATATTGACAATAAGCGACAGCTTATTTACTTTTATGGTGGATATTTTTCTAACGGACAGAAATACTTTTAAGAGTAGCATGAATTGGTGGTATTTTTCAACCTCTATCATCATAATACAACAGCCTGATTCATAAAAAATGCAAACCCAATTGTGGTCTCTCTTCTAATAAACTAACAACTTCCAGTTTTATTATTATTTAGGCCGGGATGTTATGCGTGCTTTCGCTGTCATCTGAATGTAAAAGATTAATGGCAACAATTAACAACAGCCTATTTTACTATAAAATATTGCTACTTCAACCTAATACTATAAACAATGAAAAACAGGTCAACTTCAAAAACCTTTAACCACCTGCCTGCAACCCAGCAAAGCAGGTGTAATTACCAAACAAACCGGCATTCCAAAAACTTTCCTGCATTATTATTAAGCCTGCTACTTGTATATTCAGTTACAGCCCAACCGGTAATAACCTCTTTTACGCCGCTTAGCGGCTTTTCAGGCAGCACAGTCACTATTCGCGGTAACAATTTTTCGTCATCACCTTCCGGCAACATTGTTCACATTGGCGGCGTGCGCGCAGTGGTACTAACCGCGTCATCAACCGTACTTACGGTAAGGGTGCCCAAAGGCATTACTTATAAACCCATCAGCATTAATACAAATGGGAAAACCGCCTATTCCTCAGTGCCTTTTATTATTCCATTTAAAGGCGGCGGTTTAATAACTAAAGGCTCTTTTGCCAGCGACATCAGACTTCCTATCCTCTCCAGGCATGATCCCAAAGAAAATCTACACATAGAAGATCTTGATGGCGATGGAAAAATTGATCTTTTTGTTGAGACCGAAATACCTTCGTTCTATCCCTTTTTTAGTGCTTACCGCAATACAAGTACACCCGGTAATATTTCATTCGAGATAGGCCCCTCCTATGAAAAGCCATTTGATTATGGTGACAGTCCCGGCTTTTTAGCGGATATTGATGGCGATGGAAAAGATGACTACATTTTTCGAAATTTTTATTTTTACCTGAGTAGGAACATAAGCACTCCCGGCCATATTTCTTTTGATACGGTCAAAGTAATAGAGACAAGAGATGAGGACAATGGGACTGAGGCATTTAACATCGGAGATCTGGATGGCGATGGCAAAGTGGACTTGTTTACAATTACCTACTGGCATGCGGTTAATTTTATGAAGAATACCAGCGTAAACGGCAATGTATCTTTTGCCCCTTCCACTCAAATACCCGGTGATTTCTCCATTTTTGAACCAGTAGATCTCAATGGCGACGGTAAACCGGAAATACTGACTAAATATATTACCGTATTTACCGATACCAGTTCAGTCTCCATCTTTAGAAATACCAGCGAAAATGGCCAGTTTTCGTTAGAACCATCAATAATACTACCGCATACACGCGCACATTCTCTTGCGCTGACAGGTGATCTTAATAAAGATGGAAAACCCGACCTGGTTTTCCAGAATGATCATAACGATACCGCCGTTATATTCATCAACACCAGTAGCGGTGGAAACATTTCTTTTGCACCACCCTTGCTCGTGCCTATATATTTGACATACCAAAACAAGCTGATTGATATGGATGGCGATGGCAAGTTAGATATAGTGGGCAGTCATTTTGTTTCAAAGAACACAACTGTTTCTAACAAAATATCATTTGCCGAACCTGTTTCTTTTGATGGCATGGCCGGCAATCTGCTTAATACCGGTGATTTTGATGGTGATGGCAAACAGGATCTTGCTGAAACCGTTTCATCATTGCGTTCATATGTATCAGTTTACAGAAGCCAGGTTGATACGGCTGTCGCAGCACCTGTAATACAATCGTTTTCTCCTGCAACAGGCATTGTGGGTGATACGATAATGATTAATGGATACAACTTTGCCGGAATTAGTAATGTGGCATTGGGTGGCACGCCTGCCCGATCATTTAGTGTGTTATCCGATAGTCTGATTATGGCTATTATAAATAACGGATCAACCGGCAACGTTCAGGCAACAAATGCGAAAGGCTCTGCTACCAAAGCTGTCTTCAATTACAGGAACGATACCATTGTTAAAATACTTAGCAATACCGATTCCATTATTTGTGCAACAATTGAACCGCTTATGCGGGCATATGCTATTAATGCCAACGCAGTTTATTACGACTGGTATAAAAACGGCGTATTATCCCGCCAACACTTCTCTGAATATGGATATACGAAGATCTTCGATGGTGATTCTATTTGGTGCATGGTATATTTAGATAAAGACCCAATACCAAGAAAGAGCAACGTACTTCGGTTCCGTGTTAATCCCAATATTACTACCAGGCTCTATATTAAATCCGACAAAGGAACAAGCGTTTGCAAAGGCAGCACCGTTACATTTAAATCAATTGTTATTAGTGGTAATATACAGCCTGTCTTTTTGTGGAAGAAAAATGAGATAGTTGTGGGCAATAGTACAGATACTTATACAGATAGCAATCTCAACAACAACGATTCGATTACCTGCACTATTGTTCAGGCGCAGCCTTGTGCAACGGTCAATGTAAGCGCGGGAATGAAAATGAACGTCTATAATAACCCTCCATCAACGCCTCCGTCAATCGCCGGGCCTGCTATGGTCACAGCTTCGCAGAACAATATTGTTTTCAGTGTAACGCCAGATACAAATGTGGCCAATTATAACTGGTTACTACCATCCGGTACATCACTCATATCCGGCTACAGCACCAATTCAATCACAGTAAACTGGGGCACAGCTACAGGCAAAGTTTCAGTAAAAGCCAATAACAGTTGTGGCAGTGCGGCTGTTGTTACTAAAACTGTACAGGTTATTACAAATAATACACGAATTGCTAAGAAGGCGGATAATAATAACAATACAGATAATACTATAGGGACATTCTCTATATATCCAAATCCATCAACCGGCGTTACATCTGTTGCTTACTTCAGTGATAAGCAACAAAAGTTTACCGTCCAGGTAAAGGATATTAATGGAAAGCTTTTGTTATCAGAAAATACAAATGCATTGAAGGGAAACAATACGTACAACGTAGATGTTTCTCCCTATCCATCGGGTGTTTATTATGTAATTTTGATTGACAGTCAAAATAATACCATCTACAAGCGCCTGTTAAAAGATAAATAAGATGTAAAAAGTCAAAATTCAAAAGTAAAAATTCAAAACTTCAATGCTTAACAGCACTACCGGGCACACCAACTACAAATTCAAAGAACGTATTTTTGCAGAGGATTGAAGTCTGTGTCAACCGGGACTGTGGCAACTTTTTTGAATTTTTACTTTTGAATTTTGACTTATGACTATTCAACTCACCAAAGGCGATATTACCAAAATAAAAGTTGATGCTATTGTCAATGCAGCAAACAGTTCCTTATTGGGCGGCGGCGGCGTTGACGGAGCCATTCACCGCGCGGGCGGACCAAAAATATTAGAAGAATGTATCCAGATCAGGAACAGGCAGGGCGGCTGTAAAACAGGCGAAGCAGTTATTACAACAGGCGGCAATCTTCCTGCAAAATATGTAATACATACCGTTGGACCGGTTTGGCATGGAGGTGATAAGCGTGAAGAAGAGTTGCTGCACAACGCTTATACAAACAGCCTTCGCCTGGCGGAAGAAAATAATGTAACATCGATTGCCTTTCCAAACATTAGCACGGGCATTTACGGCTTTCCTAAACAAAGGGCTGCTGAGATTGCAGTAAAAGCTGTGAGCGACTTTAAGGCATCCACACTAAAGCAGGTTTTCTTTGTTTGCTTTGATGATGAGAATTACAACATTTACAAATTGCTTGGCGTAGAAGCAGTTTAATTACTACACGTTCTGGTAATCCTTGCACAAAGCTTTGCACTCTTCGAATCAGAAGCAGTGAGCCACTGATAAGAAACATATTAGTTAGAATAAGACCAGGCGATTCCTTTTATGCTCGGCGAGACCTTCTGGCTTCGTGGCCTTACACTATCGCTTGCAGCGATGGCTTCAATCGCCAGAGGCGATAGCGTAAGACTGCAGAGCTAAAAGCTCAGAAGAGCGGAAAAAATTTATTACCAGCTATCACTTGCACCGCCTCCTCCGCTATCTCCGCCGCCAAAATCACCGCTATCGCTGCCATTGTCTCCGTAGCTATCTGAATAATAGCCGCCATAATCAGAATAACTATTCCCGCTACCGTAATACCTTCCGGGAGGATATTTCTTTATAGCATTAAGCAACAAGATCAAAAAAGCAATGAGAAAACTAATGATGTAGATCGCAGCCTCCACAAGATTAACACCACCTTGTTCTTCAAAATCCGGATCAACGTATTCTACAGGGGTCGCATTGGCAACAACCGGTTCATTATACTCTCCCACAGCAGCGCGGGCCAAATCATTTGTAGCACTATCAAGACCTGTAAAATATTGTCCATCTTTAAAGGCCGGCTTTATGTCATTTGTAATAATTTTTTTAGCTGTTATATCAGGGATGGTACCTTCAAGGCCATATCCAATTTCAATTCTCATTTGGTGATCATTGATTGCAGCGAGAATAAGCACACCATTATTTTTCTTTTTTTGACCTATCCCCCAGGTACGGAATAATTGATTAGCGTACTCCTCAATAACGGCACCATTTAAGGTTGGGATCAGGACGACAACTATTTGGTTGGAGGTCGCATCATTCAGCCGTTTCAGTTTGTGCTCTAATTGAGATCGTTGATCGCCGGACAAAACACTTGCTTTATCCGTAACGAAGCGGGCTGGTTTTGGCTTAGGGAGTACATGCTGTGCAAATGTCATCGTGCATAACAACAGCATGGCTGTAAATACAGCAATCGTTATTGTTCTCATTATGTCGGGTCGGTTGTTTATTTCTTTCTTTTAGCTTTCATGTCGTTCCGCCTGATGGAATTCGGCGATATGTTGTCCACTTGATATCGCAATCATCATATCTGCAAGCATTGCATGAACGAGGGCGATAAAGAAGGCTCAAAAAAATTTTCACCTAATGTAGTTAATATTGCGAGGCAACAAAAAATATTTCGGGCAGCATATGATGAAGGCTTGCAAAATCATTGCAACATTTTTAAGATATGGCTTATCTTCCTTATCCAAATCAAAACTGTTATGAAACGATTGGCTTTGCTAGCTATCACAATGCTTGTTTCTATTTACAATTTTGCCCAAAACAATCCACATGGCCGCATAAAAGTTACTGCTGATGGCCACTACTTGCAGCATCAGGATGGAACGCCCTTTTTCTGGCTGGGTGATACAGGATGGGAACTGTTTCACCGGTTAACATTGCCCGAAATCAAATCATACCTCGACAACCGTGCATCCAAAGGATTTACCGTTATACAAGCTGTCGCGCTTGCTGAATTCGATGGCGTGCATAAACCAAACAGGTATGGAGAATTGCCATTGATAAATGATGACCCAACGCAACCAAATGATTCTTATTTTAAATTGATCGACAGCGCAGTTATGCTTGCAGCAGAACGCGATCTTTTCATAGGACTATTGCCAACATGGGGTGATAAAGTTACAAAGATGTGGGGCGAAGGTCCGGTTGTGTTTGACAGCATAAATGCATATGCGTATGGCAAATGGATCGGTAACCGTTATAAAAACAACACGAATATTATCTGGATCCTGGGTGGTGACAGGCCCGCTGTTCGCGACTCAATGGACTGGCGGCCAGTATGGCGACAAATGGCCCGCGGAATTATTGAAGCAACCAACCATCAATGCCTGATCACTTATCATCCTTCCGGAGGAGATTTTTCAACTTCGCAATTCATTCATAACGAACCCTGGCTTGACGTAAACATGTTTCAATCAGGACATGGGAATGGCCACGATACGCACTGCTGGGAATTGGTAACCCGTGACAGAAGGTACTCCCCCACTAAACCAACATTGGATGCCGAGCCCAATTACGAGGACCACCCGGTAGATCCCTGGCCGAAATGGAACGTTGACAATGGTTATTTCCGGGCTTATGATGTTCGTAAACAAACGTATCGCTCCGTGTTTGCCGGTGCCTGCGGTGTTACCTATGGACATCATTCCGTTTGGCAATTTGTGAATGAAAGAGATGAGATCATCAATTTTGCTGACAGGGGCTGGCGAAACGCCATCAACAGGCCCGGTGCTTTCCAGGTTGGATTTTTGCGAAAACTGATCGAGTCAAGGCCGATGCTTAACCGCATACCCGATTCAACTATTATCGTAGGGGACAAAGGACTCAAAGGCGAACACATGGAAGCATTTCGCGGTGGGGACAATAGTTATGCAATGATTTACCTCCCTGCCGGTAAACGTTTTTCCATAAATACCACATTTATGACGGCCAAAGAGGTTGTTGCCTGGTGGTTTAACCCGAAAGATGGTAGTACACAAAAAATTAATACGTTAAAACGAACCAACAATATTTCCTTTACCCCACCTATACAAGGCGTTGAAAATGACTGGGTATTGGTAATTGATGACGCTTCAAAAAAATATAAAGAACCGGGAAGGTAAGCCGCGAACTTTTTTTGTTTAAACCTATCTTTGCCGCCACTTTAAAGCTTAGAGCCTAAAGCCCAAAGCTTAAAGTCAAATAATGCTGAAATCAAAGATCTTCAAATCAGATACCAGACATTATTCATCATTTCAAGATCAAAATAATCATAGAATGTATCGTTCGAATACTTGCGGCGAGCTACGAATAACCGATGTAAACAAAGAAGTGACCCTGGCAGGATGGGTTCAGACAGTTAGAAAATTTGGCGCTATAACATTTGTGGATCTTCGTGACCGCTATGGCATTACGCAATTGCTTTTTAGTGAAGAACTCAATCCCCAGCTTGACGAAAACCCGCTTGGTCGCGAATTCGTGTTGCAGGTAAAAGGCACCGTTGCTGAGCGTAGCAATAAGAACAAGAACATTCCAACCGGTGATATTGAGCTGAATGTAACCGGTTTTACCATTTTAAATAAATCAGCAGTTCCGCCATTTACCATTACGGATGAAACAGATGGTGGCGATGATCTTAGAATGAAATACCGCTACCTTGATCTTCGTCGCAATGCCGTAAAAAGAAATATGGAACTGCGTTATGCAGTAAACCGCTCTACCAGGAACTACCTGCATGAGAATGGTTTTATGGATATTGAAACGCCGTTTCTCATTAAATCTACCCCCGAAGGGGCAAGGGACTTTGTTGTTCCAAGCCGTATGAACGGAGGTCAGTTTTATGCATTACCTCAATCGCCGCAAACATTCAAGCAATTATTAATGGTAAGTGGTTACGACCGCTATTACCAAATTGTAAAATGTTTCAGAGATGAAGATCTTCGTGCAGACAGGCAACCGGAATTTACACAGATAGACTGTGAAATGAGCTTTGTTGAGCAGGAAGATATCCTGAACATGTTTGAAGGGTTGGTTAAGCAAATTTTCAAGGATGTAAAGAATATTGATTATACAGATGTTGTGGAACGCATGACATGGGAAGATGCGATGTGGAACTATGGCAATGACAAACCCGACATCCGTTACGGAATGAAGATCGCCAACCTGAAAAAACCTTCTTCAGTTTATACCAATAAACAGGATCTGGCGAGCCTTATAAATGGCGCCGATTTCAAGGTATTTGATGATGCTGAAACTGTATTGGCTATTGCTGTTCCCGGTTGTAGCGAATACACACGCAAACAAACAGATGAACTGACTGAGTGGGTGAAACGTCCGCAGATTGGCATGAAAGGTTTGGTGTTCATCAAATGCAATGCAGATGGAACTTACAAAAGCAGCGTAGATAAATTTTACAGTGAAGAAAGATTAAAAGCGATCGCCGATGCTGCCAACGCTCAAAAAGGCGACCTGGTATTAATTTTAGCCGGTGCTGAAGAACGCACAAGGAAAGCAACCAGTGAACTTCGTTTGGAAATGGGTGAAAGACTTGGTCTAAGAAAGAAAGATGAGTTCAAGTTACTTTGGGTACTTGATTTCCCGTTGTTTGAATATGCGGAAGACGAAAACCGCTGGGTTGCCCGTCACCATCCGTTTACATCGCCCAAGCCATCAGATATCGGCACAATGATCAACAATGATCCCGTGATTACCAATGCTGAAAAATACCTGGAACATCCTTATGCAGGCATCAAGGCTAATGCGTATGACATGGTGTTGAATGGTAACGAAATTGGCGGTGGCTCTATCCGTATTTACCAAAGAGAGTTACAGGAGAAAATGTTCTCTGCGCTCGGCATGAGTGAGGAAGAAGCATTGCACAAATTTGGCTTCCTGTTGGGCGCATTTGAATATGGTGCACCACCTCATGGTGGTCTTGCATTTGGCTTCGACAGGCTTTGCGCTATCCTCGGTGGCAGCGAAAGCATCCGTGACTTCATCGCCTTCCCCAAAAACAACAGCGGTCGCGATGTAATGCTGGATGCACCAAGTTCAATTGATGATAAACAATTGGATGAGCTGCAGATAAAGCTGGACGTGAAGAACCAGGTAAAAAGTCAAAATTAAAAAGTCAACAACCCGTAGCGAGTGTATGACTACAAAATAGCAAAAGGGAGCGGTTTAAAATCGCTCCTTTTTTTGTGCCTTTTCGCTCTGCAATGATTTTATGCCCCTCTGCTAAGCCTGGAGGCTTAGCAGCCTTACTCTATCGCTTGTAGCGATCTTGAAAAATCCCATTTCTATCGCAGCACCCCTCCCATTTCCCATAATCTTCCGAAATTTAACTCCGAAAACAATTTATTAACAGATATGTTATTGCTACAGCATGCTAACCTTCCGGCAATATATTATCTACTGCAAATGCATTTTTATCTGCCTGCTGCTGGCATCAACAGCATGCTGTCAAAAGACGGAAGCAAAAGACAAACCCAATATCATCCTGATCCTTGCCGATGACCTGGGCCATAACGATCTTTCAACATACGGCAATAAAGACATTCCCACACCCAATATCGATCAACTGGCCAGTGAGGGAGTCCGCTTCACAAACGGCTATTGCTCATCGCCAATTTGCAGCCCTTCACGTGCAGGATTAATGACTGGTCGTTACCAACAGAGATTTGGATTTGAGTTCCAGGAGAGAGATGATCCGATCGGAAAATATACGATCTGGCAAAAAGCCGCATTTGTCCAACGGGCTATGCGGGAGGGCGATCATGTAGATTTCAACAAAAATACAAACGGTCCTCCCAATGGTTTACCTGAACAGGAAATCAGCATTGCATCACTGTTAAAAAAAGAAAGATATCACACTGCTGTCATCGGCAAATGGAATCTCGGTCATTCCAACTATCAAATTCCATCAGCAAAAGGTTTTGATTATTTCTATGGATTCTATTCTGCAGCCGGATTATACGCGGACAAAAAAGATACTTCCATCTACAACAAAAAACTAGACGACATTCTTGATCCGGCAGTATGGTATAGGGAAGGTAATAGTGAGATCAGAAGAAATGACAGCGTTGTAACGGAAAAAAGATACCTGACATTCGCGTTTGCAGATGAAGCAACCAACTACATCCGCCGGCAAAAGGATAGCACATTTTTTCTTTACCTGGCTTTCAATGCACCACATACGCCTTTTCAGGCCCCAAAAGAAATAGTGAGCAGATTTTCCAATGTTGAAGATGAAACCAAAAGAGTATACTACGCAATGATCACGGCATTGGACGAGGCAATTGGAAAAGTGCTGAAAACGCTCGAAGAAACAGGTATCGCTAAAAACACGCTGATCATCTTTGCGAGCGATAACGGTGGAGCAACATATACCCTGGCCACAGATAATGAACCGCTCAAAGGAGGCAAGATGTCACACTTTGATGGAGGACTTAAAGTACCGCTTATTATTAGTTATCCGGCTAAAATCAACGGAGGTGGCATTTATGATTACCCTGTAAGCCTTCTCGATATTTTACCTACCTGCGTGTCAGCTGCGAATGGCTCCCTGCCTAACGCGGCCAGCATTGACGGAGTTGATCTCATTCCTTATTTAAACGGAGCAAACAAAAACAGGCCTCATCCAACTTTGTACTGGCGCAATGGCTATTCCAAAGCGATCAGAAAAGATGATCTTAAACTCTATGTTAATGAGAAGGAAAAAATAATCTTTCTTTATGATCTTTCAAAGGATCCCTATGAGCGCGAAGACCTGAGTAATATGCAGCCCGAAAAAGTAAAAGAGCTTGAAAATGAGCTAAAAAAGTGGGAACAGCATCTCGCTCAACCGTTATGGAAAAGCAGATTTCAATACAAGCTGAAGGTGCGGGACCGGAAATTTATATTTCCAACCTGATCCTGTATCAGAATTTGCTGGAAAGAAGATTTCTAATCATTTATCTTGCGCACTATAAATTTCATTTTAATTGGTGATACATGAAAGGATTGTTTATATACCGGTTTTTGGGCTTTTTTGTGAACATTGGAGCGTTTATGATGGCATTTATGCTTTTTGGAATGATCTCTTTTGCATTCCGCAACCCAGCGTTATTGTTGTATTCAGCGTTGATGTTGTGTGTTGTTCTTTACGCATGGTTTGTGAATAAATTCTTTGTGAGAGTAATTGTAAGAAAAGAACCAACAACTTTTAAGCATCGAGATTGGATACGGGTTAATTCAATAGTCTGCCTCGTTTTCGCAACGCTGTCAATTTTATCCTGTGCAGCATACTTACTTAACCCATCAATGCCGCACGACCTTGTGGCACAGTTTAACAACCAGGTTGACCCCACAGCCAAAATTGATCCTAAAATGCTGGAAAAAGCTGTTAAGCAACTGGTTTGGGGCATGGTTATTTTCTTCTTGATCCTTGTTGCCCACATTTTATGGACCTATGATCTGCTGAGAAGATATCGCAGCCATTTTCAGGAACCACAGAGCTAGTTTACTATCCATAACAACAGCGGCTTCTCACTTCCGTCAATGTATGCGGACAGTGCTGCGAGGAATTTATAAGACACCATCGCGCAACCTTTGCTATTGCACGTATACACGGGATAAGAAGCGACATCGGGGACGCAACCATACGCATGCAATACAACCGCACGTTGATACGCGTTACTGTTGGTTTTATCTAATCCATGCAATTTGTAGGCACTGCCGAATTGTCCTTTGTATTTGCCGCCAATTTTATATTTACCCAAACTGCTGCAGTTGCTGTTGGGTTTATTTGAAAAACTGGCATTGATGGCATACAAGGAAGCACCGCAACCGTGCGCCACAAGTCCGCGTTTCAAAATTTTCTTTTGCTTAAGGTCTACAACAGCAAATCTCGGCAAACCGCTGTGCATGGAAAGATCTGCAAAAAATACAATCTCCTCATTCAATCCATTGCCATGATTAAATACGATTGCTAATTTGATCAAACTATCCAGCTTATTTGCAGGAAACTCATTTCTTAAAGAGTCATTGGCAGAAAAAGCATGTACTGGTTTAGCGTCTTTGCCGAATCCTTTGCATCCTGCAAAGATCAACACCAGGATTACTGTATATTTCATAAGGGTCTTAATATTTATAAGACTAATGATTCCGTTCTTTAAACAAAAGCAAAACATTGTTAATCCGGAACCAGTTTCGCTTTGGCAATTGTGTCATTAAGTTATTGAAAGTTTCTTTTGATAGCCTTCAACGGTATCCGCGGCAATCTAATCCCGATCATTTTATAACGTCACCTGATTTTCTTGCTAAATATTTGAGTAAGTTGCCGTCAAATTCCATAAAACTTTTTTTATGCAACCATTGGCTGAAAGAATGCGCCCCGGAAGTTTAGAAGATTTGGTGGGCCAGGAGCACCTTGCGGGCAAGGGAAGTATTTTAAGAACAGCTATAGAAAGTGGACACATTCCGTCGATGATCCTGTGGGGACCGCCGGGCACGGGTAAAACCACCATTGCCAATATTATCGCACATACCTTGAATGTTCCTTACTACCAGCTCAGTGCGATCAGCAGTGGCGTGAAAGAAGTAAGGGAAGTGATTGAAACGGCTAAGCTCCAACAGAATGCCATCCTGTTCATTGATGAAATTCACCGGTTTAATAAGAGCCAGCAAGATGCATTACTCGGCGCTGTTGAAAAAGGCACTATCACATTGATTGGCGCCACCACCGAAAATCCGTCATTTGAAGTAAACTCGGCATTGTTAAGCAGATGCCAGGTATATGTTTTAAAAGCACTTGATGAATCTGGCCTTGTACGCCTGTTGCACCTGGCAATGGCCAAAGACTCTCAGATTCAACAGCATCATATTGAATTGAAAGACACCGCGGCCCTGATCAATATATCCGGCGGCGATGCAAGGAAACTGTTGAACCTTTTTGAACTTGTTGTGACATCAGCTCCTTCAAATAAGAAAAATGAAACAGGAGCAATTGAGATCACAGACGAGCTTGTGATGAATGTTGCGCAGAAAAAAGTGGCGCTTTATGATAAGCAGGGAGAGCAGCACTATGATATTATTTCTGCCTTTATAAAAAGCATGCGTGGCAGTGACCCCAATGGAGCGGTATACTGGCTGGCGCGAATGATTGAAGGTGGCGAGGATGTAAAATTTATTGCCCGGCGCATGGTCATTTTTTCAAGTGAAGATATCGGCAATGCCAATCCAAATGCACTGTTGCTGGCAAATGCGACTTTTGATGCGGTGAATAAAATTGGATATCCTGAAGCTCGGATCATCCTCTCCCAATGCGCCGTTTATCTGGCGTCATCCGTTAAGAGTAACGCCTCTTATGAAGCAATTGGCAGCGCACTCGCGGCGGTGAAACAATACGGCGACTTGCCTGTTCCTCTCCACATTCGCAATGCACCAACCGGATTGATGAAAGATCTCAATTATGGTAAAGGCTATAAGTACAGTCATTCTTTTGAAGGAAATTTTGCAGAACAGGAATACCTGCCTGACAAACTAAGTGGAACAGCTTTTTATGAACCCGGCAAAAATGCACGCGAAGAAGAGCAACGTAAGTTTTTACGGGGTTTGTGGAAAGAGAAGTATGGGTATTAAGTATATTAGAATAGAGTCATTTGGTTCTGTTTACCAGGATGAAAAGTTCCTATAATGATGAACGGGTTAGGTGCCATCAAATGAAATTCTCTTGTTGTTCCAAGAAATAAATAAAGATCTTTCGTTTTAGCAAAATCACCGAAATACTTGCTACGAATATCTTCACAGGCTTTCGTTTCGTCGCCTTCATGCTTTTTGACACAACGCCAGAAAAGTGCCCCTATTTCCCAGTCTTCAATCATCATGATTCTTTCGATGTTGTCATCGCTTATGAACTTATAAGAGAATTTGTACGGTAGCTTCCGGACCACTTCAAATGGATTTTCTGAATCCTGAAAAAGATTTAACTGGCTGGCCTTTGCTTTTAACTGATCAAGTTTAAGCATATCCCATTGTCGCTCTACCGGTTCACTTTTAAAATCTAAAATAGCTCTGGGCTTTAAAACCGCAAGAGAAGTATATTTTGTGCGGTCTTTGGCGTGTTTGATTAAAACGCTCATATCACTGTAAACATTTTTAAGAACTATTTCTTTCCTTAACCGCCAACAGTCACCTGTTTCAACATGCCCAATGATCTTAAATCCCGGAGATTTGAGTTTATGGCTTTCGGAGCGAAAATCAGCTATGTTCTTTTCAACATCCACTTCTATCCAGTCATATTTACGGTATTGTTGCTCATACTCGAGCTTGCGAAAAGGGATCGGGTAAATTCTTATCCAGGTACCATCTTCAAGAAAACCTGCAGTACACACAAGTTCATCGTATTTTGTTGAAAGGGTTGGGTAAGTTTTAACCGCAATTAAAACTTTTTTAAGGGCCATAGTTATAAATGTTCTATCTCATATCGCCACATAGAAAGTTTAGTAATTGATTCAGCTAAATGTTTTCTGTGGCATTGGCAAATATCTGCCTCGAAGCAAGTTAATGCAATTCGCTTTTTCTTTTGCAATAATTTTAATATATGTTCCTGAACGCCGACCGTCTCTTTCAAGTTGTGTTGTTTATAAATTTGGAAGAGTTGATCATAATCTTCCTGCGTTTTCAATGTACGTCGTTGATCAGATTGTATGCCTACTTCAGGAAGGTGGACATATTCGATACCTAAACTGGCAACAAATTTTGCGAGCTGACTTTTTGAAAATCCAAATTTCATGCTGATTGGATTATTCCTTACGTCCACAAGCATTTTCACGTCGTTTTTAATCAATTTGTTTAGATATGTCTCCAATGAAACTCCCTCGTACCCTATTGTGTACAATATCGTTTTCTCGCTATAAGGTTTTCTTTGCTTGACAGTTTTATAGTCAGTCTCTGTTAATATTTCTTTTGTTTTAATGCTGTTGATAGCATAATAGCCATAATTTAAGTAGGTGAACTTCATCAACTCATCAACAGATAAATTCTCAAAGGAACCTTTTACTTCTGTTAATATCTTCTTATCATCTTCTTTAAGTGTTGCGAAATAATCAACTGCGCACTTTTTAGTAAAGTGGTTTTTATCTTCTTCCAGGTAACCACGCTTTACCATTGCAGAAAGGTCTGCATTTGCTGAAAAGGAATAGCAGCCATATAAATAAGGAACAAAATCGTAAGATGCAGATGTTTGTCTTTCCGAAATCAGAAAAAGTAGTTTTTGCAGTGAAATTTTATGTAATCTGCCATCGCATATTTGCAACAATGCTAGTATGATCTTTCGTCTATAAAACATGATGCGAATGTAGACAAATTAAAATCAGTCTTAATCTGTTCCATAAATAATTAAACCGTAGACAACTTGTTTATTTGACAGGAGTTTTTGCAGACCTTCGTTTTACCCCCGCGTTATCTCAAAACCATCAAACTGCTCCTCCGGTCTTTCAGTAACAACAACATCTTCAACTCTTGCTCTTGCCGGTCCTTTGCGGCACCAATTGACAAAATCAAGCACATCATCTTTGTTTCCGCAAACAACGGCTTCTACATTCTCGCCAGCATTTTTTATCCAGCCGGTCAATCCAAGCTTGTCGGCAACGTCTTTGGCGGACGCACGGTAAAAGACACCCTGAACCTTTCCTTTTATCAACAAATGAACAGTGTACATATTCTGAATTAATGGGTAAGTGCTAATTAAGACACAATTAAAAATAAAATCAACATAAAAGCAAGCGTTCCCGCGCTCAAAAAGTGGCACAATCTTTTATTAATTACTTAATAGAGGCAGTCTTAAGACGCCTCAATACATAAAATAATCTGTATATGAAACCATTATATCATTTTTTATTAATAATGTGTGTGATCCTGGTAGGAGGATGTTCTGCAATAGCAGGTATATTTAAGGCGGGTATGTGGACCGGTATTCTAATCGTTGTGGTGGTAGTAGGCGTAGTTATCTGGCTCATTACAAAATCAGGCAATAAATAACAATCCTAACGAATAATCAATCTTAACCATTTCAATATCAATTTGTTGGCATGCTCGGCTTCAAAAGCCGGCTAGTAACATCTTAACTAAACGATATTCATCTAATAATTACCCATTCCCCGCATAATCCTTACTTTTGCGCCCTCAATCATAATTTCAAGAATAAGTCAATAAATAAGCCCAGGAATGATCAGTGCAAAAAATGTCACGCTTGCATACGGTAAGCGCGTTTTATTTGATGAGGTAAATATCAATTTTACAAAGGGAAACTGCTATGGCGTAATTGGTGCCAATGGAGCAGGTAAATCTACCTTTCTTAAAATATTGAGTGGTGAAATTGAGCCAAATAAGGGAAATGTGGAAATTACTCCCGGCGAGCGCCTGGCGGTATTGAAACAAAACCAGTTTGAGTTTGACGAATACACCGTTTTAAACACTGTTTTGGTTGGCCACAAGCATTTGTGGGATGTGATGCATGAACGTGAAAAACTTTATGCTAAGGAGGACTTTACAGAAGAAGATGGTATGCGCGCAGGTGAGTTGGAAGGTGAGTTTGGTGAAATGGGTGGCTATGAAGCAGAAAGTAACGCCGGTACTTTATTAAGCGAATTAGGCATAAAAGATGATATGCACTACAGCCTGATGAAGGACATTCCGTCTAACATGAAAGTGCGTGTATTGCTGGCACAGGCTCTATTTGGAAACCCGGACATTCTTCTGCTGGATGAGCCTACCAACGGTCTTGATATTGAAACAATCGGCTGGTTGGAAAACTTTCTTGCAGATTACGAAAATATCGTGTTGGTAGTGAGCCACGACCGTCACTTTTTGGATGCGGTTTGTACGCATGTGGCTGATGTTGACAGAGCTAAGATCAAGGTATTCACAGGTAACTACACCTTCTGGTACGAAAGTTCTCAGTTGATGGCGCGCCAGATCACTGACAAGAACAAAAAAGTGGAAGAAAAACGCCAGGCTTTGCTTGACTTCATCGCCCGCTTTAGCGCGAACGCTTCAAAAAGTAAGCAGGCTACATCCCGTAAAAAAGCGCTTGAGAAACTTACTGTTGAAGAGATTGAACCAAGTAACCGTCGTTATCCGGGTATTATTTTCCAACCGCAACGCGAAGTGGGTAACCAGATCCTTAACGTTGAAAATCTAAGCAAATCTGTTGACGGCCGCAAGTTGTTTGACAAAGTGACTTTCAGCATCAATAAAAATGAAAAGATTGCTCTGTTAAGTAAAAACCCGCTCGCTGTTACAAGTTTTTTCGAAATCATTAATAATAATGCACAGGCTGATGGAGGCAAGTTTGAATGGGGAACAACCATTACAAAAGCATATCTGCCTGTAGAAAACAGTGAGTTCTTTAAAGAAGGGCTAACATTACTGGAGTGGTTAAGACAATTCGTTCCTCCAACCGTAACTGATGCTGATGAACCCTTCCTTCGCGGTTTCCTGGGCAAAATGCTTTTCAGCGGTGATGATATTGCAAAGAAAACAAACGTTTTAAGCGGTGGTGAAAAAGTAAGATGTATGATCAGCCGCATGATGCTGCAAAGCCCGAACCTGATTGTTCTTGACCAACCTACCAACCACCTTGACCTGGAGAGCATCCAGGCGTTCAACGATGGTTGTCAGACTTTCCCCGGTATTGTGTTGTTAACTTCGCATGACCATACGTTTATGCAGACAGTTGCCAACCGCATTATTGAAATAACACCTAAAGGAATTATTGACAGACTGATGACCTTTGATGAATACCTGGAAGACGCAAGAGTAAAGCAACTGAGAGAGGAAATGTACGTCTGATTTAAGTTCTCGAATTATAAAATACAAAGCCACCCAATGAGGTGGCTTTTGTACTTCTGGTCATAGTGTTAGCGACGTCCGACTTACGTGCGTGCCCTTTGAATAAAAAAGCGCTCCTGTTAAAAGTTGGAACGCTCTGAATTGTCCGATTAATACACTTATACTCTATTCAATGTTGTTTGATATAACGTCATTTCGCCGCCGGGCGACCGCTTAAATATTCATCTGTTTCCAGATTTGCCTGGCACCGAAATGAAGTTAATCTACACTGAAAAACTACTTAGTGGCTGGTTTTTTCTCGGCTTTTTTTTCTGACTTAGCAGCTTTTTTCTCTGCTTTTGCTGTTGAATCTTTCTTTGCTTTTTCTGCGTGCTCTTTCTTGTGTTTAGAATCCGCTGAAGGAGTTGGATTTTGTGCATTTGCAACTGCAAGACCTAAAACAAGGGCGGCAACTAATAAGAATTTTGCTTTCATGATTTTTTATTTATGAGGTTAATGAAGTATCAGACCCGCCGTATTTTTATTGGTTTAATTTGTTAAAAAATTTTAGCAATTATTTTTTTGGAGCAATAAAAAAGCCACAGACCGAAAAGATCTATGGCTTTTTCACTGTGGAATATTCTTATTTCTCGGGATACAAAACGCCTTGTAACACGTTCTTATCGTTAAATAACTGGTTGGCTGTTGCTTTTATGTTATCAACAGTCAGGGCATTTACCCTTTTCTCGTAGTTCAATGTTCTTTGAATATCATCTCCCTGGAAATAAATGTTATATAAGGCTCCCGCCCAATAACCATTTTCTTTCAGGTGCACTTTATGTTGTTCCAACCACGTTTTCTTCACCTTTTCCAAATCTGTCTGCTCAGGTCCTTTTGTTTTGATCTTGATTATTTCAGATTTGGCTCCGGCTAATAATTTATCAACGTTCTCTGGTCCACATGGCAGTTGGAGAACGAACTGGTAGTAACTATATGGATATTTATTTACACTGCCCGAAAAGCCACCACCGTAAATGGCGCCCATTTTTTCACGAAGATCATCTGTGATCTTAATATTCAGTATTTCAGTTAGTGCGCTGGCTCTTAAGGCAAGATCTTCATTGTACTCAATTTCGCCACTATACATTTGAACAATCAAACTTTTTTGTTCGGTGCCTCTTTTAACGTTGAATGAAATATTACCCTTTGCAAGCCTCAGACCGTTATCTTTAAATTGTGCTGGCTTATGCTGCGAAGGAAGTCCGCCGATATAAGTCGCGAGTAACGGTTTTATTTTCTCAACATCAAAGCTGCCTACTATAATAAAAGTGAAGTCATTTGCATCCGCCAAACACGCCTTGTATATCTCGAATGACCTGTTCAGATCAATCTTATCAAAGTCTTCAGGTTTTGGAACGGCGATGGGTGCCAGCGGATTTTTGTTATACATCACCTGGTAAAATGTATCTACAAAATATGTTTGCGGATCTGCCATTGCAAACTGAACCGCTGATTTTTGCTTGCTCCTCCAGGCGTTGAATAAACCTTCATCTTTTCTTGGATTTGTTAACGCCAGGTAAGCCAGCTGAAGCATGGTCTCAAAATCTTTCACGCTGCTGCTACCACTAATTCCGCTGCTTAAACCAGAAACACGGGCAGAAGCGCTTGCAACTTTTCCAGCCAACGCTTTACGAAGATCTGTCGGAGAGAAGTCTCCAATTCCCATTTGGTTTACAATTGTAGAAGCATAGCTACCGTTATACTTATCTTCAGGACCGTAAGATGAAGTGCCTCCCTTGTGAAAACCACTCATGATAATTTCATCATTCTTAAAATCAGTCGGCTTAAGAATTACTTTGGCGCCATTCGCAAACGTTAGCTCCGTTACACCTAGCACATCCTTCTTTGCTTCACTTGTAATGGTACCAGGAGTTGGTTTAGTTGATAGAAGCTCTGTCGCTACGGCTTTTTCTTCGTAAGGTTTAATATCTCCTTTTCTCGCCGCCTCTACCGTTGCGAGTAATGCTTTGCTATCCGGCAAACTAATACTGTTCTGTGCCGGGCCTTGCAGGCTTACAAAAACATGCTCGTTTTGTTTTAGTTTGTCAGCAACAGCATTCACTTCATCAATCGTAATAGTCGGCATCATTTTCTTGTACTGATCAAACTCCCATTCTATACCAGGCGTTGGTTCCTGCTGGAGAAAGTGGGCAATATATTCCTGCACATAATTGTCGGATTCTGATTTCTCCCTGTCATTATAGATTTTTTCGATGGAAGCCAGCATTTGTTTCTTTGCTCTTTCCAGCTCTGCACTTGTAAAGCCGAATTTCTTTGCCCTTTCAATTTCAGTAGTAACAGCCATCAGTGCAGAGTCAGGTCCGCTTTGGCCTGCCACTGTAAATCCGCTAAACCCTTCATAGCCGCGTGCATAACTGTTAAAGCCTGTGGACGCATATAAGAAAGGAGGATTGCTGCTTTGTGTCAACTCATTCAATCTTTGATTGATCAATGACGTGAACAAACCTTTCACCAATGTTTTGCGATAGTCCCCTGCCGTTGTTTCGGGAGTTGTTTTATAAAAAGGATAATCAATCTCGGCAACAAAATTGGTTGCTTCCTTATCTGTCACAACAATCGCCGTATCTTTTTGTCTTGCCAGCACCTGGGCGAACGTCCTTTCTTTCTGTGTAGCAGGATTTTTCAGGGAACCGAAATAATCTTTAACCATTTTTTCTGCTTTGGCCGGGTCAATATCCCCAACTACAATTACGGCCATTAAATCCGGACGATACCAGTCTTTATAAAAACGTTTAATGGCATCGTACTTGAAGTTTTTCAGGATGCTGTCCTTACCGATCGGAATACGTTCGGCATATTTGGAACCTTCGTACTGAAGCGGGTAAATCTTGCGGAACATCCTGTCTTCAGCACCTTTGCCCAGCCTGCTTTCTTCCAGCACCACACCTCTTTCACCATCAATCTGGGTGTTGTCCATTGTAAGGTTAGATGCCCAATCCTGCAGCACCTGCATGCCTTTTCTAAAATTGCCGGTATCACTTAATGGTATTGGCAGAATGTATACTGTTTCATCAAAGCCTGTATAAGCGTTAAGGTCCGCACCAAACTCAACTCCTATTTTCTGCAGAAAATTTACGAGTTCATTTTTCTTAAAATGTTTGGATCCGTTAAATGCCATATGCTCTGTAAAGTGTGCAAGCCCCTGCTGATCACTGTCTTCCAGTATAGACCCGGCATTAACCACCAACCGTAGCTCAACCTTATTTTCCGGCTTTTTATTCTGGCGGATGTAATAGGTAAGCCCGTTAGAAAGTTTGCCTACCTTAACTTTTGCATCCAATGGTATTTTTTCAGAAGGATCCTGCCCGTTAACCTTCGCCACTACAATGAACACTGCAACGGCCAAAAACGCTCTCGAAAGCTTTTTAAACATGCATCAAATATTTAGTAAGTAAATATATACAACGCCCGCGGCATCATGAGCAAAAGAGGAAGGTAATTCACAATAATTTGAGAAGAGATCCCATGTACGATGTACAATGTACGGTGTACGATGTTAAAGACATCTGACATCGTACATCTAACATCGTACACTGTTTTGTTTCCTTTCCTTATTTTTACACCAACATGTTATCTAAGAAAACGAAATATGCTATTAATGCGCTAGTATACCTTGCAAGGGAATACGAGCAGGAAAACCGTGAACCTATCCAGATCAGCAAAATAGCTGAAAGTGAGAATATACCCCGTAAGTTCCTGGAAGCAATATTGCTTGACTTGCGTAATGCCGGTATTTTAAGCAGCCGTAAGGGAAAAACCGGCGGATATTACCTTCACAAGCCCCCGGAAGATGTAAATATTGCCGATGTGATGCGCTTATTTGATGGTGCGATCGCCTTATTGCCCTGTGTTACTTTCCGGTATTATGAACGATGTGAGGAATGTAAGGACGAAGCTACCTGCGGTATCAGGGACGTATTCGCCGATGTGCGGAACGAAACCGTGAATATGCTAAAAAAAGCTACCCTGAAAGAAATTATTGAACGGAGCAAGCAACTATCTGCAGGAAAAAAGACTGAGATAGAAAACAAATAATTTCCCCGGTTATCCTATTTTTCAGTTTGTCAGACTTTTATGTTACTGACTGGTAAGATAGTGCCCCAATTGAATAAAGACGATAATCACTTTTAAATAACCTCGCCATATATGAAAAAGCTTTTCTTTTGTGCGTGGCTGCTCATTGCCACAGGTTTCAGCTATGCACAGACAAGCGGCAGTCCAGCCGAAATGTTTCTTTCCAGCTTAAAAAAATCTCGTTCAAAAGTTGTCCTGGCTGACGGCAATGAAGCCGGTAGTAATATCGTTGCGTTTACCCGTGACTGGCAAGGAAATATCTGTCATTTTCTCCTCACCAATAAATCTTCAAAACCGCAACGCATAAAAGAAGTTGTTGTGTTTGATTTTAACCATGGTTTACCTGCGACAACACCTGTGTATGGCGAAGCTTTTCAAATGCTGGCGCAAAATGGCGGAACACTTGGCAATCCGACAGATCTCGGCACTTATCCCGACAGAAAACATTACAAAATTCCCGAACCAGAGGGACTGCGTACTTCTTACGGAATGTTCACCATTCAATTAGCTGATGGAGAACGAATTTTACTTGGCAGTACTTCCTGCAACAAGTTTATTTCCCGGTTCTCTTATGACAGGACCAGGATGCGCATTTCTTTTGATTGTGAGGACATCGTATTACAGCCCGGACAATCGTGGAAGCTGGAAGAAATTATGGTAACACATGGTAAAGACAGAGAAAAATTATACGATGAATTTACCAAAGCCATCAGCCAAAATCATCCGAGATTACAACATGATCCTGCGCCCAACGGCTGGTGCTCATGGTATTGTTTTGGTCCTGAAGTAACGGCTAAAAATGTGGATGATAATACTGATTGGATCGCAAAGAATCTTCCTGCTTTTCAATACATACAACTGGATGATGGCTATCAGCCACAAATGGGCGACTGGCTGGATGAGGGCAATGCATTTGGCGGCAAAACGCCTGACGTACTTAAACAGATCCGCGATAAAGGATTGCAGCCAGCTATATGGGTAGCGCCTTTTATTGCCAGCCCGAAATCACGCGTTCTTAAAGAGCATCCTGACTGGTTTGTGAAAGATGAAAAAGGACAGCCGTTATCTTCTGATAAAATTGGCTTTGGCGGCTGGCGCATCGGCCCGTGGTATGTACTGGATGGAACCAATCCCGCGGTGCAGCAACATCTTACTGAAGTCTTCCGCACCATGCATGAGAAATGGGGCGTTACCTATTTTAAACTGGATGCCAATTATTGGGGCTCCATACACGGGGGCGTTCACTACGACAAAAATGCGACCCGTGTTGAGGCTTACAGAAAAGGAATGGAAGCAGTGATGAGAGGAGCCGGCGATGCGTTCCTGCTGGGATGTAATCATCCAATTTGGCCTTCACTCGGGCTCATTCACGGATCAAGAAGTTCAATGGACATTGACCGCAGCTGGCACAGTTTCAAAAGTATTGGTAAGGAAAATTTGTTGCGCGGATGGCAGAATGGCCGCTTGTGGTGGAACGATCCGGATTGCCTGTTGCTGATTGATGCCAATTCTAAAGACAGCGTCCTTGCTGACGGAAAAACTATTACAACCGGACTCATTCCTGAAAATGAATTCTTATTCCATGCAGCTACCATCTACGCATCAGGAGGAATGGTTTTAAGCGGAGATGATCTTACTAAAATAACACCACATCGCTTGGCTATTCTGAGAAAACTTGCCAAGCCAACCGGAGTGGCGGCACGTTTTGAGAATGAAAATTTTGAAGTAGGCAAAACACTAGCCGATGGACATACAACATACACATTGTTTAATTGGGACGATAAGCCTGCTATACGGACAATTCATCTTGAAAAAACAAGCGAGCTAGTCGATCATATTACCGGCGAAAGCCTTGGAAAAATAAATGGCGCCTGGACAGTGAATTTACAAGGCCGCTCTTCAAGAATTATCGAGGTTAAGGAGATTGATTAATGATATAATATTTGTTCCCAACTATCACAAATAGAATAAAACATGTAGTATTGCTTTTGCCATTTAGGTCTTAACCCATCAAAGAATAGATTAAATTGATTGTTAGCGTTTTCCGGAGCATATTCTGAAAATCAAAACAAAAGACTACTTTTAAATCTCAAAAAACTTGATTTTCTGAGCAGTATTGTACCTGGATTTTCGGTCTGTATTAGAAGTCAAAAAGAGCGCAAATGGACAATTTTAGCAAAACAGATGGCGATGCTAATGTACTAGAACTAGCATTAAGCCTGCTTGTGCTTAAACAGGAGGATCTTTATGTTGCCTATTGCCCTTCCCTGGAGTTATCTTCATATGGGAGCACAATTGACGAAGCAAGGACCGGCTTTGATGAGGTTATAGATGCATACCTGGAATATTGTAAGAAAAATCAATCCTTGAAAGAAGATTTAAAGAGACATGGTTGGACGGTAATAGATCAAAAGAATCATATAAAGGCAGAACCTCCGGCAACAGTTGACCTCAATATCATTACAACTACCCCAAAGGTCACCCTAAACGCCTGACACGTACTATAACAGTCAGATGTAATTATAAGGATGTGCCTGTACTCCATATTCATACCAATCTAAAAACACTTGGCATATCCAAAGAGACTTTTGAGCAAGAAATTAAAAACTTTTGATTAAGTCGCGAAAATTCTTTCCATCCTGGATTTAGCAGGGTAAGAGCATCCTTTCACGATTGGTCCAACGCTCGATAAACCGCGGTCATAGTCTTTCAAAAAAATTAATTCCTACTAAATTTATAGATTTAATATAATTAAGTCTTATTTTCGCCTAAATCATTAGAAACGGATGTTAAACAAAAGGTTGTTGCACATAGCCATCCTGGCGGTTTTATTTTCTTCCTGTAGCAGATCAAAGAATCAGCACATTTCGTTTTCGGGCGCATTTGCGCTATATCCATTAACGATTAAATGGGGTGATGAATACAACAAAAAGCATGAGCATCTAAGATTTGATGTGCAGGCCGGTGGCGCAGGTAAAGGAATGGCGGATGCACTTTCCAATGCAGTTGATGTCGGTATGTTTTCACGGGAGATTACTGAAGTAGAAAAGCAAAAAGGTGTTTGGTGGATCTCCCTTACACAAGATGCCGTTTTTCCAACCGTAAGTTCAGAAAATCCTTTTATTGATTCGATCAGGGCAAAAGGCTTAACTAAAGATCAGTTCAAAGCCATTTTTGTTGACCAGTCCATTAAAACCTGGAAAGAGATTTATGCTCCCACTGCAAAAGATGCCAGCAAAATCACTGCCTATACCAGATCTGATGCAAGCGGCGCCGCTGATTCCTGGGCTGCCTTCTTTGGAAAGAAACAGGAAGATTTAAAAGGTGTTGGCATTTTCGGAGATCCGGGCCTGGCTGATGCGGTAATAAAGGATAAAAACAGTATTGGCTTTAATAATACGTTGTACATATACGATCTTAAATCCGGCAAAAAACATCCGGGTATAGAAATTATTCCGATCGATTTGAATGGGAACGGAAAGATTGAACCAGAAGAAAACTTCTACCAGGATCTTCCAACAATTTTAAATGCTATTCATGACAGACGTTATCCTGCGCCACCTGTTAGAGAGCTATACTACATATCGAAAGGAAAACCTCAGCGAAAAGAGGTAGTTGATTTCATAAAATGGGTGTTGAGCGATGGACAACAATATGTCGCAGAATCGGGATTTGTGCCTTTATCAAAAGAACGCGTGCAGGAAGAACTCAAAAAACTGAACTAAAATCAATCAATCATCATTCATTAGTCACATGCAATTAAAAAGAAAACTGGCAGATAAACTTTCCTCAGGCTGGATGATCTTTAGCCTTGCCTTCTTTTTGTTGCTTCCGTTGGCAATAGGCGTTGGCCTGGTGCTAAAATCAAAAGGGCTATTGCATGAACATTCATTACTCGATTTACTGTTTTCCGGTAACTGGGCGCCCTCTCAAAATAAGTTTGGCTTCTGGCCATTTATCATAAGCTCTTTGTGGGTTACGATTCTGGCCATTGTAATTGCAGCACCTGTGTGCCTGCTGTCAGCAATATACTTATCGCAGTTCGCGCCACGTTGGGCGTTAAAACTGATGCGCCCTGTAATTGATATTCTTGCCGGCATTCCATCGGTAATTTATGGTGTGTGGGGCATATTGGTGATGGTTCCTTTCGTAAGCAGTCTCGGTGCTATATTGAATAAAGAAACTACCGGCTTTAGCATTCTCGCAGCTGCACTCGTGCTTGCAGTAATGACCATTCCTTATGTTTTAAACATGTTACTGGAAGTGTTCCGGCAAATACCGGTTGAATTACAGGAAGCATCTTTATCACTGGGTGCAACAAGGTGGGAAACAATAAAACACATTATTCTCAGAAAAGGCTTATCGGGAATTATTTCTGCCATTGGACTGGGATTCTCAAAAGCGCTGGGCGAAACAATTGCAGTGCTAATGGTTGTAGGTAACGTTGTGCAATTGCCGAAGAATGCTTTTTCATCAGGTTATACATTGCCATCGCTGATAGCAAATAATTATGGTGAAATGATGAGTATTCCTTCATATGACGCTGCCCTTATGTTTGGTGCGCTACTTCTGTTTGCAATCATACTGGCTTTTAATTTTCTGTTCAGATACATTATTTATAAATCGGAAGCGCTATGAGGAAAGGGAAGAAAAGATTCGAGGAAAAAATGTTTCGTTACCTGTCAGCAGGCATAACGCTCTTTATCGTGTTTCTTTTATTGCACATCATATGGAGCATAGCTTCAAAAGGATTTGCTGCATTATCCTGGCAGATGATCACGGATGAACCAAAAGGAGGATTTTATTTTGGTAAAGAAGGCGGGATTCTAAATGCGATAGCAGGCTCTTTTTACCTGGCAGTAGCGGCAACAATCTTATCATTTGCCATCAGCCTTCCTGTTGCGCTTTTTATCAATGTTTACCTGAGAAAATATCCACGCCGGGCAAATGCCATAAGATTTTTTCTTGATGTATTGTGGGGCATCCCGTCTATAGTATACGGAGCGTTTGCATTCACCATTATGATGTTTGCGGGTTTAAGGACTTCTCTGATAGCAGGCATCATTACTGTTGCAGTGATGATAGCACCAATCATGATCCGCGCCATGGACGAAGTGCTCAAAACAATTCCCATTGGTTTGCAGGAAGCCGCTTACGCACTGGGCGCCACAAAAACGGAAACCGCCTTCCATATTTTCTTAAGAAAAGCATTGCCTGCTTTTGCGACAGCAATACTGTTAGCTTTCGGCAGAGGGATAGGCGATGCAGCTTCCGTACTGTTTACAACCGGATTTACTGACTATGTTCCGTCAAGCATACAAGAACCGGCAGCGACGCTTCCCCTGGCCATATTTTTTCAGTTGGGTTCACCGGTTAAAGAGGTTCAAAGCAGGGCTTATGCAGCTGCACTTTTGTTAACCATTATCATATTAGTAGTTAGCGTATTAACAAGGTTGCTTAATAGACATACCAGGCAATCATAATCAACAACAGCATGGAACAAACAACCGCAACACTCAAAGGGATCATCCATCCGTATGAACATTACGGAGAAGGATTGACGCAGCCCATTGTGGAAGTAAAGGGCCTGAATGTATTTAGCAAGAATGCACAAATTCTAAAGAACATTCATCTTTCCGTTCCGAAAAATAAAATAACTGTTTTGCTGGGACCATCCGGTTGTGGTAAGACCACTTTATTGAAATGCCTGAACAGGCTAACTGATTTATATAGTGATTTGCGGCTGGACGGTTCAATTTTTATTGACAATGAAGACATTTTAAATACACCACGCGATATAACGGAAATAAGGCAAAAGATGGGATTGCTGTTGCAAAGGCCTTTCCCGTTGCCCATGTCTATTGCGGGAAATATTACTTACGGACTTAAACTAAAAGGTATTCGCAATAAAAAAATACTGGAGGCAAAGGTTGAAAAACATTTGCGCGATGTGGCACTCTGGGATGAAGTAAAAGACCGTTTATCCCATTCTGCCAACAGTTTATCCATAGGTCAGCAGCAACGTCTTTGTCTTGCGCGGGGCCTGGCAGTTGAGCCTGAAATTATTCTTGCAGATGAACCTACTTCAGCGCTCGATCCTATTTCAAGCAAGGTGATTGAGGAAGAGTTCATCAAATTAAAAAATGACTATACCATCATATTGGTTACGCATATATTGAGGCAGGCAAAGCGTCTTGCTGATTATGTTGTGTTCATGTACTACGGTGAGATTGTAGAACACGGCGATGCGGAAGAAATTTTCAACAATCCGAAAACAGCGTTGCTAAAACACTACCTGGAATCCGGATATTAAACTTGTTGTTGGAGGTTATATGCTAAAACCTTAGCCGCTCTATTCCTGGAGTGGCTTATTTTTTTTACTGTCTTACGATCTTACATGTCTTACACGTCTTACGGTCTTACTATCTTACGGTCTTACTGTCTTCAAAAAAAGCCACTTCCAAAGAAGCGGCCTTTTTTTCAAATTCTTTCTTTTCTTATAACGTCTTAATCAGCTCGTTTGCCATCTTTACATATTCATCGTTCTTGGCTTTGGTAGCAGCTTCAACACATTTGGTTGCGCTGGCTTTTGCGCCATTGCTATCCTTCATTTCTTTCTGAATCCTTGCCTTCATAAGGTACATCCAGAATGCATCAGGGTTTGAAGCCAATGCACTGTTTACATTTTCCAATGCTTTGGGATAGTTCTTGTCATACTCATAGTAGAACCTTGCTGCATCCCAATACGGTTTTTTATCGGTTTTCATTGCAGCTTCAATCTGGCCTCTAACCTTTTCAACCACGTTAGTAGAAATAGGTATCGCTACACCTGTGCTTCCCCAAAGCAAAAACAGGTTACAGCTTTCATCTTTCAGATCACCAAAAAGCATAGTAAATGTTTCCAGGTTTTCATTCATGTTGAAAGAAGGCACTTTCATTTTTACAACATCATCAGATTCTTTGTAACCATCAGCGCCCCAGTTTTTCAATCCCTTATTAAAAATCACCTCCCATTCAGAACTTCCCGGTACAGTGTAAATAACATAGCTACCTGAATCAATTTTAGTGGTTCCGATTGTTACAGGGTCAGTAAAATGGATTAACGTGGCAGCATTTGCGCCGGTTCTCCATACTTTTCCAATAGGAGCAAGCGGCGTGTTGTCGCCAAATACAGCTCTTCCTCTTAATGATGGCCTTGAGTAAGTCAGTTCAATCTGACCTGTTCCAAAATCCTGTTTGATGTTTGTTGTTGGACTTGGTTGTGGCATTTTAACCTGCGCCTGAGTAACAAAGGCAGAGACCACGAAAGCAGCAATTAGCATGTGCTTCTTCATATGCTTGTTTTTAGTTTAATAAATGCCGACAGACAGGGTGTTCTTCCGGTAATCAATCAACAATGCAGTCTAAACAAAGAGAATGTTTTTTTCCACTTAACTAAACAACATTGAATTGCAAACCTAATAGAATGTAGTTAATAACCAACGGGAAATACGGAAATGTGTCAATTTATTTATGGACGGGAAGAAATGAATTAGCGGATGGAAAAAATCGGGATGAAACGACTATTTTTTCAACTTAAAAGTGAATGGTGACCTTACCTTTCTTTCTTTTTTTGTCGCTTGTCCAGGCAGGTCCCCCTTTAATAATGTCTACGGCAATTTTATCAGCATCGCCATTCAATGACTTTAAAACTTTAAAGCTGTAAGGCTTCCCTTTATTGTCGACCAGGAATTCTATCATCACATCACCATTTAAATCCGACATACTCGCAGTAGAATCATATTTTTTCTTCATTTTTTCAGCAACATATTTATCGAAAGACTCCCATCCGGTAACCGGGCTGGCCAGGCTATCAGTCTTTTTCATTTTTCTGCTTACATAATCCATCACTACTGTCTCAGCCAGGGATTCTCCGCTTTCGGAAATGGTAATTGCATTGTTTGAATCCTGCTTCAGGAGTACATTTTTGTCCGCGTAACCGATTGACGAAACTGAAACCATTGCTGTAGAATCCTGCGACACGATGGCAAAATTGCCATCCATATCAGTCACGGTTCCTGCTTTTGTGTTCGTAAATGCAATAGTTGCGTTTGGCACCGGCAAATGATTTTCATCGGATACCTTCCCTTTAAAGACATATGTCTTTAAAGGTGCAGCAAAACCACGCTGCGTACCGGACGTTACATTTCGTAGCGCCTTTGATCCATTTGATATTGCCGGTGATATTTCTTTAATCGTATCGCTTTTTGTTTTTTCTTCAAGTAAATCCGCCCGTGCTGCAACAGCTTCTTCATCGCGGGCTACTTTCGCGGCCTTCAATTCTTCTTTTTTTGCGGCGTTAGCCTCAGCCCGGGCAAGTTTTGCACGTTGTTCCCTTTCAGCCGCTACTTCCTTATTTTTTTGTGCTTGCCGGATAACTTCATTTTTAGCGATTACCGGCGGCTCAGTTTTTTGTTCATTAGCAACAGTATCGGCAGATTGTGCGGGCTGCCTTTTTTCCTGAGCGACAGCCAGGCCCGTTGCCGAATTATTTTCTTTTATCAGGAGCCAACTTATAGTACCAATTCCCGCCAATAAAATAACAGATGCTGCTATACGCCACCAGCCATTTTTCCTCACAAGAATGGGAATTACTTTAGTCTCGTTTTTATCCTGACGAAGCATTGCACTGATTTCATCCAGATGTTTATATGACTGGCTTATATCTGCTTCACGATAACCTTCAATAGCATCCGCAAGAAAAGGATCGCTGAGTGCGGCCCTTTCCAGATCATGCATCTCCTTCGCAGTCATGCGACCGCTCAGGTATTTTTCGATATCTGCTATTGAATAGTTGATATGTGAATATTCATCAGCCATTTTTTTCCATGCAAATTTTAAGATTTCGCCTGCCGTTCTGGATCAGGCTTCTCACCTTATTCCACTCCAACCCCGTTTCCTCTACAATTTCATTGTAACATTTGCTCTCCAGGTAAAAAAGCCGGATACTTAATTTTTGATCTGCAGACAATGTTTCTATGCAATTTTCAAGACTCTTAAATTCCTGCTCGCGCTCCAGCACATTGTCAAGATGCGAAAATTCCACTGATTGCATAATTTCCTGCTGAAACTCAACTGTAACATTTTTTTTAGCGCTCCGCAAATACATTAGGCAATGGTTTTTCGCCAGTACATAAAGCCATCCTTTAAAATTGTCAACACTATGGTTATTTAGTTTTAACAACAATTCATGGTAAATATTCATTACAGCATCTTTGGCCAGTTCGCCGTCCTTCAGATATTTAAGGCAGGTACCATACACAAGGTCTGAATAACGCAGATATAAACGTGCCAGCAACTCCTGATCGCCAGTTTGTTTGTAAGCCTGTAAAAGCGCTTCGTCCGTTTCTTCAGTTTTTCTTATGTGCTGTAGTGGTATCAATCTCTTTATTGTCAAACAAAAATACAATTCCTGAAAAAAAGTACCAGATGTTTATGTAATCCCTAACAAACGCGCATCCTACTCAAAACAACAAAAAAATACCTGTAAAAAAAGATCCGTACCCTTTTATCATCAATTAAAATCAATGTTATGAAAAGGATGCTTTTCCTAAGCTTTTTGCTTAGCATGCTGGCTTTTGCCTTTACTTTTCCCGTTGCAAGAACAATTACCGGAACTATAACAGGAAAAAACAATCAGCCCTTAGCCGGTGCGGGCATTTTATTAAAAGGCTCCAACATCTCAACAATTTCCGGCCTAAACGGCACTTTCAAAATTGTGGTACCAGATAACAAGGCCATTCTTATTATCACCTATGCCGGTTATCAAAGTAAAGAGGTACGCGTGGGACAAAAAAATCAACTAAATATTTCATTAAAGATCGCAACATCCCAGGTGCAGGAAATAAACCTGCTCCCGAACGAAGAAGCAAAGGCTGAAGCAGGCAGCGCCAGCACCCCGCTGACATTACACATGAAATCGTCAGATATCGTCGTTACAGGATATGCCGCGAAGATGCGAAGAGCCGAACCAGGAACCGGAGCGCGGGCTTATGATAATGCAGATTCATCATGGCGCTATAATGACAATTTCAATACGGAATCTTATGATCATATAACGGATAACCCGTTTCTGAAAGCAAAGGACAATCCGTTGTCGACCTTCAGTATTGATGTGGATGCAGCATCTTACAGTAATATCAGGCGCTTCGTCAATGATGGTCAGTTACCTCCTCCGGGAGCTGTGCGGATTGAAGAAATGGTGAACTATTTTACGTATCAGTATCCGCAACCTGTAAACAATGCACCTTTTAGCGTAAACACAGAGCTTGCTGCATGTCCATGGAATCAACAACACAAATTATTGCTCATTGGATTACAGGGGAAAAAAATACCCGCCGAATCATTACCGCCGGCAAACCTGGTCTTTCTTGTTGACGTAAGTGGTAGCATGGACGAACCCAATAAATTGCCGCTCGTGCAATCTTCTTTAAAACTTTTGACAGATCAACTGCGGCCGCAAGACAAGGTTGCACTTGTTGTATATGCCGGCAATGCGGGAGTTGTATTGCCTTCTACCTCCGGCGAGTCAACAATAACCATTAAACAGGCTATTGACCAGTTACAGGCCGGTGGTTCTACAGCGGGTGGAGAAGGCATTCAATTAGCGTACAAAATTGCGCGGAAGAACTTTATTAAAAATGGCAATAACCGTGTAATTCTTTGCACAGATGGCGATTTTAATGTTGGTATGAGCAGTGATGACGACCTGGAAAGATTAATTGAAAAGGAGAGAGAAGGCGGCGTGTTTTTAACAGTATTGGGCTATGGTATGGGCAATTATAAAGACAGCAAAATGCAAAAGCTGGCTGATAAAGGAAATGGCAACCACGCTTATATTGATGGCCTTACAGAAGCCAGAAAGGTACTTGTAAGCGAATTTGGTGGCACTTTATTTGCAATAGCCAAAGATGTTAAGCTGCAAATAGAATTTAACCCGCTGAAAGTGCAGTCGTACAGGCTTATTGGCTATGAAAACAGGCTTTTAGCTAAAGAAGATTTTAATAATGACACAAAAGATGCGGGTGAATTAGGCAGCGGCCATACAGTTACAGCGCTATATGAAGTGGTACCTGCAGACGTAACTGATCCTTCGACCGATAACGTTGACCCTTTACGTTACCAGGATCCTTCAAAAACTGTAAAAGTGAATGCATTTAAGGATGAGTTAGTAAATATCAGGTTACGATACAAGAATCCCGGAGAAGATGTTAGTAAACTTTTACAATACCCTCTGATTGAAAAAACAGTTGACATAAAATCAACCTCAGCCAACTTCCGTTTTGCTTCGGCAGTTGCAGCATTTGGCATGTTGTTACGCGATTCAAAATACAAAGGAGCTGCGGATTATAAACTCATTTCATCTTTGGCAGGCGGGGCACTTGCCAATGACAAAGAGGGATATAGAAAAGAGTTTATACAGTTGGTTGAAAAGGCATCGGCTCTATCAAAAAAGAAAGATGTATCAAAAGTTCAGGTAGTGCCCGTTGATGATGATTCTGAATAGCAGAGACGACCTGCAAAAATGTTCACTCCTAACACCAGCATACGGCTGCGGGGCTATTGCTTCGCAGCTATTTTTTTTGAAGAATATTCCAGTTGAGGTTATTATTCTCATGGAAACCAAAATACAGTTACACGGAGTGTCACGGAGGAGACACTGAGTTGCACAGAGAATATTCCCAGGAGATATATTTCAAAGTGAACGCTACTATTGACTTTGGGTTTTGAGCTTTGGGCTTTAAGCTTTAAGCTCAAGCTATTTCTTCATCTTCCCAAATGCCGGATGATACCGATTCAATGTATCTCTTAAAAAATCCCTGTCCAGGTGGGTATAAATCTCCGTAGTAGTAATACTTTCATGCCCTAACATTTCCTGTACGGCGCGGAGATCTGCACCACCTTCAACAAGATGTGTGGCAAAGGAATGACGGAAAGTGTGCGGTGATATATTTTTTGTAATGCCTGCCTTTTTTGCCAACTCCTTAATGATGTAAAAAATCATGATGCGGCTTAGCGATTTGCCATGTTTGTTCAGGAACAATATGTCTTCAAAGTTCTTTTGTACCGGCTGGTGAACACGAATGTTCTCCCGGTATATTTTGATGTATTTGATTGCTTCACTACCTATAGGCACAAGTCTTTCTTTATCTCCCTTTCCGATAACTCTTATAAAACCAACATCCAAATAGAGGGCACTGATTTTAAGGTTCACAAGTTCGCTAACGCGAAGGCCGCAGCTATATAATGTTTCAAGAATTGCCTTGTTTCTTCCTCCGTCTGGTTTGCTGTGGTCTATTTGCGAAATGATGGCCTCAATCTCTTCAAAACTCAATACATCGGGTAAGGCCCTTTTTAACTTAGGTGCTTCAAGCAAAGTTGAGGGATCTGCAGAAACGATGTTTTCAATCAGACAGTATTTAAAAAAAGCTTTTATGCCGGAGATGATCCTGGCCTGGGATGTTGGGGTCATACCCAACTCTGCAACCCACTGAACGAAGTGATGCAGATCATTCAAATGGACCTCTTGCGGCGATTTGCCGTTACCGGAAGCAGACAGGTATTCTGTAAGTTTGTCAACATCCCGTAAATAAGCTTCCACGGAGTGATCGCTCAGCGATTTCTCCATCTGCAAATAAACCTTAAACCCTTTTTTGTACGGTTGCCACATTGAAAATATCCAGCTTTAAAATCTGAAAGAAAACTAAGCCGCAAGATAATTGAATAAAGCTTGCTAATTCAATAACAAATACGATATTGCGGGCACATAAGTTTTGTGAATATGCAGCCTGTCAATTTCCGTTCGTTTGCCCAGAAAGTCCGCCATAACAAGAAAGGCTTTAAACGCTTTTTAGCTAAAGTGGAAAAGAAAGCGCCAGAAAATCTTGATCAGATGGCAGAAGAGATCGATAAAGAAGTATGGGGTGTAACAGACTGCCTTAGCTGCGCCAACTGCTGTAAAAAAATGACGCCTACTTTCACTACGAAAGACATTACCCGCATTTCTGCTTTTTTGAACATGTCGCCCAAAGCCTTCAAAGAAAAATGGTTGTACTATGATAAAAAGGACCGCGATTGGATGAACAGATCTCAGCCCTGTCAGTTTTTAAACCTGGCAGACAACAAATGTTCCATCTATGAAGTAAGGCCCGAAGACTGCGCCGGCTTCCCACACCTGAAGAAGAAGAAAATGGTTGATTATATTCACGTTCATCAACAAAATATTGAGTATTGCCCGGCCACGTATAATATGGTGGAGAGGATGATGGAAAGGATGGAAGACCGTAAGACAGTAAGATCGTAAGACAGTAAGATCGTAAGACGCGTAAGATGGTAAGACACGTGAGACGTGCAAGATTGGTAAGATGTGAAAAAAACAACAATTGTATGAATTGACGCGTAATGTATTGGTAGCAGGATTTTCCGGAAGTGAAATAAATGATCAGCAATCAGCAACCATAAACGCAACCCATGAGTGAACAGAAAGACCTGCTAACTGAAGAACTGGAATCGCTCACGATCAAAAGAATTAAGCTTATTCCTTTATGGATAAAAATATTCGCCTGGATATTTTTGATCATGGCCGGTTCAATTCCCATTATTATAATACTCGCACTCATTAACGGAAGCGGGCTATTAAGTCTTTATGGCTTTCAAACGCTAACTCCATTTTCGCTTACAGGGATATTGATAATGCTGGCCTTTGCTTTAAAAGGCATTGTGGCTTTTGGATTACTGAAAGAAAAAGATTGGGCAATCAAATTAGGATTAACTGACGGATTTACAGGCATAGCTGCCTGCACATTCGCGACGTTACTTCCTTTGTTTACAAATTTTACCGGCTTCACTATCAGACTTGAGCTTGTTGCGTTGATTCCATATGTAATGAAACTACTCAGCATTAAATCGCAATGGGAGGAAGACATGAAGGTATAAGGTCAGAGGCATAAGGCTTAGGGAAGAAATAGGTTATTCGTTTACCTGGCACCTATCCTTACACCTCACACCTTACACCTCACACCTTATACCTTACACCTGATACCTTACACCTGACACCTCTTAGCTCATAGCTGACAGCTGATAGCTCACAGCTAGAAATACACATCCTCCAACATAAAATACTCCACCGCTTTTCCGGACTGCATGGTAATCGCAAGCACGTTAAACTGAAGGTATTTCCAGTCAGGATAAAGTTCCTGGTACTGCTCTGCGGCATTACGAAGATTTTGCATCTTCTTTTTGCTGATGCTTTCCTCGGGATAACCGAACCGATCAGAAGTTCTGGTCTTGATTTCAAAGAAATACAACATTCTTCCTTTAGCGGCAATAATATCCACTTCCCAATGGCCGTAACGCCAGTTTAATTCCAGAATTTCATAGCCATTTTCATGTAAATATGCGGCAGCCATTTGTTCTCCCTTATTTCCTGTGAGCTTATTATGATGCATTGTATTAATTTGCGGGTTAAACTTATTTATCATGAGCTTTTTGCAAGATAAAATTTTCAAACTGAAAGGAAAGGTGCAACATTATGCATGGGGTGGATTTTCTTATATTCCTTCCTGGCTTGGTGAAGAAAACAAGGATAACAAGCCTTATGCTGAATACTGGATGGGTGCACATCCTTCAGCTCCGTCGGAAATTCAAACACCTAACGGAACGCTTTCCCTGGATGTACTGATTAAGGATTACCCGGAGGAATTTATCGGAGAAAAGGTTCAAAAGCAATTCGGAGAACTTCCGTATTTGTTTAAAATACTTGATGTACATGAAATGCTAAGTATCCAGGTACATCCCACCAAAGAAGAAGCAGAAAAAGGATTTGCGGCAGAGGAAACAGTAGGCGTTCCACTGAATGCACCAAACCGAAACTATAAAGATAAAAATCACAAACCTGAGGTGATGGTTGCGCTCAGTGAGTTTTGGCTGTTACACGGCTTTAAACCCAAAGACGAATTAATGATCACTTTAAAGACTATTGCTGAGTTTGCGGAGCTTGAAGAGCTGTTCCTTGAAAAGAGCTACAAAGGATTATATCAACATGTAATGGAACTGCCACAGGATAAGGTGGATGAAATTCTGCGCCCGCTGGTTGAAAAGGAATTAAAAAGAAAAGCGAGTGGAGATTTATCCAAGGATGAGCCCGGCTGGTGGGTTTGCAAGCTGTTTGATGGTAAGGAAGACTCAATTAGTTCAATTGATCGCGGTGTATTTTCCATTTACTTTTTCAATATTGTAAAGGCGGAGCAGGGCGAAGCTGTTTTCCAGGGAGCCGGAATTCCTCATGCTTACCTTGAGGGGCAAAATGTGGAACTAATGGCTAATAGCGACAACGTTCTTCGCGGCGGCCTTACACCGAAACACGTGGATGTTCCGGAATTGCTTAAACACACAACTTTTCAGGGCATTGATCCTCATCTGATGAAGGGAAAAGATACCAATGGCGAAAAGGTTTACAATTGCCCGGTTCCTGATTTCGGCATTAGCAAAATTGAACTTTCCGGAGACCAGACCTATTCGGGCAAGGCCTCCTCACTGGAGATCATAGTTGTAATTGACGGTGAACTTACCGTTGCGGGCGCAAACTCCGTGGAAGCGAAAAAAGGTGAAGCGTTAGCCATTTTGCAGGGCGAAAGCTATACCATTTCCACCGGCAGCCGCGTGCTGGCATATAAGGCCTTTGTTCCATAACAATTAAAACTTATTTTTGTGTTCCGGTTTTTATACATATCCTGAACGCTGACAACTAAAAAATAGACAAATGAAAGTTTCAAAATCCGTTATCATAGCACTTGTTTTGCTTGTATTGGTTGCTTCCTTATACAGAGTTTTGCCAACAAGGCAATACGGTTTTGCACCTCAGTACGCTATGGCCATTTTTGGAGGCGCCTTGTTTGTGAAAAACAAAAAATGGGCGTTCATCCTTCCAATAGTATCCATGTTTATCAGTGACCTCTTATACCAGGTATTGTATATAAATGGCTTATCACCCATATACGGTTTTTATGAGGGTCAATGGCAGAACTACCTGTTATTTGCCGGTCTGACTACAATTGGTTTTTTAATTAAAAAGATAAACGTAGTGAATGTGCTGGTAGCTTCAGTGGCGTCTCCGACTGTATACTTTATTTTATCAAACTTCATCGTTTGGTCTGGCTGGACAGGAACAAGAGGACTGAACCGTCCGAGAACATTTGAAGGTTTGATGATGTGCTACTCAGACGCATTACCATTCTACCCCAGCAGCGTATATGCTACATTGTTTTTCTCCACTGTTTTGTTTGGAGGGTATTACCTGGTTAAGCATTACACACAGGCTAAAAACACGCAATTAGCATAGCGAATAAAGAGATATTTATATTATCATCCCGGGAGTTTCTTCCGGGATTTTTATTTGTAGAATATTGGAGCTTGGAACGATTAAGAAGTGAATAATGAATGGTCAATCAATGTCGTTGAAATAAGAACTAAAGTTGTTTATAATTCATGGAAGGCGGCCTTTTAAGCCGCTTTTTTCGATCGAATCTTCTATTCGGCCTTATG
>NZ_JAULBC010000015.1:0-60266 GCF_041060425.1 Danxiaibacter flavus
TGGTGACCTCGTCAGGATTCAGAAATAACGCCTAATTAATTCAAAATCAATATGTTTTTATAAAGTGTTGCGGTAATCGCAACTGTTATTTTGTTTTACCTTTCTTGCCTTTGATTTTTTCCGACTCGATAAGTCTTATTCCCTCTTTTATTAGTTCAATTCCAGAGGCTTCATTTGAGCCTGTTCTTGTTTTTGAAAGACCCAGAATCCAGTCAGTTGACACGTCTGTTATCTCTGCCGCTTTTACAATCTGTTCAATCGTAAATCCACGTTTGCCGCTTTCAACTTCGATCAAATTGCTTTGTCGGATCCCGATCAGCTCACACCATTCTTTCTTAGTTGCTGCAACGTCACTTCCAACTGCCTCTTTCATCAGCTGCAGCATGCGTGTGTTCCATATTTTTAACTCTGTACTCAATATGAATATTTTATTACTTTTATAGTAAATTACGATTATGCTCAATCTGCAATTCGATACGCAATCTTATATTGATCATGCAAAGCGCGCCTTGGACCTGTTTAATCAACTCAAAGCGCACATTGAATTTGCGAATCCTCATTTCAAAGCTGATATCATGTTAAAATTCGAAAATGGGCAAACTGCTCACAAGTGCGAATTTTCTTTGTCATATCCTTTACTACACGATACCGATGAGTTCAGAGCCAAACATCCTCAAAGATTTACACCGCTTAAGGACTATCAAGGGCTACCACTTATCGAAGTTTCTGGGACAGTTCAGAAATTAAATCGGCCCACAGATCAAAAGGTTCCATAAATTCTGGCATTGGTAAGCTTTCACCAACACTCGCAAATCCATCTGTCAATAAAGCCAAAAAGTTTTGCTTTGATACTTCGTATGCTAAGCTCAAATCGAATATATTATAGTTTGCCGCGCCAGTTCCAAACCTATCTTCCGCGAGAAGATTAAAGAAGACGTTTGTCCCGTTTAAAATTATATATTTCCATCTAAAGCAAATTCCTGTAGGCATACGATCTTCACCATAAGTTATAACAGCACGAAAGCTTGCATCAGGATCCGATGCCATCCATCTATTTTCTGGATGATGTTCAAAATGCCTTAGAGTAATGTTTGATTTCAACTTCATTGCGTGTAATCAATTTGATTCCTTAATTGCTTTTTAGTTCATTTGTAGCTGATCTTTTCAGGCTTTTCCACTTGGAATCAACGTTGCATTTATTTACCATCAAAAAGTGAATTCGCCTGAGGTGGGTTGTGAGTAGGAAGGCCGTTTCCGGTCTTTAATTCTAGCTCTACGCTTCGGATGCCATTTAATGATCCTTTTAATGAACGATGATTTTGTCTTTCCAGATAATAGACCCATTGTTCACCCTGTTGCCCGTGATGCCCAACTATTACAACTTTCCCGCGGTTGATATCATAGTGAAAATAATCGATAGTTAGATACAGGTTGTTTTTCGTGTTCTCAAAACGTTTGTAAACATATTGGTCTCGAAATTCGAGTAATGACAGTTCTGCATCTGGTCTTAGTCTGCCTATGATTGGCTTTTCTGAAGCTGGTTCCTCACGGTATTGCCATTCTCCCGCCATTATGTAATAGCCGAATTCTTGATCATAACGGGAAATTTGATCCTTTAGCCTGTTGATTTCGGCCTCAAGCTCCATTTTCTGTGTCTTAAATTGTTCGTTTTGGCTAATGCTTTCTCGCTCATCTTGAATTACATTTTCAAGAAGTGAGGTTCTTTTTTTATATTCATTTCTTAAAGCCAAATATTTTCCTATTGGCACCGATCCGTCTTTTCTAATTGCTAGATTCCAGTTTGTACTCCAGTTGTTAATATATGAATTGAACGCATGGATACATGTTCGGATATATGGAAACCCAAAAGTATAAACCGAGGCACTAACTAACGGCCAAAGGTATTTCGTCTTCCAATTGCCAGTCTGCAGAATCAAATTGAAGACCTCAGATGCAGAATTCATGTAAAAAATACCAACTGGAATTCGCCAATTAAAAATCAGCCAAGCTATTAGAGCTGAACTGATAAAAGGATTTGACAGACGATCCTTGATTGCGTTAAAAAAATCTGTCACTTTATCCATTGATTAGCGGTTGTTGAAAAATCAGGTAATTATTTGCATCCCTTCTGTTCCGGATAGATATCTTAAATAGGTGCTGAAAATAGTTATTCAATATCAGACAGTAGTCTATCAATTTCATTATTTATGTTTTCAAACACTTTTCGTTGAACTTCAACGCCCAGCTCATCACAAACGAAGTCACACAGCCGCCTTTTGTTTAAAGTCGATATTGATTTAGGAGCTCCATATTCATCTGTCGAGTTGGATGTATTATAAAAACCTTGACGAACTAGATCAAAATCGGGAATCTCCTCCACTTTAAGTAAATTTTCTATCCCGATTTTATAGATGGTGTTTGTGTCATTTTTGGACATTCGTCTCGTTAGCAAGTTGCCATTTGCATCCTCTGGCTTATTCGTGTCACTGTCATAAAGCAAGATAATTTTTGAAGTAGCATGGTCTATGTTTGCATTAAAGAATGATTTAGCCTGGTTAAGGGCATTGTCACCGGTGTTTTCGGCTTGTCCTCTATCATTAAGTTTTCCTATCCAGGAAAATTTTATTGACTGATCTCGCTTGTTAAAGATTTCTAAGCATTTATTAAAATATTGCTCATCCGTTTCTCCCTCAACAAAAACTACTGCTTTCCCATCCAGAAGAATACTTGCCAAATTAAAGGCCTTTTGAATTAATTTCTCGTTTGACCAGGTGAAAAACTTAGGGTCAGTTGCTGCAACTATCTTCCCTTGATTATTTTTTTCCAAAACGATCACTTTGTCTTCTATCCGTTTGGAATTATGCACCACAAAGGGTGAATGTGTTGTTACAATTAGCTGCGATGTCTGGACTCCTTCATCAGTCGTAAAAAGTTTTCTAAAGAAGTTCATAATTTCCAGTTGCCATCGTGGATGTAGACTGGTTTCTGGTTCATCAACTAAGACAACTGCACCCTTCGTCAAATTGTAATCTTTTAAAAGAAAGCTTCCTCGGAAAACAATCTGCTTTTCACCTGAACTTAATTGTTCAATGGTCATCGTCTTTCCGTTCTCCTCAAATACGATCTTTTTTCCTTGTTCCCCATTTTGGATTCCAACAAAGCGTTTGTTTGGAAAAATTGAATGAAACGCGTTGGTAAATCTACGAGTTCTAATATTCATTTTGCTTTCGTCGATTGGCTGACCAACATGCTCTTTTGCCCAGTTTGTAAATTCTATCGCATCCGAATTTTGGATATCAACTAATAACTGAGCAATCTCGGTTGATAATTTACTGTTGGATCTTTGGCTTCCATTATGAGCTCTATCTACGTCCGCGTTTGTTACACTTTTAATGGACTGGGGATTAAAATTGATTTCAACATCTGAATATATTGATCGTAAAATGATAGTGTCGCGGCGGACCAGGGTACCATCGCCCAATAGGATGCTCCCATCTTTAGTTTTACCGTATATTTTTATTTGCTCATAGTTATTAATTGGCCTGCAGCTTTTGACAATTGTAAGAATGTTTGTCAGTCCTTCCCGGGCAAAAGCGGAATTAGACGCTTGTAATGATTGCATCTCAATCGGGCTAAATTCAAATTCAGCCGTAATAACAGTTGGGCTATCGATTGCGGTAATGGCCAAATGTGTAAATTCATAGATTTCACTTAGAAGTACGGATTTGCCCGTTCCATTTTCCCCAGCTATAATGATATTGTTAACACTATTTCCATTTTCGTCGATAAAGTTAACATTCAAATCACCAAGAACAGGGTGTTTGTCAAATTGGATATGACGAATTTTCATACTTAAAAGATTGGTTTTTGTTACTGTGATGACTAAGGATAAAAAGACAATCTATCGCAGGTCTCGAACAACTCTGTCGGCCGACGTATAATGCGTATCCAATGGAACATTAAGGTCAAGCGAGCCATTTAAGTAATAAAGCGAAAATTCCAATCACAATTGCAGCGGCAATAACTCCTATGATAGTTAGTTGCCTGTCGTTAGTCTTTAAAAACTTATAGGCGGCATGGACATCCGAGCTTCTTTGACGCTCAGGAGTATTTGCTAAATAAATTTCCTCAGCGTAAGAAAAGTCTTTGCTTTCGTACGCATGATAAAATTCGTTTTTCCATTCATTGTATTTCTGGATGTCCTCACGCATGCTTTCTGCCTCAGTTTGTTTATGCAGCTTCTCTGGATTCCATTTATTTCCGCATGATAAGCATGTAATATCAATATCAGAACTGCCATGAAAGCCTGCAAGTAAACCCACTCCGCCAGTTAAAAAAGCGCCAGCGACACCTTTCGTTGCACTATATCCTTTCTTCTGGGCAGTCAATTGAGTAGATCCGCATTTTGGACATTTGATTTCGTTGGTCATCGGGTGAAGTTTTTTTAAAGTTTTAAAATTGATCGTAAATCCTTTCTATATATGTATCTCAAACTTCTTTGGCGGAGCCATCTCCCAGTCCATCTTTCTTTTCACAAGCCACAACTCTCTAATATCTCCCATATGCAACCCAAATTGCGGGAAGAATTCTTCGTTGTCACTAATGGCAACAAACTCACTGTCGCTTTTTCGGTAAAGTCGTTTGAGCATAACTCTGTCTTCTGTTACTATTACGTACACGTAATAGTTGGGGACTTGGGCGTAAGAATCTTTTTCAACTAACTCTCCTAAAACGTGGTAGCCGTGTTTTAAAGTGGGTTCCATGCTTTCTCCATCAACCTCGAAAATTCTATACTTGTCTCCCCGGTAAGGCATTCCTGGGATGTAGATTTTCTGTAGGGATTTCACGAATACTGGATTAAAGTAGTGCTTCGAGTAACCTGCTTGAGCACCTATGGGTACGTATGTAATTCCTTCTAGTTCCGGATTAGTTTCAATCTTGGGTTTGCGGATAGACTTTTGATCCGCAGTCTCTAAGTCGTCTGTTTTTGGTGTTTCGTCAGAATCTGATGTTTTAATGAAATTCAACAATTTTACAGTGTCTTCACCTTTAGGCTTTGTCCCCTTGCTTTTCCATTGATATATGCGATCCTGAGGAATGTCAAGCATTTCGGAAGCTTTAACCACGGAAATTTTTCTTTTTTTCAAGAGCGTAAAGAACTGATCTAGAATGTTAGATTCCATTAATGCAATAATGTTTCAAAAATAAATTAAGTAAAACATCAGATTTTTCTTTGAAATTCTGATAAATGTCAGATATTTGTGTTGTCATTGTGACAAACCAAAATAACAATAAAAAAATGGCAAAACAAAGAATATCAGATAAGGCAATAACGGCAATTCGCCAGGATAACGGATTGTGTGCGGCAGTTTGTGATGCTATTGGAATTAAGGTTATCTCAATAGATCGATATATAAGAAGAATGTCAAATAGTTTGACATCACATCATGTAGTAAAAATTATTGCTGACAGGACGGGTCTTTCGATTGAAGAGATATTAGAAGATCGGGCCGAATTGTCTACAAATGTATAAAGCAAAATTCCAAAACGCAACATTAAAATTTCCTGATATGGCTTATGGGTTTTCTGACTATATAGCAATTCTACTGAATTCAGACAATACGGAATTAGTAAACAAAGGGGTTCGATTCTCGATTGTTCATGCTTCAATCCAATCTCTTAAATCATTAAACACAGAGTGTGCATCGAAAGAGGTAAGAGACCGAATTGACAAGATTTCTCTCAAAGCATTAGACTACTTAGAAGCAAATATTGATACAATAATGACTGTCTCGAAGGACAATATCAATGATAAGCCTTCCCAAGCTCAGCAGGGGTTTTTCCGGGCCGTAGAGGCTTTTTTTCAAGCGCTGAAACCGGAACGGTTAACTGAGAAAAGCCACCAGCCTGATTCTTAGACAGTATTAAAGCAAAGTCGCCTGTTTTTAATGACGGTATACCATCGGCTAAAAACGCGGTGAGGGTTACAGGAAGTCCTTTGAATAACACTTCCTCCATGATCTGAAATAATTGAACTGACATTATTCTTTGTTTTTGTGGTTACTAACAAAGATACGGATTCCCGGCGGGTAGGCACATAACGTTCGAGTCGTTAGCGGGAGCAAATTTTCATAGCGATGTCTCAAATAACAATAGAAAGCAAGGCTTTCAAGATCATCATGGATAAGCTTGATTACTTGGAAAAGACAATCAAGGTAATGAGCTCAAACAATGGCTTTTCAAAGTGGATGGATGAAACAGAAGTGATAGCCATGACTGGACTGTGCAAGAGAAGTCTGTTAGAAAAAAGAAAAGCCGGTGTATTCAACTGGTCATCTGCAACAGGCAGAAAAATAAAGTATCTAAGAAAGGATGTAGAAGGATACCTAAATAGAAACTCAACTCTCATCGCAAAATAAACCCTATAGCCATGAACGCACAGGAAATGATCAAACTGCACGAAAGAGCCATCGCTTGTCTGGTTCTTATCGATTCGCCAAACAGCAGTGAATTTGACAAAGGCGTTTTCCAAAAAGCTTACGCTAATACAATGATGAAATTGGCGCAGCCTGGAATTGAAAAAGCTTTACCTGAGTTAAAGAGTGATGTTCCTTCACTTGCAAACATGGGAGTTAGAAAAGACGGAACTATCGCTTACTGTTAAAAAAAAACAAACCTGAAACACTTTTAAATAGTTCAACCATGCCACTTATAATATCAATACCGGTTGCCATCGTAGTCATAATAGCTACACTTTATGGAATCGTTTGGGTTCTACACTATGGATATGAGTTTAAAGAAGATCCTTTTGAAAAAGCAAAGGACGAAGAGTACTTCAAGCGAGTATTGGATCAACCTGATTCTGCAAAGAAGCCAGTTAAAGGCCTCACTGAACTTACAGAACATCTTTACTATAACTAGTTGGGGGATTGCGTTCCCAAATAGTGGACACGGACACTTAAAACCACCGGTGAGTTCTTTCATGCAATCAATTGTTAGATGATCCTACGGAGGATCAAACTTGAACGATTGCCCCGTTCCTGAAATTGCGGGGCAATACAGCGAGGTGGCGGAAAGTGGCAGACGCTTAAAAGATGTGCTCGAAAACGATAGGTCTAAAAGCCAACAATATTCTTGAGCTGCTTTGAAAATCTCTTACAGCACGTGATGTAAGTGCGCAGGTTCGAATCCTGTCCTCGCTTCTTTCATATGGCAAGCTATATACCTGGTTATTCTTGGCCGGGTAATTAATCTGTTTGGCTGCGGGTTGCTGCTACCTAATGTGCCGAAAACTGAAAAAATGCAGCGTAACTGGAGTGGCGAAATAGTAGACGCACATAAAGCAAATGTTCTTTATGGTTCACGTAATCAGAGGATGAAATGAATACAGGTTCGAATCCTGTCTCCGGTTCACTTTTCAGATGTTGGATGTTTTAAGGGTTTAGGCCCGGCTATTCTTGGCAGGGCTTTTATAAAAACGAATTGGAAACAGGGGTAACTACGCATGATGCAGCGTCCAGACATGACAAACGTTACAATTCCCGGTGTGTGAGTGATCGCTATCCGGGAGCAACCTCAAGGCGGACGATAGCTAGTGATGATTCGCCCCTAAGGTAAAGCGCGCGCTGCGGGGCATAAGTAACACACGCTCCATGTGGGTCACATGGTCTAAGCCGGTCGGGTAAGTGCCGGCATCTTTTAGAAAAAAATTCAATTAAGAAAATGGTAACTGATAGAGCACTTGAAGCTATTAGGCTTTACATGCAAGGGTATTCGCCCAGGCAAATACTGAAAATCCTAAAGTCAAAATTTAGATAAATAAAAAAGCCTTGCTGGTAACAAGGCCTATTCTTAACAAAAACTAGAATTCAAATCATGGCAAAAGTACAATTAAAAAGTTTAACCCTGATCAACTTTAAGGGTATCAAAAATCTCGTCATTCACTTTAAGCACATCACAGACATTTTCGGTGACAATGGAACCGGCAAGACGACTGTATTCGATGGATTTACCTGGTTACTGTTTGATAAGGACTGTAACAACAACACAAAGTTCGGTATTAAAAACCTTGACAAAGACGGCAAAACAACAGATCAAACGGAGATTCATGTATCTGCTGAGCTTGATGTTGATGGTAAAATCGTTAGTCCAAAGAAAGTAATGCGTGAAAAGTGGACCACTAAAAAAGGTAGGTCAAAAACAGAGTTCACCGGTAACGAAAACATCCACTTCTGGAATGACGTGCCAGTTAAGCAATCTGAGTTCGACAAGAAAGTGTCCGACATTCTGGATGAAGGCTTGTTTAAGCTTATCACAAACCCGCTGTACTTCAACAGGAATCTCAAATGGCAGGATCGTCGCAATGTACTTATGGAGCTTGCCGGCAATATCAGTAATTCGGAGATTGCCGCGAGCAATGCAAAATTCCGGACAGTCTTGGATGCATTGTCTAATAAGACTCTCATTGAATACAAGCGTGAAATCGGAGCGAAAAAGTCCAAGATTAAAACAGAGCTTGATTCTATTCCTACACGCATCGATGAGCTGGTAAGAAGCCGACCTGAAATGATGGACTTCAATGCTATCCGTACACAGCTGCTGAGAAAGGAAACGGAGCTTGAAAACCAAGACAATTACTTGCTTGATCGGTCAAAAGCAAATTCTGAATACCACAATAAGGTAGTCGCCTGGCAAAACAACATTCACTCTCTTAAAAACTCAATGCGTAACATAGAGTTTGAAGAAAGACAAAAAGCCACATCATCAACGTCGCAGAAAGTTGCCCAGGTAAATAACCTTACAAGGGAAATATCAGATAAAAAAGGTGTGATCAAATCTAAGGCGCATGAACTAAATACGCTTGAACAGCAGTTGTTGAATTCAAATAGTGCAAGAGATATGATCCGGAAAGAATGGATGGACGAGAATGAAAAGGTGATGGAGCCATATCCTGAATTCACTTTTGACGAGAGCTCTTGCTTTTGCCCTACCTGTAAGCAGCATCTGCCAGATGGTGACATCGCGACAAAAAAGGGTCAACTGCTAACTAATCACAATGAAGCGCAAGCCAAATATGAGATCTCTTTTAATGAAAGCAAGACTAAGAAGCTTGCTGAACTCAATGCGAAAGGTGTTGCCGAAAAGAAGAATGGCGAAATCCTGGCTGAACGCATAGAAAAGGCTAAGGCTGCTTTGGTAATCCTTGAAGATGAGTTGAAGGCCTTGGAAAGTAAGTTGGCTTCATTAGAGTCCGATTCTGCACCGGTAATAAATGTTGATGAAGTTGTTGCCAATGCTTTGGTCACCAATCCTGAATATACAAAGCTCAAAACTGATCTGGAGCTGGCAGAAGCGAATCCTGTGAAAGAAGAAAAAGTAGATCTGTCATCGCTACAGCAAGCGAAAACAGCCATACAAGCCGAAATACAAGGATTGCAAAGGACTTTAATGAACGAAGAGTTGATCGAAAATGCCAACGTCCGTCAAGCAGAGCTGGAGCAGCAACAAAAAACTCTCGCCCAGGAACTTGCAGACCTTGAAAATATTGAGTTTACTCTGGACGAATTCAACAGGGCCAAACTTGACATGGTTGAAAGCCGCATCAACGGAAAATTCAAATATGCTAAGTTCAAACTCTTCGAACGCCAGGTAAATGGGGGAGAGGTTGAATGCTGCGAAACTACATACAACGGTGTTCCTTTCTCTGACTTAAACACTGCCTCTCAAATATGGGTCGGCTTGGATATCATAAACACTTTGCGCGAGCACTTCAATGCAGATGGGCCGGTCTTCCTTGACAACCGGGAAAGCGTTTGCCAAATACCTGAAACAACAGCGCAAATCATCAACCTGTTTGTTTCACCACAGGACAAAAAATTGAGAGTAGCATAGTCGAAACCTCTAACGTGTAACAAATTAATCAAACGATTTAATCATTCTTTTAATACGATAACATGAACGCAGAATTAGTAAAGCAAAATGAAGCCGCCGCACCGAGAATGGTGGTTGTAGATATGAACGACGTAGACCTTCCGGATCTGGATGACGCAGACGTCCTTCCAATGGAATTGACAACGTTTTATTGGACGCCTGAAAAGGCAGAGGAAACGAAGCGTGTGTATTTCGACTGCATTAAGTTCAGGGAAATGCCAGCGATTAAAGAAGGAGAGGAGCCGCAGATTTTGCCATGTGCTCATTTCTACGAAAAAATTGATGGTGAAATGATGGCCATCTGCAATGCAAGCAAAAGGCTGGTGGCGGCAATTGAAGGCAGCTTTGTTAAACGTGGAACTCCGTTGATCATTACTTACAAGGGCAAGCGTAAGAATGCTACCAATCAATTCCAAAGCGATTCCTGGAGCATTAAGCCTCTCATCCCTAAAGGATTGCTGATCGAAAATCATGTTTCCGATCAGATCACTACAAAGGCGAATGTTGGCGAGGAGATAGGCTTTGATGAAACACCCGCGGCAGAAGTAGTTAAAACAACTGTTAAAGCAACGCCAGACTTCTAATGAAATTAAAAATCATAGGCAGCAGCTCAGCCGGTAACTGTTACATACTGGAAAATGACAAAGAGGCTTTGATCATTGAGGCAGGTGTAAGGTTCGAAAAGATTAAAAAGGCTTTGAATTTCCAATTGTCAAAAGTCGCCGGCTGTCTGCTTACTCACGAACATGGAGACCATGCAAAGGGTGTGAACGAGGTGATGGCTGCAGGGATAGATGTTTACTCAGCACCAGGAACATTTGAAGTGCTGAAAATTAACAACCATCGTGCTAAAAAGCTCACCGTAGGACAGGTATTCAGTGTTGGCAGTTTCAAGGTGATTGCCTTCGATGTTAATCACGACGTAAGGCAACCAGTCGGCTTTATTATCAACCATGAGGAAACTGGGAATGTGTTGTTTTTGACGGACACATACTATGTAAGTAACAAGTTCAAAAACATTCACAACATCCTGATCGAAGCGAACTATTGCCTGGATATCATTCGCAGGAAAGTTGATGAGGGAAGGTTGAAAGACTTTCTAAAGGACCGTGTGATCCAGTCGCACATGAGCATTGACACATGTAGGAATACACTTCTTGCAAATGATCTGAGCAAAGTAAACAACATTGTTTTGATACACCTGTCCGATAGCAACAGCAATGCCGCGGAGTTTCAACAAAAGATATCACGTGCAACAGGTAAGACCGTTCACATAGCTGATGCTGGTATCGTAATCGAAAACTTTAATAAAACGCCTTTTTGATATGGAAGTAATGGTGATAATAAAGAACGGACAGATTTACAACAAATCGGATGTAAAGCAGGCTTTTAAACTGGCAGACGGAGACTGGAAAATGACTATAGAGCCTTACAGAGTTCGCAGTTTGAACCAGAATGACTATTACTGGAGTGTTGTGGTGCCGGCTGTAAGATCTGCTTTGAAGGACGTTGGATATAGTGAGATAAAGAATGATAAGCAAGCCCACGAGTTTATGAAGGCGATGTTCCTGGCTGAAAGGGATATCTCGCTGGACATGCTTTCAAAGCTGGAGGAAAAGAAGCTCACAACGACCACATTGAGCACTCTGCAATTCAATGGCTATGTCGAAGATATCATTCAATGGGCCGCGGAGTATTTAGGAATTGTTATTCCTCCGCCGATGAAAGACCCTGTAATGATAGCCAGCTACGACAACGAAGTAAATGCAACAATAATCGAGTAGTGTACTTAAAAGAAACGATAGTGAAAGCATGGGGCACAGCTCCAGCCAACCAGGAAGTAAAACTAATAGCAGAACATGGTGAGGTATTGATTATTGAGGCTCAGGATGGGAATAGGTTTTCAGTGAAGAGAGATCTGGTGAGCTCAGACGAGCAAGAAACAACAATCCAAGAAAGTAAAGAAGAGCCGGTAAAGGTGCAAGAATCAGCAAGACAAATCAAGTCAGTTAGATCAAAGCCGATATCAACCCCGATCCCACAGCAAACCACGCTTTTTTAAATATTTAAACAGTAACACCAATGAGCAGAAAATATTTGCCTCCTGTGCATCTAGCATGTGGAGACGACGAGATGCGGCCAGCATTAATGTACGTGGAGATTTTGGATGGTATAGCAACGGCCACAAACGGCTATATGATATGCCGACTAAATCTTTCGGAATACTCAAACCTTGATGAAACAACTCTTCAGCAGTTATCGGGAATGTACATCCATCGGGATGCATGGAACTTAATATGTGATGCAGAAATAATCACTCTGTCGGACGAGTATGACAATACCCTAACCTACGTGAAAGGTGGTGTAGAGGCAAATATCCAAATAAAGGGAGATAACGAGGTTAAATATCCGGATTATCAATCCCTCATTAATAAGATCGCTAATTCCAGGTTCGATAAGAAATCTTTTATCGGTTTTGATCCAAAGTGGATTGAGATATCGAAAAAGATTTTTCAGTCGAAAACTATAATCATCCGCTTTTACGAACAGGAAAGCATGTTCACGATTTTTCCGGGCAATGATTCAAAAGCCTTTATTGGAATCATGCCGATGGTTCTAAAGGAGGAGGATGCGGTAATTGATTTTTCACTTAGCTAATCAACTCCATGGAATCAGCAAACTCACCTCCGCTAATGAAAGATGCAAAACCAACATCAAAGCAGAAAGCAATCGAAATAACCATGTTCAAGCTCCAATACTCAGGAAAAGAAAAGATAGAAAAGACGCTACAGCAGTTATGGAACCAGGCTTATAGCGAAGGATTAAGAGACATGGACCGGATGCATGGCAAAATTGATAACAGCAAAACTTAGAACATGAATGCAATGCCAGGACTTCAATACTCATTTGAATCATACCCTGTATGGCTGTATGATATGAGTATTGAAAATGTCGAAGAAAGAAGAAAACAGCGCCAATATTTCAGAACCGCAACAGCAGCAGCAAATTTTTTAGGTATCGTCCCGCGACGACTATTTACAAAGGTCGCTACCAAGGAATACGCATATCATAAAGAAACAGGTAAGAAGTATGCGGTAAGAAAGGCGATCAGTGAAGGTGTCACGATTTAAGAATGTGTATTTAAGTCAGCAGTATCCAATGAATTATTTAGAGCTAATTAACCAATACTGGGACTTGAGGGAACAAGGCATTTTACTGGGTTCTGAAGGCGAATACTATTTGTTTCTATTACACAAATGTAATCGCCTTGCCTGGAAGAATCCGTTCAATCTATCGAATCAGCTTTGTTGTGGGTATTTGGGCATACAAGAAAAGAGCCTTATTAAATATCGGAACAAACTAAAGCAGGTGGGTCTTATAGATTTCAAGTCCGGAACAAAAGGTAATAATACAGAATACAGGATACACTTCCCAAACACCTGTAAAAAATACAGTGAATCGGGTAGCCTTTCGGGTAGTCAAATGGGTAGTGAATCGGGTAGCCTTTCGGGCGAAAAAAGGCCAGACAACATAAAACAAAAACAAGACTATACTAAACAAGACAATAGTGAAGTAATTACATCACCTCCGCCTGAAAATTCAGTTCCGCAGTTTAACCTGGGCAACTCGAATCTGTATCGCCAACCTAAAATACCAACCATAGAGGATGTTGAAAGAATTTTTATGCAGCACGGCGGCACAGTAGAAATGGCAAAAAAATTTTTTGAAAAAAATAATGCAGTCGGCTGGTTTATGAATAACAATCCGATTGTGCGATTTGAAAATCTGGTTCCTGGATTTATTCAATCATGGAGGAAAAACGAAAACAATGGAAAAGATCAATCAAGTGCTAAAAAACTTCAAGGACGAATCGACTATACAGGGGCTTTATGACAGCATAGAGCTCACCGAAGAGGAAATGCAGACGGCAATTTATGCAGCAAAGGCTGAAAAATACTGGCAATTGGAAGAGCAGAAAAAGAAGGATGAGAAAATAGCGGCCATGCAGGAGTGTCAACGCCCTTGGTCAACGGAAGAAATGTTTGAGCGTGCCGTTCACGAAGCAAGACGTTTAGCTAGTCTGTCCGACAAGGAACATAAGTTGGATAATTATGTGAGGCCCGTTTTCCAGCTGCTTGCTCAGTATTTCACCAACAATCCCGAATTCGAGAAGGGGGATTACAAGCTTTCCAAGGGCATCATGATTATCGGAAACGTCGGAGTTGGCAAAACCGATATACTTAAATCTTTTCGCCTCAATAAACGCCAGTGCTTCTTTCCGGTGAACTGCCTGGAGATTGAAGAAAGGATAAGGAAGAACGGTTTGGATTATTGGAAAACATATACTGGCTATGTTCCTGGCCACGGCAACACTCCTGGTGTTTTCATGCAGCCAAATATCGGATGGATGTTCGATGACCTCGGAGTTGAAGGAATCATTAAAGACTTCGGAAATGAGTTGGACGCCTTGGAGGTGATCGTTCAAAACCGGTATTCAAACCGCGAAAGGGTTCCATTCTCTTCGTTACAAATAACTACAAACCTTAACGGAGAGATGATCGAAAAGAGATATGGTGCCAGGATGCGAAGTAGGTTAAGGGAAATGTTTAACGTCATCATTTTAAATGGCGAAGACAGACGGGCATAATAAACCGACGTAATAATCATCGTATAGCCAGAAAGTTGTCTAGCAAAATTTTATCTACAAACAATTAAAAGTGTAAGAATCATGAAAGGAACTGAAAGTTTTAAATCTGTTATTCAGAACTATCTCAACAGTTTGGCTGCGAAAGATCCTTTGTTTTCTGAGACATTCAAAAAGGCAAACAAGAACATCGATGACTGTATAACATACATACTGAATACTGTTAAGGAAAGCGGTTGTAATGGCTTTGCTGATGAAGAAATCTTTAATCTGGCTGTGCATTATTATGACGAAGATAATATTAAGCCAGGCGACAAAATTGAAGCAACTGTTGTAGTAAATCACCATGCGCAACTTACGGAAGAGGAAGTAAAAGCAGCAAAAGAAGAAGCACTTCAGAAAGTCATCGCAGAAGAAACCAATAGGATAAAAAAGAAATCTCCATCGAAAGTCGCTTCCAAAGAAACAGAAACCAAATCAAAAGAGCTTTTATTATTTGAATAGTCATGAAAGCAAGAACCAAATTACAAATCAGGGTAAAAAGGCTGAGCGAAAAGTTACCGCGAATTACAAAGTCGCAGGAAGAGTGGGCCTATAGTGAGTGTCTTCCTCACTTGGCGTATGCGAATAAATCATCCGCGTTCTGTTTGGATTGTGGTAAGATGTTCTCATTGGAATTGGTTAACCGTAGCAAGCGAGCCACCTGTCCTCATTGTAACACAAAGCTTAAAGTTGAGTATACACGAAAAACAACACACAAGAAAGTGAACTATTTCGCTATCACTCACATCGTTGAGGAATTTCAGGTTGCTGAATACTTTGAGCTTTACGCTTATTATAAAAAAGGAAAACCGGTAAAGTACTTTCTTCATGCCATTTTGGAGGATTGGATCTTACCAAACGGTAAAATCACTAAAATCGGACTGCTTCACAATTGTACCGGGTATTGCGATTCTTGGACCGGCGACTGGGAGATCCGGGAAGATCGAATAAAATATTACTACAACTCAAGGAAGTATGATGTGTATGCAAGAAAGTATCATCCCGCGTCAGCCTTTAAGCCTGAATATTTAAAAATCGGCATTAACAAGCATCTCGCAGGGATGACCCTTATAGAAGCAATTACTATTATTCCTACAGAACCCAAAGCCGAAACCCTGCTTAAGGCGAAAAGGTTTGATTTATTGGAGACAATGGTAAGTAGCAGTGGCGCTATATCCCGGAACTGGCCATCAATTAGAATAGTGCTGCGGAATAAATACAAAATCAATGATGTATCTATTTGGTTTGACTACCTGGATCTACTTCGGTATTTCAACAAAGACTTGCACAATGCAAAGTATGTATGCCCAAAAGACCTGAAAAAAGAGCATGACCGCCTTGTCGCTAAAAAACGAGAACGCGAAAGGATGGAAGAGATTGAGAGAAAGCGAAAACACATCGCGGAAGCTGAATTGCTCTTCAAAAGTAAGATCGAAAAATTTGTTGGTATTCAGTTTAAGTCGGGGAATATTCTTGTTAAAGTGCTTGAAAGCGTGAAAGAGTTTGAAGAAGAAGGCGACATCTTGAAGCACTGTCTCTTTACAAATGAATACTACGCAAAAGAAGATTCGTTAATCTTATCTGCCCGCATAGATAACGTTCCCATAGAGACAATTGAGGTTAATCTGAGCAGCATGAAAATTGAACAGTCAAGAGGACTGCAGAATCAGCCAACTGAGTACAATCAAAAGATCATTTCACTTGTCAACAGAAATCTCGCCAAAATAAGAAAAATAGCACGTCAAAAAATAGCGTAAAAACAATTATGACACCATTCATGCAAGCCTTGCAAGCAAAGAAGGCATTTGGAAAGGCGACGCCTGAACCAAAAAAGGAAGTTAAAGCCATCCCGAAGGTTGCAAAGAAACGGGCGAAAGATAACCGGGAATATGCAAAGGTCAGCCGTCCTGTTTGGAAAGGTAAGCTCTGCCAGATTAGATCACCTGTATGTACAAAACATGCCGAAGGTTTTAACCATGCTGGCGGAAAAGAGACAAAAGAAAAGCTGCTGGACATAGCTAACGGCCAGGCTGCTTGTAATGCATGTAACGAGTATTGCGAGCAGCATCATGAGTGGGCGGTAAAGAATGGACTTAGAATAAAAAGAAATACTTAAATCAAATGATGAATGTTGCTGATAAACGCTTTTATGTCCGCATTAATGCAGGACCAAAACCAGGAGGTAATCCAACTATTTATCACAACTCTGGATTCCGGTTTGAGGCGTTCATGAAGTGGTGCTGGTACTTCGATTATTTGGCAGCATCATACAAAGTATCAAATCCAAGACATTATGTAAATGTTGACAAAGGTAACTATGACTACTTACCGCCTGTACAGGAAAGAATAAAAGAGGTCAAGGGGAAAATCGCTGGCAAAAGGAGAAAGTTGAGTGAATATGAAAATAAGCTCATGCAGGCGGAAAGCTCTTGGCGTGAATTATTTTCAATCACTGACGATCCAATGTATAAAAGGGCACTGGCAAAAATTGAAGCCCTAAGATCACAACTTGAAGTACTCGAATTTGAATATGCAGAACTAAATAAAATTGACACGAATGAAAATGATAAAAAATAATGGCGAACACGCCTTTGTAATAAGCAGGCCAACGATCACAAAACCTGAGGTAGTTCGAAAGTTTAAGAAAGACGGCATACAGTACTACGAGTGCACAGGAGGCAGAGTATTCATTGCCGCGAAATATGACGAAATGTTCGGTGTGAAGAAAGGTACTGTGAAGCCGAAAGGATATAAAGGCAGTAATAACTTCAAAAAGATGAAGGAGAATTAGCCATGAAACTGATACCAATACTATTTAGCACTCCAATGGTTCAGGCTATTCTGGACAGGAGGAAAACGCAGACAAGGAGAATTGTAAAACCTGCAATTGAGGATCTTGGTAACGGCCTTTTCCGATGGAAAAATAAAGGTTCATTTTTCCAAGTGGGCGCAAAAGACTTAAACGATGATTTTTTTGGGATAATAAAATCAGGAAAATGGCAAAAGGGAGATGGTCTTTGGGTAAAAGAGAGTTTTAAAGTTTTAGACTATTGGGAAGACAGAAAGGCATTGCATGTGATATACCAAGATCATAAAACAGATGTATGCATACTTACATATCAAGAATGGGCAAAGTTTAGTAAATGGGAAAATCAGGAGGGTAAAAAGCCATCATTGTTCATGTTTAAATCACTGTCTCGCATCTATCTCCAAATAACAGATGTAAGAGTTGAATGCTTACAGAACATTAGCGAGGCTGATGCGATAGCAGAAGGTATAATGTACCTGCCAAACCTTGGCGGTTACCATTGGAGCAAGGACTCAATATTTGCGTATGATACACCCCAATCTGCATTCAAGCACTTATTTATTTCCATCAGCAGTAAGCCGAATCCAATAAAAGATGATAACGGGAAAGTAATCCGTTATGAAGCAATAGCATGGGATGAAGATCATTTTGACTGTCATTTTTCAAAATACAACGGGATATACCGAGGAAAGGAACTGATTGTTACCGTAAATCCATGGGTATGGGTGGTTTCTTTCAAAAGAATCGAAAAGCCAATTGAAGTGAAGGGAATATAACATGTTTAGTCAAAACAAATCACTCAGGAGCATCATTGAAATCAGGATAGCCGAACGTGTTTTGAATGAGCTTTGCGATCTCTCGTTTTAGACCAATTTCTAACGAGTCATCGTCCGGCCAGACATTTAAACGGCCTTCATTATCGGCCTTTGGTAATATTAATTTGTGCGTAGGCTCGTACACAACGACATGATAATTGGTGCCTTGCTCTTGAGGTATACTCTCTGCAGTAAAGTGAATTAGGTACCGCTTGCCGCGGTAATCGAGTGGAAGTGTGATCATATGCTAAAGCTTTTTGTTAAAACGCAATTCAAATGCCAAAAATGAAATATATAAAACAACCCTTTAAAAAATGGCGGGTTCTGAAATACGAGCCTGTCTCACAGTTTGCCTTGACATATGAGCCTATAGTGTTCAAACTAACAGCCGAGGTTCATACCTGGTGGGGACTAATTAAAAGAATTGAAACAGAAACACATGTACTCGATCCCACATCTCACGACTTTGAAAAGACACTCGCTCAATGGGAAGAGCAAAAGACGTGGAGTAATGAACTTCTCAACAACAGAAAACTGGATGGCTTCTAATAAGTGATGATGCCGTCATCTAATAGTTTTTCCAAATGTTTTGCGACTTCTCGGAGGAAGTTAATGTCTTGGGCATTGTTGAAAATTTCAACTCCAGGGTTATATCCATGCTTTGGACGGATTCTAAATGCGGCTTCGGAGATGGGCTCGTTTTTTTCATCAAAAATAGGATAGTTACCGAAAGACACCAGCAGAACAGCATGGTCGACTTTACTTTTCTGTATGTCAAGAGTAACGATCTGATGATTATATGGCATTTTCTCAATCATAACCAAAATTAAGACAATGGTCAGTAAAATCGACAGGAAACATACAAGTGGAAACCGTGTGCTCGATCTGATAACAGACGGCCAGTCACAATGGAATTCAAAAAGGCCGAGTTAGATAGCCCGGCCGTGCTTGTTAAGATGATTTTAACTTTTTAAAGAAAAATACCACTGAATATACAAGGGCAAAGTGACAGAACTTTCCTTGTATCAAAATCGATAAAAATATCTATAAATAGGAACAACAACAGTGCCACTCAACAGAGCCCAAAAAAAGGCTGAGTTTCACAACCCAGCCCTAAGCAGAGAGCATAGCCACATAGGGAAATAGTAACCTAAACCGGCGCAACTGTGATGCGAAATGAAATTAAAGCTCTTACACGACAGCCGAACTTAAAAATCCGACTGTAAGACATGCGTTAACATCAAATGAACGTGAAATTTATGCGTATACCTGGAGCAACAATTGACGTGCCGCGAACGCAAGTTGGAAAAATTTGAAGAGTATTGAGACAGCCAGATATTGCAGGCGAGCAAGTTACGTAGCTTACGGATGATTGCCATGATCTACTGTTGAGGTTTACAAGATGTGGTCAGATTCTGCGAATTGGGGCGTTCTGGTGATCTCGATTGCAATTAAGTTCACCAACACTAATGCCATTTCCTTTACGAAAAAGGCCAGACTAGAAAGCCCGGCCACACGAACCAAAAAATTCGAAATGAGCATCAATTTATATTACTCATCAAGTCACATTACTCATTAAATGAATCAAACCAAATGCCACAGAAATACTTTACTTATTCCACTGATATACCAGCTCTAATGACAGTGCATACATCGTTAAGCTTTAAAAGGTGCGATAATATTCTACATTATAGGTAATACAACAACCCCAACATATTTACAACTGTAAAAACAAAATGAGAAAGGCATTCATAATAGAAGATATAATGAACTCTCCCTGTGCAGGATTAAACCAACACCTGGTACCTGCACAGGAGCCAGAGAAGAAGCGGTCAAAGTACGGCTCCAAGAAAGCTGAAGTAGACGGAATCAACTTCGATTCACAAAAGGAGGCGAAACGTTACAAGGAGCTGCGACTTTTACTTAAAGCCGGCAAGATCGGCATGCTGGCAAGGCAGGTACAATTTGAACTCAATCCAACCGGATCCCATTCGCTTATTTACATAGCGGACTTTGTTTACCGGGATATGAGCACCGGCAATCAAGTTGTTGAGGATTGCAAGGGGCATTTGACAAAGGAATATAAGAAAAAGCGTAAATTGATGCGCCAGCTATATAATATTTTAATAGCTGAAGTATAATGTTTATTAAAGAGTTTCGATAATCCTTAAAACCAGTAACAAAAATGAGCGGAAACTTAAATCTACCCCTCAGGACGGAAGTTTTAGAGAATTCACTTGTAATTGAGAATGCGGTTACAGAGTTGATAAAATTGTGTATGTCGATTGACAAAGTGGAGGTGCGTACCTTAGGTAATAAAAGCTTGACAATTAGCTTTCGAAATAAAATAGATCTTCTTTTCGATTTGGATATATTGGATAAAGATGAAAACAAACTGCTTAATGCGGTTATGGAGGTTAGAAATAAGTTTTTGCATGTCTATAACTGCGGTTCATTCCAAGATTGTGTGTCTTTAAATGAGAATATTGCAGACAGCTTTAAAAGTATTCTCAAGATCAAAGGTCGATCACTAACAGAGGAGGAGTTATTAGAAGGATACCGCCTCGCCGTTAAGACTTGTGTGGGAATCATTAAGCAGAAAATAAGAGACCGTGGCGATCAATTGACTGAAAAGGTTGAGTACGTACAACGAATGAAAAACGCAGCTGATCAGCTTCGTGAAGAATGGAAAAAAGATCTAAAAAATATTTTAAGTAACGTCATGTATCGTCTTATAAAGCATCAAGTAGACGAGGCAATATTTGAAGATGTGAAAAGTGCAATGTTTGAAGCAATGGAGAAATCTCAATTTCATCAGGTTGATATGGATGCATTTTCTTATGATGAATTTACAAAATATCTAAAACGCCGGTAATACTTGTTTATTCACAATTGTGGAATACTCATATTAGTTTATAAATAACTTTTATGAGTATTTTTGTTTTATATGGTGTTAAGCAAGAAAAAGTATGCTTTATTGGGGTATTTGTTAGCGAGTAAAATGCCCTCAATAGCGTCGTCTCTTCTTACTATGCACGAAGAAAGAGAAAACGACTTCTCGAAGATCCCCGGCCTTTATCATTTATTCTGCGCAATTAAAAACATCGATCCATTACTTTATTCCGGACCTCTTCATAAATCTGAAAAGGTTGAAGTAAGAAAAGAGTTTGTTGCCGTGATCCTTCACATGTACGATCCGCAAGTCTACGAGCAACCAATTGAATGCCTGGATATCCGTCCCGGCCTTGTTCGTCATTTGAGTGATGTAACGACCCAGGATAAAAGCAGGGTAAGCAGAATGATAAGGGAAGTAGTAACCATGGTGAAAGTGTACGATGATTTCAATGAAAGGGTAGAGGAATTATTAACTAAAATGAAAAACTAATGGCTGCACCGATCGGAAACAAATTCTGGGAACAAAGAAGCTCTCACGGCAGGAAGAGGATCTTTTCCAGCCCCAAAGTATTATGGGAAGCTGCATGCGAATACTTTGAATGGTGTGAAGAGAATCCGTTACCAAGTGTTGAGTTCAATGGAAAGGATGCAATCAAGTGTGAAGTTCCAAAAATGAGAGCATTCACCCTGCAAGGTTTATGTTTATTCCTAGACGTTAATACAAAGTATTTCAATGAGTTCGAAAAGGAATTGGAAGGGAAAGAAGATAAAATGAGCAAAGGCTTTTCCGAAATCGTTACGCGCATACGGGAAATAATTTTTAACCAGAAATATACTGGCGCTGCCGCTGGCATGCTTAATCCGAACATCATTGCCCGGGATCTTGGACTGGTAGATAAGAAAGACATGACGACGGACGGGCAGCGATTACCGAGCAATTCGGGATTAGACCTATCCAAGTTGCCGCTTGAAACCTTAATGGAAATTGCAAAGTACACAGACAATACAGAAACCGAAAATTAGCATCACACATGAACAACTGTATGCTGAAATAAGCCGGAGGTCGTTTTACCAGTTTGTAATCTACTTCTGGGATACTGTTATTGCTGAAACTCCCATATGGAACTGGCACGTAAAATACTTGTGTGATCAGCTTCAGGCAATCGGCGAAAGGGTGAAAGAAAGGAAGCCAAAGGAGTTTGATTATTTCCTCATAAACGTGCCGCCCGGATCCTCTAAATCAACCATCATTTCCGAGATGTACCCTGTGTGGTGCTGGACTATTGACGCGACGCAAAGGTTCATCTGTGGGAGTTATGCCAGTACGCCGGCTGAAGACATCGCAGAGAAGTGCTACAAGATTTATACGAGCGACAAGTATAAGAGGTTATTCCCCCATCTGCATGGGAAGAAAGCGGGTGGCGGTAAAACAAAGTTTAGTAATGGCTTAGGAGGGGAGAGATATACAACATCAACGGGAAGTGGTATCACTGGTATTCACGCACACCAATTGATTGTGGATGATCCCATGAGTCCACAGATTGCAGCTTCTCAGACGGAGCGAGAAAGGGCTAATAAGTGGGTACAGGAGACATTAAGCAGCCGTAAAGTCAGCCAGGAAGTAACCGTCACGATTATTGTAATGCAGCGATTGCATGAGCTTGATACAACCGGTTATCTGCTAAAAAAAGAGGAAGAGGGGCTAAGGATAAAACATATCTGTATCCCCGCAGAATTGAGTAATGATGTAAAACCGGCCGAGCTGAGAAACTTTTATGTCGACGGTCTTTTTGATCCTGTGCGGCGTACCAGGCAATCTCTGTTACAGGCAAGACTGGAACTTGGTAGCTACGGATATGCCGGTCAAATGCAACAACGTCCGTCACCGGCTGAAGGTGGAATAATCAAAAAGCACTGGTTTGCTATCATTCAGCGTGACCGGTTATTGGATTATACGATCCCACATTTCCAGCTTGATACAGCATACACTGAGGATGAGGAGAATGATCCTACAGCTGTTGTTTGCTATTACATGGAAAATGACAAGGTACATGTATACAATAGAATCAGCGTATGGAAGGAGTTTCCCGATTTAATAAAGTGGCTTCCTGAGTATGTCACGCAGAACGGTTACACAAACCGAAGCAAGATCTATGTTGAACCGAAGGCGTCTGGCAAATCCGTAGTTCAGACAATCAGGAAGGGAACAAAGCTCAATATCATCGAAAGTGCAGCGCCTGATGATGATAAAATGACCAGGGCTCACATTGTATCGCCAAAGATTGAGTCAGGACAGGTGATCCTGCATGCTGGCCAGTGGAGCGATCCATTCGTTAACCAGATAACCTCATTTCCAAACGCTCAGCATGACGACGAGTTTGACTGTTTGATTGCGATAATAATGCGGGAACTAATGGTAGAAAAGAAAACTAAAAAGAAGCTCGGCGGCTTCTTTCACTAATAAATCAATCTAAAATGGAACAGCAAGAATTAGAAACGCTAATATCCAATTTTGAAGAACTTAAAAAGAAAGTGGTTGCGACAAAACCTGCTTTCGATTTTGACAAGATCAGCAAACAGTATGACGTGTCAGGGCATGCCGTGATGAATGAAACACTCCGCCCGAAAAAGAAAGTCGAAACCGATGACGGAGCTTCGTTTGTTGATGTAGCCCGGTTGCCCGTACCCTTTCAAAAAAAGATTGTACAACTAGCAGCCGCTTTCCTTTGTGGCAATCCCATTCAGTTGGTAGCAAATCCGGAATCAGAGATCGAAAAGTCTCTGGTTGGAATCCTTACTAAAACATGGGATGATAACAAGCTGGATTATGACAGTAAAGGCATTCTCAAGCTAATGATGAAGGAAACAGAAGTCGCTGAGCTCTGGTACACCGAGCCTGTTGATGGCGAATACTGGAAAGGTACTTTTAACCAGGGGAGCAACTTCAGGCTCAGAATGAAAATACTGGCCAATTCGTTAGGGGATAAGCTCTATCCTGTTTACAATAACGCAGGAGATATGATTGCATTCGGCCGGGGCTACTTTTTGCCAGAAGGGGACAAAAAGATAGAACACTTTGATCTTTACACGGATAAGGCGACGATCAAAGGAAAGAAGACTGATGCTGGGTGGGAGACGACCCCTGAAACTAACATGATTGGGAAAATCCCCGTCATCTACTACAACCAGGATGCAGTTGAATGGGCAGATGTGCAGCAGCTCATTGAGCGCTACGAAACTTCAATTTCAAATCACGGTGACACAAACGACTATTTTGGTAGTCCAATAGTGTTTGTTGAAGGCGAAGTCACTGGGTTCGCAAAGAAGGGAGAACAAGGGAAGGTGCTGCAAGGTGAGAACGGCGCCAAGGCCGAATATCTTTCATGGGATCAGTCTCCCGAAAGCGTTAAGCTGGAACAAACAAATTTGCGATCTCTTATCCTTGATTTCAGCGATACACCTGATATTTCCATTGAGAAGATGCAGTCGCTCGGAACATTCTCAGGCATTGCTCTCAAAATGTTATTCTTGGGTGCACATCTTAAAGCCTCAGACAAAGAGGAGGTTTTCGGTAAAGGCATTCAACGTAGAATAAACTTCCTAAAAGCAGCTAATGCAATAATCAACTTGAAGCTTAAGCCATCTTTGACGCTTTCAGTTAAACCAAAGTTCACCTATTATCTGCCATCCAACGAGAAAGAAATGATCGATTTGTTAACCTCTGCGGTCGGCACAGGGAGGCCCATTTTAAGCCAAAAGACAGCTGTTGGGCTTAACCCACTTGTACAGAATGCGGATGATGAACAAAAGCAGATTGACCAGGAGAAGAAGGACGCTCAGGAAGGATTAAATGACTTAATGCAATAGGCATGATAAAATAATGAAGGGATTGCCTAAAAAAGCAATCCCCCGTCTCGAAGTGTATAGTAAGAGACAAAAATTAATCAATCTGCTCGATAGTTGCAAGCTTAAAAAACCGCAGAAATTGCAAAACATCAACGATCAATACGAGAAAAAGCACTTGCGCCAGCTCATTGAAGCGTCAAAGAGGATCCGTTCCATATATGACGATACAATTCAAGAGATCTCATTAGCTGCAAGTAAAATCAATATAGGTGGGAACGTCTTTGAGTTAAAGGACTATCCGGCCTTACAAAATCGTATTGACCGTGCCATCAAAAAGATGCATGGAAGCATCTACTCAACCGTTGTCAACGGAATAGAATCTTCCTGGGGACTGTCCAATGAAAAGAATAACACTCTGCTTGACGTTCGGCTGGCCGGTAAAAGGCTCTCTAAAAAGACTAAGGCAGTCTTATATGATCCAAATGCAAATGCCTTGGAAGCATTCATCAATCGTAAAGAGAAAGGCATTGATTTAAGCAAACGCGTTTGGAACACTGTTGATCCTTATAGGCATGAAATAGAACAATCCATGGGGCTCGGTATAAGCAAAGGACAATCAGCGGCAGAAATAGCGAGAGATATGAAGCAATATCTAAATGATCCTGATAAGCTTTATAGGCGTGTTAGGACAGCTGACAGTAAATTAGTTAACACAATCCTCGGCGAGACAAAAACTAAGGACGATACTGGCTCTTTTAAGCTTTCAAGAGCTGCCCAAGAATACAATCCCGGTCAAGGTGTTTACAGATCTTCCTTTAAGAACGCAATGCGTCTGACGCGGACGGAAACCAATATGGCCTATCGCAATTCGGACTTTCAGCGTTGGCAAACCATGCCCTTTGTCGTAGGTATCGAAATTAAGCTGTCTAACGCTCATCCGATGTACGACATATGCGATAAGTTGGCCGGCAAATATCCAAAAGACTTTCATTGGACTGGATGGCATCCGCAATGCATCTGTTACCAGGTGCCGGTAATGATGTCTGATGAGGAATATGACAAGGTCGAGGAGGCGATGTTGCGAGGCGAGAACCTTAACATCAAAAGCAAGAATGAAGTTGAAGACACGCCTGCAGCATTTAAGGAATACGTATTGATAAATAAAGACAGAATTGCCAAATGGAAGAGTAAACCGTATTGGGTAAAGGACAATTCAGATTATTTTAAAGCTGCTGGAGAGGATAACGAGAAGTTTAATACAAGTACTGGCCAGACCACACCAGCTGGAAAAAACATTCGCAGTCAATTTATCAGGGTAGACAAAAAGATATCCGACAAGGTAGACAACGCTCTTATTGCGATTGACAGCGTACACGGTGACGGGATCCTTAACGATATTCCTTTTAAGCCAAGCAAGAGTAGGGAATTCGCTGCTGCATTTGCTTCAATTGGTGGCAGGCCGCTTGAGATACTTCTTTCCAATTCTCCCCATCCCGAGTTAAGTATTATTCACGAGATGGGCCACTATTTTGACCTGCATGCTATTGGAAGTGAAAGAAGTTGGGCCAGCTTATCTGCAGATCTACCAATGGCTAAAGTTATGGAGGCCGCACAGCAATCAGATGCTATTAAAAACATTCAATCCATTCTTGACAATGGATTTATGACCTTTGACAATAAGGATTATTCGTTGGATGATAGGCTAAGGAAGCATTTGCGGTACTTAAATAGCCCAAAAGAAATATGGGCTCGAAGTTATGCTCAATACATTGCGAATAATGCAAATAGTGCGAAGCTTACAAAGTATTTGGACAGTATAATCTCAAGTGAAGAACCATTGGGCTTTCGCTCACAATGGCTTAAAGAAGATTTTAAGAACATTGAAAGTTCTATTACTGAAATGATGCTGAAATTAGGATGGATGACTAATCGATAATAAGGTTAGGGTCATTATTATCTGCTATAGCGATAATCCGGATTGCATCATCGCGATCTTTTGCAGCGCGCATGATTTTCACCAAATAGAATATTTCTTCCTCTTTGGATAGTTCAATGCCTGCATTGACTTTGGCCATTATTTCATCTAAGGAAAATTCCATGATGTAAAATTATAAAAGTTTGTCTTGTTCTTGATCGTCGTTATTTGCCATTTTGATGTATTGCAAAGCTTCCTCACGGCTATTGGCTACTTTGAGAATTTCAACCATGTAAAATGCTTCTTCTTCTATAGTTAAATCGAAGCCAGATTCAACCTTGGCAATGATTTCATCTTTTGAGAATTCCATAGTCGGATTGTATGGAGGTTTAACGCTTTCTGTTGGCTCTATTAGTTTTAATTAAGCCCAAAAACTCTTCGGCGACCTCCACGTTATATCTCAATATAATAGTTTTCGACCATTTTGACAATACCTCATTTTCATATTTTTCATTGTGCTTAAGGCGATTAGCAAGCCTAAATTCATGTTGCAACTCGTTGATGACATACTCATGAAAAGGCAAAAAAGATGCTTTAGCTTCAGCTTGGATGCTACTAACAATTTTATTAGCATGAAATCTACTTGAACTCAACGCCAATAGCAACTCCAATCTATTAACAACCGTCACATAGTTGCCTCTTGTATTAGTAATATCCAGGCAGCCAGCAAGCTCAACGTTTTCAATATTTCCTATCGCTACATATTTCATTTGCTTATTCAGGTTTTGCACACAAAGCATTTGTTAATTGACATAATGATCGGTTAATAGGGCTTTAGGTATTGCCAAAAAACTAACATAGTTGTATTTGTCACGCCGATATCTGAGAAGCATGATTCATAAAATTTCAGAGTCTTACAACTTGTTTGATGGAGCAAAAAAACTGGCCAACCGACTTTATGTTTGAAATAAACAGCAAATATAGCAACAAAACCGCAGTGTTGCTATATCATATTTTACTCTACCCAATAGTTTGAACATTTTTGAATCTGAAAATTCAAAAAGAAAGTTCTTACACATGAAACAGAAACTGCTGGCACAACTGATTGTAAAATATCCAGGGGTGTCAAGGATATTCCTGGGACTTTATGCAGACAAATTATCCGCAAAAGTAACAGAGGAAAGTCAAATACAGGGCGTCATTGACGAACTCGAAAACCTTCCAATCTCAATTCCCGATTTAGCAGCAGAATTCCAAAAAGAAGGCGACCGCAGGGTTACCGAAGCTCAAAAAAAGGCGGCTGAAAAGAAGCCTGGCGAGGGTGGTAAAACTGAAGAGGACAAAACAGATCCAAAGACGGACGACACAGCTACGTTACTGAAAACTCTCTTGCAAGAGGTACAGACACTAAAAGCTGATAAGGCTAAAACAAGCATGCAAACAAAGGCTGCTGAAAAGCTTAAAGACATTCCTGCACGGTTTTACGATAAAAGAGCTTTACCTGAAAAGGATGAAGATCTTGAAGCATTTGTTCAGGAAGTTAACGACGACTATAACGCGTTTCGTCAGGAGATGGTTGACAAAGGTCTCGCAATTAACACGCCTCCTGCAGGTGGTAAGAGCGCCGCCAGTGCAACAACAGTAGACCCTGATATCGTTGCATTCGGCAAGAAACAAAGCGAATCAGTTAAAAAGTAAAATCTTAACAAAATGGGCGTAGGCTTCAAAAGAAAATATGGAACCAGTGACATTCCTGTGTTCCAGGGCTACGGCAAGGACATACAGCTTGCCCAGGGCGGTTTCCTGCTTGATACAACCGGTTTAGTAATCGGCACTGTACTTAAAGCAGGGACTCCAATGACGTTTGATGAGTCAACCCGCAAAGCGAAACCAATGGCAACAGCCGTGGTTTACGAAAATGCTGGTGGCACCGCAACGCAGTACAAGGTGAAAAAAGGCAGCATCCTTAAGGTGGGTGATAACCTTGCCAAAAGCAAAGGTGGTGCAGCATATGCAATCACTGCAATTGATACCTCAAATGCGGATTATGATCTGTTGACAGTAGGTACAACAATCGGCGCTGCTACAGCTGGAGACGTATTGTTTGCTTCAACTGCTACCGGTGCAACATCTGCTGCTTTGCCTGTTATCAAAGGCGTGTTATACGCTGATGCAGTAGTAGACTCTGGCGAAAGCGTTTCAGTTGCCATTCGTGCTACTTTGTACGCTCGCAGAGTTCCATACTCTGTAGACATCGCAGCAGCATTGCCTGGCATAATTTATTCTCAGTCGATGTAATTCCAATACCTGGGAAAAACCAATTTTTTAACTCTCAACTATTTTTAAAAATGGCAATAGTACCATCAGTGTTCGGAGACTTGGCAAAGCAGCAAAATTTACAGGCTTTGATCGACAACTCTCTGGATGCTCTGTATACAAAGTCAATCTGGAGGCAGTATCTCGATTGGGGACTTCCTCAAATGGAATTGACGTTCGCTACCGCGATTGGCCGTTCCCGCATCGAAGCCGCCGCTTCAATAGTGGATCCGGATTCACCGGCACCAAAGAGAAGCAGAGGGAAGCTGGAAATGTTGGAAGGTAAGATTCCAACAATGAAGCAGTCTTTTGCTCTTAACCAAAAGGATTACAGGGCGCTCAAAGGTTTGGAAAACCTGCCGATCGCAGACGCCCAAAAGAAGCAGCAGCTGATTGAAAAGCTTTGGAAAGACGTTACCAATGCTGCCGCGTCTACAGACCGCAGGCTGGATATCATGTTCCTGCAGGCTGTTTCAACATTCCAAATAAGCATTAATGTATTGAACAACCCCGATGGCTCTGCCCTCGGCGCAGTTGATCTTTTGGCAGCACCTGAACAAACAAGAAAGGTTTCTAAAGTGTGGACTGATCCAACTGCAGATCCTTTCAAGGACATCAACGATGTAGTTCTGTATGCTGCTCAGTCAGGTCGTGCATTCTCCGAAATCTGGATCGATATGGAGACTTGGCTGGCAATGAAAAACCTTGCAGCTGTTAAATCTGCTATCTCCGGATATCAGAATCCTGGCAGCAACAAGAATTTCGTTGTAACCCTCACCATCATCAATGAATATCTGGCCGCTAACCAGTTACCAACTATCAAGGTAATCAATGAGCGCAGAGGTATTGAGCAGGATGGCATAATTCAAACAATCAATCCTTTCAAAAAGGAGAACGTTGTTTTCGTTCCTGCCGGCAAGCTGGGTATTGTTCACAATGCAATCGCTATCGAAGATATGGAGCCTATCCAGGGCGTTACATATGCGAAGTACGATCGCACTCTGCTTTCTAAGTGGAGAGATAACAACCCATGGCAGGAATTCACACAGGTTGAATTAAACGCTTTCCCTGCATTGGAAGCTATCGACGGCATATTCTTGTTAACAACAGATGTAGCTGCATAGTGACCAATAAGGAATACATATCAACTATTCTTGGAAAATTCGGTGTGTCAGCCGCTGAAATAGATATCCTCCTGTTGGAGCAATCAATCATTCCGGATGATCCGATAACGGAGACAAGATCATTAAAGGAGGCGATGTACAATCAGCTTCCTTTAATGATGGCCGGGTTGCAAGAGGTTTCCGAAGGAGGATATTCTGTAAAATGGAATATGGAAGGGGTGAAAGCCTGGTATTCCGCTTTAGCCTCTGAATTGGGCCTTGACAATAAGTTATTTCCAAAACCAAAGATTACGAGCAAGTCTGTATGGTAAGACAGTATCCTCATAGAATAGTGTTTACTGTTACGGGCAACAGTTATCGTAATGGGCAAGGTAATTGGGTTGAAGGGACACCAAGCATCATTGAATATCCTGGAAGAGTTGAAGCAAATAGCAGTGGAGGCTTCCTGACGGACGAAGACGGTAAACGCTTGGAATACAGTTGGACTTTATATATGCCTTTGCCTGTTCAGGATGTGCCTGCGGGTTGCAATGTCGAAGTTTTTAGTGGTGCAGATAAAATCTGTAAATCTAAACTTAAACGCTTCAGCATAGGCCAGTTAAACGCGAGGGCTTGGTTATGAAACTTGTGCCAAAGTTTTCCAAAGCAGACATTCAAAAGTTCCTTGAGGATAAAATGAAAGCACTTGACACTGCAACCCTTACCAGGTTAAAACGTATCGGCGAAACATTTGTGAAGAACGCCCGTGAAAATGGCAACTACACTGATATGACAGGTAACCTTAGGAACTCCATTGGATATGTGATTCTGCGTGATGGTGAACAGCTCTTTCAAAATTTCAAAAAAGCAGCACGAGTAAAGTCTGATACTACAGGCGCTAATACTGCTCAACGTGTGGCTCTGGAAGTTGCAGCAAGTTTTCCTCGGGGTTATGTACTCATTGTTGTGGCTGGTATGGATTACGCCGCGGCAGTCGAAAGCCGGGGGAAAGACGTAATCACAGCAAGCAGCATCACCGCAAAGAACGATTTGTCAAAAGCAGTTGACGCAATTAAAAGAAGTTTAGCGCGATCATGATAACCACATTCGACATAGTTGACATCGTTTGGAACCAGATAAATAACTCGGAGTTGAAAACAATCATCACCGGTGATGTTTACAAGGAAGCCAGACCAGTCAATAGTAATGTTGAAGATATCGTGATTAACTGTCTTCCGGTAAATAATGAACAACTGCAGGAAGCTGTGGCTAACGTCAATATTCACGTTCCAAACCTTAAGATTAAGGTTGATAACATACAAGACTCACAACCCAACTTAGAACGCTTAAAAGACCTTACACGGATTGCGGTTGACCTTCTAAGTGCATGGGGTGAAGATTATAACTATGAGGTTCAACAGCAAGTATTATTCTCAGAAGGTGATCAGCATTATTTAAACATAAGAATCGAATTCTTTCACATTAACTACAACTAAAATGGCAAAGAAAGCTTTTTACGGTTTAGAATATATCAAGATGGGCAATGTCGCACCAGACGGCGGCATGGGTACATCTCTTACGACGCTTGGCGGTATTGTAGAAGGTACACCTATACTGGAAGTTCCCGAAGGCACTACAACAGACTTCAATATTGAAGATTCTGATGAGCCTTATTACAGCGTCACTGTGCCTGGTAAAAAGACGCTGAAACTGTCTGTGTATGATATCGACGTATACATATTGCAGAAATTATGGGGCGGGACAGTAATCCCAGGGGCAACTCAGACGGATCCTCCTACATGGCAAGCTCCTGCAAGCCAGCCACAGATCGAGCAAAGTGTTGAAATAAAACACAGATTGGGAGGCGTGATTAAAATTGCAAGAGGCAAAGTTGTCACAACCAGCCAATTGAAATTTCAGAAGAACGGCCTTGGTCAACTTGATCTGACCATTACCATCCTGGCGCCAGAAAAATCAGGTGTTCCTTCATGGTCAATGACAGCAGGTACAACAGATACTCCATTGACATTTGATACGGCACAGACGTTTACATCAGTAGCTAATAAAACTGACTTTGGTGTAACAACCACATTGCCTGCAACGAATGCAACAGTCAAGTTTGAGTTCAACAAGGTAGCAAGCCCATCTGGCACGCCGATGAGCATGAACATCAAGGCTGGTGGTGTGCAGGTAGCGCTTGTGGATTTCCCATCCGACTACAACGGTCAGCCGTTCAGATTCACAAATAGTTCCGGCACGAAGTACACAGGAAACTTCACCAATGGTGATTTTATCCTGAGCTAAGATAACGGCCCGGGTAACCGGGCTTTTGTTTATTAAAAAAACTTCATGCAATGGCGACAAATATCATAGCGGGGCCGAATAGCGTAGTCGCTTTAGATACTGCCGACAATGTCAGCATGAGCGCTCTTGGGCTTACAGAATCAAACTGCGTTGCCGTTTACAGAACGCTGGGCAGTTATCGATCATGGGTACCAGGAAGGCCGGTTAATAGCTTCGATAAACTTGAAAAAGGTGTCGGATATATAATCATTGCCAAAGAACCTCTTGATCTCTCTCAATGGTTTGCTCCACCGGTACCGCTCGGTGGTGGCACAGGAGGCGATACCCCTACAATAGACTACAATTGGCTTGATGACTCAGATGAAAACATTTAGCGATGTCAATTAAAATTCAAGAAACCAATGTCACTTACGCAACGTTGTCGGATGCCCTTACAGCGCTTCCGGCAACGTTCGATAAGGACTATACCATATACAGCACCGAAGATATTAACCTTTCTTCAGCGCTTACAATTCCTTCTAAAACCACTGGCTCCTTCAAACTGACGATTAAGTTTGATTTACAGACCAGGAAGCTTTACACGGATGGCTCTCAAACCTCAGTGCTTGTTCTTGGCGGTGTAAATAATTTTGTATTGGACACCTGTACCGTTCAAAGCCCCAATTATGCCAGCTCCACTGCAATCGCTTGCCTTGTCAACGGATCCTGTAATTCGATCTCGTTTAAGAATATCAAATTTGACGGTTGTAGAAAAGCGGTTGGTAATGGAACGTCGTTTGCCGGCGTTGTAGTTTCTCTTACTTTGGATGGATGTAGCTTTCAAAATTGTTCGGCTGGCGCAACAGATATTGGAGCCGGAACGTTTACCAATGCAGATTACTCTCAGCCATCTACTGCGTACAATTACACCAACGTAACAGTTAAAAACTGCCAGCTTAAGGATGTAAACAACAAAGCAGTTATTCCATCGACGACCTACAGCACAGACGTTACATTGAAGATTTTTAAAGCCTACAATGTAACTATCCAGGATAATGTGCTTGATACAACCACAGCAAAGGGCTTTGATATTGAACACTGTCAGAATGTGCTTGTTCAGAGAAATATTATTACCAAAGCAGCTTGGAGCAATACAAACTCTAACGTTGTGCTGATTAATAATAGCCTTAATGTTCGTGTTCAGCGCAATGCCATGTTTGGTAACAGCGCAACGGCTAACTGTCTGCAGCTTAACTACTGTAAAACGCTGTTCGTAAATAACAATACAATTGATTGCGATAACGGTCAGCCAATATCTGCAACCTTCTTTTTAGACTGGAGAGAGCTGTTTAACAACATCTTTTGGACTCGCGGTTCGTATATCCAGCTTATAAATTCCACAACGGGCCTTGACTATGTTACTGAATTTAAAGCGGCTGATTATAACTACTACCGTGTAGATGGCAGTACACAATCTCTAAAAGTTCAGGTTGGAGCAACAACGGGCGGTACTACCGTCAATATCAAAGGCAACTCTGATACTACATTAACCACCTACCGCGGTAATGGCTATGAAAACCATAGCTTCTTTGTTGTATCTAACTCGGCAACCGCAGACAAAGCTGAAATATTCAACAAAGGTACTTATCCCACAAAGCCTGACTACTGTGTATTGCCCACTGCCACTTCTGTTTACCAGAAAGCGGATGCGACAAAAGGCGGCACAGCAGACGTCAGAGGTTGGAACCTTCAGACGTTGCGTGACATCGGCGCCTATGACTATAGTGCAACGGATCCGAACGCATCACATAACCCACCACAAATATCTGTTTCATCCAACCGTCTGTTCGGAATTAAGAGTGATACGACTTTTTCGTTTTCTGGTACAGTGAACTATCTTGATTCCGGTGCAACAATAACAGGCTGGTCCTGGAACTTTGGAGATGGTACTACGTCAACGTCCCAGAATCCCACAAAGAAATACACGTCATTGCCGTCGTCTGGTAACACATTTACAGTTACGTGTACTGCTACTGACAGTAATGGCCAGACAGATACAAAGAATCTGACTGTGACTGTCTATAATGATGGCGTTGAAATTATTGGTGGGTTCTTTGGTGGCGAGATTTATACAGGCGCGTCAGCGTTATCGAGTGCGGTTACCCGGGTTTCTCAGATTGCACTGATGTCGAACGTAGCTATTGCCATCAAGACAACAACAATCCAAAACTTTTTCTACTATAACAACGGTGACAGTGGCCCTTATCGTGTAAATATCTACACAGATATGACCTTCACCAGCAACCAGAAATGCTGGGTGCGTTCTCAGACAAGTGAAAACGGTGTTTGGATCCAGGGCCGCACAAATATTTTGTGGGAAAATTGCAAGTTTACAAGTGCGACTGGACTCGGAGGGGTAAGGTGTACTAATGGCCGTTCAAATGTGTTCAGGTATTGCGACTTTATGAACTCTCAGTACGGTGTATATTTAACCGGCGCGGATGGGTATGAATTTATTGATTGCAACTTCCAGGATGTAACAATAAGCAAGGTTTATCTTAACACCTGCAGCAATATCACTTTCGTAAGGTGTAATCTTGTTTATTCAGGTACAGGTACAGAAAGCCTAAACTCCGGAACAAAACAACATGTCACTATCGGTAACTGTTCCAATATCCGTTTCCTCAACTGCAACGTAGACGGCAATGGCAGCTGGGATTGCTTTATAAAGGGTAACCAACTGAAGGATATTCTTGTTGATGGCTGCACCTTCCAAAGCTTTAAACAGCAGCTGTTTTATTTTATCAATGGTCCGGCCGGCCAGTATAATGCTGAGAGGGTAATCATCCGTAACAATCTTTTCAAGAATTCAATGATCACTGCAAGCCGTGGATCGACAGCTGCATTTGACTTTACTGCAAGCTATGACATTACATTCCAAAACAACACGATGTACGAAGATCGTGCTGGTAACGGCGGCTTAAGGGTTTTTAATATAACAGGAGGCACTTCTAAAGTTCAGGCAAATAATAACCTGTTCTTTATACGGGATTCTAACCAGGTTGTGAACTCTGACTCATACATCTTCAAGATCAATACTGCTGAAATAACAACTGGAGAAAAGGCGCTGATCGCTGACCGAAACTATTACATGTTCCAGGATGGAGCCCGTAATAAGATCAAGTGGGGGAATGTCGATAACGTGTCATACAAAGACAGGGCTTCAGGTGTAGGCTTGGGACTTGAAGGCGCGAATTCTGTTCAGTATGCTAGCGATACAGCTTCAACTGTGTTGATCAATACTACAACGCTCGAGCCTTTATCCGGCTCTCCATTAAACGCAATGGGCGGCAGTACACCATTGAGCAAATATGACTTCGATCTGAATGTTCATAATGCAAACGGGACAGTTGGTGCAAAGGAGTTCACAAAAACAGCTTACAGCTTAACAGCGGCTTCATTCCTTGTTACAAACCTTTCTCCAAAAGCAAATGGGTTGCAGTATACGTCAGCCAACGCCTCTTATACGATCCCGTCCCTGGATATTCTCAATTTCAATAATGAGTATGCGCCATTTGTAAAAGACTTCAAATGGGAATTGACAGCGACTGGATATGCAAATACGTTATACTCAAACGCTTTTAATCTGTCGTTCACAGATCAGAAGACATATACTGTAAAGCTCACGTTGATCAAGAATGATAACAGCTCATTAGTTGTCACAAAGACAGGGTTCTTTGTTGTTGGTATGGCAAGGCCGATTCCGAAATTCAAGCTCTCTTCTTATCGTCCATTTGTTGGCGATAAGATTGATTTCATAAATGAAAGTCAATTTGGTACCTCGTACGAATGGACGATAACAAAATCTGGGGGAACAAGTGAGGTAATCACCACAGAGAATATCATACAAAAACAGTTTAGTGATGCTGGTATATATGATGTAAGGTTGAAGGCGACTAATAATGTTGACAATGATTTTGTTGAATATCGCCGGACGATCCATGTTAACGCTGCATTCAATACTCCTTATCTAAACCAACAAACGGAGCGTAATATTTATTACAACGACGAAGTTGTAAACATTCAACAATTTTCCAAGTTTAAAAAGAAGTCTGATGTTCATCGGTGGAAGCTATACGACAGCAATACAGGTCAACTGGTTTATAGCAATCCTCAAAACTCGCCAACCATTCCTGCGGGAAGATTATCAGGAGGCGATTATGATGTTTTATTTACCATTTCAAATAAATATGGAACGACTGAACATTTCAAGCGTCGTGCATTTTGTGTATTGCCAATTCCATCGACATCTACCAGATTTAATAAGGTTTGCACAATTACTGACAGGTTCGTAGACCCGACAAACGGAAGCTCTTACGATGGTTCACGTGTGGATGGTACCGCCGACAGTATTGCACCAGGTACGATTATCTCAGTAACAGGCGAAACAAGGAGGCTGGAATTAACCTACCTAAAGGGAACTGCGGAGTTGCCAATTGTAGTTGTTCCTGGGCAGAATGAGTTTGAAATAAAGATGAACAGCTTTAACGGTATTCACCTTGTAGGATGCGAGCACGTTGTTATAGCCGGCCAGCTAAACCCCGGAGGCAATCCATATGGCTTCAATGTTCACAACGATACAACCGGAATTTCTGTTCATGCGTCAAGCTCCTGTGTAAATGCGGAATATCTATCGACCTATGTTAGAGTAATGGGGTGTGAGCTTTGGAATAGTGGTTTTTCGGCAATGAGAATGAAGACAGAGCCTTATGGTAATTACCCGCAAGGCTGGAGAGGTACCGGCTTTATACAAATGGATACATTTATCCATGACAATTTGATTTACGACTCTGGCGGTGAGGCAATGTATTTGGGAGGAACTCAGGCTGATGAAGCATCTAACTATTATACTCCTAGCGGGCCGGATATCAATGGCAACACCGTTTCAAAATGTTTCTGGACAGCGCTTTTCAATACGAAAGTTTATAGAAATAGAGTTGATAGTTCAGGATGGGATGGCATTCAATGCGGTAATTGCTTCAGAGGCACTGAAGTGCATGATAATATAGTGCTTAATACTGGTGTGGCCCAAGTAGCGAATCAGAGTGCAGGCATGAGCATCAATAACGGTTTCGTGGGGGATATCTACAACAACATTGTAGATAATAATATCATCATGCAGCCTTTCAAGGGTAGGACGAGAGTATTTTGTAATACTATAATTAAGTATTTAGGTAACGACGCGTTTTATATAATTGATGATGGCTATGTAGCCCTGTGGGATTTCGATAAAACGCCGACTATCGCTCCCTATGGTGGCCAATGGGATGGATCGACTTACTACGATGGATCTGCTACAGAAATTCAGTTCTTTAATAATACACTGTTAACGAACAGGATGGCCTTTTACTTCTTAAGTAAAATGCCTTCTAAGCTGATGCCAACAATTAAGATTTATGGTAATCTGGCAATATATACGCCTCTTTCTTATAAAAACTTTGATCCGAACGTGTCACCACAGGCGCCGGCAACAATGCAACAAGCCAAGCTGCTATACAAAGCCAGCGAGGTTGGCGCCTTCGTACAGGATAACGGTGTTGTATTTCAAAATATCGTTCGCAAACTGGATGATATAGATGATCTCGAAATCTCCAACCTTGTAAAAGGAGATGCAAGCATCTCGCCGGGATCCGCTGCTTTGTTTGCAATGCAACCAGATGCAACCTATGCATCTATTATTGCAGCATTACCGGGCGGTAAGCTTTACAGCCAGGAAGGATTAAGAAATGCCGATGCAAGCGGAAAAGTTACAGTGGGAGCAAATACAATACCTTCTTATACTGGTCCGGCATGGGTTCCTACTTACTACAACTTCAAAGGGGGTGATACAGCTGAGAACGATGCTTATCTCGGAACTGCCAATGAAGTGACTGCAGATGTGGAAGCCAAAGTCATGAGGCTCCATAACGGTATAGCCCAGGGTGGTGTGAGCAAAACTGTGCCGGCTGGTCAAACAGGCTACTTCATACATGGTTCAACAAAGTATTGGGTAAAGGATGGCCAGATAACAGGATATGAGGGGCAGACGCCTGCAAATACTGTCGCAAGCATACCTCAGAACTTTGCCGCAATTGCTGGTACTGGCCAGGTTGTTTTGACTTGGGCTGCATCAGAATCAAATGGAGGATCTGCTGTAACTGGATATAAACTTTACAGAGGTGTAGCCTCTGGAAGCCTGAATTTATTTAAGACACTTGGCAACGTTTTCACTTATACAGATACTGAAGTAACAAACGATACGAAATACTTCTACCAGGTTGTTGCTATCAACGGCATCGGTGATTCATCAAGAACTGTGGAAAAAGAAGCAACTCCGTATACGGCAAATAATGCGTCGTCGTTCTTAGCTGTGCCTGCAACAGGCGCGGGATGGGATGTAAATTATCCGAACCAAAAAGGATGGATGTATACGCCTGCAACCTATAACAACGGCAATACAAATCTGTACCCAATGATCTTGAATCTTCACGGTTCTGGTGAAATTGCAGCTTCGAATGCTACACCTCCTAATGGCATTGATAAGGTAATTGCACAGGGGCTTGCTCTTCTAATCAAGAACGGTCAGATAATGAACTGCTTGGTTTACAGCCCGCAAATTAATAATAGCAGCTGGAACAGTGATCGTCCTGCTCGTGCGCTTGCTTGGGCAATGGCAAACTACCGTGTCGATCCAAACAGGATTTATATCACCGGTTTAAGCCTTGGCTCACAGGGTGCCTGGTATCAGCGCATGCAGAATACACAATTGTTTGCCGCAGCGATCATGGCATGTGGAAGCTGTACACCGACCAATAGTATCGGGTATGGTAACGCTCGTCGGGTTCCTTCACTGTGGATAGGTGGCGATCAGGATACAACTCAGCCATTCTACCAATTAGGAGCAACAAACACTCCGGTTGCGATCATTACAGCAATGAACAATACCAGCTCTAAGCCTAAGATATCCGACAAGATGACGATCGTTAAGGGCGGTACGCATAGCGCTACAGTTTGGAATGATCGCATGTACAATAAGGCAACCGCAGGATTCGACTTTGAAGCATGGTTCTTAAGGCATTCATTGATTGCAGCTGATACTGCCACCAATTATGTAACATGGATTGAAGGGGTGATTGTAGCATCAAAATGGGATGAAGCTCTCTTTGCAGTTGCCGATGTTCAGGCATGTATTAATGATCTTTCTGCAGGCACAGTTAAAACGAATCTACAGTCTCGCTTGAATGTTGTCACAGGTGCGATTGATAACCAGGGCAAGCGTTATCTGGTGAATCTTGGTGCGGCCGGTGGAAATTATAATGCTTTGGCTTCTGGAGCCGCTGGCGCTTCTGTTGGTACGCTGAAAGACAATTTGAATTCAAATTCTGGTTATGGACTTCAAGTTGTATCTGCCGGTACCAGTGGAGCAACTGAGTATGCAACTGGCAACTACTTCGCAGATAAGTACTTTGGATTCTCCACTTATATCCTGCAGGCTGGATTTGTGGTAAATGGCGTTGGTGGTCAATACAAGTTCACAGGTTTGAATGCTGCCAAAACCTACAGGTTAATAGCCTTTGGCGGCTATGATAAAACCGATCCAAGCAATCCGGCTGATTTGACAATTACCGTGAACGGAACATCTAAGTACATTTTTACACCAGGTAATACGAGAGATTATATTGAATTCTCCGGCATCACAGGTGTGACAGAGCTGCTATTTAAAGCCCAAAGCTCACCGAATGTAACAAATGGCTCACTGATCACGAAGACTGCTACCGGTGCGCTTCAAACTCCAGCAACTAATATTTCATCATTCAGGGCATGCGATGCTTACTTAAGCGCCGTAATGCTGATTGAACAAACAACAATGGCATAATATGTTTAGAGCAACAACATATCCGGAATATATAGAGGTAGACGGCATTGCTACCGGTGTAATGGAATTTGATGACTTCCTGGCCACGGCCAGGGAGTATCAGCAGGCAAGTGTCAATCGTGGTCCGCATCACCGTGTGTTCGTTAACGAATTAATTGTTGAAGCGGATCCTTTGATGAACATCACATTACAAACCGGCCCCGGTAGCGAATTGGATCACCTTGTTTTCTGTAATTGTGATTTCAGAGGGTTAACAGTTACCACTGCGGAACAATTTTAAAAACAGCTTTTAAATCTTTTGACATGGCAGACGTACAGTTTATAGGAAAGACAACAGAAGAGCTTGCAACATTCGTTGGCAGGCCTCGACAAGTGGTAATCAATACCGACACAGGTCAAATGATCGTATGCGACGGTCAAACACCTGGAGGGATACCACAGGCAAAAGCAACTGGCTTCAGTGGGACTGTGGCAGTTACTTCCGGGAATCTAACTGTTGTAAACGGTTCTATCGTCTCAGGATTAATCACTGGCTAAAACCAATATCCAATCATGACACTACTTGACACAAATGACAGCTTTTTTCAAAACGTCGGCGAAAAGCTGACACTTATTGGCGCCCTGGCGTTCTTCCTCTATTATTTCATGAAGGAGCTGAAAGAAGTGCGCATGCAAATGGACACGCTGAGGAAAGAATATGAGGCAAAGCATGATGCAATGTTTGAACGGGTTGTCGAGTGTGAAAAAAAGAGCACAGAAGCCCTCAATAAGTGCAGTGACAGTAATGATCGCCTTGCAGAGGCGGTTGAATCTTTAAAAGAAAAAATCACTCTATGAAACAGCAATACGAACGGCTCATTATCGTCGCGCTATTAATAATCATAGCTGTATTCGCCCTGCAGACCTGCTTTCGTAAAGAGAAACAGGTTACAGATCTTAAGCAGGTCGTTAGTGCAAAGCAAGATACTTTGAAACATTACAAGGATGAAGCAGGCCACGAACATGGTCAAAAGGTTCTGGCGGAAGCAGATATGTCATTACTCAAAGTCGAGTATCAGAAACAGATCGATAGTGTTACAGAGCTTCTGAAGATCAAGGAAAGCCAGCTGGCATTCTATACGGGCTTTTCCACTGAATCAAGCGGATCCATTAAACCAAGAGTTGACACGGTATTTATGCCTGATTCCACAAGAGAATTCAATATTGATTTCTCGGATAGATGGATGTCTCTTAATGGTAGAATCGGCAAGTCATCCAATATAAATTACCGAATCACTGATTCGTTGACGGTTACTGTGTATAGTAAGAAAAAGAATTTCCTGTCATCACTTACTACTTATATCGACGTGTTTAGCATGAATCCAAACGTGAAAGTAACGGGATTGACAGGGTTTAAAATCCCGGTTAAGAAACCTGGTCGTTTTGGCATCGGTCCATATTTCGGTTACGGTTATTCTGATGGGAAGTGGTCACCTTCTGCCGGTGTTGCAATACAATACTCACTCATTCGATTTTAATATGAAGGAACAAAAAGAAGCGCTTAAGAAAGTTGCTGAAACACTGTTAGATGAGCCTGTGATCATCAAGATCACACAGAAACCAAAGTATTTCTTTCAGAAGCCGAAGGAAAAGGAATTCCGCGTCGAGAAATTATGTCTTGGTTCACTTATCCGGATATCCAAGATTCTTTTGTCAATTGATACGGAGATGTTTAAGCAAGGAAGCTTTGTTGAGAATTGCATGAAAGTGATGGCCGGGAAAGGTGACTTGATGGCTGAGATTATTGCGATAGCCATCGTCAACAGAAAAACGCCACCAAGCAAAAGCTTGATCAACCTGATTATGGAGGAGTTTACGTCTGCAGATATGCTGACCGCTCTTTCGGTTGTCATTAAGCAGATGGATATAACAAGTTTTATGAACTCTATCATCTCGATAAAGGGGACAACCCTTCTGGAGATGAGCCCGACGGATCAGGGGAGAAAAATAGCCCCTGGAGTACAATCGGAGGGGTAATTAAGTATTTCCGGTTTTCATGGGATCATGTAATGTGGGAAATAAGCTACCCGAATTTATTAATGCTTCTCGCTACAATACCGAAGTATAAGACGGACAAAAAGAAGAAAGTAAATGAGTCGGACGCGGATGATGATGAGATTGAGGTAATCGACGATGTACAGGATTTAGCGGACTTTATAAACAGTAACTAATATGCCAGTATCAATAGGTGGTGCTTTAGAGTTTGATGCAGTGATTAATATGTCGCAGTTTGGCGCTCAAATCAGAAGGATAGAGGCTGAATTGCAGGGCATTGCAACTACCGCAAAAAATAGTGGTGCGGAAACTGAAAGGTATTTATCAAAGCTTGCAACTGCAGCCGGTGCTTTTTTCTCTTTGAGTGCCGGCAAGGAGTTTATAACAAATGTTGCTAATGTTAGGGGTGAATTTCAACAACTGGAAGTTTCTTTCAGAACAATGCTCAAAAGCAAAGAAAAGGCAGATGAGCTTATGTCAGAAGCTGTTAAGCTGGCGGCAACAACTCCGTTTGATTTGCAAGCCGTAGGCCAAGGTGCCAAGCAACTATTGGCTTACGGATTTAAAGCTCAAGACATCACCAAAACGCTGACCATGCTTGGAAACGTGGCTTCTGGCGTTTCCGCTCCATTGGGCGACATTGTGTATTTATACGGCACATTGCAAACGCAAGGTCGTGCATATACCAAAGATATCATGCAGTTTACTTCGCGTGGTATTCCAATCATAGATGAACTTGCTAAGCAATTCGGCGTCACAAAAGACAAGGTTCAAGAATTGGTAGAAGCCGGCAAGGTTGGATTTCCTGAGGTTGAAAAGGCATTTCAAAACATGACTGGCCAGGGTGGTTTATTCTTTAACCTGATGCAGGAGCAAAGCAAAACAATCACGGGGCTTATTTCCAACATGAAAGACTCTTGGAGTCAGATGCTCAACGAAATCGGGAAAGCCAATGAGGGTACAATTGCCTCGGTGATTAAGTTGGCAACCTCAGCCATTGAGCATTACCAAGATGTCTTAGATATTATCAAAGTATTGATCGCAACTTACGGAGCCTATAAAGCGGCCGTTATTGCAGCAACCGTCGCGGAACGAATTCAAGGTGAAATGATGGTTCAGCGAGCTTTAGCGGGGGCAAAGCTCAATACTATGCAAGCTTTAGGAGCTGTTCTGACTATGAACTATCAAAGAGCGATGGATGCGTTAAATAAGACTTTGTTAGCAAATCCCTATGCTATTGTTGCTGCGGCTATCGGAACGTTAATAGCTGCAATCGTTGTTTATCGTAAAGAAGTTGTAAGTGCCAAGGATGCTACAGAACTTTTGAAAGATGTCCATGAGAAGACTGCCGACTCCTATGCAGAACAGGAAGCTAAGATCCGGCCATATCTCGAAGTTTTAAAGGAAGGCAATCTGACTGAGCAAAAGCGCGTAGACATTTACAACAAACTGAAAGAGATAGACCCCAAAATTATCGAAGGTATTAACGCGAAAAAGCTTTCCTATGATCAGTTGGCCGACAGTGTTGATAAGTACCTTACCAACTTGCGAAAGCAAATAGCATTTGAGGCGAATGAAAGTGCATACAGAGCTAGTGTACAGCAGGAGAATTTAATTAAGAAACAGATCGAAAAGCAGCAAAAGCTTGTAGAACAATACCAGAAGAGCGCCAACTCGACACGCAAAGGTCCGATCATAGCCGGATCTGGATTAGGTGTTGGCAACGTCGAAGACTCCTTCGATAAGTTAGCTGGAGCAAATGAAGAACTAGCCCGCTTGAATAGCCAGTTAAAGTATCAGGAAGAGACAACGAAAAAAATAGGGGATGATGTAAAAAAAGTTGTCAAGGAAACAACAGAGGATTCGGCTAAAAATGCGTCTGCTGCAACAGTTAAAAATAAAGCCTGGTATGATGCGGAAATTGCACGATTGAAAGATTTACAAGCGCCATTGGCTGTCGCATCTAAAGAATATAAAGCCTATCAGGCCCAAATAGAGAAGCTTCAGGATGAACTAAACCCAAAAGCGAAACATCAAGAAGATCAGGAAAGTAAAATTAATACCCTGTTAGAAGCGAGGAATTCTATACTGGAGAGAATAAAAAGTGTTCAGCGCGATGCTACACAAAGCGGCCTTATAAAAGAACAAAGTGAAATTGACCGTATCAATGAAAAATATGAGAATGTCATCGCTTCGGTGGAAGAATACAACAAGAAGGTTACTGATTTTAATACGAAAAACAAAACCAATGTTAAAGGCATCAGCCTATCGGATATTGATGCTATCAACAAAGCAAAACAGACAGAAGCTACAAATGCACAATATAAAATTGACTCTGAAAACTACCTGAAAAGCCTTTCATTAAAGAGAGAAGCCTTTGAAGCCTTTCAAAAAATACAGGCTGAAGGCAATGAGGAAATGACTGCAGTTGCGCGGGATCAGTATAAAGACCAGATCGGTGACTTTAATTCTTACGTTGACTACCTGAAATCAGAGAGGTCTAAGTTGATGGCTGCGTTGGCCATTGGTGGTCCGAATGTCGGCATAAGCAATTCTTTGCTATCCATTAATCAACAGATTACAGAGCAAGAGACGAAGGATGAAAATGATAGGAAGGCGAAGACCATTGCGATGTATCGCGATTTAATACATTTGGCACAGAGCTATTCATCTCAAAAAGCTGCGATTGAGAAGAAATATGCTGACTTAAATGGCGCACTGGATAAACAACAGGACGTAATTGGTAAAGAGGAATATGATAAGCGATTAACCGCATTAAAGGAAAGTAAGGCTGCTGAGCTTGCTGAGGTGGAGAATAGCCGTTTACGCCAAACGGAAGCCTATAAGATAATGGGTCAAGACATACTGTCTCTCACCCGTGAGCAGCTTAAGCAGAGGCTTGACGCTTTACGAGAAACGCTTAAGAGGGGAACGACAACAGATAAAGACGGAAATAACGTCTTGTTAACCCCGCAGATGAAAGCGGATCTTGAAGGGGTGATAGAACAGGGCGAAAAGTTTTACGGAGATACCAAAGAGATATTCGGTGTTTCTGTTCGACAAATGGAAAAGATCGCGGGCTATGGATTTGACATAGGCAGCGGTTTTCAAGCTATTGGTGATTCACTAAAAGACATTAATCCTGGCCTTTCCGATACCCTGCAAACGATGGGGGAAATCGCCAATGTTGGAGCAAATGCATTGACTGCAGTTGCAGGTTTTGCTTCCGGCAATATTGCTGCCGGTATTTCTGGAACAATAGGATTTATCACTGGAATTATTAAATTGTTTTCAGCGGCGAAGCAATCTCAGAAGAAAGCCTTGGAGGACTTAAAGAAATACCAGGATGACCTCATTAAAGGAGAGATCGCATATAATGAACTGCTGCGTGAAAGACAGAGAACACAGGAAGATATCAGTAAGCTGACGGTGCAGGAGCTAATGCAACGTGAAAAGATGCTTGATATCCAAAAGCAACAGGCGCAGGCGGACTATGACAGACTGCTTGCTCAAATTCAATCATCCGGCCAACAAATCACCGGTGCTCATACAGAAAAATATGGAGGTTTTCTTGGTATTGCTCGAAAAACCAAAGTCGTTAACGAGCTGGCAGGCCTTTCCGGTGCTGACTATGATCAGCTTGAAAAACTGTTCACAGAAGGGAAACTAGACGATGCGACAAAAAGCTGGTTTCAGGAACTGCAGAAGGTGCATGATGAGTTAAAAGGCATTGGCGAAGATGCTGAAGCAGCACAGGAAGAATTAAATCAACGATATACTGGCACAACTGCAGATTCGATTGTAGATGGTATCGTTGATGGTTTCAGCCAAGGCCTTGACAGCGCTGCTGACTTTGCAGACAATTTCCAGGATCTGATGAAGAAGGCTGTGTTGAATTCTTTGAAATATCAAACCTTGCAGAAGCCACTCGAAGATTTCTACAAGCAGTTTGCCGCGGCAACGGAAAGTGATAACATGCTTACAAATGATGAGCTTAATGCTCTTCAAAATACTTACAGCGGGATTATTGATAACGCAGCTCAGCAATTCCAGAAGTTGCAAGACATTACCAATCTGGATTTCTCTAGCAATACAGATACTGCAAATTCTGTAAAAGGTGCCATCAAAGGCATGTCTGAGCAGCAGGCTGACCTGTTAGCTGGGCAGTTTGGCGGCATGCGAATGACTTTGCTTGATCAGTTAAATGTAGCTCGTCAAGGATTGGTTTCCTTACAGCAAATTGAACTCAATACGAGTTACATTCTCCAGGTTAAGGATATTTTGTATACAATGAATCGTGATGGCATAAAAGTTAAGTAATATGACAAAGATATATTTGGACGGCATAGATATTCAAACTGTATTCGGTATCTCAATCGAAAGCGGTACAGACGACTTTTTGAAATATCCTGCAAAAAAAGATTCGATAACGCACGACTGGCAGGACGCGAACGGATTGGATGTCGATCTTACCAAAATGTTTTTCAATGCCCGTAATATTTCACTCCGCTGCAATGTTATTGTAGACAATGAAGAGCAGTTTTGGCAGAATTACCAGTCGTTTCTTGCACAACTCGCAAAGCCGGGATATAGAAGAATTCAAGTGTCACAATTCGGAGAGAAAAGTTTCTATTGTTACTACAAAGAATGCACAAGCTTCACCAGGTTCACGCGGATCAAAGACAACGGACTTTCTCGTATTGGGTGCAAGTTTACTCTTAACCTAGTGGAGGGGGAGCCGAATATTGATTATAACAACGTTTTTATTGTTGACGAACAAGGGAGGTTTTTAGTATCATGACAACCATTGAAATTTTCAGAGGATCCGGATATTTAACAACGATCAAGCCAGAGGATAATTCTGTTCAGGTAAAGAAAATTATGGGGGAGAATGAGCTAAGGATCTCGTTCAAGCTCAATCTTTATATTGACTTTCTGGTTAATGACTTTTGTACTGTATTTGGCGAAAGGTACCAGCTTAACCAACCTCCAACGGTGAAAAAAGTTGCGTCAACGTTGTATGAGTATGATATGGTCATGGAGAGCGAAGCTTCAAACCTTGCAAAAGTTCAATATTTATTCCTGGGCGATGATAACACACTCAAGGAAGCGGACTTCTCTCTGATGGGAAACGCTGAAACGTTTCTTGATCTTTTAATTCAAAATGCCAATCGTGTCGGTTCAGGATGGATAAAAGGACAGGTGATCAGTACTATATACAAAAACCTTACTTTCTCCGCTGAAAACTGTTATAACGTATTGGGGCGTCTTTCGGAAGAATTTGAAACTGAGTTTTGGGTTGATGGCAAAACTATCCACGTTACCCGCCGTCAAAGAGATAAAGGATATGTTTTCCAGCATGGCAGAAACAAAGGCCTGTATGACATCACCAGGCAGAATGTTGATAGCAGCAATATAGTGACGCGCCTTTATGCGTTTGGAAGCGATAAAAACATCCCTTCCGACTACCGGAACTATAGCAAGCGGTTAAAGATGGATGTTGACTATATCGAGGAGAATACACAGCAGTACGGCATTATTGAGTCTACTCAGATATTCGATGACATCTATCCACATCGTACCGGTACCGTTACATCTGTAAATGCCACAGATAGTAAAAAGTTTATCGATACTACGCTTGACTTTGATATTAATGACCAGCTGCTGGCTGGGATTTCAGCTAAGGTTGTGTTCAATACTGGCCAATTATCAGGCTACACTTTGGAAATTAGCAAATTTGACAACTCCACAAAAGAGTTCACATTGCTCAAGAATAAGGATGAAAGGACGCTGGAAATTCCAAATGATGACATCAGGCCGGCTATCGGTGATCAATATGTTTTGGTTGATATTAAAATGCCGGACAGTTATATCACAGCAGCAGAACAGCAATTGAAGGCAAAAGCATACGAGGTGCTGGCTTTAAATAGTGGTCCTCAGCTGTCCTATAAACTTTCAGTAGATCCAGTCTTTATGAAAAAGAAAGGCTATAGCTTGAGCATTGGCGATCTTGTTTGGCTGAAAGATGACGAACTGAATGTGAGGCGCAGGATCCGCGTAACATCATGCGAACGCAACATTATTGATGAAAACCGTTACAATATTGAAATAGCTGATGCAGTACAGGTGGGTACCATTGCCAAGCTGATGACTACACAGTCAAATACCGGCCGGGATGTGAATGATCTTGGCAGGAGTGTACAAAATAATGCAATTCTGAATGGAAATGTTATTGGCACATTGAAGTTCGATTCCATCCCTGTCACGTCGACTACAACGGGCTTCTCTCAAATATATATCGAGGACTCAACGGGTAAACTTTATAAGAAAATATAGCAACGAAAGTTCTATGTTGCTGTATTTTCTGTGATGCCCTTTTTTATCCTTATTAGGTTGCAGCTAAATCTGCAGAATGGCTGACTTAATCACTGTGAGGATTCCAGAACTACCTGAGCAACCAGGAGAAACACTTTCACTCGAAGACAAGGTCCCTGTATTTATAGCGGCTGAAAATAAAACGAAACACTGCTCAATAAATTCACTTCGTGATTTAATTGTTGTAGGAGATGATGGCTCTTATGCACCTGTTTATAATGGTGGTTCTGTAATATATGTTGTTCCATCTGCACAGAGTGGAACGGCCACAGCAAGTATTCCAACGCTTGCAGGAATGAATTTTAATCTTTACCGTAATGGTGTTCCGCTTCTTCCTACTGAATACGAGATACTTTCTGCTGGTGGATTTAAGTTAAAAGCGGGATTGCTAATGAGTGCCGCCGAACGCTATGAATTGCGAGTATTTGAACTACAAGGCGGGAATGCCGGTTCTGGGGCTGGAGGTCTGGTAACGGGTAAGGTAGTCGTTACAGCGAATAAAACGTTGGCCGCAACTGATGCAAACAAATTGATCCAGATTCGCGGGGCAAATAATATACTGACAATTATCCTTCCGGACGGCGACTCCGTTCCGGAAAACACAATCATACCTATAGAGTCCACGATAAATAACCTTAAGCAGCATAAGATTCAGACACAAAATGGCCAGTACATCTACTTTAAGAGCACATCAAAAACTTATATGTGGATTGGAGTAAGTGAAATGCTGTTTCTGTATTGGGGAGGTGATGGCTGGTATGTATTTGGGTACGATGGCAACTTTCTCAACTTAACGCAGCCGGTGGCAGCTTATAAGGTTGGGTTCAATCAATATAAAGCTGACGGAAGTATTGTTAACAGAGCTGACTGTCCAAAGCTTTGGGAAGAGGTATTGACATTGGGTCTTTCGCTTGTGGATGATGCAACGTGGTTAACACCATCTGTTACTCTTGGAGGCAGAACTGTAGAAAAACCATATCGTGGGTGTTTTTCAACAGGGAACGGAGTCGATACACTTCGTTTGCCGGATCTAACTAATGTCGCTTTACGTGGCCTAAAGGCGTCGGATTCGGATCGCTATTATAACAATGCCGGCGGCTTCCAACGTAATGAATTCGAATCACACGATCACGATTCAGGCATTTATAACAATTCACAGGACTACGACGATGGTGGATCGACTCCAAATAATATTGGTACTACAGCGACTAGTCAAAAGATAAAAACAAGTAAATCCGGCGGGACTGAAACACGCATGGACAACGTAGGTGTGATATGGGTTATCAACTACTAAAATTAAAGCAATGATCACAGGCGAAATACTTAATAAAATATGTACACAAATAAGCGCTGCAAGGGCGGCACAAATAGCAGATGTCATTAACCAGGTTTTTCCTGCATATGGCATGACAGATCCTCGAGTAATGCAGACGGCAATAGCACAGATAGCACATGAAAGCGGTGAGTTCTCAATCAAAAGCGAGAACATGAATTACAGTACTCCGGAAAGGATAATGGCAATCTGGCCGAGCCGGTTTAAGACGGTGGCTGATGCAAAGCCTTATGTAAGGAATGCACAGGCGTTGGCTAATAAGGTATACGGTGGAAGAATGGGCAATAACCAGCCTAATGACGGATATAACTTCCGCGGTGGTGGTTTTATGCAGTTGACCGGCCGTGAAAGCTACGAGAAATATGCTCGCTTTAAAGGGTTGTCAGTTGATAAAATTCACGAACAAATAAAGACTTCGGACTTTTTCGCAATGGATAGCGCATGCTGGGAGTTTGCAGTTGATAAGGCCTTGATTGATGAAGCGCTTGCTGGTGACTTCTTAACCATTACGAAACGGATCAACGGCGGTACGATTGGCCTTGCAGAAAGACAGAAGTATTATCAACGAGCAAAAAATTATATTGAATAAAACGGTGGACGGCGTTTCCGAACAAATTTGACATGTCAGTAAAAGCAAAATTTAAATGCGACGGCATTAAGATTGACGAGCTCAACGAAGGGAATAAATATGTTACCCTGTCAGTAGTAACTCACGGCAGTGAAGAAAATAAAAGTTTTGCGAAGTATACCCCTGCGGGGCAAGTGGCTATTAATATTAGTCGTGAGACATCCGCTTATGATTATTTTAAAGAAGGTAGCGAGTACTATTTAACCTTCGATGAAGTACCGCAATAAAGATTTTCTCATAGCAGTTAGTTTTGGTAAGGCCTGGCATTTTTATGCTGGGCTTTGTTTTTTTTCTTCATTTATGTAATTTGCAATTACAAAATCCTAAACTAGCTGCCGTTAGTCCTTTGCTTGCTAATCTGCGGAAATAGTTTGATTTGGCTCCATAATCCTTTGTAAATCAATGATAAAATATTTTTTAACTGAACAAGTTGGTATTGTCAAGTTAATGGTACTATATTTGTTCTTAACTTATAGGTTAAGTTGAAAGCAACCTTTGAACCGATCGAAGATTTGTGTTCCGACTATTTAGCAACTTATTCAGTCTATTTGGACGACAACCCGATCACAGAATATGAACAATTTTATGAAAAGGAATTTCCAAACCATGCCGAGGAAATTAAAGAGATCGACTACATCCTTTACCAGTGTACCTACAGGGGCGCATTGTCCAACTTTTTTTATAAGCACGAAGGCGCCGCATCCGCAATACCCTATGTAAAAGCCGAGATAATTGAAAAAAATACTATTGACTTTGGGATTCGATTGTATTGCATTCGTCTAAGAAACGACATGCTTATACTTCTCAATGGAGATGTAAAAACACACATTGATCCCGCACAATGTCCGAAGGTATCCCGACATTTCGCTCTTGCACATCGTCTAGGTCGTGCAATCGATAAAGCGCTTGGCTCACGGGATCTTATTTTTAATCATAGAGAATGCTTGCAAGGGGAGGAAATTAATATATGAAACTTAAAAATTTTAAAGAAAGAATAGATTCTGTATCTGATCTTAAAAAGCTAGAGATCAGTTTTAACATGGATATTTTAGAAAGGCTGCAAGAATTGCTTGACGCTAAGTTTGAAGGAAATCAAAGTCTTTTAGCTAAAAAAATGAATGTATCTGAAGCTGTGGTTTCTAAGTGGTTCAACGGCGTCCAAAACTTTACCACTCAAACTCTCTTGAAATTTCAATTGGCGTTTGGAGAACCAATAGCAGTCGTTTGTACCGACAAACCTAGTTCTGAATTTAGAACCGTCAAAATGAGTCATGAAGTGCTTAGTAAAACTATTATCGTTTCGGTTGAAGGAGGAATGACTGAAGAAATTAAATTCAAAAAAAACAAAGTATCAAACGAACTTCATGGAGAATCATCAGGTGTTTAATATTTCTGATATAATGCTACAAGATATCGTGGTTACGCATGCTGCGATTGACAATGAGAAGGGGTTGAGTTCGTTACCTGAGGGTTATTCTGTATCATACACATTTGGGTTTGAGGCCTCCATCAGCACTGACAATAAAACTTTAAGGGTTGTGTTCCATTGCTCAGCTGAGGCATTTACAAAAGATAAAAAGGACAGTTTTGGAGTAAAGGCAACCTTCGCAATAATTTACAACTTCCTTGTATTGCAAAATGTCGAGAGTATGGTAAGAGATTTAGGAGACGACCAAATTGAATTTAATTCCGATGTATTGTTAAGTCTTGCAAATATTGCGTATTCGACGTCTAGAGGTATCATATTTACTAGGTGCCAGGGTACTATTTTAAAAAAAGGAATTTTGCCCATTTTGCCAACAGATCAACTAAGGTCTCTTATTCTTGCAAGTGAATAGCAATTGGCTCGTGTCAATGGATAAGTTAATATAAAGATTCAAAACTCAGTTTAATAAGAGCCTCATAGTGATATGAGGCTTTTTTAATTTATACTAAAAGATCGGCTTACACCCTTACAATACGCCAGTTCACATAGACCAAACGCCAGTTCATCAAACATATTTGCTCCGGATGGAAGTTGTTTATACTTTCATTTCGCTGATTTTTTTTCGTCGTGATGATCATACATGCCCGGCATCACTTGTCGGGCATTTTTTTGTCGCACTATAGTTCAACGTTTGTCACCAAAAAGGAGAAACTTGGCTAAATTACATTTAACATCCTCTTTTCTTAATGGCTTATTAGTAATAAACCGGCTGTTATTGCGAGTAATTTTGTTAATCTAAAACTGATAAATGCTTACCTAAAATGTGGCAACTGAAAAAGAAGTTCAAGGATAGAGTTCACAACAAAGCAAACTGCAAAGTAGAACTTAACCCTGACAAATCATTAGTACAAAATAAGATAAGCTATCCGATTATTTGGAAAGGATGGATTGGGATACAAATGGTTAAGATAATTCAAATTGGACCAGCTCCAACACATGAAAGCTTTGTCTTCGAGGTCTTTCCAAAAGAATACGCTTGGTTACAAAATAAGATTATTGAATGGATTCGTGATTATTTGAATACCGCAGGACGCGCCAATATCGATAAAAACGATTGAATGAGATGAGCTTCAGCAAGCGATAGTCCCGCCTTTTGTTGCCGTAAATTTTTAACAATTGTCATTTTTATGTGTTAATCTTTAAAAAGAACTTCAGGTGATGTCAATCAAAAGTAGGTCCGGCTTTAATTAGTCGGGCCTTTTTTTATTCCTGTAACTATTTGAAAATTGATATATGTGTGTATTTTTGCATCTAGTTTTTTAAGGGTTTAGGGTTGAAAAAGAGGCGTTTGTTTTCATCCGCCTCTATTTTTTTTGTCAAGCTTAGTTTTTACTGCAGATTAGATTTATTGCCAGAACGATGCCGCCAGCCATAGCAATGACAAACATTATTGATTGCGCTCCGGTAAGTTCGATATATCCCGCAGCGGTTAATATCGAAAAGGCACAAACTAATATAAAAGCTATATAGCCAATGGTTTTTCTCATTTTTGGAGAGGGCGTTAGTGTGGCAATAATACGCAACACGGGTAATTGAAGATAGTAAATTTATACTCAGTTTTTTAAAGCTTTGAGGATAAAATACACAGAGATGGGCAACTTTATCTCATTATCGATTCTTTAAATGACTGGAACGTGCAGGCATTTTTTTTGATGGTATAACTATCATGAAACCTTCTGTGCATAAAATTCAAATAAAGGCATTTAATAAGACCTACAATGGTGAGATCTGGGCTGATCCCTTAGTTAAGCCTGCTTTATGGCCATATAGATGGTGTGTTGTAATGGACGATTGCTCAACTTTTCTGATTGAAAAAAAGGGAGATGAATGGATTGCCCTGACAGATATGAACTCTGGGTTATTGGCTAAAATCGGAAAATGCGTAGATGGGCTGTTGGGGTTTTATATCAAATAACTTAAGATGTATTAATAGAAAAGGTCCGGTTTAACTAGCCGGACCTTTTTATGACTGATTGTTTATTTAGTGATTCTGAATGTTTTCATTGTTTTTCAATATGCTTCCAATTTTTTCCGCGATTTCATCACTAAGCCTATCGTTATAAGAGTTCAGTTCTTGATTTTCACTATACATAAGCGTGTACTTGCCGTCTTTAATATTTAGCTGAAGCTTTTGGTCATTATATTTTAAAACTTCAATTGACGGCCCGGTAATTTTAATCTCTCTAATGCTGGTCACTGACATATCAAATTCAAAAACCAGTTTTACTGTGACGTCTCCTGATGCAGTACTAATTGAAAATCGTTCAGTTTTCATAACGCGAGAGTTTAAGAAATGAAATTAACAATATAATGACCAATCACTACCGGAATTAAAATTTGCCTATTATTGCGCCAGTTTTTTAAGGGTTTAGGGTTGAAAAGGGGCGTTGGTTTTCCTCCGCCTCTATTTTTTTGTTATCGAATAATTATTAAATTGATTGTTGGTGAAAAACTGAACACTTCAGGGAACTTTTTTCTCTCAACTACTGCTGGCAATTGTAAAAGCATATAGGCATTTGTTTTGATGCCTATGTAAAATGAAACCTGTTGTACATAAAATAAAAGTAAAAACATCTAATAAAACGTATAATGGTCAAGCTTGGGCCGACCCTTTGGTGAGTCCAGCTTTGTGGCCTTATCGATGGTGTGTCTTAATGGATGATTGCTCAATTTTCCTGATTCAAAAGAACGGAGATGAATGGATAGCCTTCGCAGAATTGGATTCTGAACTATTGGCTAAAATTGGCAAATGTATAGATGGTCTTCTGGATTCGTATATCTGACGCTTAAGGATGTAATGACCTTATATTATGTCTGCATTGGGCTTAATTGGTCGGATCCTTTTTGTCTCCTCTTTCACTCAATAAGTAAAATCCTCCTATTAGTAAGACGCACATTGTACAAGATAGAACGGCAACTTCCATTCCTGTTAAAGATCCCAATAGAACGGCAGTAGTTATCAATGTTATGCAAGCTAAACCGATTAGGGTAAAGCCAATCTCTTTTTTCATAGGTATTTTTTGCAATTATTATGCGGCTACGGAAAATCAATTTAGTGGATTTGAATGCGATGCATAAACATCTATTTGCCCTAGCTCTTTTAAGGATTTAGGATTGATTTCCTCAACAGTGTTGTTGAGGCTTTTATTGACAAGACTGACCTCGACAATTTAGCCTAGTCAAGTATTTCTTTTTGTAGACAAATGTTGAATTATTGAATTAGACATTAGGGGATTTTTTTTAAAACAAATGCTAAAAAAATTAGTATTATTTTTGTCGATATAGAAAAATTTATGAGCAAGTACAGGTTCCGGAAGATGTATTTTGTATGTAATCACAAGCGTGTAATTGAGGATAATGTCACATTTTGTCAAGCATTTCGTCTAAAGAAGGATGCAGATATTATAAGGGATCAATGGGATAGGCCAAACATGGAATGGAATAAAAGTAGCTTACCTGACAACCTAACTGTTGAGGGATTTTATTTGATTCACGAAAGCTTATTTGACAGGCTTCTGAAAGAACACGGAATTGACGTCGGTGATAGTAATATGAGAATTTGCTAAAAGGTAAATAAGCAAAAAGCTACTAACTAATGGGCATTTTGCTCAAATCAGATACCTAATCACAACAAAGCTCAGCTTTGCTTGTTATAATTTAAGTGTTTTTGTACAATGTCAATCTGCCCCGCTTAATTGAGCGGGGCTTTTAAAACCTTTTTAATACCCTTCTACTACAATATATACAGATGTTTTGGTTGAATTTTATAGCGGTTTTTTAACTTCAATTTTGCGGCCCGTTGAAAAATACGGGCCTTTTTATGAGATTCTGAATTTAAGAATCGCGATCACCCATTTTGCCAATTTTGTCCTTATTGCGGTAGAAATATGTTCTAAGGTTTAATAAAGCTTGATCGATAATTTTCAAAATTGCGCCGAAAAAGGACGGACTCTCAAATTCAAACGTTAAATTGTGGAGAGCTTTTGTCTCGAACCCACTTAAAATGATCAAAGAATATAAAATATTAGAGTCTCAGGATATCGCAGAGTTGCAGCTACAGATTAATACTTTAATTTACCAACATGTCGGTTGGGAGCCGTTTGGCTCATTGATTAACGTTGGAAGAATTTTTTATCAGGCTGTGATTAGGCGGTAAAAATCAGAGTGCTTAGTTGCACTAGATCAATCAACATTAAGTTCAATTGATGATTTTGTATATTCGGTGTTTTCTGTTTCGACGTTTTGTTCATTGAGATAAATCCCCCTGTTACTCGTTTTTTTTTGCTAACTTATAATCAAAACAAATGACCATGGAAAAATCAGAATTTTCCAGTCAGCTCCTACAAAATGAAACAGCTCTAAAAAAATTAGCATTTCGGCTTACGAGCAACTCACAAGATGCAGCTGATCTACACCAGGAGACACTTTTTAAGGCGCTTGAGTACCGCAATTATTATAAGAATGGAACAAACATAGCCCCGTGGCTTTATGTAATTATGAGAAATATTTTTATAAATATGTTCCGTCGTAAAAAGCGATCGTTGAAATTATTTCAAACGGTCTCAGATAAAATGGAGAACAGAATTGATCTTAGTTATGGAATAGAAAATAATGTTGGGGCTATCTTGTTACAAATAGAAAAATTACCAAGTATCTTAAAAACGCCTTTAGTTTTATGTGTAGAAGGTTACAAATATACAGAGATCGCAGAGCTGCTAGATAAGCCACTAGGCACAATAAAGAGTCGTATTTTTTTTGCTAGAAAGGTACTCAAAAACACAATAGGAAGGGACTAGTATTGCTTTGTTTTGGGGCCATACAGACTAAGATTGATTTTTTAATGCAGAGTAAACAAAGATCAACTATAATGTGGCACTTGAAAAAAAGCTTCAAAGATCCTTTTAAGACGAGGGTAAGTACGTTAGTTCTTAATCCTGATAAATTAGCTACTTCAAATACAAATGACTACCCTATTATATGGGTAGGATGGGTAGGCATTCAAATGGTTAAAATAATTCAAATAGGTCCCAGTGCAATCCACGAAAGCTTCGTGTTTGAGGTGTTTCCTGAAGAATATGTATTTCTAAAAAACACAATTGTAAGATGGATTCGTGACAGCCTGAACGGGCCAGAGTTGGAAAATAGCTGACCTAACAACTGGACAAGTAAAGCGCGATTCAATTGTAATATATTCTGGTATCAAATAATTTATGGGAGAAGGAAAAATCGCATTGTAAATACGAAATCGGGAGAGTACCTTTAATCTCCCGATTTTTTTTAATCAACTTTTACCCATGAAGATCTTTTACAAAAACCTAAACGCTTTGCGCTTTTTTGCGGCTTCCCTTGTTATTATCCATCACACAGAGCAATTGAAAGACGCAAATGGTCTCCCGAGTATTTATAGGACAAAAATGATTTCACACTTTGGCAAACTTGGAGTGTGCTTGTTCTTTGTCCTCAGTGGATTCTTAATCACTTCGCTGCTGGTGGCCGAAAAGAAAACATTTAAGAACATATCGCTCAAAAGCTTTTATATGAGGCGCGTCCTTCGTATCTGGCCGCTGTACTTTCTTATCGTTGTGCCGTCTCTTTTTATACTACCGTTATTCCCCGCAATCAACATTCCTGGTCAAGACTGGATCAATCCATACAGCAATTTGTTGTTTAATTCCTTGCTCATGTTGTTGATTGTTCCAAATGTGCAGGTAGCTATGTTTGGTCAAATACCTTATGCGGCGCAAAGCTGGTCCATCGGAGTAGAAGAACAGTTTTATCTGTTCTGGCCGCTACTCGTTCACAAATCAAGAACGAGGCGGATCCTGCGTAATACTATCTGGGCATTACTGATCAGTTTTATACTTACACGTATCGGCTGTTTAGAAGCTTACAGTCTTACCGGTAATAATTTCTTTAAGGTACTTAATATCTTTCTTGCTGATAGGTTTCAGATAGACTCTTTAATGATAGGCAGTTTGTTTGCCTTGATTACAGGCGAAAGGGCAAAAGCGTTTTTAACATCAAAGCCGGTTCAAATAATTTGTTGCCTCGCAGCAGGTTACTTCATAACTCATGGACTGTTCTTTTTTGGCTTTTATTACGAGGTATATGCCTCCGTTTTTGGCATTTTGATCTTTAGCTTAGTCAGTGAGAAGTCAATTTTTAATTTGGAGTTTAAACCGCTTGCTTACTTGGGTAAGATTTCCTACGGTATGTATATGCTTCATTACCTGGTGATCAATCTTGTAATAAAATTCGTTTCGCAGAAATCCGTTGTGATTTATGCAGCAGGATTTGCCGGAACAATCACCTTAGCTCATTTATCGTTCCGGTATTTTGAAGGCTATTTCTTGAATTTGAAAAGGAGTTATGAGCTTGCAAAGAGACAGCCGGCTTTGTCAAATTGGAGAGTAGCAACAGCACCGGTACCAATTGCTATTTAGTAATTGGTACCGGTGATCATCATGTTATAGCTGGTTCCATTTTTGCATGTCGGCGTCGAGTGATTTGTTTTTAATATGGTAGTATATTTCCGTACTTCTTTTGTCTTTATGGCCCAGCAGTCGTTGTGCGCGTTCGATCGGTACGCCAAGCTCGGCTAAAGTTGCGCCGAATGTGTGTCTGCCGGTGTGTGCTGTAAGGTCAATCTTTATTCCTGCCAATGTCGCAAGGACTTTTGTATAGCTGTTGAAATCTTTGTTACTGATTTTTAGCTCATTATCCTTTATGTAGTTTACGATTGTTTTTAGGCGATCGTGCATGTACAGATTTACTGTAGTGCTGAATTTCTGGGTTTCAATAACGATTCTTTCATCATTTACAACGTGTTCGTCATAATTGAAGAAAACTGTTGCATCTTGAAATCGTAAGCCAGTATAGCACATGAAAAGGTAGTATATGCCTACTATTCGCAAGCGGTCTGGGATGTCGGTTTGTAAGATTTTGTATATCTTATCGCATTCTGATATGTCAATAAAATCCCTTTGCCCTTGTATATATTTGCCTCGATCAAACTCACTAAACGGATTTTTCTTAATATAGCCACCCATTCTGACCGCATCGTTGATCATAGTATTCATCCATTTGAATGTTTTCCAGACAGTGTTTTCCTTGTTCTTTCTGACAGAAGTCATCCAAATCTTATACCTGGACAGAAAATCATAATTTATATCTGCGAAATATACCTCCGGTTGAAACTCTTGTAATTTGTTGACTTCACTCAGGTATATGCGTTTTGTCTCTGCCTGCTTTTCGCCGATGTACTTCTGCGGGATGTGTTCCCGGCAGTACTTGATAAAATCCTTGCTACCGTCTGCGCCTCTCAGCAGCACTTTGATGGTGTTTTTACTAATAGCCTCATCTTCGAATTGCGAAAGGAGAATTTTTGAATTGATCTCAGTTACGGTTTTAGAGATAAGTGCGTTTATTAGTATGGCATTCGGGCAGCTCTTCTTTACTTCTTTGGTCGCCTCGTTCCAGTGTTGCGGATCTATTTTTTGCCCAAGGTTTTCAGTGAGTACGGTTTTGCCTTTAAAATACACCCGTAAAATAATAGAACATTTACCCGATTTGTCAACTCTGTGACGCTGGATTGTTGGTACGATAGACACCCCCATGATTAATTTTTTTAGGTTTAAAAAATGTTGCGGTGATGTTGCGGTAAATGTTGCGGTAAATATGCTCTTTATTGCAACTTAATACCTGTTGTTTCCGCTAAAAAAGTGGGGCGCTATTTCCCTGAAACGCAGAAAGGACGCTGAAACCAGCGTCCTTTCTGTATTCTTAGAATCTTTGAAGTGGTGACCTCGTCAGGATTCAGAAATAACGCCTAATTAATTCAAAATCAATATGTTTTTATAAAGTGTTGCGGTAATCGCAACTGTTATTTTGTTTTAC
>NZ_JAULBC010000016.1:0-40415 GCF_041060425.1 Danxiaibacter flavus
TTCATTATTATTTACGACCAGTGGTGTTGGTCCTGACCAGTTATAAGTTACACCGGCTGTGGTACTTGTTGCCGTCAGAAGTTGATCTGAACCTTCACACACTGGAGTCATGGCAAGAGTCGGTACAACAGGCATTGTTCTTATACTTGCAGTGACCTGCGTGGAAGCTGAAGTGCATCCGTTAAATGTAGCCGTAACTTGATATACACCTTCAACGGCACTTGTTGCATCACTTATAGAAGGATCCTGAAGCGACGAAGTAAATGACGGTCCGACCCAATCAAATGAAGATCCTGTTAAAGATGAAGTCGCATTAAGCTGCAAAATATCTTTCTCACATGGATTATTTACAGAGGCAGTCACAACAGGATTTGGCTTCACCGTAGCTTTAACCAGGTTAGTATTGAAGCATCCATTTGCTGCAGTTGCAACTACTGTATACCAACCATCATCAGCAGAAGTTACATTATTTATTACAGGATCTTCAGCGGTTGAAGAAAACGTAGTATTAGGACCTGTCCATTTAAAACTTGCATAGGTTCCGGCTGATACATTAGCATACAGGTTCAGCGTTTGCCCTTCACAAACTGATCCGCTTGAAGATACACTCGGTACCGCAGGCCTTGGCTTAATTGTTACATTTACTGTGCTTGAGGCAAAACAACCGGTCGCATTGTTAGTTGCTGTTAAAGTATATACAGCTGCATCAGAAAGTGATGCCTGTGCAGCAATTGTAACATTGGCGCCGGTAGCTGAGTTATTTGTTGGCCATGTCCATTGATAACTGTAGCCTGAAATTGTTGAGGCACTAAGTCCAAGGGGCATTCCTTCACAAATTGGAGAATACGGATCAATAACGGGCGATGCTGGATTCGGGTTCACTGTCACGTTCACCTTGCCATTGCTGAAACAACCGGCCGATGATGTTGCTGTCAGAATATAATCACCACTAGAAGCAGTCACAGCATTATTAATAGTAGGATCGGCTGCAGTTGATGAAAATGCATTGGGCCCGCTCCAGAGGTAAGTTTCACCGGAGCCACTAGCTCCTGACTTTAATAATATTTGTCCATTTTGACAGAGCGTTGTAGCCTGTGCTGAAACAGCGATGACTGGTTTCGGATTTACCGTGGCGAGAGTAGTAGCAGGCGATGAGTAGCAACCACTGAAATATGAACGAATGCTGTAAATGCCACTGTCAGATTTTTGTGCGGATGCAATGCTATATGGACTCGTAACCGTGGATGTTTGCCCGTTTGGTTTTATCCACTCAAATGTAGCTCCTGCTGTCGTTGTTGAAAAAGTAAAATTAAGAGCAGAGCCTTCGCACAAAGGCCCATTGTTGCTGATAACCGGTTGTGCAGGCGTTATATCGGTGGGGGTTACCGTGATCGGATCAGAGAATCCACTACAGTTGTCACTTCCAAGATTGCCCGCTGACGCATACATAACGCGATAAGTAACAGGCCCGCCGCTTGCAGGCAGGGAAGGTGTAGTAAACGTGCTGCTGGCAAGACCATTCGGATTTACAACATTCACCCAGCTACCGTCGGATAATTGCTGTTGCCATTGATAATTAATACTCGTAAAAGTACCCGAAGCAACTGAAGCCGTAATATCAAAAGTGCGGGAAGCACATTCACTTGCTGTACGTGTTTTTGCAACACTTGTTAACGTTGCAGGAGGAACACAAACGCTAAATGCAACATCATCTAATGCAAGATCATTTCCACCATTACCTGTCTGGTCATTTCGCACAACTACCTTTACTCTATCGAAACCAGTTGGCACCTGGAATGTTAATGAAACTTGCACCCAAACAAGCTGAGTCGTAGAGGCGGGATATGGCAGCAGACCAGAAAACGCACTGCTTAGAACTTCATCGGTATCCGGATTCCGCAGTTCAATTGTCAGTTTTGGCTGAATTGATCCCGAAACATGGCAAATATTGGTTGCGTAAATGGAAAAGTTACATATCATACCCGAACAAAGGTTGTCGTACACCTTTTGATAAAAGATGTTTTGCGTCCCCTTAGAGTTCACAAGGAGCATATACCCATTATTTCCGGTATGGTCCGGCGCATGTACCCAATCGGAACTCATAGTGTACGTAGGATTTTTTCCTCCGCTTTTGGTACATGTGACCAGTGCTGAATCCGGAGTTTTGATCAGGCAATACATGCTATCTTCAACTCTTTGGTGGTATGTATTCGATCCACAAGTTTGAATGGAATTACCATCCATGAAAAAATAGTTGGTAGCGCTTCCTAATGAAGGTCCAAATAACGAAGTTCCATTACCAAAATCATCTGTTTTAAGTACGCGAAGGTTACAGGTTTGGGAGTGCACCTGCAGTGTAGCAAATAACAAAAATAGGGTAAGCAATAAGCTTACAATTTTTACTGGCACACTCGTGCATAAAAGTATCCTATGCCGGTGTAGATTACGGTCAGCGTTTCTGAGCATGGATATTGGATATATTGGATATTGGTATACGCTAAAAAAACGGTTTAGTACTCTTAACGTATTTAGCAAATTTATTGGTAGCGAGTCAATTGAAAAAATTAAAAGCAGTTAAATTTTACCCACACCACCAAAATTCAAAATTATCGTAATACATTTTTAAATTAATATTAGCAAATGTCAATGTCAGTGCACGATTCATTCAAAATATCGAACCGACCAACATTGACGAAAAAAGGAATTATCCACAAGATAAATCCGGAACATATATGTATTTTTATTAATTATTTAGTTTTCTTTAAGAATTAACAGCCAACCAACGGTTTTTTAAAGTCGTTAAATTGGACTTCATCGGCAAATTCTCATTTCTAAGCCGGGCGGATTGCAATTCTTTTATTCATTGATTAAATTAGTAATGAATAGCTCATTTCATTCATACTCATACATAATTCAGTCCATGAGGCAAGATCAGTATAAAGCAGGAAAAGAACTCAGGAAGAAGATCAGCCGCAAATCTCAGGCTGATTTCAAAAGACCGGGCAAACGGGATACAGTATTAAATATGATCAAAGCATCGAATTACGACCGCATACCTGAACTTATCCCCATCCGCCACTTTCGTATGAGTCAGTCACCCTTCGCGTTTTATCGCGGCACCGCTTCCCTTATGGCCTACGATCTGTTCCATCAGCCACACACCGAACAACCGGTGCAGGCGATCGGCGATTGTCACCTGATGAACTTTGGTGGATTTGCAACGCCGGAAAGAGCGATGGTAATTGATGCCAATGATTTTGACGAAACACACCCTGCTCCGTGGGAGTGGGATCTAAAACGGCTCGCTACGAGTTTCGTACTTGCAGCCAGAAACAAAAATCTTACGGAGGCTGATGCAAGGAATATTGCAACTGCTTTAACTACTTCCTACCGGCAAAATATGTTCGAGTTTGCAGATATGAACATGCTGGATCTCTGGTACATGAAGTTTGACCTGAAAATGATCAGAGATAAAGCCCGAAACAATACACTCAAAGCATTGATTGATGAAGCGCTGAAAAAAGCCAGTCAACAGACCCAGCAAAAAGTATTTTATAAGATCACTACCAACGTTCTGGGATCGTTTGAAATAACGGACCAACCGCCACTGATCTACCATCCCATTGATGTAAAAAAGGAGCATGCAATGATTGCAATTTTCATGGAGAAATATATTGAAACGCTGCAACCTGACAGAAGATGGCTGATTAGTAATTACAAGGTGGTTGATGTTGCATTAAAAGTTGTAGGCGTGGGTAGCGTGGGCACGCGGTGCATGGTTGTACTTTTAATGAACAGCAAAGATGAGCCTTTGTTTTTACAGGTAAAAGAAGCCAGGCAAAGTGTGCTTGAGAAATATACAAGACCAAGTGCCTATGCGCATCATGGCCAAAGGGTTGTTGAAGGACAAAGGCTGGTACAGGCTGCAAGTGATATCTTTCTTGGCTGGAGCACCGGTCCGAACGGAAGAGCATTTTACTTTCGCCAGCTTCGCGATCGTAAAATAGCGCCTGATATAGATCTTTTAAATAAACAAAATCTTGCCGCTTATGCTGAAACATGCGGCAGAATGCTGGCAAGGGCTCATGCAAAAACAGGCAACCCTTCTTTGTTATGTGGCTACATGGGGAACAGCGATACGTTTGATAAGGCGATAACAGATTTTGCATCTGAATATGCTGATCAAACCGAAAAAGATTTTGAAGATTTCATGAAAGCGATTAAAGCAGGCAAACTGCCTGTTGCTAAGGAATAAATAAACAGGCCGGCAATGTTATTTTTTTTTGCCGGCCTGTTTATTTTAATGTACTTGACTCTCACTGCTATTAACGATGATACTGCAGCATCCACTGGTACATGTTTGGATTATAATATGTGTTGGATAAAGTGTACATATTGTTCCATCCCCCGTGCCCCCCGGTATATGGTGTAAATACTGCCAGACCAGGTGCAGATGTATTAATTACATCTGCGTAATGTTGATTATTCGCAAAATACTGATCTGCATCACCGCAATAAATCTGCACATGAACTCCTGCATTTGCAATGTATTGCAGTCCGGTTATCTGGCTATGATTCAAGTTCGTTATGCTCATTGGAACAGCAGCTGCAATGCGGTTGGCGTTGGCCTGGTTCGCGGTTAGAAAATCCATAACAGAAGCTGCTCCCAAACTCAGTCCCGTAAGATAAATGCGTGTTGTATCCACCTTATAATGAGAGATCATATAATTGATCACACCATTAGATGAAGAAGGTGATCGTTGACCAGCATCGCTCTGCGGACAAACAACTATCATCCCGTAAGTTTTGGAAGCCACACTAAATACAAATCGCAGACTGTCTGCCATAAATTTGGGAGGACCTAACTGCAGCATTTTGTTCAGATTGGTTCCCGGAGGGAATCCATTACAGGCGTCGGTAGAACCTTCACACAAACCATTATAGAATATCAGCAAAGGATACCGGGTTGTGTCTGATGCTTTATAATTGCATGGCAACTGCAGCCAGGCACTGTCATTATGATACACAGTGTTATCCGTCTGAACGCTTGTTCTTATGGATAAAGGCTGAGCACATTTACAAGCTGCATACAGGGCGGCTATTATAAAAATGGCCGTGATCATCTTATAACGGTGGTACATATCTGTCGGTTTTTACATCCAAAATAGAAGTAAATTGAGAAAAGTGCAATAGTGTATCTCACTTAAAATCCGTGAATTATCACAGTTTCTCCTTAAGAAAAAATTAATCATCGAAATGAAACTCTTTCATCAAACCGGCTATGACCCCCTCAAATACAGGCGCAGCATTGTTCTACGACTTCAAACTTTTTAATTAAAACATCAGATGTTTTAATTAAACATCATACCTTTATACTTCATTGAAAGAATATGAAGCAGATGCAAGAGGCAAATAAATCTTCTAAACTTGCGGATGAAGTGGTAGTTGATCTGCAGCAGCAGATATCACTTGGAAAATACAAAGAGGGAGAGAAAATTCCCGCCGAGCCGGAACTCATGAAAACCTATGGCGTCGGCCGATCCACCATACGGGAAGCAATAAAAACATTGGCAAGCACAGGCATTCTTAAAGTACGGCAAGGTTCAGGAACATATATTAACGCACGTCCCTCCCATTCAGAGTCACTTGATGTGCGCCTGCGCCGATCGCGCCTAAAGGAAGTGAATGATGTTCGCTTTCTTTTGGAAAAAGAGATCATTAGACTCGCAACTTCAAACAGAACAATCAAGGACATCAAGACGATGCGCAAGGCACTGGACGACAGGACCGCCGCTTTATATAAAAACGATTATGAAGCATGTGCTGATGCAGATATCAGATTACATACCGCGATAGCTTCGGCTTCACACAATAGTGTACTGGCTGACCTGTATAAAACTTTCACACATACGATCCGGGATTTCTTTAATAAAAGAGGTTCCGCCGATATTTCAAAATTTGCAGCAACACATGTTTTGCACGTGCAGCTAACTGATGCTATCATTAACAAAGACGCCAAAGCCGCAACCCTTATCACTGAAACATTGCTTAAGAATAACTATTAAACAGAAACGCATGAGCATTCTTGTTTTTACGCTTATCATACTCGCCGGTGCATTTGTAGCTGGTATGCTGGGCTCTCTCACAGGACTTGGAGGAGGTGTGGTACTTATTCCGTTGCTAACACTGATATTTCATGTAGATATACGCTATGCCATCGGCGCATCGCTTATATCTTCAATAGCCAATTCTTCTGGTGCAGCAGCAGCATATATCAAAGAGGGCATTACCAATGTTCGCATTGGCATGTTCCTTGAAATTGCCACAACTACCGGAGCTATTATTGGTGCGCTGTTGGCCGTATTCATACCTACCAATGCAGTTGCCGTGATCTTTGGCCTGGTATTGATATTTTCAGCATTTATGTCTGTGCGCAACAAGACAGATCATACAGAAAATATTGATAAAAGTCCGCTCGCAAGAAAGCTTCGTCTCAATAGCAGCTATCCTACAAAAGACGGGATTGTTCATTATAAAGTGCAGAATGTTGCCGGAGGATATGGACTGATGACGTTTGCCGGTATCATGTCAGGACTTTTAGGTATCGGATCCGGTGCACTGAAAGTGCTTGCAATGGATAACATTATGCGAATACCTTTTAAAGTATCTACTACAACAAGCAATTTTATGATTGGCGTTACCGCTGCAGCAAGCGCTGTCGTTTATTTACAACGCGGATATATTGACCCCGGACTTGCATTGCCGGTGATCCTTGGCGTACTTGCAGGCGCTTTTGGCGGCTCCCGTTTGCTGGTCAAAGCAAATACAAAAACATTGAGGATCCTGTTTTGTGTGGTCATCACATTTCTTGCCCTGGAAATGATCTATAACGGTTTAAACGGAAAATTATGAGGCACTTGTTTTCTGCCAGCTACTGGGAACAAAAAGACGTTGAAAAACTTATTGGCCGCCTGCTGCGTACGGGGGTTGTATTAGCCAGTATTGTAGCATTTATAGGCGGCATTTTTTACCTGTACATCTACGGAAAAGGCCAACCACAATATCATGAATTTATTGGAGCCGCCGAACCTATGCGCCACATGAAAGGCATACTGCAGGGAGTTGCACAAACAGACGGTGCAGCCATCATTCAACTTGGTGTGGTAATCCTGATCTCAACGCCTATCGTACGTGTTGCATTTTCCGCGCTGGCCTTCTTTATTGAAAAAGACTACAAGTATGTATTGATCACTTTCATTGTGTTCTGTGTAATTATGTTTAGCATGATCAGCAAAATGGGAGGGTAAATTAATTGACAATGTGCAAATGTGCGAATGTGCAGATGGGCGAATGTGCAGATGTGCAAATGAGGGAATGTGCAAATGGGTGAATGTGCAAATATGCAAATGAGTAAATGTGCAGATGTGCGTTATTGGTATATCAAATTGAATGTGTAATCAAGATCACCAGACAAATATGACCTACCCCATATTGAAAATTTATCTCTAACTAATCAAACAATTAATGCTCACCCGACATCGAACGGAAACATAATTTGATCGAGTACATTCCACATTTGCATATTCGCACATCTGCACATCTACACATTGTCAATTCTCAATTTTCAATTATACAAACCCAGTCTTCTCGAAATATCTGAAGTGAATACATTTGAAGGATCGTATTTGCTTTTTATCTGAAGCCATTCCTTGTATTGAGGATACATGGCCTGAAAGACTTCTTTGTGTAACATGGCATCTTTCCCAAGATAGATACGTCCGCCTGCTTTTAAGATTATTTCGTCCAGTTGAGCAATAAAGGCACTCAGTTTAGATGTCACGGGAAAATCGATCGCAAGTGTATAACCTTTGAATGGAAAGGATAAAATACCCTGCCCCTCTCCCATCTTTTTGAATACATTTAAAAATGGAGAGCAACCGCTGGCAGCTATTTTTTCCAGGATCAGTATCAATACATCGCGTCCACCGGTTTCCGGTATTACAAACTGGTATTGAATAAATCCTCTTCTACCATATCCTCTGTTCCAGTTATGAATAGCATCAAGCGGAAAAAAGAATTTTTCGTAATGCACAAATTCCTTCGGTGAATTTTGAACAAATGCAATCACGCGATTCAGCATGCTTGCAGTAAGTTCATTCAACGTAAAATTGGGGAGAAAAAAAGGTACGCCTAACTTATTTGGCTGATGGATCTTCAACTGTTCGTCTTTATACTTCGCAGGTAAATCGTCCAGTGTAGCTGCATTGCCAACCGTTAAAACCCCACTACCTAATTTCTTCCCTTTTGCAAGTGGGTCTATCCATGCCACCGAATAATTATAGATCTTATCATTTTCATCGAGCGCAACCAACATCTCATCGAGGTTATTAATGACGATTGAACGCTGTTTGAAATAAGTGGTGCTTATTTTTCTAAGCCTGATCTTTGCGGACGTAATAATCCCCAATAAACCAAGACCTCCAAAATTTCCCCAGAACAAATCTTCATTTTCTGTGCGGGATGCCGTTACAACCTCACCTCCGGCAAGCATTATATTGAACGAGATTACGCTGTTTACAAATGAGCCATCGTGGTGATGCGCCTTTCCGTGAATATCATTGGCTATCGCCCCGGCGATGGTAACAAATTTTGTACCGGGGCAGATCATCGGAAACCAACCGGACGGAGCAAACGTGCGGATAATTTCTTCAAGGCTTGTACCGCCTTCACACTCCAACACACCAGTCCCCTCATCAAAAGCGATCATGTGATTCATCCGTGTACATACAGCTGTGTAACCTTTGCTATTGATAGCCTGGTCACCATAACTTCTTCCTAACCCCCGTGCAATTATGCAGGCTGTTTGAATGGCTTTTTTTGTATCCATCTCATTTTCGGGATGAAGAACGATTGATTCAACCATCGGATAGTTTCCCCATCCTGCAACAAATTGTTTATTGGTAGACATATTCAAATAAACAAAAATGTCGTGATAATTTGAAAAGAAATATGAGGGAAAGTATAAAGCTTAAAGCCTAAAGCTCAAAGCATGAGGCGTAGGGTTTAAGGCGTAAGGTATAAGGTGTGAAACATCGGACATTAGGACGAGGTGAAAGTGCAAATTTTAAAATTGCATTCGGGAGACTTCTCCGATTTCATTGCCGTCGGTTTTAACCGACGGATAATAATTGAATTTAACTTGGCTTTAGCCTAACAAAATAAAGTGTGGCTAAAGCCATGTTCAAGTTAGCCTTATTTTCCGTTCGCTAAAGCGGAACGGCAATGAAAAAAAATCACAGCACCCTAATCTGTCATTGGCACGACAGGAGAGGTTTCCCGAATATCGACCTCGGTCGCGATATTTTATGAGCGTTTACTACTGCCCCCTCAACTAAACGGCACACGTTGTCAATTCTCCATTTTCAATTATCAATTAAAAAAATATTATCCTATCTAAAAATCTTGTTTATTTTTACTTTTTACAGGAAATGGTGTCTTCCTTATCAACTGCTTTTTGCTGATGGCGCCTACGTAATAAAATGATCAATCATTTTAACTGATTTATTGTAGGCATATATGGACAAACGCAAATATTCACTCGAACATTTTTTTGTTTTCTCACACTTATTAAAATGGACCCTTATTGTATTGCCGTTGGCTCTTTGCATAGGGTCAGTAGTTGCATTTTTTTTATGGAGTCTTGAACAGGTTACTCAACACCGCCTTGACCATCCGTGGCTTTTATACCTGCTACCTGTCGCCGGCATTGTTATTTACCTGATGTATACGTACCTCGGCAAAGAAAGCGAGTCTGGAAACAACCTCATCATCGATGAAATACATGAGCCGCGAAAGGGCGTTCCTGCTATAATGACGCCGCTGGTTTTGCTTGGCACATTGATCACACATCTGTTTGGCGGTTCAGCAGGCCGCGAAGGTACTGCGGTTCAAATGGGCGGAAGCATTGCAAATCTTTACGCAAGGGTTATCAAGCTGAAGCGTCAGGATCTTAGCATTCTTCTGATGACAGGGATTGCGGCAGGATTCGGTGCAGTATTCGGAACGCCTGTCACAGGAACTATTTTTGCGATGGAAGTACTCGCTTTGGGCAGCATAAAGCATACGGCGTTAGTGCCCTGTTTTATTGCCGCATTACTGGCTGATGCTACGTGCACAGCCTGGGGCATACATCACACAGAATATCATATTCTGTTTGTAGATGACGATCACGCCTATTTGCCATTTCTTCATATAGATCTTCCATTACTTATTAAGTCAATTTTTGCGGGTGTGCTATTTGGTCTTGCCGGCTTTTTTTTCTCACAACTATCTCATGGCATTAAAAAAACAGCAAACCGCTATATTCCTTACAAATGGCTGATACCTGCGGTAGGTGGTTGTATCATCATACTGCTAACGTTTATTCTGCAAACAGACAGCTATCTCGGCCTTGGCGTATCCAACCCAAATCCGGCCTCCGTTAGTATTGTTTCGTGTTTTAAAGAAGGCGGAGCCACCTACTGGAGCTGGTTCTGGAAATTACTTTTTACGGCAGTTACCCTGGGACTTGGTTTTAAGGGAGGAGAAGTTACACCATTATTTTTTATTGGAGCTGCTTTAGGAAATACAATCGGAACGATTACCGGAGCACCGGTTGACCTGATGGCTGGTCTTGGATTTATAGCCGTGTTTGCAGGTGCAACAAATACACCGATAGCCTGTACCATAATGGGCATTGAACTATTCGGCTCTAATAACATACTTTACTATGCTGTTGCTTGCTTTACCGCTTATTACTTCAGTGGTCATTCCGGCATTTATGGAGCACAACGGATTGGACAGGCAAAAATTGATCTGCTGAAAAAAGACATGAATAAGCGGCTAAATGATCTGTAGTTTACCTGTTATTTTAATTCTTATAATGAATCAATTGTAGTATATTTAATGGTCATCACCTATCAACGAACAGTAAATAAATTGCCATGAAAAACATTCTTTCACGTTGTTTAAAGATTGCAGGATTATTATCAGTTAGCCTTGCTATGTCATCCATTACGTCATTTGCGCAATCAGGCGACAAAACCATTTCCGGTGAAGTGCTTGATATGTCCTGCTATATGGCTAAAGGCGCACATGGCATGGATCATAAGGATTGTGCATCATCATGCATTAAAGGGGGATCTCCAATGGGCCTTTTAACCAGCGATGGTAAAGTTTACCTGCTGGTGGAAAACCACGACAAAAAGGACGCATATGCAGAGGCGAAAAAACATGCCGGAGAACAGGTTACAGTTTCTGGTACCGTTTCTGAAAAAGGCGGCTTGCAGGGCATCGTTGTAAATGAAGTAAAAGCAAAATCTTAAAACGTAGTATACCGACTTCTAAAAGCCTGGCGATGCCGGGCTTTTTTATTTTCGAAAAAATGTAAATCTTTCATTGGCCCGGCAGGTGATATCCAGCCAGGTTGACGATGCTTGCCTGATTAAACGACATTGGCTTAGCAACGCACGGTTTAAAAAATTCGTTGGTGAGAACACCAACGACTAACACTTAACAACAAACTGCACATGTGCAGTACATCATTCAGTATGCTTTACGATCAGACTATAACAAAACCGTAACTAATACCCTATCTTAAAGTGGCAGGCATAACAGCATAAGCCGGCATAACTGGCCAACAATATTCTACATGCACCCAAACAAACATAGCCGGGTAAGCGCCAAACAGAACGCAGCAGGGCATACCCGCCTTACACAACCATTGGTAAAGCTGAATACATGTTAATCAAAAAAATCAGATAGCAAACTGCAAGCGAAGAATTGTATACAAGTACAAAAAGAATAAACAACTTGTATAAGTTAATTTGATACTGCGAGTTTAGTGAAAAAAACAATACGGATTAACAGCAAACGTTTGTTTTTTTTAAAATATATCAAGCGTGTAGCAACATTGTATTGTCTTTCAGCTCAATTCCGGAAAGCTTCAAACGTAAAGATTCTTTAATAAGGTAGAAGATTTTGTCGCATGCTGCATTGTATTGCAATCCCTCCGGGCGGATATTCGAAATGCAATTTCTTCTTTCGTCCGTAAACCCCTTTTGCGGAGCATAAGTAAGATAAGCCCCCATGCTGTCAGGAGAAGTCAATCCGGGCCTTTCACCGATCAGCATCAAAGAAAGTTTCGCGCGAAGCAAACTGCCAATTTCATCGCCGGCAGCAACTCTTCCCTGCTGCAACAGAACTACCGGTGCCAGCGAAATATTTTCTTTAATAAGACGAGGTACCAGTAACTGTAATAATGGAATAGCATGCATATTCACAGCCGTAGCGGACAACCCATCAGCAATAATGATAGCAATATCGTAATCGCCCGCATCTATCTCCAAAGCATGGGCAGAAGCATCATCCAGCATACGTCCAAGATCAGGCCGTTGCAGGTAGATCATCCTGTCCCTTGCCCGGGTGTGAAGCTGATAAGAAGAAATTTTAAGATGCTGCAATCCGTCCTGCAATCCTTCAGTATCTAATACCGAATAAACCGCATCCCTGGCTTCGGCATGGGCAAGTTTAAATTGCAGTGATTCATTTAATGGAACAGCAGTTCCCGTTCTTCCCAAAGCAATGCGCGCATTGGTAAAAGCTTTTAATGAGCTCCATGAATCGGGTTTTATCAATTGATCTCCAGGCATTGGCTTAAATAAATTGTTTAAAGAACGGTGTTCATCAGCATTTTATGTGTTTCTCCCGGTGGTAGTTGCCGGCCATTCTCATCCATGATTTGTTGACTCACGAGCCACTGCTCAAATTCAGGCGCAGGCCGTAATCCCAATACTTTTCTCACATACAATGCATCATGAAAAGAAGTGGACTGATAGTTCAGCATTATATCATCAGCACCGGGCACACCCATAACAAAATTGCATCCCGCAACTCCCAGTAGTGTAAGCAGGTTGTCCATATCGTCCTGATCGGCCTCAGCGTGATTGGTGTAACAAACATCTACTCCCATCGGCAAGCCGAGCAGCTTAGCACAGAAATGATCTTCAAGTGCAGCGCGAATGATCTGCTTTCCATCATACAAATATTCAGGGCCGATAAAACCAACTACAGAATTCACCAGCAACGGATTGAATTTCGCTGCCACTGCATAAGCCCTTGCTTCACAGGTTTGCTGATCAACACCCTCATGCGCATTTGCTGACAATGAACTCCCCTGCCCTGTTTCGAAGTACATAAGGTTATTACCAACTGTTCCCCTGCCGAGTGATAGCCCGGCTTCATATGCTTCTGCTAACAGTGATAACGATACACCAAAGCTGCTGTTTGTTTTTTCTGTACCACCGATTGATTGAAATACAAGATCAACCGGCGCGTTGGCCTTAATGAGTTCAAGTGTAGTAGTAATATGGCACAACACACAGGATTGCACAGGAATATCGTACTTAACACGCAGGCTATCCAGCATCTGTAAGAGCCTGTTAACAGCCGCCGGGTTGTCCGTTGCGGGATTAATGCCGATGACCGCATCGCCACTTCCATAGAGCAATCCGTCTACAATGCTTGCTGCCACACCTTTGGGATCATCAGTAGGATGATTGGGCTGAAGCCTCACAGAGAAACGCCCCTTCAGACCAAGTGTATTCCTGAACCGGGTTACAACTTCACATTTGCGGCTGACACTGATGAGATCCTGGTTTCTCATAAGCTTACACACAGCTGCAACCATTTCTGGTGTTAACGCGGTGCTCAAAGTGCTTAACGTATGTGTATCGGCTTCATCACTTAACAACCAATCCCTCAATTCTCCGACAGTAAAATGTGCTATCGGCGCAAATGCTACACCGTTATGTGAATCAATAATGAGCCTGGTGATCTCATCATTTTCATATGGAATCACCACCTCATTTAGAAAAGTTTTTACCGGCAGATCTGCCAATGCCATCTGCGCGGCTACACGTTCCATATAGGTTTCCGCCGCCAGTCCAGCCAGTGCATCTCCGCTTCTGAAAGGCGTGGCCCTGGCCATTAACGTTCTGAGATCGCTGAACGTGTAGGTATGCTGATGAATGGTATATTTATAAGGCATGACGGTTGTTGTTTTAAGCCATTATTTCTTCAACAAGCATTTCGTCGGTTATTTCGTCCTGGTGCTTTCCCATCAATACAAAGATCATAATAACTATTGCTAGACCGGTAAAGAAAATCAGGCTTAGCAGCAAATTATACCAGATAATTGCGATCAGGCAAATGACTGACAGAACTAAAGCCAGGATGGGAAAGTAAGGATACAAAGGTGTTTTAAAACTTTCAGAGGCAACGGTCTGCTTCTTTTTCCAAACGAGCAGGCTTACCATACTAATGCAATACATAAACACCGCACCAAGGGCTGAAAGAATAATTACCTTATCTGTTGTGCCTGTAAAAATAGATATTAAGCCGGCAATTCCCCCGGCAATCAAAGCCCTGTCCGGCGTACGGAACCGCTTGCTCACTTTTGCGAGTGCACCCGGCAAAAAGCCACTTCTCGCCAAAGCAAATATTTGCCGTGAATAACCAATGATCAGGCCATGAAAAGAAGCGATCAATCCAAACAAACCTATGCCTGCAAAAAATTTCGTCCAGCTATTGGTCTTTCCTAGCACAATACTGATCGACTCCGGCAACGGGTAATCCATCGCGCTGAGTTGCCTCCAGTCAGTTATACCGCCGCTGAAGATCATCACTCCCAATGCCAGCAGTACCAACGTTGCAATTCCCCAGATATATCCTTTTGGAATATTCCGTTGCGGATCGTGTACTTCTTCTGCTACCATTGCCACACCTTCAATACCCAGGTACAACCATACTGCAAATGGCAAAGCAGCAAATATTCCACCTATTCCATAATGATCGTTATTGGCTGTAAATTTCTCCAGGCTGAAATGGGGTGCCACTATACCCATAAACATTAGCAACTCCGCCACGGCCAGTACAGTTACGATGAGTGTAAAAACTGCCGATTCTTTAATACCAAGCATGTTAATCAGCGTAAACAATACATAGCAACCGACTGCTGTATATTTTACGGCAATGGCAGGATACAGAAAATGTACATAACTGCCCAGTGCAAAAGCAATTGCAGGCGGCGCAAACACAAACTCCACCAACGTTGCATAACCGGCTATCACGCCGCCCAGGGGACCAAACGCTTTGCGTGCATATGCAAATGGACCGCCAGCGTGCGGTATGGATGTGGTTAATTCTGTAAAACTGAAAATAAACGTTACGTATAGCACTGTAACAATGAGTGTTGCGATCAGGAACCCGATGGTGCCTGCGACGCCCCATCCGTAGTTCCATCCAAAATATTCGCCTGAAATTACCAGTCCAACCGCAATGGCCCACAGATGCGCAGGCTTAAGTACTCGTTTAAGTGACGGGGAAGAAGACATAAGCAGATAAGTATGTACGTAAGATAAGAAAAAGATGGTAAGATCGTAAGACAGTAAGACAGTAAGATGGCTAGTACCTCATTTCATCGAGTTTTACCTTGCCTTTGAAGGTCCAAAAACAAAGGTTGTATAGATGGCTACTAACGGTACCCCTATTGCCGCAACGGTTAGCATAAAGACATGTAAGACGCGTAAGAAAGTAAGACCGTAAGACAGTAAGATAGTAAGATGCTAGTAGCTCATTTCATCGAGTTTACCTTGCCTTTGGAGGTCCAGAAAACAAAGGTTGTGTAGATGGCTACTAACGGCACCCCTATTGCCGCTACGGTTAGCATAAAGACATGTAAGACGCGTAAGAAAGTAAGACCGTAAGACAGTAAGACAGTAAGATGGCTAGTAACTCATTTCATCGAGTTTTACCTTGCCTTTGAAGGTCCAGAAAACAAAGGTTGTATAGATGGCTACTAACGGTACCCCGATTGCCGCAACGGTTAGCATTACGCCGAGGCTTTTTTCTGAGGATGAAGCGTTTCTGACCGTTAGATCGTACGCGGGATCGATTGTTGATATGACCAAATTGGGATACAACTCTACCGCAATAATGATCAGCAGAAGACTTATAACAACTGATGACGACAGAAATGCATAACGGTATTTTTGTCGCGAGATATTTCTTGTAATATTAGCGATAGCAAGCACCATAGCCACCGGCACAAAAAACAACCACGAATTTTCTTTAATGCGATGCGAAAGATGTGGTACGTACAGGAGCGTGTAAAAACTCAACAATAAAATGGTAATAGCAAATGTGATGGTTGTATTTTTAACGATGATCGTAAGTCTCGTGTACAATCTTTTCTCCGTCTTCATTACCAGGTAAATGGCACCATGCATCATAAACAGTGCGAGTGTTGTAGCACCTACAAGCAACGAATAAGGATTTACAAAATCCCACGTGGAGCCTGTATAATTACCTTCCCTATCAATTGCAAGCCCGATAAGTACATTCCCCAACACAAGACCAAGCGCAAAAGCAATAAGCATGCTGGAAACACTGTAGCTGATATCCCACATTTTACGCCACCAGATCATGGGTTCTTTACTCCGGAACTCTATAGAAATAGCCCGGAAGATCAGTGCTACCAGGAACAAATAAAACGGAATGTAAAAAGCAGAGAAAACAGACGCATATACCTTCGGAAATCCCGCAAACAAAGCTCCGCCGCCAATTACCAGCCACACTTCATTACCGTCCCAAATTGGTCCAATGGCATTTAGCGCAATCCTTCTGCTTTCCTCCTTCTTTAAAAATAAATGCACCGCACCGGCCCCAAGATCAAAGCCGTCCAGGATTGCATATCCCGTAAAACATGCACCTATAACAAGATACCACCAGGTTGCGTAATCTATTCCTAAAAAAGTTGCCATGGGCGATTGGGGATTTGAGATTTGAAATTTAAAATCTTTTATCAACCTTCCTAACTGTAACAGCTCCAAAATAAAATCAACATGTTACACCCGCGTACTTCGTAATTCGTACTTAAATCATACATCCTGCACCATACATCGTACATCTTACATCCTACATCGTCCATCACAAACGGTGTTTTTCAAAATTTTCAGCAATTTCTTCCAAATGTGGACTGTGCATTTCTTCTGCGAGTCCTTCCGGACCATGCTGAATCTTCTTATTCAGAAGATAAAGAAACAATATAAACAACAGCGCATACACCAAAGTAAAGAGAATGAGTGAAAATACTACCTGGCTGGCCTTGACGGAAGCAGACAACGCGTCACTGGTCCTCAACAAGCCGTAAACTACCCAGGGCTGCCGGCCTGTTTCCGCGGTATACCATCCTACCTGGTTGCCTATTTGTGGCAGCAAAACACTCCACATAAAAACATGCATCAGCCATTTCTTTTCGAAAAGTTTCTTGCGACGATAAAGTATGAATGCCCATGTTGTCAGAACGATCATAGCGATTCCTACGGCAATCATTATATGATATGATTGAAATACGATATTCAATGAGCCAGGCCGGTCTTCCGGCTTAAATGCTTTTAATCCTTTTACGGGAGCGTTGAAGTCACCGTGCGTAAGAAAGCTTAATCCACCGGGAATAGCCACACCGTGTGTTTTTTCATCGCGGGTGTTTATGTAACCAAATAAATACATATCTGCCCGCGAACTGCTATCAAAATGCCCTTCCATCGCCGCCAGCTTTGCAGGTTGATAATCGGCAACAACGTCTGCTGCTTTATGTCCACTGAACAATTGTGCGTATGCTGATAATAGACCCACGCTCATTCCTATAACAAATGATCTTTTGGCGAATTCAAGATGCCGCCCTTTGATAATGTAATATGCCGCAATGCTCATCACCAGGAACGAACCCGCCAGGAACGCACCAATCCAAACATGAATCACTCTTTCTACAGATGACGGATTGAATACCATTGCCCAGAAATCGGTGATCTCAGCTCTGGCTTCCAGCCCCTGCCCTACTATATGATAGCCGGCGGGGGTTTGCTGCCAGCTATTGGCGACGACAATCCAAATGGCAGAAAACATGGAGCCGAGCGTAACCATTATTGTTGAGAAAAAATGAACTTTGGGGGATACTTTGTTCCATCCAAACAACAATATGCCGAGAAATCCGCTCTCCAATGCAAAAGCAAAGATCCCTTCAGCGGCAAGGGCACTTCCAAACACATCTCCAACGTATTTTGAATAAGTTGCCCAGTTGGTGCCGAATTCAAACTCCATTACAATACCTGTTGCCACACCAACACCAAAGATCAACGCAAAAATTTTTGTGAAAAACCGGGTCTGCTTTTCGAATAATGGGTTACCGGTTTTAAGAAACATGCCTTCCATCAACACCATGTTCAGCCCAAGGCCAATACTAAGAGGGGGATAAATATAGTGGAAGGAGATGGTAAACGCGAACTGTATCCTGGATAAGATTTCAACATCCATACGACCGTTTTTGATGACATAAACATTCTGTCTGGTTCAATCATTTCTGCCGCACTAAGGAAAGAGAAGCCATTGGCTTTCAATATGTAAATATCCCACTTTATTCGATAGAACGGATCAAAACAGCAACCGATAATGAAAAGAAAATCGACGATCTTCCTAAATAACGGAGAACCATTGACGAAGGAGAAAAACATGAGCTACAAATAGTAGAAAAAATTAAGGGCTGGATAGAAATCCTGCCCCTACATTAAATCCAATATCCTATGAAAAACCGAACATGTATTGGCAATGACAGTGCCAAAAAGCTTAGCGCCTGACAAGCAAAGATTTACAAAACCGGTTTTCTTTTATTAAAGTTTCAAATTGAGAATAAAACTCTCAAAACGAGAAAAAAGTTCTCTTGGCGTTGCGTCAATAATCAGGCAACGCTGACTTTCAATTTTGATGCAAAAATTTCACCAGGTCTTCGGGATGATCTGATTGTAGTCCCTGGACTCCCATTTTCAATGCGTCATTCCATTTCGCAGGCCCTTCATCATTCCCCTGGATATCCAGCCAAACTGCAACGTGACGTTTATTCAGAAATGGAATCATGGCGGGATCAGCGCTGTCTGTAAATTCAACCGGTGTCTTTTTGAGAAAGGTATTTAACGCCTCTTCTGTTTTGATATTTTCGGGAATGCTGGCCATCAGCGGCATTTGCGGGGCAGCACTTTTCCATTGGGAATATTGCTCTTCCTTATTAAGGTAAACAACGATTTGTTTTTCCATTCCTGCGGCTTTAATAAGATCATAAGCCTGCACAACATTTGCATCTTTAAAATCAAGGTATATATGAATCTTTCCTGTACATATTCGCAACGCATCTTCAAACAAAGGAATCTTATAATGACCCGTATCGGAGGCAGAGGCCGGGCGAACGGTAAGTTGCATTAATTCATTATAAGTAAGGTCACTCACTTTTCCACTGCCATTGGTCGTCCTGTTTACAGTTGCATCATGCATAATCACCATTTTTCCGTCTTTTGTTGTACGCAGGTCCATTTCCACAAAATCTGCATGGCAGGCAATAGCCTGCTCAAAAGAAGCCAGTGTGTTTTCCGGCACATGCTGGTGGTTGCCCCGGTGAGCTATTACAACAACACGGTGATTTATTTCCGGGAACAGTGATTTCTGAGCGGGTACTGTATTGATAAAAAATAAGCCAAGGATTGGCAAAAGAAATTTTTTCATGCTGGTAAATTGACCACCAAAATACTAATGCCAGGGCAGGCAAGGTATTAAATAATGTTTAAGACATCGTTTCTCTAATAATTAAGCCTGCCGGCAATGGACGATAATCCCCACAGCTATTTACCCCTTTTTACTTTTCGCGCCACAATGGCTTTACGCTTTCGCCACGTTGCTATAGGCTCAAGTTGCAATACCTGTTTATTCAGATTTGTGACAAGGCCCATACGCTCCATGATAGCCCTGCTTATACGGGTGATTTTTTTATTGGCTGCGATGGCGTGTTTTTTTGAAAGATAATCTTCTTCAAACGATTTTATACCGGTGTTAATAACACGCAGCTCATCGCGATACTGGTGAAGCTTTCTGTAAATGATCATCAGCCGGCTGTAGGGAAAATCATTGAGCGGTGACTGTTTTATCGCCTCTTCGTATAGTCGTGCAGCTTCCGTAAGGCCACCTTCAGCTTCGGCATGCTTGGCATTTTCTATGATTTCCCAGGGTGAAAATTTTTCGTTCACACAATTACGTTTAAGGTGATACAATGATTAACAACCAACCCTATAAACCTGTTCACATAATCGCGTTAATCATGTATTTAAGTTGCGGAAAGTAAATCTTTCCAGAGACCTTTTCCGCATGTGCGAAGTTAATTACAAACCCTTTTAAACCTGTTAAACATTATGAAACATTAACCACATGTAAACACAAACCTGTTGACTTAATAGTACCTGCCAATCAGGTGGTTTTCAACTATCCTTTTTTTCATTTCTGGAACGTCTATAGCTCCTTGTTTTGCATAGACAATTTTACCGCCCGGCTCAACAAGAATTGTGTAAGGCAATGCGCCTTGCCAGTTGGGGTCAATTGCCTCAATTAGTTTGTATTTATCATCTATGCTGAATATATAATTGGAAGACGAAGATTGTTGTTTTTGCAGAAATTTTAGTGCTTTGTCTTTTTTAGCGGGATCGTCTGCGCTAATGCTTATGAATTCAAAGTCACGTCCACGGTACATCCTGTTTATCGTCATAAAATCAGGGTATTCAGATACACACGGACCGCACCATGTTGCCCAAACATTAATCAGGCGAAGTTTGTCCGAATTATTTTTAAGAAGATCCTTTATCCCTGCTTCATCAATCATTTCCAGCTTTACCGGTTCTTTTGCCCAGCCTTCTGCTGCTTTTTTATTCAAATCTTCCTTCTCTTTCCACTTAACAGAACAACCGAACACCTTGGTTGATTTTACCGGCACTTCCTGTTTGCCCAGCAATGCGTCGATGGCATTGCGGGCATCTGTATTGTTAACCTTTTTCCCGGGCTTTTCAACGTCGTCTATGCGGCCCTGGTAACGAAGTTTTCTTTCCTTATCGAAAATAAAAACATGCGGCGTTGCTACAGGGCCGTATGCGTTGGCGGCAGCCTCTTCATTACCATCATACAGATAGGGAAAATTGAATTGTTTTTCTTTCGCCCGTATTTGCATTTCTTCATAAGAATCACTCAGATCTGTATAACCAAGTTCACTTAATTGCACAGATGCGGGATCGTTAGGCATGATTGCCACAAGTGAGACCCCTTTATTTTTATAATCTGCAGCAATACTTTTTATGCGTTCTTCATAAGCCTGGGCAGTAGGACAATGATTACAGGTAAAAACTATCACCAGCACATTGGCGTCTTTAAAAGAAGCGAGTGAATACATTTTACCATCTACACCTTTCAAATTAAAATCAGGCGCAGATGCACCCAGCGCCAATGTCGGATGATCACTAACGGGGGATGCCTTACAAAAAAAAATGTTGAAACAAATGGCAGCAATAACAAGCAGCGTTGGTCGTAATAATTTCATTTCCGTTCTTTTTTAATAATACAGAGAAAAGAAATTTTAATTCGTTCTAAAAGTTATGACTTTTTGAATAACAACGCAAGGGGGAGGAGGTTTCAGGTTTCAGCGATCAGCTATCAGCCATGAGCTATTAGCCGTTAGCCGGAAAATATAGACATGGAAAATGGATTTTGGAATACAATGTAAGTGAAGGGTATGTTCATGAAAAGACGACAGGCAAAACATAGCCGTTTCAACATTGCACATCTGCACGTCATGTCACGCATTTGCACATTTACACTGTCATTTTCAATTGTCAACTTTCAATTCTCCATTAAACAAAAACAGGTCCCGCACTTACTGCAGAACCTGTAAAAACCAACTAACTCAATGTTATACTCAACAAAAAATTACCTCTTGGTAATACCTTTTTTGAAACGTCTCTTTTCTTTATCGAAGATCTTATCTCCTTCGCCTGGTTTCTTTTGCACTTTTAGTTCTTCCTCTTTCGGAGAAATCATGTTTTTCTGATATTTTGAAGTTTCCATCTCGGTATTTTGTTTTTGATTAGCCACAACCACTAAGTAGCAATTGCCAAGCCAATCGCTTTTACACTTGATTAACAATATACCTCGGGAAATTAATTTCCTGATATCACAACATCAATCCACAGGCTGAGGAATTTTGTACCAAATTATTGCGGCCAGTGCTCATTAATCTTCCTTCGTAAAAAGGCTACACTTCTTTCCAGCTGAGCCATGCCGTCAACTCCATCTTCTATGCTGATCCAGTTATCGAAGCCTACCCGCTTGAGTTCTGAAAAAATAGCATCGTAATCATTCAGGCCTTTGCCGATTTCTCCGTGGCTTAATCTTTTGGCATATCCGGCTGCGCCGCCTTCTTCTTTTCGAAGATCCTCAATTGTTCCTTCCTTCAAATACCTGTCGCTGGCATGCATAGTGACCACCCGATGGGAAACTTTCCTGAGGAGTTCGAGCGGATCTTCACCGGCGAGATACGTATTGCTGGGATCATAGTTCACACCAAAATTGGGATCATGAATGCTGTCAACCAACATACCGAACACATCCATTTTCTGGGCGAACTCAGGATACTCCCAAAAATCATCTTTGTAGTGGTTCTCCAGGATCAATGTAATGTTTCTTTCGCGCGCGTAAGGCAAACATTCATGTATACAATCAGCAGCGAGTTTAACACCTTCCTCAATCGTCAGCTCAGGCCTCCGCTGACCAGATAACACCCGGCAGTAAGATCCGCCAAGCTCATATGTCATGTCGATCCATCCTTTCTGTTTTTGAATTTCTTTATCCCTGAATGCTTTGTCAGGATGTGTAAAATCAGGAGAACAGCACATCATGGGAATTTGCTTGCCCTTGTCTTCTACCTGTTTTCTAAAGACGGACCAATTGGATCGATCGGCCATTTCAATAAATCCTGCATACCATTCAAGACCATCGATATCGAGTTTTGAGGCAAGTTCAATCCATTCGGATACTTTCATCGTTCCATCTTTGCAAAGCGCCTGCATAAAGGCTTTGGGAAATGCAGCCAATTTTGGCATTGGGGTATATGTTTTATGTTTTTAATTAATTTGAAAGCGTTCCAATTAAAGTCAAAATTCAAAAGTAAAAATTCAAAAGTTCAGTTTTGGTCAGGTTAACTATGTACTGAAATTCTCAAATCATAGCACAAAGCGCTGCCACACCTTTTTGACTTTTGATTTTTTACTTTTGACTTTCTAATCAGGTTGGCTCTTTCATTGTTTGCGAATTCTTTGGCGGATTGCGGCCAATAAACGGGTGTTGTTCGATATCTACTACCTGTCCACTAACAGGACCACTTTCGTCGGACAACCAGTAAACAGCAGCCGCTGCAATCTCTTTTGGCCATAATATACGTCCAGAAGGTGCGTATACTGATGGGATCTCTTTGTACCAGTCATCCGCCAACCCATGCTCGCGTTTACGGATGGCTTCATTTTCTGTTAAGACCCATCCGGGATTGATCTGGTTGACGCGAACATTGTTCTCACGATTCAGTGTATCGCCGAGGTTCCGCGTCATCGTCATCAGAGCTCCTTTGGACATGCTATAAGCCAGCAGATTTGGCTCACCACTATAGGCATTCACCGAGCCGATATTTAGCACACAGCCGTGCTGTTTTTCAAGATGTGGCAATGCTTCTTTAATCAGTGTAAAGGGTGCTATTGTATTTACTTCAAGCAGTTTTCGTAAAAAATCTTTGTCAGTTGTGTAAAGATTGGATGAAGCAACAATGGCTGCATTATTCACAACGGCGTCCAGCTTGCCGAAGTGTGTGATTGCAAGATTAACAAGACGAGTTATAGCTCCATCAGCGGCAAGGTCTTCAATATGCAAAACTGCATTTTGTTTTCCTACTATGTTCAACACTTCTTCACCAAGATCTTTTTCCAGCCCGTTCAAAACCACCTTTGCTCCTTCTTCAACACATCTTATAGCAATGGCTTTTCCTATACCGGTTGTACTGCCGGTAACTATGATTACTTTATTTTGTAAGCGCATGTGTAATAGGTTTCAGGTGTCAGGTATCAGGCTAAATGCATTTGCACATTTGCATATTTACACATTCGCACATTCAACCCACCTCCATTTTCAATTTTCCATTATCAATTTTCAATTAACTAACCGGTTTCAGCACACTTTTCACCACTTCTCCCTTGTGCATTTTTTCGAATGCTTCATGCCATTCGGTAACCGGCCATACGCCGCCGATTATCGGCTTTACGTTTAGTTGTCCGCTCGCCAACAAGGCAATTACACGTTCCCATACCGGCCAGTTGTGGCTAAAGCTACCCTGCAATGTCACATTCTTTTGCACCAGTGGATCAATTGAAAAACCAAGTGGCTGAGGTCCCCATCCAACTTTGGTGATATGTCCCGCAGGACGCACGAGTTGCATGGCTATTTTAAGTGTAATGCTTGTACCTGCGGCGTCGATGATGCAATCTGCACCAAGGCCATCGCGTTGCAGCGCCCATGCCGTTGCATCGCCTACAATCACTTCACATCCATATTCTTTTGCAATATTTAATCTGTGACGGTCAGCTTCTAGCCCAACAACGGCAACTTCGGCACCGCATAGTCTTGCGACGGCAGCGCAAAGAATTCCTATGGTGCCTGGACCCAGTACAATCACCCTGTCCCCCGGCTTAATGCGGCTATTCTCTACAACAGCGTTAAACGCAACGCAGCATGGTTCAGTAAGGCAGGCCTGTTCAAATGCCAGTTGATCAGGAATATGATGAAGGCAACGCGCAGGCACACGTACAAAACGGGTCATAGCGCCATTCACGCCATAACCAAACCCCTTACGTGTAGGATCAAGATTGTACATTCCACGTCTTGACATGGGATTGTTGACATCAATAACAGCGGCAGTTTCACTTACCACCCTGTCGCCCTCTTTCCATCCTTTTACAAGGCTACCGGTTGCTGCTATATGACCACCGAATTCGTGGCCCAATACAACCGGGTAATTTACGGGCCAGCTATGGTCGGCTGTCCATTGGTGCAGGTCACTGCCACAAACGCCTACATTGGCAACTTCAAGCAATACATCTTCATCGCCAATTTCAGGCATATCAATTTCTCTTATTTCTACAGAGCCTTTTTCAGGAGCATAATTAACTACGGCTGCAGATTTCATGTTGTTTATCGTTTGGAAATGGTTAATAAAGTGAATGGTGTTAGTGAATGGTCAATAGTGAATAGTGAAAATTGGAGCAAGCTTCTCATTTAACAGCTTGCAGTAAGTACGATTTACGAAGTACAAAGTACCTAGTTCTGATCAGGTTTTCTTTTTTCAACTTACCAAGACCATTTAACTATGGTTGTTCGTTTACTTGCAATGTCGCTGATTTCGAATATGCGCTCCAATCCTCTCCCTCATTTTCAATTGTCCACTTTCAATTGTCAATTAAGCTACGCGAGGCTTTTCACGGCCACATCGCCATATGCGTGTATCTTTTCACAAATGAGTCTTAATGAACTTTCGAGATCGCCGGAAGCGGTTTTAAATTCATCAGCGTCTATTGTAAGCGGGGCGCCCAATACAACCAGCGGGGCACCGTATGCGGGACACTGAATAGCCTGTTCCAGGGAGAGTCCTCCGACAGCCTGTACAGGAATATTTACTGCAGCTACAACTTCTCTGAGTTGATCCAGTGGGCTGGGCATGCGTTTGCCTGCAGCGGCAATCCCCCTCCGTTCATCATACCCGATATGATGAATGATGTAATCACAGCCCAAATCTTCGAGCCATTTTGCTGCTTCAACCATATCATCACAACCCAGGTTGTCGCCCATTACTTTTACACCGTGATCTCGCCCGGCTTTCACAACGCATTTAATGGTTTCTTCATGGGCACGGGCCATTACCACAACATGTGTAGCCCCGGCTTTAGCCATCATTTCGGCTTCGAGGTATCCGCCATCCATCGTTTTCAGATCAGCAACTATAGGAACATTTGGAAAATTTTCACGAAGTCTTCTTACTCCGTGTAATCCTTCAGCAAGAATTAGTGGTGTTCCGGCTTCTAGCCAGTCTACACCTGCGCGCATAGCCATTGCGGCTGTTTCCAGCGCCTCATCAATATTGGTCAGGTCAAGGGAAATTTGTACGATGGGTTTCATAATTAGCAAGCATTTATTAATTAATCTCGTTCCGCTCGTTGCTTGCTGCATCATCAATTATTCTTTTCAGTAACTAATTACTGAAAAGAAATCTCAGAAGCAGTTCAGACGCGTCGCGAAAACGAGTTACTAATATATTTCATTTTGAAATAGCGCAGTGTTTTTTCATTAAAATATCTGCTATAAAAACCCTTTCACCATTCTATACAATTGAATAACAGCAGTGAGAATGAAAATGCCGCCCATGGCTTTGTTGAGATTTTTCATACTGGCATTCATTCTTGTAATGAGCCAGTTGCCGCCATACATATAAACAGCCAGGCCTCCGATAGTGCCGCAACCCGCGCCAACCGTAAACATGTCGTATTGAGAAGATACGGGCTGAATAACTTTATTATCAAGGAGATAAGTACTCCATATAAACCAGAACGGGATTTGTGCCGGATTTAATGCACTCATACTGATCCCCAGCAGAAAACGATCCATCTTGTTGTTTAGCAGCAATGCTTTTTTGTTGCTCTGCTGCCGGTTGGCTGACACAAAACTCGCAACCCCCAGTACCAGGAATAAGGCAACAGTAAGCCAGCCTAATACGGTAAAGAACAGTTTATGCTGCATAATCCAATCCACACCTTTTAGCGAGAGACGTAAATAAATCACTTCAACTATCGCCACACCAATAGCATATTTCCAGGCGTTTCTCGCATTTTCCTGAACGTAGATCTGAGTGGCGGTAATGCTCATGTTCCCCAACGGCAATTGCCCTAAAAAACTCACCAGCATTCCCATAAAAGCTGCAAACAGTAAAGCCATAGGGCGCAAATATAGAATACAATTGAAAATGGAGAATTGAGAATTGAAAATGGAGGGAATGTGCAAATGTGCGGATGTGCGAATGCCTTACACCTCATACCTCACACTCATACCTTACACCTCATACCTTACACCTGATACCTGACACCTCATACCTTACACCTTACACCTTACATCCACAGCTAAAAGCTAATAGCTCACAGCTTTTCTTTATTTTTAATTTTTAAAGCTAAGTATATGATTGCTACAAGTATGGCCGGAATGATGATGAATGGAGAGTCGCCTGAAATACTGTTTTGGGTAGGATGTTCGGGAAGCTTTGATCAGCGTGCGCAAAAGATCACAAGAGCGTTTGCAAGTATTCTCAATAAGACCGGAATTAAATATGCGATACTTGGCAAAGAAGAAGAATGGAGAATTGAGAATTGAAAATGGAGGGAATGTGCAAATGTGCGGATGTGCGAATGCCTTACACCTCATACCTCACACCTCATACCTTACACCTCATACCTGACACCTCATACCTTACACCTTACACCTTACATCCACAGCTAAAAGCTAATAGCTCACAGCTTTTCTTTATTTTTAATTTTTAAAGCTAAGTATATGATTGCTACAAGTATGGCCGAAATGATGATGAATGGAGAATCGCCTGAAATACTGTTTTGGGTAGGATGTTCGGGAAGCTTTGATCAGCGGGCGCAAAAGATCACAAGAGCGTTTGCAAGTATTCTCAATAAGACCGGAATTAAATATGCGATACTTGGCAAAGAAGAAGCCTGCACGGGCGACCCTGCCCGCCGCGCCGGCAACGAATTTCTTTTTCAGATGATGGCTTATAATAATATCCAGGTGTTAAATGGCTACGGTATAAAAAAGATTGTCACTACCTGTCCTCACTGCTTTAATATCCTAAAAAATGAATACCCGGAATTAGGGGGAAATTATGATGTTGTTCATCACACTACCTTTTTACAGGAACTGATCGACAGCGGAAAAATCGTATTGAAGGAAGGTGGAAGCTTTAAAGGAAAACGAATTACTTATCATGACAGCTGCTACCTCGGCCGGGCTAATAATATTTATGAGGCGCCACGCAAGGTTCTGGAACTATTGGACGCTGAGCTGGTTGAGATGAAACGCTGCCGCACTAACGGATTATGTTGCGGCGCCGGAGGTGCACAAATGTTCAAGGAGGAAGAAAAAGGAACCAAAAGAGTAAATTTCGAACGCACTGACGAAGCGCTTTCCCTTGAGCCGAACATTATTGCAAGTGCTTGTCCGTTTTGCAACACAATGCTAACCGACGGCGTAAAAAACCGCGAAAAAGAAGACAACGTTCAGGTGCTGGATATAGCGGAATTGATTGAGAAAAGCATGTGAATGTGCAAATGTGCAAATGTGCAAATGTGCGAATGAATGGAGAATTGAAAATTGACAATGGAAAATGAGGGGAATGTGCGAATGTGCAGATGTGCGAATGCGCTTGAATGCCGGACTTATTCCTGACGCTTCATACCTGATACCTGATGCCTGATACCTGACACCTGACACCTGATACCTTACCTGTCCTCACCCACCCTTTCATACACTGTTTGATTACCGGCGTCGAGCGCAAAACAGCCGGAGAGGAAAGTGAGTTGATTTCCTTCGAGGTTGAAGAAGATCTTGTAAGGGTTTGAACTGGCGCTTAGAATAATCCTGTTTGTAAACTGACCTTCCTTTATCACCAGGCACACATTGGCCTCTACAGAACTGTCAGGAGTTGAAGCGTAATTGCCTTTTTCTTTTGCCTGGCCACTGTCAAAAACCGTATAGCTGTCGTTTGTAAATTGAATAACATGACCATTGTTCGGGGGAAAGGTTTTAAGTGGCATGCTTCCTACTGTTGATCTTAACTCCCATGACCCGATAATGCTGTTGGATTTCTCTGCTTCTGTCATATTACTTTTTTTACAGCCGGACGTAAAAAAAAGTATAAGCACAAAGGACAGGGCCAGAATAACATATTTCATCGCAAGGTTTTTATTATTGACCGGCACCAGGCGCAAAACATTGCGATTTAGGTAAAAAATTTTATTGAATTATTGGTTCGAGCATTTAGGCATTTCCATATTTGCACCTTCTCTCACTTGCACATTCGCACATTTGCACATTTACCCATTTGCACATTTAGCTATCTTTGCGCTATGAATACGAATATAGCAGAATTTATTCCGGAAGATTTTGACGCGTCATCCAGGGTGTGGATCTACCAGAGCAGCCGGTTGTTTTCAATGGGTGAAGCATTTGAGCTGGAAAGCATGATGAACAAGTTCCTGCAAAGCTGGAACACGCACGGAACGCCGGTAAAAGGTTACGCGAATTTATTATACGGACAGTTTGTAATATTAATGGCGGACGAATCTGCAACTTATGTAAGTGGTTGCAGTACTGACAGTTCGGTGAGATTGATCAAGGAGATTGAGGAGAAGTTCAACGTAACAATGTTTGACAGGCAAATGCTTGCTTTTGTGATAAAGGATAAGATTCAGCTACTGCCTCTTCAGCAGATACCGTATGCGGTGCAGAATAATTTTATTACTCCTGGTACATTGTATTTTAATAACCTGGTGGCGACGAAGGCTGATTTGCTGAGCAAATGGCTGGTACCGGTTAAAGATAGCTGGCTGGCTAAAAAGTTTAAACTGGAAGCAGAGGTTTGAACCACGGAGACACAGGTGGCAGGGCGAAACACGACGTTTTTGAAACACGAAGGCACGAAGAACACAAAGAGGCACAAAGTTTTTGAACCACGGAGACAGGACGACACGAAGAAACACGGTATTGTTAGCCACTAAGTCTCTAAATGCAAAAGAGTTCTAAAGGAATAAAAGTAAGACTGAAACTATTCGCTGCGCCGCTGCCTCTTTGCGACCGTTGCGAGAAACCCTTCGCTTCGATTAACGTATAACGTACCACGTATAACTTACAACTTCCACCGCGTCGCCGCTTCTTCGCGAGCGTTGCGAGAAACTCTTCGCTTCAATCAACGTATAACGTACAACGTATAACTTACAACTCCCACTGCGTCGCTGCTTCTTCGCGAGCGTTGCGAGAAACCCCTCGCTAAGATCAACGTATAACGTACAACGTATAACTTACAACTCCCACTGCGTCGCTGCTTCTTTGCGACCGTTGCGAGAAACCAAACCCTTCGCTCCGATCAACGTATAACGTACAACGTATAACTTACAACTCAGTCAAGCTTAACGCGTGGATCAACGATTGAATAGAATATATCTGCGAGAATATTTACCAGCACAAAGAATGTAGCCGTCAGCAATACACTTCCCATCACGACTGGGAAATCGAGTTTTTCGAGGGCATCAACGGTAACTTTTCCTATCCCTTTCCAGCCGAAAATATATTCGACAAAAAAAGCACCTGCCAGCAATTCCGCGAACCAGCCGGTGATGGCGGTGATAACCGGATTCAGCGCGTTGCGCAATGCATGTTTCCAGATAACAGTTTTGCGTCTTAATCCTTTTGCGTAGGCTGTTCTTATATAATCCTGATCAAGCACATCAAGCATAGCGCTTCTTGTCAATTGGGTGATGATCGCCAACGGCCTGATACCAAGTGTTACCGCGGGTAAAATGAGGTTTCGCAGCTGTAGTTGCCTTCCATTGAATGGATCGACTTCATATAAGCTGCCGATCATATGCAGACCGGTATAATTACTCAACACAAAGCCGAAGACGTAAGCCAGTATAATCCCGACAAAAAAGGACGGCGCAGAAATTCCCAGCACGCTTGCAAAGATGGCTGAAGTGTCCCAAACGGTATTCTGTTTGACTGCAGCTAAAACACCAAGACCGATACCAAATATTGTTGAGATCAGCATAGCCGTAAAGGCCAGTAACATCGTTCCCGGAAGCGCTTCCATCAATACTTCAGTCACACTTTTTTTGGTTTGATAAGAACGACGGAGATATGGCCATTTGATGGCCAATTTTATATCGCCCCCAATAAAAATTCCATGAAGCTGTTTTGACTGTATTTCCTCTTTGGAGTGAACAGCGAGCGGAGATACATCATTTACATACAATAAAAACTGTTTCCATTTCGGCTGATCGAGTGCGAGTTCTTTTCTTATGTTTTTTATAGTAGCACTGTCACCCGTCTGGCCGAGTACAAGTCTTACAGGATCACCGAACCCTACAAACAAAAAAAACACCACAACGATAACACCCGCTAACACGAGCAGTCCGTACAGCATTTTTTTAGTTATGAATGTCAGCATAGTTTAAAGATACCTATTGGGCCTTCAATTCTCCAACCGCCTTCTGCATTTTACTGATATCTGCGCCGCTTATTTTACGGTAGACTGTCGCCTGGTTCATCAGAAAATAAGTTGGATTGGCTCTTGCTGCCGTTTTAATAACCGTAGCATCACAGATAAGGAGATCCTTTACAGCCAATGAATCCAAATAGTGAGCAGCTTTTTTGGGTTCTGATGTGATATAGCGGACCGGAATATTTTTTGAAAGACAGGTCTGTACCAGTTGCGTATGTTCTTCCTTCATCCATTTTCCCGCGTTGCCAAAATCCTTTACAAATACCAGCATGTAATAACCGGGCGTTTCCAACACCTGCGCTGTAATATCGTCTCCGGCATCGTTTCGCAAGGCAAAATCGACAATCGCAGGCGTTGCATTTCCCTGCCTTATCAATTTGTCATGACGTTCAACAAACTCATAGGTAGAATCAAAATCATCAGGGAAATGATCCTGATCAAATTCCACGCGCTGCCCTTTATGTTTATATGTGAAGTTCATGATAGAACTGTCAGCTATTGCGCCCGGCGGAACTTTCATTTTTTCGGCTATATTATTTCCCTGTTTGTAAGGCAAACAATCGACGAAAGGCAAATGTTTGAGCGCATGCTCCTGCATCCATGAAACGGCAAAAACGCTTAGAAGAAGTATACCTATTGATGGACCGGGTGAAAAAACCGGTCTGATCTTTTTATAATTAAAGACGATCAACAAGGTAAGTACAAATAAGATCAGATCTTTCAGGAAAGACTGGAAAGCGGTGAGCGGAACGCAATCACCAAAACAGCCACAAGTTTTAATTTTTCCGGACAGGAAGGCATAACCGGTAAGGAAAGTAAAAAACACGATAAGCAGGAACAATAACCAGCTAACCAATTTCATCCGATAGCCTACCAGCAGTGCAATACCGGCCACCACTTCAAACACATTCATTACAAGCGAAAGCACGAGCGAATAGTCGTTAAGCGCACTCCAGCCCCACACTTCAAAAAACTCCTGCATCTTGTAGCTTAATCCAAGCGGATCATTGGCTTTTATCAACCCGGAAAAAATAAACAACACGCCAACGAATATCCTTGCAATGTTTAGTACAACCTTCATGGATCTGAATTTATCTTTTAGTTACAACCGGTTTGCGCTTCAGCCTACCCTACATGTTTTCCTTCATTTATCAGAATCAGCGCGAATACTGCGTAATTAATAATATCAATATAATTGGCATCAATACCTTCACTGATCAGCGTCTTGCCGTCATTGGCGAGGATCTGCCGAACACGCAACAACTTCACCAGGATAAGATCAGCAAAACTTTCCTGTGTCATCTCACGCCAGGCCTCACCATAGTCGTGGTTTTTTGCCAACATGGTATCTTTAGCGAGCTGAACATTCTCACTATACAAAGCACTAACCGTATCTACATCAAGATCCTCAACTGCTGAATTGTTCTTCTTTAACTGGATCAACCCGATAACACCATAGTTGACGATACCAATAAATTCGGACCGGATATCGTCTCCTACCTTCTGTTCTTTTTTCTCCTGGATAGTACGTATGCGCAGGGCTTTGATAATGATCTGGTCAATAACGGAAATGGCGCGCAATACTCTCCACGAGGTTCCGTAGTCGCGGGTTTTCTTCAAAAAAATATCACGGCATTTATCTATACACTCGTCGTATTGTTGATTTGTATCCATGGAATAGCTATGAGCTATCAGCTATCAGCTATGAGCTGTTTGCCGAAAGAATTATTATTTCAATTATCAATTAATGTCAACCAGGGTACTGAGTACTCTATTCTTCTACGCACAAATCAGGTATAAAACACCTGCCATCTGTCCCTTATCAATTATCAAGTTTCAATTATCAATTATAACTAACTTGCGCGTTTACTATCGCCAAAAATAAGGAAACCGCACCATGTTTACACTTAATTGCCGTGGCCGTTTATTAACAATTGAGAAACCTATCATAATGGGGATCATCAATATTACACCTGATTCTTTTTATTCAGCCAGCAGAGCTTCTTCTGTTGACGCGGCTTTAAAGCAGGGCGAACGCATGTTAAGTGAAGGTGCAGCAATACTGGATATTGGCGGACAAAGCACAAGACCAGGCAGCGAACAATCCGGAGCGGATGAGGAACTCGACAGGGTCATCCCGGTTATTGAAGCTTTGCATAAAAATTTTCCCGAAACATTTCTTTCTGTAGATACTTATTTTGCGAAAGTGGCCCAGCTTTCCGTTGAGGCCGGCGCCCACATAGTAAATGACATCAGCGGGGGCATACTTGATGAAGCTATGTTCGATACTGTTGCATCCTTAAAATGTCCATATATATGCATGCACATGAAAGGCGATCCGCAAACGATGCAACAGTACGCATCATATGAAAATGTTACAAGGGAAGTGCTTGATTTTTTTATTGAACGAATTGAAACCTGCAGAAAAGCCGGTATCCATGACGTTATTGTTGACCCTGGCTTAGGCTTTGCCAAGAAATACGCGCACAATTTTGAACTGATCAAAAATCTCAGTGCATTTAAAATATTAGAAAAGCCTTTGTTGATTGGTATCTCCAGGAAGTCTACCATTTACAAAACACTCAACATTACACCCGAAGAAGCATTGAACGGAACAACTGTTTTAAATACAATAAGCCTGATGAACGGAGCGCACATTTTACGTGTTCATGATGTGAAGGAGGCAAGGGAAGCTGCGACGCTTGTGGAGAAAGTTTTTTTCAATTGAAAATGAGGGCGAATGTGCAAATGTGCGAATGTGCGGATGTGCGGATGTGCAAATGTGCGGATGTGCAAATGCCTTAAACCTCACGCCTTATGCCTCATACCTGAAACCTGATACCTAAAAAAAAGCCCCGCATTTCTGCAGAGCTCTTTTATTGCTATAAACAATTTAATTAGTGTGACTGACCTTGTCCGCCGCCAGGAAGGCCTGGAACTGCAGGCGCTGCGGCAGGAGGTGGTGCCGGTGCGTTAACATCCTTCACTTCAATGTCAAAAATCAGGTTTGAATATGCAGGAATTTCTGGTCTTGCCTGCATACCGTATGCTAACATTGCAGGTACAAAAATGCGTCCTTTACCACCTTTGCCAAAATATGGTAAAGCTTCTTCCCAACCAGGGATCACGCTACCTGTTCCTACCTGTACTTTGTAAGGATCAGTGTGACCTTTTGTTGAATCCATGTTAGTATCGAATACGCTGCTATTGTTGGTCATCAGGTAACCTCTGTACATAACAGATGCTTCTTTCCCTGTTTCAGCTTTAATACCTTCCCCGGCTGACTGTACTTCTACGAAAGCACCGTTTTTAGTTTTTTCAGCTTTAATACCTTTATCCGCCAGGTATTTTTCAACTTCTTTTATTTCACGTGCTTTTTCCAGCTCAGACTCCTGTTTATAATCAGGTTCTACATCCTGCTCTGATTTGAAAGCCTTTAAGATCTTTATCTTACAAGTGATCCTGTCGCCTTTTTTGAAAGATTTATCGGCAGGGTTGATCATATTTCTTTTGATCAAAGAGTCCACGCTTAGAATAAATACTGTACTATCTCCTACTGAACATTTGGAAATGATCTCCATGAAAGAGTACTCAGTTCTTTTTGAAGTATCAACCATTGCATAGGCAGGAACTCTACCCATGGTTGTATTAAGCGTAGTATCTCTTTCTATGATACGGATATCTGCGTTGAATTTCACATACTCACCCGCTTTCAATTTCTCTCCACCTTTGCCTTTGAATATTTTATAAGCAATGCCGGATTTTGTTTTTTCATAGTTCACCGAGCACGCGCTGAATAATAAAGCAAGGCCCGCTGCTGTTAACAGTTGTTTCATGTTTTTGTTTCTGATTTTTATTGAAGTTCTTTTTCGTATTGTTTTATAATCTGTTTGAATTTTCTTGCTGTCTGGTCAAGTGTTTCATCACTTCTTCCTCCAGCCGCATTTTTATGGCCACCGCCTTCAAAATGAGTTCTGGCAAAGGCATTTACATCAAATTCACCTTTGCTCCGGAAGCTCCACTTACGCTCCTCATCCCGGTCAATCACCAATGCTCCGAACTTTATGCCTTCAATAGTAAGTAAATAATTAACCAAACCCTCAGTATCGCCTGTTTTTATTTCATACTTAATCAGGTCATATTTAGAAATAGCCATCATCGCAGTATTGTATTCATACAACACATCCAGCTTGTACAACAAGGCATTTCCGATGAATCTCAGCCTGGATTCAGAAAAATTATCATAGATATTCTCATGAATTACAGAGTGATTGAAACCGGTTTCCTTTAAACGGGCTACAGCCTTGTGCACTGAAGCAGTTGTGGACGGAAAACGGAAAGATCCGGTATCTGTCATGATACCTGTATACAAACATGTGGCAATTTCTTTATTAATCTTATCATCATGACCAGAATTAGCAATCAGGTCAAAGATCATTTCACAGGTTGAGCTCTTTCCGGTATCACTGATTCCATAATCAAAAACTTCTTCCTGGGGTTGTTGATGATGATCGATCAATACCTTTATGCATTTCGCTTTTTCCAGATATGTTTCCATATTCCTGGTTCTGTGCAATATATTAAAGTCCAGACAATAAATAATCTCTGCACTGTTAATGATATTGACAGATAGCTCCCGCTTGTTTTCAAAATCAATTACTTTGTCCACTCCGGGCATCCAGTTAAGAAAGCTAGCCCAGTTTGTGGGAGAAATTACGGTTACGTCGTGCCCCAGCTGCACTAAAAAATGGTATAATCCCAGCATAGATCCCATCGCATCGCCATCGGGCTTCTGATGAGCGGTGATCACCGCCTTGCGAGGCTGATCCAACAATGGGAAAAAGTGTTGTATAGATTGCATAGAATGGCGGCAAAATTCAGTGTTTATCATCATTCATTCAAATCAATTTTGGTAATAATTCAACATTTTTTAGCGTGAGATATTAGCAAATAGGACTTCTATATAGTACTTTCGCGCAAAATTTTATAAAAGCTATGAGCAATAGAACTTTTACAATGGTTAAACCTGATGCTACAGGCAAAGGCTATACCGGAGCAATCCTGGACCAGATCATCAAAGCCGGTTTCTCCATTAAAGCAATGAAATGGACAAAACTTACCAAAGAACAAGCCGGTGAATTCTACGCTGTTCACAAAGAAAGACCTTTCTACGGTGAGCTGGTTGAATTTATGAGCAGCGGAACCATTGTTGCTGCCATTCTCGAAAAAGAAAACGCTGTAGCTGATTTCCGTACGCTGATCGGTGCTACCAACCCTGCAAACGCAGAAGAAGGTACGATCCGCAAAAAATTTGCTGCTTCTGTAGGCGAAAATGCCGTTCACGGAAGTGACAGTGATGAAAATGCTGCAATTGAAGGCGATTTCTTCTTCTCTGCGCTGGAAAGATTCTAGTGTCGTCAAAAGTGAATAGTGAATAGTGAAATGTGAAACACCAAACTATATTATAAAGGCCGTTTCCCTTGGGAGCGGCTTTTTTTGTGGTGAATAGTGAAAGGTGGAGCAACGAAAAAAGTGAATAGTGAATAGTGAATAGTGAATGGTGAAAGGTGGAGCGACTTCACATTACAAAAGCTGCTCTATTAACGGATGGCTTTTGTGTTTATGCTCTGGCAGGAAAGCCCGGCTGAGCGAAGTGTAATCTTAAACACCGAAACATTATTATAGAAGCCGATCCCGTCGGGACCGGCTTTTTTATAGATATTTAAAATTCGTTTTTGCAGCTTAACCCTTCAGGCAATAAAAGCATAACCTTAGCCTATTGACAAAGACATAAAGCCCTTATAACTTTGTGCTACCTGTTGCAATAAAGTTGCGGGCACGTTTAAAGAACAGATGCTTTTACCTGGACCAATGCTGATCTTTTGCGAGAATTTATTGACGTAGCCAGTTTAAACCCAGGCATTTCACTACCCAGATTAATTTAACTCTTCATTACGCTTATAAGCGAGCCTCTCATTTTTATTGTTGCATGGTTAAGTGATTTCAGAAAAAGATCACAGCAATATCTCATTCAACCTAAAACAAATAAAAATGACACACAACACTATTTACCCATGCGCCGTCATAAGCCGCCGGCGAAACTGTTTGTTGCATTTTATTCGCAATTTTTATTTGCACGCAGCGGGATCGTTAAAACGACTACCTTGTTTAATCGCCTCTTGTTTCTTCTTACTGTCTGCATCTGGACAGGCTCCGGTTATAACAAACTTTACTCCTTTTACTGAGTATGTAAACAAGTTCATAACTATAAACGGCAACAACTTTAGCCCTGATACTACTGCCAATGCAGTTTACATAGGAGGTTCACGCGCACGAGTAACAAGCGCTTCAACAACTTCGTTAACAGTACAAGTATTGCCAGGTGCCACCTCTGATTTTTTAAGAGTAACAACAAACGGGCTAACCGGCTACTCTAAAAAACGTTTCCTGGTGTTTTTTAGTGGACTGGGATACATTGCCCCAGGCTGCTTCCATCCGATCGAGCCACTTGATAACACTTCGGCAAATACTGCTCTCGGCGATCTGGATGGCGATGGCATGCAGGATATGGCTGTTATTCACACAAGATCGTTAATGCCATACTCCGGCAACCTTGCAACAGTTTCATTACACAGAAATGTGAGTGGATATACATTTGGATTTGATTTGCTGCAAACCATCAGGCTTCCGGAACAATATAGTTATTCAATTCATCTCAATGATCTGGACAGGGATGGAAAAACAGATTTAGTCATTTCACCGGTTAACCAGCCTTTCCTGCTGTTCTACAAAAACAACAGCACCCCAGGTAATATAAATTTCAATGCCGCGTTAAGGATCAATGTACCGCAACCGCTAAATCTATTCCGGTTTTTGGATATGGATGGCGATGGCAAAGAAGATCTTGTCATGACCGAAGATGGTTCTGTGAAAATTTTATTGAATAAAAGCACCAACGAAAACATCCTTTATGCACGGCCTTTTAATATTACTTTTGCCAATAACCTTTTCCCCACAGCATTTGCGGACATGAATGCCGATGGAAAGACCGATATAGTTATTAGCCCTGCAAATACATTTTTCGATTTTCCTTATGTCCAGATCATAAAAAACGACGGCACACCAGGGCTGCTTTCTTTTAATTCCCGCGAATACGTTTATACCGGATTGAAACAATCATCAAACGCAAAAACCGGCGATATGGATTTGGACGGGCTGCCTGAAATTGTAGTAGCAGATAACCTGAGTGATTCAATCGCAGTATTAAAAAATAAAAGCCCGTTGGATCATTTCAGTTTTGAGACACCAATGAAATTGTTATTTCCTGTTAATGCCCCGTCGCTAATAATAAGGGACGTTGACGGTGATAACCTTTCGGATATTGTCGGCGTAAAAAATTCTGTTTATGTAATGAAGAACACCAGCAATTTTGTTTACTTATCTTATGCACCGGCAGTTAAATATTCTGACGGAACCTTCTCATCGCTAATCGACATAAAAGACATGAACGGTGATGGTCAACCGGATATAGCAGTTGGTTTCAACGAATTTGACCAATCACCTGCAACGTATATCCTAAAAAACCAAATGAACGTGCCTGCTGCAGATACGCCCCGGCTTCGTTCATTTTTCCCAAAATCAGCGACCACAAATGATACGATTGTTATCAGTGGATATCCTTTTAGAGGCATCACAGAGATTCTGTTGGGTAACACGCCCGTAAAAGAATTTACCATTAACTCAACTACGCTCATCTTTGCTATCGTGGGCGATGGCTCGTCAGGAAATCTAACCATAAAAAACCTGCTGGCCAGCGATAGTCTGCCCGGCTTTACTTACAAGCCCCAACCTACTTCCCTTAAACTAATATCTACATTGCCTTACTCAGCCTGCAAGGGCGAAGAAGTAAAGTTTAAGGTGACGATCATCAGGCGGCCGCCAAATTCTTATTACAGGTGGTTTAAAAATAATGTTCAGTTGCCTTTTAATGGGGAATACCGCACCAGGTCGCTCAAACCTGGCGATAAAATATGGGCAACGCTTTTTGTAAACAATAAACCTTCAATATCATCAGACACAATAACAGTAGGTGAATTGACAGATGTAGTAAAACCTACCATTAAAATAGTCCAAAGCACCAAAGAAGCCTGTAAAAGTAGCCCAGTCAAATTTACGGCAGTCACATCAGGAGGAGGTAATGCGCCGTCCTACCAGTGGTACAAAAACAATATGCAAGTAGGAACGAATAGTGCAAGCTACGTTGACACCGCACTTAAAAGCGGTGACTCTGTTTTTTGTGTATTAAATGTTGCTGAACAATGCGCCATTGTGCCGGTTGCAAGTAAATCACTGGGCATTATAGTTTACAACAACATTCCAGACAAACCTTCTCCAATAGCCGGCCTGTCATTGGTGAACCCCGGACAAACGGGCATACAATTTAGTATAAACCCCGTCGATGAAGTTCGCACTTATCGATGGCAGATTCCACAGGGAACTTCTATTGTTGCGGGCCAGGGAACTAATACTATTACAATGAACTGGGGAAATACTGCCGGCAAAATCTCTATAGGACTACTTAACCCATGCGGAAGTTCAACTATTGTCACAAAGTCCGTTGCAATAACCGGTTCCACATTAAGAACAGCTGGCGGTGACAATGGAAATCCTTTGCAGCTGCCTGACTTAACTGTTTACCCCAACCCTGCAAACAGTAAAACTACCGTGGAATTCAGTGGAAGAAGCGACACGGAATATACAGTGCAACTGCGGGATGCAAGCGGTAAATTATTGCAATCGCAAAAGGCTATAATGATGAAAGGCAGAGCAGCTGTTACATTGAATACAGCCAATTATTTGCCGGGCGTTTATTACGTAATAGTAACCAATGAACTTAATGAAATAGTGAGCAGGAGGCTGCTGATAGGGAGATGATGAAGGTGAATGGTGAATGGTGAATAGTGAATAGTGAATAGTGAATAGTGAATGGTGAATAGTGAATCAATGTCGTTGAAATAAGAACTAAAGTTGTTTATAATTCATGGAAGGCGGCCTTTTAAGCCGCTTTTTTCGATCGAATCTTCTATTCGGCCTT
>NZ_JAULBC010000017.1:0-1958 GCF_041060425.1 Danxiaibacter flavus
CCTATAATCTTAGTAGTATTTTTTGAGCCGCTAATTTATTGAAATCAACCTGCTTATAAACAACTTTTTCAAAGAACTCTTATTTCAACGACATTGAATGGTGAATAGTGAAATGTGCCAGATGCGATATTTGGGGATTACACGGAAAATTGCTAAAAGTGAACAGTAAGATGGGTTTATAAAAAAACTGCGCAGTTTTTACCTGCGCAGATAATTAAGATGTTTCACCTTTCACTATTGACGTTCTTCACTATTGACTTTCTCCTTCCTACCATCTGAATACTTTTCCTCCCGCCATCACTTCCTGGGTCTTTTCGTCGAAAGTAGCTTTTTGGCCTGTCTGAACTGCGGCGTTTGTCATAATGGTTGCGATGCTATGAGAATAACCGGCTTCAACGGACGCGTTTGGCTGCTGGCGGCTTCTTACACATTCCATCCAGTTACCTACATGCGCCAATGTGAGGGAATCACCGCCGGTGTTAGCACTTGTGGAAACCTTTTCTTCGATCTCGCTCAGGTTCATTTCAGGCAATAGATTTGCCTGCAGTTGCATGGCTCCTGCTGCTTTTGCAGATAGCCCGCCCTTGGGAGAAATTTTATTATTCATCAGGTTCAATTCACCGCCATTAGAGTAATAGATCTCTCCCGGATCGTCATCACCATTACCCATGCGGGATGCGAATGTCACCTGGAAACCTTTTGAAGCGTCATCCTGAGGGCCATAATCGAATACTGCAGTGATCGTATCCCAGTTTCTTCTGCCGTCTTTCCATGTATAAATACCTCCGTTCGCTACTACACTACGCGGATGCTTTAAACCTGAGAACCAGTGAACAGTATCTATTTGGTGGCTCATCCACTGACCAGCCAGTCCTGAAGAATAAGGCCAGAACAGGCGGAACTCAAGATATTTTCTCGGATCAAATTTTTCGAAAGGCCTGTTTAACAGCCAGCGCTTCCAGTCGGTATCTTCTTCTTTTAACTGGGCGACCAGATCATTACGGCGCCAACGAGCCGGCTGATTTACATTCCATGTAAGCTCCACTTTCAATATATCGCCAAACTTGCCGGATTTTACAAATTGTTCCGCGGCTTTGTAGTTTCTCCCACTGCGGCGTTGCGAGCCGATCTGCACAATTTTTTTGGTTTCGCGAACAGCTTTTATTGCCGCACGTGCATCTTCCATTGTTTCAGCAAAGGGTTTTTCAACATAGGCATCGCGACCAGCCCTAACGGCCTCGGCGCAATGTTGGGAATGTTGAAAATCTGCTGTACTCACAAAAACTGCGTCTATATCTTTTATAGCATACAGCTCATCATTATTTCGGCAGGCAGTAATGTCATGATCCAATTTCTGTTTTAGAAAGGCCTGCCCGTTCTCTCTTTTTACCTTCCATAGGTCAGATACGGCAATCATATCGAAGTTCATCTTATCCTTATGCGCCATAAAGCCGGGAAGCAATGAGCTTTTAAATCTGTCAGAAAACCCTACAACGCCTACATTCACCCGGTCATTGGCTCCGATGATCCTTGCATAGCTCTTGGCAGAAAAGGCAGAGCTCAGGTAAATTGCGGCAGAAGCTTTAGCTGAATTTTTCAGGAATGTTCTACGTGAATTCATATGGCTGTGGTTGTTTTAAGTAAAGTCAAAATCAATAGTGCAACCGCTGCAAATCTGTTACTTGCGTATTTTCATGGCTAAGCAGTTAAGCATTTCCTAAATATAACATTCTTGAAATTAAGTTGAATGTCAGCCACCGGATTTTTTTACGGAAACGTTTGCTTGGGGAGCTGTCAGCTATTAGCTATTAGCTGTTAGCTTTGGGTATCAGGTATCAGGCGTGAGGTGTAAGGCATGTGATGTAGGGCATTAGGAGAGCAGGCTTGGTTTTAAAATAGTGCATAAAATCTTTGTGGTCCTTTCTGCCTTTGCGCCTTTGTGGCAAAAAAACTCCGTG
>NZ_JAULBC010000017.1:2058-22509 GCF_041060425.1 Danxiaibacter flavus
TTTCGTTTTTTCGCTGTGTCTCCGTGGTTCAAAAATCTTTGCGCATCTTTCTGCCTTTGCGCCTTTGTGGCAAAAAACTCCGTGTTTCGTTTTTTCGCTATGTCTCCGTGGTTCCCAAAACATCTTTGCGCATCTTTCTGCCTTTGCGCCTTTGTGGCAAAAAACTCCGTGTTTCGTTTTTTCGCTGTGTCTCCGTGGTTCAAAAATCTTTGCGCATCTTTCTGCCTTTGCGCCTTTGTGGCAAAAAACTCCGTGTTTCGTTTTTTCGCTGTGTCTCCGTGGTTCCCAAAACATCTTAATTTTGCGCGATGAGCAATACTACCAACCTTACCTGGATCTTTAAAACCTTTGACGAACTCACTTCCAAAGAGCTCTACAGCATACTATGGTTGCGAAACGAGGTTTTTGTAGTAGAACAAAATTGCGTCTTTCAGGATGCAGATTACAAAGATCCCAAATGCGATCATCTCGCAGGATATATTGATGGGAAAATAGCAGCTTATTCACGCATTGTTCCGCCTGGCGTATCTTATGAACAACCATCCATCGGCAGAATTGTGACCAATCCTGCGTTTCGCGGAAGTGGAGCGGGGAAGGCCTTGTTAATCAAATCAATAGCTATCTGCGATGAAATGTTTAAGGGCAAACCTATCCGCATCGGCGCGCAGCTATACCTAAAGAAATTTTACGAGTCATTTGGCTTCTGCCAATCTTCTGAAATGTATTTGGAAGATGGGATAGAGCATATTGAGATGATCAGGGGGTGAATAGTCAATCGTGAATAGTGAATAGTGAAAACTTTGATCAGTAAACAGTTGTGCAACTTCGCAACATATTTAAATTGTTTGATTAGTATGGATAGAGATCTTTTACTGCCAAAAAAATGTTTTCACTGCTACACCTTTCACTATTGACCGTTCACTATTCACCGGTTCAGATTGTTCAAAAAACAACACAGGCTCAAACCCGAGCACTTCGTCCTTCGTAATTCGTACTTGCATTCATTCGCTGCCGCAAAAAAGGCATTCTGCCGCATTTTTCACTATTCACCATTGACTATTCACCGTTTTTTCTCTTTTTCCATTACATTGCGGCCTTCCTTAAAACGATTAACATGAGAAAAACGCTAGTTAAGGCAGCCGGCTTGTCCGTGTTTGCGTTAATGGTACTTAACGGTTCTGCCCAATTGAAACAGTTGACCGGTGAACAAATTTTTCAGAATAAAACAACCGGTCTTTTGAAAGACCTGCCGGTAATAGCTGGCTGGAAAGATGATACGCATTATATTATTTCCGCAGGTAAAGATGGGCACAAATCTGTGGACGTCATCAGCGGAAAAGAAGAATCTATCATATTGCCGGTTAAGAGCGACAATGTTTACCTTGAAAAGAATGACATCTTTTTTAAAGATGCCGGTGGGAAGGCCATTCAACTAACCAAAACACCGGACGAAGAAAAGAATCCAACACTTTCTCCGGATGCAACACGTATAGCCTTTACCCGTAACAACAATCTTTTTGTACTTGAAATAGCCAGTGGTAAAGAAACCCAGCTTTCAACAGATGGCAGCGATGTTGTTTATAATGGTTATGCTTCATGGGTGTATTATGAAGAGATTCTTGGAAGACCTTCAAAATACAAAGCTTTCTGGTGGAGTCCGGATAGCAAGCATCTTGCGTACATGCACTTTAATGATAGCAAAGTGCCGATGTTCCCGTTATATGGTGCGGATGGTCAGCATGGTTACGTGGAGGAAACGCGTTATCCTGCCGCCGGCGATCCAAATCCGGAAGTAAAAATTGGTATTGCGGATATTACAACTGCACAAACCGTGTGGAGCGATTTTAATGAGAAAGATGACCAGTATTTTGGTACGCCATTCTGGTCTCCCGACGGAAAAAAACTATGGCAGCAGTGGATGAACCGCGGGCAGGATCATTTATTTGTGTATGCGATTGATCCCACTAATGGAAGTAAAACAGCGGTATATGAAGAGCAGCAAAAAACATGGATTGACTGGCTGGACGACATTCATTTCCTGGCGAACAATAAAGGATACATTGTTGTTTCCGACAAAAGCGGTTGGATGCATATTTATCAATATGACATGAATGGTAAACCGGTAAAACAAATCACTGACGGCAACTGGACAGTAAAAGATATCGTGAAGATCGACGAGAAAAAACAACAGGTTTATTTTACAGCGAGAAAAGAGAATTCTGCAAGATTTGATTATTACGTAGTTGGGCTTGACGGAAAAAATCTGAAACGCCTGACTTTCGGTGATTACACACACAGCGTTGAAGTATCTCCAAACGCAACATATTTTATCACCACCTATTCAAATCTCAACACGCCTAAAAAAATGGCAGTAGTTGATAATAAAGGAAAACTGATCAGAGAAATCGCTGACAGCAAAGGTGATGACTACGACAAATATCAAACAGCTAAAACTGAATTAATCCGCGTTAACGTGGATGGTTTTGATTTGCCGGTAACCATTATTTATCCGAATAATTTTGATGAGCATAAAAAATATCCTGTCTTCATCAGCATTTATGGCGGTCCGAATGCAGGTACTGTTTATGATTCTTACAAAGGAATTGGTGAATATCAATGGTGGGCTAAAGAAGATCTGATCCAGGTGGCAATTGATCACCGTGGTTCCGGTCATTTTGGAAAAGCCGGACAAAACTATCTGCATCGCGACCTGAGCCATTGGGAAATTCACGACTATAGTGAAGTTGTGAAATGGTTATCTGCAAAGCCTTACATCAATAAAGACAAAGTTGCAATCTCTGGTTTCAGCTATGGTGGTTATACAACCTGTATGGCATTAACACGTGGCGCAGATGTATTTAAATATGGTATTGCAGGTGGTAGTGTAACTGATTGGCACTTGTACGACAGCCATTATACCGAACGTTACATGGATACCCCGGCTGAAAATCCTGAAGGGTATAAAAGCAGTGCTGTTGCCACTTATTTAAACAACTACAAGGGTAACCTGTATATTATCCATGGAACGATGGATGATAACGTGCACATGCAAAACAGTATTCAGCTGATAGGTGCTTTGCAAGATAAAAAAGCTGATTTCCAGATGGCATTCTATCCTGGCGGCAGACATGGCTGGCGTAATTATCCGGACAGATGGAAACACTACAACAACGAGCGCGTAAAATACATTTACAAAAATTTGTTGGAGAAAGAAGTGCCGCAGGAGGCGATGCAATAGCTATTAGCTTTTAGCTATCAGCTATCAGCTGACGATGAATGTTTGAGGGTTTAAATTATACTTAGGCTATAAAAAAGTGTTGATGAAATTTTCGTCAACACTTTTTTATTTAAACAGATTGCGTTAATAAAACATATCGGAGAATCAGGTTATATATAGTCGGACTCTTTGAACTAAGTAGCTAATAGCTGATTGCTGATAGCTGACAGCTACCGCATTTCCACCACCTCCAAATTCTTTATCTCCTTCCCGTCAATCACAAATCGCAGCAACGTTCTAACCTTATGCCAGCCCTGTTTTCCTGCGGCGCCGGGATTCATGTGGAGACACTGCAGCTTTTCATCATACATCACTTTTAAAATGTGCGAGTGGCCCGAAATAAATAACTGAGGATGCTCACGCAAGATCACATCTTTTACACCCGGCGCATATTTATTGGGATAGCCTCCAATGTGCTTGATAAATACTTTTACATCTTCACACATAAATATCAGCTCTTCGGGAAATTCAGACCGGATATCCATTCCATCAATATTGCCGTATACGCCACGCAGCGATTTCAATTTTCTCAATTGTTCAGCAACAGCTATCGTTCCAAAATCTCCACCGTGCCATATCTCATCACAGTTCTCCAGATGTTTTAATATAGCCTCATCCATGTAGTTATGCGTGTCCGAAATCAATCCAATCCTGATCATAATAATGTACGATGTTAGATGTACGATGTACGATGTGTTGTCAAGTACGAGTTACGAAGTACGAAGTACGTTAACGCAATCCGCTTCACTATTAACAATCCTGTCAATCTTCAAATCCGGTTTAAGTACGAGTTACGAGGTACTTAGTACGTTAACGCAGTCTGATTCATTATTAATAACCCTGTCAATCTTCAAATTCGGTTTAAGTACGAATTACGAGGTACGAAGTACGTTAACGCAATCTGTTTCATTATCAAAAATCCCGTCAATCCTCCAATCCCCTAAATCCTGGTCCAGACAATATCCTAGTCTACCAAATCATCCAATCTCAGTCTTTCAAATGCAGTTATCACTCCCGGCACAACATGTTCCTGCAACCTGTAAGTCTGTTCATCAAAGTATTCAATTCCGCCAATCTCATTGCCCGGAACAGGTTGGTGTTTCAGATCGCAGATAAAACAATCCTGTTTCATCAATAAGTTGTTTTCTCCGAACGCAGGCGCCTGAATATGATAATAATATTGAAGATCATTTTCTTCCAGATCTATATTCAATTCTTCTTTTATCTCACGCTGTAAAGCCTGTAACGAAGTTTCATCTGCATCAACTTTCCCACCCGGCAGATAAAATGCATTTTTGTTTTTGCTGAAAGCGAGAAGCAGCTTCCTGTTTTTCAAAACAATCAGGCCTGCGCATTGAATAGAAGTCAGGTACCGTTCCATGCAGGCAAACTTAAACGACTCTTAGCAGAGTCCCAAAATCCTGTCAGGCCTTAATTGTATTCCCAATTTAAAAATGGTAAAAAAATGATGAGCTTCATGTAGCAGAAAAACTTCTGTCCATCCTTCAACAGTCATGGTGCCATACAAAAAATGCTTACCGGTGGCAAGCAATGCGTTGCCACTTAAAGAAGACAGGTAAGCGGTAACTTCATAACGTGTTTTATAAAGATCAGTCAGCATGTCGTAAAAAGACTTTTTCTGCCACTCATAAAACAATGGATCATCTTCAGCTTTATACTGACCAAACAGTGGAGTTCCGCCTGCTTCAATCTGTCGCATTCTTCCCAGAAACAATTCATTGTAACGGCCCAGATGCACAAGATTTTCATAAATACTCCATTTGTCTGCAATGGGGTGAGAACGGATTTCATCCTCTGTCAAACTATACATCAATGTGGCCAGCGTATCCGGCTGCGTATGTAAGCGTTGGGTTAGATGATCTTTCATAATAAAAGGTGTGAGATATCAGGTATCAGGCAAAGGCGTAAACAGATCTCAGCCTCAAAATTCACATATTTACACATTTACGCATCCCTCATTTTCAATTTTCAACTGTCAACTATCAATTCATTCGCACATTTACTCATTCGCAAATTAACATTTTCAATTTTCAACTTTCAATTGTCCATTAATGAAGGTTTTTCGCAATAGCTTTCCCCCAAAACATTCCCAGTTTCTCCGCGCCCTTTTCATTGGGATGTAGAAAAAAAGTGCCTGCATTTCCTTTTTCATATTTAAACAAAGTCTTGTAGTTTTTTCTGAAATAATTGAATGCATCTTTATCGCCGGCGAAAACCTGTTCAGGATGTGTGGATGTATATTCTTTTACAATTTTATCCAGCACAGGAAAATAGCTTTGTAAACGATCTAATCCTTCCTGCAAATATTTAGAACCATTGTACGTGTTCGGGCTATACCAAATGGGGCGGTGCAATACAATTTTACATTTCGGAAAATCTTTGAGAAGATGATCTATGATAGCCTTGACATTTTCCTCATAAGATGCTGGTGAAACGGGCGAACCATTTGGCCCTTCAATGGCACTATCATTTGTTCCCAGTATCATAGAAAATACCAACGTGGCATCCTTGTCATTGGCATACGTTGCCGCAGCCTGTTCCACTTTTTGAAATGCCGTGTTTGTTGACGGAAGAAAATCCACTGTGGTAAAACCGCTCACGCCCTGGTTGCTAAACTGCACATCGGAAAATTGTTTTTTAAGGTAGTTGGAAGCATGCACCGGTGGTGCGTCAGTAGTTGGATTAGCAAGTCCTGCACCATGTGTAATGCTATTGCCAATGAAAACAATATCCAGTTTTTTTTGTTGTTGGGAAAAAACTGTTGTGGCACCAAGCATCATTATTAAAAACAGAATGGCACGATTTTTTTGAGATGAGAAAATAGTTCTGTTGGACGTATATGGCAAAAACAGGTGCATAAAGTATTGTTTAGGTATTAAATGTAAGTAAAAGCAGACGATGCACGGTATTTCTGCGCTGTTTAAAGACAAAGGATAAAAACTTATCGGTTTAACCTTTTGGTTTTTAAAAATGAGTTGTAAATTATAATTCCAAAAACGATTGTAGTATGATAAAGTTTAATGAACTCAAAATCGGGGATTATGTCGTGGGTGAATATGAGGGTAAAACATGGCCGGGCAGAGTAACCGACCTGAATAGCACCGACAAACAGATTTGCGTTGAAACAGAAGTGCAAGAAATTTGGTTTGATGAGGAACATCTGTTTCCAATTCCAATTACAGATCAAGCCTTGCTTGAATTGAACTTTGTAAAGGAAACACTTCCTGATGGGTTCATTAAATATAAAAAAGGACCATTCCGTATTGTAACGGCAAAGGAAAATGATTTTTCTTCATTTGAAATATGGCACAGGGAAGATATCAGGATGAACCCTGATATACATTATATACACCAATTGCAAAACGCCTACCTGCAAATGACAAAGGTGCATTTGACAAACGAAGTTGTTGTTTAGAACCCAAACCACGGAGACACATCGGCACAGCGATTCACAGAGTTTTGCGGGGTAATCAATCAGGACAACGCTGGAGCACTCAATAATTTATAAGTGATGCAAAAACAAAGCGCCGTGTAACGCTGTGTCTTCGTGTCTCTGTGGTTATATCTCCGTATCTTACCACAAAATTTTACTATGCGTTTTGGGGCGTGGCTTTTATTCACTTTACTGGCAGGCTTTAATTATTTACAGGCGCAAACTTTTGGCGGCAATCCGTCTTCCTTAAAATGGAAACAGATCGACACAGACACTGTCCGGGTAATTTTTCCGGAGGGCTTTGACTCAACAGGCATCCGCATCGCAGACATTACACATAAACTCCAGAGAAATTACAGCAATACCATTGGTCCCAGTTTAAGAAAGGTGAGCATCGTACTTCAAAAAGAAGGCATTCTTTCCAACGGATATGTAAACCTGGCCCCCTATAGAAGTGAATTTTATCTGATGCCGCCACAAAACGCTTTTGAGCTTGGTGCACAAGCATGGCCGGATAATCTCTCTATACATGAATTCAGACATGTTGAGCAGTACAGCAATTTCAACCGCGGACTTTCAAAAGCAGCCTCCATCATTTTTGGGGAAGAAGGGCAGGCCGTTGCCAATTCCGCCTCAATTCCCAACTGGTTTTTTGAAGGTGATGCTGTTTATAACGAAACATTACTAAGTGAGCAGGGGCGTGGCAGAATCCCATTCTTTTTTAATGCCTACCGCTCTTTGTATTTTGGCGACAAGCATTATAGCTATATGAAGCTGCGGAACGGATCATACAAAAATTATGTTCCCGATCACTATCGTCTTGGTTATTTGTTGGTGGCTTATGGCAGAGAAAAATATGGCGCTGATTTTTGGGCGAAAGTCACGCATGACGCAGCCGGTTTTAAACCTCTATTTTATCCGTTGCAAGGCTCAGTAAAAAAATATTCCGGCGTGCCGTTTAAAGAATTTGTAAATAACGCATTTTCATTCTATAAAACTCAATGGCAGGCCGATAAACACGCGGATCAGCATTGGTTAACTCCTGTAGCCAGCAACAATGTTGTTAATTACCAATATCCATATCTGACAAGTGATGGAAAGCTGGTTGTTTTTAAATCCTCTTATAAAAGATTGCCGGCGTTTTACCTGATCGACAAAAACAATAACGAACAAAAAATAGCTGTTCGCGATATCTCTTATGATGATTATTTCAGTTACAACAACGGTAAGATCATTTATGAGTTTTGGAAGCCAGATGTACGGTGGGGTTACCGTGAATACAGCAATATAAAGATCCTGGATATTCAATCCGGAAAAGAGCAGATCCTTACGTCTAAGAAAAAGTATTTTTCTCCCGATATCGCTCATGACGGGAAAAAAGTTGCCGCAGTAGAAGTGCTTGTAGATCAAAGTTCGTCCATTATGCTGATGGATGATAAAGGCACAAACAGGCAGACGGTAATCTCATCGAAACAAAACATTTATTCATATCCAAAGTTTACTGCTGATGACCGCGGACTGTTTTATATAGAAAGAAATCCAAAAGGAGAGATGCGCATTCAAAAAATCGATCTTTCAACCCTCAAAATAACTGATGTAACATCTTTTACAAATACCATTATTGGATTTCCGATTGTTAAAGGAGACACGCTATTGTATTCAATCAGCAATAAAGGAAAGGATGAGTTATGGGCATATTCGGCTTCATCAGGTGCGCATTATTATATGGCAGGCTATCCTTCCGGATTGTATCAAGGCGCATTGGACAATTCAGGAAACATTTACGCTGCCACTTTTACTGCTGATGGCTACCGGATAGGGCTATATAAGGCTGCATGGAAAAAAGATGAAGCAACTGCATTGTCTGTACTTTATCTGAATAAACCAAAAAATCAGGAAGCGAACGAGTTGCTGGAAACCCCGGGATCCAACAATTTCAGCATTAAAAAGTATTCAAAGGCTACCGGCCTGTTTAATTTTCACAGTTGGAGACCTTATTATGAGCAACCTGAATATTCATTTTCCATATATGGAGAGAATGTGCTGAATACCTTTCAAAGTGAGCTGGGGTATACCTATAATACAAATGAGCAAAGCAGCAAACTGGCTTTTTCAGGAATTTACGGTGGATGGTATGTTCAGCCCTATCTGACAGTCGGCCAAACCTGGCACAGGTCAGCAGTCTATAACAAAGACACCACTTTTCATTGGAATGAGTTCACTCCGCAACTGGGCCTGCAACTTCCTTTGAATTTTAGCGGGCAAAGGCACTACACTTTCCTTACTTTGTCTTCCGGAATAAATTACAACCAGGTAAACTGGACCGGGTTCAGTAAAGACATCCTGAATAACTATAATTTCTTTTACCAGTCGTCCAGAATTATTTTTTCTTCCCGCGTTCAGCAGGTATTGCAACAAATATATCCCCATTGGGCTCAGACTGTAGATGTAAGATATAGAAATATTGTTAATAAGTACAGTGCCATGCAGATGCTGGCGAAAGCCGACCTTTATTTCCCGGGATTATTTCCCACCCATAGTCTCGTGATCAATGGTGCGTACCAGGCCAGGGATACCACGGGAGATTATTATTTCAGCAATGATTTTCCAATTTCAAGGGGGTATACTGATCTGGATTATCCAAGAATGTGGAAAATAGGAGTTAACTATCATTTCCCGTTGGTTTATCCTGACTTAGGAATTGCCAACATTGTATATTTTCAGCGGATCAGGTTAAACCCCTTCTACGATTATAGCGAAATAAGAAGTCTCCGCACCGGCACTACCTATAAATTGAGGTCAACCGGAGCTGAATTATTTTTCGATACAAAATGGTGGAATGAGCAACCTGTTTCTTTTGGGATCCGGTATAGCAGGTTAATTGACGGTGACCTGGTAGGACAAGGGCCAAACAGATGGGAATTTATATTACCTGTGAACCTTTTATCGCATTAAAATTTCTGGGAAAATGTCGTTTTAATACTTTTTATTTGCAGAACGACGGCTCTAAAACGTTAATTATTAACCGATTTTCAGAATTCTGAGGAAAAAATCTTTCATTTTTTTTCTTTTTCCACTGTATTCTGCTATCTTTGCGCTCCCAAAAATTGTATGTCAAAACAACCACTGATTAAACAAGATGGAATAATACTCGAGGCACTGAGCAACGCAATGTTCAGGGTAAAACTTGAGAATGGGCATGAAATTCTGGCAACTATCTCAGGTAAAATGAGAATGCACTATATCAGAATTTTACCCGGTGATAAGGTAGGTGTGGAAATGAGCCCATACGATTTAACGAGAGGCAGGATCATCTTCCGTTACAAGTAACGGTTGAAATAGCGGGAAAGAGTAAATAAAATTTGTTTAACAATAATAGGCTACGGGCCTTGTGCTGCGGGCTTTGAAAAAACAACAGTCATGAAAGTTAGAGCATCAGTTAAAAAACGTAGTGCCGACTGCAAAATTGTTCGCAGAAAAGGCAAGTTGTACATTATTAACAAAAAGAATCCTCGTTTTAAACAAAGACAAGGATAATCTGAAACACATTTAAACAATTAAAAATTAAGTTCTGATATGGCTCGTATTGCCGGTATAGACTTACCAAAGAATAAAAGAGGTGAAATAGGTTTAACCTATATCTACGGTATTGGTCGTTCAACTGCTCAGTATATTTTGGATAAATCCGGCATTAGCTGGGATAAAAAAGTACACGAGTGGAACGATGATGAGCAAGCTGCTATCCGTAACATCATCAACAATGAAATCAAAGTTGAAGGTGCTTTGCGTAGCGAAACTCAAATGAACATCAAACGTTTATTGGATATCGCTTGTTACCGTGGTCTTCGTCACCGTAAAGGTTTACCAGTTCGTGGCCAGCGTACACGTACAAACAGCCGTACTAGAAAAGGTAAACGTAAGACAGTTGCAGGTAAAAAGAAAGCAACTAAAAAATAGTAATAATCAGGTATCCTGCTTTATGCGGGATACTTGTTTTTATACACTGTTTCAATGTCGGATGGCAGCATAATTGCCGGAGAGTTGGAGCAGGTCCCGCACGGGCGGGATTTTTCATTGTTAACAGCCCTGTACAAACAGCAGGGGATTACCTCAAAAAAGAGTTATGGCAAAACCACAAAAAGCACAAAACAGCGCAAAAGCTGCTGCGAAGAAAAGAATTGTGAAGGTTGATGCGTACGGCGATGCTCACATCAGCGCAACATTCAACAATGTAATTATCTCTCTTACCAACAAAACCGGTCAGGTTATTTCCTGGTCTTCTGCTGGTAAAATGGGTTTCAGAGGTTCTAAAAAGAATACTCCTTATGCAGCACAGATGGCTGCTCAGGATGCTGCTAAAGTTGCACTTGAAGCAGGTCTGAAAAAAGTAGATGTTTTCGTTAAGGGACCTGGAGCAGGCCGCGAAGGAGCCATCCGCTCTTTAGCTCAGTCTGGTATCGAGATCTCTATGATCAAAGACGTAACTCCGCTGCCTCACAATGGCTGCCGTCCTCCTAAGAAGAGAAGAGTTTAGTAATTGAAAATTGACAATTGAAAATGGATAATGGTATGTGTGAAAACTAATTTGTTTCACCTTCATCATTGTCAATTATCAATTGTCAATTCTCCATTTAAAATAAAGCCACAAGCTTTCATTTATTAAAAGGGCGCCCGATTAATTTTTTACAATTTTTTACTGATCGAAGCGCCGAGTCTAAAAAAATTGAAATGAAATAAACATTATGGCACGTTACAATGGTCCTAAGACCAAAATTTCAAGAATCTTCGGTGAACCTATCCTGGGTAATGGTAAATATCTTACCAAAACAAGTAACCCTCCGGGTCAGCACGGTGCTGCACGTAAACGTAAAACTTTAGGTGAATACGCCCTGCAGTTGCGCGAAAAACAAAAAGCTAAATACACTTACGGTGTATTGGAAAAACAATTCCGCAACACATTTACAGAAGCTGCACGCCGTAAAGGTGTAACAGGTGAAAACCTGATCAAACTTCTGGAAGCCCGTTTGGACAACACTGTTTACCGTTTAGGCATTGCACCTTCAAGACCTGCTGCACGTCAGCTGGTTAGTCACAAGCACATTACTGTGAACGGTGAAGTGGTAAACATCCCTTCATTCCAGTTAAAACCAGGCGATATCATTGGTTTGAAAGCTAAAAGCGAAGGCAACAGCTCTTTAACCAGCCAGATCCGTGGTAAAAATCCTAAGTTCAATTGGTTAGATTGGAACGATACTGAAAAACAAGGTACATTCATCACTTATCCAGAAAGAGAAGGCGTTCCTGAGAACATTAAGGAACAACTGATCGTCGAATTGTACTCTAAGTAATAGTTAACATGCTCAGGCATGTTCTTTACAGATGGTTCAAAATAATTCTAACTTAAGTTCCGATTGGAATTTAGGACACAAATAAAAAAATCAAGTTTTAAGATGGCTATTTTAAACTTTCAGAAACCTGACAAAATAGTTTTACAGAAAGCAACTGATTTTGAAGGTCAATTTGAGTTTCGCCCGCTTGAGCCCGGTTATGGCTTAACCATTGGAAATGCATTACGCAGGGTTTTACTGAGCAGCTTGGAAGGTTACGCAATTACAGGTATTAAGATAGAAAGCGTTGATCACGAATTCGCTACTATTAAAGGTGTTACAGAAGATGTTACCGAAATCATCCTCAACCTGAAACAAGTTCGTTTCAAAAAGAAAGTTGAGCATGATGTTACAAGTGAAAAAGTTAGCCTTAGCATTAAAGGCCGCACTGAATTCACCGCCGGTATGCTTGCTGAAGCATCTCAGAATTTCGAAATAATGAATCCTGAGCTGGTTATATGCACAATGGATCCTACAGCAAAAATTGACATCGAGTTGAATGTTGCTAAAGGCCGTGGATATGTTCCTGCAGAAGAGAATAAAGTGAAAGATTCGGTTTTTGGATATATCTCTATCGATTCTATCCATACTCCAATCAAAAACGTAAAATATTCCATCGAAAACTATCGTGTAGAACAAAGAACTGACTACGAAAAACTGGTTCTTGAAGTTGCTACCGACGGTACTATTCATCCTGAAGAAGCAGTTAAACAGGCTTCACGTATCCTGATCCAGCACCTGATGATCATCACTGATGAAAACATCACTTTCGACAGCAAAGAAGATAAGAAAGAAGATGTAGTTGATGAACAAGTGCTTCAGTTACGCAAAGTATTGAAAACACCGCTGGAAGACCTGGATCTGTCAGTACGTGCTTTCAACTGTTTGAAAGCTGCAAAAATCAACAGCTTAAGCGAACTGGTTCAGTACGAGCAGGAAGACCTGATGAAGTTCAGAAACTTCGGTCAGAAATCTTTGAGCGAAATTGAACAGGTATTAAGCGAAAGAGGTCTGCACTTCGGTATGGATCTTAGCAAATTAGGTCTTGATAATCTTGACTAGTTAATTCAAAAGTAAAAAGTCAAAAGTAAAAATAGATCTGTCGAACCTGAAGTTCTGACTTTTGAATTTTGACTTTTTACTTATTATAAACGTAGCCCGTAATTCCCGGCACGGTACGGGTTAATAAAATGTAATGCCATGCGTCACGGAGACAAAATCAACAACCTGGGTCGTAAGAAAGCCCACAGAGAAGCGTTACTGGCCAACTTAGCAAGCCAGTTGATCACACACAAACGTATTGTTACCACTTTGGCTAAAGCTAAAGCTTTAAGAACTTACGTTGAGCCGCTGATCACTAAAACAAAGAAAAACAGTAGCGAAACACAGATCATGCACCAACACCGTGTTGTGTTCAGTTACCTGCAGGATAAACTGGCTGTAAAAGAACTTTTTACAGTGGTAGGTCCTAAAGTAGCTAGCCGTCCTGGTGGTTACAGCCGCATCATCAAATTGGGCATCCGTCCTGGTGATAACGCTGAATTAGCAATGATCGAGTTAGTAGACTTCAACGAAGTTTACGGCAAAACTGCAGTTAAAGCTGAAGAGCCTGCTAAGAAAACTCGTCGTAGCCGCACTGCAGGGACTAAGAAAACTGCTACTGCTGAAGCTGCTCCTGCAGTTTCTGAAGCTGAAGTGGTTGAAGAAGCACCAGCGGTTACCGAAGAACCTAAAACAGAAGAAAAAGCCGGCGAATAATGCAGCTTTTCTAATTAATAAAAAGGCAGGATCGATTGATCTTGCCTTTTTTGTGTGTAGAGACACGATGCATCATGTTTTAACATGGGATGCCTTCGGTTACCAAGACACGATGCATCGTGTCTCTACAATTTCGATTTTTTACTTTTACTTTTGAATTTTGACTTTATTTCCTCGTATTTTTGCAAAATTTTCAAATAGACATGCCTAATTCTAATCAACCAGCTATTCTAGTATTACAAGATGGCCACGTATTTTACGGTAAAGCATTTGGTAAAATCGGAACTACTACCGGGGAAATATGCTTTAATACTGGCATGACCGGTTACCAGGAAGTTTTTACAGATCCCAGTTATTATGGTCAGGTATTGATCATGAACAATGTTCACGTAGGTAACTATGGAATTAATGCGGAGGATCTTGAGAGTGAGACTGTAAAGATCCGCGGGTTGATAGGAAGAAATCTCGAAGACAAATATTCGCGCTATAAGGCAACTGATTCAATGGATAATTACCTGAAGGCGAATAACATAGTAGGAATCGAGGATATAGACACAAGAGCACTGGTTGCACACATTCGTACAAAGGGAGCAATGAATTGCATTATCTCATCAGACATACTCGATGTAGATAAATTAAAGGCTCAATTGGCTGAAGTACCGGATATGGATGGTCTTGAACTGGCGAGTGTGGTTAGTACTGACAAAGAATATGAACTGGGAGATCCTTCTGCTCCGCTTAAAATAGCAGTGTTGGATTTTGGTGTGAAGAAAAACATCCTTACCTGCCTGGCTGAGCGCGGTGCACATGTAAGAGTTCACCCTGCTAAAACACCATTAAGCAGATTGAAGGAGTTTAATCCTGATGGTTATTTCATCTCTAACGGTCCGGGCGATCCTGCCGCAATGCCTTATGCAGTTGAGACGCTGAAAGAGATCCTGGAAGAGAAAAAGCCCATATTTGGAATTTGTCTTGGTCACCAGTTGCTGGCTCTGGCCAATGGTATACCTACGTTTAAAATGCACCATGGTCACAGAGGCTTGAATCATCCGGTGAAAAACATTATCAGCGGACGTTGCGAGATTACAACACAAAATCACGGCTTCGGTGTTCTTCCTGAAGCGGTAAAACATCACGATAACATTGAGGTTACACACGTTAACCTGAACGATGAAAGCATTGAAGGGATTCGTTTGAAAGATCGTCCTGCATTCAGCGTGCAATATCACCCTGAAAGTACTCCGGGACCATTCGACTCAAGGTATTTGTTCGATGAATTCATTGAAATGATGAAAGCAAACTAATTCAATGACGGATAGATAGCAAAAAGCAGGATTTACCTGCTTTTTTTGTTAAGAGGCCTGATATTTTTTTCTAGATCCTGAAAAAGCGAGCTCAACGAAATTGAGTACTTTGTACTTCGTACTTCGTACTTAAAATACCGACGAACGAAACAACCGGAATTTTATTTCATTTCCTTCGCCTTTAACAACAAGGCGTTTCGCCGAAAAGGTGTTAAATGAAATAAAATGCAGTTAACCGGGGCTTTGCTTTTTTGTACTTTCGCTGTTACATCTGCAAACTGAATACACTCAGTATCAAAAGGATAATTCAATTATACAAGATGAAAATCGCGATTATTAACGGACCTAATCTTAATTTATTAGGAACAAGAGAACCGGATGTTTATGGCAGCCAGACTTTTGAGCAATATTTCCAGCAACTAAAGCTAAAGTTCCCCGAGGTTGAGTTTAGCTATTATCAAAGCAATATAGAAGGAGAGTTGATAGACGAAATTCAACGCCGGGGTTTTGACAGTGACGGCATTGTTTTAAATCCTGCCGGTTACACGCATACTTCCGTTGCAATTGGAGATGCAATTGCGGCGATCAAAGCTCCCTTGATTGAGGTTCACATTAGTAATGTTCATGCCCGCGAAGATTTTAGAAAACTATCTCACGTATCGGCAAAGGCCAGGGGCACAATTTGTGGTTTGGGATTGAAGGGTTACGAATTAGCGGTGGAATGGTTTATGCAATAACATTGGCATTAAACTTATTTCAGCAGCTATTTGTTTAGAAAAAAAATTAGACCATCAGGATTTACTTATCTATACTACTATTATCCGGCTTCATTTTTTGTGTTTCCGCAAATGCACAGGATGGACCTTCCTTTAAGTATCCGCTTCGTGCAGAAGATAGCCTTGTAAAGCAAAAAGATGTCCGCGATATTCTCGGGGTAATCTTTAATAAGAAGCCCGACCCGGTGAAGGATTCAATAAAGGCAAACAAAAAGTTTCAGTTTTCGCTCTTACCCGCCATAGGGTACACACTTCAAACGCGCCTGGCTGCTATAATAGCCGGTAATGTGGCATTCCATACACAAAAGGATTCACTGCAAAAAATATCTTCCGTTTATTTCAATATAGCATATACACAGAACAAGCAGTTTACAGTTCCCATTCAGTCTAATATCTGGACAAAAAATAACAAGTACAATTTTGTGGGGGACTGGCGCTATATGAAGTATCCTCAAGATACTTATGGGTTGGGGGGTAATAATTCGCTTAACAAAGACGCGAACCTGATAGATTATTCATACATACGCATTTATCAAACCGTTTTCAAGAAAGTAATTGGAAACCTCTACGGTGGTGTTGGGTATAACATGGATTACTACTGGAACATAAAAGAGCAGGGATATACGGACGGCCGGAAATCAGACTATGAGATGTACGGCAATGAAAAGAAATCATTTGCCTCAGGTTTTTCTTTATCGGCCTTATTTGACGACAGGGAAAATTCGATTAATCCGCTAAATGGACAATACGCCAACATCGTTTACAGAAATAATCTAACAGCCCTGGGAAGCAATGAAAACTGGCAATCGCTCGTTATAGACCTGAGAAAGTATTTTACTGTAAATAAACGCAGGCAAAATGTTTTGGCTCTATGGTTCTACAACTGGAACGTTTTAAGCGGAAAACCACCTTATTTGTTGTTGCCGGCAACAGCATGGGATACTTACACAAATACAGGTAGGGGCTTTATACAGGGGCGGTTTCGCAGTAAATATATGGTGTACCTGGAAAGCGAATACAGGTTCAGGATAACGGATAACGGTTTGTTAGGCGGTGTGGTTTTTGTGAATGCACAATCTCTTTCCGAATGGGATACAAACAAGTTTGAGTATGTTCAACCTGCAGGAGGTTTGGGCCTTCGGATTAAACTTAACAAGCAATCCAAGACGAATATAGATATTGATTATGGATTTGGAAAAGGTGGATCCCGCGGTTTGTTCATCAATGTTGGCGAGATATTTTAACCGCTTTCCTTGTTTATCTTCATGTAGCAATGCTTCAAAACAACTACTTTAACTTTGTACTTATTGCGAGTGCTTTTAATAAATAACTATGAAATGGATTGCTTTGTTGATATGTCTCATCTGCGTTAATACAGGTTTTTCACAATGGAAAAATTACATCATCGGTGCGAAGGGTGATACATTGAACCGGGTTGATCAAACTGATCTGAAACAAGGGAAATGGTTTGTGCATGTAGATCCGTTACGGGGAGAGCCTGGTTATGAAGAGGAAGGAGTGTATAAAGATGGCAAAAAGACCGGCACATGGCGGCGCTATAGTTTAATGGGTGATCTGCTGGCTGTAGAAAATTACAGGTTTGGCAATAAAAACGGTACCTGTACTTATTTTACTGTTGCAGGTATGGTGAGAGAAGAAAGCTGGAAATCAATCGACCCCCAAAATCCTTATGATACAATTCAAGTCCCGGATCTGCATGATGACACTAAAGTGTACACAAGGGTGATAAAAGTTGATGCATCTGTAGTAAAACATGGTACATGGAATTATTATGATCCATCATCCGGCGCTCTGATAAAATCTGAAACTTATGTGCTGGATAAACTCCAGGAACCCGCAAAGAAAGTTACTGTAATTGATGCAGGTGGCAATCCAACTGCTGCTTCCGGCACTGACTCTACGGTCGCTCCGGCTAATAAGGTGAAGCCTGCAGCAGTTGCTGATTATGAAAAAAAGAATTCCGGCAAAAAGAAGATTCGTGTGAGGGATGGAAGCACAGGATATTAATGTGCTGAAATCTTAATGCCTGATGCGATTGGTTTAAAAGGCAGTTAAACTATAATGAGCTTTTTTAATCAGTGTCGCATGTAGACAAATGTTTAAATATTCTCCGGTGCATCTGTCTTTGGTTGCTTCGCACATGTTCAGATATTTGGGCATATCATTGATTGTCAGAAACCTATTCATGCTATTGTAATTTGTAAGCAGACAGCTTAAAAGCTGGGTTTATGTCGCCGGTGTAATTATTAACGCATTTTAGTGAATTAAATGGGCCGATATTGCAAATACTATATAAGTTTGTATTTGTTTTAAAAATCTAACGATGGCTGTTACCATAAGAATGGCAAGCGCAGCGGATGCTGAGCTGCTTTGTGATTTGAGTATTAAGACCTTTTCCGAAACCTACGAGAGATACAATACTGCTGAAGACATGCAGTTATACATTCAATCTCACTTTACCCTGAGTTCAATTCTCGACGATTTTCAAAATCCTGACATTCAGTATTACCTGGCCCTGATGGATGACGAAGCTGTTGGCTATGCCAAATTGCACAAACAACATGCGGTTAATGGCTCAAATGGTTTAAAGCAGGCCGAACTGGAAAGGATCTATGTATTGTCTGCCTACCAGGGAAATAAAATTGGCTTGCTATTGCTGAATGAATGCATTCAGTCTGCAAGGAGAGAAGGTTATGGCCTGTTGTGGTTAGGTGTATGGGAGAATAATACAAATGCAATAGATTTCTATAAAAAAATGGGCTTTAAGGTAGATGGAAGTCATTCTTTTATTCTGGGCAAAGACATTCAAAATGATTGCCTGATGAAGCTGAAACTATGAATTGCTTTCTCCTAAAATTCGAGTTCCTGTATAACCGGGTCCTTAAGTAATATTGCGATAAAGGCATCATGATTTTTTGTGGTTCCTCTCAACAGCCAAAAAAAAGTCACCTGGCTTCCTACTTTTTGCGTCTTGCTGGTTAATGCCACCAGATTGTATTCTTTGAATAGTTTTTCATATTTCATCAGATCATTCTCCACGGCATCATACACAATTTTGTAATTGCGAAGACGATTCGCTTTATCAATAAAGTTTTGAATATACCTAAGCCCTATCAATACTATGAGCACAATGAACGTAGACATAAAAGCCAGATAAATATAGCCGCCGCCGATGCTCATTCCCAGTGCGGCAACCATCCAGATGGCAGTTGCAGTAGTAATGCCATTAACGTTGTTGTTGTCTTTAAAAATAACACCGGCACCCAGAAAACCAATACCTGTTATAATATTAGCCGCAACCCTGTCGGGGTTGGCGGTCCCTATTGCAATAGAAAGAATGGTAAACAGGCAGGAGCCTGTACACACAAGTATCATTGTTCTGAGGCCGGCTGATTTGGAGCGATATTCTCTCTCAGCACCGATCAGGCCGCCAAGCAGCAATGCGTACAGCATTTTTTCAATTTCAGGAGTAAACCAGGTCATTGTACAAACTTAAAAAGAAAAGCCGCAGTTTCATACTGCGGCTTATATTTATCGTACTTAGTTATTTGCCTTCAAAATAATTCTTAAAGAAAAGCAATTGATATTTGATGGAGTTAGACCAGTATTGACCATTGTGTTCACCGGGTCTTTCAATATAATCGTGATCGATTTTTTTCTCGAGTAACTTCTTATGAAGTTGCCTGTTAACGTCTATAAAGAAATCGCCAACACCACAATCAATGATCAATTTAACATCTCCGTTTTGCAGACGGTCAATGTTCGTCATAACAGTATTATCATCCCAGTTTTGCTTATTGGTTTCATAGCTGCCAAGGTCTTTTGCCAGGTCCCAGTTTTTAGGAAACGGACGAAAATCCACACCTCCCGAAGTACTACCTGCTGCTCCATAAATGTCTTTGTGGCGGCTTGCCAGGTATAGGGCACCATGCCCACCCATGCTAAGCCCCGTTATTGCACGATGCTGTTTATCTGCCGCAGTTTTATAGGTTGCATCTATATACTTCACCAACTCTTTGCTAACAAAAGTTTCATAACGAATGGATGAATCAACAGGGCTATCAAGATACCAGCTTCCATAGCCTCCATCAGGCAATACGAGTATTACGTCCAGCTTGTCGGCAGCAGTTACATTGTCAGGTGCAATGCTCACCCATTGAGAATAGTTGCCGCTGTATCCATGTAACATATAAATAACAGGAAAGCGTTTGTCATTTTTCTCATAAGAATCCGGCGTTACCACCACGCATTTTATTTTTTTGTGCATGGCATCGCTGTAAACTCCAATCGTATCTACTTTCGACGCATGGCAAATGGCGGCCAGCATCAAAGCCGCGCAAAGCAAAAGAATTTTATTCATGTTAATTGGTTAAAGAGCTATCAGCTATCAGCTATCAGCTATCAGCTATCAGCTATCAGCTATCAGCTATCAGCTATCAGCTATCAGCTATCAGCTATCAGCTATCAGCTATCA
>NZ_JAULBC010000018.1:0-6717 GCF_041060425.1 Danxiaibacter flavus
AGACGGCGTGTCATGGAGAATATTATTGGAAGACCTGGAAGAACTGTTAACCAGCCTGAGCCATGGAGTCCCGGCTATACTGCAAGGCAAGAGCAGTTCGTATCGCCAATGGTACAATGCACTCAGGGAATATGGCCAAAGCGATCAGTTGCAGCAGCAGCTGCCGTATTGGGAAAAGGCCGGTAGCTACAAGTCTCATATACCGGTGGATACAGGCTATAATGAAGCAGTCTGTATAAAAGACACGATTGTTCACACCGTGGAGATGCCGGCTGATCAAACCCGCAGCTTATTGCAGGATGCCCCGCTCGCATATCACACCAGGGTTGATGATCTGCTGCTGTGCGCACTGGCCCTTACCGTAAGAGCATGGAGTAAGGCTGAAGAAGTATTGATAGGGCTGGAGGGACACGGCAGGGAAGCCATCGCTAAAGATGTAGATATCAGCCGTACAGTAGGATGGTTCACGAGCCTTTACCCGGTGCTGCTACAGGTAGGCAATAAGCGTGAAGGTGCTGCGATCAGACAGGTGAAGGAGCAATTGCGCCATGTTCCTGCAAAAGGAATAGGCTATGGGGTACTGAAATACATCAACAAGGAGTTGTCGCTACAGGGTTCAGCACCCTGGGAGATTGTATTTAATTACCTCGGACAGCTGGATAATATTACTAAAAATAAAGGGCTGGCTATAGCAGATGAATCACCCGGAGCAGGTATAAACGGGGAACACCGTGTTTATGAAAAACTTTCAGTGAACAGCTTTGTACTGAATGGAAAGTTAATACTGAACTGGACCTATAGCAGTAAGCACTACCAGGAACAAACCGTCAGGGGGCTGGCATCAGCTTATCTAAACCAGCTTCAATTGCTGGTAACCCATTGCCTCGAACAGGCAAAATATGGCAGCGTATATACACCTTCAGATTATGGACTGGGTTCAGTGATCAGTTGTGAGGAGCTGGATAATTTTTGGGAAGGATGCCGCAAGGCAGGGCGATCTGCTTCTTCGCTATACCGATTAAGTGGTTTACAAGAAGGAATCTTGTTTCATAGTATATACGCGGAAGGAGTAAGTGTTTACATCAATCAGCTGGGATGTTATTTAACGCATCCTGATATAGCAATGTTTAGGAAAAGCTGGCAGTATGTATTGAGGCGGCACAGTATCCTCAGAAGTGGTTTTTATTATGAGTCGTTCAGTGTGCCGGTGCAATGTGTGTATACGGATGTACAGTTACCGTTAGAGCTGTTGGATTACAGTCAGCTGTGTAAGGAAGACCAGGATGCAGCCATCCGGCAATATTCCAAAGAGGACCGGCAGCGGGGCTTTGATGTTGAGTCAGCACCGCTGATGCGCATGTGCCTTATTAACCTGGGGGCAGGGCGGTATTATATGTTGTGGACGGTGCATCATCTTATTTTAGATGGCTGGTCCACCTCCATACTCATGGAAGAATTTATGAAGTTCTATGAGCAGCTGTCCTCCGGTATGGCAATAGAAGAAAAACCTGAAGATCGTTATGAGGACTATATCCATTACCTGGAAAGCCGCGATCAGCAGGCCGAGCAGTTGTACTGGCGTCAGTATTTAGAAAATACAGCGCAGCATACACAGCTACCTTTTATCGGTTCAAGCATCCGGCGGACAAAAGGTGCGGGCGAATACAAGGAAGAAGAGATCGCATTGGATGAAGCAGCAACAGCGGTCATACAGGGATATGCGCGGCAACATCATATAACGGTGAACACGCTTATGCAGGGCGTATGGGCCAGCCTGCTGCATTGTTATACGGGCAGCAGTGATGTAATGTATGGGGTAACCGTATCCGGCCGTCCGGCAGAACTGCCGGGTATGGAACAAAGAGTGGGGATGTATATCAACACGCTTCCGCTTCGCAGCCGTATGGATGGAGAAGAGCATATCGTAGACTGGTTGCAGCAGCTGCAGGAAGAACAATTAACATCGAGACAGCATCAGTACAGTTCGTTGAACGATATCCGGCACTGGACAGGTTTACAGGGAGATCTCTTTGATACCTTACTGGTGTTTGAGAATTACCCGGTTAGTAAAGTGCTGTCGTCCCGCCAATGGCACCTGCAGGCAGAAGAAATAATGGTGGAAGAGCAAACCAATTATCCATTAACCATTGTCATTGGCAGCACGGACCAGATCCACATCCGCTTTTGTTATAATGCCACTTTGTTAGACCCGGAATATGCCAAACGGATCTCAGCTCATTTTCGGCAGGTGTTGCTACAGGTAGCAGGGAAGAAGGTTGACAAATTAAGTGACCTTGACTTGTTAAGTTCATCAGAGAAGCACCAGTTGCTGTATGCGTTCAACAATACGGAAGTAGCATATCCGGAAGACAAAACGATCATTGATCTGTTTGAAGCGCAGGTAGAAAAGACACCGGGTAATATAGCAGTCGTGTTTGAAGAAGAAGCATTAACATACCAGCAGCTCAATGAACGCTCCAATCAATTAGCATGGTACCTGGGAAGCAAGGGGGTAAAAGAAGAGACACTGGTACCGGTTTGTATAGAGCGTGGTTTAGCAATGATCATCGGTATCCTGGGCATATTAAAAGCCGGAGGGGCCTATGTACCCATTGATCCGGAATATCCGCAGGAAAGGATAAAGTATATGTTGCAGGATACTGCTGCCGAAATAATTGTCTGCAATGAAGAATGCCGGAAAAAGCTGCAATCTGCAACCACTGTTGATACCATAGCAATAGATCTGGAATGGTCATTGATCAGTCAATGTCCACTGCAATATCCAACAATAAATCTCACCTCTAATAATCTTGCCTACGTGATTTATACATCCGGTTCAACCGGAAAGCCTAAAGGAGTTATGATTGAACATAGGGCTATCGTCAATCGGTTATTATGGACAAAAGATTATTTTAAACTGACCAGCCGGGACGCAGTGTTGCAAAAGACTTCATTTTGTTTTGATGTGTCAGTCTGGGAGCTTTTGTGCCCGGTAATAACCGGAGCAAAACTTGTGTTTGCAAAGCCGGATGGACACAAGGATAATGATTATCTCAAGCAGATCATAACAAATCAAAAAATTACGGTATTGCACTTTGTTCCGTCTATGTTAGGTGTATTCTTAGCTGACATGCAAACCGGTGAATGTATTGGGCTCGAAAAAGTGTTATGTAGCGGAGAGGCTTTAAAGTCTTCGCACATAAAAATATTTGCTGAAAAATTGCCCCGGGCAGCGTTGTATAATTTGTACGGACCTACGGAAGCAGCTGTTGATGTCACATGCTGGAGCATCCCAAAGAACAATAATGATATACAGCTGGTTTCAATAGGCAAGCCTATATCAAATGTCCGGATTTATATACTTGATAACCATGGAAATTTATTGCCTGCCGGTGTAAAAGGTGAGATCTGTATTGCTGGTATTCAGGTTGCGCGCGGTTACTTAAATCGTCCGGAGCTGACAGTAAAGAACTTTGTTGCTGATGCTTTCTCCCAAAAAACGCAGACGAAAATATACAAAACGGGAGACTATGGCCGCTGGCTCCCGGATGGACATATTGAGTTTTTAGGTCGCATGGATAACCAGGTAAAAATGAATGGTTATAGAATAGAGTTGGGCGAAATTGAAAATGTTTTACTTGAAAGTGCTTTTATAAATGAGTGTGTTGTAGTGGCCAATGAAGATGAGCAAAATCACAAGCAACTGGTTGCTTATATAACAGTCGGAAAAACATTCGATCGTGAAGCAATTGTTTCTTACCTCCAAAGCAGGCTTCCCGCCTATATGGTTCCGCATTTCCTTATTGAGTTAAAGACTTTGCCTCTTACGACCAATGGGAAAATAGATAAAAAGGCATTACCTGATGTCCAGGGGCAGATATTGTCAGGTTACGAATATGTCGCGCCAGGAAATGAAATAGAAGAAAAACTGGCTGAAATCTGGCAGGAACTGCTCGGGAAAAAGACAGTTGGCATTCACGACAATTTCTTTGAACTGGGAGGCGATTCTATCATCTCGATGCAGGTTGTAAGCGGGGTCAGGCGATTGGGATATGACCTGGCGCCAAAGGATTTGTTTATATACCGCACAATAGCGGGACTTTCAGGCGCATTGTTGCAACGACGGAAAATAAGAATGAATACAGGAGAACAAGGATTGTTGACAGGTAAAAGCAAATTGCTCCCAATCCAGCGCAGGTATCTCGAAAAAGATGCTGTGACTGTATCCCATTTTAACCAGAGCGTGTTATTGAGTCTAAGCAAAGACATCAATGCACAAATGCTTGAGCGTGCATTAACGGAATTGCTCAGGCAACACGACAGTCTTCGCTTTTGTTATTACCAGACTGAAAACGGTTGGGAGCAGGAGTATGGCAATTATGAAGTAAAACTGCTGGTTGAAGATCTGAGCGATGTGTCGACGGATTTATTGGAACCATTGGTCCGCAATTGTGCAGATAATTATCAGCATAATCTAAGCATGGAAAAAGGTGAACTGATGAAGGTTGTATTAATTGAAACGCCGGCTAATCAACTTTGCAACCGGCTGTTAATTATTATTCATCACCTGGTCATTGATGGCGTTTCCTGGCGGATAATATTAGAAGACCTTGAACGAATGCTTGATGCGCTATACGATGGCAGAAGTATAGTAGCTCCACTCAAAGGAAGTTCTTACCGGCAATGGAGTGAGGGATTGGCAGCGTACGGTCAGACGAACGCATTAAAAGCTCAAAAAGATTATTGGCAAAAGATACACAACAGCTACGTCCCGCTTCCGGAAGATTGTTATGGAAAGGACAACGGTGTGGTGACAGATAACATAGCTTGTTATGAAAATAAGCTGGCTGCATCGGCTACGCAGCAATTGTTACAGGAGGTTCCGCCGGTTTATCATACAGAGATCAATGATATTTTGTTGCTTTCACTGGCATGCGCCCTGGCAAGCTGGAGTAAAAAGGAAAAAATATTTATAGGGTTGGAAGGACATGGCCGGGAAGACGCCGTAATAAATGGGATGGATATAAGCAGGACGACTGGTTGGTTTACAACTTTATATCCGGTGATGCTGGAAATTGATCTGCAAAAACAACCCGGCGAATTGGTTAAAGATGTAAAAGAACAACTGCGCACCATACCTGTGAAGGGATTAGGATATGGAGTGCTGAAATATATAAACAACGATCCGGCATTACAAGGCTTTGAACCCTGGGATATAGTGTTCAATTACCTGGGACAGCTGGATAAAATTATTAATAAGAGCAGATGGTTGTCAGTGGCCCACGAATCCAGGGGTATGGAGATAAGCGAAACCCTGGTAACAGATAATAAACTTTCTGTCGTTGTTGCAGTGAATGAAGAACAAATGCAATGGAGTTGGATCTATAGCAAACAGCATTACAAAGAAGAAACAATAAAATCACTTGCAGAAACTTGTTTAATGTATCTCAACAACTTTATTGAGCACTGTATCCGGCAAGGCAGGATTAGACTAACACACACGCCGTCTGACTATGGACTTACTTCAGAGATAAGTTATAAGGAATTAGATGAATTTATAAGCGACGATGATGATGAGACTATAATGCGTTTCTAAAACAAAGAGCCATGGAAATAAAAGAATTTGTTATGTCTCTTGAAAAAATGAATTGCTCCTTATCAGTTGAAAATGGGACGATCATTCTAAAAGGAAATAAGAAGAAGTTGAAGGAGGATGAAATGCGGGACATTCGAAAGAACCGGCATATTATTGATTATATAGCTGATCATAAATCCCAGTTGATCGAATATCTCTCTGCTTGTCCGGATGGTATTGCGGACAAAAAGAACAAAGCATTTTCTTCCCTATGCCGTTTAAGTGGTTTACAACAGGGAATATTGTTTCATAGTATATACGCAGAAGGTGTAAGTGTTTACATCAACCAGCTGGGATGTTATTTAACACATCCGGATATAGCAATGTTTACGCAAAGCTGGCAGTATGTATTAAGGCGGCACAGTATCCTCAGGAGTGGTTTTTATTATGAGTCGTTCAGTGTGCCGGTGCAATGTGTGTATACGGATGTACAGTTACCGTTAGAGCTGTTGGATTACAGTCACCTGTGTAGGGAAGACCAGGATGCAGCCATCCGGCAATATTCCAAAGAGGACCGGCAGCGGGGCTTTGATGTTGAGTCAGCACCGTTGATGCGCATATGCCTTATTAACCTGGGGGCGGGGCGGTATTATATGTTGTGGACGGTGCATCATCTTATTTTAGATGGCTGGTCCACCTCCATACTCATGGAAGAATTTATGAAGGTCTATGAGCAACTGTCTTCCGGGATGGCAATAGAGGAAAAACCTGAAGATCGTTATGATGACTATATCCATTACCTGGAAAGCCGCGATCAGCAGGCCGAGCAGTTGTACTGGCGTCAGTATTTAGAAAATACAGCGCAGCATACACAGCTACCCTTTATCGGTTCAAGCGTCCGGCGGACAAAAGGAGCAGGCGAATACAAGGAAGAAGAGATCGCATTGGATGAAGCCGCAACCGCGGTCATACAGGGATATGCCCGGCAACATCATATAACGGTGAACACGCTTATGCAGGGCGTATGGGCCAGCCTGCTGCATTGTTATACGGGCAGCAGTGATGTAGTGTATGGGGTAACCGTATCCGGCCGTCCGGCAGAACTGCCGGGTATGGAACAAAGAGTGGGGATGTATATCAAC
>NZ_JAULBC010000019.1:0-1003 GCF_041060425.1 Danxiaibacter flavus
CACTTGTGTTACGGAATCATGGAAGATGTTTGTGTTTACAACACTGTCCGCAACCAATTTCATGTTCAATTGCAGCCTGGCATATTTCAGCAAACTGCTATCTCCAACATGTTTGGCCCCATCTTTACTCATCACATCGATAAACTTATCGCTTGACAAAGAGTCGCCTTTCGCCTTTACAGTCTGGAAAATACTATCCTGGAGTATCGTGTTCTTTTCATACCAGTTTTCTGTACTATCCCGGATTACTTTCACAATATTGTTATTCATCACTTGCGTCACGGAATCATGGAAGATGTTTGTGTTTACAATACTATCCGCCACCAGCTTCATGTTCAGCTGTAACCTTGCGTATTTCAGCAAGCTGCTGTCGCCTACATGCTTGGTTCCGTCTTTGCTCAGTACATCAATAAACTTATCGCTTGACAAAGAATCACCTTTCGCTTTTACGGTTTGAAAAATGCTATCCTGAAGTATCGTATTCTTTTCATACCAGTTTTCTGTGCTATCACGAATAACCTTCACAATGTTGTTGTTCATCACTTGTGTCACTGAATCATGGAAGACTTGTGTGTTAACTATACTATCTGCCACATTCTTCATGTTCAGTTGCAACCTAGCGTATTTCAACAGACTGCTGTCGCCTACATGTGTCACGCCGTCTTTGGCCATCACATCTATAAACTTGTCGCTGGAGAGTGAATCGCCCTTCGCTTTGATCGTCTGGAACACACTGTCCTGGAGGATGGTATTGTCCTTGTACCAATAAGTCGTGCTGTCCTTGATCACCTGCACTATATTGTTGTTCATCACCTGCGTCACTGAATCATGGAAGACTTGTGTGTTGACTATACTATCTGCCACATTTTTCATGTTCAGTTGCAACCTGGCGTATTCCAACAGGCTGCTGTCGCCTACATGTGTCACGCCGTCTTTGGCCATCACATCTATAAACTTGTCGCTGGAGAGTGAATCGCCCTTCGCTTTGATCGTCTGGAACACA
>NZ_JAULBC010000019.1:1103-1804 GCF_041060425.1 Danxiaibacter flavus
CTGTCCTGGAGGATGGTATTGTCCTTGTACCAATAAGTCGTGCTGTCCTTGATCACCTGCACTATATTGTTGTTCATCACCTGTGTCACTGAATCATGGAAGACTTGTGTGTTGACTATACTATCTGCCACATTTTTCATGTTCAGTTGCAACCTGGCGTATTTCAACAGGCTGCTGTCGCCTACATGTGTCACGCCGTCTTTGGCCATCACGTCGATGAACTTGTCGCTGGAGAGTGAATCGCCCTTCGCTTTGATCGTCTGGAACACACTGTCCTGGAGGATGGTATTGTCCTTGTACCAATAAGTCGTACTATCCTTGATCACCTGCACTATATTGTTGTTCATCACTTGTGTCACTGAATCATGGAAGACTTGTGTGTTGACAATGCTATCTGCCACATTCTTCATGTTCAGTTGCAACCTGGCGTATTTCAATAAAGTGCTGTCACCTACTTTGGTCACACCGTCTCTCGCCAACACATCTATAAACTTGTCACTCGCCAATGAATCACCTTTGGCCTTCACCGTAATAAACACACTGTCCTGGATCGTTTTATTATCAACATACCATTTTGTGGTACTGTCTCTCACTATCTGAACGATACTGTCCCTGAAGTCATTGTTAATCACCAGCCAGTTGCTTACACTGTCACGGCTGATCCGTGTCACACTGTCCCGGAATACTTGCGTATTGGTGAT
>NZ_JAULBC010000020.1:0-1758 GCF_041060425.1 Danxiaibacter flavus
GCGGTGCTACATACTGACCGATCAACTGCAGCGTTCCGTCTGCTACAGGCAATGCCTTTTTATCCACCTTCCCATTCGGTGTCAGCGGCAAACTATCCAGCTCTATTAACAACGAAGGAACCATGTAGGATGGTAACCGGCTTTGCAGGTAGGCCATTATTGATTCCCGGTTAAATATTCCTTTTGCTACAACATAACCTGTTAGCTTTTTATGGCCCTGTATATCTTCATTTGCTATTACCACACACTGACTAACCAGTTCACTTTGCAGCAACGCACTTTCAATCTCCCCCGGCTCAATACGAAAGCCCCTGATCTTGACCTGGTCATCTCTCCTTCCACTATACTCGATGGTTCCATCGGGCAACCAACGCCCCTGATCCCCGCTTAAATAGATCCTTCCCGCGCCATATGGGTTTTGTACAAATTTCTCTTCGGTGAGCTGCCTGCGGTTTAAGTAGCCTCTTGCCAGGCCGGCACCAGCTACGCAAATTTCACCTACCACGCCAACGGGAACCAATTGCAGCAACTCATCTAAAATATAAACACTTAAAGTGGGTATTGGCCTGCCTATACTGTTGCTGCCTGCCAGGATATGCGCTGTCTCAACAAGCTGAAAAGTTACATGAACAGTGGTTTCGGTTATGCCATACATATTGATGAAACGGCAGTTCCGGCTGAGTTCCCGGCTAGGTTGTAACCTGATGGGGTTAAGTGCCTCTCCCCCAAAAATGATATACCTCAGGGCCACTTCCGTTGACCCAGGCGCCAAGTAATCCTGCAATACATAATATGCTGAGGGCGTTTGGTTAAGTATGGTTACTTTTTCCTTTATCAATAATTCTGCAAAGCGTATTGCATCTTTACTGATGAGTGATGGAACTATCACCAACCTGCCGCCGAATAGTAACGCACCTAACATCTCCCATACTGAAAAGTCAAAGCAGAAGGAATGGAACATGCTCCATGTATCATTTTCATCAAAATCATACAGCGGCAACTGGTTGAAAAACAGGCGTACTACATTGCGATGTTCGATCATTACGCCCTTGGGTTTACCCGTTGAACCGGATGTATAAATTACATATGCGAGATTGGTTGCTTCCGGTCCCTTGTCTAAGTTGCTTACCGGTTGTTGTGTTATATCCGAAGCTTCTTTCTCCAACTCAATAATTTGGATACCTTCCGCTTCCTTCAAACTATTGCTGCTCCTGCTGCTGCTCACTACCAGCATCGCTGAAGTATCCTGCAACATATACTTGATCCTCTCCTGCGGGTATTCCGGATCAATGGGCACATAGGCTCCTCCGGCTTTTAATATACCCAGGATACCTATGATCATTGCTAAACCACGCTCTATACAAACCGGCACCAGTGTCTCTTCTTTTACTCCCTTGCTTCTCAGGTGCCATGCTAACTGATTGGAGCGTTCATTGAGCTGCCGGTATGTCAATGCTTCTTCTTCATATACTACTGCTATATTAGCGGGTGTCTTTGCCACCTGCTCTTCAAACAGATCAATGATCGTTTTGTCTTCCGGATATGCTACTTCCGTATTGTTGAACGCATACAGCAACTGGTGTTTCTCTGATGGACCTAATAAATCAAGGGCATTTAATTTGTCTGCCCCTTTCCCTGCTATCTGTAGCAGTACCTGCTGAAAATGAGCTGAGATCCGTTTGGCATATTCCGGGTCTAACAAAGTGGCATTATAGCAAAAGCGGATGTGGATCCGGCCCGTGCTGCCGATGACAATCG
>NZ_JAULBC010000021.1:0-1232 GCF_041060425.1 Danxiaibacter flavus
AGACGGCGTGTCATGGAGAATATTATTGGAAGACCTGGAAGAACTGTTAACCAGCCTGAGCCATGGAGTCCCGGCTATACTGCAAGGCAAGAGCAGTTCCTATCGCCAATGGTACAATGCACTCAGGGAATATGGCCAAAGCGATCAGTTGCAGCAGCAGCTGCCGCACTGGGAAAAGGCTGGTAGCTACAAGTCTCATATACCGGTGGATACCGGCGCTGATGAAGCTGTCTGTATAAAAGATACGATTGTTCACACCGTGGAGATGCCAGCTGATCAAACCCGCAGCCTATTGCAGGAGGCGTCACATGCATACCATACCAGGGTTGATGATCTGCTCCTTTGCGCACTGGCCCTTACAATAAGAGCATGGAGTAAGGCTGAAGAAGTATTGATAGGGCTGGAGGGACACGGCAGGGAAGCCATAGCTAAAGACGTCGATATCAGCCGTACAGTAGGATGGTTCACGAGCCTTTACCCGGTGCTGCTACATGTAGGCAATACTAGTGATGGTGCGGCGATCAGACAGGTGAAGGAGCAATTGCGCAATGTTCCTGCAAAAGGAATAGGCTATGGGGTACTGAAATACATCAACAGGCAGTTGTCGTTACAGGGTTCAGCACCCTGGGAGATTGTATTTAATTACCTGGGACAGCTGGATAATATTACTAAAAATAAAGGGCTGGCTATAGCCGATGAATCACCGGGAGCGGGCATCAACGGGGAACACCGGGTGTATGAAAAACTTTCAGTGAACAGCTTTGTACTAAATGGAAAATTAATACTGAACTGGACCTATAGCAGTAAGCACTACCATGAACAAACCATCAGGGAGCTGGCATCAGCTTATCTGAACCAGCTTCAATCGCTGGTAGCCCATTGCCTTGAGCAGGCAAAATATGGCAGCATATATACGCCATCAGATTATGGACTGGGTTCAGTGATCAGTTGTGAGGAGCTGGATAATTTTTGGGAAGGATGCCGCAAGGCAGGGCGATCTGTTTCTTCGCTATGCCGTTTAAGTGGTTTACAACAGGGAATATTGTTTCATAGTATATACGCGGAAGGAGTAAGTGTTTACATCAACCAGCTGGGATGTTATTTAACACATCCGGATATAGCAATGTTTACGCAAAGCTGGCAGTATGTATTGAGGCGGCACAGTATCCTCAGAAGTGGTTTTTATTATGAGTCGTTCAGTGTGCCGGTGCAATGTGTGTATACGGATGTAC
>NZ_JAULBC010000022.1:0-953 GCF_041060425.1 Danxiaibacter flavus
TGACGATGATTTTTAATTATATGTTGTCTCCATATCGCCGATGCAATCGGCTTGGAATTAATAGACACGTGTGATCCTGCGGAACACACGCGCCAGAGCTGCCAGAGCCAGAGATGATAATTAGTTCTATGATTGAAGATCGTCGAGGTCCAAATGCGAAGCATCGCTTAAATGTCCTTCTATAATACGAGTGAATGGTGAATGGTGAAAGGCGCAAGCCGGTTAAGTAATGCAATGCAGCGCTGGTTATTACTATCCTTTGGGCGAGAGTTCTTATACTCCCTTATATGCCTCATATGGTTCAAAAACTTCGCTTCGGTCCGGATGACGATGATTTTTAATTATATGTTGTCTCCATATCGCCGATGCAATCGGCTTGGAATTAATAGACACGTGTGATCCTGCGGAACACACGCGCCAGAGCTGCCAGAGCCAGAGATGATAATTAGTTCTATGATTGAAGATCGTCGAGGTCCAAATGCGAAGCATCTTTTAAATGTCCTTCTATAAGTCGAGTGAATAGTGAATGGTCAATGGTGAAAGGTGCACCGGTTGAGTAAATGTGTGCAGCTCTGGTTATTATTATTCTCGGACGTAACTTCTTATACTCCCTTCTATACAACTAGTGAATAGTCAATGGTGAAAGTCCGGTTTGGCTAAGTAAATGTAAAATCATTTAAGTGCAATTATTATCGCAGGCAAAATGCTTATGTGCTCTTATATGTCTTATATGGTTTAAAAAACTTCGCTTCGGTCTGCTTTAAGCTTTATAAGTTGTTTACTATGAAACGTTGGCGCGGCCAACTCCTTACTTATATGCCTCATATGGTTCAAAAACTTCGCTTCGGTCCGGATGACGATGATTTTTAATTATATGTTGTCTCCATATCGCCGATGCAATCGGCTTGGAATTAATAGACACGTGTGATCCTGCGGAACACACGCGCCAGAGC
>NZ_JAULBC010000023.1:0-400 GCF_041060425.1 Danxiaibacter flavus
TATTGCGATGACACCTGTATGTGAAGGTTCAGACCAACTTCTGACAGCAACAAGTACCACAGCCGGTGTAACCTATAACTGGTCAGGACCAACACCGCTGGTCGTAAATAATGATAAAGCTACAATCAAGGCGGCAACAGTAGCATCAAATGGCAGCTATAGTGTATCAGCGACCTTAAATACCTGTACCTCCCAATCAGCTGCAATAGATGTTGCGATCAATCCAATGCCTGTAGTGCCCACTATTGCGATGACACCTGTCTGCGAAGGTTCAGATCAACTACTAACCGCAACAAGTACAACAGCCGGTGTAACCTATAACTGGTCAGGACCAACACCGCTGGTCGTAAATAATGATAAAGCTACAATCAAGGCGGCAACAGTAGCATCAAATGGCAGC
>NZ_JAULBC010000023.1:500-894 GCF_041060425.1 Danxiaibacter flavus
TATAGTGTATCAGCGACCTTAAATACCTGTACCTCCCAATCAGCTGCAATAGATGTTGCGATCAATCCAATGCCTGTAGTGCCCACTATTGCGATGACAACTGTCTGCGAAGGTTCAGACCAACTTCTGACAGCAACAAGTACAACAGCCGGTGTAACCTATAACTGGTCAGGACCAACACCGCTGGTCGTAAATAATAATGAGGCCACAATTAAAGCAGCAACAGTAGCATCAAATGGCAGCTACAGTGTATCAGCAACATTAAATACCTGTACATCCCAATCTGCCGCAGTAGATGTTGCGATCAATCCAATGCCTGTTGTGCCCACTATTGCAATGACACCTGTATGTGAAGGTTCAGATCAACTACTAACCGCAACAAGTTCAACAGCCG
>NZ_JAULBC010000024.1:0-862 GCF_041060425.1 Danxiaibacter flavus
TGGATAGTTTGCCGCTGACACCGAATGGGAAGGTGGATAAAAAGGCATTGCCTGTAGCAGACGGAACGCTGCAGTTGATCGGTCAGTATGTAGCACCGCGCAATGAAGCGGAAGAGCAACTGGCAGCGATCTGGCAGGAACTGCTGGGCATTGAAAAGATCAGCATCCATGATAATTTCTTTGAGCTGGGCGGAGACTCGATACTAACCATACAGTTGGTAAGCCGGGCAGGCAAAGCAGGCTTAACATTACAGCCGAAAGATATATTTATTCACCAGACCATAGCGGGTATAGCTGAGGCCCTGGCGGATCAGGCTGCAGCGGTTGTATACGGCGATCAGGGTTATTTAGAAGGAGTCTGCGGGCTGTTGCCCATACAACAATGGTATTTTGATCATCAGCAGGTAAACCTGTCCCATTTTAACCAAAGTGTTTTATTAACCATCGACAAAGCGATATCAGAAGTTACATTGCAGGCAGCGGTAACTCAATTGATGCGGCATCATGATGCTTTGCGTTTTAGGTATAGTTATGAACAAGGTCAATGGCAACAGACTTATGGAGATGGTGGTGCAGAACTACAGACCGAAGATCTGCAGGACGTAGCCGGTGATTTACTAGGTTCAGCAATAGATGAACGTGCCAACCATTACCAGCGAAGCCTGGACATAGAAAAGGGCGAACTGGTCAGGGTGGTATGGATTAAAATGCCTGCATCAGCACCGGCCAACAGGTTGCTGATCATCATTCACCATCTTGTTGTAGACGGCGTGTCATGGAGAATATTATTGGAAGACCTGGAAGAACTGTTAACCAGCCTGAGCCATGGAGTCCCGGCTATACTGCAAGGCAAGAGCAGTTC
>NZ_JAULBC010000025.1:0-827 GCF_041060425.1 Danxiaibacter flavus
TTGGCTGGTATTCCTTTCAATTCCATTTGTTTGCGATATTGGGCTGGCAGCTTAAATGTAACCAGCTTGTCCTTTTCGCCTTTTTCAATCATCTCCCGAATGGCTTTCCACCAGTTGTCCGTCAGTCGCATGCAGAAGTCAACTCCCTTTTGTTGTAGTTCATGCATCAATGCTATACCGGCGTAACCGCGATCCAATAAAAGGAGATCCTGATTCTTAAAAGTAGTCTGTGCTAAATGGTTTTCCAGTAATTCTCGCTCCGAAGTTATATATTTCCCTAGCTGAGAATCCAGTGTCGTGAGATTCAACACATCATAAAGCAATGATATCCTGGCTATACAATTCTCGGAATCAGCCTTGCTGCCAAACTCATGAACCCCAAATTCCTCCTCTGTTGTAGGGTGCCTCGGTAATACCATGGTACTGCCATCGCAAGCTAGAAGCCTGTGACCCCGCCAGTTAAGCCATGGCGCCTCTTCGTAAAAAGTTCGCAGTGCTTCCTGGTTAAGCTCCTTGAAAGCTTCCGGCTTTAATTTTCTTCTTGCATGTGTCAATGCACTTTTAGTGACCTCAAAAACACTATAATCCGCTTCCTGGACTTCAGCGAAAAAACTGTTCAACTCCCTTTGCAAAGAGCGTGTTAATCCTTTACTCAACAGTACTATTAAATTTTTGAAAGTCAGTTTGCAATTTCGAACAAATTCTCGTTCGCCGTTTCGGTTACGGTTGATAAATTGCTCATCGTCAATCAGTGTGTTTATATTTTTAAGTGTGGCTACCCTATAATCTTAGTAGTATTTTTTGAGCCGCTAATTTATTGAAATCAA
>NZ_JAULBC010000026.1:0-106 GCF_041060425.1 Danxiaibacter flavus
GATACTGTCCCTGAAGTCATTGTTAATCACCAGCCAGTTGCTTACACTGTCACGGCTGATCCGTGTCACACTGTCCCGGAATACTTGCGTATTGGTGATGCTGTCT
>NZ_JAULBC010000026.1:206-717 GCF_041060425.1 Danxiaibacter flavus
ACCGTCTCTCGCCAACACATCTATAAACTTGTCACTCGCCAATGAATCACCTTTGGCCTTCACCGTCATAAACACACTGTCCTGGATCGTTTTATTATCAACATACCATTTTGTGGTACTGTCTCTCACTATCTGAACGATACTATCCCTGAAGTCATTGTTAATCACCAGCCAGTTGCTTACACTGTCACGGCTGATCCGTGTCACACTGTCCCGGAATACTTGCGTATTGGTGATGCTGTCTGCGATGGCAGGCATGTTCAGTTTCAACCTGGCATATTTCAATAAAGTGCTGTCGCCTACTTTGGTCACACCGTCTCTCGCCAACACATCTATAAACTTGTCACTCGCCAATGAATCACCTTTGGCCTTCACCGTCATAAACACACTGTCCTGGATCGTTTTATTATCGACATACCATTTTGTGGTACTGTCTCTCACTATCTGAACGATACTGTCCCTGAAGTCATTGTTAATCACCAGCCAGTTGCTTACACTGTCACGGCTGATC
>NZ_JAULBC010000027.1:0-659 GCF_041060425.1 Danxiaibacter flavus
AATTTACTCTCACCCTTTTTCACTTTTGGGCATCAAATCTATTGGTATATTAAACAACTTTGAAAATCCTGTTTTTTGTATATGGCAAACATAGGAGGCACAGAAGCACAGAAAATACAAAAAGGGTTTAATTTTTCCCGTAGGGAATTAAGCTCAATAGAAAGGATCGAATCGAGCGTCTTATAGCCCGTTAGGGCTTAAACCAATGAAAGCGTTAATGTCCTACGGACAAGAGGAACATAAATTATTGGCTTTTCTATTGAGCTATAAGCCCTACGGGCTATCGACGCCAGGCATACTGTTATTTTTTTTTATGGTGGTTAACCAAATTACCTGGTTGACATGACGACTCTGGCTTAACAGAAAAAGTAATCACAACAGCACGTGCAATAAGTATATAATAATGTGCAAGTCTGGAACTACATCGTCATATCGACGACAGGAGAGGTCTCCCGAATATAGATCTGATTGCGATACTTTATACGCGTTTCATACTGTCAACTCTTAACTAAACGACATTGAATTTACAGGTGATAGTTGAAAATGACTGCGAGGAATTGGCCACTGAGATTCTGTGTTAATTACCAAGTAAGATTTTAGTTAAGTTTTTATAATTTTGTTGTTCCAAGGCGGCAAAAGTCAGCCTGTTTAGGGCGGTC
>NZ_JAULBC010000028.1:0-595 GCF_041060425.1 Danxiaibacter flavus
ATTTAAGCTGCCAGCCCAATATCGCAAACAAATGGAATTGAAAGGAATACCAGCCAATGATGTCAGCTGCCGTATAGTGATAATAGACTTTCCCGATGGCTCTAAAGAAGTATTATGCACTTCATTGACAGATACTATTCAGTATGAATACAAATGCTTTAAAGAACTATATCATTACCGTTGGCGGGTAGAAGAAGACTATAAACTTTTAAAATGTCGGGCATCTTTAGAAGTTTTTTCCGGCAAATCGGCACAGGCGGTCAAACAGGATTTTTATGCAAAAATATTTATGATAACCATGTGCGCTATTTTATCTTTCCCAATAAATCAAAAGGTAAAGGCGGAGCATAATGCTGGTGTTAACAAGTATGCCAAACAGATTAATCGTACCAATGCATTGTCAATAATTAAAGAAACATGGCTTGGCATGTTTTTAAAACGACTGTTTTATGTTCCTCTTGCCGCCATAGATGATATCTTAGCTAAAACCTGTGATATCATAAGGCCGAATAGAAGATTCGATCGAAAAAAGCGGCTTAAAAGGCCGCCTTCCATGAATTATAAACAACTTTAGTTCTTATTTCAACGACATTGA
>NZ_JAULBC010000029.1:0-585 GCF_041060425.1 Danxiaibacter flavus
TATTGCGATGACACCTGTATGTGAAGGTTCAGACCAACTTCTGACAGCAACAAGTACCACAGCCGGTGTAACCTATAACTGGTCAGGACCAACACCGCTAGTCGTAAATAATAATGAGGCCACAATTAAAGCAGCAACTATAGCATCAAATGGTAGCTATAGTGTATCAGCAACATTAAATACCTGTACCTCTAAATCTGCTACAGTAAATGTTGCGATCAATCCTATGCCTGTTGTGCCCACTATTGCGATGACACCTGTATGTGAAGGTTCAGACCAACTACTAACCGCAACAAGTACCACAGCCGGTGTAACGTATAACTGGTCAGGACCAACACCGCTGGTCGTAAATAATGATAAAGCCACAATTAAAGCAGCAACTGCAGCATCAAATGGCAGCTACAGTGTATCAGCAACCTTAAATACCTGTACATCCCAATCAGCCGCAGTAGATGTTGCGATCAATCCAATGCCTGTTGTACCCACTATTGCGATGACACCTGTATGTGAAGGTTCAGACCAACTTCTGACAGCAACAAGTACCACAGCCGGTGTAACCTATAACTGGTCAGGACCAACACCGCT
>NZ_JAULBC010000030.1:0-578 GCF_041060425.1 Danxiaibacter flavus
CGGCTGTTGAACTTGTTGCGGTTAGTAGTTGATCTGAACCTTCACATACAGGTGTCATTGCAATAGTGGGCACAACAGGCATTGGATTGATCGCAACATTTACTGTAGCAGATTTAGAGGTACAGGTATTTAAGGTTGCAGATACACTATAGCTGCCATTTGATGCTACGGTTGCGGCTTTGATTGTAGCTTTATCATTATTTACTACCAGCGGTGTTGGTCCTGACCAGTTATAGGTTACACCGGCTGTTGAACTTGTTGCGGTTAGTAGTTGATCTGAACCTTCACATACAGGTGTCATTGCAATAGTGGGCACAACAGGCATTCGATTGATCGCGACATTTACTGTAGCAGATTGAGATGTACAGGTATTTAAGGTTGCAGATACACTGTAGCTACCATTTGATGCTACTGTCGCTGCTTTAATTGTGGCTTCATTATTATTTACGACCAGCGGTGTTGGTCCTGACCAGTTATAAGTTACACCGGCTGTTGAACTTGTTGCTGTCAAAAGTTGATCTGAACCTTCGCACACAGGGATCATCGCAATAGTGGGCACAACAGGCATTGGATTGATC
>NZ_JAULBC010000031.1:0-566 GCF_041060425.1 Danxiaibacter flavus
ATGTTGCGATCAATCCAATGCCTGTTGTGCCCACTATTGCAATGACACCTGTATGTGAAGGTTCAGATCAACTACTAACCGCAACAAGTTCAACAGCCGGTGTAACTTATAACTGGTCAGGCCCCAAACCGCTGGTAGTAAATAATAATGAGGCCACAATTAAAGCAGCAACAGTAGCATCAAATGGTAGCTACAGTGTATCAGCGACTTTAAATACCTGTACCTCTCAATCAGCTGCAATAGATGTTGCGATCAACCCAATGCCTGTAGTGCCCACTATTGCGATGACGCCAGTATGTGAAGGTTCAGACCAACTTCTGACAGCAACAAGTTCAACAGCCGGTGTAACCTATAACTGGTCAGGACCAACACCGCTGGTAGTAAATAATGATAAAGCTACAATCAAAGCCGCAACAGTAGCATCAAATGGTAGCTATAGTGTATCTGCAACCTTAAATACCTGTACCTCCCAATCAGCCGCAGTAGATGTTGCGATCAATCCAATGCCTGTTGTACCCACTATTGCGATGACACCTGTATGTGAAGGTTCAGACCAACTTCTGACA
>NZ_JAULBC010000032.1:0-546 GCF_041060425.1 Danxiaibacter flavus
GTCTCCCGAGCATGATGCCGTTGATTTTTATAAAGAACTATAAAACTCAGACTTGTTTAACATTGGGAGATGTCTCCTGTCGTCGACATGACGATGACTGCTCATCAGCAAAAGAAATTGAAGCAGCGCTAATAGCAAGTTAAACATAACGGTAAAGACTGAGGCCGCATCGTCACCTCGACGCAGGAGAGGTCTCCCGAGCATGATGCCGTTGATTTTTATAAAGAACTATAAAACTCAGACTTGTTTAACATTGGGAGATGTCTCCTGTCGTCGACATGACGATGAGTTCTCATCAGCAAAAGAAAATGAAGCAGCGCTAATAGCAAGTTAAACATAATGGTGAAGACTGAGGCCGCATCGTCACCTCGACGCAGGAGAAGTCTCCCGAACAGGATGCTGTTAAATTTTGTACTGAATTATAAAACTCAGACTTGTTTAACATTGGGAGATGTCTCCTGTCGTCGACATGACGATGACTGCTCATAACGAAAGAGATTGAAGCAGTACTAGTGACTAATAGCAAACAATTTTAGTAACTGCGTC
>NZ_JAULBC010000033.1:0-522 GCF_041060425.1 Danxiaibacter flavus
CTTGATTTAATGTGTTGTTTAGTCGTTGATTAATATCTCTTGTTTTGAGAGATAATCCGGGTCATACTTGTTTTTTGTTTTGAATAAGGTATACAGCAACTCCAATAGTTTCCTTTGCACCGCTATTGCTGCTTTCATTTTAATGCCATGTTTGGATATCAGTCTGGCATAAATAGCTTTATATCTGGGATCATTATTGATTACTGAAAATGTTGGCAGATGCATAGCTTTGCGCAAATGCTTGTTGCCCCGTTTTGATATTTTAGGCTTTCCCTTTACTGATGTACCGGATTCTTTTTCTTTTACGTCATAGCCTGCATAGCTGGCCAATTGCTTAGAGTTCCGTATCAGATCAAAACCATTCGTTTCTGCCAAAACTGTAACTGCGGTTAATTCTCCAATTCCTTTGATGCTACTTAACAAAGCAACAGCTTCACTTACTTCCTGATCTTTTTTTACCAGCACATCAATCTCCTGTTTTATTTCATTCTCCTGTTTATCAAAAAAATCAATTGTCTTCCT
>NZ_JAULBC010000034.1:0-512 GCF_041060425.1 Danxiaibacter flavus
ACACCTCGGAGAAAAAATAAAGCATTTGCGCGAAATGCTCGGTGCGACCGTAAAGGCAATTTGATAAATATTCTTTAGCAAGAATCAGGTCAGATCCACAAGGCCTGTCATCATCTGGTTTAGCTATGCGGGAAACCAATATTAGTGACAACAGCACGCCAGAAAATGTATGAGTCAAATCAGATACCCGGTTTGCGACTGATTACAAAGATGAAACAATAAACATGAGGATAAAATCCAAACTGATTGAACGATAGCCCGAGCGGGAGTCCTCGCGCCTATGACGTATGGTATCTAAAGCCGTCATACCTGTACAACTCTCTTATCCGCCGATCAGATTCGAGAGCATGGATTTTGTATAGCGCAACTGCAATAAGCAGAAAAGGGTGGAGATCGTATCCGACAATTTATTAAGCTATGTTATCAATGTTGCTAAACGGTGATTGCCTAAACCAGAAAGCCTTCCTGGCTATGGAGCAGAGGCTCCTGAATATCTGGCATGGCAACGGAGT